>CAVTAA010000001.1:0-203380 GCA_963732575.1 uncultured Bacteroidales bacterium
GCGCGTATAACCGTCTCTTCCACTCTTGCGGAACACACTTCAGGAGGAACACGAGCCCGTTCCTACGAAGCATCGTGCTGAACCCCTAATTTCTGCCACATGCCGACGACGTTCTCTGAGAAACAGGATGCGTGGCTGCTCAGGCCGGTAATGGTGGGTCTGACTACCGCATCGTAGAAAGAAAGCAGGCCAGCTCGCCGCAACAGTCCGCGCCAGTGGCGTCCGCCCGGACGCCATCCGGCTCCATACAGGCAGAATCCCAGGTTGCGCAGAGTTTTTCTGTCCCAGTAGCTGAATATGAGCTTCCAGGTCGTTCCACCCGGTTATTGTGGCATGACCGTCCCGAAAGGCCGGCCAATTTGGAGTCGACAGAACCACCCTTTGTGACGCGACGCGCTTCGCTTCTTCAATCAATTGCATGCCCTTCATTTCCTCGACGTGCTCGATAACGTCAAGCAGAAGCACAGTCTCGAAACTGTTGTCCGGGAAAGGCAAAGGGGGAACGGAGGCGTGGATAACCTCTGTGTAAAAACCACTCTGTCTCGCCAGTTCCACGTTGGGCAGGTACCCGTCACAGCCTGTAATTGATGGTCTGATACCTGGCTTGGCGCGATGCGTCTCCCAGTAGTTTGTCGTGAGAAGGGCCCCCCATCTTCCAAAACCGCAACCTGCATCGAGGATCCTGGGACCCAGGACGAGGGGTATAACGACCGGATCGAGCATGCACGGACTGCTACCCACGGATGTGCCCCTGCAGGATGTGCTCGCGCACAGGTTTGCGAAGGATAAGCACTGCTTCGTACCTCGGATGCGTATAGCCGCGTTTAAAACAGGTCAGGCGCGCCACGGCTTTCGTCAATCCGGGTATGTGACGCAGGAAGAACTTGAGCATTTGGCGCAGCGGCGTTTTTGACGCGTAGGCGAGCTTTTCTGAGAGGATGATCTTCTGGCTCAAATCCTTGCTGATGTACGTGAGGTCGAGTCCCAATCGTGAAGCAAGCATGGAGAATGTGTTCGGCCCCGCAAAATGCAGATGATCCGGGATGTGCCAACTGGCAACTTCGTCCCTGTAGACGGTGTTGCCGCACTCTGAAGTCGCGACGAGAATCACGCCGCCCGGTCTCAAGATGCGCGCCATTACCTGAAATGACGCTGCCGGTGACGAGAGGTGTGAGAAGACATTAATGAGCGAGATGACATTTACCGATTCGGGGCGGAATGTCTCCGGTACCGATTCGCTGTACACTGTAAGACCCTTCGCACGACAGAATGCCAGTCGTTGCGGGTCTGTCTCTATCCCGAGCGGGTAGAATCCCTCGCGCTGCGCCACGCCAAGCAGTGTTCCGCAGCCGCAGCCAAGGTCAAGCCAATACCCGCCCGTTGTGTAACCCTTGACCTCTCGCACGTACTTCTCGAAAACAGGGAGGCGCGACAGTTCATGGGTTTGGTGGATATCCGGAGGAGGCTGTTCTTCAACAATCGAAGAGAAGCGGATATCATCGGGAGGGGAGGGGACAAAGAAGTGGCCGCACCGGGTGCATCGAACGAGAAAGAACCCGTTCTCTTCAAGCATCGATTCTGCGACAGTGCTGCCGCAAATGTCGCATAGGGCAGGACCGGTCATCTGCCGCGCGGGGGTATGCATCAGGCACACCTTTGGTCTGCTATTGTCCGGTACATGGTGACATACGCCGCGGTTAGATTCTCCCATGAAAAGCGCTCTAGGGCTTCGGCGCGCGCGCCCGGACGGTGGCCGTTCTCGAACATGCGGGTGATGGTCTCGGCGAGCTCACCAGCCTGGGCCATGTCTACGTATCGGGCGCCGGAATCGCCTGCTATCCAGTGAAAAACGGGACTGTCGTGAACCACGACCGGTATATTGCTCAGCATCGCCTCAACCGTAACGAGCCCGAAGCCTTCCCGCAGAGAACAGAGCGCAAACGCATCAGCGGCGCCGTAGATCAGGTGCGTCTTCTCCTGGGGCCATGTGACGAAGCGAAAACGTCCCGGCAGGAGACGCGCCGCCTCCTGCTCAAGGGCCTCAGTTTCATCGGTCCTCTGCCCCGCAGCCACAAGCCACACACTGCTGTCGAGGCGGGCTATTTCATGTATGAGATAGTCGATGCGCTTGTGCCAGCGGTTCAGGGCGGCGACTGTGAGCACCACGCGTGCATCCTCCGGCACACCCAGCTCCAGGCGGGCGGCCTGTCGAGCCGCAGGCTCGCAGGGAGCGTAGCGCTGCCCGTCAACACCGTACGGCACCAGAAAGAGGCGGGAGCGTGTCATCCCGAAACTCACGGCCTCGTCATACATGGGTCCGTGCAGCATCTGTGCAAAGTCGCACCGGTGGTGGTAATGAACGGGGGAGAAGGTGCGCCGTTGCAGTAGAGCAGTTTGTAGGTGCCGCCGAAGAGACGCCTGAGGTGAAAAAGGGTGCTGCCCATAGTCAGCTCGTTGTAGTGGACAATCTCGAAACCGCCCTTTCTCAGTAGCGGATAGACAGCCAGGGCAAAGCTCCTCTTTTCAAGCAGATTGCCTTTTTCGTAGCCCAGCCATCGGGCGGGCATGTCATGACGGTGGAAGTTGGGCACCCGAATGGCGTCTGATCCCCCGCACGGACCACCCTGGAAAAGCCTGACGTCGACACCGGGGGCGTAGCGCTTCAGTGCATCAAAAAGGGAGGCGTGAAAGACTCAAATCCGCGGCGCACACGGCCCAGTCCCGTTGAAACAAGCGCAATTCTCATATGGGCTGCCTTCTGCCCGCAAGCACGACCCCTAAGGACTTCAGGACCATTGAGAGGCTCCATCGGGTCGGCAGGAGGAGGGGCCTGTTGGCCCATGCGGTCAAGATCTCGCTCCAGGCGTTCAAATACCGTGAGTCCAGCAACGCCTGATCAGCGCGACACATGCACATGAACGCATGCCCGTGGCGAGCTTCCTTCGCAAGCTCTTTCTGCTCCGCTGTCGAATAACGGCTCCAATAGCGCTTGCTGATCATGAGGCCCTCGCGCGCTGACCCGGCAGAGCTCATGAGACCGCTCTTCGTGCCCTCGCAGACGCGGTAACCCGCAACGATGTCGTCCAGACGTCGCACTCGTTCAGGAGGCACCGATTCCAATATCCGGCACATCAGGTCGAGATCCATCTTGTAGCGGAGAGCTTCGTTGAAGCAGCCGAGAGATCTCGCGAGCGAGAGACGAAAGAAGAACCCCTGGGATGGCAGAATGTTGATGGGTCCCCACCAGAACCTGATGAGCCGGTCGATGCTTGGTTCCGGGATGGGACAGACCGGAAGGCGTGCCCGGCTTTGCTCGTCTATGACGTCAGTCGCTGCGAAGAGCGCATCCGTCGAATTGCTGGCCAGATGACTTGCGACGGTCCGGAGTGCGCCCGGCCGGTAAATATCGTCAGAATTCTGGTAGGCGGCAAATACTCCGGTAGCCCGCTCAAGCCCCTTGTTTATCGCGTGGCTTTGCCCCCTGTCTCTCTCGCTTACCCAGTGTGCGAGCCAGGGCTCATATCTTTTTATGATCGCAATGCTTTCGTCCGTGCTGCCTCCATCAATGATGATGTACTCCAGGTCTGGATACCCCTAGCGGAACTCGTCCTGACGGTGAGGAATACTCGCAGTCACATAAAAAAGTGGTCGATCAGACAGAGGCGGTGGGGCATTCGGTGAGAGCGACATATATGTACTCAGGAATGGCTGATGTAGCTGCCATACTCAATGACGAAGCCTATCTCAATGCCATCACGAAGATCTGGGAGGATCTGGTTTACAGGAAGATGTACATCACCGGCGGCATTGGCGCAAGCGGGGGCAATGAGGGATTTGCTGAACCGTATAATCTGCCAAATATGTCAGCGTACTGCGAAACCTGCGCATCGATTGGTAATATATTCTTCAACCACCGTATGTTTTCGATGCATGGTGAGGGGAAGTATTTTGATGTACTGGAAAAGACGCTGTACAATGGAGCTTTGTCAGGCGTCAACCTTGCAGGGGACAGGTTTTTCTACCCGAATCCGCTGGAGTCGCAACGGACAGCATGAAAGATCACCGTGGTTTGGGTGTGCCTGCTGCCCGTCAAATGTTGCAAGATTTATTCCGGCTATACCGGGATATATATATTCTGTCACTGACAAAGACCTGTATGTAAACCTGTTTGCATCGAATAGTGCTGATATAACATTCGGGAAGAACCATGTTAACCTGACACAGGAGACTGACTATCCATGGGACGGAGATGTGATGATTACTGTTGTTCCGGAGAAAGAGGGCAGGTTCAACCTGTGGCTGCGTATCCCGGGCTGGGCTCGGAGTGAAGCTCTTCCGGGCGACCTCTATAAATTTGCCGGAAGTGATGAAGAAATGTATGTCATACGCGTAAACGATGAAGATTACAATGCCCCCGTCACAGATGGATACGCCTCCGTCACACGCAAATGGAAAAAGGGAGATAAGGTTGAGCTGCTGTTACCCATGCCTGTCAGGACTGTTACTGCAGACAGCAGGGTCAAGGATGACATTGATAAGTACGCAGTCCAGCGTGGTCCTCTGATGTTCTGTGCCGAATGGCCTGATAACCCTGAGGGGCATGTCCTTAACCTGGTCATTGATGAGAAACCTGAGTTCAATGCAGAATTCATGCCGGACCTGCTGAACGGTACGGAAGTCATCAGATCAAAAGCCCGCCAGGCGACCAGAAACCTTGACGGGACTATTTCCCTTGGTGATTATGAAGAGATTACCCTGATCCCTTATCATTTATGGAATAACCGCGGGGGAGGGGAGATGAGGGTATGGTTCCCTTTCAGGGAGACCAGCGCCAGGCCTTTGCCCGCACCGACAATTGCTTTTACAAGCAAGATCAGCGGCAGTATTCCGGGCAAAGCACTTTCATCTGTTGCTGACCAGTGTGAACCGGCTAATTCAAATGACCATACCTGGCCTTACTACCATTGGTGGCCCAATAAGGACTCATGGGAATGGATACAGCTGGATTTCAAAGCGAGACAGACGATTTCAAAACTAAAGGTATACTGGTTTGATGACGGGCCCTTCGGGGGCTGCCGGGTACCTGATGAGTACGAGATACTCTACAACTCAGGCGGTTCATGGAAGAAAGTTGAACCTTCCGCTCCGCTGACAGTGGCCAGGGACGCATGGAATGTTGTCGATTTTAAACCTGTTTCAGCAACTGCCATCAAATTAAGGGTTAAACTTAACAAGGACTATGCATCAGGAGTGCATGAATTAGTGGTGGAGTGAGAACCCTGCGCATGCTTTCTGCAAACGTTAGCAAAAAACCACAAAAATTGTTTCTCATTTAAGAAAATTAGGTTACCTTTAATTCGCAGGAAAAAAAGTGTAATTTTTACATTAAATAAAGTTCAAGAGTACAAAAATCAGTGCTTTTTTGATTAAATTTAAAGTGTAAAAATTACACCTATTGACAGAATGCGGATACCTGTTTTTTGTTTACGGGCAGTAAAAGGTAAAAATGATTGGCAAGAATCAAAAAAAATAAAACCCTTTCTAATCTAACAAACCCAGTAAAATGAAACCAGACTTATTCAGTAAGATGCACTTTCTTATCTGCATGTTCCTGTTTACCCTTATACCCGCAGGGGTATTCGGGCAGGCAAGGACCATTTCAGGTACTATTGTCGATGAGAATGGTGAAGCTCTTCCCGGTGTGACTATCGCTATTGAAGGAACAACCCGGGGAGTTTCAACAGGCATTGACGGACACTACAGCATCAGTGCCTCACCCAAGGATGTCCTCCTGATATCTTTTGTCGGGATGGCAACTGAAAGAATTCCTGTAGGCGACAGGACTGTTATTAATGCAACAATGAAAGCTTCTCTCGCAGAGATCGAAGAGATTGTGGTAATCGGTTACGGTACACAGCGTAAGGCCGATGTCACCAGTGCAGTTTCCAGCGTCAAGAAAGAAGAGTTTCTGGCCGGAAACATTCAGGATGCGGCAGAAATGATCAAGGGCAAGGTTGCCGGTCTGACGATCACTAAAGGTTCAGGCGACCCCAATGCGGAATCGACAATCCGCCTGCGTGGTTACATAAGCCTGTTAGGAGAGAATAAACCCCTTGTACTGGTTGATGGTATCGAAAGTTCACTGGGTACCGTTGCTCCCGAAAATATTGAGTCGATTGACGTTCTGAAAGACGCATCTGCTGCTGCTATCTACGGCACGCGTGGTGCTGGCGGTGTTGTCCTTATCACAACCAATTCAGGTAAGCGTCAGGAAGCAACAAAAGTAAACTATTCGGCTTACGGTACGGTGTCCGATTTCTATAAGCTAGCTGATTTTATGGACCCCAGCGATATCCGTAAAGGTATGACTGCCATGAGCGACAGGGGTTGGGATACAGACTGGATTACCGCGGTCTCCCAGTTAGGTTATACCCAGAACCATAACCTGAGCATATCGGGTGGGACACAGAAATCAAGTTATTCCGCCAATGCCTCGTACCGACAGGAAAGAGGGACTATAAAGAAGTCAAACAATCAGGAATTGAAAATGCAGTTCGATCTTAGTCACTGGATGTTCAATGACAAGCTGAAGCTGAATTTTAACCTGATAAAAGGACTGCATCAGAACGACGTGACCAATGCCAGCAGCGGAGGCGTTGACAATATTTACCGCCAGGCAGTCATCCGCAACCCTACTGAGCCTATTTATATTGAAGGCGATCCGGAGCTTGGTTACTACGAAGACTTTACCATATTCCAGTATTACAATCCGGTTGCGATGATCAATGAACGACTTGGTGAATACAAGAGCGAGTGGACCCGGATGACCGGAAACATTACACTTGAACCCATCAAGGGATGGCAGACTAACCTGAAATTGTCAACCAACCGTTCGAACGGCAATTCCGAATCGTACACCACCAAGGACTATTATACCTCCGTCACCGGAGGCACCAACGGTTATGCTTCCAAGAGCAGCGGCTATGATGAACTCGATCAGCTTGAACTGACCTCCAGGTATGACAAGAACATCGACAACAAGCATCGCTTGTCGGCATTGGCCGGATACAGCTACCAGTACGAAATGTATGAAAGCCTTTACGCTTCCAACTATGACTTTCCAACCGATGCATATCTTTATAATAATCTGGACGCCGGCGCTGCCCTGATAGACGGCAAGGCAGGCATGGGAAGCTCAAAGCAGGACAGCAAACTTATCAGCTTTTTCGGCAGGGCCACTTACGGCTTTAATGACAAATACAATGTGTTGGCGAGTGTACGTTACGAAGGCTCTTCCAAATTCGGAGAGGATTATAAATGGGGTCTCTTCCCTGCCGTATCTGTCGGATGGACCCTCAGTAATGAAGAATTCCTGAAAGACGTGGACTGGATATCAAGTCTGAAGCTGCGTACCGGCTACGGTGTTACGGGTCTGATCGCATCAGAAAACTACATGTCTATTACCCGTTGGGGTTACAGTACCAGTTCATGGGGCTTTTTCCTGAACAGCGAAGGTGTCTGGAAACCGTCATTGTCGGTCCTGAATAATCCAAACCCGAACCTTCACTGGGAAACATCAGGTGAGTTCAATATCGGTCTGGATTATAGTTTCCTGAATGACCGCATCGGCGGATCAATTGATTTCTACAACAAGAAGACCAACGGCCTGATCTATTACTACAATGTTCCTTCACCGCCCAACCTCATGACCGAGACATACGCCAACGTAGGCGAGATGCAGAACAGCGGTATTGAATTCTTAATAAAGGCTGTTCCGGTCAAATCAGATGATTTCCAGTATACTACCACACTTACGGCTTCACACAACACAAACAAGTTATTGAGCCTTTCCAATGACTTGTATGAAACGGTTGACTATTCGAATACGGGTTACGCAGGCGATCCTATTTCATTGCCCACGCAAAGGGTGGAGGTCGGTTCTTCTTTTGGGAAATACTGGACCCTCAAGACAACCGGTTTGTCCGAAAACGGGCTATGGATGGTTGAAAATCCTGCCACTGGAAAATATCAAGAATGGAATGCCGCCATGTCCAATGACACTTACCGTCAATGGATGGGTTCGGCAATACCCGCGCTCTACCTGGGTTGGGACAACGCCTTCATTTGGAAGAATATCGACCTGAATATCCAGATGAGTTCACAACTTGGCTTTACAATTGTCAACGAGCAGCGTATGTTTTATGAAAACAACTCAATTGCCTACAACAGACTTGAGTCGGCTGCAGAACCTTTGCCGATTGTGGATGAGAACGGAAAGCCCACAGGAGAAACACGGCTTATGTCTTCGGCTCAGTCGCAAACTATCGTGAGCTGGTACTTTGAGAAGGGCGATTTCCTGAAAATTGATTACATCACCCTGGGTTATAGCTTTAACACCTTAAATACGAAAAACATCGATAATTTCCGTATTTATTTATCAGGTGAAAACCTTTTCTGCCTGACCGGGTATAAGGGAATGGACCCTGAGCTCAGCAATAACGATGTCTGGTCTCTTGGCGTTGACCCGAGAGATAAATATCCTACCATCCGCTCGTTCAGCGTTGGCGCAAGTATTAATTTTAAATAGGGAGGAATCATGAAATTGAAAAATATAATATCAGTTGCAGGTTTATCCGGTTTGTTGATGTTCCTTGGAGCCTGTACCAATCTGGATGAACAGATATACGATACACTGGATGAAAAAATAATCCAGTACACGGATGAAGAAATCGAAAGTATGTCGGGCAATATCTACACCAACTTCCGGTATACATACTGGGCATGGGAAGGTCTTTTCGACCAGAGTGAGGAAAGTGCTGATCTGTTGATGACTCCGTTGCGTATCGGGGTGGGCTGGGGTGAGCAGTACATACTGATGCATAAGCATACATTTAATTCCTATATCGGACATTTCTGGCAGACATGGTATTATCCATACGTCTCAATCGGCTATTGCAACAAATTGCTTGAGCTGGATAACGATTCAGGCCAATCCTGCAAAAGTGGCCGAATACCGTGGAATGAGAGCACTTGATTATTACGTCCTCTTCGATATATTCCGCAATGTTCCCCTGCTGACCTCTACTGTTCTGCCTGCCGGTTACCTGCCTGAACAGGAAGATCCCAAGGTGATTTACGACTTCATTGTTTCTGAGCTGATAGCTGCAAAAGCAGATCTGCCTAAAACCTCGGGTTACGGACGCATGAATTATTATGTAGCATGCATGACCCTGGCAAAAGTGTATCTGAAATCACAATGCCTGGTTCTACGGGGATACGGAAGAGGGCTACACCGATAATATCTGGTACGAAAAAGCTCTGGCAGAAGTAAATGAAGTGCTGTTAGGCAATTATCAGCTGGCTCAGAACTATAAAGATCCGTTCAAGGCTGATGGAAGCAGTTGCAATGAGATCATATTTGCCATTCCCCTTGACATAGACTACGCATCGGCATGCTATCTGAGTAACAAATGCCTTCATCCGGGCAGCGCCGCCACGTTCCTGCTAAATGCGGCTCCCTGGAACGGCAGTTGTGCTGTGCCACAGTTTATGGACACTTACGATCCGGATGACAAGCGCAAGAAAGATACCTGGCTGTTCGGTCCGCAGTATTCATACAAAAAGAACGAGACTGCTATCACAATTTACCAATACAATGAATACCTTGGCAGCAGGAAATACCGATGGACTGGTGGCCACTGCGATCAACACAAGCGACGGTCCGCTTAACTATACTACTACTGTGCACAGCATCAATAATCCAGGAGCATATAAAATGGAAGGCGCCCGGTTCTGGAAACAGGATATCGTGTCGGGACGCGACGGGACCTACGGAAATGATGTCTGTTTCTACCGCCTGGCAGATGCCATGTTCATCAAAGCCGAATGTCTTCTCAGAATGAACCAGGATAAGCAGACTGCTGCAGATCTCGTCTCTGAGGTACGTGAACGGTCATTCCCCACGAATCCGGCCAAGGCCATACGCACTGTTGCTGATCTTGAGGGAGGCAGCGTCTATGACTACGGGTACCGTGAAACACAGCTTGACGGAGGTGGCAGTGATGTTCAGGTATTCACACATGAGGGCGGAGATGATATTGAACTGGGCGGTCTGTTGGATGACCTGGCCTGGGAATTTGTCGGAGAACATCATCGTCGCCAGGACCTGATCCGTTTCCGTTTGAGGGACGGCTCCCGCAATATATATAACGGGAAATCACGTTTCTGCTATGATGCCACAGCTAATCCTCCGGCAGATGATCTGAAGAAAAACCTGTATCCAATCCACCAGGACTTTCTGGATGCCAATATGAAACTGGTACAGAATCCCGGCTACGAACAATAAAGCTTAAATGAATAATATTGATTGACCCTGATTAATAACATAAATTCTAGAAGTATGAAAAAGATTATTACTGTTGCACTGGCATTTATTGCCATCTTCGGTATGATCCTCGTTTCTTGCAAGCCCGAGGAAAGTACCAAGCATGAATACACCCAGGAAGAACTGGACAGATTGCCCGTCAGTATTCCCTGAAAAAGATCATCCCTGCCGATATCGTTTTCGCGCAGAATGTTACTGTTCCTATTAATAAAGGTTATGAAGGGATTACCGTATCCCTGGTCTTGCCGGCAGATACTGTGAAGCTGCTGGATTCACTTAATTTTGCTAACACGAAAGAGCTTGTGGCAGCCTGGGTACTTTAGAGGTAATCTTCTGCATCTGGTGTCAGACAGGTAATGATATCACCTGGTTTGCCTACAACTACTCAACCAAGTATGAAGTTCCCAATCCTTCCAGCACAAATAATTTCGGCCACTGGTTCGATGCCAACGGGGATGCTACCACTTGGGGTGACCCGGCCATGCTGTTCCTGGAAAAACAGAATGATGTCGACCTGCTCTGTACAATCGGGATCTTTCCTGATAAATCGGAGATTGGTGATGTATATCATATAGTGGAAGCTATCAACTATGATGGCTTTAAGGTAGCATTCCTCTTCAATGTTACAGTCGGCGCAAAAGAAGCTCCTCCGGTGACAACCATTGTAGGTACCCAGACGATTGAGCTGGATGCCGAAGCAACTTCCGGATGGGCTGATTATACATTTGACCTTGACACCGTGGCCATTTTAAATGCCCTCGGGATTAAACCCACGGCAGCTAAAATCTACGGTATTAACAGCGATGCCTCTTTGTATGGAGACGGCTTAACTGCCAGCAACGGTTGCTTCTTCGACAGATCAGGAGATGTTGTCGCATGGGGCGCCGAAGCTATTGCCATTTATGTTGAATACAGGCCTGTTGAAAGGATGATAGGTACCGGTCAGCACCCTGACAGTTGTGTCGTTGGACAGACTTACACTGGCAGGCTGGCATTCGTAAACATGGCCAATCTGAAACAGTACAATGTTGTGGTGAATATGACTATCACTCCGTCTACAGTCGAATATCCGGAGACAACTCTGGAAGCTACGCTCAATCTTGCCAAAACAGTTCCTGCTGAACCAAGCAATTGGGTAAGTAATGAATTTCCTCTGGACTCTGCTGCAATCCATGCGGCCATTGGTTGCGGACCGTCAGCTGCAGTGCTCTATGGTGTTGAAGAAGAAACCGATTCTTTGTATATAAAAGGAAAAACAGCCGACTTTGGCTACTTTTTCAATGCTGCAGGGAATGTATGCCAGTATGCAGATGCAGGAGCCAGCATTTACGTGGAATACTATAAAGGAACTCAAATAATAGGCGTCGGTCAAAAGCCTGGCCAATGTACAGCCGGTAATTATTACGGCAGGCTGGCCTTCGTCAACGGAGATAAACGGGCCGAAGTACAGGTTACTTTGACTGTTCAATAATTATTTCACATGTTTGAAAGAACAACGTGGTATTTAAAACATAAGCCAAGTCTTCTTGGCTTATGTTTTATTGCTGGTTTAGTGTTAAGCACTCTGTGTTTCACTGCCTGTGAGGAAGATCCGCTTGTTGAGGCAGACCTGACAATCTCAAAAACAGAAATATCCATCAGCAGCGAGGGTGGTGAAGTAACAACGCGCATCGAATTGGATCAGCGCTGGAGCATCACAAACATCAATCAGGATTGGGTTGAGGCTGATATTACAAGCGGAGATGCCGATGAACTGACAGTGGTCACACTAACAGTTGCCAAAAGCACACTGACCACCGAACGTACTGCCGTGGTCACGGTCAAATCGGGAGCCACAACAAGGGAGATAAGCATCACCCAGAAGAGCTCTGCAGGTACAATTGATCCGGGCACCATCGATGTGAGCAAGATTTACGTCCCTCTGGAAATGAGGAGCATGGACCTGTACAGCAGTTCAAGCACCTGGTTCTACGGGCGCAGCAAACAGTCGCAACACTTCATTGTTTTCTGGGGCAAGGGCTATGATGAATACGGGATTGTCACCCCGACTGATTACCCGAATGCAACGTACCGGGTTAACATTGACGACCTGCTAGCCAAGGCTGAACAGTTCTATGAGATAAATGTCAATACGTTGAAATTCCTGACCCCGGGGGCTTCAAAAACCGACAGTTACAAAATGATGATTTTCCTGTTATACCAGACCGATTGGCTGGCTACAGGTGCCGGTTATGACGATATGATCGGAGCTTTATGGGTAAGTCCTTCTACATGTCAGCCGGTGGGTTCAACCATTGCACACGAGATCGGTCACAGTTTTCAGTACCAGGTATTTTGCGATCACGGTGGCAATTCAGGCTGGCGGTACGGGTTTGGCGGTAACGGCGGGAATGCCTTCTGGGAACAGACTGCCCAGTGGCAGTCGTATCAGAGTTATCCGGAACAGGTTTTTACCTCTTACAACTTCAACGAGTATATTGATAACTGTCACCGATCCACATTTCATGAATGGCAGCGTTATGCCAGCTATTTCATCCACTATTACTGGGCGGAAAAGCATGGCATTGATTTCATCGGCCGGTTATGGCAGCAGTCAGGCGCTAACGGGACTGAGGATCCGGCACAGGCTTATATGCGTATCACAGGCATTACACTTGAAGATTACAATAATGAGCAGTTCGACTATGCCCGCCGAATGGTTACATGGGATCTGAATGCCATTCGTGCAAACGGAACAAACTATATCGGTGCTCACAATTGTGCCCTGGACAAAGTGGCAGATGATTACTGGCAGGTATCTCCTGATAACTGCATCGAGAACCACGGTTACAATGTCATCCGTCTGAACGTTCCGGATGCCGGGACGGCTATGACGGCGAACTTTGAAGGTGTGGCCGGCGCTTCCGGCTATAATGCAGTCAATGTCCATTATGCAGGATGGCGATACGGATACGTGGCGCTGCTGAGCAACGGGACACGTGTATACAGTGATATGTTTTCGGCAAGTACAGGCACAGCAAGTTTTACCTGTCCCGAGAACTGTACCGATATATGGTTTGTTGTCAGCGGTGCGCCGACTTCTTACTGGCAGCATGCCTGGGATGAGGATGGAACGAATGATGAGCAGTGGCCATACAAGGTTAAATTCGATGGTACTAATATTTACGGTGTAATCGAATTTACGGAAGATGATCAACCTCATGACACGACTTTTGTCTATAATGTGTCTTTCCCTGCCGATGCCACCGCTTATTCCGGAACAACGGTATCGGTTGACATGGTAAAGCTGTGCTATGCATTCGTGCTGAGCGGTACGGAAATAACATCGAATATCGGTTTGCCGAGTTCCAGCAAGAAAATCAAGTTCTACGGGGTCAATAAAGACGGCTCCCTGGTACCAACGATAACGGCCAACGGTTACGGGCACTGGTTTAATGCCGCCGGCGATGTCTGCCCATGGGCTTCAGGGACCACTGGTACCAACATGGTTTTTTCCGAGTTTAATGAAACAAACTTTGTTTTTTCCCTGGGACAACATCCTGCAAGATGTAAGGCCGGGGAGGTTTATAAAATCAAACAGGCACTGGTTTATTCACCTGTTACAGGTGAGTATTATACGGCGACTTTCGAATTCAACATCACCATTAATTAATAAATACCGAAAGGAGTCTCAGTTTGTACGGAAATAAAGAGGGTGTCACAGCGACTCCCTCTTTTTTTACTCTGCAACGGTGAAGTTCACTATGACAGTCAGGGTCTTGGTCTCCGTTCCCTGGGTATACTGATACTGCATGCGCACAGTGTGTTTTTCACCCACGGAACAGTACCCTTCATCGGCTCTTAATCCACAGCTCCAGTCTGTCCGGTTGTCGCTTATCTCTATATAGACATGACCGTTTGCCCAGAACCCGGGATTGTTGTCGGCTTCGAACCAGCCGCCGAATAGACCGTTGGTGTTGTTCAATCCTTCCGTGCCGTCAGTTCTTAAGGGGATGATATTAAGATCCTCACTGTAAAGTTGTCCGGTGTTGATGCCGAGCATTGAAAGTACAGTGGTTTCATTAACCTTTACGGTTACTGCCTGGCTATACCCTGATTGATAAGACAGGGTTACATCGCAGGTAATTGTTCCGCAGTCTGTTTTTGTTGTGGGAACATGGCCCTCCGGATAATTATTGATGACAGTTGTCAGGCGGTCAACCCGTTCCGAAAGCCAGTCTTCCATGCGGTTGATCTCGGTGGTATAGCTTTTGTCAATCGGCCATCGCTGTTGATCACGGGCCAAGGCATCCTGAAGACAGAGTTCGTATTCCTCCATCACCTCCCATGCATCATCAAAGATAAAGTCCCTGACCTCGTTCCACCGTGCTTTATATTCTGTTACAAACTGCTGGTTGCTGAACAACAGGGTAAAGAAATCCGGGATCCGGTACCCGCCTCTGTGAGTGGCAGGATCGGTTCCAAGTACCAGTTCCTGTGAGTTGAAGTAGTTGTGCCCCGTATACATTGTACCCCAGTCGAAATCAAATCCTGCATCGAAATCCCAGACTGGCCCCATCACATATTTTCCACCCATGTCTTTGTGTATAAATGTGCTTCTGGGAGCGTCAATCTCTACATTATAGACCAGTTCCTGCAATATCAGGTAGTCAATAAAAGACTGAATATCCATTAGCGCATCTACAGCATCGTAATCAAAATTATTGATCGCCTCTTCCAGTAATGCAAAGTCATTGCGGATAGCATACAGTTGGTCTGCCGTCGGTTCTTCAGGATATTTTATGCATACCGGCATGTCAAACACGGTTGACCAGAAATTATCACCTGCATCCGGGCTCAGACTCGGCCCATCGTCCAAATCGAGACAGAGAAGTACTCCGTTAAGGTCATCAATATCCACCCGGTTGCTGCCCTGCTCAATCTGTTCAGTAAGCTGATACAGACCAATGAAATCTCCATTCAGGGTGACTTCAACAAAACGTGTGTGGTTTGTGTATGGCAGTCCGAGCTGATGGGCTACCTCGAATCCAAAGGCATTCATAAGATCAGTCGGATCACGGTAGTTTGGCAGCAAGATCCAGTCACTGTTGCTCTTTAAGCCAAGGATTCCGGATTTTTCGTCCAGTTTGATGCGGTATGGTTTCTTGTCGTACCACAGCCAGGATGAATTACCACGGCCCCTGATACGGGCTGTCCCCTGGTAGTTGTCCATAAAGCCCTTACCGTCAACTGTTACGGTGCAGTTAAGGTAGTCCTCTTTTTCCTTGGATATAATAGGGGCGTTGTCCTCCACCTGTATTTCCATCTCAAAAACCTCAAAGACAACCGGTACTCCATCCTCATCAAGCTGGTAGTCCGGTAGCGATGCCTCAGGCTGACAGGAGGTTATCATACCCAAAACCATTGCCAGAAACAATAGTCCCTTTATCCCGAATAATCCCTTTTTAATTATTTGTCCCTGTCTATTCATTTGCCTGAACAGATTCCTTTTTGTACATTTATAAATGTAATATATACACTTTTAATGTCGGATAAAGATAAAGCTATTTTTGAAGTCGCGGTAAATGTTAAGGAGATATTGCAGGGCTTCATGCAGTACCTCAGCTTTGGCAGGGCAAGATTTTCTTTATGTATCTGTTCTGCCAAAGATTGATTTCTTGAATTGAGAGCAATTTTATTAATTTTATTAAACTGAAAAACTACTTCAACCTCGTAAAATATGAGATACACTGCTATTTTTCTGATTTTCCTGTTGGTATTCTGTTCATGCAGCAGAAACAGCAATCAGGTTTCACAAGCTCTTATAACCAATCCGTCTGCAGAAGAAAGCATTGCTGAGAAGGTAAATGGCTGGACAGCGGAAGCGTGGTCAAGAGATATCATAGCTGCTTATGACTATGACCATCATGAAGGGAAAAGAAGCTTGCTGCTGTATGCTGACCGAACTGCTGCGGGCCGCTGGATGACCAGGGTGAACCTGAAGCCGTGGTCAAAGTACCGTTTTACAGGATGGATCAAAACGGAAGACCTGGCAGTAAGTGAGGGTATGGGCGCCGGTTTCGGATTTGATGCTTTCGTGATGGATTATCCGGGAATGACCGGAACCAATGACTGGACTGAAATTGAGTTTGAGTTTGAAACCGGCAATGACGATTCATCGGTCTTATCATGTATGCTGAATGTTAACGGCCAGGCATCAGGAAGAGCCTGGTTTGATGATATGTCACTTGAACTTATTTCATCAGAAAAGATCACCCCTGCAATTAAGATTGTTCTGGCCGAAACCAGGGAACCGATGTCAGAATATATATACGGCCAGTTCATCGAACATCTTGGCAGGTGCATTTACGGAGGTATCTGGGCTGAGATGCTTGAAGACCGGAAATTCTGGTATGTGCCCGGTGAAAGGGAATCACCGTGGAAAATCGACGGGAATGCGGATCTGTTTTCAGTTGACAGGATTGAGCCTTTTGTCGGAGACAAGACCCCGGTCCTGGGTACGGGTAAGGAGGGTTCTGTTTTAATCCGTCAGTCAGGCCTTGGGCTGAAGCCTGACCTGGATTATACCGGCCGGATCATTCTCAAGGCAACATCAGGCATTACAGCCGTCAATGTCACCCTGAAATGGGGCGGAGAGGCAAAGACAGTCACAATCAGCAATATATCAGGAAGTTTTGCTTCATATCCTCTTGAATATCACTCAGGCGACCTCACACACAACGCGTCGCTGGAAATTGAGCCGGCAGGTGACGGAAAGATCTGGATAGGAACAGTAAGTCTGATGCCTTCAGATAATGTGGAAGGGTTCCGCTCTGATGTCCTGGCCCTGCTGAAAGAACTGAATGCACCTGTATACCGCTGGCCCGGAGGGAACTTTGTCAGCGGTTATAACTGGAGAGACGGTATCGGCGAACGTGATAAAAGGCCGCCAAGAAAAAATCCGGCATGGCAGGGTGTGGAGCATAACGACGTCGGTATTCATGAGTTCATGTCATTTTGCAAACTGCTGGGGACGGAGCCTTATATTGCCGTTAATGCCGGGCTGGGTGATTCAGAACAAGCCCGGCAGGAAGTGGAATACTGCAACGGTTCTGCAGGCACCCCTATGGGTAAGCTCAGATCTGCCAACGGCCACCCCGAACCGTGGAATGTAAAATGGTGGTCTATTGGCAATGAGATGTACGGTGACTGGCAGCTGGGGCACATGTCCACTGCAGATTTTGTCCGAAAGCATAATGCCTTTGCTGACGCTATGAGGGCAGTGGATCCCGGTATTAAGCTTATTGCCGTCGGTGATCTTGGAGACTGGGACCGCATGGTGCTTTCGAACTGCTCTGATGGCATGGACCTGATCAGTGAGCATTTTTACCGTCAGGACTGGCACGGCGGCGGACTAATGACACATGTGAAGCAGATACCCGACGCCATCAGGGAGAAGGCTGATGCTCATCGCCAGTACCGTAAAGAGATTCCTGCTCTTGAAGGAAAGGATATTCGCATCTGCATGGATGAATGGAACTACTGGTACGGGCCGCATATCTATGGCGAACTGGGGACACGCTATTTCATGCGAGATGCGATGGGAATTGCAGCAGGTATTAATGAATATTCAAGACAGAGTGATTTGATCTTCATGGCCAACTATGCACAGACAGTAAATGTTATCGGATGTATTAAGACAAATACTACCAGCTCTGTATTTGATGCCACCGGCCAGGCATTGAAACTGTACAGGAAGGTATTCGGGACCATTCCCGTGACCGTGACCGGTGAGACACGGCCGCTGGACATTGCAGCAACACTCAATGAAGCAAAAGACAGCCTGACTGTTTCTGTAATAAATCCGACCCGGGACGAAATAAGTCTTCCCGTTGAAATCATTGATGGCGTCGTGGCTGATGAAGGGCAGCTGTGGCAGATCACGGCACCTGATGTAATGGCTTTCAATGAACCCGGAAGACCTGAAAATGTAAAGATCGAAGGACCTGAAGCTTTTGGTATATCAGGAACCCTTAGCATAAAACCTGAGAGCATAAATATTTATATGTTCCCAATAAAAAAATGAGTCATTTGCTGCTCTGAGAGGTACCAGCATCTTACATAAAAAATTGTAACTTTTCAGTCTGAAATATTTACTTCCATAATTTTAAAAATCAGAAACAGACCATGAGAAAATCAGGCGTCATGACGGCAGGAGTAATGATCCTCTCTGCCTTAGTATCTTCAGCCCTGGCACAGTCAAAGAAAGAACCAGGTCAGGCCAATATTATCGTCAGTACTGATATGGGCACTGATATAATCAGTCGTCATATCTACGGACACTTCTCGGAACACCTTGGGCACTGTATTTACGGTGGCTACTGGGTGGGAGAGAATGCAGCCATCCCGAATACAAGAGGTATCAGGAATGACGTTGTTGAAGCACTGAAGAAGACTTAGATACCCAACCTTCGCTGGCCCGGCGGATGCTTTGCTGATGAATACCACTGGATGGATGGCATCGGACCGCGTGAAAACAGGCCGAAAATGGTCAATACACACTGGGGAGGTGTGACAGAGGACAACAGCTTCGGAACACATGAATTCCTCGACCTGTGCGAGCAGCTCAATGCCGAACCGGTAATCTGTGGGAATGTTGGCAGCGGATCGGTTGAGGAAATGTCAAAATGGGTTGAGTACATAAATTTTGACGGCGTAAGCCCGATGGCTGACCTGCGCCGTAAGAACGGCCGCGATAAACCATGGAATGTAAAATACTGGGGTGTCGGAAATGAGAACTGGGGGTGCGGTGGCAATATGACTGCAGAATTCTATGCCGATCAGTTCAGAAGATATGCTACTTATGCCCGCGACTATGGAAGCAACCGGCTGATGAAAGTAGCCGGTGGAGCAAATTCAACTGACTACAACTGGACAGAGGCGCTGATGCAAAACATTCCTCACTCAATGATGTGGGGTCTGTCTCTGCATTACTACACGACGAACTGGTACAACAAGGGATCGGCAACAAAGTTTGGAGAGAAGGAGTACTTCGAGACACTTGAACGCTGCCTCAATGTTGAAACGGCGATTGACAGGCATATCGATGTCATGGACAAGTATGATCCCGAAAAACGGATTGCTCTTGTGGTTGACGAATGGGGCACATGGTGGGATGTGGAACCGGGTACCAATCCTGGCTTCCTCTTTCAGCAGAATACACTTCGCGATGCAATGGTGGCAGGATTGTCGCTGAACTATTTCAATGAGCGTTGCGACAGGATAAAGATGGCCAACATTGCACAGACGGTCAATGTATTGCAATCGCTCATCTTCACTGACGGCGACAAGATGCTGTTGACACCCACATACCATGTCTTTGAGATGTACAAGGTTCATCATGACGCCACCATGCTTCCTTTGCATCTTAACTGTGAAGATTATGTTCTGGACGGCAGGGAGCTGCCCGCTCTGAGCGCCTCGGCCTCAAAAGACAAAGACGGTGCAGTGCATATTTCTGTGGTCAATATTGACCCTGCGAAGGAGGTCAAAGTGCTTATAGACCTCCGCGGCGGAGACTATTCAGATGTCACTGGACGGATTCTTACCGCCACGGAACTGAACACACACAACACCTTTGAGAAGCCCGATGAGGTCAGGCCCGCCACTTTCAGCAACGTTAAGATTAAAAAGAACATCGTAAGCCTTGATATGCCACCCCGGTCAATTATTGTACTTGAAGTGAAGTGAATACCGTGGGGAGATATAAATTATATATTGTCTCAAGGCCGCTCGTCATTATTGCACTGCTGTTTGTGAACCTTTGTGGCTGTAGTGACCCGGATCCGCCAGTCGTTGTCCAGGATCCCTATGACCCGTTGATAGCTGATAATTACAGCAACATTGTAAGCCAGAACTATTCTTACCTCTGGGGACCGTACAACCTGCATGATCCGACCATTATCAAACATGGCGGGTCATATTACATTTTCTCTACCGATGTGGCGTATGGTCCAAATGGTGATTGCGGAATAATGTGGCGCAAATCGACCGATCTTGTCAACTGGACTTTTCTTGGGTGGGTGTTCGATGGGGTCCCGCCTAAAGCCCTTGCTTTCATGGAAGCAAACCAGCCCGGGTATGAACAGCTGTCTATATGGGCGCCGTTCATTTACAAGGTTAACAGCACATACCGGCTCTATTATTCCGTGCCGGGTAACAACGGGCTGAAACTTGCATGCATAGCGCTGGCGACCAGCAGCTCTCCGGAGGGCCCATGGAATGATGAAGGCGTTGTTATATCATGTCTCCCAGCAGACAACTATAACGCTATTGACCCTTCTGTGGTAGTTGATTATGATAACGGGAAGCACTGGATGTGCTATGGTTCCTATTCTTCCGGATTGTACATGGCAGAGCTTGATCCTGCCACCGGCTTTCTTAAAACTCCGGGTGACAAGGGTAAACTGATTGCCAAAAGAACGAACGTGCACGACGCGATCGAAGGTGGCGAGCTCCTTTATAACCCTGAGCTGGACAAGTACTATCTTTTTGTTTCGTACGACTGGCTTGAAGACAATTACAATGTCAGGGTAGGACGCGCTGACACCCCTGAAGGGCCTTATTATGATATAAACGGAAATGACATGGCTGCTGCAGGGGACAACTTTCCTATGATAACAGCCAGGTACAGGTTTGATGAACACTCAGGATGGCAGGGTTTTGGTCATAACGGAGTGCTCTATGAAAACGGGAAGTATTTTTATGTCAGCCAGGCAAGGCTGGCAGAGGATATATATTGCATGGATCTTCATGTCCGCAGGATGGTATGGTCAGAGACGCAGTGGCCGACAATCTCACCGGAGAGATATGTCAATGTCCCGCAGACGACTATCCTCCCTGCCGATCTTGTTGGTGACTGGGAGCATATTGAGCTGATCAGCATAACAGCCTTCAACGAATCTGCTATAATTAAACTGGCCTCCGGTGGCATGATTGAAGGAGTCACAGGTTCAACCTGGACTTTTGAAAACAACGTTCTGACCCTGACACTCAGGAACGGCACTGATATTTTCAAATGCCATGTGATGAATGAATGGGACTGGGAGAAGGATCAAAGAACGCTGGTCTATACCGGCATGACTAATGGCGGCAAGAATTGTTGGGGAAAGAAAACAGAAGAATTCAAAAAAGAATGAAGAAATTAAAAACATTATTTGCTGCAATCACCTTTATCATTGTTCTGCCGGCATATTCCCAGGCAGGCAGGATACAGGTACATGATCCTGTGATGATAAAGGAAGGAAACACGTATTATCTTTTCGCCACAGGCATGGGCATTTCTGTCTGGTCTTCAACAGACATGATACAGTGGAAGAGCTGCAAACCCGTTTTCGCCAAGGCTCCTGAGTGGGCGGTTGAAGCTGTCAACGGATATAGGGGGCACACCTGGGCTCCGGATATTTCATATCATAATGGTCAGTTTTACCTCTATTATTCAGCCTCCGCCTTCGGGAAGAACACATCATGTATAGGTGTAGCCACCAACACCACCCTTGACGAATCAGATCCGGCTTTCAAATGGGTCGATCACGGCAAAGTCATTCAATCGGTCCCCGGCCGCGACATGTGGAATGCCATAGACCCCAACCTGATTGTTGATGATGCAGGCACTCCATGGCTGGTGTTTGGCTCTTTCTGGGACGGAATGAAGCTTGTAAAACTTGATAAGAGCCTGACAAAAGTCGCAGAGCCCCAGGAGTGGCACACTGTCTCGGCGCGCCCGCGCGATTATTTTACTGATGAGTACAACGCCGGAGAAGGCTCAGTGGAGGCGCCTTTCTTATTCAGAAAGGACAAATACTACTACCTGTTTGTCTCCTTTGATTTCTGTTGCCGCGGACTTGAAAGCACCTATAAGGTTGTGGTGGGAAGATCAGAAAACATCACCGGACCATATGTGGACAGGGACGGACGCAAAATGATATACGGCGCCGGAACACCTGTTCTGACAGGTAATAAAGACTGGCCGGGAGTAGGTCACAGTGCGACATATACATTTGACGGCCAGGATTATATCATCTATCATGGCTATGATGCCTCAGACCATGGCAGGTCAAAATTGCTTATTGACACACTGCACTGGGATGACGGTGGCTGGCCGGTAGTGAAGAACAGCGTAATAAATGCAAAATAGAAGGTTTAATAAACACACAGTCATAATTAAATAATCAAAAGATGAAACAATACAGTTTTAAAATTGTGATCATTACATGTCTGATGATTGGTCTGCCGTTCCTTCTGACCGCCCAGAATGCTAAGATCAAAATCGATATTGACCGGACGGTAGGGCAGGTGGATAAGAACCTGTACAGTAATTTTGCTGAACACCTGGGCCGGTGCATATACGGTGGTATCTATGAACCCGGCTCACCTCTTTCCGATGAACAGGGATTTCGCAAGGATGTGCTTGATGCAGTCAAGGGGTTGAATGTTTCGCTGGTAAGGTATCCGGGCGGCAACTTCGTTTCAAATTATCACTGGCTCGACGGCGTTGGTCCGGTCCGTAATCCCAGGATGGAACTGGCATGGGCAAGGCTCGAGCCAAATACATTCGGGACAAATGAGTTCATGCAGTTCTGTAAAAAAGCAGGTGTTGATCCCTACTTCTCGGTGAACATGGGTACTGGCACAATTGAGGAGGCACAGCAATGGGTTGAGTACTGCAATGTGAAGGAGGGGCCTTATTACGCTGAGCTGAGAAAAAAGCACGGGTTCGCCGAACCCTACGGAATTAAATACTGGAGCCTGGGCAATGAGATGGACGGCTTCTGGCAGATGGGACACCTCAATGCAGAGGATTACAGCAAGAAAGCGCGTGAGGCAGCCAAGCTGATGAGGCTTACTGATCCGGGAATAAAGCTTGTTGCTGCAGGGTCATCTAACTACAGACCTGATGCTGATCCTGACGAGTGGAACGCAAAAATTCTCCACGAACTGAGGGACGTGGTTGATTACATCGCCCTTCATATATATGTCGGCAATCCTGACAACAACTATTATAACTTCCTTTCAACACCCCTGGTATGCGAGCAGCGTACACAACTTGTCAGGGGAATGATCATGGAAGAGATGTCAAAGGCACAGCGCGGAGACCGTGACCCTATTTATATTGCGTGGGATGAATACAACATCTGGTACCGGGCCCGTACCGATGAACACATGCAGGGAACAAGGGCTCTTGAGGAGCCATATAACCTTGAGGATGCGCTTGTGATAGCAGGATTCCTGAATGTATTCGTGCGTAATGCCGACATAGTGAAAATGGCCAACATGGCTCAGCTTGTCAATGTTATTGCTCCCATATGGGCTGAAGAGAAGGGGATCTTTAAACAGACAATTTACTATCCGCTTTCTCTTTTCGCAAATAATGTAAAGGGTACTTCCCTTGATTTATTCATCGATTGTGAGACCTATGATACGGAGGAGTTCTTTATAGGCCTGGGAGAGAGCACCACAAAACAAACCGATGTTCCTTATCTTGATGTATCAGCCACATATAACGATGGCCAGGTAATCATGTGTGTTGTCAACAGGAATAAAGACAAAGCCATTACGACCGACATCCTCTGTCAGACAGGGGAATTCACCGGTGATTTCCAGATATGGGAGGTCAACGGGCCTGACATAAAATCCATGAATAATTTCGAAAAGGAGGAGGTGAAGACAGTCAGCAAACCTTCTGTAAAAGGCAAAGGCACCAAGATGACATATTCGTTCCCCGCCCATTCATTCACAATGATGATCGGGAAGATAGAAGATCCCAAATAAACTTTTTAATTTCGAAAAAAAACAAATATGCGAAGACAAAAATTATTTCTCAGTACGACCCTGGCATTGATCATGCTGGGCATGGTTTCATGTGGTAACAATAAAACAAAGGAAATGGTCACTACTCAAAGCTTCGGTTCCTTCGATGGGAAGGATGTCTCACTTTTCACACTTACCAATAAGAAGGGAGATGTGCTCAAACTATCAAACTACGGGGCAGTCATTATTGAAATAATTGTCCCTGACCGCAACGGCACGAAGGAGAATGTGACGCTTGGTTATGACAACCTGGACGGATATGTCAACGGTGACCCCTATTTTGGCAAAGTAGTCGGCCAGTTTGCCAACCGCATCGCAAAGGGCAGGTTCTCAATTGATAGTTCTGAATATACACTTGCGATCAACAATGGTCCCAATGCACTTCACGGAGGCCCGACAGGATGGCACAGCCGTGTGTGGGATGCAGAGGTACTGAAGAATACTGATTTTCCTACCGTGCGGTTCACCTACAATAAGCCTGACATGGAAGAGGGTTTCCCGGGCAATGTCGTTGCCGAGGTGGTCTATACATGGACTGACAATGATGAAATCATACTGGATTATAAGGTCACAACTGACAAGAAGACGGTAGTTAACATAACCAACCATGCCTATTTTAATCTGCATGGCGCCGGGGTGGGTGATATACTTGACCATGAGGCAGTCATCAGGGCTTCTTCCTTTACCCCGGTTGATTCAACGCTCATACCCACAGGAGAGATCTGGCCTGTGGAGGGTACTCCTTTTGATTTTCTTACCCCGCACCTGATAGGCGAGAGGATAGGTATGGATTATGATCAGCTTAAGCTCGGAGGCGGGTATGACCATAACTTTGTGCTTGACAATGCCGAAGAGGTGGATGCACTGGTTTACGATCCCTCCACCGGAAGGGTGCTGGAGGTTCTGACAGATCAGCCGGGTGTACAGCTTTACACCGGCAACTTCCTTGACGGTACGCAGACAGGCCACGGAGGCAAGATCTATAATTACCGTTCGGGCTTCTGCCTTGAGACGCAGCATTTTCCTGACAGTCCCAACCAGGCTGCCTTCCCGTCAGTCATCCTGATGCCGGAAGAGCCGTTCCTGTCAAGCACTACGTTCAGATTTAGCGTGAGGTAGTTAAATTGGAGGTATTCGGTCCCGATAAATCGGGACTGAATACCGAATTATTTTGTCTTCTTGCCCCAATATGTTGCGTTAAGATTTTTTTCAGTTCCGGCATAGACAAATGTTACACGGCGCGGGGTGGCTTCCCAGTCGACTTCGCGTTCAACGCAAACTACAACATTGCCCAGTGTGAGTTGCTTTTTTGGTGCATCGTAACTCCAACTGCCTGTCAGTGCTCCCGACATTGTGCCGTCGGCATTGAGGGTCAGAGCAGCGGCACGATCCTGTTCGCGGTAGCTGTATTTAAGATTTATGTGCTCCCATTTTCCTGCAAGCGAGTCTTTTGTTATTGTGCCGTAATCAGGTACGGCGGCGTAACGTTCGGGTAATGCTATTGGCCAAAGGTTGTCGGGTTCGGCCGGAGAGGCCGGACACCATACAATGCGCCGTACGTGCCCCATCATAATGGCATTGGAGTAGGCGTTGCCACCAACGTTGACAGGCAATCGTCCCTGCGACATGTAGAACCATTCATTGGTATTGTTCTTTTGGAAGATACAGCAGTGCGATATGCCTACCCATCCGTAGCTGAGATTAAATTTGTAAGGATGGGTCACTATGGGGTAGCAGTCTCCGCTTCCGATGGTAAAGTTGCGCCCGGTGATGTCCAGGTATGGACCTTCGATGTTTGTGCTTCTGACCACTCGCGTGTTGTATGGGATGTCGAGACCATCGTAGGCCATGAACAAATAGTAGTAGCCATCTTTGTATATTATTTCGGGAGCTTCACTGCCCTGCCAGCGCGACGAGGCTAGGCGGGTGCCTATTCTCGCACCATATCGGGCTGTCAGCTCACTTGCACTGTTTGCCCATGGATTGCCGAGTGCATTGAGAGGCTTGCCTGTTGATGCATTGACCTGCAACAGTGCGAAGCCGCTATGCCACGAGCCATGTATGAGGTAGTGCCTCCCCTCTGGTGTAACGATATATGTTGGGTCGATGGCGTTGTAGTAGAAATAGGCGCTCCAATCATTTGTACTTGTGCGATTGTAGTTCAGGCCACGGTCTGATGACGAACAGGTGATGAAACCTTTGTCGGTCCACACGGCTCCGGCGGGATCAGTCGATTCGCACATGCCGATAAAGGCGCGTTCAGTCCAGCTCCCGTCAAAGCTGGCTGATGCCGGGTTACCGGTTTTAATATAGTTATCGATAACTATGCAGTAGTACATCCGCAGGATATCTTGTCCTCCCACATTGACCCGGCGTACTGACGGTGCCCAGTAAAGGTATCTTATGTCGTCTCTGGCAATGGCCCCTAGACCCATGCGCGAACGAATGGCGTTGAGCGAGTCAGCCACCCAGGAAGGTGGCTCATAGAAAGGTCCGCCTATCCATTCCCAGTTAACCAGATCGGTTGAACGTTTGCCCTGAAAATGACCATGTCCTTCGGCAGCATTACCATACGAGGCATCGGTGCCGTACATGTAGTAATATCCATTGTACCAGGCAACCGATGGGTCGTGAACGTTGGCCAGATTCCACTTGTTCCGGTTTGCCCACGATGCTATCGATGAATAGTCGTCGGCGTATGCTGGAATGGTGAAATTTGGTATGGTGTCAGTATCATCATCCTTAGGGTCAGTATTTTCTTTTTTGCACCCTGCAAACAACACAGCAATTATGCTGACAGACAAAACCAGTAAATACTTCAGTCTCATTTCAAATATGTTTTTAAAAAAACTTCCTTATCAGCATGTAAAAAAACGCTGATAAGGAAGTCTTCAATGCAGAATGATCCCTACTTTACAACAGGATGAACAGTCCATTTTTCCCTGAAAGCAGGTCCATTATCTTCATTCTTGTTTGCCGAGTTACCTGTAAGGTTAAGGTTGGCATTAAGAGTATTTTGAAATATCGGGAGATATTCATGTCCCTTATAGTAGTAATTGAACGATGAATCGTCAGCGGTTTCAGCAGTAAGCTCTTCTGTTGAGGCAGTGCCATCGCGCTTATAATAACCATGTTCAACCAACTGATCCAGGCGACCTTCATCGTAGAAGAATCCCCAGCGGAGCAGGTCGATACCACGTCCGTATTCGCAACCGAATTCTTTAGGACGTTCAACGTTTGCTATCTGTTCGAAAAGTGCATCAGCAGTCGGGAAGTCGGCAAGCTGAAGATCTTCAAGAGCAACGCGTTGACGTACTTCGTTAATGTAATTGATTGCAGTCTGAGAGGGGCCACTGATTTCATTTTCGCATTCTGCTGCACGCAGTAAAACATCGCTGTAACGCATGAGGCGCAGGTTGACTCCACAATGCAATCCGGTAGTAATGGAACTGTAGATGTTGTTTCTTGCATTGGTGAACTTAGCTATCGATATACCACCCTGGGCAGTGTTCGACAGAGGAGTTTCAGTCAGGTTCGTCTGATAAACAGTGTTGCTGCGGGGGTCTCCGGCAGGATATGCCGCAGTGATCAGGCCGGTATAGGAGTTATATTCACTTTCGTATGTAACCAGTGTCCAGTATAAGCGGGGATCAAGACGGCCATCTGTACTGTTCTCTTTTCTGAACAGGTTATACAACCAGGGTGAGCCGGCCAGGTCGCCCCAGCTGCCCAGTTGCTGGGAAGCGTAGTTGCTTTCTACAGCGTGACCCTGAGTTGCCTGCGAGCTTATGTTTACCGGAGTCCACTCCTGGTCGGTGCCACCTGTGCCATAGTCCATAAATTGAACTTCGAAGAGGCTCTCTGAGTTATTCTCGTATGCCGCACCTTCCCTGAAGTTGTCACCATAGTCGGCTGTAAGTTCATAATGTCCGTACACACCGGCGATGATGTCTTTCAGCACAGCATAAGCCTCGGAATATTTATGACGGAACATAAGTGCACGAGCCAGGTATCCGGCAGCAGCACCGCTTGTAGCACGACCTTTTGCAAATTCACCACCATCATCACGCGATGGTAACATTTGCATAGCTGTTGTGAGGTCAGCCTCTATCTGATCAAACACCTCGTCCTGAGTATTGCTGGATGCATACATGGTGTTGATGTCTGAATAAGATGCATAGTCTGTAATCAATGGAACAGTCTGGTAATATGTAGCCAGTTCATAGTATGCCAGAGACCTGAGGAAAAGAGCCTGTCCGGCAATCTGATTGTAAGAATCTTCTGACATTTCAACACCATCGACTTTCGACAAAACAAAGTTTGTGCGGTTTACCACATGGTAGGCGTCGCGCCATGGCCACTCGTCACCTATTCCGATTGTACCGGGAGAATTGAGGTTATCGTACTCGAGATACCACTGCTGGGATGAGTTCCAGACTTCGTCGCCACGAACGGCATCCAATGTGTAGCCGACGCGTGAAAATGTACCTTCGAGGCGTATCCGGTTGTAGCACGCGATGATAGCCTCCTGAAGATCTGACTCTGAATTGCCAAACTCGTAAGTTGTCTGACTGTTTGGGTTCGTAACGTTGAGTTCGTCATCGCAGGCTGTCATGCCTCCAATCAGCACCAACATTATCAGAATTATATTTATACTTTTCATATCGATATTCTTTTTTTGATTATGATTTTCAGAATGAGAAGTGTGCTCCGAACATTACGGTTCGTGGTGTCGGATACGAAGCATAGTTGTAACCGGGAGTGAATGTACCTCCGGCGAAGTCTACGTTGTAACCCCTGTATTTAGACAATGTGGCCAGGTTTTGACCCGATACGTATAGTCTAACATCTCTAACATAGCTGCCAAACCATTTGTCAGGGAAGTTATAGCCCAATTCGATGTTGGCAATTTTCAGATATGATGCATCCTGAAGGAAGCGCTGGCTGAACATATCGTTGGTGATTGAACCTGTCGATTTGTATGCTATGCGGGGCACATCGGTGTCTTTGTTATCCGGTGTCCAGGCATTCAGCAGATCAGTGCTCTTGTTGAGGATGAAATATGAGCTGCGCAATGTGACGTCAACAAAATCCAGAGCCTGGAAACCTGCAGCACCATATGCCGATATGCTTAGGTCAATACCTTCCCACTCAACCCGTGCATTCAGGCCGTAATGAACCTTTGCAATACCGCTGCCCAGGAAGTCCTGGTCTTCGTTTGTAATTTCGCCGTCGAGGTTGAGATCGGCGTATGCGCAGTCACCCGGTTGTGCTCCGCTCTGATTGATGAATTCGCCTTCTGAGTTGACACGGGTATCTATCTCTTCCTGCGACTGGAAGATACCTTCGTAAACGTAGCCATAGAATGAGCCAACTTCACGACCTACTTCTGTCCGGCAGTATCCATCAGTACGAGGTTCGTTTGAAACGCCCAGCTGTGTTACCTCGTTGTTGAGGGTGGATAAGTTTGCAGAAATGTCATACTTGACAGCGTTGTTGTGATTGTGATATGCAAGCAGGAACTCAAGACCTGAGTTTACCATTGTTGCTGCGTTCATCGTTACTGTTGCGTTGGTAACGCCTGCATTGGTAGGTACTGCTACACTGTAAAGAAGGTCTTCTGATGTCGACTTATACCAGTCGAAAGTAAATTCCAGCTTGTTGCTGAACATACCGAGGTCGAGACCAAAGTCAAGGGTTTTCTTCTTTTCCCATCTGATGGCTGTGTTTACATAGTTTGATATTGCTGATCCGGTAATCTTATTATTATCAAAGCTATATGTATAGTTACCTCTCTGCATGACATCCATGTACTGGTAATCGCCAATGTTCTCATTACCAAGTTCACCATAGCTGCCTCGAATCTTGAGCAGGTTGACTGTCGATTTGGCTACAGGAAAGAATTCTTCACTTTCGATACGCCAGCCTGCTGATACAGATGGGAACCAACCCCAGTGGTCTTCGGGAGAAAGACGGCTTGAACCATCACGGCGTGCAGTTGCCGAAATAAGGTATTTTCCATCGAAATCGTAGTTGATACGACCGATAAACGATGCAAGTACGTGTTCGCTTTCATAGCTTGTTGATGATGTCTCCTCTGCGTTGTTTACCTGCAGATAGTATGGTTCAGGCAAGGTAACGCCTTTGCCTGTGAGTGTGTGATAGAGATCGCGCTCAAATGTCTGACCAACAACTGCATTGAAATGATTGCGTCCGAATTTGCCATCATAGGTTAAAGTGTTTTCCACAAGCCCATCAGTATAGTTACGATAGCCCTCTGTGAGGTTCTCATCGCTCTTTGACAGGTAGTTTGTTGTACTCTGTATAAAGGCAGGGAAGAATGTAAAGTCCTTTGCATTGGTCTTGCTGTACGCCAGGTTAAGATTGTAATCCAACTTATGATTGTCGTTTTCAAGATTAAGCATGTCCAGAAGATCAACATTTACAGAACCTGAAACAACAACGCGGTCAACTTTGGAGTTTCTCTGCATTAAATTAGTTTCGAGAAGAACGTTCGTTACACGCAAGTCTCCATGAACGTCGTCATAATAAGTACCATAACCGTAAGAGTCGTAGTGGTATTCTGAAGCAGCCGAAATCTTGTCGTCGAGAACCCATGTCGATTCATCGTAGGCCTTGATGGAAGGAGGTATAAGCAGAGCCGAAGCCATTACAGGATATTGTGCACCATACAGACCCTGCACATACTCGTTGGAGTTGCTGAGAGCCATATTGTCCTGATCGCTGTGGCTATACACTATGCTGGTTTTGATTTTGATGAACTTAACATCCATAGTATTGTTGAGACGGGCAGTGTAACGGTCGAAGTTAGGACCGGCGCCTTCCATTGTTCCTTCCTGGCTATAGTAGTCGATGCCGAGGTTGTAAGTACTGTTGGCGCCACCTCCTGATAGGTTGAGGTTGTGATTTTGACGGATACCTGTTTTGAAGGCTTCATCGAACCAATTTGTGTTAACCTGGTCCGGATCGACATATTTTGGGTCTGCAGGATCGTATCCGGCAGGAACATCCATGCCACTGTTATTGTATGCCATGGTGACGTATTGACCATATTGGTAGGAGTCCATCACATCGTATACACCTTCCTGCACCTGGTCTAAACCAACGTAGCCGCTGTAGTCTATCTTCATGGGTTCGTTCTTCCTGCCCTGCTTTGTGGTCATGATCACCACGCCGTTGGCAGCACGCGAACCGTAAATTGCGGCAGCAGAAGCATCCTTAAGTACCTGGAGCGTTTCAATATCGTTTGGCGAGAAGTCGCGTATTGTCGTTCCCATTGGTACACCGTCAATAATGTAGAGAGGTGCGGTATTGCCGAATGAACCGATACCACGGATACGTACCATTGGGTCAGCACCCGGTTGCCCATCGCTTGTAATCTGAACACCGGCTACTTTTCCTTCAAGCATTGTTGAGATGTTTGAGTGTGATACTTTTTTCATCTCTTCAGTGTTGACAATGGCAACTGAACCTGTGAGGTCAACCTTGCGTTGTGTACCGTAACCTATTACTACCACCTGCTCGAGTTCTTCCAAACCCGAAACTAAAATTATGTTACCGAGTTCAGTTTTTCCTCCAACGGGCACTTCTATACTTGTGTATCCTATAAAAGATACTACCAGCGTAGCATCCGGAGGAACAGGAAGAGAGAAGTTACCATCACGGTCGGTACTGGTACCATTGGATGTACCTTTTTCTATTACGGTTGCTCCCGGAAGAGTTTCACCGTTTTCATCAACAACTTTACCTTTTACCGTTATGTTGCCTGTCTGAGTCATTGACGGCTGGCCGGCATTGCCGTAGCCTTCTGCGTATGCTGACGTTGCGATCGCCAGCAATCCCGACATGATTAAATATAAATATTTCATGGTTCAAGTATTTTTATCTTAGTGATTAGTCAACCAATACGAGATAAGACACCTCTGTTACGAGTGCGCAAGTCAGGTCAGCGCTGTCTACCGTTACACCTGCATACTGCTGGAAATGCGTTTCGCCGTTGGCGTAAGTAACATCGTAACGTATATCAGCAGTATTGTCACCGTTGTTTGTCACTGTGATTACTACCCTGGAGCCACTTATGCTTGATGTGAATACATCCCAATTCCAGTCAGATGTGCGTACGGCTGCGCCATAGCCGGTGCCCCATCCGAAGTTGTCCATGCGAACTACAGCATATTCAGACGTCTTGTCAGCTTTACGAAGAATTGTACAGGGACTGTGCCAGTTTGCAAGATTGTCGGAGTAGCAGTACATCGTAAATGTCTTGCTCGAACCCGATGCGACTGTATAGTCAGCAGAGAATGCCGTCCACCATCCTGACGAAAAGTTAGTATTTCCTACCTGGCTTACACCCTGTACAAGAGTAAACGGGCAGGTTACAGTTACTGTTTTAGTTGCACCGACATAAGAAATGACAGCGGTCTGAGAACCTGAGGCAGCCGGAATCTTGCCAAACTTAAGAGTTGAGTTTGGTATGACAGCTTTTGTACCGTCTGAATATGTACCTGTCACGACAATACCTGCAGTGTTAAATATGATAGAGTCGCTGCTGTAATAATAGTATGTTTTTATGATCGGCAAAGTTGTAACCTCCAGGCTTGCAACAGGATTAGTTACTTCCAGGGTGTAAAAGGTTGATACAGCCTGGCAGTATGCGCCTTGCTTGGTTTTGCTGTACGCAACTACAACTGTCTTGGTTCCGAGTGTTGTCATATCCGGAATAACATTGAATGATATATCTGAAGAATCAACCTCCGTGGAAGATCCGTCGGCGAATGTAACAGTCGCCGTTGCATCACCCCAGAAATTCTCGTTGCCAAATTCAACAAAAGAAGGAGCACCTTCAACAACAATTGAAACCGGATTAACGTCTTCTACAACAGTGACCTTAGAAGGTATAAGGTATGCTTTCTTCAACTCGAACCAGCTGCCGTCGCAAACTAAGAAAGCCACGATATCAGCAGTGGCAGAGACAGGTTGCTGATATGTTTCGATCAGGGTTGTACCGTTTGTTCCAACGGCAGTGGCTGTTACAAATACATTACCGGTAGCAGAGTGGTCAACATCCATTAAGACTTTAGCACCTTGCATGGTAGTGCGGAAGTCGTTCCAGATATCGTCATCTCCGTCGGTGTCGGGATAGTTTTGGGTGATCATGCTTCCGTCGTAATCGGCATTACCCCAGCCGTAAGCATCAGAGCGGAGGAGAAAGTATTCCGCATAGCCTTCAGCATCACGTTGGGCATTGGCGAGGCAAAGATTCCAGTTGTTCCAGTTGTTGACTCCGGTACCGTGGTTAATAAACTCCAGATGCAACAGCTTGTTTGCAGGAATGGTGAAGTAATCAGAGAAGAAAGCCCACCAGCCGGCACTGTTATCTTCAGGTCCGACTATTGGTGTAGTGATGATAAGGTAAGTAGTGTCACCTGTGTTTGGCTTCGCAGCAGCAATTGAGTTGATCCTGTGCTGCAGGTCAGCGGGCGCATCAATTGAATAAGTCTCCAGTTTATCGCACCCAACCAAGCCAAATGCTGTCAAAACCGCTGCGCTCAAAGCGCACCTCATTAGGTTAGTTGTTTTCATAAATCATCAGTTTAGTTGTTTCATAAAATCAGATTTGATTGAGGTTATTCTATTTTAAGATTATAATTGAGATGGTATAATTGAACTGGTCAAATTATTAATCAACTATAAGTGCTTATGCTGTAATGGTCTTTGCCTGCCAGTATACAACTGCAGGCATCAGAGTAAACAGTAACATGCAAATAAGAAAACGCACCTTAATGAATAAGCCTGGTTTCATTTTACTGGGTTTGTCAGGTTAGAAAGGGTTTATTTTTTTAAGTTCTGCCAATTTCTTTGCTCTTACCCCGGTTAAAAATCCGTATTTGCGTCCTGTATTGACGTGTAATTTTTAAACTTTCAAATAAAAAAAATAAAATTTTCTATTAGTTCAAATTTATTTAATGTAAAACATACACTTTTTCCTGCGTAGGAAAGATAAACTAATTTTATTAAAATAAAAAGAATATTTACTTATTATTACAATCGTTTGCAGGCCGGATGTTCATGCATCTCAAAATTATAATTGCCGTATTTTGATTGACCGGAAACATACCTCGTTGCCGTGGTCCTGCAGAAGGATATGTCCCTTGTCTGCTTCTCCGAACCCTGCAAAATCCTTATACTTGCTCTCCTGAACCAGCTTGCGGTATTCTTCACTGCCCCTCTCATATTCAAGTACCTTGAACCCGTTCAGCCAGTGTTCAACATGGCCGTTGAGTGATACTATGTGCCCTGCATTCCATTGACCCGTGCCGTTGAATCGTTTGTTTGAAGCAGGAATGAGATCATAAAGTGAAGCCACCGTCCTGTTACCGTCTCGTCCCATTTTTGCATCGGGGTGCCTCAGGTCGTCAAGGATTTGATATTCGAGGCCTATTGCAGAACCTGAGGAGGCATAGTCTTCCGTTACAAAGTATTTGATGCCGCTGTTGGCTCCCTCTGTGATCATGAATTCAAAGGACAGGTCAAAATTCCCATATTCATCCACGGTGACAATGTCTCCGCCGCCTTTTGACTCAGCCCCTCCGGAGTCAAGCACTTTCATGTATCCGTTTTCTATCACCCATCCTGATTCGGGAAATGATTCCTTATGAGCGCCCCGCCATCCGGCCGGGGTGGCTCCGTCAAAAAGCAACTTCCACCCGTCGCTCACCTCTTTGTCAGTGAGAGTGTTGGGAATGAAATTCGCCTGGTAGATCCCGCTTGTGTCAGCGATCATATATTTTTCAAGGTTTTCCGTAACAATCCTGATGTTCTTCCACCTTATCTGGGTGCCGGCCAGCTTTTCAGCCACGGCATGCACCTGGAAACCAATGAAACCGGAGGCGTCTGCGTCATCAACCAGGTCTGCAACGGGAATTCCGTTGATCCATGTCCTTATCCTTGTCCCGACAGCTTCAACATGGTACTTGTTCCATCCGTATTTATCGAATGCTGTCACAGCAGCCGGGTTGTTGGGTGTTACGGGGTACAGCCACCCTCTCCGTGCTTCGTCATAGATGCCTCCGCTCCAGCCTCTGGCGGTAGGATCAATCTCAATCTGGTATCCGTAAACAAGAACTTTGCCGTCACCCTCTTTGCTGTGGCTCCTGATCTGAACCCCGGAGTTCAGAAGAGTATCGACCTTCGCCTCGAATTCGATAATAAAATCGGAAAACTCTTCAGTGGTGCACATAAAACTATTGGGGGTGTCGGGTGTTGATATTCCTACCATTTCACCGTTCTCCACGACATACTGTGCCTGTCCGCCGAGCTGGACAAATCCGTCGAAGTTTTTTCCGTTAAACAGCTCCTGCCAGTCGCTATTCTGGCACCCGGGGGCTATAAGTATCAAAGCGAGCAAACAGAAATTTAGCTTCGGTTTCATAATAAATGGTTTTCAGGTTAGTATTCGGGGAATTTCCAGGATGCATCGTAATATGGTTTGATGAGAGCATTGGCATCATCCTGTCTGAATCTGCCGGCAGCGTTATCCCAGGCAAGCGGTTTGCCCAGCCTGCATGAGACATTGGCCAGGTGTGTCATCGTGGCCACTTTTGCTCCGATGGCCACATCGGCATTGGGAAGGCTCCGTGTTGTCATGCAGTCGAGGAAGTTTGCCACATGTGATGCCAGTCCGCCTCCTGCAACAGACTGACCCTCAACTGTCTCTGTCTTTATCTGCAAGGGTACAGCCTCCATGCGCGGGGCGGAATCGACTTCCGGAATTACTTCCCAACCGTTCCGGTCGAGAACCAGGGTGCCGTTCTCGCCTATAAAAGCCAGTCCGTGTTCGCGTCCGTAAGGCCCGTCTTTTATGCCGCAGGCATGATCCCAGCTGATGGTGAAGTCATCATATACATAAGACACCAGAAGCGTGTCAGGCGTCTCCATGGCATCGGCCGGGTAAGCAAACTTGCCTCCGGCGGTATAGATCTCTTTCGGAAGATCAGCTTTCATTCCAAGCATGGCATAATCAAGGAGGTGGACTCCCCAGTCTGACATCAGTCCGCCTGCATAGTCCCAGAAGTATCTGAAATTATAATGAAACCGGTTAGGGTTAAAAGGACGGTGTTTAGCCGGTCCGAGCCACATCTCATAGTCAACTCCCGGTGGCACCGGTCCGTCAGGTTGAACCGGAAGTGTCTTCTTCCATATCATATAAGCCCAAACCTTGACTGTCCTGATGCGGCCCAGTTTGCCGGAGTGAATGAAAGCCACAGCATCCTGCCAGTGCGGATCGCTGCGCTGCCATTGTCCTGTCTGTACAACCCGGTTATGTTTTCTTGCTGCGTTTACCATTGCGTTACACTCTGCAATGGAATTAGCAAGCGGCTTCTCGCAGTAGACATCCTTGCCGGCTTCCATGGCAGCAATGGCCTGCAGGCAGTGCCAGTGATCGGGTGTGGCGACAATCACCGCATCAACATCCCGGTTGTCCATCACCCTGCGCCAGTCTTTTTCAAGCTTCTTAGGCTTTTTGCCGGTGATCACCTCCACGTCAGAAGCTCTTTTGTAAAGCCATTCATCATCTATGTCACAGATTGAAACGCATTCAACCTGTGGAAACTTAAGGAATGTTTCAAGGTTTGACCATCCCATGTTCCGGCCACCTATCAGCGCCACCCTGATCCTGTCCGAAGGCCGGACGTTTTTATAAGGCGTGCCGTAAACGACTGGTATGGATCCAAGTCCTGCCATGCCGGCAGCGGCAAGCATACTTTTCTTAACAAAGTCTCTTCTGTTATTCATGATCTTATTTCTTTTGCTCTGATGATTGTTGAATACAGGCTCTTTTCAAAGGTAATAAATCTTAACTTTATCGTCGGACCCTATTTTAGCCAAATCATATGAAAAAACTAATCTCAACAATCTGCTTTTTATTTGCCATTCTTTCTGTTAATGCCCAGGCACCTGCCTGGCTGAACACTGAGTTATCAGTTGAGAACCGTGCAGATGATCTTGTCAGCCGCATGACCGTTGAAGAAAAGGCCGCTCAGCTTTTATACACAGCGCCTGCCATTCCCCGTCTTGGCGTGCCCGGATATAACTGGTGGAATGAGGCGCTGCATGGCGTTGCCCGGGCAGGTTATGCTACCGTCTTCCCCCAGTCGATTACAATTGCCAACAGCTGGGACGAGGAGCTGATGCTCGATGTGGCAAACGCAATCTCCGATGAGGCCAGGGCCAAATACCATGAGTTCATCAGACGCGGTGATCATGGCATCTATCACGGCCTGACATTCTGGTCACCCAATATCAATATTTTTCGTGACCCCCGATGGGGCAGGGGACATGAAACCTACGGCGAGGACCCTTACCTGACAGGGCGAATGGGACTACGGTTTGTTCAGGGTATGCAGGGCTCAGACCCGAAGTACCTGAAGACGGTGGCCACCGCGAAGCATTATGCAGTACATTCAGGCCCTGAGCCTCTGAGACATAAGTTCAATGCTCAGGTAAGCGAACGCGATCTGCGCGAAACGTATCTGCCCGCCTTCCGCGCTCTGGTGAAAGAGGGGGGTGTTTATTCGGTGATGGGCGCCTATAACCAGTTCCGCGGACACCCGGCATGCGCAAATGATGAACTGTACGGCATCCTCAGGAATGAATGGGGATTCAAAGGGTACATTGTCTCTGACTGCTGGGCTGTGTCTGATTTTTACACTTTCCAGGGCTATGCAAAGGACCCTGCCGAGGCGGCGGCCCAGGCCGTCAGGGCCGGCACTGACCTTGAATGCGGTGTCGATTATAATCACCTGATGGAATCTTTAAAGCGTGAACTGATAACAGAGACTGAAATAGACAGGGCTGTCAAGAGACTTATGACCGCACGGTTTAAGCTTGGCATGTTCGATCCTGATTCAATTGTTGAGTATGCTCAGATACCGTATAGCGCCAACTGCTCTGACTACAACAGGTCGCTTGCCAGGCAGGCTGCCCGTGAATTTGTTGTGCTTCTTAAGAATGAGAATAACATACTGCCCCTCGATGGTAATATTAAGACTGTTGCAGTAGTAGGTCCGAATTCAGATAACTGGGAAGCTTTGGTGGGTAATTATAACGGTATCCCTAAAGATCCTGTCACCGTTCTAGATGGCATCAGAGAGAAGGCTTCATCATGCACTGAGGTGATATGGGCGGAGGGATGTGATCTGGCGCCGGGTATACATAATCTTTTCCCGGTGCCCTCATGCTGCCTGCAAACCCCCGACGGCAGGCAGGGAGCGTTGGGAGAATACTATGACAACCGTGATATGAATGGTGAACCGCTCTTCACCCGGATTGATGATGACATCAATTTTTACTGGGACAATGATTCCCCGCATCCCATGATGCCTGCCAACGACTTCGGCATTCACTGGGTTACAGATTTGGTGCCCACTGTCAGCGGAACCTATCACCTTGGAATGTGGGCCTCATCTGCCTGTGTTCTGAAAGCCGACGGTGATACGCTGTTGTCTTTCCGCGGTGAGCATCACGGGTTTCACAAGGAGCTACCGGTTGAACTGACGGCAGGTGAAAAGTATCGTATCGAGATGTTTTACCGGAATTACAGCGGTGATGCAGATGTAAAACTCCTCTGGGCGATGCCGCGGGAAAATCTGGTTGAAAAAGCTGTAGCAGAAGCATCCAAAGCTGATGCAGTCATACTTGTTCTTGGACTCTCGCAGCGTCTTGAGGGAGAGGAGATGGGGATACAGATCGATGGATTTGAGGGTGGTGACCGCACCAGCCTTGCCCTGCCAGCTATTCAGGAAGAGTTGCTGACAGCGATGATCAGCACAGGCAAACCGGTAATTGTGGTTCTCATGAACGGCGGTCCCGTCGCATCACAGCAGGCAAATGAGAAAGCGGCGGCGGTGTTACTGGCCGGCTATCCTGGAGTGGAGGGCGGAAGCGCCGTCGCAGATGTGATATTCGGTGATTATAACCCGGCCGGACGACTGCCGGTGACCTACTATTCCTCCGTGGACCAGTTGCCTCCTTTTGAGGATTATGATATGGAAAACCGGACATACAGATATTTTACAGGAACACCGCTCTATCCGTTTGGCTACGGTCTCAGTTATACCACTTTCAGTTACTCAGATCTCTCTCTGCCCGAAAAAACTGTTGCTGGCAATGATGTAAAAGTGAGCGTCAGGGTGACAAACACCGGAAATATTGCAGGCGACGAAGTGGTGCAGCTATACATAACCGACGAAAAAGCATCCACACCCAGACCGCTCAGGCAGCTCGAAGGTTTCAAACGTATTCACCTTAATGCCGGTGAGAGCAGGATCGTGGAATTTATTCTGAAAGCCGAACAGTTCTCAATGATCAATAAAAGTGATATCCGCGTTATCGAACCGGGCTGGTTCACTGTTTTTGCCGGTGGAAAGCAGCCCGGCTTCACAGGATTTTCCGATCCGCCTTTTACTCAGGTGCTGGGCGGACGGATCAGACTTACAGGCAAAGAAGTCAAACTCACTGAATAAGTTTTGCCTTTTATCCCCGTTTGGCCTCATTGGTTATCTTTGACAGCAAACAGAGAAACATGCTTCCGGAGGATTTTCTTAAGCGTATCAGCCAGCAGCGTTATATTGATGCCAGGGGGCTGACTGAAGCTCTTGATCAGCCTTCACCTGTCTCGGTGAGAATCAATCCGTATAAATGGCCACAAGCCGTCAGCGGGTTTAAGAAGGTACTGTGGGAGCCACAGGGTTACTATCTTCCGGTGAAACCGCTTTTTACGCCTGATCCGCTGTTTCATGCAGGGGTCTATTATCCGCAGGAAGCATCGAGCATGTTCACCGGAGAGGTCTTCAGGCAGTTAACCGCAGGCACGGAAGATATCCGTGTTCTTGATCTTTGCGGTGCACCCGGAGGCAAAAGCACCCACCTGTCAGCCCTGATAGATGGCAGAGGATTTCTGGTAGCCAATGAGGTAATCCGTTCACGGGCGGCTGTTCTTGCTGAGAACATCACCAAATGGGGACTTGGAAATACAGTCGTAACTCAGAATGATCCTTCAGCTTTCGCCTCACTTCCGGCTTTCTTCGATGTAATAGTTGCAGATGCGCCATGCTCGGGTGAGGGGATGTTCCGGAACCAGGTTGCTGTAAAGGAGTGGTCTTTGCAGAATGCCAGGCTATGCAGCGAGCGGCAGCGCAGAATAGTGATGGAGGCGTGGCCTTCGCTTAAAACCGGAGGTATACTGATTTACTCAACATGCACTTTTAATCCTGCCGAGAATGAGGAGAACATCTCATGGTTCAGGGACAATACGGGCTCTGAATTTGTCAGGATTGACATCGGAGGTTTCAAGGGGATCGAACCTGTCCGTTATGCAGGCACGGAAGGTTACGGTTTCCACCCCGGCAAAGCAGAGGGTGACGGATTTTTCATCGCTGTTCTTCGAAAAACTGACGGCAGGAGTGACGGCCACCAGAGGATCAGGTCAGTCAGCCAGAAGCCGTCTTTAAAAATGTCCGGTCTGGCCGGGCAGATGTTGGCCATTGACGATGACAGGCTGGCCATGGTGGGAAACAGGATCATGGCGCTGGCCGCTGACCGGGATATTTTCAGTTTCATTGACGGCAGACTCACAGTCATTAAATCGGGCACTATGATCGGCGAGACCAAGAATGACAGTTTTATTCCGGCCCATGACCTGGCGATGTCGGTAAAACTTAAGGAGGGAGTCTGGCCGGTGTACGATGCAACATACGATGAGGCTGTGGCATTGCTTCGTCTTGAACAATTCCGCATTGAGGGCCAGCCCAGGGGGAGAATGCTTATACGTTACCGGGGTGTGCCACTGGGATTCGTAAACAATCTCGGGAGCCGTATCAACAACGGGTATCCTCAGGCGTGGCGGATGAGAATGGAGAAACAGCCTGGTTACACGGAGATATTGTGAAGAAATAAATATGTCTTAATTTTATCCCAAAGAATAATCTGATGAAAACAGACATTGAGATTGCACAGAGTGCCGTAATAAGGCCAATAGCTGAAGTGGCTGGCAAGCTTGGGCTCAAAGAGGACGACCTTGAGCTTTACGGGAAATACAAGGCCAAGCTGCCTCTCTCTCTGATTGATGAAAAGAAAGCGGCGAAGGCAAAGCTCATTCTTGTGACGGCAATCACTCCAACTCCTGCCGGTGAAGGTAAAACTACGACCTCCATCGGTCTCGCCCAGGGCTTGAATCTTCTTGGTAAGAAAACCACAGTAGTGCTTCGTGAACCGTCTCTTGGTCCTGTTTTCGGAATAAAGGGAGGCGCTGCCGGCGGCGGTTACTCGCAGGTGATACCCATGGAAGATATCAACCTTCACTTTACCGGTGATCTCTCAGCCGTTGAGAAGGCTCACAATCTTCTCTCAGCAATGATTGACAATAACATACAGGCTTCTGAGGGTAACCTGGGCATTGACCCCAGGACAATTGCCTGGAAGAGGGTCATGGACATGAATGACCGTGCCCTGAGGGATGTGATCATCGGCCTCGGTGGCACGGCACAGGGTGTGCCACGTGAGACGGGGTTTGATATTACGGCTGCCTCTGAGGTCATGGCAATACTTTGCCTGGCGTCGGGTATCAATGATCTCAAGGCCCGCCTTGGCAATATCTTTATCGGTTACACGTATGCCGGCAAACCCATATTCGCCCGCGATCTCAAAGCCCAGGGGGCGATGGCCGCACTGCTGAAAGACGCAATAAAGCCGAACCTGGTTCAGACTCTTGAGGGCACCCCGGCGATAATTCACGGAGGTCCGTTTGCAAACATAGCCCAGGGTACCAACTCAATACTGGCGACACGCATGGGCCTAACACTAAGCGATTATGTGGTCACCGAAGCCGGTTTTGCCAGCGAGCTGGGCGCTGAAAAGTTTTTTAATATCAAATCCCAGATAGGCCACCTGAAGACAAATGCCGTTGTAATAGTTGCTACTGTAAGAGCGCTGAAATACCACGGCGGTGTAAAACTGTCTGAACTTGGCAGGGAAAACATAGATGCTCTGAGCAAGGGCTTCGAGAACCTTGACAAGCATATAGAGAACATGCACTATTACGGCTTCAGACCCGTAGTCGCAATAAACCGTTTTGACACAGACACCGATGCCGAGATTGCACTCGTTAAAACGTACTGCGAGGAGCACAATGTCCGCGTTGCAGTCAACACTGCTTGGGCTGACGGTGGCAAAGGGGCAGTGGAGCTGGCTGAGGCAGTGATAGGAGCAACTGAGGCATGCACTGATTGCTTCACACCGCTGTATGCCATGTCATGGCCGCTCGAGAAAAAGATCGAGACCATAGCTACGTTGATGTACGGTGCGCGCAACGTTGAATACACTCTCGAAGCAAAGGAACAGCTGAAGAAAATCAGCGAGCTGGGCCTCGATGAGCTGGCAGTATGTATTGCCAAGACGCAGAAGTCCCTCTCTGATGATCAGACAAGGCGTAACCGGCCGCGCGACTTCACAATCCGCATACGTAAAATAGAGATCTCATCCGGTGCAGGTTTCATAGTTCCTATTGCCGGCTCAATAATGCGTATGCCTGGGTTGCCGACCGTGCCTTCAGCAGAGAAGATTGACATTGACGATAAAGGACAGATAAGCGGATTATTCTGAAAACATTTTTCCCGGACATATCGGTTGCCGTTCTCTCAGGAGGCAAAGGATCACGATTAGGCGGCATCAATAAATCGCTGATCGAGATTGAAGGGGTGCAGATAATTGCACGTACAGTAAGCATCCTTAAACCTCTGTTCGGTGAAATTATACTGGCAGGATGGCCACTGGATGATTCACAGCCCGAAAACACCATAGCAGTGACTGACAACTTTCCGGGCTTGGGACCCCTGGCAGGCATCGAGGCAGCAATGCGGGCTTCGTCGTCACCCTGGCTCTTCGTCTTCGGAGGTGACATGCCATGGCTGTCAGAGGAAATAATAAGAGATCAGGCGAATGCCTTGCTGAAGACGCCGGCTGATATTCTGATTCCGAGGATTGATAAATCGATCGAACCGCTTCATGCCATCTACAGATGCAGTCTTCATCCGTCGATTGTGGCTTACCTTGAAGCAGGAAATAATCCGGCAATAAGGGAGTTCTTCAAACCTTTGCAGGTCAGGTATCATGATCTTCCCCGGAATGAAACAACCTTGAAATCATTTACAAATATCAACTCTCCGGAGGATTTGTAAATGCGTCAGAAGAAGTAGTTTTTAGGCGGCTATGCAGTGAAAAAAAAGCTAACCACAGAGTAACACAGAGTTATTAAGAGCAACACAGCAAAAACAGTGAAACTCTCCGGTACACCTTCCGGAGTTCAGGGGCAGGAAGTTTTTTTTCTGTGCCCTCTGTGGTTAAAAGCATAAGTGGGATTTTATTCTTAATTTTGGTGAGTACCTAAAGGACTTTATCATGAGAAGTTCTCTCATCACCATAACAATAGCCTCACTGTTGCTTAGTGCCTGTCAGAACTATCAGGACTACAGTAAAGTCGCATGGCAGGAAAAAGATCTGCCCGATTGGGAAAATCCTGCAATTAACGCTGTCAACACTGAAAAGCCCCATGCGACAATGGTCAGCTTCCGAGACAACACCTCCGCACTGAATGTGGAATGGAGGGGATCTGAGAATGTCATGGCTCTTGACGGCAGGTGGCAATTCAACTACGCCGCTACGCCGTCGGAGCGTCCCTACTGGTTTTTCAGGGACGACTTTGACACCCGCTCATGGTCAGAAATTGAGGTGCCGTCGACATGGGAGCGGGAGGGCTACGGGATACCTTACTATGTGAATATAGGTTACTCCTTTAAGGTCAATCCGCCTTTTATTGATCATTCAGACAACCCCGTAGGTTCATATAAGCGTTCATTCATTCTGCCATCCGGATGGAGGAACAAAGAGGTATTCCTGACCTTTGACGGTGTCAGCTCTGCATTTTATGTCTGGATCAACGGTGAACAGGTCGGCTACAGCGAGGACAGCAAGACCACGGCGGAGTTTAATATCACCCCATTCCTGAAAAAGGGAAAGAACACTATAGCAGTTGAGGTATACAGATACAGCGACGGAAGTTATCTTGAGTGCCAGGACTTTTTCAGGTTAAGCGGAATAAAGCGCTCCGTCTGGCTTCACGCAAGACCGGTCACATACATACGCGACTATTTTGCGAAAGCCTCGTTGGTGAATAATTACACCGACGGCCATCTCGATCTTGCCATTGAGCTGACCAATACCGGTAAAAGACCGGCGGATCTTCGTCTTGAGGCAGGGCTTTATGACGGTTCTGTTAAGATACTCGGTGAGACAAGGAATGCCGATGCCGTTACCGGAACGGCACCACTGTCTCTGAGTGCAGAATTACCAAATGTAAATCCCTGGTCGGCTGAGTCGCCATCACTGTACACCCTGGTGCTGACCCTTGCTGACGGCAGAGGCAGGGTGCTTGAGAGCGTGAGCAGCCGCATCGGGTTCCGGACTGCGGAGGTTAGAGGAACGCAATTCCTAATAAACGGCAAGGCTGTGCTGCTCAAGGGTACCAACATGCATGAGCATGACCCCATAAAGGGGCATACAATTGATGAAGCACTGATGCTGAAGGATATCAGGCTGATGAAGATGCACAACATAAATGCCGTACGCACATCACACTATCCGCAGCCTGAACGCTTCTATGAACTGTGTGACCTTTACGGGATCTATCTTATTGATGAGGCCAATATTGAATCGCACGGTATTGGATATGACAAGGACAAGACGCTGGCTCATAAGCCTGAGTGGCTCGACCAGCATATGCTACGCACGGTGCGGATGGTAGAACGTGATAAAAACCATCCATCGGTCATTATCTGGTCGCTTGGCAATGAAGCCGGAGACGGGCAGAATTTTGTTGCAACATATAAGTGGATAAAAGGGAGGGATGAGACACGCCCGGTACAATATGAGAGAGCTGAGAAAATAACCTATACCCCTGAGAGGCACACTGACATATGGTGCCCGATGTATCCTCCTGCTGAGGAGCTGGAGCAGTATGCCCAGGATGCCTTAGCCGGTAAGCCAGGCTTTGACAGACCACTGATCATGTGCGAGTATGCCCATTCGATGGGTAACAGTACAGGCAACCTGCAGGATTACTGGGATGTGATAGAAAAATACGATATCCTTCAGGGCGGTTTTATCTGGGATTGGGTTGACCAGGGCATGCTTGAGACAAATGAGGAAGGGGAGGAGTATTATGCCTACGGAGGAGATTACGGAGAGGTGGGAGCGCCCAGTGACGGTAACTTCTGCTGTAACGGACTGGTAGGACCTGACCGCACACCGCATCCCGCTCTTGACGAGGTTAAAAAGGTCTACCAATATGTTGGCTTAAAAGCTGAAGACCTGGCAAAGGGCCTCGTGACAATAACCAACAGATACGATTTTACCAACCTGTCAGTGTTTAATATTAACTGGGAGGTGTTGGCAGACGGCGTACTGTTCAGATCAGGTCACCTGGGCCAGATTGACCTGGGACCAGGAAAATCAGCAACGGAGGAGATACCTTTCGGTACCTTAACAGCTGAACCGGGAGTGGAATATTATCTGAATTTGTACGTTTCAAGGGCTGATGAGTGGGGTATCGTACCCCAGGATCATCAGTATGCTTCCGAACAGTTTCTCCTGCCTTTCAATGCTGAGGCAGCTGCTGCCGGAGCTGATCACCTGGCGCTGGTAAACATTCAGACTGAAGGAAAAGACCTGACAGTATCCGGAGAGGATTTCACAGTTGTATTTGATATGTCCGCCGGGGTTATGAAGTCACTCAGGGCAAATGATCAGGAGTTTCTCCGTTCGGGTCCGCAGCCTGACTTCTGGAGGGCGCCGACTGACAACGATTACGGGAACGGCATGGAGAAGAGAAATGCTGACTGGAAAGATGCAGGCAGTAACGCCGTATTGAAATCGGCACAGATCAGCCAGCCCGGAATGAACAGTGCCGAAATAAGCTTCACCTTCGATGTTCCGGGACAGGACAAAAGAAAAATCGCGTCGTTGTTGACAACATACCTGGTTCATGGTGACGGGACGATAGATGTATCATTCAGTCTAACCAAAACTGACCTGAAGCTGGAGGAGATTCCCCGCGTGGGGATGCAGATGACAATGCCGGACAGGTTTACAAACCTGGCATGGTATGGAAGGGGTCCTCATGAGAATTATAATGACCGGAAAACCTCAGCCTTTGTCGGCATGTATGAGAGCTCCGTGGCTGAGCAGTACGTGCCGTACGTCAGACCGCAGGAGAATGGTTACAGGACAGAAACCAGATGGCTGACAGTGACTGACAACACGGGTACCGGTCTTCGTTTTGAAGGCTTACCTGTATTCAGTTTTGCGGCATTGAACTACCTTCATGAAGACTTTGAGTCACCCGGCAGGATTGCAGGTTACAGGCCGGATGCTAAACTGGTCAACACTCACATCGATGATGTCAATCCACGTGACCTGGTGTGTGTCAATATTGATTACGGCCAGATGGGTGTCGGCGGAGATGATTCATGGGGTGCCCGTACGCATGAAAAATATTGTCTGCGTGATGCCAGGTACAGTTACTCATTCAGAATCATACCTGTAACCAGATCAAAGTAAAAGAAGCCCTGACAGGGTTATTTTGGCGGAACGGTTATCTCAGCCCTTAGGACTGTCCCGCTTCCTGTTATGATATTAATGACATCGTATGTAAGAGGCTCTTTGAGGTAACGTCTGTCAGCTGTTACCCTGATACCCTTATTGGCAGGCAATGTAAGGTTTGCCGGAGCCCCCTCGGGACCGCCGGTCAGCTCCAAAGGCAGATCAGAGTGATTCCATATTTCAAAAAAGATACTCTTACCATTGTCTTTGTAGGGAGCACTTGCTTTGACAGCAGCCCTGAACAGCGGACCTGTGAACTGTTCAAAGCCTGCAAGAGAATCACCGTACCAGACGGCAGTACGTCCTGCGAACATCGCTTCGCGCAGGGACTCCATTGTACGTTCCCTGGCAAATACCAGGGTAACAGGCCGGTGTGTGAACTCCGGTTCAATATATGTTTCACTTATTACACCATGGACATCACTGTTACCCATTACGGCCAGCTTATGTTCACGGCACATCTCCATTACGGTGGCGTTCCTGTAGGTTTCATATTCGTTGAAATATTCTATTCCGTGGAGCCACCCTTTTGCAATAAGGTCCTGGTGGACAGGATACAGTCTTGGTATGCCATCAGGTTGCTGCGCCTTCCATCCCGGGTGATTATACTGGATGAATGCGCCCTGCTTTACTGCAGCCTCAATGACCAGCATAAAGTCGGGCTTGTCGAGTGAGTCAGCATCCTGGATGAACAGGGCATTGAGGTGGCCGGGAGGCATGCTGCGTGTGATCTCGGCGCCATGTACCAGGATAAGATTGTAGTCTTCAGCCAGAGGAGCGGCAATCTTCCATGCAGCATTATGGTCAACGGAAATGAAGTTTTTATGAGGCTGATACTCAAGATGGTCAGTGATTGCTAGAGCATCAAGTCCGTCTCTCCAGGCTTCACCGACCCTCTGTGTCGGCCAGACATTACCGTCAGAAAAGACTGTGTGGGAATGAAAGTCACACTTCAGTGTCACATATCCCGGTATATCCGGCATATTAAGCGCCCGTCTCTGTGCGGTCAGTGTCACCGAGCCCAGGAGAAGGGCTAACACTATGAGTAAATTGTTTTTCATGTTCTTATGTTTTGAAATGTTGTCTTAAGATCTGAAGTCTATAATTATAATAACTCATAATTCTTAATTCATAACTCTTAATTCTTAATTTTCATACTACTTGCCGCCAACCTCTCTTCCCCTGAGTATAAACCTGTCGTACACGAACAGCAGTATGCTCGCTGCCACCGCAATTGCCGCAAACAAAACCCATATTCTTGAAGGGTGGTATGTGTCCCACAGGTACCTGGTGAGCTGTTGCGGATCCATTCCGAACAGCTCCTGCGCCCTTGTGTAGTAATCAGTCTGGGTGAAGGTTTCTGAGATCTCAGGGATATCAAAACCTCTTTCTGACACTGCTCTCTTAAGCAGGAAAAGCTTGTCAGCCATTATCTCGAACGGTTTGCCTGATATCAGTCCGGCCCCCAGGTGTCCCAGTGCTATGGGGAGGAAGGCGGTACCCATGTAAAGAGCCTTCCTGTCAGCCGGTGCGATACCGCCCAGATATTCCTGTACTTTGGGTGATGACGCCATCTCACCGATACTGAAGATCAGCATGCCCAACACAATCAGCCATGGGTTCAAATTCGCGAACATCATTCCTAGGCCAAAGGCAAGAATGAAGATGCCTGTCATTATGGAGTTCAGTGGTCTGAACCTGGCGGTTATCGATGATATTACAAGCTGAAAGAGGATGATATAGAACGAGGCCAGGCTTGAAATTGTTACTGTTTTAATTGTACCCGGCTCAAGCCCCAGTGTCAGTGATATCCTGTCAAGGTCGACCCAGGCATCAAGAAATACCGGGAAAGAATAATAGAGCTGATTATAGGCTGTCCAGAATATGCCGATGATGAACAGGAACATCAGGTAGCGCCAGTCAGTGAGTGTGACTCCGATATTTCTGAATGCAATGCCAATATTTTGCAGGAAAGACTTATCTGTCTCCGCCACTGCAGGTTCTTTATATACAAACAGCACCAGGAGGTAGTTGATTGTCATTGCTGCGATTGAAACGTAGATCACCATATCCCAGCTGTTTTTATAGAGCATGCTGGCGACAAAAGGCCCTAAAAAGCCCCCGATATTCACCATCATATAAAAAATCCCGAAGCCCAGTGATGCGGTTTCCTTATCGGTTACCCTTGCCACAGTTCCGGATATGATCGGTTTAAAGAGCGCTCCGGCGACAGCTAGAAGGATGAATGCAGCAAATATTGCCCCGAAGGTCTCGAACCTGCTCAGCATGAAGAATGAAATGATATAGGTTGTAAAGGAGAGGATGAGCACTTTCTTATAACCCACTCTGTCGGCTATGGCGCCTGTTATCACCGGAAGGAAGTACAGGATCATTGATCCGGCGCCCATAATGGTACCCTTCTCAACATTTGAGAAGCCCAGGGCGCCGCCCTCTTTTGCCGAGGTAAGGTAAAGGGCAAAAAAACCGCTGTAAAAACCATACCACCCCCATCGCTCGAACAGCTCAATGATGTTGGATATCCAGAATACTTTCGGGAATTTTTTCAGGACACGGGAAAAGTAGTTCATCAGGGAATTTAATGTGGGATGAAAATAATGAAATAATTCACAATGCAGAGACGCCAAACCTGATCGCCTTTACAATTGATCATTAACGTTTGTTTTTGCCGCATAAAAATAGGCCTCTTTTCTGTCGGCGTCGTCCCATGTATAAACATTGCGGTTCCTGAGACCCCTCATAAACCCTATCAATGCAGCATCGCCGGCACACATGGTTGTATGGGTGAAAAGCACAAGTGACAGGACCCATTGCCACCAGGGAGAAGAGAAAATCATGGCTGCACCGATACCGGCTGTGATTGTCACGAAAGGGGTAAATGCAACAACGGAAAAGAGCCCCAGATCAGCCACGAACCTGTGGGCGGTAACATAAATTATACCCTGGCGCAGGTCGGCGCCATACCTGATGTCACGTGCACCTGCCATGCGGAACGGTATAAGGTGAAGACCCTCATGGAAGGGGATCAGAAGAACGGGCACTGCCGCAAGCCCGGTTACAAGTCCAGGAATTATTCGTGGATGTTCAGGATTGTATCTGGCACCCGGCCAGAACCACACAGAAAGGAAAGCGGCTAAAGCCAGGACTATCCAGACCGTCATCATGGGCAGGTTGAATGATTTAAGGCTGCCTATTACAAACGGTGCAATATCATTGTATGGAAGGGTCAGCACCTTTTCGTACCCTGATCCCTCCTCGAGTTCTTTAATTGTCGGTCTGTAAATCATACGGACGTAAAGTTAATTTATCCGCGGTATGGGAAAATGGCCCCGGTCAGTTTTCTTATGGTTTGAACCTTTGGCACGACAATTGGTTAAATTTGCAGAGAAATATGAAGAGGCTGCTTATCATATCAGTAATCTTACTTTTCTGTGCCGTATCCTACAGCCAGACAGTGGGGAACCCTGCTGTTGACTCAACACACAGTGCACCTGATTTAGCACAGAACATCTATAATGTCCTGAAGACCGCCACCTACGATGGTCAGACATACCCCCTTGTGGAGCTCAGTGAGATCACCGTATGGGGCAAGATGCCGCGCGGGGTAAAATTCAATTACCGCAGACACGCCCGGCTGGTTTATAATGTCCGACGTGTTTATCCTTACGCTCTTGTTGTCAGGAATGAGGTCGGCCGTGTAAACCGGCTGCTGGAGACAATGCCTAACAAGAGGGATCAGAACAACTTCCTTCAACAGTATGAGAAGGATATTTTTAAAGAATATGAAGATGATATGAAGAAGCTTACCTTCTCACAGGGTAAGATACTCATCAAGCTGATAGAGCGTGAGACAAATAACACCTCTTTCGACCTTATCAGGGACTATCGCGGCAAGTTCTCCGCCACTTTCTGGCAAAGCATAGCACGCATCTTCGGGGCTGATCTTAAGGCGAACTATGACCCAACAGGGGAGGACTATCTTATTGAGCAGGTGATAATAGAGTTAGAAGCCGGCAGGTTGTAATCAGTTATTTTCAACCATTTCCTTTATTGCTTTGATGACTTCCTCAGCATCGCGTGCAATATCTGTGATTGTCGCATTCAGCATATAGGCAGGTGATGTAACGATCCGGTTTTTTTTGTCGATGGACACCTCACCATGGCGTTTTACCTCATGTCTGCCTCCCATTGCGGTTATGTCAGTGGCTGTTGACGGGTCATTGCCAATGGTGACAGTCACATCGCCCAGTACCCTTGTGATGAGCACCGGTGAAATACATAATGCTCCGATGGGCTTACCGGCCCTGTGGGTGTCACGAATTGCCGCTTCCACCACCCTGTCAACATGGCAGTCAGTACCGTCAACTGCGTATGTGCAGAGGTTCTTTGCCACTCCAAAACCTCCCGGGAATATCAGGGCATCAAAATCCGCCACCCTGTATTCTGTCAGTGCTTTTATTTTGCCGCGTGCAATGCGCGCAGCTTCGGTGAGGACATTTCGTGCCTCATTCATCGTCTCACCGGAAATATGGTTAATGACATGATGTTGCTTTACATTCGGTGCGAAGACCTGGTATGTGCCTCCTATCCTTTCAATGGCATATAATGTCATCACGGCTTCGTGTATCTCGGCTCCGTCAAAGACACCGCATCCGGCCAGTACTACAGCAGCTTTCATTTCAGGTTTGAATTTAGTTGGGTAATAAAGTTAAGAAAAACCTTTTACAAACCCGGTAAATTTAAGGTCTTCGTTGAACGAGGCCTCAGCGTTATTACATATATGATTACAGTTTATTTTTGGTTTACTCTTTTATAATTCTTGAATTTTCCGCTTTTTATGCAAAAAACTCCCGCAAAAATAATAACTGAGGATAATATTATCATACCTTAGCATATGCCTTGTTCTGCGGGGCGGAAATTTAATGAAACAAACCCTGTTCTGCCGGGTAGATTTTGACCTAACTATTAATTGTTAAACTAAAACTCTAATCTATGAACAGACTTAAACTGTTACTTGCGCTGTTTTTGTTTACGGGCTTTTCCGCCCTGATGGCACAGACGGTGACAATTAATGGTACTGTTACCTCAGCCGACGATGGGACTCCCATTCCGAGTGCTTCTGTAACAGTGCCAGGTTCCACAATCGGTACCCTGACGGATGGTGCTGGCAAATATACCATCACAGTACCTGTCTCAGCCAAAACCCTTACATTCACTTTTGTCGGAATGAAGACTCAGGCAGAAGAGATTAGTGCAAGGACAACCATTGACGTAGCAATGGCCACTGATATGGTTGGTTTGGATGAGGTGGTTGTAACCGCCCTGGGTATAACAAGGGATAAGAAAGCCCTTGGCTACTCAGTGCAGGAAGTGAATGGTGACAATATCAGCAAAACAAAGGAATCAAACTTTGTGAATTCACTTTCCGGTAAAGTCGCAGGTGTTCAGATCACCCAATCAAACACGATGGGCGGATCTGCAAACGTCCTTATCAGGGGTCATAAATCTCTGATGAGCAATAACCAGGCACTCTTTGTAGTCGATGGTATACCCCTGGATAACAGTATTACAAATACCGATACACAAATTGGTGGTGGAGGTGGTTACGACTATGGCAATGCTGCTTCCGATATTAACCCTGATGATATTGAGTCAATGTCGGTTCTTAAGGGCGCTGCTGCAGCCGCACTGTACGGATCACGTGCAACTAACGGTGTCATAATGATTACCACCAAGAAAGGTGTTGCCAGAAAAGGTATTGGTGTGACAGTCAGTGCAGGTCTCATGTTCAGCCAAATCGATAAGGCAACCCTTCCCAAAATGCAGAAAGAGTATGGAGGCGGTTATGGTCAGTATTATGAAGATCCTACCGGATATTTCTTTTACACTGATCTCGACGGCGACGGAACGGATGACCTTATTGTTCCTACATCAGAAGATGCTTCATGGGGCGCAAAGTTTGATCCTGACCTTATGGTGTTTGACTGGGTAAGCCTTGAGCCGACTGATACCGAAAACTATCTGAAAAAAACGCCATGGGTGGCTGCAGAACATGACCTCGCTGATTTCTTTGAAACTGGTGTAAAACAAAATTACAACGTCGCTTTTGACGGCGGAAATGATAAGGGCACATTCAGATTATCGTACACCAACCTCACTGAAAAAGGTATTATGCCGAACAGTGAGCTAAAAAAGAACTCAATAAACTTTGCCGGATCTTATAAGCTGAGTGAAAGGCTTACGGCAGATGCCAACGTTACCTATATAAATGATAAGAATAAGGGCCGTTACGGCACAGGTTATGACCCGGGTAACCCCATGCAGTCACTTGCCCAGTGGTTCCAGGCAAACGTTGATATTTACGACCTGAGAGATTACTGGATAACTCCTGACCGCAGGCAAAGAACCTGGAACTATGCTTATTATGATGATCTGGAAATTCCGATTTATCATAACAACATTTACTGGACCCGTTACATGAACTATCAAAATGACGGAAGAGACAGGGTGTTCGGATACGGTATGGTTCATTACATACTTACTCCCTGGCTTACGCTCGAGGGCCGTGCATCTACAGATACCTATTCTGAATACCAGGAAGAAAGAGTAGCTGTTTACAGCAACCAGACATCCGAATACAATAAATTCCTGAGAACCTTCAATGAAACCAACTTTGATCTGATGGCAAGATTTAACAAATCATTTGAAAACTTCTCCATCAATGGTCTCCTTGGTGCAACATCAAGAAAAACAACCGCCAAATCAACCTACGGGGAAACTGTAGGTGGATTACTTATTCCTGAGTTTTATAACCTTATGAACTCTTCATCTCCTATTCAAACCACAGAGATTGAAAGGTTATCAGGAGTTAACAGCTTATATGGAAGCGTTTCTCTCGGATACAAAAACCTTATCTATGTTGATCTTACCGGGCGCAATGATGTTTCTTCAACTCTTCCGGAAAAGAACAACAGCTATTTTTATCCTTCAGTTTCAACAAGTTTTATTGTCTCTGAACTGCCGGGCATTAAAGGATCAAAGGTATTCTCATTCGTTAAGCTCAGGCTGAACTATGCTGAAGTTGGCAGCGATGCTCCTGTCTATAGCCTGAATTCAACCTATGTACAGGACGCTAACTGGGGAACACGTGGCGTATTCCGTAATAATCCCGTATTATTAAATCCTGATCTGAAACCAGAGAGGACTAAAAGTATGGAAGCAGGGCTGGAGACAAAATTCCTCAATAACAGGTTTGGATTTGATCTGTCTCTGTATAAGACCAATTCAGTTGACCAGATCATGCCTGTGAACATCACAATTGCCTCAGGATACGATCAGAGGTATGTTAACTCAGGTGAAATAGAGAACAAGGGTATTGAGCTTGCTCTGAACGCCACAGTTATCAGGATGAAAGATTTTACATGGGATCTGCAGGTGAACTGGTTCAGAAACAAGAATACTGTTATCAGTCTTTATGAAGGCGTTGATAATATCCTGCTGAATTCAGTATGGGATGTTAGCACCAACATTGTAAAGGGTATGTCATACGGTCAGCTTCAGCGGAATTGATTTTGTATATACAAATGGCAAGAGGACGGTAGGAGCCGATGGATATTACCTAATGGGTGAGGCAACCGATGATCTTCTCGGATCCGTACTTCCTGACTGGAATGCAGGTATAACGACAGTGTTTAACTACAAAGGCTTTGTTCTTTCAGGCCTTGTTGATATTTCACAGGGAGGGAGCCTCTATTCAGTTGACATGAAGTATGGTCTTGCCACAGGTATTTTTGCTGAAACAGCCGGGCTGAATGCAAAAGGTAATCCTATAAGGGATGCTGTTGAAGATGGTGGAGGTATGATCTTTGACGATGCAGTTTATGAAGACGGTTCACCAAATACAACATACATCTGGGCAGGTGACTGGGATAGCGGCTGGAATTATGGCACACTCCCGACTGCTTACAGTGTTTATGATGCCTCTTATGTTAAACTCCGGGAGGTTTCGTTTGGATACACACTGCCTGCCAAACTTCTTTCAAAAACACCGATTTCTAAAGTTATGATCTCATTAGTTGGAAGAAACCTCTGGCTGATCCACAAAAATATGCCGTATTATGATCCTGAACTCAGCCTCAGTGCTGGCAATATTCAGGGTATCTCTGACGGTGCATATCCATCTACAAGAACCTTTGGTTTTAACTTAACGGTGGGATTTTAAACATACTAAATAGAAAGATCATGAAAAATAAAACTTTATATGGCTTGTTTCTCATCCTGGCTGTTGTTGTGACTTCTTGCGAATTGCCTGACAACATCGACCCTAAAAACGCCTCGAGTGTCTCCCCAAACGCATTATTCACACAAGCTGAGTATGCTCTGCTTCAGCAGGTAGCAGAGCTGGATTACAACTTAAATTGTTCCAGATTTCTGGCACAATACATGTCTGAGGTTACTTACACCAACGAAACCCGTTACAATTTCTCGGACAGGCAGGTTCCCGATAACTTCTCGGGAATATTATACAGGGACGCTCTGTTTAACCTGAAAGACTGCGGACAGCAGATTGCAGCAAAAGCAATAACTCCCAGTTTCACTGAAGGGATACAGAAAAATCAACTCACTATAATAAACCTGCTGGAAATATATGCTTACCATGTGCTGGTTGACCAGTTCGGTGATACCCCTTATTCCCAGGCTCTGATGGGTGCCGAGAACAGCCGTCCGGCATATGATGATGCCCTGACAATCTACCAGGATCTCATCACCCGTCTTAATACGGTAATTACTGACCTTGACGACACTTATAGCGGATTTGGTGAGGCTGATATACTCTATAATGACGATATAGCTTTATGGAAGAAATTTGCCGCATCGCTTAAACTGAGAATTGCCCTGAGGATGTCAGATGTGCCCACAATTAATTCAAGCCAAATGGTGTCCCAGGCTCTCTCAGAAGGAGTGTTCACTGATCAATCGGAGAGTGCTATTTTCCACTATTACGGCATTGCCCCATATGTGAACCCGTATTATCAGGCGTTTGTCCTTAATGCCCGGAAGGACTTCTGTCCGACAAATACCATAATAGACTTAATGAATACACTCAGTGATCCACGTCGTCCGGTCTGGTTTACAGATTACCCTGCCGGCAGTGGCAGCTATCTTGGATTGCCTTATGGTAAATCAGGTTCAAGCAGCTACAGCAAATTTTCCCACGTGGCTGACAATATCAGAATAGATCCTGCGTATCCGGCCATTATAATGGATTATGTCGAAGTTGAGTTCCTGCTTGCTGAAGCAGCTGAAAGAAGCCTTGGGGGTGTGACCGATGCTGCTGCACATTACAATAATGCCATCCTTGGTAGCATGGCTTACTGGGGTGTTTCTGATGCTGATGCAGCTATTTATCTTGCACGCCCTGATGTTGCTTATGCAACAGCGACAGGGACGTATAAGCAGAAGATCGGAACACAGAAATGGCTTGGTCTCTTTGACAGAGGCGTCGAAGCATGGGCAGAGTGGAGAAGACTCGATTTCCCGATCTTAACTGTTCCTCCCGGATTGACTTATGCTGATATTCCGGTAAGAATGCCTTATCCTTTTAATGAGAACAAAATGAATAAGGCAAACTATGATGCTGCATCAGCTGCTATCGGAGGCGATGAAGTTTCGACCAAATTATTCTGGGACATGTACTAGGGTCCTGATGCTGTTGAGGCATTGGTACCTCAGCAGTCTTAATTTATAAGAGGGTGTCTCCAAAGGACCCCTCTTATAATTTATGTTTTAACTTTACATTTACTAATATCATAAGGAAATGAAAAAAGTCTTTCTCGTTTCAATGATTCTGACCTTATCTGCATTCCTGGCAGTTCTCTTTTCACAAACCAACTGTAAAGTTCTTCTTCCTGGGATAAATGATAGTTATACAGGCACTTGTAAAAAGGGCTTGGCTGATGGCAACGGTGTAGCCCTGGGAATTGATCAATATAATGGCGATTTCAAAAAAGGCTTACCTGAAGGCACCGGAGTCTACATCTGGCAGACTGGAGAAAAATATGAAGGCTCATGGAAAAAGGGCTTGAGAGATGGTAATGGCAAGTACACATTTAAATATGAGGGCAGAGACTCGGTTCTTACCGGAATCTGGAAGGAAGACATATATGTTGGTGCAAAATTAGTGGCGCCTTATGTCGTACAGTATCTCAGCGGTATCTCCAGAGTTTCATGTATCAGGGCGGGTGAAACTCCCTATGTAAAATATAAGTTTTCGCGCTCCGGAGGCAAAGCGGAAGAAAACGACATTAAAAATCTCACTTTTCAGGGAAGCTCGGGACAGGAAAGTGCTCAACCTAATTTTGTAGGTTTTGAACAGGTGACATTCCCATTTGAAGGCAAGGTAAGATTTGAGGCTCCGAATACCCTCAACACAACCACAGTAAATTGTGAACTAAGACTTTTAATCAACCAGCCAGGTTCCTGGACAGTTACAATTAATTTCTGATCTAAAGTCCACTTCCTTTTATTATCGTGCCCAGGGTATAGAAAATGATCTTAAGATCAAGATAGAGGGAGACATTCTCAAGGTAGAGGAGGTCATAATCAAGCCTTTCAAGCATCTTATCAATATCAGATGCGTACCCCAGCTTAACCTGGCCCCAGCAGGTTATACCCGGTTTCACTGCCAGCACCCTGTTATAGGAGGGAGCCCTTTCAATTATCTTTTCAATGTAGTGACTGCGTTCAGGTCTCGGACCCACAAGCGACATGTCTCCCTTGAGTACATTCACGAAGTTGGGTATCTCATCAAACCTGTGCTTCCTCATGAATCTGCCCAGAGGGGTGATACGGATGTCGCCTTTTACTGCCAGTCTTGGTCCGTCAGCTTCCGCATCATCCTCCATGGATCTGAGCTTGTATATCATGAAAGGCTTTCCGTGCCGTCCGACGCGCTCCTGGCTGAAGATCACCGGTCCTTTGCCGGACAGTTTTATAAGCAGCGCCAACACCCCCAGAAGAGGCGACAAAACCAGGAGGGCCATGGCAGACAAAAAATAATCCAGTGCAAGTTTTATCATATACTGCCAGTGGGGCATTTTCCTGTAAGAAACCCTGAGCAGCGGCGTTGCATATATCGGGCCGGCCTCCACATTGCCGGTAATGACCTGCCTCATTGAGGGCACCGCCTTAACCAGCACATCGAGGTAGCATAAGTTGTTAACCAGTCCTTCCACCACCCCATACTCATCTTCCTCAAGAGCAAGGATTATCTCTGCTATTTCCTGTTCCCGGGTGACCTTAATGACGTCATCCTTTGTTCCGAGCCATGGTACTTCGCCTTCGAGCGGACTGCCGGCAGAACCGTTGACACTGATGTATCCGGCAATAAGATTGCCTGCAGGTATCTTTTCATTCTTTATTTCCCTGATAAGCCTCACTGCCTTGCCATTGCTTCCAATGATCAGCGTTTTAAACCCCGCCTCCATCCTGTGAATCCGGCCCGATACCATTGATGTTATGACGAAGCGCGGGACCCATGTCAGCATGAATTCCAGAAAAAAGAGGACTGTAAATGATTTATAATATGTTGAATAGTGTCCGACAGCATCATCAAGTATCAGTGCAAAAAAGAGTGCAACAACGGCGGCAAGGGTTACTGCAAGTGATTTGCCGAATTCGAGCAGTCTTGACCTCCGGAGGGGATCGTAATAAAACCCCGCCAGGGTATAAACCATTATGAAAAACAGCGGTATGAGCAGGATCCCCAGATAGAACTTGTTGCCCAGTTCCATCCTGAAATCATCGCCGTATAACCTGGTCTCAATAAATAATTTGCGGAACAGGTAAAAAAGTCCCCAGGCAACTGCCGAGCCGATGAAATCAGCAGCTATATATGACGCAGTTATCCGGCGGGCAAATTTTTTCATCAGTAATCGCGAGGGTAATGCAAAGATATCTGTTATTTTTAGATCAAAATCATGTATTGATGATTGAAGAATCATTTGAAGCCAAGGGCAAGAGGAAGAGACTTATCGAAGAGCTGCGAAGCAAGGGTATCACTGACGAGAACGTTCTTGGAGCCATTGGCAGGGTGCCGCGTCATATCTTCATGGATGATGCATTTATGCGTCATGCATACCAGGACAAGGCATTCCCGATAGCTGCAGGGCAGACGATATCCCAGCCATATACTGTTGCCATTCAGACAATTCTGCTTAATGTGGGGAAACGTGACCATGTTTTGGAGATTGGTACCGGATCGGGTTACCAGGCTGCCGTTCTGGCCGAGATGGGAGTAAAGGTCTATACGATAGAACGGCAGCGCGAGCTGTTTCGCAAGGCGCAGACACTTCTCAGCTCCATGGGGTACCGGATACATTTCTTCCTCGGTGACGGCTATGAAGGTCAGCCTCAATATGGACCGTACGACGGTATAATAATCACTGCGGCGACAGCAGAAATACCTGATAAGCTGCTTAAGCAGCTCCGTACCGGAGGTCGTCTGGTTGTGCCACGCGGCGACCGCGATACGCAGGTGATGACACTCTACACAAGGCACGGTGAGGATGATTATGAAATCACCACACACGGCCATTTCGTCTTTGTACCGATGCTGAAGGGCATTGCCAGCGACAATGAAAAAGAGTAAAGGAATGAAAATATACAAGGAGGTTTTCTCACCCATAGACGTCAATACCTATATTTTAACCGGTGATGGCTCTTCATGCATTGTAATCGACTGCGGCTGTTACGGGAATATGGAAGGCAGGAGGTTCATTGACCTGCTCACTTCACTGAAGCTTGAGCCTGTGTTGCTGATAAACACCCACTGCCACCTCGACCATATTTTCGGCAACGCACTGATGCTTGAGAAATACGGATTAAGGGCATGGTTTCACGAGGGAGAGAAATACAACCATCTTACCTCCCCAAAGCATGCGTTGATGTTCGGCCTGACCATGGAGCCTCCCCCCGAGCCTGCCGGGTACCTGTCAGACGGGGAGATTATTACATCCGCCGGCATGGACCTCGAAGTAATAGCAGTTCCGGGTCATTCATCCGGCGGAGTTGCTTTTTATTCCGGAGAAAACGGAGTTATCTTCACCGGTGACGCCCTCTTCGCAGGAAGCATCGGACGCTCCGATCTGCCGGGAGGCAACCACCAGCAGCTTTTGGATAACATCCGTAACAGGCTGTTCACGCTGCCTCCGGAAACAATTGTTTATCCGGGGCACGGCCCTGAGACAACTATAGCAGAAGAAATAAGGAGTAATCCTTTTTTCTCATAGATCATGATGAATGTGTCTTTTTTTGTATGCAGGTTTGTGCTAATTTCGCCGCATTCTTTTTCATAAGATTATAAATAATTAAAATATGATATCAGATCATTTTGTTAACCGGCATATCGGTCCGCGAGACAGCGAAGCCGCCGAGATGTGCAAAACCATTGGTGTTGAGTCAGTAGATCAGCTGATCAGTGAGACCGTTCCTGCATCAATCATGGCAGATAAACCGCTCAGCCTGCCCCCGGCACTGAGTGAATATGAATATACGGCTTATCTCAGGGCGATGGGCAAGCTCAACAAACAGTTCCGCTCATTTATCGGGCAGGGTTATTACGGTGTGGCCGTCCCACCCGTGATTATCCGCAATGTGCTTGAGAACCCTGCCTGGTACACTTCATACACGCCTTACCAGGCGGAGATATCCCAGGGCAGGCTCGAGGCCCTGCTTAACTTCCAGACCATGATCACGGGGCTGACGGGTATGGAGATAGCCAATGCATCACTCCTTGATGAATCTACAGCAGCCGGTGAAGCCATGATAATGATGTTCAACGCCCGTTCACGGGATAAGGTAAAGGCCGGTGCGAACAAATTCATAGCAGACAACTCGATCTTCAGGCAGACGCGTGATGTACTCATCACACGTGCAGCGCCGCTTGGAATAGATATTCAATTCATTGACTATAACCTTTTTGAGGCTGACAGCACTGTCTTTGGAGTGCTTGTACAATATCCCGCCTCCACGGGTGAGATACGCGACTACCGTGACCTTGTTGAAAAAACACATGAAGCAGGCGCCCTGCTGGGTGTTGGAGCAGATCTGATGAGCCTTGCCCTGCTGACTCCTCCCGGAGAGTGGGGAGCAGATATTGTTTTCGGATCCAACCAGCGCTTCGGCCTGCCGATGAGCTACGGCGGTCCGCATGCAGGCTTCTTCGCTACCAGGGATGAACTTAAACGCACCATGCCGGGACGCATCATTGGTGTCTCTGTAGATATTCACGGCAACCAGGCCTTGCGTATGGCCCTGCAGACACGCGAGCAGCATATTAAACGCGAGAGGGCAACGTCAAATATATGCACCGCCCAGGCGTTGCTGGCAACCATGTCAGGCATGTATGCACAGTACCACGGGCCGGACGGCATCAGGCGGATAGCAAGGCACATCTTTTCATCGGCATGTACCCTCTCAAAGGCACTGAAGGATCTCGGTTACACTATCAGGCATGAACAGTTTTTTGACACAGTCAGGGTGCAGGCTGTAACCGGCGTCACTTCTGACATGATACAGAAGATCGCCCTTGACAAAGGGTATAATTTCTGGTACCCATGTGCCAATTGTGTGCTCATAAGCACGGATGAGGTAACAACGCTGGAAGAGATCAATGCCATCCTTGCAATCTTTGCCGAGGCGGCTGGCAGGAAAGCTGTTGCAGTAACATCACTGTGCGATTGTTTCTGCGTTGATGAGAAATTTCATCGCACCTCGCCTTTCATGGAGGAGCGTACCTTTAACAGCTATCACAGTGAGACGGACATGATGAGGTATATAAAAATGCTCGAGCGCAAGGACTTTTCGCTTGCCAACGGCATGATACCTCTCGGTTCATGCACCATGAAACTTAATCCTGCAGTCTCGATGTTCGCCATGAGCTGGCCCGAGTTCAGCAATATTCATCCGTTCGTGCCTGCCGACCAGGCTCAGGGTTACCGCAAGCTCATGGATGATCTTGGCGAAGCGCTGAAGGAGATAACTGGCTTTGATGCAGTCTCCTTCCAGCCCAACTCCGGCGCGGCAGGTGAATACGCAGGACTGATGATCATACGCCAGTATCACATCAGCCGCAATGAAGGACACCGGGATGTTGCCCTCATACCCTCGTCGGCTCACGGAACCAATCCTGCAAGTGCAGCCATGGCAGGTATGAGGGTTGTCGTTGTCGAGTGCGATGAGAACGGTAACATCAGCGTTGAAGACCTGAAGAAAAAGGCAACAGAGAACAAGGGCAATCTCAGCGCAGCCATGATCACATATCCCTCGACACACGGTGTGTTCGAGGAGGCTATCGTGGAGATGGCAAATATTATTCATGAGAACGGCGGCCTGGTTTATATGGACGGCGCCAACATGAACGCCCAGGTAGGCTTGACGAGTCCCGGAAGGATAGGGGCTGATGTATGCCACCTTAACCTCCACAAAACGTTTGCCATACCTCATGGTGGCGGCGGCCCGGGGATGGGCCCCATCCTGTGCAACACCAGGCTGGCTGAGTTCCTTCCCTCACACCCGCTGGTGAAGACAGGCGGGAGCCATGGCATCACAGCTGTTGCGGCAGCACCCTTCGGCAGCGCTCATGTACTGACGATAAGCCATGCTTATGTGATGATGCTCGGAGGTGAGGGGCTTACAAAAGCCACCAGGTTCGCCATACTGAATGCGAATTATATCGAGGCAGGACTAAGAGGTTATTACAAGGTGCTTTATACCGGTACAAACGGGCGGTGTGCGCACGAGATGATCCTCGACTGCCGCTCATTCAAGGATGCGGGAGTGGATGAGTCTGATATAGCAAAAAGGCTGATGGACTACGGATTTCATGCACCCACACTCTCATTCCCTGTTCATGGAACACTTATGATCGAACCCACCGAGTCAGAGCCAAAGGCAGAGCTTGACAGGTTCATTGATGCTATGAAGGGGATATGGAAGGAGATACAGGAAATAAAAGAGGGCAGGGCTGATAAGGATGATAATGTTCTCAAAAACGCGCCTCACACAGCAAGGGCTGTTATCTCAGACAAATGGAGTCATGGCTACGGGCGTGAGAAGGCTGCGTATCCTCTTCCATGGGTTGTGGAGAACAAATTCTGGCCGACTGTTGGCAGAGTAGACAACGGTTACGGTGACCGCAACCTTGTATGTTCATGTGCACCGATAAATTCGTACAGGTTTGAAACGTTTAGTTCAGGCAGTAGGCAATAGAGAAGCGACCGTAAAGTCCCGACATGGTATGTCGTGATAGGGAGCTGTCAGATTGCAGGGCAGGAAGTAGCGGAGTGTCCTGTGGGGTGGTAATCAGAACAGATCCTCGATAACCATCGAATACAGATCCGTCTGGGATATGCCGAACGCGTCAGCCTGACGGGGGATGATGCTCTCCGGGGTCATGCCGGGAATTGTGTTGATCTCAAGGAACTGCGGTCCTTCTGCAGTGATGATAAAATCAACCCTGACAATGCCCCTGCAGCCAAGGATATCATAGATCTCTGATGAGAGCTCCTGTATGCGTGATGTCACCTGCTCCGGCAGTCTGGCCGGTGTAATCTCCTCAGACATCCCGTCAGTATATTTTGCTTCGTAATCGAAGAACTCTTTCTTCGGAACAATCTCGGTGACAGGCATGACAATCTTCTTCTGCCTGGTTCTGACCACACCGCATGCCACCTCCGTTCCTTTCATGAAAGATTCAACCAGCACCTCGTGACCTTCATCGAAGGCCTTCTCAAGGGCAGCTGCAAATTCACCGACCTCCTTCACCTTGGTCACTCCGAAGCTTGATCCGCTGGCGTTTGGCTTGACAAAGCACGGCAGTCCTGTCTGCCTGACGATCCTGGCAGTGTCATACTGCTGCCCTTTTCTGATAAGCAGTCCCCCTGTCATGGGTATACCATACTCATTGAGATACAGTTTGCAGGCCTGCTTGTTGAATGTCAGGGCTGAAACAAAGGCATCACAGCTGGTATAGGGTATGCCTGTCATGTCAAAATATCCCTGCAGGAGGCCGTTCTCACCTGGGTTTCCGTGTATCGCAATGAAGGCAGCATCAAAACGAACCTTCTGACCGTCAACAGACAGCGTGAAATCGTTTTTGTCAATGCTGAAGAGGCGGCCCCTGGCATCTTCCCAGTACCATTCCATCCCTCTTATGGTAATAATGTACAGCTCATATTTACCTTTCAGCGCTTCTTCCACCCCCTGTGCGCTTTTGACTGAAACAGGATATTCAGAGGAATTCCCTCCGGCAACAATGGCAATTGTTCTCATCTTTTTTTTATCATCAACCAAAAATAATACAATTTTACAGCCTGATAAGACACGGAATCAAAAACAATTCGTCTTTTATACCGGTGTTGAGGAGTTGCATTCAATGTCCCCGCAACATATCATTATCATTAATTCTTTTTTTGTAAATTTGACCATAACCAAATTAATCTTAAAATGAAAAAAGGCATTATTACCGTAATAGTTATTGTAGTTATTGCCCTGCTGATAATATCATGGGGCGTAGGCATTTATAACAAGATAGTGCCCATGAACGAGAAGGTAGCAACTGAGTGGAGTAATGTTGAGACCCAGTACCAGAGAAGGGCTGACCTGATTCCGAACTTCGTAAACACGGTGAAAGGTGCTGCTGCCTTTGAGCAGGAGACACTGACCAGGGTTATTGAAGCAAGGGCAAAGGCAACCCAGGTAACTGTTGACCCGTCAAATATTACCCCGGCACAGCTTCAGGAGTTCCAGTCTGCACAGAGCGAAGTCAGCTCAGCCCTGGCACGTCTGATGGTTGTTGTGGAACAGTATCCCGAGCTGAAGGCCACCCAGAATTTCCGTGATCTGCAGGTTGAGCTTGAGGGCACTGAGAACCGCATAGCCGTTGCAAGGAATAACTTCAATGATGCTGCGAGAGGATACAACACATTTATCAAACAGTTCCCGAATAACCTGATCGCTTCACTGACCAAGTTTTCTGACCGGCCATATTTTGAAGCGGCGGAGGGTACTGAGGTAGCCCCGAAGGTGGAGTTCTGATCACATCACAATGAAAGCCTCAACCTTTTTCTCCCGCGAACAGCAGGAAGCTATCGTACGTGCTATAGTTGAAGCGGAGCATGCCACGTCGGGTGAGATACGTGTTCATATTGAGACCTCATGCAAAGCTGATGTGCTTGATGAGGCAGCATGGCTCTTCAGGAAAGTGGGGATGCAGAAGACAGCTGACCGGAACGGGGTGCTCATTTACCTGGCGCTGAAAGAGCGCAAGTTCGCTATCATAGGCGATACCGGGATAAACAGTGTCGTGCCGCTGGGGTTCTGGGACAGCATACGTGATCACATGAAACAGCGTTTCAGCGAAAACATGTACACCGAAGGACTTACAGAGGGTATCATAATGGCTGGCATGCAGCTTAAGGAACACTTCCCGCGTACCAGGGATGATGTTAATGAGATCACTGACACGATCTCATTTGATACAAACGAAACCGGGGAATGAAAATGAAGAAACTCCGGTCTGTAATATTGCTGTCTGCCCTTTTCTTACTGCCACTGTCAACAGGTGCACAGACGCTGCTGGCACGGCCCGATCCTCCGCGGCTCGTAAATGATATTGCCGGTGTATTAAGCTCATCTGAAGCACAATCGCTGGAGAATAAGCTTGTTGCCTTTAATGACTCCACCTCCAACCAGATCGCTGTGGTGATTGTGAATGACCTGCAGGGGTACGACAAGTCTGAGTTTGCCTATAAGGTGGCAAAGGACTGGGGAGTAGGACAGTCTGATTTCAACAACGGGCTTCTCGTGCTGGTTAAGACAAAGACGGATGAGTCCCTCGGGCAGATATTCATTGCGACAGGTTACGGTCTCGAAGGAGCAATTCCCGACCTTGCATGCGCTGATATCATTGACAGGGAGATACTGCCACGCTTTCGCGAAAACGATTATTACGGCGGCCTTGATGCAGGCACTGATGTTCTGATGTCACTGGCTTCAGGTGAGTACAGCTATGACACTTATGCCGGAGGAGGATCATCAGGATCATTCCCCGCCATCATTTTTATTATTTTCATTATTGCTGTAATAATAATGACGTCGGCAGGCAATTCGAATAACAAGCACATTAAGAAGTCAGGTACCAGTAACCTGCCCTTGTGGCTTCTCATGGGCATGTTGGGAGGCGGTAAATCGCACGGCGGCAGCTGGGGTGGCTTCAGTGGCGGCGGCAGTAGCGGCGGTGGTGGTTTTGGCGGCTTCGGCGGCGGTGGCTTCGGCGGTGGCGGGGCAGGAGGAAGCTGGTAGCAAGCGCTTCACTCAGTCTAAAAGTCAAAAGTCTAAGGATTGTTGTCAGTTTTCCGTTATCTGTTATCGGTTTTGCACTATTGCCTATTGCCTTCCCTACAGTCTGACAGCTCCCTAAAATGATCCACCGGATCATTTTCTTACGGTCGCTTCTCTATTGCCTTCACCAGGCAGATTAGTCTCTACCGACGATATAATTGCGCCATTTCTCAATGGCCTGTGCCATGTCATCCGGCAGAGGTGATTCGAAGGAGAGACGCTTGCCTGTCACGGGGTGGTCAAACGAGAGCGTCTGCGCATGCAGGGCCTGACGCGGCAGGAGATCGAAGCAGTTACGGACAAACTGCTGGTATTTTGTGAAGGTGGTGCCTTTGAGAATACGATTGCCTCCGTATTCCTCATCATTGAAGAGCGGATGACCCGAATAGGCCATATGCACCCTTATCTGATGCGTTCGTCCGGTCTCCAGACGGCATTCAACGAGCGACACGTATCCGAGAGGCTCAATAATCCTATAATGCGTCACCGCATGCTTGCCCTGGCTTCCGTCAGGGAAGACCTGCATTATCTTGCGGTCCCTGACATTGCGTCCGACATGACCTGTGATGGTGCCTTCCTCAGGGTCGGGAGTGCCCCAGACGAGCGCAATATACTTCCGTCCGGTAGTCCTGTTGAAAAACTGCTTCCCCAACCTGTTAAGGGCATACTCATTCTTGGCAACCACCAGCAGGCCGGAGGTATTTTTATCAATGCGATGTGCCAGACCGGGCCTGAGCTCACCTGTCTGAAAGAGGGGCAGGTCTTTGAAGTGGAACATCAGGGCGTTCATCAGTGTGCCTGAATAGTTGCCGTAGGCGGGGTGAACAACCATGCCTGCTTTTTTATCGACCACTATCACATCATCATCTTCATAGACAATACTGACAGGGATATCCTGCGGTATCAGCTCGATCTCACGCGGTTCATTGGGGAGGAGGATCTGAATTACATCAGAAGGCTTGACCCTGTAGTTTGATTTAGCCGGTTTGTCATTCACCATAATATTACCTGCCTGCGCTGCAGCCTGTACCCGTGTTCTGGAAACACCCTCGAGGCGGGCAGTAATATACTTGTCAATACGCAGCATTGACTGGCCGGGATCGACCACCACGCGGAAGTGCTCAAAGAGCTCCTGCTCCTGGTTGTCTGTCAGCTCCTCTTCAGTCATCGTATTGATCAGTTGATTTTTATAAAGCGCAGCAGAGAGAGAGGTTTGCCTTCCGGTGTTTTTATGATGATCATGTATGTGCCTGATGGCAGGGGGCTGAAGTCGGGGTGGTCAGTGCGGGCGAGTGACATCACCCTGGCGCCGTTGAGTGAGACAACGTCAATGACAAAATCCACGGGCGCTCTGTCTGATGCAACCAGGGTGACCTGCCCGCGTGATGGATTAGGATAGATCATGTAAAGGTCATTCAGGAGGGTGCCTTCGTCTGACGATGTAGATGACCCTGTGCCGCTCATCACCGGTCTCAGCATTACCGTGCCCGGCGCCAGGCTGGGCTCCCAGCTTCCACTGAGAGAATAATAATGTCTTCCGGCAAGAAGAGTGTTAAGATCAAGTCCTGCATTGAGAAATACATCAGATGCTTGTTTCCACCCTACCCAGAAGTCGCTGTTGACATACACCGGATCGTCGAAAAGATATGTTACAAACCCGTTAATATCGGTTCCCGGGTCTGCCACAGGTCCAGTTGTCGTTCCCAGAAGCAACCCGGGTTTACCGTTGTCATCAGCCCATACCATGATGTCAAATCCAACCTGGTTGGAGTTGTCATAGGCATCATTGAAACAGATCTTCAGGGCTTTCACTGAATCGGGTATAAAAGACCTGAACTTCAGTGCTACCAGGGCATTCCGTGAGCCCTGTCCATTGATACCGTACCCTGCTTCGGCTGTGCCGTCATCAACGGCAAAATAATCATTGAAGCGCTGGTAATATCTGACGGTGTCATTGGTCTTTGGATCAAAGTCGTCAGTTATCAAAGAGACGGTCAGAAGAAAGAGGGCTGTATCAGTTGAGGAGGAGTTATATGTGTAGATGAGAGGGGCATTATATTCTATGTCAGTGAGCGGTTCAGCGTTGCCTGCCCCCGCATCGAAGTCGCGCACGACCACATCCTGCAGAACATCTTTAATAGTAATATGCCGGGTGACATTTCTGACAATAGTGTCGTTATTCCGGTAGTTTATTGTTGCTGCAGGGCTCATGACCGAGAGGTATGCCTGTCTGAAGTGACGCCAGGGCATGGCCTCATAATCCTTGACAAGCGATCTTTGTGGCAGGGTAAGCGCCACATCATGCAATACTGTATCATTGACTGAGCGGCCTTTGTCAAGCAGCACATGGTCAATATTCCACTGGTCTGCGTTGCCTGAGCGTGAAGGATCAGTCAGAATGCCTGACAGTGATGCATAGCCGGTGAACATAAAGCGGAAGCCCTTCTTAAGGAACCGGTTCTCCTTTATGGGTATCATTACATTGAGGAAGCCGTCTGTCGCTCCGCCTTCAGCTTTCCAGATGCTGTACCATTTTTCTTCCTCCGGCGCCCAGAAGCTTAGTGTGAGGCTATCATCACGCTCAGGCATGTCAGCCAGTCCGCCTGCTTCATAGAGGAAGCTGAGCCAGACGCTGTCTGCGGACTGAAGAGCCAGATCGAGCGGGGATGATGTCAGGCTGTCAGAGGCAAAGACAGCGGTAGAGACATTATCGTACAGCAAACCGGACTCGTCAAGGCAGTCAAAGGTTGCCACCCCCATCGAGGGCTGCTTTACCGAGTAAGTATTATTAATGAAGACCTGTCTGTCAGACCATTTCTCCGGAGACGGATAAAGGCTGTCAAGTGCGAAGTCGTCTGTGAAGGGGAGGAGCAGCGTATCAGTACCCTTGGCATTTTTCAGCTGAGGCAGTTTACTAACACCTTCAAGCTGTTTGTTGAAGAGCAACCCGGTGACGATCTCCTGGGAGCCTGCCCGGGTGGCGGGCAGCATGATCAGCAGTATGTATATCAGCCATCTCTTCCTCATCAGGAGGTTTATAACTCTATTTCTGCAGCGATACTTGCTGCTGTCGTATCATTTATTGCCACAGAGGTAGTATCCACATTCATTTTGAGAGTATCGACAGTGAGCCATACATATACCGCCGATCCGAGCTGCACCGTAGCATTGGGATGATAATCCGGATTCTGCTTATAGACGAAGGCTTGGATTGAATTCAAGCCCGGTTTTCACTGAAGCATCAAAAACATAAGCGCCAAGGTTCAGCGATGAGCCCAGTATTTCATCACGGGCCTGCTCAAGAGTGGTACCAAGCAGGCGCGGTACGGGGGTATGCTGGCTGCTTAGCCCCCTGCCGAGAACAAGATCAATGACCATGCCTTTCTGGACCGAGTCACCAGGTGAGACTTCACGGCCGTGAAGTGTTTGTTTAAGCACGAAATCGACTGTCAGGTGAGGGATATAGTTAAGCTGACCGGCCTGCAGACCTGCCGTTTCGAGCAGTGACAGCGCCTGGCGGCGCGGCAGGCCAACGTAGATCAGGTACAGCAACCATCTCGGGACTGAATGCGTTTATTGTCACCTTGATCATGCGTCCTCTCTTCACACGGTGACCGGGCAGAGGTATCTGTTCTGCCACACAGCCCCGGGGAACGAAGGCGGTATAGACTGAGTTCAATCACCTGGAATCTCATCCTGTTCTTTGACGCCACCGCTTTTGCTTCCTTGATCGAGAGGCCTCTAACTTCCGGTGTGGGCCTCGACTGGCCGTGATGTGTATAAATGTTTAGCCAGATGATGAGAATTATGAATATGGCCACGCCAATAGCAAGAGCCAATCCAATCTGTTTCCAGAAGAGACGGCTTTTAATAAAATCCCTGGTGCTCATCTTATGATGAAGTATTATGTATTAAACGCTTTGGCAAAGATAAAATTATATTGCCAGTAGCGGCCATCACCACTCCTTAACCGTATGGTAAAGAGTGTCTCTCTCGACCGGTCTGAACCCTGCTGACCGGATCATGGCAACGAGTTCTGTCGTTGAGAGGCTCGGGTTGCTCTCCTCGGCGCCTGCCATGGAATAGATCCTTGTTGTGTCGTCTATCGTGCCGTCGAGGTCATCGGCGCCAAAGGCGAGGCTCATGATTGCGGCGTCCTTTCCGGTGGCCGGCCAGTATGCTTTCAGGTGCGGAAAGTTATCAAGGAAGATCCTGGAAAGCGCATAATTCCGCATATCTTCAGTCACAGGCACTTCGCCCAGGTCTGACATACGGTTATTCTCCCTGCGGAATTTAAGCGGTATGAAGGCGTTAAAACCGCTGGTACGGTCCTGCAGCTCACGCAGTCTTCTGAGGTGATCAATACGCTGTGCGGGACTTTCAGCATGGCCGTAAAGCATTGTGGCGTTCGATGTTATTCCCAGGCTGTGGGCTGCTTCATGGATGGTAAGGTAGGTTTCGGCATCAGCCTTCTCACGGCATATCTTTTCCCGCAGTGATGCATCAAAGATCTCCGCTCCTCCTCCCGGAATGGAGTCAAGGCCCTGGTCCCTCAGCAGACTGAGACCTTCGGTATAAGTCATTCCTGCTTTTTTTATCATGTAATCAAGCTCAACAGCTGAGAAGGCTTTGATGCTGATGTCAGGTCTAAGCTTTCTAATAGATGCAAGTATATTGCCATAATAATATATATCGCGTGAGGGGTGTACACCGCCTGTGATATGTACTTCTGTAACAGGAACACCTTCAAAGCGTCTTACAATGTCAAGTATTTCTTTTTCTGTCAGTTCCCAGCTTTCGGGATCGCCTTCCGGCTTATGGTATGAACAGAAGCGACAGTTAAAAATGCAGATGTTGGTTGGTTCAATATGAAAGTTACGGTTGAAGAAGACAGCATCGCCGCTTTTTGCTTTTTTAACTTCAGTGGCAAGGACGGCCATAAGGGAGAGGTCTGCCCGTTCATAGAGTGTAAGGGCTTCGGCCGGATTTAATCTTTTCCCGTCAAGGACAGCTTCTGCAATTGCCCTGAGGTCAGAATCCGTGTTTTTGAGGATAAATTCTTTCATCTTCCGGAGAATTGACAAATTTAATCCGCTTATTTACAATATAAAAGAAGAAACCGCCCTAATTGTTCATTAAGACGGTCTCTTTATTTTCTGTCAGCCTATCAGTCCTTATGGCCCGGCTCATCAGAAACGGTCAGTTTCTTTCTGCCTTTGGCTCTGCGGGCGGCAAGTACACGCCTGCCGTTTGGAGTTGACATTCTCTCCCTGAAACCGTGGGTGTTGGTCCTCCTCTTTCTTGATGGCTGAAACGTCCTCTTCATCTGTCTTTATGCTTTTGTGTGGTACTTTCCTGTTTTAAAGACTGCAAAGGTAGACATTTTTTGAAATAAAAAATCAGCAGGGTAATTTTTTTAATCTTACCAGGGCAGGTAAACGATTTTTTTTGTCTCAAACCAGGGCTCATCAAACCATTGGCTGATAGGTTCAACGGTGACGGCAGGATGGAAGGGCTCCAGTTCATTGCCCAGATCGCCGCCTTTCAAAAAAATATATCCGTTCTTTAATGCATTAATAGACCGGGGAGAGATCATATGGCGGGTAAGGTTCACAAAACGGTTCATCTCAGTGACGGCGCGGCTGATGATAAATTCATACCGGCCTGAATAATCCTCTGATCTTACGGCGACTGCAGTGATATTTGCAATGCCGGCAGCAGTGACTATCTCTTTGACGACATTTATTTTCTTTTCTATGGAATCAATTAGAGTGAATTTGACATCAGGGAACATGATTGCAAGGGGGATGCCGGGCAGCCCGCCTCCTGTGCCGACGTCAATTACGGCAGTGCCGGGGACGAAGCTGATTAAACGTGCAATGGCAAGTGAATGAAGGAGGTGGTTTATCTCAAAGTTCATGATATCTTTTCGGGATATCACATTTATTCTCTCGTTCCACTCTTCATACAGCTGTGGCAGCATAGAGAATTGCCGGCGTTGTTTTTCAGTCAGCGAAGGGAAGTACTTCTCAGCGAGGGTGGTCAAATTTCGCTCTTTTTATCCTGTACCATATTGAATATAAGGACTTTTGCCCTGAAGAGTCTTGCCTTGACGGTACCTATGGGAAGGCTGAGTTCGGTAGCGATATCTTCATAGGAGTAGTCATCAAAGTAGCGCAGTTCAATAAGCCGGCGGTAGCGTGGTTTAAGGCTTTTAACTATCCTGTTAAGATTGGCAGCAGTCTCCCTGTCCATCATCACCTCATCAGGCAGTCTCATGTCTGATGCAACGGTAGCCTCCATCTCATCCTCTTCGCCTTCATCATGATCAAAGGGCCTGGGGCTCTGGCTCTTTTTCCTCATAAAGTCGATGCAGTTATTTGTGGCTATACGGAAAAGCCATGTACTGAACGCATGAGACGGAACGTATTTAGGCAGGTTATGAAATGCCTTGCCGAATGCCTCGATTGTAAGATCCTCTGCGTCCGACGGATTGTTCACCATTCTCAGCAGGACATAGTATACAGAATCACGATACCTGGTCAGCAGCTCGGTGTACGCCTTGCTCTCTCCATGTAGCGCCCGGTCTATGACCTTCAGATCATGACGGGCTTTTTCAGATAGTCCTGTTTCTACTTCCATGCTTCTCTCCCCTTACCTTTTCTTCCAGAGGTCAGGTAAAGGAATGCGCTGACAAACGGCGCGAAGATATCAAAAAAGAGTGAGAAAAACCACAACTTTTCCTCATTGAAGGTCAGTGATGCTTTCCTGAGTATCACTGTGCGCATGATCAGCCTGCCCAGAGCGATTAACAATACCACAGGCCATGACACAAGCATGACCAATAGAGTTATAAGGAGCCCATAATAGGTTACCCTTGATAATGGTTCAATGGCCAGCCTGACCCTGTCATTCTTCCTGTAGTATGCGGCAGCGGAGAAATGCCTGCGTTTCTGCTTTGCCCATGATACGATGTTACCCTCGGCTACTGACCGCGTAAAAGAATCGTGTGAGAGCATCAGGCTGCAGTTGTCGGCAGTGGCATTGCGGTTGACGAAAAGGTCGTCATCACCTGACATTATATGATTATGGGGGCCAAAGCCTCCGCGGTCGAAAAAGTAGGTTCGCCTGTATGCCAGGTTACGTCCCACACCCATGTACGGAACACCTGCCATGGCCATTCCAAAGTATTGCATTGCAATGAACATGGTTTCATACCGTATGTAGCTGTTGAGGATGCTCTTTTCCGGAACATAGCCACCGTATCCGATGATCAGTTCAGCTTTGCCGGAAGCAGCTGAAGCCACCTCGCGCAGCCAATGTTTCGATACCGGCTGACAGTCTGCATCGGTGAAGACAAGAAGGTCGTTTTTTGCTGCCTTGATACCTATAAGCATTGCAAGCTTCTTCGTATGTGCGAAGCCCGGATCTTTCTGTATTGTTGATACTTTCAGATGCGGATAGCGCTTCATCATCCCGCCAAGGATATCAAAGCTGTTATCCTCAGAGCAATCGTTCACCACCACCACCTCGTATGACGGATAATCCTGTTCAAGCACTGCCGGAAGAAATTTGCTGAGGTTCTCCGACTCATTACGGGCGCATATGACAACTGAAAGCGGAGGCGGCTTCACGGAAGTCACGGCGGCATTCTGCCTGGCATAGGCTGATCTGCGGTAATACTGAAGCCAGTACCACGCCTGCACGGCTGCCATTATAAGGAACAGTGAAAGGAGAACGATATGTAGCGGATCAGTTGAAAAGAGTGTTCCCATGGCCATTTTTGCGCCGTAATATTATAAAGAATCGGGAAACGTTTGTCAGAATCTTTTCAACAAATAAAGAACCGTTTCCTCAATTTGATATCAGGCTGTTCATTATGAGGTGCAGAAAGCTTACTTTTGTGACCATTATTCAGCAGAAGATGTTCAGAATTGAGCGGACAGATCAATCCACATCAGCCAGGGCAGGTGTAATACATACGGCTCACGGTGACATACCTACGCCTGTATTCATGCCTGTGGGGACAGGGGGGACGGTCAAGGGGGTGTTGCACCGTGATCTGAAGACTGAGATCAACTCTCACATCATTCTGGGTAATACATATCACCTCTATCTGCGTCCCGGAACAGATATCATCAGCAGGGCAGGCGGTCTTCACCGTTTCATGTCATGGGACAGGGCAGTTCTTACCGACAGCGGCGGCTACCAGGTCTTTTCTCTGGCTGCCAACCGGAAGCTGACCGAAGAGGGAGCCATTTTCAGGTCTCATATAGACGGATCAAAACACACATTCACTCCTGAAAATGTGGTTGATATCCAGCGATCAATAGGCTCCGATATAATGATGGCCTTTGATGAGTGTCCGCCTTATCCGTGCGATCACAGTTATGCCCTGAAGTCGATGGAGCTGACGCACCGCTGGCTTGACAGGTGTGTTGACCGGTTGAAAAGTACTGAGCCCCTGTACGGATATGAACAGATGCTTTTCCCCATAGTACAGGGATCTGTCTACCCTGATCTAAGACGTATCTCTGCGGAGAAGGCCGCATCAAAGGAGATGCCCGGCAATGCTATCGGCGGGCTATCGGTGGGCGAGCCTGCCGAGGTGATGTACGGGACTATCGAGGTTGTGAATGATATACTGCCGGCCAATAAGCCGCGCTACCTCATGGGAGTGGGAACGCCGGCCAACATTCTCGAGTGCATCGCACGCGGTATCGATATGTTTGACTGCGTTATGCCTTCGCGAAACGGCCGTAACGGGATGCTTTTTACACGCGAAGGGATAATCAACATCAGAAACCAGCGATGGGCTGCTGACTTTTCTCCGGTGGATGCCGGGTCAGCCTCTGAGGTCAGCCGTACCTACTCAAAGTCATATCTGCGTCACCTTGTAATATCGGGTGAGATGCTCGGAGCACAGATAGCCACCATACATAACCTGTCGTTTTATCTCAGCCTCGTCAACGAGGCCAGGGAAAAGATAATTGAAGGCACTTTTGGATCATGGAAGGAAGAGACACTGAAAAGAATATCAGAAAGAGCCTGAAGAAGCTTAAACCGGGTATACTTGACATTTATATTGTTAAGCAGTTCCTCGGGACATTCTTTTTCTCCCTGGTGCTTATACTGGGGATAGCGGTCATCTTTGACTTCTCCGAAAAGATCGACGACTTCATTGAGAAGCAGGCTCCGCTGAAAGCAATAATTTTTGATTATTACCTCAATTTCATTCCTTATTTTGCCACCCTCTTCGCACCTATGTTTGTCTTCATCGCGGTGATCTTCTTTACATCGAAGATGGCAGTGCACACTGAGATCATAGCAATGCTTAACAGCGGCATGAGCTTTAAGAGGCTCCTGGTTCCTTATTTTACCGGCAGCAGCCTTCATTGCTCTCTGTTCATTCCTTCTGATGAACTATGTTCTTCCGCACTCAAACATTGTAAAGCTTGATTTCGAGGAGAAGTACTACCGGGGCTCTGACTTCAGGAGGGTGAATGTATCATCGGTACACAGGCAGGTTTACCCGAATGTGTACATATACATGGAGTCGTACAACTCTATCACGCAGAGCGGACGCAACTTCAGCATGGAAAAATTTGACGATCACGGAAAGCTGGAATCAAAGATGACTGCCAACATGATCAGGTGGGACACCACCACCAACAAATGGGGTGCATGGTGGTATAATATAAGGGAGACGGATACTCTGGGTGAGAGGCTTACGGCAGGCAGAAGGATAGACACCGTTCTCAACGTCGGGCCTGATGATTTTGCACGGTCACCACAGTTTGTCGGCACCATGACCCACGGTGAACTGCTTGATTACATCGATGTATTAAAGTCGCAGGGTTCCGATGAGATCAAACTCTATCTGAACGAGCAGCACAGCAGGTACGCCTCGCCTTTTGCCTTTTTCGTACTCACGCTGATAGGTGTTTCTCTCTCCTCACGCAAGATAAAGGGAGGGATAGGCATGCAGATAGGCATAGGGCTTGGACTGGCATTCTCATATATCCTCTTCATGCAGTTTGCTTCCCAGTTCTCGCTCAAGGGCGACCTTAACCCTGCACTGGCCATGTGGATTCCAAATATTATCTATACTGGAATTGCACTTGTTGTGTACCGCTTTGCACCTAAATAATCAGGCTGCGATTTTTTCGCAGGTCATGTGAATTTATTTTATTTGCTTTGCTTCCCCGGAAGTGTAATAAACAGTTAAACGAAAAAAAGGAATATGGCTATAGATAAAAAGATACGCGAACTGAAAGAGAGGCGTGAGAAGATGCTTCTTGGCGGTGGCGAGGAAGCCATCGAGAAGCAGAAAGCCATGGGCAAGAATACTGCACGCGAACGCATACTTGCAATACTTGACCCTGGCTCCTTCAGTGAATATGACATGTTTGTGGAGCACGATGCACGCGACTTCGGGATGGATAAAAAGCATCTTCCGAGTGACGGTGTGGTTATCGGTACGGGAACAATCCACGGCGGTCCGGTTGCCATCTTCGCCCAGGATTTCACTGTTGCAGGAGGCTCGCTTGGACTGATGCATTCGCGCAAGATCACAAAGATCATGGATCATGCACTGAAGATGCGTATACCGCTTATAGGGATCAACGATTCAGGCGGTGCACGCATACAGGAGGGTGTAAACTCCCTTGCCGGTTACGGTGAGATCTTCTTCCGCAATACAATATCAAGCGGTGTTATACCCCAGATATCCGTTATTCTGGGGCCATGTGCCGGCGGGGCAGTTTATTCACCCGCACTGACTGATTTTGTGTTTGTTGTCGAGAATATCTCCAAAATGTTCATCACCGGGCCTGAGGTTATCAGAACGGTGCTTGGCGAGGAGATCTCCATGGAAGAGCTGGGTGGGGCAAGGGTGCACTGCGAGGTATCGGGCAATGCCCATTTCTTTGCAATGACTGAAGATGAATGCTTCAGCCAGATCAAGCAACTGGTGTCGTTCATCCCACGTAATAATGAAGTAAAGGCCAGGGCGGTTGATCCAGTGCCTCCCGACAGCAAATATAATATTGAGAAGATCGTCCCGGGTGATCCTACGCTGCCATATGATGTCAAGGATGTGATCAGGGCTGTGGCCGATGGGTCGGTGTTCTTCGAGATACAGGAAATGTATGCCCGCAATATGGTCATCGGGTTCGGACGCCTGGGAGGCAGGACGGTAGGTTTCGTTGCCAATCAGCCTCTTGAGATGGCCGGCGTACTCGATGTTGATTCATCAGACAAGGCGGCACGTTTCATCCGTTACTGTGATGCCTTCAACATACCCATAATTACTTTTGTTGACCTGCCGGGTTACCTTCCCGGCGTTGACCAGGAACATGCCGGGGTGATACGCCACGGAGCAAAGATACTCTACGCCTACAGCGAAGCGACAGTACCCAAGCTCACCGTCATTCTGCGCAAGGCTTACGGAGGGGGGTATATTGCAATGGGTTCACGGCATCTCCGCGCCGATTTTGTCTTTGCATGGCCATCAGCCGAGATAGCCGTCATGGGGCCAGAGGGCGCTGCAAACATTATTTTCCGCAAGGAGATAACCACCGCTGCCAATCCTGATGAAGTACGGCGTCAGAAGGTGGAGGAGTATAAGGAGAAGTTTGCAAATCCATATGTAGCTGCGTCACGCGGTTATGTAGACTCGGTCATCGAGCCGTCGGAAACCCGTAAGCTCCTGCTTCATGGCCTGGAGGTGTCAGAAGACAAGGACGTACAGACTATTAAGAAGAAGCATGGCATTCCGCCGTTCTGATTATCCCTAAAAAAAAGAACATGGAGAAGAAAGAAGCTGACAAGCTTAATATAGACAATACTCAATATACTACCAGGCTTAGCCGCCGCTATACGGGGAGAAAGGCATACACACCTCCGCGTCCGGGCAGGATTTGCAGCTTCATCCCCGGCACGGTGACTGAGGTGCTCGTCTCGGTGGGTGACCAGGTGACTGCAGGAGATGACATCGTTATCCTTGATGCCATGAAGATGAAAAACAGGCTGAAGAGTTCATGTCACCGGCAAAGTAACAGAAGTCAACGTAAAACCCGGGGACAGGGTTACTAAAGGGATGGTCCTTGCAGAGATAGCCTGAGGTAACAGTTGCCGAAATCAGAGTTCTGCTGTTATCAGCATCGATTTTTTCAGATAATGGGGCAGGTCATGAACTTCCCTGAAAATACCGTAGACTACCGACCCGCTGCCTGACATCGATGCATAGATTGCCCCTGCATCATACAGGGCTGTCTTCAGCTCACCCACCAGGGGATAGTCACGGAAAATATTATTTTCGAAATCATTTACCACTGTGCCGCGCCATTGCTCAACCGGCAGGCTGAGCAGCTTCCTGAGCGACGGGCCGCCGGGATCAGGCACGCATGCTGCATAGGCTTCGGCAGTGCTGATATTTAATCCGGGATTAAAAAGCAAAATATGGTAGTTGCTCAGGTCAAGAGGAAATTCTGACAGGATATTGCCTACTCCCTCGGCAAAGGAAGGGGTAGCGTCAATGAAGAAGGGGGCGTCACTGCCAAGTCTCTGGGCGAATGACCTCAGCTCTTCAGAATTAAGTCCGAAACCGAAATACTTGTTCAGAGCCTTAAGCATACCTGCCGCATCCGATGATCCTCCACCCAGACCGGCACCTACAGGGATGGTCTTATGGAGGTGGATGCGTATACCAGGGAAATCAAAGGAGTTGCGCATCAGCTTCACTGCCTTCATCACCAGGTTTGAGTCGGGATCAGTCTCTTCCATCAATCCGGTGACTCTCAGCGAATCATTTCTTCGTCCGTCTTTCCGGACGACAAACTCAAGAGCATCTGCGACATCAACAGGATAGAAGAAGGTCTCGATATTATGAAAGCCGTCAGGCCTCTTTTCAACGATCCTTAAGCCAATATTTATTTTCGCCTTTGGAAAAACAACCATAACGTTACCAACTCTTCAGGTATCAAAAATAGATGAACCTTTTTAAATTTCATCATCTTTCAGCATTATATCCGTTTTCAACATTTTCTTAACAGCTGCTGTTTGAAACAAAAATCAGGTATCAGAGCCCTGATGGTTTCTTATTATTAAATTTGATCACGGTCGGAAGAATCATTTTCGCTTTTTATATCATTGTAAAACAATAACTTATCATAATGGCACAAGTTACATCCAGGTCCAGGCAGGACAAAAAGTCCTCAGTGATGGTCATACCGGAGGGAGGGAGGATACCGCCTCAGACACCTGAGATGGAGGAGGCGGTGCTCGGCGCTGCAATGCTGGAGAATGAAGCTGCAAGGATGGTGGTTGACATCCTGAGGCCGGAGGTTTTTTATTCGACCGCGCATCAGAAGATCTTTGCTGCCATTGATGAACTGAACAAGCGTGATCAGCCTATTGACCTTCTGACTGTCACACAGGAGCTGAAGCGCGTGAATGAGCTTGATGAGGTCGGCGGGCCTGTCTACCTCACCGAGCTGACCTCCAAGGTTGTCTCAGCAGCCAACATTGATTATCATGCGCGTATTGTACTTCAGAAGTATATACAGCGCGAGCTGATACGGGCGGCAACCCTGATCCAGAATTTGGTTTATGAAGACACGCTTGACGTCACGGAGCTCCTTGACAGGAGCGAGGATGAGCTCTTCAGGATCGCGGAAGGCAATATCAAGCATGAGGTAGCTCCGATACATGAGGTCATTAAACAGGCTCTGTCGGAGATTGAGGAGCTGGGTAAAAAAGAGGATGCACTGGTGGGTGTTCCGTCAGGATTCACCAAGCTCGACAGGCTGACTTCAGGATGGCAGAAGTCTGAGCTGGTGATCATTGCAGCACGCCCATCGATGGGTAAGACTGCTTTTGCTTTGACGATGGCACGCAACATGGCCATTGACCACGGGAAGAAAGTTGCCATTTTCTCACTTGAGATGGCTGCCATACAGCTTGTTAACAGGCTTATTGTGACAGAGACGGAGATACCCGGAGAAAAGATCAGGAACGGTAAGCTTTCTCCTGAAGAATGGTCGCTCCTGGAAACGCGCATCAAGTCACTTACTGAAGCATCGATCTATATTGATGATACGCCTGCCATTTCAATATTTGAACTCAGGGCAAAGTGCCGCAGGCTCAAGGCGCAGAATAAACTTGACCTGGTCATTGTCGATTACCTGCAGCTGATGACCGGACCGCCTGACGCAGGCAGCCGTGAACAGGAGGTGAGCTCCATCTCACGGTCACTCAAGAGCATAGCCAAGGAGCTGACCGTGCCGGTGCTGGCGCTCTCACAGCTGAACAGGTCGGTCGAGACCCGCGGCGGAAACAAGAAGCCTATGCTGTCTGACCTCCGTGAGTCAGGCGCAATTGAACAGGACGCCGACATGGTGGTGTTTATCCACAGGCCTGAGAAGATGGGCGTCCTGCAGTTCGAAGACGGGCAGTCGACCAAAGGTCATGCAGATATAATTCTTGCAAAGAACCGTAACGGCCCTACCGATGAGATACTGCTTTATTTCAAGGAAGACCGTGCCACCTTTGTCGAACCTGATGAGTTTGGTTCTGACGCAGCATTTCCTGCATCACCGGCAGGTGGCGTTTACACCCTGAAATCAAAGATGAATGATGATATCTCCGGCGATTACAGCGACTATTCACCGGATGACAACGGCCGCAAACCGTCATTCTGATCTGTTAATTGAACCTGAGTTTGAGAGTGACCCCGACACTGCTGAAGGTCAGGTCATGGAAGCCTGCATATACGCCCAGCTCAGCCATGAAGAATATTTCACTGACAGAATATCCGGCCTCAGAATAAAAACCATAATCCGGGGTCCAGAGAGATGCAAGACTCGATATTTTCCCTCATGAGAGTCCTGCTTAATACCGGCAGGCGCTTAAGGAGCAGCCAGGGAGTGGTGTAACGAATATGAGCCTCTGAAAAGAATGAGGGTGATGAGACAGAGTAGTACGGTTTCAGATAAAAAGCATCACCGAAGCTGTTTAGCAGAACAGGTGATTCCTGAGTGTTAAAGAAATACATATCCTGTAACTGAAGGTTCTGTCTGTTTATAAAACCGCCTCCGGTCAATCGCCAGTGGAATTCACTGAGTGCTCCGAACCTTTCCGTTCTGGTGATGTCAGCCTTCAGCAGATCATAATGGTCTGACAGTGTATCACTGTAATTAAACCCATGTTTCCAGGTGACTGTAAAAGTAGGATAATCTGATCCTGCACTGATCTTTGCACCGTTTGAAATGCGGTAATACTGACGGGGCGTATACTTCAGCTCTGCGGTAAAGGAGGTGTGATAATGGTCTGCCGGAGTGATGGCCCTGTACCCGGGGACATCACCGGAGACAAACGGATTTTCAGGCAGGTTGGCGGTATATTCCTTTTCCGGCTGAAAAAACGAGAAATCAGAACTGTTTTCAAGCGTCTCCCTGCGTTCCCACATAGCTGACAGGTTCAGGTTAAGACCATTTGCCAGGTCTCCGCTGTGACCGGCAGTAATGAACATACTGTTATAAAGTTTCATCCAGTTCTCCCTGAAAAGCAGAGATGAGAAGGTATTCACTACCGGGTTAACCCCTGCCGGTGAGAACTCCTTGGAAAAACTGCCGGTGCGAATGTAAAAGCTGCCTGCTGTCATAGGGTTGTAAAGTAGCCCCGCATTTACCGACCACATCAGACGCTCCCGGCCGAAAGCATACTTCAGGGATGGGTACAGTGAGAACCGGCCTTTCTCTCCGGTCTTTGTTGTCAAGGTCATTCCGGTACCCAGTACCAATCCGTCGACAGTGTTGAAAGAAGCTGCCTTAAGGCTTAGTATTCCGTCGAAATCTATCACGGTTTTTTCGGAAACCTGCCATCTTTTTCCTCTTAATACGGCCTTCATGGCTTCCAGAGCCGGTTTTTTGTCTTTGTCTTCTGGCTCCCCGCCGATTGTTATTTCGAGCTTTGAATTATCGCGCGTTGCCAGGGTCAGTGAATCCGGTTTCTCCCAGTGGCAGGCTTGTTTCCTCCTCTGCAGTAAGGGGTATGGGGCGAACCTTCTCCCAATAGACAGAATCATTGCGGAGCGTATCCTTATTTATTATATATGTGGTTTTTTCTTTTATTTCAAGGCTTTTATCCTCGTCTTTGGCAGCATTTTTTTCATTCAGCTTTAGCCAGTCTTGACATGTCACGGGCTGTGAGCTCATCCTTGGCGAGTATTTTTTCTATCTCTTTCCGGGTTACAGTCTTTACCTCAAGCTCCTCAGCCGTTGCAGGAGAGGTGTTGTAGCCCGTTGGGGGTGAAAGTGACTTGTTGGGCTCCACCTCAAGATATTTTACTGCACTTGAGTATGATAATCCTGCCTTCACTCCGACTATTGCAATGTCAACTCTGAAGTCATGGCTCACGGGCAGCCATATGCCTTCTTCAACCGGCATATATACCTGCCTGACGTTCACCTTCCCGGCCATATTCTCGTTGGTAAGGTCAAGACTGTGAATTGCCCATAAATCCTCAACTATATATATTACGCCCTCAAAAAGCTGCTGGCTTTTTCTTTTCGGTGTAACTTTTATTTTATCAATAACGAAGTCGCCCTGCGATGTTGAACCCAGGAATTCGAAGCTGTAGTGTGAAAATGCATTTGGGGAGAGGGGAGAAATTGTAATTTCTGCGATCACAGGCTGATAGAAGCTGGCTTCCAGAAAATCCATAGGTGAGGTCTCGCTCTCGCTTACCGGTATGTTGGAACGTGCTGATATTACCTGGTGGATATACTTATCGGGTGCGGTGAAAGTAATAACATTGACTGACTCCATGAAGTAGTATTGCCCTTCTTTAATCTGTGCGTCATTTGCCTCCACCTTCATCTGTCTTTCGAGCATCTTCGGGATCTTGTCAATTTTACCGCCTCCCTTAATATATACCTCAGCCTTATACATCTTTACCTGGTTAAGATGGAACGGAGCCATCCCGATGGCCTTGCGCATGATGAAGTAAGCCGGGTCCTTTCCTGATGGCAGAGACCCTCACAGCAGGTATTTCAAAGAGCTGTTCGGTAAGGGTGACATCCAGGAGGATATCCGATGCTTCAATGCTGACATTTCTTACAGCAGGGGTATAGCCAAGGAACTGATAAGTGATGGTGAAAGTGCCGGAGGGAAGGGCGATCTCATAAAGACCGTCCTGGTTTGAGGTGGTGCCCTGTCTGAGACCGGTTATATAGACTGAAGCGCCCGGCATAGGCACACCGGCTTCATCGGTGATCCTGCCGTGCAGCACCTGAGCATTGCATGCCAGCCATGGAAACAGGATTGCCAGTAGAATGACCAGTGCTTTTCTGTTCATCACAGAAATATTATTCAGTATGATCTTTCAGGTTAGTGCCGGCCACCACTATTACGAACTCACCTCTTGGGGCAGTCTGTTTAAAGTGTCCGGCAAGGGTACCCAGTGTACCGTGTAAGGTCTCCTCGAATTTTTTTGTCAGCTCCCTCGATACTGATGCCCTGCGTTCTTCTCCGAGTGCTGCGGCCAGCTGTTCGAGGGTCTTCAGCACCCTGAACGGTGATTCGTAGAATATCATTGTGCGCTCTTCCTCTGCCAGTGCAGTCAGTCTCTTCTGCCTTCCCTTTTTCTGAGGCAGGAAGCCCTCGAAACAAAAACGGTCAGATGGCAGTCCTGAGCTTACCAGCGCCGGCACAAAGGCAGTGGCGCCGGGCAGGGCTTCTACCGGTATGCTCCGTTCAATACACCGTCTGACAAGAAGGAATCCCGGGTCGGAGACGCCGGGTGTACCGGCATCGGACACAAGCGCTGTGACTGTGCCGTTTTCAATGTTGTCACAGACAGCTTCAAGACTGCGATGCTCGTTAAACTTATGATGCGACTTCAGCGGCGCTTTAATGCTGTAATGATTAAGCAGCACGTGTGTTGTCCGGGTATCTTCGGCAAGAATAAGATCTGCTGACCTCAGCACCTCTATGGCACGCATGGTGATATCACCAAGGTTGCCAATAGGAGTGGGTACGAGGTATAGTTTAGACATTAATGTTGAATTTTCTGCGCACAATATCAACGAATGATGACTGTGCTGCAGGGTCAGAGCCCATAACGGTGTTTTCGTCAAGTATCTTCATGGCTTCACCCAGTGATGCAGAAGAGTTGAGTCGTTTGATGGTGTCCTGATATGCCCTTGTGTCACCGCTGAACAGTTCGCGTATAAAATAGAATTTATCATTGATACCTATTGCAGTTCCAATATCGCTGATGGGTTTGTTATGGAGCACAGAAGTAATGACTTCATCCTGTTTCACAGATGTTGCTTTTTTACCTATTGTATCAGCTGCGCTGAACTTGTCTGCCAGGATAGGCTTGCCTTTGTCCGCCGCCACTTCTGTTTTATGTTCCGCTCTTGCTTCGGTCTTCACTTCCGGCTTAGGCTCTGCCTTAACTTCAACTTTCACTTCCGGCTTAGGCTCTGCTTTCACTTCAACCTTCACTTCCGGCTCTGGCTCTGCATTCAATTCAACCTTCGCTTCCGGCCTGGTCTCAGCCTTTACTTCAGTCAGTGGCTGCACTGCAGGAGCTGCCTCCGACTGATTTGCAGGTTGGGATACCGGCACCTCATTCAGTTGCGGAAGCAGCTTCAGCATTTCCGTTGCACTGTGCACTCTTGATCGTGCCAGCTCTATCTCTGCAACATGTGCACCCGGGCGTCACTGACAGCTGGTCAAGCAATGCACTCACCTCATCCAGATCCTTCCTGATAATACTCACCGCTTTAATGAAATCCATCACCCTTTATTTTTTATAATGATCGCTTTTCTTTATTTTGCAAAAGTAAATAATAATCGTATCAGCCTGATATAATCGTTTTACATTATTGAACGGTGAAATCCTGATCTGAAGTATGGAGTTTCTCGAAAATTCGGTAGATAATGCCGGTAAGCGCGGGTCAATAGAGGTGATTGCGGGGTCAATGTTCTCAGGCAAGACTGAAGAGCTTATCAGGAGGCTGCGACGGGCTATGTTTGCAGGACTGAAGGTAGAGATTTTCAAGCCGTCAATTGATATCAGGTACTCAGAGGACAGGGTTGTCTCTCATGACGAAAAATCAATCATCTCCACACCGGTTGAAAACGCTTCGTCGATACTACTTGCTTGCTTCAGGTGTCGAGGTGGTTGGCATAGATGAGGCACAGTTTTTTGACGGCAGCCTTGTGGAGGTGTGCACCAGGCTGGCAGACGCGGGCACAAGGGTAATTGTGGCAGGTCTTGACATGGATTTTGCCGGTAATCCCTTCGGACCCATGCCTGCCCTGATGGCTGTCGCGGAATACATAAGCAAGGTACATGCAATCTGTGTCAGGTGCGGCAACCTCGCGAACTACTCCTACCGCAAGGTCAAGGATGATAAAATAGTGATGCTCGGGGAGAAGGATATCTACGAGCCGATATGCAGATCGTGCTATATTAAATCAACGAACAGGTGAAGATCAGCGCATCAGAGCTGGCTGAAATAACCGGGGGTAAGCTGACCGGCGATAATTCGTTGGTTGTTACCGGCATTATGACTGACAGCCGGTCGTCCGGCGCCGGCAATGATGTACTGTTCATTGCCCTGCGGGGACCGAACCATGACGGACACGGGTTCATAGGAACACTGTACCGCAGGGGTATCAGGCTTTTTCTTGTTGACACCCTGCCTGCTGATGATTGATCTTATGACCGGCGCCGCATTCGTGAAGGTGGATGACACCCTCGAGGCGCTGCACTGCCTGGCAGGCTGGCGAAGAAGCGCTTTTAAAGGCAAGGGTCATTGCCGTGACAGGCAGCGCCGGGAAAACAGTTGTCAAGGAGTGGCTTGCAGAGACGCTGGGCACGGTAAAAAGCGTCATACGCAGCCCCAGGAGCTATAACTCCCAGGTGGGAGTGGCGCTCTCACTGATGAATATTGATAACAGATTTGATGTGGCCGTCATTGAAGCAGGGATATCCAGACCGGGAGAGATGGAAAAACTGGCCCGCATCATCAGGCCTGATACGGTGGTCATAACCAATATCGGTGACGCTCACGGTGAGAATTTTGAGAACAGGGAAGCTATTGCCAGCTGAGAAGCTCAGGCTGGCGGCAGGAGCAAAAATGCTCATATACAGTTCTGATGATGAGTTGATTAAGCGGGAGACGGCTGCTGAAGTATTCAGGTATACCTGCCTATACATGGTCAGTATCGGGAGCGGAAGCATCATTAAGGGTTGAGATATCAGAAAGGGCCGGCGACGGACAGGTTCTGAGATGCACCCGGGAAGGCTCGGCTTTTGAAGCGGTCATACCGTTTGCAGACAGGGCTTCTGCCGAGAATGCCGTGTCAGTGATAGCCTGTTGTCTTGCTGAGGGTGTCCCTGAAAAGAGCATCAGGGGAGCGCTGGCAGATATGCCGGCGGTGGCGATGCGGATGGAGGTCAAAAAAGGGATCAACAGCTGTACTCTTATTGAAGATTATTACAATTCGGACCCCGGCTCGCTCGAGCATGGCGCTGGATTTTCTGCGTTCTCATGCCAGGGGAAGGACGACACTTATTCTTTCAGATTTCCGGCAGATAGGGGGACATGAAGAACGTCTCTACGAGGGTGTTGCGGAAGCAGTAAGGAAAGCAGGTATTGACAGGTTCATTGGGATAGGTGAAGCCCTGACACGGCAGAAGGAGAAGTTCCCTGAAGGGTCGGTATTCTATGGTTCGACCACTGAGTTTGCAGAGACATTCCGGAGCTTTGCCTGGCATGATGAGACCATACTCATCAAGGGAGCACGCGCTTATGGCTTTGAGCGTATCAGCAGCCTGCTTGTACAGCAGCTCCATCAGACACGTCTTGAGATCAACATGAATGCTGTGGTCCATAATCTGAACGAGTTCAGGCATCTGCTCAGACCCGGTACCGGTATCATGGCGATGGTCAAAGCATTTGCTTACGGCTCGGGTTCTGCAGAGATAGCGTCACTTCTTGAATACAATCATGTCAGTTATTTTGCGGTGGCTTATGCTGATGAAGGAGTAGCACTCAGAGAGGCCGGCATAACAACCCCTGTCATGGTGATGAATCCTGATGAGAGTGTGATGGAACTGATCATCCGTCATAACCTCGAACCGGAGATCTACAGCATGGAATCTTACGCAGCCTTCATCAGGAATGCAAAGAGACACGGCCTGCTCCATTATCCCGTTCACCTGAAAATTGACACAGGGATGCACAGGCTGGGCTTCAGTATCAGTGAGGCAGAACATGCTGGCACAGATGTTACCGGAAGAGCAACATATCAGGGTCGTCTCGCTTTTCTCCCATCTTGCTGCCGCTGACGAACCGGATCATGATGAGTTCACTCACCGCCAGGCCTCGCTGCTCATAACGACGGCTGAAAAGCTGAAGAGCGCCCTCGGCTACAACTTTAAGACCCATCTTCTCAACTCAGCCGGCATAAGCCGTTTTCCGCAGTACCAGTTTGATATGGTTCGTATGGGTATCGGACTGTACGGGATAGGTGACTATCAGGGGATTGCGTTGCGGCATACCGGACGGTTTGTCACCGCAGTGTCACAGGTAAGGACAGTACCGGCAGGTGAGCCGGTGAGTTACGGATGCAACGGGGCTGCAGATCACGACCGTGAGATTGCAGTCATTCCGGTGGGCTATGCCGATGGCTTGCGCCGTGAAATGGGTAACGGGAGAGGAAGTCTCTTCATTAAAGGCAGGAAAGTGCCCATCATTGGCAGTGTCTGCATGGATATGTGCATGACTGATGTCACAGGATTAAATGCAAAGACCAGGTGATGAGGCTGAGATTTTTGGCAGTAACATTACAATTGAGGATATTGCCAGACTGTGCAATACAATTCCTTACGAGATACTTACGTCAATACCGTCACGGGTAAAAAGGGTTTATGTGAATGAGTGAGCGAAGGCGCAGGGATCAATTGATATTTTGAAATGATCGGGATGCGTCTCCCGCTTCCGAAAGCCCTTGAAGAGACCCGGAGCACAGGCGGTGATTGCCGTCTTTTAAACTCGCTGTTGCGCACCAGCTTTGCGACTTTTTCTACCAGGCCTGCGTCAAAACCTTCATCAACTATCTGCTGCGGCGATCTCTCCAGCTCGATATACCTGAAAAGCACAGGATCGAGCCTGTCGTAGGGAGGAAGTGAGTCTGTGTCAAGCTGGCCAGGCCTGAGCTCAGCTGACGGGGGCTTGAGGATGATCCTCTCAGGGATTATTTCCTTCACAGAGTTGATCTCCCTGGCCAGTTTGTACACCTCTGACTTGTAAACATCGCCAAGGACAGACAGTCCTCCTGCCATGTCACCGTACAGTGTTCCGTATCCTGTGGCGGCTTCGCTCTTGTTCGAAGTGTTAAGCACCATGCAGCCGAACTTGTTTGAGAATGCCATCAGAATCACTGCCCGGAGCCGTGCCTGGATGTTCTCCTCGGTCACATCAGGGGCTCTGTCACCGAAAAACGGTTTCATGGTTTTCCCGATAGCCTGCCGTGCTTCCTCAATGCTCACAATATGATGAGGAACCTTCAGGTTCTCAGCCATCTCAAGGGCATCTTTTACAGAGTGTTCAGATGAGTAACACGGAGGGCATGAGCACAGCCAGGGTATTGTCAGTGCCGAGAGCCTCGGCAGCAAGTGCAAGCACCACGGCAGAATCAACCCCTCCCGAAAGGCCAATTATGGCTTTCTTCTGCCCGCTCTTGACAAAGAAATCCGTTATGCCTGTCAGCAGTGCCTTGTGAATATATCCGGTCATGTCGGCAGGGAAAGGGAGCCGGGTATGACATAGTTATTTCTGTCTGTTCCGGCTGCGGGGATGTCTATGACCTTGATTTCTTCACTGCAGAAAGCAAGCTTCTCGAGCAAGGTGCCGTCCGCGTCAATAACCATTGAGGAACCGTCAAAGATCAGGTCTGTATAACCTCCTGTCTGATTGACTGATATAAGAGGTGTTCTGTACTCAATGGCGTTCTTGATAAAAATCTCTTCCCTGATTTTTATCCTGTTGTGAGAGAATGGATTGGCAGCGATATTTATTATCAGTGAGGGTTTTTCCTTCATCAGTTCATCGAGAGGTGTCACGCCATAGAGGCGGCATACGCCCCTGTCACCGAATGGTTGTTCGTCCCATATATCCTCGCAGATGGTGATGGCTATCCTCTCACCTTTATACTCAACTGTCTGGAAGGTTGATCCCGGTTCGAAATACCTGTTTTCATCAAAGACATCATAGGTCGGAAGGAGGGTTTTGTTTATGACAGCCCTGACCTTGCCGTCCAGATGAAGAATGCCGAGTTAAAAAGGCTTTTGCCAAAGACGCCGGTATTGGGTGAAGGCCCGCCCAGAACCGCTGCAATACCGATACAATGAGAGGCTATCTCTTTTACGGCATCCATTGCAGCACTGGTGAGATCGCTTCTCTGCAGCAGATCAAGCGGCGGATAACCGGTGACGGCAAGCTCGGAAAAGACTATCAGGTCCAGCGTCAAGCGACCTTGCATGGCTGATGGCTGAAATGATTTTGGTGCTGTTATACGCTAATATCACCGGGTATGTAATCGAGCTGGGCAAGTGCAACTTTCATGGTGAAAGAGGTCAGAACTTTACGCCGAGCCTGAATCTGAACATACTTAATCTTGACTTGTCTTCAGGCTGATCGACATTCTCCAGGTCCTTTGTGACATCAAAGAAGTCACTGATTGAAGCCCAGACCGGCAACAAGAGATGTTTCGGTACTCAGTTCATATTCCAGCCCGAGGAGGATATGCCATCCGGCATTCATTCCATAGACCTCAGTCCTTGCATTTTCACCATCGATCGGGCCTTCGCTGCTGACGGCAGGTCAATGGTAGACTTCAGCAATACCCTGATATCGAATCCCAGGTCAGTGAAGTATGTCATAGGTCCGGTTTGGTTTGTCTGAAGGCGGGCTCCCAAGAGGGATATTCAGATACCGCAGGTTGTAAACATCTCATCGCCGGGGGCCACATCTCCTCAGTAAAGTTGTTGAACACTACTGTATGAGGATCAATAGCGGTTTGTCTTCCTCCTGCCGACAGAAAGCTTATGCCAGATGAGGCAGCATAGTTTTCCCTGATGTAATAGAGAACATTGATTCCCAGGTCCAATCCCGGCTCTTGCTCCCATGCTGCTGTAATCAGATCCGTTGGAACTCATCCATGTGATTAGGGGGTCAGCATGTGCGACAAATTTTATTTCCTGTGCGACTCCCGGCTGTAGTGAAGGTGACAAGCACCAGTATGGCCAGCGCTTTTACCGGTGACCAGGTTCATTACTCTTTTCATCTTCTAATAGTTTGCAGGGTAAATTTATAAATAAATGTCCTTATTTTGCGAATAAATTCCTGATAATACCGATATATGATTTCCAAATCAGCTCTCTTCACACTGTCAGCATGCTGTAATTATACTTCTGGGCGTTACGGCATGTGACCGAAATCCTTATAAAGTAAATCTTTCAGGAATTGAGTGTGACCTGACAGTGAGGGATCTTGGCCGTGAGATATTTGAAACACCGCCGCACGCGCTGAGCGCCAGGGCAGACACATTAAGCATTGAATACGGCAATGCCCTGAGCACTTACAGCTCGGTCATCGGTCTCGGGGATCCGGCAGATGAACAATGGAAGACAGCTTTTATTCTTTTTGCCACTGACCTGCAGAATCTGGCTTTATGGGATGAGGTAAAAAAGATCTGGTCCGATCAGAAACCGCTTGAGCAGGGACTGGAGAATGCATTCAGGCATTTTAAATATTACTTCCCGGAGAAAGATATACCTGAAGTAATTACTTGTATATCAGCTTTCAATAACAGTATCATAATTGACGATTCGCTGCTTATGATCAGCCTCGACCGTTACCTGGGGTCAGATTCAAAGTACTACCCCTCGCTTGGCATTTACGATTACCAGTCGCGCCGGATGACACCGGCATACACGGTCTCAGACTGCATGTATGCCTGGGCTTCCACGGAGTGGGATTATCGCGATATGGGTTACGGCACCAGAGACCCTGCTTAACACCATGCTGCATGAAGCCAAGCTTGTCTATTTCACAAAGCGGATGATTCCTGCGGTGGCTGACACGGTGCTCTTTGGGTTTACAGACAACCAGCTGAGATTTCTGCACGGAAGGCGAGGGTATTATATGGGAGTACATTGTCAGCAATGACCTGCTCTTTTCTACTGACAGCTTCATGATACGCAAGTTCACCGGTGAAGCACCGTTCACCAGTTATTTTACGGAAGATTCACCGGGAAGGGCAGTTGTGTGGACCGGGTTCAGGATTATTGAACGGTTTATGCGCAATAACCCTGATGTCACCATTGCAGGAGCTGATGGAGATGAGTGATTGCCAGGCAATACTGACGGGTGCAAAGTACAAGCCCGGTTAAAAGAAAGAAGCTGTCTTTTCAGGCAGCTTCCGGTCTCCTGAAAATGTGATGCAGTTTATGCGGGATGAATTGCCTCAACAGGGCAAACGTCGGCGCAGGCACCGCAATCGGTGCAGATATCAGCGTCTATCTTATAGATATCACCTTCTGATATAGCCTCAACCGGACATTCATCTATGCAGGTTCCGCAAGCAGTGCAATCATCTGAAATTTTGTAAGCCATTACTAATGTTTTTTAAAGATTACGGGCGTAAAATTATCTTTTATTTTATTAAGTTCCTAACCAAACAATAAATAAAATTCACCCTTGTCAGGCCTTTATCAAATTTAGTGCCAACCATGCCATCGTCGCAGTACCTGTTAGCCATTGAACTCTCATCCAGGTCGAAGGCAGGCGTATGTGCCGGCCTCATCTGTCTCTCCTTCGGGGGTTATCCCCAGCCGGAACATGAACGACGGGTATTTTTCAGCAAAAAAAGAAAAGTCCTCGGAACTCATCCTGTCAGGCACCTCTGTTACTCTTTCGTCTCCGAGAAGCTGCCGGCTCAGTTCACAGGCCTTGTCTGTGAGAGCCTCATTATTCACCAGGACGGGATAGCCTTCGACGATGTTAACGTCAATTCTCACACCTCTTTTACCGGCTATGTCCGATGCCGTCTTGCGTATAAGCATCTTTTGCTTCCTCTCGCCACCGTTCGTCAAAGGTTCTGAAGGTACAGGCTATCTCTACTTTCTCCGGTATCACGTTTGTGGCGCCCATGCCGGTTATCTTTCCGATGCCCAGAATGGTGGCAGCCTTTCCCCTTGCTTTGTTCTGCAATTGTATCCTTAAGACTGATAACCAGTTCTGAGGCAATATAAATCTGGTCAGTGTACTGTGAGGGCTGGGCGGCATGGCCGCCTTTGCCGGCGACTGTGATGTAAATCTCGTCACATGACGCCAGATAAGGGCCGGCATGAAAGCCCACCGTTCCGGATGGCATGTCAGCCAGGACATGCTGTGCTATGAACATATCAGGGTTATAGTTCCTGAAAATGCCTGTCTCGATCATCATTCTGGCTCCCCCGGGGCCTTTTCCTCTCCGGGCTGAAAGACCAGGAGAACTGTCCCGGCAAATTCTTTCCGCAGGTTTTTGATTATCGCCTGCAGCACCGAGGAGCATGGCCACATGCGCATCATGGCCGCAGGCATGCATCACGCCCTCATTCTGGCTCATGATATTCTGCTCCCGGAGCTTCGGTAACAGGCAGGGCATCCATGTCTGCCCGCAGTCCTATGGTAAGGCCTCTTCCGGCAGCCTCACCCCTGATGAAACCCACTATACCTGTGCCGGCAATGCCTTTACGGTGCTCGATCCCCATGCTGTCAAGCCTGCTGCTGATAAACGCAGCTGTCTCATACTCGGCATATGAAAGTTCGGGATGCTGATGAATATGCCTCCTTATCTCAACAATTTCCGGAAGAAGGGTTTCAGCCTCGCGAAGTATATGTTCTCTCAGTAACATGATTGGCAGGGGCGTTCAATCAGAAATCGAGGCTGAAGGAAAGATAAAACTGCATCGGGAGGATATATCCGTTATCTATTCCCCATGCAAAGTCGGCCCTGATAAAATAGCCGAAGAGCTGGGCCCTGGCTCCACCGCCGAAGCCTGCCACGAGAGGTTCGCGCATTGAATCAAGGGTCACGGTTACCGGCCCGTTCTTGTATACTTTATCGTCCCAGTAGTTCTCGTTGCCCCACGGATTCCATCCTGACCATGCCATCCCGATATCACCGAATCCGACGAGCTGCAGGCTGTTAAGGAAGTTGGATTTCAGCGGATGCCCCGCAAAATATCTTACAACAGGCCATCGCAGTTCGCTGTTTATGAGGGCGAAATTGCTGCCGTTGCGTATGTTCTGCGTAAATCCGCGCATGTTTGTTGCCAGCGCCTGGAAGCCGTAATTGACGTTTGGATCAACCGGAACGCTCTGATCAAACATGCTCTCATTGAAGAAATAACCCATCCAGTTATCGACACCGCCGAGGTAATAGATCAGCCGTGACGGTCCGAATGAGGTGCTTGCAGCAAATCTGTTTGCCCATATCAGGTCGCGATGTATCTTCAGGTAGTGCCTGATATCTGCCCCTAAAACGTACATATCGCTGTTCTTTGGCACTGACCTCACGGTAATATTCACCGAAAAGCTTGAACCTGGTTCCGTAATAGATATTTACTGACCGCTTGCGGGTGTTGTCATAGATGACCTCCCCTTTAAGCCCGGCCCAGTGACGGCCAAAGGGAGGAGCCAGCCAGGCTTGCCTGGTCAGTCGACTGAACGACATAATTGTCAAATCTGTAGGTAAGGGTTCCTTTCAGTGAAAGCACCGTGTTCAGCGGCTTCCTGAACGAGAGATATGAGGTGTAGCTCTTGATCTTGTAATAGCTGGTGTCATTGTAGCTGTCAAATGACTGCCGGTGGAATATAAACTGTTTGTCAAATTTGCCTTTGAGGGCCTCGAGGCTGACCAGGTACTCGTTACTGTCAAAGTTACCTGCAAATCTGAAACCGCCGGTTATGCGGTAATCCTCGAACAGATCAAGGGTGCCTATCTTGAAAAGAAGGTTCAGTCCGGGATTGAAATAGGGTGCTCCTCCGTTATAGGCCTGGTATGTGTTGTTCAGGAAGTTGAAGTCTATCTGGGTGGCAGTGTAGTTATTGTAGAATGCGGTACGGTAGACCCTTGCTTCAGGCATTACCATCCTTGAAGTGTCAAGGTCAATATCCATATAATCCTTGCGCCATTGCAGCTCATAGTAGTTTTCCTTCTCCTTCTCAAAGACATAATTCCGGAAGTCAATAGGCTCATCCGTGGCGATAATATTCATAGAGAGGTTTCTGAAGGGTGTCGTTCATCCTTGCACGCTCGGCCAGCAGTTTGTCTCTCAGTTTGTTGATACTGTCCGCTGCCTTGAGTGCGGCTATCTCTTCCGCGCGCCATTCGGTTGATTTTATTTCGTCACTGCTGACTGCCGGTGATGCCTCTGTAAGGTCAGTAAGAAACCTGTAACGTCCTTTATCATAGATCACTGCGGCATCCCTGCCTCCCTGCCTGTCAAATGCTTCCAGATTACGGGGAAAATCTGTAACCTGTCGTGATTCAATAAAGTACCTGTAATGCAGGGTCGTATCGATGTAGGCAATTGCACTGTCAATACCGGCAGTATAATAGTTGACTATACCGTTACCGTTACCCAGGAATCCTGTGGATTTTGCTGATGCTTCCAACGGAAGGGTATAATCATTCAGTGTTCCTTCATCAAGGCGTGTCAGTTTGCCGTTACCTGCCTTCAGGTCATAGGTAAAGAGGTTGAAGGTGAGGCCGGTGGGTTCCTGTGGGTCACCCTTGTTTGTAAGGGAGTCGGTCAGGCGGTTTGATGAAAAGATAATTGTTTCTTCACGGCCGTCAATAAAAGAGGGATCAATATCATCAGCCACATCAAATGTGATCCGCTCGCTGGTGCCTGAGATAATTGTATGGACATAAATATCAGTCATACCGTTGATTATCCCTGACAGCAGCAGTCTCGAACCATCCGGAGAGTAGGAGAGAGACATCACTTTTTCAAAGAACGGCATAGTGCGCTGCTCTGATTTTTTCTGATCGGTGCGGTAAAAGTAAAGCTGCATGCCTCCCTTTTCTTCATTGACGAAGGTCAGTATCTGCCCGCCCGGGTGCCAGGTCAGGACGGGATAGGTATAATCAACAGTTTGCTCATACTTCGGTTCAAACGTAAATATTTTCCTGTTTTTACCGGTGCTGGTGTCATACAGCCATATCCTGCGCTTTCCCCAGTCATTGGATACCCAGGCTACCATACGGCCGTCAGGACTGACCTTAACTGAGGTATACCGTTCAAAAGGTTTTGAACGTTTGATTTCCAGGGGTTTTTTATAATCTTCACCCGGTTTTATCTTATAATAATCATTATAATAACTTCGCCAGTCCTTGAAAGTGTCTTTTATACTTTTCCCGAGACCGTAAAGAAAACCGTCCTCAACGCTTTTATAGATAGTCGAGAGATAGACGATATTCGGGATAATAGCATCGCCGTAGGTCTCGCCGATATATTTCCAGAACGACTGACCGGCGTAAACTGCTTCATCATATTCAAGGTTAGCAATGTTTTTATACCTGCCGCTTTCGAATCCGTCCCTGACCTTGTTGTCAGTCTCACTGTCCCAGTTGAAGGCAACATAGTTCACCAGCCCCTTGATGTACCATGCGGGCACCTGTATCTCTGAGCTGCTGGTCACCTTGTCACGCGATTTCGGCATTGGTCAGCATCTCATAGACCACTACTTCTGCAATGGCAGAAGCAATCAGCTTGTCGAATTCTTCATGGTCACCGTTAAACCAGAGCATCACTTTGTTTTTGATCACCCTGCTGTAGCCCCCGACATTATAGTCCTCTTCCGTTGAGATCAGTCCAATGTTGCTTTGTCTGAAATCGTTCTTCTTGTTATAGACTGATAAGAATAGGTCTTTTGTCAAGTGTATAATCAAAGTAGTCCTGGATCTCATTCAGTTTCCGGTCAGCCACTGTACAGGCATATTCGGCCACCTCGCGGCCGAATTCATTATAGTAGCAGTCAATATCCTCGAACCTGAAGTATGTCCAGAAGAAGTCTTTATACTGGACCCTGTTCTTGCCGAATGTCATCTGCATCCCGTTATAAAACTGGCCGGAGGCCGGTGTGACCTGCAGAAGGCAAATAATTGAAAAAGCCAGTATGAAGAGTTTTTTTCTTCTCATAAGTACAAGCCGGGATGCTCTCATTGCTTGTTGCAAAAAATGTTCCAAAAGAGACCATCCGTCAGACAAAACTAATGGTTTAAGCAATAAAAAAACAGTGACGTATCGTTTTTTATTATTTTTGACGTTAATAATGATGCAACCTCTCTGGTCTGATATTTGTTATGTGAACGGAAGGATTGATAATATCCTAAAAGAAAAGGAAAACAAAAACAGGTTAAAATGAAAAGGAATTTTTTAGTATTGGTAATGATGGTCCTGGTTTCAGGACTAAATGCACAGCCAAAGCTTAGTTTCGCCAATGTTCGCCATGATTACGGGAACATTAATGAAGCGGCAGGCAAGAAGGAAGCTATTTTCAATTTCACCAACACCGGCGATTCAGCCCTGGTGATCACCAGGGTGCAGCCCTCATGCGGATGCACCGCCTCAGATTATACCAAGTCACCTGTGCCTCCGGGGGGCAAAGGGTTTGTCACGGCTGTTTTCGATCCCCGCGGTTACAACTCTCATTTTGCCAAGAGCATCTCAGTCTACTCAAACACCAAACCCGCCGTAACGGTTCTTATTATTGAGGGTACGGTCAGTCCAAAGGAGAAGACCGTTGATGAACTTTTTACCTTCGCAGTAGGGCCTGTACGGTTTGAGTCTAACCACCTTGCCTTTACCACCACAAAAAAGACAGAAAAAAAGATTAGGGTGATGCCGATAATCAACACATCGAAAGAACCGGCAACGGTTGAGTTTGAAGGTCTCCCGGCGCACCTTACGCTTAAGACCAATCCTGCAACCCTTAAGCCAGGTGAAAAAGGCATTATAGAAGGAACATATGACGCCAAGCTTAACAGCAGTGCCTGGGGCAACGTAAATGATCTTGTCCGTCTCAAGGTTAATGGTCAGCCGCAGCAAAATATTTATCTGTATGTCTCAGCAAACCTGGTTGAGGATTTCAGCGACATGACAAGCCAGGAGCTTGCCAATGCTCCGGTCTTTAAGCTTGATTCAAACACCGTCAACTTCGGGACTATAAAACAGAATTCGTCTGCAGATGTGGAGTACGCATTCACCAACCAGGGCAAGAGTGATCTCGTCATCAGGCATGTCAAGGCAGGATGCGGCTGTACGGCTCTTATGCCAACGGAAAATGTTATCAAACCCGGCGCTAAAGGGTCAATAAAGGCGAAGTTCAATTCAGGCGGATACAAAGGTGATATCTACAAAAACATATTTGTATACACCAATGACCCCAAGAACTCAGAGGTGATGCTGATGATCAAGGGGAAGGTGCTTGTTGAGGGAGAGGCGTCGAAGTAAAGCGGCGTCTGTCAATAACAGTGTAATGAATAAGAACAAAGGTCCAGCCGGAGCGCTCTCGGTTCAGAAGGGTGTTGTACAGCCTCCAAGCATCAACCCCGACATGCTGAACCGTCTCAGGAGGAGCAGGCGCAAACGGCTCACCGCTGATGATTATGTTGATGCTATCCTGCGTGGTGACCGGACTGTTCTCAGTCAGGCTATTACACTTGTAGAGAGTTCCCTGCCAGAGCATTACGATATTGCACAGGCGGTGGTGGAGAAATGTCTTCCGGCCAGTTCGCGTTCGGTTAGGATTGGCATAACGGGTGTGCCCGGCGCCGGTAAGAGCACCTTCATTGAAACCTTCGGCACCATGCTGACACGACGCCATGGCCGGCGTCTTGCCGTTCTGGCTATCGACCCGAGCAGCCAGCAGAGCCGCGGCAGCATTATGGGTGACAAGACCCGTATGGAGCAGCTCAGCACGGACCCTGACGCCTTCATCAGGCCCTCGCCGGCGGCTGGCACCCTGGGAGGTGTGGCACGCAAGACGCGCGAGTCGATAATACTATGCGAGGCAGCAGGCTTTGATACTATTATAGTCGAAACGGTCGGGGTAGGGCAATCGGAGACGGCAGCACATTCCATGGTGGATTTTTTCCTGGTGCTGATGCTTGCCGGCGCCGGCGATGAGCTGCAGGGAATCAAGCGCGGGATAATGGAGATGGCTGACACAATAGTGATCAACAAGGCCGACGGCAACAACATCAGGAAAGCGGAGATAGCGAGGATTGAGTACAAGAACGCCCTGCACCTTTTCCCCCTGTCACCTTCAAAATGGAGCCCCAGGGTGCTCACATGCTCCTCACTGGAGAACACGGGTATAGCAGAGGTGTGGGAAACGGTCAGGGACTATGTCAGCATGACCAAAAGCAATGGGTGGTTCTGGGAGAGAAGAAGGGAGCAGGCTGTAACGCGCATGCACGAGACTATACTTGACATCCTGAAGTATTCATTTTACAGCCATCCTGAGGTGGTGGCCCTGCTGCCGGAACTCGAAAAAAAGTTGCTTGAGGGAGAAATAACTTCATACAAACCTGCCCTGATCCTGCTCGAGAAATATTTCAAAACCAAGGGGTAATGACCAAATATTTATACCTTTGACCATTCTGAAAAACATAACTAAATACTGAAAAACTCTTCCGAAATGAAAAAGCTTTTTATCCTGTTTGCTGTATTTGCTCTTGTGGTTTCATGTGCCAGAGAGCCCAAATTTGTAGTTACCGGTACCATTGACGGTGTTGAAGAAGGCCAGGTTCTTCTTCAGAAACGTATCCCGGGAGGATTTTCGGTTCTGGATTCAGCCGTACTTGAGAATGGCACCTTCAAACTGGAGGGTGTTGTTGATTATCCCCAGATGGTCACGCTTGCTCTTAAGGATAAGAGAGGGGGTCTGAATTTCTTCATTGAGAACACAGAGATAACCATCAACGGCCATGCCGATTCGATTTTCAAGGCGTCAGTTACCGGGTCAAAGACCCAGGGTGAGTTTGAGACCTTCAGGGCCTCAACTGAAGAGATGAACAATGAGCTGAGAAAGGTTTACGATCGCTATCGCAATGCAAGAATGGAGGGCAATGAAGAGCTTGCCGCATCAATAGAGAAAGAAATAGATGCTATTGATGCCAGGCAGATGGCGATGCAGAAAGAGTTCATCACCAATAACCCTGGTTCCTATATTGCTCCCGCACTTCTTGCGGAAATATCCTACTCCCTTGAGAGTGAAGAACTGGAAACCTTACTGAATAAACTTGATACCACTCTCAATAAGGTTGATCTCGTGACAGAAATGAAAGCCAGACTTGTACAGATGAAATCAGTTGCAATAGGGCAGAAGGCGCCTGATTTTACCCTGAATGACGTCAGCGGAAATCCGGTCTCCCTTTATTCAAAGGTCGGAGGCGCAACGAAGCTGTTGCTTGTTGATTTCTGGGCAGGATGGTGCGGACCGTGCCGTCAGGAGAATCCAAATGTTGTCAGGGTATGGCAGGCTTATAATAAAAAGGGTTTTGACGTGTTTGGCGTATCACTTGACAGAAGCGCTGAAGAATGGACGAAAGCCATTGAAAATGACAAACTGACATGGACCCATGTCTCTGACCTTCTGTACTGGAATTCTGCACCTGCAAAATTGTATGCAGTAAGAAGTATACCGGCAAACTTCCTTCTTGATGAGAACGGTGTGATTGTGGCTCATAATCTCCGCGGTGCGGATCTTGAGAACAAAGTCATGGAGCTGCTGGAAACAAAATAAATCCGGTTATCATGAATTAAATAAGCCGTTGGAACGAGTTATCCAGCGGCTTTTATATCATAAACATATAGGTCATGAGCAAAAAAGATGAATTTTGTAAGTCTGATCAATGAAGGCTATGCCTGCAAGGGTGATTATATTGTGCTGGGCGGTGCAATGCTTGATGGAGAGGCATTACCCGATGCACATATTAAAGTGCCGCTTAAGACGATTAACAGGCATGGTTTGATAGCCGGAGCTACAGGCACAGGTAAGACCAAAAGCCTGCAGGTCTTCGCAGAGCAGCTGTCGCTCAAGGGAGTACCTTCCCTGGTGATGGATGTAAAGGGTGATTTCAGCGGTGTTGCTAGGCCGGGTGAAGAGAAACCATTCATAACTGACCGGCACTCAAAGATAAACCTGCCTTATTCGACTATGGGATTCCCTGTGGAGCTTCTGACCATCTCTGAACAGAATGGCGTTCGCCTCAGGGCAACCATCTCCGAGTTCGGTCCTGTGCTCTTTTCGCGTATTCTTGACCTTAATGATGTCCAGGCAGGCATCATCTCTATCATCTTCAAGTATTGCGATGATAACAAACTGGGCCTGATTGACCTGAAAGATATGAGGAAGGTGATACAGTTCCTCCAGGGAGAAGGTCAGGCAGAGCTTGAGCGTGAATATGGCGCCATGTCGCCGTCATCGACGGGGGTTATCCTCCGCAAGATCATCGAGCTGGAACAGCAGGGGGCAGAACTGTTCTTCGGAGAAGAGTCTTTTGATATAAATGACCTGATGCGCAGAGACAGCAATGGTAACGGGTATATTAATATCATCCGTCTCACTGATATCCAGGATAAGCCAAAGCTGTTCTCCACATTCATGTTGTCACTGCTGGCGGAGGCGTATAACAAAATGCCTGAGAGGGGAGATGTTCCAAAACCCGAACTGGTGATATTCATTGACGAGGCTCACCTGATCTTCAGCCAGGCAAGCAAAACCCTTCTTGAACAGATTGAGACCATTGTCAAACTCATCCGTTCAAAGGGTGTGGGTGTATATTTCATCACTCAGAACCCGATGGATGTGCCGGCCTCAGTACTTGCACAGCTTGGCCTTAAGGTGCAGCATGCCCTGAGGGCTTTCACTGCAAACGACAGGAAGGACATTAAGCTGACGGCCGAAAACTTTCCGATTTCCACGTTTTACAATACAGAGGATGTCATCACCTCATTGGGTACCGGTGAGGCTCTTGTGACGGCTCTGAATGAAAAGGGCATCCCGACACCGCTGGCAGCTGCCATGATGCGTGCCCCGATGAGCAGGATGGATATTCTTACTGATCAGGAGATTGCATCTATAAATAATTCCTCCTCGCTTGTGAGCCGGTACTCCCGTGTTGTTGACCGTGAGAGCGCATACGAGCTGCTTGAACGCCGCATATCTGATGCTGAGCGCGAAAGGAAAGATGAGGAGGAGAGAAGATCGAGGGAGAAGGAATCAGGACGCTATGGCCGCACCACAACCACACGACGAAGATCGACTGTCAGCCCGGTTGTAAAGGTTCTTACTTCCGCTACCTTTATTCGTGGCGTGATGGGCGTGCTGACCAAGGTCATCAGAAAATAAGCGGGAATCCGAAGACGACCACAATTGTCCAGGCCATATAGACAGGCAGGTATTTCGCCGTGGTCATATTCACCCTTTCAAAGGAGGCGTTGCGGAACGTGACCCGGAACAGGTCTATCGTGATAAGTATCAGGTTGCCAAGAATCAGCAGGTTCGATCCAAGCACCGCAACACGGTTGGGTGTAATGCCATACTCGCTCAGCCGGAAAAATATGGCAGAGAGCGCAACAATATCCACCACCAGAGTGACAGCTGAAAGAGACAGCAGTACCACCTCGCTGAACTTTCTCCGCCTGCCCTGCGAAGCCTCAGACACTGAAAATACAATAAGCGCCATCACCACCAGCAGCATCAGATTGAACAGGATAAGGAAGTCGCGGTCAGTATACGGGTCTTTGCCTGAGAAAATGACGGCTATAAGATAGATTACCAATGTGATAAGTACAACAGGACTAAAGAGGGTCGCTATTATCGGAGCGATCTTTTCTGTCAGCCTGGGGTAATGATGGAGAATGAATTCTGTAATTGCCGGCGCTGTAACAACACCGCATATGGCCACATAATCCGTAATGAATTTCTCGATTTCGATATCAATAGAGGAGAAGAGGCCTATGGATAAACCGGCAAGCAACATCCCGGAAAGTACTATCAGCGCTCCTAGGATGGCCATATCGCCGTTATGCCTGATGAAGGAGACCCTCTTGCTGTTATTGCGGAGATCGAAACCTGCATATGCCATTCCGTAAACACACCAGAACATGAGAGGCAGGTGAATACAGGCAAGAACGACTGTCTGGTCCTTACTGTCGGCCGGCAGGAGGCTGGTAAACAGAATTGATATAACGAAGATGCCGATGAGAAGGATAAGCCATCTTTTGTCAGTTTTTTTGCTCACCGTCAGATTGTATGCAATAAGCGCTGCGAAAGCTATCATTCCGGCGTTCTTCGCGTAAAACATGCTCGCATAGGGATCAAATCCAACATATTGCGGTATAAAGACTATGGCCACCGCAATGAGACAGATGACCGTAATGTTAATAAAACTCTTCAGGGTAACCGGTGATGATACGTTTCTTTCATCATCAGGTTTGCTTACCTCCGGAACATGATTTTCCATAACTGCTTCTTGTGAGAATTACTCTGAAAGGTACAATTTTTTATATCCTAAATCGGTCTGCCATTTTGAGGCAGAGGGCCTTTAACCTTCCTACTTTAACCTTTAACCTTTCTACTTTAACCTTTCAATAACCAGTCTTACCCTTTCCCTCGTCTCTGCCGGTGTGGGATTCAACTCTCCGGTGGAGAATGTTCCAAAATCCGGATCAATGCGTTCAAAGACCATCATATACAGGTCGAAGATGATCTCGAGGCTTAGCCTGTAGCGCGGCTCAAGCAGCGGGCACACATCATTGATCACTTTCAGGGTGCTGATACGGTAACCGTCGGTAATCATGTAATATTCTTTCATCATCTCCCGGAAACCATTGCTGACAGGAGCTCCGTGCGCGATATTTTTCAGATCGTCACGGGTAAGGTCATATCTGTTAATGGTTTCGTCGGCAAAGTAACAGAGGTTATTAAGCTGGTCCTTGCGGAAATCGCGTATTATATGGACGAAGTAGCTGAACATTGCGCAGGGTGATGCTGTCCGGCGTACGTTAAAGGGAGGGTCTGCATAGACACCGTCACCGCCTTGCAGCCCGGCCAGGTGAACAAAGATGGAGGCAGGCGCGACTGATGCTCCTCCGGCATACTGCACAAAATCACCCAGGGTAGCAAAACCGTCGTTATTGATATCGTAGAGCATTGACGAGGCAAATGATTCAAGCGCCCAGAGAGGTATCCTGAAGCGCTCTGATCGTTTCTGTCAGGCCGTTGTAAGGGCTCCAGGTCCTTTCCTTCGCGCAGCATACCTACCCACTGGTTAATTTTGTCCTTGAACAGGTCTTTTTCCTCTGCGGCAATACCATGGTGTTCAGCCTTATGATTGTCGATCAGGTCATCCAGAGTACGCATGAATTTGTAACATGTACGGGCGGCCTGATAACGGTCTTCATCCCAGAAGTTTGCTGCAACAAGTATATTCGGATGATCAGTGATCTTTTCAAAGTCAATAGTCTCAAAAAGCGCTAAAAAATCTTCCGTTGTTTTCATTGATGTTTATTCACCTCTCTTTTTTGTTCGCTGATAATTCTCTCCGACACCAGCCTGGCAGAGAGAAGCACCATAGGAATACCGTTTCCCGGGTGAGTGCTTCCTCCGGTGAAATAAAGGTTCCTGTAGCGGTTGTCCCTGTTATGAGGCCTGAAGTAGCCCATCTGAAAGATGTTATGGGCGAGACTGCCAAAGACAGAGCCCCTGCTGATATTCAGAAATTCCTCCCATTCTGCAGGAGGCACAGTGATCTCGAACTTTATATGATCTTCAATGTCAGTTAATGCCTATCATCTTCAGTTTCTTAAAGACCACCTTACGGGCTGTATCAGTAAGATTGCTTCCAGTCCTGGGGGTGTTTCCCGTCAAGATGGCCGACACCCACTGCCACTGAGAATGTATCACATCCGGCAGGTGCTGCAGACGGGTCACTGCGCACGGGGGCATGTATATAAAAGCAGGGGTCGTCGCCCATCGACTTATCCCTGAAGATCTTATCAAGCCCGGCGCGAAAATCTTCGGAGAGAAAGGTGCTGTGGTGTCCGATCTGCGGATACTGTTTATCAAGACCCCAGTGAATTACCAGGGCCGAGCATGAGTATTTCAAGCGGTCGAGACGGCGCGACTTACGGCCGGGAGGCAGGAGCTTGCGGTACACATATGGCAGGTCAGCATTGGCAACAATGACATCTGCCTTTGCCTCCCCGCCGTCACTGAAAACTACACCACTTGCCCTCTTGCCCTCAACGGTAATACGCGATACCGGTTTGCTGAAATGGAACCTGACGCCATGCTTTTCAGCCACTTCCATCAGCTTCGAGGCCACTCTGTACATACCGCCAACAGGGAATAATGATCCTTCTGTCAGCTCTGCGGCCGGTATCATCGAAAAGAGAGCAGGAGCAGAGTAGGGGCTCTGACCCACATAGATATTCTGAAAAGTATAAGCCATCTGCAAATGCGGTGACCTGAAGAAGCGGGCAGTATAACGGCTGTGCCTGATGTAAGTCTTTAATTTTATGAGCAGCAGCGCGTTGCGAAGGGTAAAGAAGTCGAAGAACCGTGGGAAGTTACGGCCGATAAGCTTTTCAAAAGCTGTTTTGTAAAGCTTAAAACCTGTGCTGACATATTTCTCAGCCATGGCGAAGCTGCCCTTTTCGATCTTCTCGAGCTGTTCCTCCATTCTTTTCCTGTCAGTGGTGAAATCCAGCCTGCTGCCGTCGTCAAAGTAGAGGGAATAAATATCGTCAAGAGGTTTAGCATCGAGATCCTTCTCCAGTGTCAGCCCGAGTGAGCTGAAAATATCACGGTATACATCGGGCATCAGCATCATTGTTGCGCCAAGGTCGAAGCGGTGACCGTCACGTACTATCTGTCCGCAGCGTCCTCCGGCGGAGCTGTTCATTTCATAAACATCTACCATGTATCCTTTTTTTGCCAGGAAAATAGATGTTGTGATCCCCCCTATTCCGGCGCCTATTATGAGCGCTGTACCGGTGTCTGCCATACGGACTGATATCTTGATTTAACCTTTAATTCCTTTTACTGCTGTAAAAGTTTCAACAGTATAACAAATATATTAATAAACAGAAAATATGATGGGCTGATGGCGGCAGATGACGGAATATTACAGGTGAACGGCGGAAAATGCCCCCGGGATTACCAGAGATGGTGAACTAAAGGCTTGATCTCTTCTTCATATATCTGTGTGATAGCTTTCAGCTGGCTGCCGGTGAGAAGAGGAGAACCCAATGCTCCGAGGTTCGTCCTTACCTGCTCCGGTGAGGAGGCCCCGGGTATGATGCAGCTAACCTCATCTCGCATCAGGATCCATCGTAACGCGACATGGGCGAGAGCAGTGTCTTCGGGGAAAAGCCCGGCAAGCCGTGCCACCGCCTGAAGCCCTTTTTCATAAGGAACTCCGGCAAACGTCTCACCCTTGTCGAACATCTTGCCGTCGCGGTTGAATAACCGGTGGTCACCTGGAGAGAATCTGGTGGAAGCCGAGAATTTGCCGGATAAAAGTCCGCTGGCCAGTGGTACCCGGATGATCAGGCCCACATTCTTTTCTCCCGCCAGGGCAAAGAACCTTTCATGGGGCCTCTGGCGGAAAATGTTATAGATAATCTGCACAGCTGTGACATTCTCAAACTCAACGGCCTTCATAGCCTCTTCCACTTTTTCAACGCTTACGCCCAGATTTAGAATCTTACCCTCATCTTTCAGTTTTTCAAACTCCCCGAAAATCTCGGGCCGGTAGTAAACCTCAACAGGAGGGCAGTGCAGCTGAATAAGGTCGATGCATTCAACGCCAAGCTTCCTGAGCAAATCTTCCACATAGCCCCTTAAAACTGCCGGTGTATAACCTTTGTTGTTATGAGGTTGTATCTGCCTTCCGCACTTTGTAGCCACATAGATTCTTTTTCCTGCACGTCTTACTGCTTTGCCTACAGCCTTTTCGCTCTCCCCGTCAGAATATACATCAGCGGTATCAATGAAATTGACTCCCCTGTCAATGGCTTCCATCAGGATGCTTTCAGCAAGCTTGTGATCAAATTCCGATCCCCATTTGCCGCCTACCTGCCATGTGCCGAGAGATATCTCTGATACCTCAAATCCGGTCTTTCCAAGTCTTCTGTAATTCATAGTCTGTTGATTTTGTAATCGCATCCTGTTTTCACTGCCGGACCGGTATGTAAAACGAAAGGTTCAACCCGAATGCCAGGTGATCAATGCCTATCTCACCTTCTGCCGTTGTGCGGTTTCCTTTTGAATAAATCCATGGCTCCCGGGTCAGCTTCATTGCGTAACCTCCGAACAGGCCAATCGACCAGTATTCGCCGTTTACATAAGCTTCATTGTACAGCAGGCACTCAAGGTTAATGCCGGCAACAGCTATTGTCTGGTTAAACCTGAGGTCAAGATCCCTCTCGTCAAGGTACTGTGACAATGGTATTTTATCTTCATTTGCATAATTAATCAGTTTTGACCTCAGCCATCTGACTGAAATAAGGGGAGTGAGACGCACTCTTTCGGCTTTGATGACGTCGTATCCGAAATTAATACAATATGAGGTGTTGTTCTGATCAAGAACAAGGGAATCATAGTCGTGTTTCCTGCCGTATCCGAATCCCAGGCCGATACCGATATATATTTTTGAGAAAGATACCCCGAGCTCCGGGCCGATAACTCTGAATTTCTCCATGATGTCAGTGTTGTACGAGCCGATTGATGATGAGAACTGGCTGAAATCAGTCGCCATCGCGTCAAGGTTCACGGTCCATCTCATGGTTGCGAGGGGTGTCTGATCGCTGCTGTAATCATCCTGATAAATATCTGCTGGGAGATACATCGGTACAAGCGTGATTTTCAAGGGATAGGTGGTGGTTTCATCCAGGGCGATCTCAACCGGGTTAAAGCCAAGGCACTCGACGCGCAGTCTCATCTCTTTTTCCGGTTCAAGATCGAGGTAGAACATGCCATTCCTGTCAGCCACAGCGCAGTTGGATGTATTTTTCTGACATACAGTTACTCCTGTTATGGAGACGCCGCGCTGATCGACGATAGTGCCTGATACTACCGGTTTCTGAGCCCGGAGACTCAGGGCGCCGGCCAGTAATATGATTAATAGAGTTATACGTTTCATTTTCTCCATCCCGCTTCTTTTTCCAATGATATCAAATCAGGTTTTTCAGAGGCAATCTTCAATGACTCTGTATAAAGGTCATTCAGGTTCCCCAGATTAATTTCCGAGCCTTTTTTTATGAAAACCGGGATCTTATGCAGGGGTGCGTCAACAGTAATCCAGGCGCCGCCCTCGTATTCCCTGGCAGCGTCCCAGGCGTCAATCCATGTCTCGCCCTGAGGGAGGTAAAGGCGTTGTTCGGTCGTGCCGGATCGCCATACTGCCGAGACAAGTATGTCAGGCCCGAACATGTATGTCTGCCAGTCGTTCCACGCCTCCCGCTGCTCAGGATAATCAAGAAAGAGCGGCCTGACGATGGGAGTTCCTTCATCACCGGCTTTTCGTGCCTGTGCAGAAACGTAGTCCTTAAGTTCCATCCGGATATTTGTATACAGTCTCCACGCCGCAATCAGTTCAGTGTCGTAATCAGGTTCCCCCGGATTATTCCAGAATCCCCTGTTATTTGTAGGGCCTACCTCCATGATGGGTGAGAAGCAGCCGAAAGCCAGCCAGCGCATGGCAGTCTCTCTTGAGAACGTGCCCCAGTAACCTCCAATGTCCGATGCCCAGACCGGGTAACCCATCACAGCACAACGCTGCATTCCTATGATGGCTGAGCGTAGTCCTTCCGGCTTGCCGTCGGTGTCGCCTGCCCACATCGCTCCGTATCTGGCGCTGCCGGTATACTGCGACCTGGGATAAAGGATGAAATCATCACCGAGAATTGGTTTGACAGCATCGTAAGCAGCTTTGACATACTGGCGTGGAAAATCATTATAATTCTCACGGTAAGATGTACCGGAATGAGTTGTCAGATGAAGTGAATCAGTCAGTTTTTCTCCGTCAGCCCTGTCGAGCTTAAATCCCCTGATGCCCATCATGGCCAGTTTGCCCGGACCGTTTTCGCCCCACCATTTCACTGCATTGGGATTTGTGAAGTCAATAAGCACCTGCCCGGGATTGTTGCCGTGCATTTTGCTGATAAGGTGGTAGTTATTCACTTCAGCATACTCTGCCATCTTCCCCATAACAAAGGGGGCGATCCATATCATAAGCTCAATATCCTGCCCGTTGAGCCACTTTATCATTCCTTCGGGGTCAGGGAAACGTGTTGTATCGAACTGATAATCGTCAAAACCGTTGGGGCCTGTTGCCCATGGCCTGTCTATCCAGTAAGCGGTGCAGGGGATGCCGTAAGCCTTCATCATCAGGACGTCTTCAACAATGTCAGTATTAAAGGGCGCTTTTTTGGGTGTACCGTCATAATATGCCGGACCGTTCGCATGCTCGTCACGCCAGCGCCAGGGACCGAATGCCCAGTCAGGAGGCACAACCGGGGGCCCGGCATCAAGGGAATGTCTCCTGACGATATCCATCGGGTTGTTTGCTGTGTATATTTTAAAACGGAATTCCGGCCCTTCGAATGAGACCTTCACTATCTCCGGATTATCATTGCAGAAGTCAATGATTCCCGGCCATGCGCTTTCATTGAAAAAACCATAATTTGCTGATGATAAATAGAATGGCGCATACGCAGATACGGTAGGTTTCAGTTTCACCTCGACCTTTTGCCCTTTCAGGTTCAGTGCGGCTTCGATGCCGTCTGCCCATGAAACAGACTGGGGCCCGTCTACGACTCTTTCGAAAATGCCCGTGAAATATTCTTCCGGCGAAGCGCTGAGGTTGATCATCCATTCTGTGATCTTTTCTTCGCTTTGCCCTGCGGGTGAAATATTGAATCTGAAATCGTCATTGATTTTTTCAATAGTGAGAATTACCCCTGTTTCCTCATCCCTGCTCCATGTAAATGCCAGGGTCTTTTCAGCAGGCTTCGATTTCTTTGGTAGCCCGGTGATCCATTTGACATGGCCATCGGCAACATAACCGATACTGCCGGTTGAATCATTTTCAGCAACAATGGAGATTATGTTACCCTCCGGACCTGAGATCCTGATTTCAGGGAATTTATTGCTGAGGCTTACGGAGACTTTGGTTTCTGATCCACCGGAACATGAGGTGACCATGCAAAGTCCTGACATCAGCAGCAGTACACAAAAAAGATTAAAGGGTTTCATGTCAGTATTTATTATAATCCCAAAGAGGATACCTGCAATTTTAATAAATATATCAGAATTAACTACTATCCGGTTATCAGAAGAGACCTCTGAATTTATCTTATCCTTCTTATAATTATTATTTTTAACCATTGAACCCTTACAAGCCCAATCTATGAAAAGGACCATACTGATATGTCTTGTTACTGCTCATTGGCAAACAGCTTTTTCCTCAGGAAAAAAGGTCGCTCACCTTTGACGATATCGTAAAATGGAACCGTATAACGGAGAAAGTGATATCCGATGACGGATCCCTCATCGCCTTCACCACTGAGCCGTGGAGAGGGAGATCCCGACTGTAACTCTGTATGACAACAATGCGGTCATAAAAGCATCTTTTACATGCGCCACCGGAATTAACATCACTCCTGACTCGACGGTTTCTGATCTTCACAATCAAAACGCCGGAAGAAAAGGTTAAGGAGCTGAAACTGAAGAAGACAAAAAAGGAAGATATGCCGGTTGATATGCTCGGTATCTATAATATTCCAGAAGGTGTTACTGATACGGTTGCCAGAATGAAATCATACAAAGTGCCGAAGAAATGGGCGGGCTGGATAGCCTGGCAGACCGAACCGGCAAAAGATAAACCTGCCGCACCCGGAGACACAAGCAAACGGGAAGAGGGAGATGAGAAGAAACCCAAAAAGGAATCTGCTGATAATGGTTATACACTTTTTATACGCAATCTGAACAGCGGTCAGACCGATACAGTTGAATTTGTAACTGAATACCTCTTTGCTGAAGAGGCTGAGATGATCATGTATGCCACTACAGGTGGTAACACAGACACGGTGCCTGAAGTTGTACTTCTTGACCTTAAAAAAGGTGTGAAATCTGTTTTGTACATAGGGAAAGCCAGATATAAACAGCTGGCAGCAGACAAGAAGGGAGAGAGGGCTGCTTTCATACTGTCATTTGACGAGAAGGACAAGGCAGGCAATACCTGGTCACTCTGTTACTGGAACGGTAAAGGACTGGCTTCAATGGCAGCGTCACAGGGAACAGCAGGGTTGCCTGAAGGATGGATAATAAATGAGAATGCACCTATAACCTTTGCAGAAAAGAGCCCCAGGCTTTTCTTCGGCACCTCACCGGCTTACCAGATCAAGGATACTACATTGCTCGACGAGGACCGTCCCAATGTGGATGTATGGCATTATTCTGAAGGGAAGCTGCATTCAGCGCAGGTTGTCAGCAAAGCACGCGATCTTAAGAAGTACTACACGGCGGTATTTCATGCCGATCTGAAAAAGACGGTCCAGCTTGCCACTGCAGAAATGCCTGATGTACAACTTATTAATAAGGGCGACGCCGCAAATGTTGTCGCTATGTCGAACCTGCCTTATGAGCTTGAATCAATGTGGGAGGGAGATCCCCGGTATGACGTTTGGCTTGTTGATGTCATGACCGGTGTGCATCAGAAGATAAAAGATGCCTGCCGGGCAAGGATACGTGTCTCACCGGCAGGAAAATATCTTTACTGGTATCAGGGCGCCGACAGCTCATGGTACTCATATGACATAAAGGAAAGACGTGAGCACAGACTGACCGCTCCTGCAACTCTTGCTGTCTATGATGAGGAAAACGATGTGCCTGATTTTCCCGGCTCATATCCGGCTTACGGATGGCTCAGGGATGACAAGGCATTTCTTGTCTCAGACAGGTACGATATATGGTCGCTCGATCCTGCTGCCGGATGGGCTCCTGTCAGGGTCACAGGAGACGGCAGGGAGAAGAAGACAAGATACAGGCTGCTCGATTTTGATACCGAGAATGATTTTGTTGACCCTTCTGAGAAACAGTACCTTATGGGAACGGACGAGGTTAACAGGGGTGACGCAATTTATTCAATCGACCTGAAAGAACAGGATTTGCCTGTAAAACTGACCGGAGGAAATTTCAACCTGGGGACACCGGTAAAGGCACGGAAGAGTGATGCTCTTATATATACTAAAGAGGACTTCAGCATGTTCCCTGATTACCTGGTGAGCGATCTCTCATTTGCCTCTGAAAAACGTATTACCTATGCCAATCCTCAGCAGAAGGATTTCCTTTGGGGTGAGGCTGAGGTCGTAAGGTGGATTTCTCTTGACGGCAGGGAGGTTGAAGGCCTCCTCTACAAGCCTGAAGGCTTTGACCCGGCTAAGAAATATCCGATGATCGTCAACTTCTATGAAAAAAGCTCATCAGAGCTTTACAGGCACAGGACGCCGGAACCAGGCCGCTCAACGATCGATTATCACTATTATACCAGCAACGGGTACCTTGTCTTTAGTCCTGATGTTTACTACACTGTGGGCTACCCCGGTCAGAGCGCCTATAACTGTGTGATGCCCGGCGTCATGTCATTGATTGAGAGAGGATTTGTCGATGAGAAACATATCGGTGCACAGGGTCACAGCTGGGGAGGGTACCAGGTTGCTTACCTGGCGACCAGAACAACACTCTTTGCAGCAATAGAATCAGGAGCGCCTGTGGTGAACATGTTCAGCGCCTACGGAGGCATCAGGTGGGAGTCGGGACTAAACCGTTCTATGCAGTATGAGCACGAGCAGAGCCGGATTGGAGGAACCATCTGGGAGGCGCCGCAGCGTTTCTGGGAGAACTCGCCTCTCTTTGCAGCTGATAAGATTGTCACTCCGATACTGATCATGGCAAACGACCAGGATGGCGCTGTCCCATGGTACCAGGGAATAGAATTCTTTATTGCTTTACGTCGCCTGGGCAAGCCGGCATGGCTGCTGAATTACAACGGCGAGCCGCACTGGGTTGACAAGGCTCCGAACAAAAAGGATTTTCAGGTCAGGATGGCGCAATTCTTTGCACATTATCTTAAGGGCGAGCCCATGCCTGAATGGATGGAGAAGGGTGTGCCTGCCACCGCGAAGGAGTTCACACTCGGGTATTAATCACAGAAGAAATTATTGTTCTAAACCCCCAGAGACGATGCCTGAAAACCTCTGATTGGGACAAATTAACCATGTGTAAAAAGTACACTTAAAAATGATCATGATCCGGAAATTATGCATTTGTAGTAGATTGATATACAGATGTATGAGATTCGATGTTGAGGTAAAATGAAGGTCAGGCGCATTTATGTTTTTTCCATTGAGAAAGTCAAACACCACACCATATTGTTATTTACTTAACACATCCTTCATAACTTGGTAGGCATAACCACTAAACTATGAAAGAAATATTATCTCTTTTGTTTATTGTCACCCTTTATCTACAGCCCCTGATGAGCTCAGGTGCAGATCAAAGGGAATGTTGTTGACGATCAGAATCTCTCCTTACCGGGAGTCTCCGTTCTGGTGAAGAACACCTTCCGGGGAACAATGACTGACATCGACGGGAATTACAGCATCAGTGCTTTGCCTACAGACACACTTGTGTTCTCAATGGTCGGAATGACCACGCAGAACGTCTATGTAGGCAACAGGACTACGGTCAATGTTGCTCTCTTAACCGAGACAACACTTATGGATGAGATTGTGGTGGTAGGTTATGGTACTCAAAGGGTAAAAGATCTGACCTCCTCAATTTCAACGGTTAAATCAGAAGAGCTTGTAAGAACTCCTGCTGCTCAGGCAATGCAGGCTTTACAGGGCAAGGTTGCGGGCTTGCAGGTTGTGTCGAGCGGCTCACCGGGTTCTTCGCCCACGATACGTGTAAGAGGAATTGGTTCTTACCCTGGTCAGAACAATGAAGCTCCCCTGTATGTGGTTGACGGAATGTTTTTTGACAACATCGATTTCCTGAACCCCACAGACATCGCTACAATTTCTGTTCTTAAGGATGCTTCGGCAGCAGCTATTTACGGTGTAAGAGCTGCAAACGGGGTAATTCTTATTGAAACAAAATCAGGTCGCCATAACCAGGTGTCAGAGATCACGTACGACGGTTATTACGGTATGCAGGTCGCTCAGAATGTTCTTAAAATGGCCAATGCTGAGCAGTTCACTACAATGGCTCTCGAATCAGGTTCTGCACCTGATGCTGAGTTCATACTGAATGCAATGCAGCGCTACGGAAGAAGCCGTGTAAATCCGAATGTGCCCGACGTCAATACCGACTGGTATAATGAGATACTGCGTCCGGCTCAGATACAGAATCATAGTCTTGGTCTGGCAGGAGGCAGTGATAATGCCACCTATTCACTCGGAGTGAACTATTTCGCCCAGGAAGGTATTCTTGATATGAAAAACGAATACCAGCGCTTTAACCTGCGTTCCAAGGTTGATTTCCAGGCAACCGACTGGCTGACTATCGGAGGCAATATGATCCTGAGTGATGCCAACAGGTTTGGTGAAGAATCAGGCGCATGGAGTCAGGCTTATTTTGCCGTCCCCATTCTGCCGATATATGACGAGTTGAATACTGCTGCATGGCCGACCAATTATGCCAACGCGCAGGACATTGGTTACCGGAGCGGCCAGAACCCGTTCCCGACGCTGGTGTTCAACGAAAACCGTCTTAAGATAATGAAGATGATGGCAAATTTTTACGCCAAGATCGATTTCACCGACCATCTGTCATTTAAGACAAGTTACAACCATGCTTACACTTCCCTTGATGAGAGGCATGTAAATCTTCCGTATTATATCGGTAACAGCTTCCAGAGACCTGATGCTTACATTACAAAAGCAAACAATGTCTTTTCAGACAGGATATGGGATAATGTGCTGACCTACACCAACAGTTTTGGTGATCATAATATGGTATTTATGGCAGGAACCTCCTTCAGGGATGAGGCATACAACAACCTGCATGCACAGGGTATAAACTTCCCGTATGAGAATGAAGAATCATGGTATATCAGCCAGTCGGGCGAAAAACCTTCGGAAGGTGTTGGTGATGACGGTCTCAGGCAATATGGAATTTCTTATTTCGGACAGACTGTCATACAACTACAAGGACAAGTACCTTGTATACGGAACGATGAGGGCTGACGGAAGTTCCAAATACCAGGAGAAATGGGGTTATTTCCCGACAATCGGTGCCGGCTGGGTTATATCAGAAGAGCCGTTCATGAAGGATAATAACTTTATTGACTTCCTTAAGTTCCGCGCAAGCTGGGGACAGCTTGGGAATGACAATATCCAGGCCAGCGATGGTGCAATTACTACATCTGTGGTGACCACAGCCATTAACGACGTGCTTGTTTCCGGTACCCAGACCACCAATACTTTTTCATCACTCAAATGGGAGGTTACCGAGGAAACAAACGTTGGTCTGACCAGCAGGATCCTTGATAACCGGTTGTCAATTGACGCTGATTATTTCATCCGCGACACCAAGGATGCAGCTATTTATGTTACCATTCCTGGTACCGGAGGCAGCATTCTGAAAAACGTTGGGGTGATAAGAAACTCAGGTTTTGAACTTGCCTTGAACTGGACCGAAGATATATCTGATGACTTCAGATACAATATCGGGTTTAACTTCTCAACCCTCAAGAATGAAGTGCGTGACCTTTACGGTCAGCCATACATTGACGGAGGAAGTGCAGAGTTCAGGCAGAGATCAATGGTTGGTGAGCCTCTGCTTGCCTTCTTCGGATATGAAGTTCTCGGTGTTTACCAGAACACTTCAGAGATTGATGCTGATCCGTCAGCTCCTGCCAGCGCCGTACCTGGTGATTTTCAGTACAAGGACCAGCAGGCAGAGGGAGAAGAGGGTTATGGTGTCATTGATGATGATGACAGGGTTATCCTTGGTTCCTACTTCCCGTCATTCATGTATGGCGGTAACCTGGGAGTCTCCTGGAAGAACTTCGATCTAACTGCCAGTGTTCTGGGACAGGCAGGCAACAAGATACTGAACCGCAAGCGCGGTGAAGTGATCTGGACTGCTGACCAGAATATGGATGCTGACCTGGCTATCAACCGCTGGCATGGTGATGGAACATCAGACAAATACCCGTCATCTGCAGGCCTGAGAAGAGGATGGAACCAGAAGATGAGCACCTATTTTGTTGAAGACGGAGCATTCTTCAGGATACAGAACGTACAGCTGGCTTATAACCTCAGAGGCAAGAAACTGTTCGGTGCTGACATGCCCGAGACAAAGAATCTCCTTCACGGCTGAACGTCCTCTGACGCTGTTCAAATACAACGGTTTCAACCCTGAGGTTGCAAGCGGTATGGATAATCAGACATATCCGATACCGGCAGTATACACGGTAGGTCTTGCCCTCAAATTCTAATGACTAAAAAAATAAGGTTATGAAAATATATAAACATTTATTGAAGCTTATCTTTTTGGTAACAGCACTGTCTGTATTTACTTCCTGCCATGACCTTCTGGACGAACCCCCGGAGAACACTTCATTTACAGGACAGACAGACTATACCCTTACAGATAATATGATCCTGCCGCTGATAGGCCAGTATGCAGATTTCAACGATCATGAATGGGAAGATTTTCCGCTGATAGCTGTCAGGGGAGATGATGTGAATGCCGGTGGCCTCGGCGACCAGCAGGATTATGCCAATACCGACCTGTACACTTACAACAAAGACTACTGGATGTACAACTCCCTGTGGCAGAATTATTACGGTGACATCTTCAATGCCCACTCGGCAATGGACCAGGTCGCCCTCTATAAGGAGTTCGCAACCAATAAGGCATTGGCTGACCAGTATATTGCCGAAATCAAGGTGCTGAGAGGCTGGTATCTTTTCCAGCTGGCACGGGTATGGGGTGATATTCTTGTCCCGGAAAGCTCCGATCCTTCAACTTTGCTTGTAGCTCCGATCATTGCAAAGGATGATGTGATGAAACACATCTCAGACCAGATGGATCAGGCTATTGCCGATCTGCCTGCCATGCATCCGAATGAGCGCACAGATATAAAAGGCGGTGTGACAAAATACACTGCCCTGGCCATTAAGGCGCTGGCAAACCTCGAATTGAAGGAATACCAGAAGGTTGCAGATGCCACTTCGGAGATCATCAGTTCAAATGAATTTGCACTCTCAGCTGATTACTACAATCTGTTCAAGATCCCCGGGAAACTGAATAAGGAAAACATACTGGAGCTTCAGTATTCCGACTTTGGCACCGGGACAGGTGACAACAAAGCTTATCTGTACGCTTTCTTCGGCCCCCAGGGATGGGCACCCAAGGTCACAGGAGCAGGCGACGGATGGGGTTTCTATGAGCCCAGCCTGAAGTACATCAAGTTCATGCTTAGCAGGAATGAGACTGTAAGGCTTGAAACGAGTGTCATCTTCACCAACAGGGGTATAGCCGCTATCAAATCAGACCCTGCCTATGCCACCCTGCCTGCCTGGATCACCAATACAACCAGGTCAGGGGACAAGTTCAATGACTATGCACGTGCACTGTTCGCAAGCGGCAAGCATTACCTGCCTTCAGATCAGCTGACACCCGGACGCACGGACTATGGTACCAACAAGAACTTCATCTGCATACGTTATGCGGAGATCCTTCTGATGCATGCTGAAGCCCTTGCAAGGGGTGCAAGCAGTTCAGCAATGACTGCTGCTGCCGCTGTCGATCTTGTCAGGCAAAGGGCCGGACTGGCACCGCTGGGCACAGTGACCGCTGACGATGTCATGAACGAAAAATATGCTGAACTGGCTATGGAATGGGGAACACGGTTCTATGACATGGTAAGGCTTGGCAGAACTGCCGATCTGAGCTATGATGGAAGGACTTACACGGAAGCAAAAGCCTTCCTTCCCTATCCGCAGAACCAGGTTGACCTGTTGCCACCTCTTCAGGGCAAATAGTTCTCACGATTGATCATGATAAAAAAAATGAATATGAAAATTATAAAAAATATCCTGATACTCGCGGTCCTCATCTTTTTTGCAGCAGCCTGCAACGAAGGGATTGACCCGATTAGCCCTGTCGATCCGGGACCAGACGCTGCGTCACCGGTGGTCAGCGTTCTCAGTCCCACTGAAGGTCTTTCATGGGATGTCGATTCACTGGTGGCTTCAGTAAGAATCCAGGTGGAAGTGACCGATGATATTGAACTGAAAACCGTTGAATTTCTGATGGATGGTGTTAAATTCACAGAATTCAGTGAATTCAGGGATTATCGTCGTTTCCTTAAGGAATACATGCTACAAAAATGTTACCGTTGGCGATCATGTTCTTTCGGTTAAAGCTACTGACCTTGAGGGAAAAGTGACCACCAAAACGGTTAACTTCAAAAGGCCGGCTTATACTCCCCTCTATGCAGGTGAAGTATTCTACATGCCGTTTAATGACGGCTTCCTGGAAAAGATCAGCAATGAGGAAGCAACAATAGTGGGTACCCCGGGATTCACCGGTGAGGCAAATGCCAGGAAAGGATCAAATGCCTACAAAGGAGCAACAGCTTCATACCTGACTTTTCCAACAACTGGATTAACCGGGAATGAATACAGCGCTGTTTTCTGGTACAAAGTAAATTCTTCTCCGGACAGGTCGGGTATTATTAATGCCAGTCCGTCAGGCGAAGACCGCACAAAAGGTTTCCGCCTCTTCAGGGAGGGAAATTCCGGTGTTCAACGAATTAAGATGAATGTCGGAACCGGAGCAGGTGAGACTTGGAATGACGGCCAGGAAATTGCTGCCACTGCACCAGGGTGGGTGCATATTGCCATGACAATTTCAGCAAGTGAATGCATCATTTATGTTAATGGTGCTGTGGCACATGTTTCTGCCACTGCAGGTCCAGTCGACTGGACAGGTTGCGATGTATTCGGGATAGGATCAGGGGCACCTAACTTTACTTACTGGGGGCATGGCGCAGACCTCAGCTCTTATGATGAGTTGCGTATGTTCAATAAAGTGCTTTCTCAGACTGAGATCCAGACAATTATTGACAACGAGTTTACCTATGTACCCAAGTACAGCGGTGAAATATTCTATATGCCGTTTGACGGGACATACAGAGACGAAGTCAGCAGGGTTGAGGCTACCAAGGTTGGGACGCCTGGTTTTGCCACCGGTAAAAAAGGTCAGGCTTACGCAGGTGCTACAGGTGCATACCTTACTTTCCCGACAACAGAATTCGCTAAATCAACGAGTTTCAGCGCTGTGTTCTGGATGAAGATCAATGCTGTACCAGACAGGGCAGGTATATTGGTTGCCGGCCCTCTGATCTGGTAAGATCCGGCTTTGCCGAACAATCGGACAAAAGGTTTCAGGTTCTTCAGGGAAGGTGGCGCGACTGCGCAGACATTAAAGTCAAATGTAGGTACTGGTACCAGCGACGTCTGGAATGACGGAGGCTCAGTAGATCCGTCAGGTGGTCAGTGGGTTCACGTTGCAATGACAATTTCAGGTACGCAAAGCGCTGTCTATCTTAACGGTGTGCTTACCCGTGCCGCATCACCGCTTACTGCGCCCATGGACTGGACCGGATGCGACATACTTAGCATTATGTCAGGTGCACCGAGATTTATCGAATGGAATCATCTTTCAGATCTGAGCCTGATGGATGAGTTGCGTATCTTCAACAAAGGCCTTTCGGCGGCAGAAGTCCTGACTATCTATAATGATGGAAAATAGGTCAGTAAACTTATTTTATCAGACCCACTCAGACAAGTCTGAGGATTTTTCTTAAAGCAGGAAAGGCTGCCCGGAAAGTCCGGGCAGCCTTTTTTATCACTCTCAAGGCTCAGAACTACTATGAAAAGAGGTCTCCTTCTTATCGGGCTTTCTGATATTGTTGACCATTGACGGGAAAGCCCAGGAGATCTGGATGTTTTCCGAGGGCACTGATCAGAATTATTATGACCAGGGAATTGTCGATGTGGCTAACCTCGGAGCCAGTTTGTTTGAACATACCAGTCCCCCCGGATACCCTCAGTACAATGACAAGGTCCCCTGTTCGACCACCGCCTTCAAAGGCTCTACCTCGCTGAAATTCAACTACACTTCAGCCGTAGACGGTAACTGGAAGGCAACCATTTTCAGGAGTGGCTGGACAACTGCTGATGTATCAGGCATGGATTCCCTTTCATTATATGTTTACCCGGCATCAGAAGTACCATCATCTGCTTTGCCAATGATCGGCCTGAGGGCAATGAACAAGGCAGGGTCTGCTGAAGTGTCATCAGTTATGTACAGGCTATCGGATTATAACAGCAGTATCCCGGCCGGTACATGGACTCAGCTCAAATTCCCCGTCAGCATCATAATGAATGACAGCGGGAACAGCGATCTGGACTTTACAGCCGTCAAAGCCGTTATCTTCAGCCAGTCGGAGACCAATAACACATCAAGAACCATCCTTATCGATGAGATCACAGCCTTCAAGAGTCTGCTGGTTATTCCGGCAGTGAGTGATCTGGCGGGCACAGGTTACGACAGTCATGCAGAGCTTGTGTGGACACCGCCCATGGCAAACCTGAATTATCGCATTTACGGTTCATTTGACGGAGGTACCAATTATGAACTGCGCGGTGAAACCACCGACAGCATTTACCTTGATTTTGTTCCTCTCACGCGGCAAGAATAAAACAGTGCAATACCGGGTGGTTACACTGGCCCAGAACAGGGAATCTGTACCCTCTTGAAACAAGCGCCACCCTCAGGGACTACAATGACGAAGAACTGATGGACATGGTTCAGCGGTATGCCTTCCGCTATTTCTGGGAGGGTGCGCACCAGGCATCGGGCATGGCGCTGGAACGGACCGACGGAGGAAGCACAACCGCTGCATCAGGTGCAACGGGTATGGGCCTGATGGCAATGATAGTGGCTCATGAGACGAGAATACAGACCCAGGGAAGAGGTCAAGGACAGGATCCTGAAGATTCTGTCTTTCCTGGAAACCTGCGACCGTTATCATGGTGCCTGGTCACACTGGTACAACGCCGACACAAAACACACCCAGCCTTTTACTGCCGACGATGACGGCGGGGACCTTGTGGAGACATCTTTTGTAGCCCAGGGCCTGGTTGCTCTGAAACATTATTTCTCAGGGACAGATACAAAATCGACCCAGATACGGGAAAAAGCTGAGCTTCTGTGGAAAGCGATAGACTGGAACTGGTACCGGCAGTACGGCCAAAATGTTCTGTACTGGCACTGGTCACCCAACTACCTTTTCATGAAGAACATGAAGATCTCCGGCTGGAATGAAGCACTCATTACCTATGTAATGGCGGCTTCCTCGCCCGACTATGGAATACCCAAGGAGGTATATACCCAGGGCTGGGCAAGAAACGGGGCCATGGTTTCCAAGCGGACTTACTATACTTATGAAATTAATCTGTCCCCCAACTTTGGCGGTCCCTTGTTCTGGGTACACTATTCGCATCTCGGACTAAATCCGCATGGCCTGACAGATCAGTACGCCGACTACTGGCAGGAGCACGTTAATACTGCAAAGATCCATGTTGCATACGCTGTCGAGAATAAGTTTGGATTCAAAAATTACAGTGATAAATGCTGGGGGCTTACCGCCAGTGATGACCCTTACGGCTACACCGCACACGAGCCGGAAAACAATGACAACGGTACCATAAGTCCCACTGCAGCTCTGGCAAGCATGCCATACACTCCGCAAGAGTCTCTGAGAGCCCTTAAGTACTTCTACAGGGAGAGGGGGCACGATATTTTTGGCCCCTATGGTCCATATGACGCTTTCAATGACGAGCTGAGCTGGGTAAAAAAGGCTTACATCGGCATTGACCAGGGACCCATTGTCGTAATGATCGAGAACCACAGGACAGCTCTGCTCTGGAACAGCTTCATGGTTGATGCTGACGTCAGGGCAGGTCTTGCCAAAATCGGATTCCAGACCACATCCGTTTCTCCTGTTCCTTTCAGGCCGGATGACATTAAAGTATATCCTAATCCGGGCGATGACCTCGTATATGTTAACGCTGACGGATTCGAACAGCCGGTCCGGGTTAAGATCTTTGCAACCGACGGGCGCCTGATGATGACAGAAGTTATAAATGATGCCGGTTCGGAATTCTCAATTGACTGTTCAGGTCTGGCTGATGGCTTATATATTATTCAGCTCACTAGACGGCAAAAAGACGGGACAGACGAAATTACTGATACACAAATAATACTGTATTAACATGGGAAATAATCTGAAACTATTCGCAATTGTATTTTTTTCGGCACTTGCTTTTTCGGCATGTAACAAGCCACAGGCAATTGAATTCAGATCCAATGGCAAAATTGATTTTCCTCTGACGGCGGAAGACGAAGCGATGCTCGACTCAATCCAGCAAAAGACCTTGCTGTTCTTCTTAAACGAACATCATCCCGAGTGGGGAATTGTCAAGGACCGTGCGGCTGACTGGGCACCGGCCAGCATTGCATCGACAGGTTTTGGCATTCCCTCATTTGCAGTCGGGGTGGAAAGAGGCTGGATGACGCGTGAACAGGCAGCGCAGATCACTCTTAACATACTTGATTTCCTCGCCTCTTCAGTGCAGAGCGCTGACACAAGCGCCACCGGCTATAAGGGATTTTATTACCATTTCCTGCGACTGAATACAGGCACAAGGGCATGGCGGTGTGAACTCTCTTCAGTTGATACGGGCCTGCTGATGATGGGGATAATTTTTGCACGTAATTATTACGGTCTTGATAATGATGTCGAAAGGCGCATCCGTTTCCAGGCCGAAGTAATACTGGAGCGGATTGAATGGGACTTCATGGTGATGCCCGATACAGGTAAATATGCGAATACGATTTCGATGGCATGGACACCTGATCAGGGACTTCACAAAATGGGATGGAGCGGGTATAATGAGGCGCTGTTTCTTTATATCCTGGCCGCCGGAAGCGGAATGGAGAATGCTGAAGAGAGCTACAGCGCATGGTTAAGCTCCTATAAATGGCAGACCCCTTATGAAGGACTCTCGCATGCAGCTTTCCCTCCCTTGTTCGGTCATCAGTTTTCCCAGTCGTTTATTGATTTCCGTGGTATTGCCGATGCTTACATGAAAGAAAAGGGAATTGACTATTTTGAAAATTCACGCCGTGCAACTTATGTACAGAGACAATATGCCATTGATAATCCTCACGGCTGGGTGGGATATGATTCACTATGCTGGGGTGTTACCGCAAGTGACGGACCAGGAGAGCAGTACAATTTTGATGACAAGAAGTTCATAGGTTATGCAGGAAGAGGTACCAGCGGACCCGACTACAATTACTTCGATGACGGCACAATAGCGCCCTACGGCCCGCTTTCATCATTGCCATTTGCTCCCGAAATCGTCCTTCCAACCATTAAATCGATAAATGAAAAGTACGGTGAAAAGTTATGGGGCAGGTATGGCTATTATGATTCCTTCAATCCTGACTGCCCAATGGTTCAACAATGATTTTGTCGGTATTGACCAGGGTCCGATGCTGATGATGATTGAGAACTTCAGGACAGGCCTGGTCTGGAACAATGTGATGAAGGATCCGATAATACAAAAGGGCCTGAACAGGCTTGGATTCACATATCTGCAATAGGAGTTGCCCGCTTGAATACATTCGTTATAATAACAGCATTAACGGGATGAAAAGCCAGATAAGCAAAAGAAATGCAATGTTCATCCTGCTGGTTCTTACGTCAGCAGTCATAAGCGCACAGGTAAGGACCCTTGATGAGTTCGAAAGCAAGGAGGGATGGACGCTTAATGTTTCGGATGGGGTCACTCTTGACTTGTCAAACGAAAAAGGATTTACGGGGAATGCAATACGAATGGATTACGATTTCACAAAAGGAACCGGCTATGCAGGAATACAGAAGCTGTTTCCGGTTGACCTGCCCGATAACTTTGAATTTACTTTTTATGTCAAAGCCAAATCTCCTGCCAATAATTTTGAAATTAAATTTATTGACAGCACCGGCAACAATGTCTGGTGGGTTAATAACCGCAGCTATGACTTCCCCGGTGAATGGAAGAAGATCCGGATAAAGAAAAGACACATTGTTTTTGCCTGGGGCCCCACGTCTGATCAGAGCCTGAAACGGATTGACAGGATTGAATTTACAGTCGCTTCGGTAGTGGGAGGCAAAGGAACTGTCTGGATTGATGACCTGAAATTTGAACCGCTTCAGCCTGAGACGCTCTCGTGGCCAGCACCTGCAGTGTCAGCTTCATCATCCAGCGAAAAATCATTCTCGTCGTTTGATGGCGGACAATTCGGATGCAACATACTGGCAAAGCCGGAAGGTAAAAAAACAAAATATTGTCGTTGACTTCAGGACAAAAAGGGAGTTCGGCGGTTTACAGATAAACTGGCTTAAAGATAAATATGCAAAAAGCTTCAACGTCCTCTTATCAGAGGATGGCAAAAACTGGGAGAAAGTTTATTCTGTCCGGTCAAATCATGATGATGTAAGTTTCATAAGGCTTCCCGAAGCAGAAGCAAAGTACCTCAGGATAGATCTTTTGGAAGCTAACTATGAAAAGGGCTTCGGTATTGCCGAAGTAAAATTCCTTGATATAAAAAGTTCCCTGACTCCGAATGATTTTCTTATCTACGCAGCGAAGAATTCACCTGCAGGCAATTACCCGCGATATTTTTCGGAGCAGGCTTCCTACTGGACCATCACCGGCGTCAATAATGACGTAAAGGAGGCGCTGATCAATGAGGATGGGATGGTTGAGGTTGACAAAGCCCTTTTCTCAATCGAGCCGATGATAAAAACCGCCGACTCGCTTTTTAACTGGAGCAATGTAAAGGCTGTTCAGTCGATGGGCTTTCCCTGAAAGCAAAAGTGAATTTGCTTTTCAGCCCTCAGTCACCTGGCAATGTGGTGACCTGAAATTTGTAACCGGGGTCTCGGCCAGCGGAGAGGCTAATAAAAATTCCGCGCTCGATATTGGCTATTCTTTTGAGAATCTTTCGGTGACAGGCCTGTGGATTTTGAGTTCTACCTTCTGATAAGACCATACCAGGTCAACCCATATTACCAGTTTCTGAACACCATCGGGGGAGCCGGAAAGATACATTCAATAAAAGAAGCGGATGGCGGATACCTTGTTGTTGACAAAAAAGTGGTACTGCCTCAGAGAAAATATGATTTCATTCGGTGCATATACCTTTGATGCAGGCAATATTGTCAACCTTATCCGCAAGGGAGATCTTCCTCAGGATAAAATTGCTGAGGATCAAAGCGGAATGGCAAACGGCGTGCTGAATTATTCGCTTCATTTAAATGCAGGTGAAAAGACAGTTTTTTTTGTGGTTGTACCTTTCTATGGCAATGATCCGATCAACCCGAAGCTAAGCAACAAGTCAGTAGCTGCTGAATTTGAAAATACGGCAAGCTTCTGGAAATCAAAGGTTGATCATATAAAATTTAATCTGCCAGAATCTGCGGACAGGATTGTAAACACTTATAAGTCAAATCTCGTATACATTTTGATTAACAGGGACAGGGCAGGTATTCAGCCCGGTTCACGTTCATATGAACGAAGCTGGATCCGCGACGGTGCACTGACCTCATCAGCGCTCCTGAAATCCGGTATTGTCACCGAGGTGAGAGACTTCATAGAATGGTACGCAGATCATCAGTACGAGAACGGCAAGGTGCCGTGTGTGGTTGATTTCAGGGGGCCCGATCCGGTTCCCGAGAATGACAGTCACGGGGAACTGATATACCTGCTCCGCGAGTATTTCAACTTCACCCAGGACACCGCTTTCCTCCGGTCAAAGAACGAAAATGTTCTGAAGGCAGTTGAGTACATTGAATTACTTGTTGCCGAAAGGTCAACGGATCATTTTAAGAACGGCAATGACAGCGTGAGGGCTTATTACGGACTTGTTCCGGAATCAATCAGTCATGAAGGCTATTCGGCAAAACCGATGCACTCATACTGGGACAATTTCTTTACCATGAAGGGGCTGAAGGACGCCGCTGAGATACAGAAAATTCTTGGTGAGACAGCGAATTATGAAAGAATTAGTAAAAGTACGCGACACTTTCCGGGAGAATCTTTACAACTCTCTGGATCTGGCAATGAAGATCAGGAAGATAGATTACATACCCGGCTGTGTTGAGCTCGGTGATTTTGATGCCACATCAACCACCATAGCCCTGACACCCTGCAACGAACTTAAGAACCTGCCCAAGCCGCAGGTCTACAACACATTTGACAGATATTATGAGTTCTTTAAAAACAGGAGAGACGGTAAGATTGACTGGATTAATTATACTCCTTATGAGAACCGTCTGATCGGCTCGTTTATAATGCTTGATCAGCCCGAAAAAGCGCACGAACTGATTGAGTTTTTCCTCAATGACCAGCGTCCGCCGGCCGGCGGATGGAATCACTGGGCTGAGGTTGTCTGGAAAGACTACCGACATGCAGGTTTTATCGGAGATATTCCGCATACCTGGTGCGGCAGTGATTTTATCAATGCCATCCGTACAATGTTCGTTTATGAAAATGAATATGACCAGACACTTGTGCTGGCCTCTGCTCTTTACCAGGACTGGATTGATTCGCCTGACGGGATGTCGGTGGAAAACCTGCCTACCTATTACGGGGAGGTTTCGTACTCAATAAAGAAGGAAAACGAACAGATACCTCTTCAAGGTTTCCGGTGATCTGAACCTTCCTGAAGGAGGGATCATAATAAAGAACTTCAACGGGTCGCAGCCTTCCGGTAAAAGTGACTATCAACGGAAACGAGACAAAAGATTATACTGCAAAGGAGATTAGGGTTAAGGAGGTTCCGGCGACGGTAGAGATCTATTATTAATTTTGCAACAACCATTGTCATGAAAACAGAAGAAGCAGGTACGGTGCGTGTACACAGAAGAGAAGACATCATATTCCTTTCGGACAGATGGCAGCATATGGCGCTGGTGGCATTATTCCCATTGCACTCTTCAATATAGCGGGGATCCTGGTTGGTCTGATGGGTAACATAAGTCTGGGTCTCAGCGCCTTCTGGCTGGGACTGATATTGATTGTCCCCCGTCTCTGGGATGCTCTTTCCGATCCCATTATCGGGCACCTCTCTGACAATACCCGCACCCGCTGGGGCCGCCGTCGTCCCTACCTGCTTTTAGGCGGAATACTTGTTGCGGTCTTTTTTGTTGTCATGTGGTGGATACCCAAAGGTGACATGGTGCGGACGTGGTTCCCCACTGACACCGGTTACCAGGCGTTTCAGCTTGTTTATATTCTCATAACCCTTCTTTTATTCTTTACGGCAGTAAATATTTTTGAGATACCTCACGGCGCCCTGGGTATGGAGCTGACAAATGACTACCACGAGCGCACCCGTCTTTTCAGCGCCAAGAGCTTTGTGGGCAATCTTTTTGCCATGAGTACACCATGGCTCTTTCGCACTCGCTAACACCGAACGATTCAGAGGCACGGGAGGCAATGAGGCAGATGGCATGCGGTATGTCTCAATTCTTATTGCCGCTTTCATCATTCCGCTTTCTTTCTGGTGGACAGCCAAGCTGCGTGAGCCGGGGTTTGCCAAGGCGTCAAAACAGGAAAAGACGCCCTTCTGGAAAGACATGAAACGTACTTTCAACAACAGGAACTTTACCAACCTCACGTTTACTATTTTCACTCTGGCCATGGGCTTCAATTTTGTCAATCTGCTCGGGTCGTACATCCCAATTTTTTATGTTTTCGGAGGTGACAAGGTTGCAGGCGCCAGGCTGCTGGGAATCAACGGCACCATCTGGGCCATCACCGGGGTGCTGGCAGTCTTCCCCCTGAACTGGATCAGCCCTAAACTTGGGAAACGCAATACCCTCATTCTGGCAATGATACTGATGTCCCTGGCACAGCTTTCGAAGATCGTATGTTATAACCCGCAGCATCCTTATCTGGTCCTGATACCCACTTTCCTTCTTTCTGCAGGCATGCTGTTCTTCTTTACGCTGGGGTCTTCGATGGTGGGAGATATATGTGATGAAGATGAATTAAAAACAGGGTATCGTGCTGAAGGGAGCTATTATGCCATTTTCTGGTGGTTTATCAAAATGGGAACCGCACTTGCCAGTTTTGTCGCCGGTGTCCTTATCGTCTTCACTATGTTTGACGAGACACAGGTTACCAGGGTTGACAGCCTGCAGGGAAGCGTCAGGGAGTTGCGGAGCAAAGTCCAGTACTGGGATGGATACAAGGGCCTGGATGGAAAAACTGCAGAATGGATAGGGAACACCAAAGCGGAAACCGCAGAAGCTCTCAGTGACGCCAGGGATTATGTGATCTATCTGGGAAAGGAGTCAGCTAAAAAACCTGATAAAAAGAAAGCCGGGACGGCAGCTGTTCAAAGCCAGAGAAAGAACATGCTGTTAAATTCCCATTCCTCGACCCAGGCTATAGTTACGGAGCTGGAAAAGATCCAGCTGCGCTTAGAGAGCCTGGGGCCGCAGGCTCCCGACTCTGTAGCCAGGTCAATCATCAGGGATGCCATGCCCCTTACGCTTCAGGTCAAACTGTTAAAAGCGAGGGTGAATTCGTTTGAGCTCCTGTCACATCTTGAAGCCAAATCGATTGAGTCAAAGAACAGCAAAGAGCATTATCAAACTCTAATGCAGGAGATTACGGGAATAAATAACCGGCTTGCCGAAATGAACAAGGAACAGTCATTGGGTCTCCTCGATAAGGAACTCGGAGATATTGAAAGCGAGATCATGCTGCTCACAAAACAGACGCCTTACACTCTTCTGATGATGCGTGTTGTAGAGATCGGGCTGCCCGTGCTCTTATGTCTCTTCTCTTTCATCTTCGTCATCCGCTATACGCTGACTGAAAAAAGAAGCCACGAGATTAAGGAACTCCTCAGGCTGAGAAACATTGAGCGTACCAACGGAGAAGGAGCAACAGGTGATCCGTCGACTGTATAAATTTAATAACAGACTGAAATGACATTTACCGTAAAAGACGGAGGTTTTTATCTTGACGACAGAAGAGTATTTCTCAATTCCGGGGAGATCCATTATTTCAGGATCAGGCGCGAGCTGTGGAACAGGCACCTTGATGCAGCCAGAGAAGCCGGTCTGACAACTGTCAGCACCTATGTCCCATGGGCATGGCATGAGGACAAGGAATTCGCTGTTTGATTTTGTACGGGAAGACATGCCCGGAACGTGATCTCAGGGGGTGGCTTCAGCTATGCAGGGAGCACGGCTTAAATTGTATTCTTAAACCGGGACCATTTATCCTGGCGGAATTCCGAGGTGCAGGGTTGCCGGACTGGTTCCTCGAAAAGTATGGCTCTGAGGTAAGGATGCGCACCAGCAAAGGAGAACCAGTACAGAGCGACGGGGTAAGTCTTTTCAATCAGAATTATCTCGACAGGGTCTCCCTCTGGTATGATCAGATCATGCCGCTGATAAGCAAGAATCAGGTTTCTGCGGGCGGCCCGGTGATCATGATGCAGATATGCAATGAGATAGGTGTATTCTCATGGCTGGCTAAACAGGCTGACTACGGCAATGCAGTGAAGGATCATTTTATTTCGTACCTGTCACAATAAATTCGGAGATATTTCTGAAGTGAACAGATTGTGGGGGACGGATTATCACGACTTTGCTAACGTGGAGCTTCCTCCTGACGGTAATCTCCCATACGCTTCACGGGGTGACCGTGGCCGCGATTATGAATGGCACTGCTTCTGGAGGAAATATTACGGTGATTATCTGAGACTGCTGTCAGGTATGGCACGTGACAGAGGTGTGACTGTCCCCCTGTATCATAATCTTCCCGGCTGGATCTACGGACACGGCTATGAATTTCCGGTCAATATCACCATGTACGAGGATCTTTTCAGGGGCAACAGCGAGATCATTTTCGGAGTTGATCATATTCCGGAATTCCTTTCGTACCGGAACATGCATGATGACCGGGTCATAAATGACATTACCGGAGCGATGCAGGGCAACCAGCCTTTGTTTGCTGCCGAGTTCCAGAGCGGTTCGCGCGAGTATCATGTGGTGACCAACAACCGCGAGATGGAGCTCTTCTATAAGGCAAGCATCTGCCAACGGACTGACCGGGTGGAACTATTATATGTTCTCGCAGGGGCGCAACCCGTCCCGCAGAGGCTATTCGGGCGAGACTTTTTACTGGTTCAATCCCCTGACCCCTGAGGGTGAACGGACCCTTGCCTTCCCTCTTGTTCAAAGAATGAGCAAGATCGTAAAGACCTCTGAAAACATCATTGTAAATGCGAACCGCAGAGCCGGAGTATGTGTGCTCTTCTATCCGCCTTACTATGCCACTGAACTGGAAAGACCTGCTGGCGGGGTATGTGAGCTTCAGTTCATACCATCTGCCATACGCAGGCCGGCATATTTCGACGGATTGCTGAAGGTGCTCCAGATACTCAACATTGATTATGACATGGCTGACCTGAGCAAAGCCACTGCAGATAGTCTGAGAAGGTACAAGCAGGTATGGGCATTCAGCACAGATGAAATGAATGCCGCCGACCAGCAGACCATTGTTGATTACGCCCGCGCCGGCGGCAATATGGTTATTTTCCCTTACCTGCCTGACCGTGAGATGTCTCAGAAGCCATGCACCATAATCACGCGATGCCCTTTGCAGTATCGCCTTCGGGCAGAGAGATCATTGATTCACCTCTGATTGATATATTTGACTTTAAAGACATCAAGTGTGCCAATCCGCAGATCACATATTCTGAAGATTCACTTGCCGGTGCGGAAATTATTGCCCGGACCATTCAGTGGTACTGCCTGCGGATTTATCAAAGCCACTGGGACGAGGGTCAGTCATACACCTGGGAACGTGGATCGGATTTGATACCGAAGGACACAAACCGGTCTATGAAGCAATTCTTAAAAGATCAGGCGCCAGGCTCAGGCAGGCATCTGCCTCAGGATGAATATTTAACTGTCAGGGAACGGTTTACAGATGACGACAGGGCATTGCTGTTCGTGGGTAATTACTACAATGAAAAGCTTGAGCGGCAAAGTTACTTATACCCATCCCGGAAACTGGTGAACCGGTGGCGTTCCCCTGTTTCGTCAATGAAATGTTCATGGCCTGAGCTGTACGCTATCTTAACCCCGGTATGCATGGAAGTTTCGCGAGGTCTGAAAATCCTGCACTGTACATCCGACATACTTGGTGTTGCTGAGAATGATGGATCATCTTGAAATCACTCTCTGCGGAGACCGTGATCTGGCAGGTGAGATAGTCTTTGAAGGCCATGATGCCATGAAGATCAGATCAGCGACAATTGACGATGAGGCTGTTGAAGTGGTTCATGACGGCAAGCGCGCGGCTTGTATTTACGGGCATGCAAACAGAAAAGAGTTTACACTTAATTATCAAATTCAAATAAATGAATATCAGGAATTCCCTGGGGCTTGACATTGACTTTCAGGACAATGGTTCAGTCAGGAGCATTGCTGTTGATCCGATTAAGAATCAGCCTGAAAGCTTCAAGTCCTTTTTCTGTGTCAGGGGCAAACCTCTGGTTGAGAAAAAGGACTAATCGCATTGAGTACACGGCTCTTACTGGGTCCGGGCAGCAACAGCCGTTTCACAATTCAAGGTGATACTTATGTTGCCTCGGGTAGCTGGGCGGGACTTGACCTACACATGTGCACTGCAGCTTTCAGGTAAAAGCCTGAGCTGGCAATGGAGCTTGGAAGTCGAAAATACCACTGACGGCGCTGTTGAGGCTGATATAATCTGTGTGCAGGATGTCGGACTGAAGCCTGCTGAACTCAGGATTGATAAACGAATATTACGTTAGCCAGTATCTTGAACGGCGCATTCTTGAGGATAAAAACTTCGGTTCGGTGGTGTGCTGCCGTCAGAATATGAAAGAAGCTGACGGTAACCCCTGGCTTATGATTGCATGCAAAAACAGGGCAGTGGCGGCAAGTGTTGACGGCATGCAATTTTATGGCAGTAAATTCCGTGAGACAGGCATACCGGAAGGCCTACTTGCCTGGACCCTGGGTGGCGAATTCTCGGGAGAGTCATCTGTTGTTGCCTTACAGGAAAAACCTTTTACGCTTTCCGCTGGTGAAAGGCACACGAGCGCCTTCGCTGCAACTTACCTTCGCGACCATCCTCTGGCTACCTCTGATGATGACCTGAAACTCTTATCCGGTCTCTTTTCAGAGTATGGCGATATTGATTTACCAACCGGTTCATTTGACCTTGCCACCCCGGTCAGGAATATTTTCAACACTTGCCCGTTATTGCCAGTCACAGACCTGACCGAAACTGAGCTCACAGGTTTTTTTGGACATGACAGACGGCATGCTGAAACGGTAAACGGACGGTTGTTATCATTCTTCTGCGGAGATAACAATCATGTCATGCTTCGGGAAAAGGAGACCATGGCTGACCGGCCACACGGTCATATAATGCAGGCTGAGGCAGGTTATGTGCCTGATGAGAGTATTGTCTCAACGGCGTCATTTGCTTACGGGGTCTTCAATTCGCATCTCAGCCAGGGCAACACCAATTTTAACGTCCTTCTTTCAATATGTTCCAGTCAGTTCAATCTTTCGCCTGAGACCGGGCAGCGGATATTTGTTACCATTGCCGGACGGCAATACCTGCTCGGTGTTCCCTCCGCCTTCGAGATGGGACTGAATCACTGCCGCTGGATATACAAGCACGGCGAGCATTGCTTCCAGGTGCGCACCTGGACATCAAAGAAAGCCCCGCAGGTTAACATGGATTTCAGAGTAATCAGCGGCGAGAGGGTAAAACTCCTAGTGACCCATCATTTTGATGATCTCAACGCATGGACCATTATCCCGGGAAACAGTTCCGGTGAATATATTGCCAAACCAAAACCGGGCAGCATGATAGCGGGTAAATTTCCTCACCCGCAGTTCAGAATAAAAATCAATTATCCTGAACCTGCCTGCAAAGCAGGCGGAGATGAGGCTCTTTATGATGACCGGAAAAATCACGGAAGCTCTTTGTTTGTGCTTGAGGTATCAGAGACATCAGATTTCTGCATGAGCTTTTTAGGCGAAGTAAGTACCCCCGCAGATTTTGTTAAGATTGAAAATGCAGACAATCAATGGCTTTCAGAAAGTCAGGACGCACAGGTTGTATGGCAGAATCTTTCCCTGAACCTGTCCCTGGAGGGAACACATGCAGATGTGGCGGCAATCAGGGAAGTACTGCCCTGGTATGGAATGAATGCGATAACCCATTACCTTACTCCGTACGGACTGGAGCAGTTCAGCGGGGCTGCCTGGGGTACGCGTGATGTTGCACAAGGGCCATTGGACCTGTTGCTCTGCATGGGGAAATATGAGGAAGTAAGGCAGATTCTGCGTATAATCTTTTCCAATCAGAACCCTGACGGTGGATGGCCACAGTGGTGGATGTTCGACAGCTATCGTAACATAAGGGCTGACAGCGCTCACGGTGATGTTGTGTATTGGTGTATCATTGCTCTCAGCAATTACATCAGGGTCACAGGTAAACTGTCGATACTTGATGAGATCCTGCCCTTCTACCATGAAAAAGGCCCGGATCACGCTGAGGTCAAGCCTCTCAGCGAACATATTGACAGGCTGATCAATATGATAGTTAGTTCATTCGTGCCGGGCACGGCCCTGGTACCATTCGACGGCGGCGACTGGAATGACTCACTGCAGCCTGTCAGCAAGGATCTGGCACAGAGAATGATTTCAAGCTGGACGGTCGAGATGAATTACCAGGCTTTTACGCAATACCAGGAGGTGTTCGAGCAGGCCGGCGATGCAATAAAAGCGAAGGAACTGGAGGATATTTGCATCAGGATAAAAGCAGATTTTAACAGGCACCTGATGAAGGATGGCATTGTGGCAGGCTACGGCCTGATTGAAAAAGACGACACAGTCAGCCTCCTTCTCCATCCGCGTGATGAAAAGACCGGGATACATTACAGCATTCTTCCGATGGAAAGAGGGATCATCAGCGGTATTTTTACCAGGGCACAAGCCCGCCACCATCAGGTTCTCATCGAACAGCATCTGAAGGGGCCGGATGGCGCGAGACTGATGGATCGCCCTCTGAAATACAATGGTGGCATTCAGAAATTCTTCCAGAGAGCCGAGAGCAGTACCTTCTTTGGCCGAGAGATAGGCCTTATGTATGTGCATGAACACATACGCTATGCCGAGGCCTTGTCACGCACCGGCAATGCGGATGCCTTCCTGAAAGCCCTGAGGCAGGCTATTCCGGTTGCTTACAGGGAGGTCGTGCCCTGCGGCGACATACGGCAGGCAAACTGCTATTACAGCAGCTCTGATGTGACTTTCAGGAGCAGGTATGAAGCGGATGAGATCTATAATCAGATACTGACCGGTGAAATTACTCTCCGGGGCGGCTGGCGTGTTTATTCCAGCGGACCGGGGATCTTTATCGGCATAATTGTGACACGACTGCTCGGATTACGTCTTGAATATGAAAATGTGATCATTGATCCCGTCTTGCCTAATTGCCTCGATGGCCTTTCTGCCTCCATCGACCTGCTGGGCGGTACAGTAAGATTTAATTATACTGTAAAAGAAGGCAACTATTCTCCCAGGGCAATATATATCAATGGCACAAGGGTAAGAATTACTCATGAGGAAAATAAATACCGCAAGGGAGGCGCAGTTATCCCGGCTTATAAATTTGCTTCACTGATGAATCCACATGACAATGTCGTTGAAGTTATCATGTAGGCTGTTTGTAAGGGCATAATATGAACAAAATTAATCTGAACAAATGAGGAACCTGAGAGCTGGTTTAAGCATAGTTCCGTTTATTTGCCTTTTAGTACTGTCATCATGTACAACTGACAGCGATGCCGGTGAACAGGATAATTCAATTCCGGTAGTTGGCATTGTGCAGGATATCCCGGACTCGGTATTGCTTGATATTGTTCAACGGCAGACTTTCCGGTACTTCTGGCATTATGCGCACCCGGTGAGCGGCCTGGCAAGGGAACGCAGCAATACCGTTCTTGCAGAGCATTACTGGGATTACATTAACGAAGCCTGGGGTGAACCCAACTTCAGCAAGACCCCCTTTGGGCCGGATGCCTGTGCCATAGGAGGAACAGGTTTTGGGATAATGAGCACAATAGTGGCAGTTGAAAGAGGCTGGATAGCAAGGGATACTGCGGTGAAAAGACTTGTACAGATCGCTGATTTCCTTATTAACGCCGACTGTTTTCATGGCATCTATCCTCATTTCATGGACGGCAGAACCGGGAAGACGATCAAATTCGACCGCCTTGACGACGCTGCAGACCTTGTTGAGACATCTTACCTGATAATGGGATTTTTATGTGCCCGCGAATATTTCGATGCTGATCTCCCCATCGAAAAATACCTGCGTAACAGGATCACCCGGATGTGGAACACGGCGAACTGGAACTGGCATACCAACGGAGAGAAAAAGCTCTACTGGCATTGGAGCCCCAACAACGGATTTGACATGAACTTCCCGATATGGGGATGGAACGAGTGTCTGATCACATATATCATGGCGGCGTCTTCCCCTTTCCACTCAATTTCAAGAGATGTTTACGACGGCAGCTGGATCGGCAGTCCGGGATTTAAAAACGGGAAGTCGTACTACGGGATCCGTCTTCCTCTTGGCAATTATGAAGGCGGCGGTCCGCTCTTTTTTGAGCATTACACCTTTGTGGGCATCGATCCTAACGGACTGACAGATTCTCTGGGGAATGACTATTTTGAGCAGGTCCGTAACCATACCCTCATCAACAGGGCTTATTGCATTGACAACCCAAAAGGTTACAAAGGGTATGGTGAAAACTGCTGGGGGCTGACAGCAGGAGACAGCTACAAGGGATACGTGGCCCATTGCCCGCAGGATGATTTCGGAGTTATACAGCCTACTGCCGCACTATCTTCATTTCCCTATACCCCTGAGTATTCAATGCAGGCATTAAAACATTTCTATTATGATCTTGGTGACAGGATCTGGAGTGAATATGGATTTGTCGACGGCTTCAGCGAGACACATGACTGGTATGCCACCAGCCACCTGGCTATTGACCAGGGGCCCATAGTGGTCATGATAGAGAATTATCGCAGCGGCCTGCTGTGGGAACTGTTTATGCAGATCCCTGATATACAAAACGGACTTAGGAAACTTGGATTTCAAAGCCCGTATCTGAAATAAACCAATCGCGCTAAATATGAAAAGACGAAATTTCATTACACAGACAACATTAACCGGGATGGGATTGACGATATTGCCGTCTCAATTAATTTGCGGTAGCGGAATCACCGCTCCAAGTGATAAGAATCAATGTGGCGCTCGTTGGTGCCGGAACGCAGGGCCTGAAACAATTAACCGACTGGTTAAAATATGATCAGTTGCAGTTCGTATCAGTTTGCGATCCCAACCGCGAAAGTCTTGATTACCCGTTATGGGGCAGATCACAGGGAGAGAAGCATGGGGCTGCCGGTGGCAGAGAGGTTGGACGAAAACAAATAAATGATTTTTATAGCGGCCGCTCCGGAGTTAATGGATATAAAGGATGTACCGCTTATGCCGATTTCAGGGAAATGCTTGAGAAGGAACAAGGACTGGATGCGATTTTTATAATGACACCTGACCATCTTCATGCGACGATCGCCCTGGCTGGAATGAAAAAGAAACTGGCTGTTGCGACGCACAAACCCATCGGCAACTTCATGAATGAGACCCGCCTGACATGCAATGCCGCAAGAAATTCCGGAATGCCAACGCAGTGTTTTGCATTCCAGGATCATGATGAATATTATACAATAAAGGCCTGGATTGACAGTGGGCTGATCGGTAATGTGAAGGAGCTCCACCGGTGGACCAACCGGCCGATGTGGCCGCAGGGATCACCATACCTGCCCGATGAGGCGCCCATCCCTGACGGATTTGACTGGCAGCTATGGCTCGGGCCTTCCACTGATCGTCCGTATTCACCAGGCTACACTCACACGGTTTTCAGGGCCTGGTATGAATTCGGAGCCGGATGTCTGGCCGACATGGGCTATTACGGTTTCTGGAAAGACTGGAGGATGCTGAACCTTGGAATGCCGGTTTCAGCCGAAGGTTCTTCAAGCTTTACCTGTGAGGTCAGGGATTTCAGGAGCTTATGGGTGAAGAACGAATTGAGCTACCCGCATGCTGCTACACTTTACTGGGAGGTGCCGGTTAATCGGAATGGCAGGATGATGGATGTATTCTGGTATGAAGGCGGTATTAAGCCCAGAACGCCGGCAGCCTTAGTCAGAAAAGGACTTAGAATGCCGGAAGACGGGGTGATGTTCGTCGGGGAACAGGGTACAATACTTACCGATTACGGATATGGGAATGCAGTTTTACTTGATGTGAAGAACGAAGCCTCCACTATAGCCTCAGTCAAGATTCCACCGTCTGTTCCCGTCGATCAGACTGATGAAATGATAGCAGCTTTCAAAGGGGGCAAACCATCGAGAGGAAGCTTTGAGAATGCCAAACTGTAGCTGAGGCAATTTGCCTTGGTAACCTGGCCATCCGCATGGATGATCGCCTTGAATGGGATAACGTAAATATGAAAGTAACAAATATGCCGGAGGCAAATCAATATTTGTCACGGGTTTACCGGGCGGGGTGGGAACTGTAATTAACATTTGACAATAACTCAAAATACATGAAGAAATGAAGAAAATAAAACTGATTATTTCGTTAATGATGTTAGCCGGCTTTGGTACATTCTGTACTGGTCAGGACAAAAGCATCTATGGACAACAGGGATTTACCAGTATATTCAACGGTAAGGATCTGACCGGATGGGTTGCCCCGGTGGGAGATAACGGCCATTGGTCGGTTATTGATGGCGTCATTGACTACGATGCACGGTCAGAAGCCAGCGGAGATAAAAATCTCTGGACAGCAAAGGAGTACAAGGATTTTTGCCTGCACATTGAGTGGCGTTTTAAAGGTTACGGCGATCACCTGTTTCCTCTTCCTACCATCATGCCGAACGGCGAATACTGGCATGACGAAAACGGAAAGATTATTGAACCGCCCGGGCCAAATTCTGATTCCGGAATATTGCTCAAGGAATCGGGCCAGGTCAATCTCTGGTGCTGGTCGGTCGGGTCCGGTGAACTGTGGTCAGTCAGGACCGATGAGTCGGTGCCTCCTGAAGCACGTGCAGCTGCTGTGCCAAAAGAAAACGCCGACCAGCCTGTAGGGCAGTGGAATGCATTTGATATTACCCTGAAAGGAGATAGGATTACAGTCATAAACAACGGAATTACAGTTATTGATAATGCATTATACCCGGGAATGGCAGAATGGGGTCGCCTGGGACTGCAACATCACGGCGGTTTAAATCCTGAAACCGGAAAACTTCAGGGTGCTTCAAGCCTTGTGCAGTTCCGTAACATCTGGATAAAAGAGCTATAGTCCTAAAAATAAAGTAGTTAATAATAAATTTATGAAGATCAGGGTGACCCATCTGATTCTTCTGATGTTTCTGTCTCTGGAGATCATACAGGGGCAGGAATTTCGAGCAGAAAACATACTGCAACCCGGTAAATATTGACTATGGCTACACACCTATTCCGAATTTCAGCGAATGGGGAAAACACCGTGCAACTGCCGATCCGGTTATCGTAAATTACAAGGGCGATTATTTTCTGTTCTCCACCAACCAGTGGGGATACTGGTGGAGCAGTGATATGATCAGCTGGAATTTCATACCGAGATTGTTTTTGCGTCCCTGGAATGAAGGTTACGATGAACTTTGCGCTCCGGCTGTTGGCATTATCGGCGATACCATGCTGGTGTTCGGATCAACCTATACCAGCGAATTTACCATCTGGATGAGCACCAATCCGAAAACCGATGACTGGAAACCGCTGGTCGATTCATTGACCATCGGCGGTTGGGACCCGGCTTTTTTCACCGATGACGACGGCCGGTTCTATATGTACAACGGCAGCAGCAACCAGTATCCGGTTTACGGTGTTGAGCTGAACAGGAAAACCATGGAGCCGCTGTCGGCACGCAGGGAGATGTACATCCTGGAGCCATGGCGCTATGGCTGGCAGCGTTTCGGAGAGCATATGGACAACACCTTCCTTGATCCTTTTATCGAAGGCGCCTGGATGACGAAACACAACGGCAAATATTACCTCCAGTACGGTGCCCCCGGAACGGAATTCAGCGGTTATGCCGACGGCGTGGTTGTAGGTGACGACCCTCTTGGCGTCTATGACCCCGCAGTCGATGCCATTCAGCTATAAGGCAGGAGGCTTTGCAAACGGCGCCGGCCATGGATCAACATTTCAGGACAGGTGGGGCAATTACTGGCATGTTTCCACAATAGGTATCTGCGTAAAAAACAATTTTGAAAGACGGATCGGAATCTGGCCTGCCGGATTTGATAAGGATGATGTCATGTACTGCAATACGGCCTTCGGTGATTACCCGACATATCTGCCTGACGGGAAGGAAGACCATCTGAAAAGCCGTTTCACAGGATGGATGCTGCTTAATTACCAGAAACCGGTCACCGTTTCTTCAACACTTGGCAACTATTCAGCCAACTTTGCAGTGGATGAGAATATCAAGACTTACTGGTGTGCTGAGACGTCTGGAGGGAACGAGTGGCTCCAGTCTGACCTGGGTGCTCTTTCCACGGTAAATGCAATTCAGATCAATTATGCTGATCAGGATGCTGAGTTTCTCGGCAAATCAGCAGGTGTTTATCATCAGTATAAAATATCTAAGTCAGCCGATGGCAAAAAATGGAATCTTCTGGTAGATAAAAGCCAGAACAAAACGGATGTTCCGCATGATTATATTGAGCTGGCCAAACCTGTAAAAGCACGATATCTCAAGCTGGTCAACATTCATATGCCTACCGGCAAGTTTGCCATCAGCGGCTTTCGTGTCTTTGGAACAGGAGCAGGCGAGAAACCTGAGGCTGTAAAGGAATTAATAGTGCTCCGGACCAAGAAGGACAAACGCAGTGCCTGGCTTCGATGGAGCCCTGTTGATAACGCCTATGCCTATAATATTTACATGGGAACCGAGCCGGATAAACTTTATAACTGTATCATGGTTTACGGTGCAAATGAATACTGGCTCAAAACCATGGACAATGAAAAAACATATTACTTCTCCATTGAAGCAATGAATGAGAACGGCATAAGCGCCATGAGCCAGATCGTAAAAGCAGAATAACATAGATGATACTTTAAACCTCCAGAGATGAAATTAAAAACTTTGTTCCTGACAGCCGCCGTTTTGCTGAATTTGTATTGTGTTGTGACACAGTCAAAAAAATCTTCCGGCCGACCGTGAGATGACTGTCTTTCATCGATGACCTGATGAAAAAGATGACCCTGGAAGAAAAGATCGGGCAGCTTAATCTCTGTACAGGAGGAGGGTTCTTTACAGGACCGGCGGTGTTACAGGATAACCAGGGGCTGATCAGGCAGGGGAAGAGTCGGTGCTATTCTTAATACTTTCGGCGTTGAGAATGTAGCTGCTCTTCAGAAGATGGCGGTTGAAGAGACACGCCTGGGAATTCCACTGATTTTCGGGCTTGACGTGGTACATGGATTCAGAACGATCTTTCCGATACCACTGGCCCAGGCCTGTTCATGGGATATGGAGGCCATTGAAAAGTCAGAGCAGCATCGCAGCATCTGAGGCTACGGCCATGGGTATCAACTGGATCTTATGCACCGATGGTGGATATTGCACGTGACCCCAGGTGGGGCAGAGTGATGGAGGGAGCCGGCGAAGATACTTATCTGGGCAGCATGATTGCCGCTGCACGGGTAAGAGGTTTTCAGGGCAGCGGATCTCGGAGATGAAAGATACGATGATGGCCTGTGTAAAACATTTCGCAGCTTACGGAGCGCCACAGGCAGGACGTGATTATCATACGGTTGACATGTCGGACAGATCACTGTGTCGAATGGTATCTTCCGCCTTACAGAGCTGCGGTTCAGATGCAGGTGCCGGCTCATTCATGACCTCCTTTAATGAAATTGCAGGCGTACCGTCATCATCGAGCAAATGGCTGCTGACAGACCTTTTAAGGAGTGAATGGGGCTTTGACGGATTTGTTGTTTCAGACTGGTCATCAATTCCGGAGTTAATACTTCACGGCGTTGCCGCTGATTCAAGCGATGCAGGCAGACTGTCAATAAATGCCGGGCTGGATATGGACATGGAAGGCAGGGTTTATCAGGATTTCATGAAAGACCTTGTCGCTTCGGGTAAAGTATCCGAAGAAACCATAAACAACTCTGTGAGACGTATACTGGAAGCAAAATATAAGCTGGGCCTGTTCGAGGATCCGTACAGATACTGTAATAAGAAGCGCGAGGCAGAATGAATTAATGACACCAGCGAATCAGGATTTTGCCAGAAAATTCGCAGCCAGTTCAATGGTACTTCTTAAAAATGAAAACAACACCTTACCGGTCAGGAGAGAAAGTAAGAACCATTGCTGTCATCGGGCCGCTGGGAGATTCAAGGGAGAATATGCTGGGGGGATGGGGTGCTGCAGGTCAATGGGACAGCTGCGTCACCGTGCTTGCAGGTATAAAAGAAAAATGCCGGTGACAATATCAAAGTCCTGTTTGAAAAGGGATGCGAGATCACCGGCACGTCGACCGAGGGCTTTGCCAGAGCCCTGTTGCAGCGGCACGCAAGGCTGACTTTGTGATCCTCGCCACTGGGCGAGAGCCAGGATATGAGCGGTGAAGCTTCCAGCAGGACCGACATATCGTTGCCAGGAGTGCAGATGGAGCTTGCACGCAGGATCATTTCCCTGAAGAAACCTGTGGCAGTGGTTCTTTTTAACGGAAGGCCCCTGACAATAGGTGAGCTTGATGATATCGCCCCTGCGATACTGGAAGCATGGTACGGCGGCACTCAGGCCGGTAATGCCGTGGCAGATATACTTTTTGGCGATGTCAACCCGTCAGGTAAGCTGACAATGACTTTCCCGAGATCAGTCGGGCAGATACCGATATTCTATAATTGCAAGAATACAGGCAGACCATTTGATCCGCGCCTGCCGGAAGATTACTTCAAGTCAAGGTATCAGGACAGCCCCAATACCCCTCTTTATCCGTTTGGATTTGGCCTGAGCTATACCACTTTCAGCTATTCACCAGTGTCTTTGAACAAGACCACCTTTGACAGGGGAGACGAGATCGAAGCATCAGTTGAAGTAACAAACACCGGTAATTATGACGGTGACGAAATAGTTCAACTGTATGTCCGTGACAGGGTGGGCAACGTTACCAGGCCGGTTAAGGAGCTTAAGGCTTTCAGGAGGATTAATATTAAAAAGGGTGAGACGGCAAAAATAACGTATTTAAACTCCCGCTCAGCGACCTCTCTTATTACCATGAGGATATGAGCTATGACTATGATAGCGGTGAGTTTGAACTGTTTATAGGATCTGGATTCGGATGTAAAGGAGTTTGTTCTGTTTACTGTCAGGTAGCCATCTGCTGACGACCGGAGTTGTCAAATTATTTTTTTAATATATTTACTGCGGCAGTGTAAACGTGACGTAATATTCCGTTTTTATGGCAGCAAAAACATGGGGGAAAAACCTCAGATTACATTTTTTGTTTTTCTGTTTGTCCGGAGTTTCGTTTGTGATGCCCGGCCAGAATTACGGGCAGGAGGATGAGATCAGGCTTCTCATTACCGGTAATGTACCTGTCGTAAGCCAGAACTGGGAAATAGATCAGGATCCGGTAAGCAGATATATTTATTTTGCCAATTCCACAGGACTTATTGAGTATAACGGCATCAGTGCAAGAACTTTCACAATGCCTTACAGGCAGGGTGTAAGATCGGTATATGTCAATGATGACGGAATGGTTTTTACGGGTTCTTATGAAGACTTTGGGATCTGGGAGGAGGTTACTCCGGGAGAGCTGGTTTACAGGTCACTTGCACTGGACATGGAGGTCCCAAAGAATGATGAGATATGGAATATTTTTGAACTGAACCATACAGTTTATTTTCAGTCATTCACTTCCGTCTATGCTTATAACTACAATACCGTAACCACCATCAAATGCCCGTCCAATATGCTGTTCTTCTTCAGGGCGGGAGAGAAATTAATCGCTCAGTCGCTAGGCGAACGGGCTTTACCTGTTTGACGGATCAGGGTTCACTTTTATTGAAGGAAGTGAGATCTTTGGAAGCCTCAAGGTGCATGCAGTCATTGAATTCAAATTTGATGAATATTGGATATGCACATCCAACAACGGCATCTACCTGTACGACGGCATACATTTACTCCGCTGAAGAATGAAATATCAGAATACCTGAAGGAGGAGACATGCAATGCGGGACTGGCTGTGAATGACACGCTGATCGCCTTCGGCACAATACTTAAGGGCGTGGTCTTCAGTGATAAGTCCGGCAGGATCATTACATCATATGACTACTCCAACGGTTTGAAAAACAATACTGTGCTCTCTCTCTTTAAGGATGTTGACGACAGGCTCTGGATAGGACTTGATGAGGGTGCGAATTTTATCAATGTATCATCTCCGGTCACCCATTATGAAAATGTAAACGGAAAGCTGGGAACGATTTATACAGCCATCAGGGACAAGGACTGTCTTTATCTCGGAACCAATCACGGTCTGTTTGCGGCAGATATCAGGAAGAACAACGGTTATTACGGCTTCGCCAACCTGAGAATTATTCCCAACACGCAGGGTCAGGTCTGGAATCTTGATCAGTTTGACGACCAGATTTTATGCGGGCACAACGAGGGCACATTCCTCATTGAAGGGGATGCCCTGCGGAAAATATCCGGACATAACCGGGGGATGGTCGATTGAAACGTTACGGTGACCTTTTACTTGAGGGAACATATACCGGAATTGTCTCTTTCATGAAAGATACAAAGGGCGACTGGATTTTCAGAAACAGAATTGAAGGTTACATTGAACCGACGAGGTTCATAGAGGTTGATTACCTCGGGTATGTCTGGGCGGTACATCCAATGAAGGGGATCTACCGGCTGGAACTGAATGAGAGAACCGATTCCATTGTCAATACTCTGTATTTCAGCTCAGTAGCAGATACCGGCAGAGAGGTTGACGATGTCAAGTATCAATAACCAGGTTGTGTTCCTGACATCAGACCATATCTTCGCGTTTGACTATGAGAAAAAGACTTTTTTTCAGATAACGTCGCTTGAACCGGGGCTGGGTGAATATGTGAGCGCCACACAGATAATCCATTACCGTAAAAACAGTTACTGGTTTATTCTTGACGACCGGATTGCGCTTTTTAATATTACAAAGGAGCTTGAGGCTGAAAAAGTACTGGAATTCTTTCATGAATATGCTGACCTTCCGTGGCGTGAGCAGCAGATTGTTTCACTTGATTCGAATACCTTGCTTATACCCACCAGGCAGGCTTTCAGCACTTATAATATTGGCAGGCTGACGAGTCATGAATGATACTTCAACAGTTGTTGTCAACCGTCTCGTTTTCAGTGGCAATGATCAATACCACCACACTGTTTCCCCATGATGATGGAAGGTTACCGCATCCCGAGTTCGGAAAACAATCTCACAGCTTTTATTGCCAATCCTTCGGGATTTGATATGGGAGGACGGGAGTATCTCTACCGGATCACTGGAGCTTGGAGAAAACTGGCACCGGACCACCTCTGATAACTTTTCATTTCTCAATCTCAAATCAGGCCAGTACCACCTCCAGGTGAAAGAAGTATTCAGCAAAAAGGTAACAGAGGTCACCTTTGCAATCAGGAAACCTTTCCTGAAAAGCGGCTGGGCGCTGGCGCTGTATATTTTGATCCTGACGGCTGCTGGTCGGGATTATTGTAAAGATATGGCAGCAGACACTCGACCGCCACCGTCAGCTTATTGATTATGAGTCGGGAAAGCACAGGCTTGAGAGCGAGCTTGATTACAAAGGCTATGAGCTGATGCTGACGATGCGTTATCTGATCAGAAAGACTGATACGTTGAGAGAACTGCGTGACAAACTGGATTCAGACAAAGGATTCATCGGCAAAGTTACCGGCCAAATTTGTCAGGGAGATGGAGCAGATAATAGACCACGGCCTTGATTCCCAGACCGAGGAGTGGCAGAAGGTCATGAAGAACCTGAAGCTTTCACAGGAGGGCTTTTTCAGAAAGCTGAAGAACAAGTATCCGTCTCTGACACCCAATGACCTGAGACTATGTTCATATCTGCGAATGAATTTCACCACCAAGGAGATAGCTAACTTAACGAATATCTCATCACAGGGCGGTGGAGATAGGCCGGTACAGGTTAAGGAGCAAGCTCAATCTGAACCACGATGTCAACCTGACGGAATTCCTGATACGCGAGGCAGAGGCTGAAATCGAACTGATTAACGTCACCTCCTCAAGCACAAACCCCATGCCCCTTAATGTACGCAGGGCCAGTCCATGATCAGATGGAGAGATATTTCCTCAGCCGGCTTATAAAGACATCCATACTGCGTCCCAGGAAATAATCGTCCTGACCCCAGATTTCCGTCAGTATCTGTTCTCGTGTCAGTGTTTTATTCCTGTTGATCATCAGGTGCCTCAGGAGCTGGGCTTCACGCAATGTCAGCTTCTCCTTGCCACCAGGGGTGGTTACCTCGAGGGCATTGTATCTCAGTGTTGTCTTTGAGACTGAAAATTCATCGTCGGTGCCTGAATAGACTCTTCGCAGAATATTATTTATTCGCAGCATAAGCATCTCAGGGTCAAATGGTTTGGTGATGTAATCGTCGGCGCCCAGCTTCAGGCCGCGTATTATGTCCTCGCGCAGGCTCTTGGCAGTCAGGAATATGAATGGTATTCCGGGCTCGGCCTCACGCAGTTTTTCGGCAAGGGTAAAGCCGTCCATCTCAGGCATCATCACATCAAGAACACATATATCAGGCTTGTCAGTGTGAAACAACTCCCATGCTTCTTTCCCGTTCCGTGCCAGGATGGCTTCAAATCCGCTCAATGAGACATACTGTGACAGTATGTTCCCGAAATCAATGTCGTCTTCAGCTAACAGTATTTTCATGGTGGTTCTTTTTATAGTGGCAGTCTGATTTTGAATGTGGAGCCTCGTCCCGGCCTGCTTAAAACGGACACATCTCCGCCATGGGCAGTTGCTATGCGTTTGACATAATAAAGTCCCAGTCCCAGTCCTTTGGTTTTGTGAATGTTGCCATGTGGAACCCGGTAAAACTTTTCAAAGATATGATCGATATGCTCGTGAGGTATGCCCACCCCGTTGTCGGTGACACTTATTTGAAAATCATTGTTTTCAGTCATCGTTGACACCAGGATAACAGGTTCCTTGTCGCAGTACTTTACCGCGTTGCCCAGAAGGTTGTTAATCATCGTGGTAAAATATACAATATCAACAGAGAGGGCGATGCCGGTTGCCTTATAGTCTTCCTGCACCTCAGCGCAGCCATCGCATGATGTGAGGAAAGGAGGCAACAATCTGGTGTGTCAGCTCATCAGCACTGACTTTTTGCCTGTCGAGCTCGAATTCGGTTCTTTCAAGCAGGCTCACCTCAAGGATTGTGTTTATGAGCTGATTGAGGTTCACGCTCTGCTTGCTTATCATTTTTGCCGTTTCAAGCACTTTGTCAGGATCACTGTTTATCTGCGCCTTTTCAAGCGTCCGGCCTGCAACTGTTATTGTCGACAGGGGCGTCTTGAGCTCATGAGTCATGTTATTGATAAAATCGCTTTTAAGGCCTGACAGCCGCTTTTCTTCCATCAGGTTTCGCCATGTGAACCAGAAAACCATGAACACTATCAGGGCACTTAAAGTAATAAGCAGCATCGAGAAGAAAGCCTTTTTGAAAACCAGGCTGTCAAGTTCATTCATGTCTATGAGAGACACATATGCAATGACGAAGTTGTTATGCTCTTCCCTGTAACTTTCCACAATGATCACGGTCTTTGGTATCTCGTCATCATCAGGTACAGTGTCAGCAATGATGAAGGGTCCATTGTCCGTTAATAAGACTGAGGTTAGATATCCAGATTGATGGCTTATAGTCAGTGCTGTATCCCTTTTTCTTTATAAACTCTTTGGTAAATTGTGAAAGGATTTCATTTTTTTGAAGTATTGAGTAGGTTTGTGCCAGTACCTTTTTTCTCAGGTTGGCAGTGTCGGCAGGACCGGAAAGCTCTGCGATCTTCTCGTTGATAACCAGTCCGGCAAACTTATCGGTGATATCCATCGCTTTTTCGAACCCGTTGACCTTCTTCCCTGCCAGCAGCCTGGCTGACGCTTCACGTGTAAGTGACTCGTACCGCATGAGCATATTTTCCTTTTCCTGCCGCCATATGCTTATGATCATAAAGACCTGCACGGCAAGAAAAACCAGAAGGGCTATCAGTGGCAATATGATTATCAGATGACGCTTCATCTTATTACTTTGTGTCAAAATTAAGCAATGCTCCGGAACAGAGGATAGATTAACCTTACATTAACCTCTCATTAACTTACGCTTACGAAAACAGGGTGTAATTTTACATCATGAAACAATTTAAAAGGGACAGTCATGAAAAGAATGGTACAATCAGTTGCGATTATTTTAGTGCTCTTAATGGCCTCAGCATCCGTCATCGCACAGGGGGCAACACCCTCAGGATGCTGACAAGCAAAAACAGGAAGAGCTGGCAAAACAGAAGGAAGCGGAAGCTCAGAAAAAAAAGCAGGAAGAGCTTGCCAAACTGAGGGAATATGAGATTCAGAAGAGAATGAAGGAGGCTGAGGAGGTAATGGCAAGGCATGAGAGGGGTCCTGAATATGAACAGGCTGTGCATGATTATGATGCAATCCGCAAGAGGGCAGAGGCGATGTCTGAGGATTATCAGACGGATATTATGAAGGATATTCACCTGAAGTCCTTTCCGGATGAAAATATGTTCATGTATGCCGTACCCTACACCGACGATTTCTATATATACAACGACAGGGGCCATTCGGGCAAACCCGGGTCATCATGGAACTACACGCGCCAGGTGCTTGAAGCCACATTCACAAATGAATTCACAATGGACGCTGGCGGTGACGACGGCAACGTCAACCTTTCGGTTTCAGGCAACTGCGCAGAAGGATCCATAAGTGTCGCTATCATCATGCCTGACGGCAAGCAGCTCTCGGAAGTGCTGATTGATGAAAACGGCAGTCTCAACTGGCGCAAGAGCATCGAGGAAAATGAAGAGAGCAAATGGAAGAACGGCAAATGGATCTTTAAAATCAAATCAAAAAATGCCACGGGTAATTTCCGTATATCAATGAATTCAAATTAATTCGGTTTTTTCGGTTTTCTGTTTCCGGTTCATTATTTCTTCGATTACAAATTGTGTAATCAAAACAGTAGAGACAGGTCTGAGACCTGTCTCTACGCGTTTTATACGATGCATTGTAAATGTTATCACAACGCATCGGGAATAATTATTTGTGTTTTTTGCCCTCATTTGCCATAATGTTACATTTGCATAACCAATTTCCCGGTTATGAAAAAAACTTTTCTGTGGTTTTTGTCCCTTATGCTCATTGTGACCTCCTGTGGGTCACCGTCAGCCAAAGGATGGCGGGAGGGTGATAACGGTCAGCATACCTCCATTTGCATATTTTGTGGAGGCTGTTGCAGGTGATGACTTCAAGGTAAATGTCATGCTGCCCCCGGGAGCTGACCATCATATCTGGGAGCCGCTGCCGGCCCAGATCAATGCACTTGCAGGATCAGAAGCTTTTATTATCAACGGGCAGCTCGGATTCGAACAGGCCTGGATGGGAAGGTTCCAGAGAAATCAATCCTGATATGAAGATACTGGACCTTTCTGCCAACATCGACCTCATTGAGCTGAGCGGCACGGATGAAGAAGATCATCAGGACGGCCATGAGGGTCACCACCACGGGGGACCTGATCCTCATTACTGGATGTCACCGCTTTCAGCATATGTCATTGCTGAGGACGTAAAAAGCTTCCTGACGGGACTTAATCCGGCATCAGCTCAGAAATATGAAGCCGGTCTTAAGGCGCTTCAGGAAAAGATTACACAGGTCGACTCAACACTCAGGGAAGGGCTGTCAGAGGCAGGGTCAGCCACATTTATGATCTACCATCCGGCCCTTGAATACATGGCGCATGATTACGGCCTTGAACAGATCTCATTTGAAGATGAGGGCAAAAGCCCTTCGCCGGCGAGGATGAAAGAGCTGATTGATATTGCCAGGGACAAGGGAATAAGCGTTATCTTCATACAGGCAGAATATGATCTCAGGAACGCGGAATCGCTTGCTGATGAGACTGGCGCCCGGCTGGTTGTTATCAACCCGATGAACAGAGACTGGCCGGCGGCTGTTTTAGAAGTGGGTAAGGCAATAGATAATAGGCAATCGGCAGTAGCGACACCCAATAACAGATAACAGATAACAGACAACAGATAACATAACATGGGAGTTCTTTTTGCCATAGAGTCCCTGACCGCCGGATATGAGAACAAGGTGGTTCTGAAGGATATCTCGATGACCGTCGATGAAAATGATTTCATTGGCATCATTGGTCCTAACGGCGGAGGCAAGACCACCCTCCTCAGAGTTATACTGGGCCTTTTAAAACCCTTTTCCGGAAAGATTGATTTTTCGCCTGGAAGCCTCATGATCAACCAGATAGGTTACATGCCACAGGTGGCACAGGGAGATACCCTCTTCCCTGTGACCGTTGAAGATGTTGTGCTCTCGGGAATGATGCTGAACAAGGGTGCTACGGGCCGGATGGGGTCCAAAGAAAAGAAAAGGGCCTCGGAGGTTATGGATGAGCTTGGTCTTACACCCCTTGCCCATCAGGCTCTCAACGAGCTGTCAGGCGGACAGCTCCAGCGCGTCTACCTGGCCCGGGCCGTTTCAGGGTCGCCGCGACTCCTTCTGCTTGATGAACCGGCAACTTTCGTTGATAATTCGTTCGAAGCTGACTTCTATGACAAGCTGCGTATCCTGAACAGCAAAATGGCAATAATGATGGTCTCTCATGATGTAGGTACTATTTCCGCCTGGGTCAAGTCGTTTGCCTGTGTCAACGGAACCCTTTACTATCATCCCCACAGCAAAATCACGGATGAGGATCTCAAGATGTACGGATGCCCGATACAGCTTGTGACCCACGGCAATGTCCCTCATGTTGTACTGCATAAACACGAGTAATGGAGAATATCTTTGAATATTCATTTGTGATCAAGTCGCTGCTGGGCGCACTGTTCGCCAGCATCACGGCAGGCCTGGCAGGGACATACATTGTGTCACGCAGGCTGGTCTTCCTGAGCGGAGGAATAACTCACTCATCATTCGGAGGTATTGGTTTGGGATATTATCTTGGCATCAATCCTGTCCTTGGCGCTGCTTTGTTCGGAGTGGGATCAGCGGTGGGAATGGAATACCTGTCAGCAAAGGGTAAGATGCGTGAGGACAGCGCCATTGGAATCCTGTGGGCCTTCGGAATGGCCATAGGAATAATATTCATCTACCTGACACCGGGTTATGCACCCAACCTTATGAGCTACCTGTTCGGCAGCATACTCACTGTCACCAAAGGGAGACCTGATCGCCCTGGGCCTGATCTCACTGATAATGATAATCTATACAGCCCTTTTCTACAGGACCTTGCTGTATATTTCGTTTGATGAGAACTATGCACGTACTTTCACCCCGCATGTCGATCTCTTCAAATATATCTCAGTTGGGCTGACAGGCCTTGCTATAGTGCTCAACATCAGGATGGCAGGGGTGATCATGATAATAGCCCTGCTCACTATTCCCGCCAACATAATAATGCTTTTCACCAGGAGATACCTTCGTATAGTTGTTTTCTCCTTCGTGGTCAGCTTCATAGGCATAAGCGCAGGGTTTGCAATGTCATGGTTCACAAATCTGCCGACAGGAGCCACTATCGTGGCTGTTCTTGTGATATTCTGGCTGATCGCCAGGGGTATAAGGAGTTTGAAAACCAATAAAAGGATTGAAAGAATTAAAAGTGTTAGTCAATGAATGAATATGATCTGATTATAATCGGCAGCGGTCCGGGAGGGTACGTAGCTGCCATAAGGGCATCACAGCTGGGCATGAAGGTCGCCGTAGTAGAAAAGGCTGAAACAGGCGGCGTATGCCTTAACTGGGGATGCATACCGACCAAGGCGCTGCTTAAAAGTGCACAGGTGCTCGACTATTTACGTCATGCTGCAGACTATGGGATACACACCGGTGACGTTCCTGTCCCGGATTTCGGGGCGGTCATCGCCCGCAGCAGGGGTGTGGCAGATGCCATGAGCAAGGGAGTGCAATATCTTTTTAAAAAATACAATATCCCGGTTATCAACGGCTTTGGCCGCCTGAAAGGCAACAAAACGGTTGAGGTAGAAACACCGGAAGGGGGCAGGCAGGCATTAAGAGCGGGCCATATTATCATTGCCACAGGAGCACGGTCAAGAGAGCTTCCTAACCTGAAACAGGACGGAAAGAAGATCATCGGGTACCGTGAGGCAATGAACCTGCCGTCGCTTCCCGCATCAATGGTGGTGGTCGGTTCAGGCGCAATAGGAAGCGAATTCGCAGGTTTTTACAGATCGATGGGCACCGAGGTAACACTCGTTGAGTTCATGCCAAGGCTTCTTCCCCTGGAGGATGAGGAGGTGTCACGCACCCTGGAGCGTGCCTTCAGAAAAATGAAAATGAAGACAATGACAGGTTCGTCGGTCGAGAGGGTGGATACATCCGGAGAAAAATGTATTGTTACAATTAAAACGCCTAAAGGAGAAGAAGTTACGGAGGCTGACATCGTGCTTTCTGCCGTAGGTATTGCTCCAAACATCGAGGGTATAGGTCTTGAGGAGTGCGGAGTGAAGACTGAGCGCGGAAAGATAACCGTTGATGCATATTACCGTACATCTGTCGAAGGCGTTTATGCCATCGGGGATGTGGTGCCCGGGCCGGCACTGGCTCATGTGGCATCGGCCGAAGCCATCGTCTGTGTCGAGAAGATAGCGGGGCTTGATCCTGAGCCCGTCGATTACGGCAATATACCGGGATGTACATATACAACCCCCGAGGTAGCATCGTGCGGGATGACTGAAGAGGCCGCACGCGCAGCAGGCATTGAAACAAAGACAGGCAAGTTCATGTTCATGGCCTCAGGAAAAGCATCTGCAGCCGGAGCACGCGAGGGTTTTGTCAAGCTTGTCTTTAACGCTTCTGACAACAAACTGATAGGGGGGCATCTGATCGGCATGAATGTCACGGAAATGATCTCATCAGTGGTGGTCGCCCGCAGAATGGGTGCCACAGCCCATGACCTTGTAAACAGTATCCATCCTCATCCGACGATGTCAGAAGGTATCATGGAAGCTGCTGCTGACGCCCTCGGAGAGGCAATACACGGGTAATAATAAGTGTATTTTTTACTTTTAACGCAACCTTTCCACTCTTTTTGTCATCAATATATTGACAGGCTCAGATATTATTTCTTATCTTTATAACTCGAGTAAATTTCGGGTTTGCAAAAGGAGAAAGACATAATTGACGGATGTCTGTCAGGCAGCAGGCGTGACCAGGAACTGCTCTACCGCAGGTACTCCCCTAAACTCTATGCTGTATGTCTGCAATATGCAGGTGATACAGAGGAGGCCAGGGATATCCTGCAGGAGGGCTTTATAAAGGTTTTCGAAAACCTGTCACACTACAGCCACGAAGGTTCTTTTGAAGGATGGATGAGGAAGATCATCGTCAATACCGCCCTGGAAAAATACCGCAGCAGGTACTATTTGTCAAGGGTTGACGATATTGATGAGTTGGCCGAACCGATAGCCGGGCCAGACACCAATGACTTTGCCGGGCTGGAGGCTCATGATCTGCTTAATATGATCATTGAGCTGCCTCCGAAGTACAGGATGGTCTTTAACCTCTACGCAATTGAAGGTTATTCACACAAGGAGATCGGAACGATGCTTAATATCACCGAGGGTACAAGCAAATCGAACCTCTCAAGGGCAAGGGATATTCTTCAGAAGAAAGTAACGATACTGACAGGGGTCACCAGGAGAATGATAAATGTTTGACAGGGAATCAAATATCGACATTGTATTCCGCAACGGACTGAAGAACATGGAGGTCCTGCCGCCGGCTGATGTCTGGGATAATATCCCACCGATGCCGGTCAGGAGACAGGGATACAGGGTTGTTATGGGTATAGCTGCCGGGCTCGCTGTACTTGTTGCATTAACATTCCTTGTGTCGTCATATTTCCGCAGTAACAACGTGGTGGGTGACATTACGCAGCTTGCCATGGCAGCGGATGATCAACGGCCTGAAAGCGTGACTTCATCTGAGCTATCAACCCCTGTGAGCTCTGAAGGTAACACTGTTTCCCGCAGAATTATTGAACCGTCAGCACTTGCCAGGGAGGACGAAACAATCATTGCCCGAACTGTTGATAACCCCGTTGCATCTACTTTAATATCGGACTTTAACAAGTCACAGGAGAGCGTCAAGGACAGCAATCCGCTTCCTGTGTCTGCAGATGAGATCACGGTAATTGTTTCGCCGTCAATGTCAGGTCGCAATGACTACCCGGTGAAGGCGGCCGGATCAGTCAAAACTGCAGCTCCTGTTCAGCGGTTTGAGATCGGAGCATCGGTGTCGCCAACAATGGGTTTCTCCTCGGCTAACTCCGATACGAGGCTGGCAGAGCTGATCAGCAGCGAACAGACAAGACCGACTTATTCAACCGGACTGACCTTCGGTTACAAAATATCTCCCCGTCTGACGATACAGTCAGGTATCGGGCTTTCTTCGGTAGGGCAGACAATCACCGGTGTTGATGTGTTTGCCGGCCTGTCAGACTTTTACTCTGTAAAAGGCGCTTATCTCTACAGCGTAGAGACTGCCTCTGGCACTATCCTGGCGGGGAATACCGATCTTTACCTTACAGACAAATCAAACAGGGTCAGCACAACGATTCCGAGCAACATGGCAGACCCTTCAAAATACAATCTCACACAGGTAAGCAATAATATTCATCAGGTGTTCCGCTATCTCGAACTTCCTGTAATAATCCGGTACAAGATCATTGACCAGAAGGTGGGGCTGAACTTCTCGGGAGGAATGTCTTACGGCTACATGGTAGAGAACTCTGCTTATGCCAATGATGGTGCAAACATGATTCCTGTCGGCCGGACCGAAGGGGTGAATGTTCATAGCATCAGCAGCCAGGTAGGACTTGGCATGGAGTATAATATATCCACCAGTATTTCATTCAACCTCGAGCCTGTATTCAAATACTACGTCACCCCGGTCAGCAGCTCTCTCGGGAACACTTTACAAACCTTATTCCGTGGGCTTCTTTTCAGGCTTGTTTTTCAAATTCTGAAAAGCTTCTCTTCTCTCCTTGTTTTACTTCGTCAAGAGCAATAATTTCATTAGTTTTGCAGTTTCTTAAAAAACTGTCAGGCTATGAAGGTTACTATAGGTAAGGCAACATTGGGATTAATGATGCTGCTCAGTGCAGGTTTTCTGATTACTCTTCTCGTTTCGGCCGATGACCAGCACGGAATTACCACTCTTTCAGAGGAAAACACACTGGCAGCAGCTCCATGGGCAGTTCCTGAGAACGTCACCTTCGCAGGCGAAGTGATGCCTCTGCAGAACTTTGATACGCGTGAGAGCCTTGACAGGGAGCTTAATGCCACAGCCTACAGACACGGGTCAACTCTTCTGACTATAAAAAGGGCCGGACGCTATTTTCCTGAGATAGAAAAGATACTGCAGGAAAATGGCATACCGGATGACTTCAAGTATCTCGCCTGTGCTGAGAGTGACCTCAGCAACGTAATTTCACCTTCGGGTGCAACAGGATTCTGGCAGATAATGGAAGGAACGGGTAAGGAGATGGGAATGGTTATCAACAAGGAGGTTGATGAGCGGTATAACCTTGAACAGTCTACCCGCCTTGCATGCCGTTATTTTAAAAAAGCTTACGAACGTTATGGCAGCTGGACAATGGCAGCGGCTTCATATAACAACGGTCTGAACGGTCTTGACGAACAGATTGAAATACAGAAGGAGACGAATTATTATGACCTCCTTCTCAATGACGAAACTGCACGGTACATTTTCCGCATCACGGCCCTCAAGCTCGTAATGTCTGAACCGTCAAGGTACGGATTTGAGATCGCTCCGGACGACTTTTACAAACCCATACCTTTCACTGACGTGAAAGTTGATACGGCCGTGACCAGCTTTGAGCAATTCTCAAGGCATTTTGACACTAACTATAAGATGCTCAAATTTCTTAATCCATGGCTGCGCAAACCTTTCCTTACCAACAGTGACGGCCGGGAGTATGTCATCCGGGTGCCTGCCAGGGATGCAAGAGTATCCCCCGGATTATAGAATGCTCTATGCCAGAGCGCAGTGATGAGATAAAAGTATACGGTGCCAGGGTTCATAACCTGCGCAATATAAGTCTTACTGTGCCCCGAAATGAGCTTGTGGTGATCACCGGCCTCAGCGGCAGCGGCAAGTCGTCACTTGCATTTGATACTATCTATGCTGAGGGCCAGAGAAGGTATATGGAGACTCTCTCAGCTTATGCCCGCCAGTTTTTGGGGGGCATGGAAAGACCTGACGTTGACCGTATTACCGGCCTGAGCCCTGTCATATCAATTGAACAGAAGACCACAAACAAGAACCCGAGATCAACGGTAGGCACCATTACTGAGATCTACGACTTCCTGAGGTTGCTGTACGCCCGCGCTGCTGACGCATATTCGTGGGAATCAGGTGAGAAAATGGTCAGGTACACTGATGACCAGATACTGGAGCTTGTTACTGCAAAGTACGACGGGAAAAAGATCTATATACTTGCCCCGCTTATCAAAGGAAGGAAAGGTCATTATAAGGAGCTGTTTGAGCAGCTGAGGCGGAAAGGATTTCTCTATGCCCGCATCAACGGAGAGATCAGGGAGATCGTTCCGGGGCTGAAACTTGACAGGTACAAGTCACATTTCATTGAACTGGTCATTGATAAGTTCCTTGCCGGTGATGTGACTGAAAAGAGGCTCCATGACGCTGTACAGCTTGCTCTTGACCAGGGAGACGGTATCATGATGGTGCTTCAGGCTGATGATAATACACATCGTTATTTCAGCCGCCATCTGATGTGCCCAGTCACAGGACTGTCATACAATGAGCCTGCTCCCCATACATTCTCATTCAATTCACCGCAGGGGGCATGCCCTCATTGCAACGGACTGGGAGAGATTTCTGAGGTTGATATTAAGCGCATGATGCCAGACCCTGAGATGAGCATTCGCCGGGGAGGGATAGAACCGATAGGCAAATACCGTAATATTTGGATATTCTGGATGATCGAAGCGCTGGGAGAGAAATACGGTTTTACCGTTGACACGCCGGTGAAGGATATTCCTGAGGAGGTGCTGAACAAGATCTTTTTCGGGTCGGATGAAGTGCTGAAACTGTCAAACACTCCTTTGGGAGTCACATCCAATTACATGATGACCTTTGAAGGCGTGGTCAATTATGTCGGGAACCAGGAGGCTGTCAGCGGCCGCAAGGCAAACGGAAAAGGAAAGGAACAATACGTTCAGTACCATACCTGTCCTGAATGCGGCGGCACACGGTTGAAGAAAGAGGCGTTGTGGTTCCGGATAGGGGAAAAGAACATAGGAGAGCTCGCAGGCATGGATCTTACCGAACTGCAGTCTTTCATGGAGCATGTCACGGAAGAGATGACTGACAGGCAGAAGAAGATCGCGTCAGAGATACTCAAGGAGATACGGTCACGGCTCGGCTTCCTGCTTGATGTTGGACTTGATTATCTCTCACTGAACAGGGGCGCCAGAACGCTCTCGGGAGGAGAGAGCCAGCGCATCCGGCTGGCAACACAGATCGGGTCAAAGCTTGTGAATGTTCTCTATATCCTTGATGAGCCGAGCATAGGACTGCACCAGCGTGATAACCGAAAGCTCATCGGCGCGCTGCGTGACCTGCGTGATGCAGGCAATTCGGTGATTGTGGTTGAGCATGACAAGGAGATGATCCTCAGTGCAGATCACATCATCGACATGGGTCCCGGCGCCGGTGTTCACGGCGGCACAGTGGTTGCAGAAGGATCACCGGCACATATCCTCGGAAGCTGATACACTTACGGCACAGTATCTCAGCGGCCGAAAGCGGATATCTGCGCCGGCTGAAGCGAAGGAAGGGCAACGGCAAGAGCCTGACAATTACCGGAGCCGAAGGAAATAACCTGAGAAAGGTTACCATGACAGTACCTCTCGGAACATTTATATGCATAACCGGGGTGTCGGGCAGCGGCAAGTCCTCACTTATCAACCAGACACTTCATCCGGCACTGGCGCGCGTTCTGCACGGCGCCGGCAGAACGCCGCTGCCGTACGGTGAGATCAGAGGGATTGAAAACATCGACAAGGTCATTGAGGTGGACCAGGCACCCATCGGGCGGACACCCCGCTCAAACCCCGCAACCTATACCGGCGTCTTCAGCGATATACGTAACCTGTTCGCAATGACCCCGGAAGCGAAGATCAGGGGGTTTGGCCCGGGCCGCTTCTCATTCAACACAAAGGGAGGCAGATGTGAAGGATGCGAGGGAGCAGGTGTGAAAACCATCGAGATGAACTTCCTTCCCGATGTTTATGTGATGTGTCCCGACTGCAGCGGAAGACGCTATAACAGGGAGACGCTGGAGGTAAAATACAAGGGCAGGTCGATAAATGACGTCCTGGAAATGACGATCAACGATTCCGTTGAATTCTTCAAGGGTATTCCTTCGATATACCATAAGATAAAGACGTTACAGGAGGTAGGACTTGGCTACGTCAGGCTGGGACAGCCTTCGACAACACTCTCCGGAGGTGAATCGCAGAGGGTAAAGCTTGCCACGGAACTCGTCACGGCGTGATACCGGCCGCACACTCTACATCCTTGATGAGCCGACAACAGGACTGCATTTTGATGATGTGAGAGTGCTCCTTGAAGTGCTTGACCGGCTGGTGGAGAGAGGTAACACAATCATTGTGATTGAACACAACATGGAAGTTATAAAAATGGCAGATTACATTGTTGACCTTGGCAAAGAGGGAGGCCGCGGCGGAGGGGAGATAATGTTTGCGGGAACACCTGAACAGCTGGTGAAACTGAAAGATAATTATACCGGTAAATTTCTGGCGCCGGAACTGGCTAAGATAGAAAATACTATATTTGGACGTAATAAATATTTAACCGATGGACGAGACAACTGACCTGATAAAGCAAGCATTTGAGCCAAAAACATGGAATGAAATACACACAATGGACTCATGGCGGGTCTTCAAGATCATTTCGGAACTTGTTGAAGGATATGAAAAACTTGTCGCGCATAGGTCCGAGTGTTGCTATATTCGGTTCTGCACGCACTCACTTCAATAACAAATATTACAAGCTTGCTGAAGAGATAGCCTTCAACCTGGTACAAAAGGGTTATGGTGTCATTACAGGAGGCGGACCCGGCATAATGGAGGCTGCCAACAAGGGAGCCAAAAGGGGTAAAGGCAAGTCAGCCGGAATAAATATAGACCTGCCTTTTGAGCAAAGACCCAATCAGTATATTGACCGTGACAAGCTCATCACTTTTGACCACTTTTTTGTACGCAAGGTAATGTTCATGAAGTATTCCCAGGGATTTATTGTACTGCCTGGCGGCTTCGGGACATTTGACGAGTTGTTCGAGGCAATCACACTGATACAGACAAAGAAGATAGGTCGCTTCCCGATTGTTCTTGTCGGGGTGGATTACTGGGCAGGACTGTTGGAATGGATCACCAAGGTGATGATGGAAGAAGAACACAATGTTTCTCCTGATGACCTTAACATTTTCAGGATCGTGGACACTGCTGATGAGGCTGTGGCTTACATTGACCAGTTCTATTCGAGGTTCCTCCTCAGCCCGAACTTCTGATACTTCGGCTTACCTGCTTCTTTCCTTGACGTGATGGTCCATCTCACGTTCGGAGTCTCTTTTCTTTATATCCTCACGCTTGTCGTACTGCTTTTTGCCTTTTGCCAGGGCAATCTCAGCCTTGGCCAGTCCGCGTGCGTTAACAAAGACCTTGGTTACAATGATTGTGAGACCTGTCTCATTGACCTTTCTTTCCCACTTTTTCAGCTCCTTTTTGGTCAGCAGCAGCTTCCGTCTCGCCGAGCGGATCATGGTTGTTCAGGTTACCCCAGTAATACTCAGAAATATGCATCCCGGTAACAAACAGCTCGCCTTCGCGGAATGCACAGAAAGAGTCCGTCAGGTTAGCCTTGCCTGCACGTATCGATTTTATCTCGGTGCCGGCAAGCTTGATGCCGGCAATGAGCTTTTCAAGGAACTCATAATCATGAGATGCCCTGCGGTTTTTGATGACGATATTGCTGGTGTCCGTCCTCATCACCGGCTTCAGGCAAACAGGGCAAAATATGCTGTCTCAGTAGAGGAACGAAAGTACAACCTGCAGCAGTCCGAAGATGATCAGCATCGCAATGACAGTGGCTATCATCATCGGCAGTTTCTTGTGGTCCGGCGGATTGACCATCTCCTCCATTCCTGTCCAGAAGATATATAATCCGTAAAGGCCGAGGAGGTTGATAAAGAGCAGTGATTCCAGGAGGCGGCTGAAAGTCAGGGTAAGAAGGATGGGGGTTAATGAGTAGGCTACCAGTTTAAAGGCGACAACGAAATCGTGACCAAGGTCAAGCGCCCTGGTGATCTCTTTGACTATGAAGGCTGAAGTGTACACTCCGTATAATCAGAAAGAGGAATGTGTTGATGCATGCCAGCACTGAATACATTGGCTTGAGAGTGGTGTTTATAAAAAACATCGAGCCGAGAGAAGGAACTGATGGAAACAAGGATCACCAATGGCAGGAAGAAGCTGCCCCTGACGTAATTGATCGGCCTGTTCTCACGATGGACGACCTCCCATGCCTTTACAGGACTTAATATAAAATACTTCGTACGGTTGTATAAAAACCTGAAGTCCATGTATCCATTGAGGATGTGACTGGTAAAAGTAAGTAAAATTGAATTACCGTGATCTCTTTTCGGCTATCTTTAATTTCTGATGGACAAGCCACTGCATGATATCGTTGTGATCACCGGCCCTACGGCCACGGGCAAGACGCGGCTTGCTGCCATGGTTGCGGCAAGGCTGGGAGGGGAGGTCATAAGTGCAGATTCAAGGCAGGTCTACCGGGGGATGGATATCGGCACCGGTAAAGACATCAGTGATTATATGGTTGACGGCAGGAGGGTGCCGTCTCATCTTATTGATATTGTCGATGCCGGCTACAGGTATAATGTATATGAGTACCAGCGGGACTTTCTGAATGTTTACAGCGACATGCGTCCAGCGCGGGTGTTACCCGGTGGTCTGCGGCGGCTCAGGCATGTATGTTGACAGCTATAGTAAGCGGATACAGGCTGATACAGGTGCCGGTGAACGAGGAGCTTCGCGCCGCTCTCGCAGGGAGGTCACTGGAAGAGCTGACGGCGATACTTGCCCAGGTATAAGAGCCTGCATAACAAAACCGATGTTGACACTGTCAAACGCGCTGTGAGAGCGATTGAGATAGAAGAGTACTGCATGCATCACGCTGATAGATGACAAGCCGTTCCCGGTCAACAATCCCCTGGTGACAGGCATTTTCTTCGACCGGGAGACAAGGCGTGAGAGGATAACCGCAAGGCTTAAGGAGAGGCTGGAGGGCGGGATGATTGAGGAGGTGCAGAGGCTCATAGCAGCTGGCATCCATCCTGATGATCTTATTTATTATGGCCTTGAATATAAGTATGTTACATTATATCTGCTGAATAAGATGAGTTATACGGAGATGGCCCGGAAGCTTGAGGTTGAGATCCATCGTTTTGCCAAGCGGCAGATGACCTGGTTCAGGGGTATGGAGCGGCGGGGGATTATGATCAACTGGATTGACGGGAGGCTTTCGGATGAGGAGAAGGCTGAGCAAATAATAAGGTTAAAGGGGACCGACTGTTAAGTCCCGACATGGTATGTCGGGAAAGGGAGGAGACAGACTGCAGGGGAGGCAAGAAACAAACGAACATTAGAACAAACGAATTTTGAAATCAGAATTGACTAACCCATAACAGATAACGATAACTGATAACAAGTCTGACCTCAGACCTTACACCTTCAGACTTTAGCCTATTGAACCTAGACATTTATTCCCATTTTCTTCATCAGCAGCGACGCATTGAAGCTTGAGCAGACACCCGGTGTCAGCCTGTAGTCAAAAAAGAGCTCCTCGCCGCTGATCTTTACATCAAAATGGTAGTTGTCAATCTTACCCGGAATATCCTTAGACAGTCCTGCAAGCCTCAGGTCATGAGTTGCTACCATCGATACCGTTCCGTAACCTATAAGCTGTTTTATCAGCGCCACTGAGCCTGTAAAACGGTCGTCTGAATTGGTTCCGCGGAGTATCTCGTCAAGCAGAAGAAAAACCTGCGGATCCTTCTCAGCTTCTGTAATGACTGACCTCAGCCTCCTCAGCTCAGCATAGAACGATGATATATTCTCTTCGAGCGAATCTGAGATCCGCATGCTTGAATGGATCCTGACGTGTGACAGGGAGAACGATGATGCACAGACAGGCGCTCCGGCAAGAGCCAGCACGGTGTTTATGCCGCATGTGCGGAGGAAGGTGCTCTTGCCTGACATATTGGACCCGGTTATCAGATAGCCTTACCGTGACCGGATGATTCAAAATCATTGCTGATCCGCTTCTTTTCAGGAATAAGCGGATGGCCCATGTTCACAGCCCTGAAGGTGAAAAAATCCGGAACGATCTCCGGAAATACCCAGGCAGGGATTGTTATATGCCATGTTGGCAAATGAAGACAGTGCTTCAAATTCAGCCATCGCAGCAAACCACCCGGGAATTCTTGCCTGCATGCTGTCCCTTCCACTCCTCGAGGGCCAGACAGAAGCGGATATCGGTAAAGAAGAGAAGGTTAAGAGGTATTGAAACAAGTACATTAAGTCTCGAATCGAGCCTGTTTACAAGTCGCGCGAGCGTTTTTATCTGCGACGGAGGCTTCTGTCTCACCCCTGAACAAAGCCTGAAGCATCTTTAGTTTCCCGGCTCTGAATGTCTGTTTCTCAATCATGCTTATTGCAGAGGAGTAAGTCCTGAGAAGGTCAGATGATCTGCTCACCTGTTCATGGAGCTTCGTTATTCTTCTGAACCTGGTAAAATAGAGTATGAAATTAACGGTAAAAGCAGGTACAAGCAGCGCCGGGGACAATCCGGCAATGACGGCGGCAACAGATGAAAGTGCAAGAATGGTCAGGCAAAGGATGACTGTTTTTTCCCTTCTCCTGTTTCTGAAAAGGTCATCACTCTCCAGCCATTTCATTAATGCGGATGGGTCTTTCCCGGCGCCCGCATTCTGATATCCAGTTGTGATGAGCTCCTGCCGCCATCCGGTCATTGGTGTCAGCTCCATCACTGCCTCCTGCCGGGCTGTCACTTCATCAACAGGCGCCGGTTGCTTCAGGTATCCGGCCAGAAGATCGGAGGCTGGTTTGCTTGTGGTTCGGCATATAAGCTGAAACAGCGAGGCGCGACCGAAGATGTCGAGGTCATACGTGTAGGGATGGTCTCTTTCTGTGTACTCCTCTCCGCTTTTATATCCTGAGAAATCACCGTCAAGACACCTGATCTCAAGCCTGTTTATCTCCTCAAGATGCCGGTAGTGTTTTTTCTCTCTCTCAGTCAGCTCGTACCTGATCACCATCCATGCAAACAGTACCAGTGAAACAACCAGGAGGGCAATGGCTGCGATGACTGATATTGTTGAAAGGGCTACGAAAAGTATCAGGCCGCCGGCAAATGCTATCAGGCGTCCCATCGACAGCCGGTTTGACAGCTTTTGCAGCCGTTCAGCCTTTGCCCCGAACTCTTCGGCTCTTGAATTATAGACCTCCTGTGGCAGCATTTTATTGATCTCCCCGGTATAAAGCTAAGGAATCTGCAAAGAAATATAAATATAATCGAAAAATGCTTGCTTAATATGCAAAAGAGGTCTAAATTTGCATGTATGAACGACATAATTCGACATATTAAGATTCCTGATGGTTCTTTTTTTCTCTTTGGTCCGAGGGGGACAGGTAAGTCTACCTATGTCAAAACTCTGATTAACAAGGATGTATTATATGTTGATTTCCTTGATCCGGAAACTTTCAGGACATATTCTGCCTTTCCTGAGACCTTGATTAAAACAGTTAATGCTACGAAGCCTGTGCTTGTCATAGTTGATGAAGTGCAGAAGGTTCCGTCACTTCTGGATGTTGTGCATAAGATCATGGAGGAAAAAAAGATAAGGTTCATCCTCACCGGGTCTGGCGCACGGAAGTTAAAAAAGGGCGGAGCCGATCTTCTTGGCGGAAGGGCAGTTTACTGCACTATGCATCCGTTCACGGCAGAAGAGCTTGAAAGCTCTTTTATTCTTGAAAAGGCATTGCAGACCGGACTGATTCCTGTTATAGAGAGAAGCAGTGACCCTGGGAAATCGCTTTCGGCATACGTAGATATTTACCTTCGGGAGGAGGTACAGGCAGAAGGACTTGTTAGGAATCTGGGAACATTTGCAAGGTTTCTGGAAATTATCAGCTTTTCACATGGCGCTGTACTGAACGTAAGCAATGTTGCACGTGAATGCCAGGCTGCAAGAAGCGTGGTTACAGGATATATTGATATACTCGAAGACCTACTGCTTGCCTACCGCCTTCCTGTCTTTGCAAAGCGGGCAAAAAGAAAAACAGCTGTACACCCAAAATTTTACCTGTATGACAGTGGTCTTTACCGACGATTAAGGCAGAGAGGTCCGCTCGATATTGAATCCGAGATAGCAGGTCCGGCTCTTGAAGGACTTGTTGGTCAGCATCTGAGGGCCTGGATAGATTACGCTTTGCCTGAAGCGCAGCTCTTTTACTGGCGGTCACTGGCTGGTAACGAAGTCGATTTCATTCTATATGGCGGTAAAACCTTTACCGCAATTGAGGTTAAAAATGCCAGGGTACTCAATCCGGTTGATTATAACGGACTTACTGCTTTCGTGGATGACTATCCCGAAGCTAATCTCATATTGCTCTATAGGGGAACCGTGCCAATGAAACATAAAAACATACTTGTTCTGCCAGTTGAGACGTTTCTGTTGAAGCCGGGTAGCTATGTTTAACATCGACACGATACTTTTTGAAGCCCTTGGGCTACCGTATGAGCCTGCTTGAGCTGCTGGCCACGCTGACAGGTCTGTGCAGCTGTGTGGCTTGCTGCCAGGAGCAATATCATGACATGGCTTTTTGCACTTGTCAATGCAGTGCTCTTCTTCATCCTTTTTTACCAGGTCAATCTTTACTCAGCCATGGCGCTGCAGGTATTCTTTTTCTGCAACGCCCTGTACGGATGGTACAACTGGCGGCGCAGTGAGAGCGGTGATAAAAAACCGGTCACAACTGCTCACTCATAAGCACAGGGTGATCTGGCTGGCAGTGATCATGCTGGGTGCAATGGCCCTCGGAACAGTAATGAGCCGGATTCATCTATGGCTTCCTGACCTTTTCCCTGAACGGGCCACATTCATATATACCGATGCCATGATTGCGGTGATGAGCATTGTCGCATCACTGTTGCTGGCGAAACTCAAGCTGGAGAACTGGATATTATGGATACTGGTCAACCTCATGAGTGTTGCAATGTATGCCATGAAGGGCGTGATGCTCGTCTCGATCCAGTATGTCATCTTCCTCTTTATGGCTTCATACGGCTTTGTGGAATGGAAGAGAAAAGTATTCGCAAAAATCAGCTCACCATCATTAAAAATATGCTTCATGAAAAATGCTATTTCATATCATGCTTATTTCCCTGGTCATCATCGGATCATCCTGCAAGGAAGATGATAAGTTGTTCCTTGTTTCGGGATATACTGCTGAAAATAATCCTGATGTGATGCTTTGCGCTATTCGACGGTAAGGGATTCAGCCCGGATGGTATCTGAATTTACTGTCGGTGACAATCCGTCATATTTTACATTCGGTAAAAATAACCTTGTTTATTTTGTCAACGAGGTCGACTCTTTTAATCTGGCTCACGGTGGCGGAATAACGACACTACGCCTTGATAAAAGACAGCAGTAAGCTGACCCGTGAGAGCTCAATCAACCAGGGCGGGGGAGGCCCATGCCACATTACTCTTTCAGACGGACGGCAATTATCTTATCACTGCCAACTACGGCAGCGGATCAGTGTCGGTGGTACGGCTGAACAGCAGCGGTATTCCTGAAAGAGTAACTGATGTAATCTTTTACGGTGAGAAGTCGCATCCGCACATGTCACTTTACAATGAAAGGACACGGATCTATTATGTCTCTGACCTGGGGCTTGACAGGATCCACCGGTTAAGGCTTGACACAACCATTGGCAGGCTGATGACGGACGATGTTCCTTATCTTGAATGTCGAAAGGAAGCGGACCGAGACATATGGTCAATTGATAAAAACAGCGCCAACCTGTATGTCATTAACGAATTGAATTCAACTGTGTCAGTGTTTAACGTCCTGTCCGATACCACTGATGTCAGACAGACGATCAGCACCCTGCCTGAAGGATATCGAGGAGAAGAGTTTCTGTGCGGATATTCATTTCTCTGCCAATGAGTAAAAAGCTGTACGGGTCAAACAGAGGGCACAACAGCATCGTGACATGTAAGGTGGGTGCAGGCGGAAGATTGTCATCTCCGGAGCATCAGGACTGCGGCGGCAACTGGCCGCGTAATTTTGCAGTATCACCTTCGGGAAAATACTTTGTTGTTGCCAACCAGCGTTCAAACGAAGTGTCTGTTGTGTCCTGTCGGAAAGCAATCAGACCGTAGAACCTCCCTCGCCTGAGATTCAATGCGCCGGCATGTGTCAGGTTTGTGAAATAGTCATGCGATCAGGCAGTCCTGCTGTCTGCGAAGTGGCGATTTAATCGACAGCTGATAACCTAAATACTTATATATCAAATTCTTAATTCTTAATTGCTTAACTCTTAATTGCCTCATTTCAGGTAGGTGTCAAGAAATCCGAAGAACTCCTTCTGCCATATGACGGCATTCTGCGGCTTGGTTACCCAGTGTGTCTCGTTTTCAAAGAGCAGCAGTTTGCTGGGCACGCCGCGAAGCTGTGCCGAGTTGAATGCCTCCATGCTCTGTGTGTAGGGTATGCGGAAGTCATTCAGACCCGAGATAATGAGTAATGGGTGTATCCCACTTGTCAACCATTGTATGAGGTGAGAACTTGTTGTAACCTGCAGGCTGCGGCTTATCCCACGGAGCGCCCTGGTAGTCCTTGTTCGGGTACCAGTATTCTTCGGTAGCGCCGTATTCTGCAATTGTATTATAAACACCGCAGTGTGCCACGAACGCCTTGAACCGCTTGTTCATGCATGCCGGCAAGATAAAACACTGAATAGCCTCCGTAGCTTGCCCCGACGGCTCCCAGGCGGTCCTTATCCACAAACGGCTCCTTCGCCATGGCATCAATGCCGTCAAGATAATCCTGGATGTTCTTTCCGCCGTAATCGCCGGATATCTGCTCGCGCCAGTAGCTGCCGAAACCTGAGTTGCCCCGGCGGTTCACTGCCACTACAATATATCCGTTGGCAGCCATGATCTGGTAGTTCCAGCGGTAGCTCCACGATTGCCCCAATGGCCCCTGTGGTCCTCCCTTGCAATAGAGCAGGGCCGGGTATTTCTTTGCAGGATCGAAGTCGGGCGGATAAATGATCCACATCTGCAGGTCCTTGCCATCCTTCGTCTTAATATACCTCTCCTCGGTCCTGCCCATCTTCATAGCTCTCGTAGATATGTCCGTTGACGTCTGTTATCACTGAGAACTCACCGGTGGTCATGTTGATATTTGCAACCTCAGTGGGTCGCGACATGGACATTATGCCGGCGATAAGAACGCCGTTCTGCAGTCTGCAGGGGACCCATGTCAAAATCACCCTCGGTCACCCTGGTGATCTTGCCGTCAGCAAGATTTATATTAAACACCGGTTGTGTTCCACGGTACGGACTTGCAAACCATATTGAGCCGTTACCGTTCCATTGCATGTTCTGGACATTGTAATCCCATCCTTCTGATACCCATTTTCTCTCACCGGCGGCGATATTATAAACGAAGAGTCTTTCGAGGTCAGATTCGTAGCCGTCCTCTTTCATGCTTGAGTAAGCTATCATTGAGCCGTCCGGAGAGAATACCGGGAACTTGTCATAGCCCATGTTGCCTTCAGTAATGTTTATCTCCTCACCGGTCATAACATTATAAAGGTAAATATCTGTATTTGTGCTTAATGAGTATGCTTTGCCGGTAAGCTTCTTGCAGGTGTAGGCAATATATTTTCCGTCAGGGCTCCAGCTTATCTCGGCCTCGTCGAACCATGGGGCGTCAGGAGTTTCGAAGCGCTGCCCTTCCATAATATCCTTTTCGTTGCTGATGGCAGTTCCGTCAAAGGAAGCAGTGAAGAGATGACTGTATGAATAGTCGCTCCATGCGTCCCAGTGCCTGTACATCAGGTCATCAATGATCCTGACTTTGGCATTCGGGAAGCCGTATTTCTCATTTGCAGTCTGGTCGAGCTTGACACGGCGGGTGAAATAGACCTTGTCACCGGCCGGCGAGAATGAAAGTATCTCAAACTCCTCCAGTCCTGTTATCTCTTTCTTCTCCGATCCGTCAGGCTTCATGGTCATTATTTTCCCTGCGGTCAGGTATGCGATCTTTGATCCGTTGTCTATCCACTGCGGACCAGATCCGCCGGTCGGTGGTCAGCTGTACCGGAGTGCCTCCTGATGAGGGAATTGAATAAATGTTTGTGGTCCGTGCCTCGGTTGGAAGGTCATAGTTAGTGACGGTGTAGAGCACTGTCTTCCCGTCAGGTGAAAGTACTATTGATCCTATGCGACCGTATTTCCAGAGTATCTCCGGGGTCAGTATACCACCTGCCTTTTCCGTATCGGTAAGTGATACATTGATGACTGTGGCTTCCGGTTTCTCTTTAGGCCTGCTGTTTGCAGCCATTCAGGACCAGAGCCGTAACAGTAATGATCAGGAGTGAAAGTTTCTTCATGGTTCGTGATTGTTTCAAAATTTCAGTCGTTGTTGCACTAATCCAAAGGTAAATAATTAACTCATCGGTTAATTCACCCATTCCCTGCCTCCGGCCTAAAATTTAATTGCATTGGACCTAAATTTTTATTAAATTGTGTAAGATTATGATTTTCAATCTATGATCTGTTTTACAAATGAAAACCCCCTTTTTCCGGAAAGCAGACCATTGGATCACTAAGAGGCTCAGTTATCCAGGCATTGACGAGAAGTCGCTCAGGCAGAAAAAGATTAACTGGTTGGTAAGTTTTACTGTTACAGGAATGGTTTTCTGCCTCACTCTTGCTTATCATATCATTTTTCCGCAGTTACGGATACTTATTTATTATGGATTATTCCTTACGGTGGTTATTTTGCAGGGGGTTATATACCCGTTAATATTTCGACGGATAGGATTGTGGCTTTTAATAGTTGATCAGACCCTTGTGGCTGTTGCTACATTCTTTGCTATAATAAAACTTGGAGGGATACCGTATTCAGGCGGACTGATAGTTGTCGGCCTCGCCATGGTATTTTTATCTTTCAATTTCAGGAGAAAGAGCCACACAGTCTGGATATACATCCTTTATGTGATCACTGTCGTAATTGTTGGTGTTCTGCATCCTTATCTGACTGTTCCGCCTGAGATGACTCCGGAGGTCAACATATCCCTTTATGTGATAAACCTGCTATGGATCTCGGGATTTGTGACGGTCTATGTACTGAGCTTCATTTCTCAGAGTGTCAAGCTTGAGCAACTTGAAACAACACGGGTAAAGGAGCTCGATGAGGCAAAGACAAAATACTACACTTATATAACCCACGAGTTCAGAACCCCGCTTACAGTCATTACAGGGATGACGGATCTGATCCGGAAGGACCCTGAAAAGTGGCTTGCTGACGGAACTGAGAAAATTGACAGGAATGCGGGATTCTGCTCAACCTTGTAAACCAGATGCTTGACCTTTCGAAGCTGGAAGCAGGAGCAATGCCTGTCAGGTTGATCAGGTCAGATATCAACCTTTATATCAGGTATATTGTTGAACTTTTTCAGTCAGTAGCTGTCGGTAAGAGGATAAACGCTCAATTATACTCCGGGCAGCCAGGAGATGATATTGACTATGATCCGGACAAACTGATGCAGATAGTGTCCAACCTTATCTCCAATGCGCTGAAGTTCACACTGCCGACAGGCCATGTTGAAGTCAGCACATGCCATGACCGGTGACGGAAGATTTGAATTACGTGTCAGTGACAGCGGCACAGGCATTTCTGAAGACTTCCTGCCGTATATCTTCGACCGTTTTTCCCGGGAGGAGACAAACAATGCAAATACTCAACCCCGGGATCAGGCCTGGGACTGGCACTGACAAAGGAACTGGTCAGGCTCCTCAATGGTACAATTACAGCCGAAAGTGTCGTGGGTGAAGGAACAGAAATTACAGTCACTCCTGCCGGTCACATACAATGCAGCCTTACAGGAGGTGCCGGGATTGCATGAGCTGAAAAGCAGAATTTCATCATTCTTTTATCCATCATGAAAAAAAGGAGAACAGGCGGGAGGGTCACTATGCCCAAGAGTGCAGAAAAGCATATTTTGCTTATTGTCGAGGACAATGACGATGTCGTCAGCTATCTGGTGAGCCTCTTTGCCGGTGAGTATGATGTAATTGTTGCAACCAACGGGGAGGAGGGTGCTGGCAAAGCCATTGAGATATGTACCTGACATAATTCTGAGTGATATAATGATGCCGGTCATGGATGGCATTGGATGCTCGACATCGTGAAGAATGACCTTCGTACAAGCCATATTCCTGTCGTTATCCTTACTGCCAGGGCTGATGTGGCAAGCAGGCTTGACGGACTTGCCAGGGGTGCCGATGCATATATCGCCAAGCCGTTTGAACGTGAATGAACTGAGATACAACTCCGGTCACTTATTGACCAGAGAAAGAAACTGCAGGAGACGGTATGCCAACAGTAGGCCATCCGATACTTTCGGATGAAAGGGATTTCCAGTATTGAGGATGCCTTCATGAAAAGGACAATGGCGCTGATGATGGCAAACATCTGAGCAATGAGAATTTTGATATCCAGAAGCTCTGTCACGATATGACAATGAGTCGAACGCAGCTCTACAGAAAGTTCAGGTCCCTGACAGACAAGTCACCGAATGATTATTTCCGGTCACTTCGTCTTCATAAGGCAAGGGATCTGCTGGCCGGGACTGGGATTACCGTAGCAGAGGCAGCTTACAAATCAGGGTTCAAGAATGTTTCACATTTCAGCAGGGTATTTACAGAGGAATTTGGCGTTAAACCCCGGGAAATTCATAAATAAGTTGATTTTTTCTTCATTTTGGCACAAATAGAACAAAGATTGGGACAAATAGAACAATGCCTTAAGGGGATCTTTATCTAACTTGCTTATGTAAAATAAAAATTAGCCGGCCTGGGAGTAAGATCACAATGTATGCTCTCCACGGGCATACTTCACCGGTTTTTCAGATTGGGTTAAAATTAAAGTAGTTCTCAGGAAGTGAAGTGCAGGCTTCACTTCTTCATTTTGGCACAAATAGAACAAAGTTTGGGACGCAGAGAACAATGAGTTATTTACCAGCTGCCTAACTTGCATATGCAGAATATTACCTAAAACCCATCAATCATGAAAAAAGCAACTTTTACTCAGTCTGATTTTTGTTCTCTTTTGCGGATTGCTCAGCGGACAACACCTCAAACGGGTGAACAACAACCCCGGAGCAGATCCGGATTATGCAACGCTGCAGGCCGCAAACGATGCTGCCAGTAATGGCGATACCATCTATGTCGAAGGTTCACCGACAGATTATGACGGAGCAGATATCTCAAAGAAACTTGTCATCATAGGCCCCGGCTATTTCCTGACAGACAATGACAGCACCCAGGCCTTTGGCATTGCAACTACATTTAAAGATAACATCAGTTTCAACACCGGCTCTGCAGGCAGCATAATCACAGGATGCAAAATAACGAATACTATTAATCTTAATGTTAATGACATCAGTATTATCAGATGCAATGTAGGATATGTTTCATGTAATTCGGAAATCAATAATATACTGATACTTCAAAACTACGTTAACTCGATTTATAACTCTTATTATGACGTAACCAATTCGGTTATCTCAAATAATATAGTTTCCGGAGCTATAACTTTCACTTCTGCCAGTGGAAATTTGCAAATTGTAAACAATGTATGCACTTATGGTTACGGTTATGCTATCAGTGTTTATAATGCAAGCATTGCAAACAACATCATTACCAATCCAACTTATGGTGTAATGGTAAACACAGGAAACGCCATCAATAACAACATTTTTGCTGGTGCCGGCACAAATGCCAATGGCAATCAGTATAATGTTGTCATGGCCAATGTTTTTGTCGATTTCAGCGGTTCACTTAATTACAGTGATGATGCCAAGTGGAAGCTGAAAACCGGTTCACCTGCCATAGGCGCCGGTGTCAGCGGGGTAGACTGTGGTGCTTTTGGCGGTCCTACACCATATGTTCTGTCAGGCGTACCCAACCTGCCGCATATCTATGAAGCCACAATACCCGGGACTGCTTATTCCAACCTGGGGCTGGCATGCACCATTAAGATAAAATCAGGAAAATAGGCTTCCAATCGCTCAGCGATGAAAAGATTAGTTTCCATACTCGTACTTCTGTCCGCTGCATTGCTGTGCACAGGACAGAAGATAAACAAGGCAGAATATTTCATCGACACTGACCCCGGCTTCGGGAAGGCTGTTAATATTCCAATAGCTGTCGCGGCCAATGATGTGTCATTGAGCTATTCTGTGAACATAAGTGCGCTCTCACAGGGATTTCATATGTTGGTTTACAGGGCTCGTGACGACAAGGGCCGGTGGAGCGTTGGTCTCAGGCAGGTCTTTTATGTCTTCCGGTCTCAGAGCACGGCAGACAGCAGGATTGCCAGAGCGGAATACTTTATTGACACTGACCCGGGTTTCGGTTCTGCAACAAATATTCCTATAACCGCTCCTGCAAACACACTGGAGTTGAGCTTCAATGTCAATATCAGTTCCCTGTCGCAGGGATTTCACATGATGATTATCAGGACCCGCGACAATCTTGGCCGCTGGAGCTCTTCCTTTGAACAGGTATTTTACGTTTTCAGGTCTCAGGGCGATGCGTTAGCAAAGATCAACAGGGCAGAGTACTTCATTGACACCGACCCCGGCTTCGGGTCTGCTGTCAGTATTCCTATTGCCACTCCGGCAAACAAACTGGAACTTGCCTTCAATGTTGATATCAGTTCACTGGTCCAGGGATTTCACATGATTATGCTGAGGACCCGTGACAACACTGGCAGGTGGAGTCCTGCCAGCCAGCAGGTATTTTATGTATTCAAGGCCGAGCCGGCAACAACCGCAAATGTGACCGCCATAGAATATTTCCTCGACAATGATCCGGGTTTCGGAAAAGGAACTATATACAACATTCCTGCACCGGGCAACCAGGGTGGCCGCCAGCTTTACAGTCAGCCTTACAGGTGTAACCGCCGGCAGTCATGTTGTTTACTTCAGGGCCAGGGATGCATCAGGCCGGTGGGGACATCTGTATTCGCAAGCTTTTACATCAAGCACAACGGATATAGGCGACATGGAAATCAGACCGTGGTTCAGAATGTACCCCAATCCTGGTGCCGGTGACTTCATCATCGATTTTTCGGATACGCAGGACAGACCGGTCAGGCTTACCATCTCTGATCTGAACGGAAGGGTCGTTTATACCGATGCCCTTGAGGGTGAAAGAATTAAGATGAATGTTGATCTGCCTTCAGGGATTTACATGGTGACGGTTAATGCCGGCAACAGGTCATTTAATCAGAAATTATTGATCAACAGATAATCAGAACGGTCTGAATAAATCATTGATGTAGCGACGCCCTACCAGGGCGTCGCTACGCGTTACGTATCAACGTTTTTATTTTACCTTTTCCTTCAGCTGGTCGGAGATCTTTACCTTGATCTCCTCGGCAAGTTCGGGATTGTCTTCAAGGAGCTTCTTCACCGCATCACGTCCCTGGGCGAGCTTCGTATCGCCGTAGGAGAACCATGACCCGCTCTTCTTGATGATATTGAAATCTGTTCCCAGGTCAACGATCTCACCCGTGCGCGAGATGCCCTGACCAAACATAATATCAAACTCGGCTTTCCTGAATGGCGGGGCCAGCTTGTTCTTCACTACCTTGACTTTCACGCGGTTACCAACAGCGTCGTCGCCTTCCTTGATCTGGTTGGTACGTCTTATGTCGAGCCTGATGGAAGCATAGAACTTCAGCGCATTACCTCCGGTGGTGGTCTCGGGATTGCCGAACATAACACCTATCTTTTCCCTGAGCTGGTTGATGAAGATACAGGTGGTATTGGTCTTGTTGATGTTGGCCGTGAGCTTTCTCAGTGCCTGCGACATCAGCCTTGCCTGCAGTCCCATCTTTGAATCGCCCATCTCACCTTCAATCTCAGCTTTGGGTGTGAGGGCAGCCACAGAGTCAATGACTACAATGTCAAGCGCACCTGACCTGATGAGGTGGTCAACTATCTCTAGCGCCTGCTCGCCGTTATCAGGCTGAGAGATCAGGAGGTTTCCCACATCGACACCCAGCTTTTCGGCATAGAACCTGTCAAAAGCATGCTCTGCATCGATGAAAGCGGCAATACCGCCAGCCTTCTGTGCCTCAGCAATGGCATGGATAGCCAGGGTGGTCTTGCCTGACGATTCTGGTCCGTATATCTCCACAACCCTGCCCCGCGGCAGTCCGCCGATGCCCAGTGCAGCGTCAAGACCGATAGAACCGGTCGAAATGACCTGCACATTGTCAATGGCATGATCGCCCAGCTTCATGATGGTGCCGCGGCCAAAATCCTTCTCGATCTTGCCCAGCGTGACCTCAAGCGCCTTGAGCTTGTCCTTGTTTACTTCTTTTCTTTCCATTTATTTATTCTTATAGCAGTTAGACATTTTCGTATAGCTTAAAAATCTGAGGGGCGTGCTCCTTCGTGTCAACCTTTTTGATCACCTTCTCTATTTTCCCTTTTTCATCGATAATAAAGGTTGTGCGGATCACGCCGGTGACTTTCTTCCCGTACATGACCTTCTCGCCGTAAGCACCGTAAGCCGTCAGAATCTTCTTCTCCGGATCAGCTATCAGCGGGAAGGGCAGATTGTACTTTTCAGTAAATCCCTTGTGCGATTTTTCACGTGTCAGGACTGACACCCAGTATTATAAATTCCTTTTTAAGTGAGTTCCTTATAGTTATCCCTGAGGCTGCATGCTTCTGCGGTGCAACCCGGAGTATCGTCCTTAGGGTAAAAATAGAGCACTACTTTCTTGCCGGTATAATCGCTGAGTTTTATAGAATTTCCATTCTGATCCTTGCCCTCGAACTTCGGAGCAGGCATCCCTTCTGTGAGTTGGGTCATGACTTTTTCGTATTTTTGTTCAGATGGGTAAAGGTATGAAGTTATCATTTATGGTAAAAAATTTCTTCTTCAGAGTTATTAACATGAAAGCCTGGCTGACATTTATGGCTCTGGTCATTACCCTTCACCTTTCTGTTCTGACTGTCAGCGGTCAGGAGAACAATACCATGCCGTCAAAGACTGAAGCTCAGGCTGCTATTGGAGAGAGGTAATCACAGCTCGCAAACCGGAGCATATAATACAGCATCTCAGGATTCTGAGGAATTTGACAGGAAGCTTGCAGCAGGCGGTGAAGCTTCAGTACAGTGCTGATTCTCTCATGCGACTGGCACAGGGCATCAGGAGAGAGATGGAGACGGCAACACCGGAGAAGCAGGAGGTGCTTCAGAGCTGTAGCTGAAGAGATTGAAAGTGAAGCAGCTGCAAAACAGGCCGAAGCCGACATGGCATTTATGGCCGCGGAGCAGAATGGCAATCCTGCTGCCGGAAGTGCCTGCCGTCTCCCCTCAGCCGGAACAGGGGCAGGCATACTCACAGTTTGTCGTACTGTCAAGCCCGGCTTACGGCGACGCCAATCCGATACCTTTCGACATCAGGCTGCCGGCCGGACTCATTTACACCATTCAGCTTGCGGCATTTAAAAATCCTGTGCAGCCGTCGCTGTTCAGGGGATTGTTTCCGCTGTACGGTAAAAAGAAACCCGACAACGGCGTGAGTTATTACTATACGGGAATATTCAGGATAAACGAGGATGCCAGGCAGGCCCTTTCAAAAGTCCGTGCGGAAGGTTTCTCTGATGCTTTCGTCATTGCCATGATGGATGACGCTCAGGTATCCATGGAAAGGGCAGCGATGCTTGAGAAGGAGTGGGCAGCAATACCCTTGCCTGTTGCTGAACCTGAAGTTCAGCAGAAGAAAAAATATACCGGCAGCAGATCACGCTGCCTGTCGGGACACTGACCTTCAGGGCTGAAGCGATACGCTCAAAGAAACCCGTCAAACCTGAAGCCATTGAAAAGATTGAACTGCTTGCAGGTACCCGGGGATTTGACATGATTAAAAACAACCAGGATGAGACTGTTTTTCTCATCGGGAATTTTATTACTTTTGAAAGCGCCGACGAGTATGTCTCGCTGCTTATACGCAATGGCTACAGTACAGCAAGGGTTGCAGCATATGTTGGCATGCAGGAGATTACTGTGGAGACGGCAAAGGAACTGTTAAACAGAATTGAATGACACAAGGAGCACCACTTCCCCTGGGGTAGAATGAGGGGGCAGGATGAGGAGAAATCCCTGCTGCTGATAAATGATGATGTAAACTCATTTGAACATGTCATCAAATCGCTGGTCGAAGTGTGCGGTCATGATGAGCTGCAGGCTGAACAATGTGCCTACCTGACACATCATAAGGGAGGATGTGTGATAAAAATGGGTGATGCCGTCACTCTTGAGAAAATGAGCCTCAGGATGAAAGAGCTGAACCTTGATACTGTAGTAATTTAAAAAATAACTGATGTCGCTGGGGCTGATAATTTTTCTGATCTTTCTCGGACTGCTGCTTTTCATCGTTGAGTTTGTATTCATACCAGGTGTGACAATTGCGGGCATTGGCGGAGCGGTATGCCTGATCACCGGTATCGTCTTCGCATTTATTTCTTTCGGAACAACAACCGGTCTGATAGTGCTCGGGGTGACCTTAGCCATCATGATCGTCAGCCACTTACTTTATGCTCAAGGCGGAGACGTGGAAGATGTTTATGCTTAAAACCACCCTTGACAATAAGGTTGATACTGTCGGCAGTAAAGAGGGAAAGGTGAAACCCGGAGATAAGGGAATGACAGTGACGCGACTGGCTCCCGGTGGGAAGGTTCTTGTAAACGGTGAATACTTCGAAGCCAAATCGGTAGATATACTCATCGATCCGAAACAGGAGATTGAAGTGATCCGGATTGATGACAACAAACTGATTGTAAAACCAATAAATAAACAGATATGAGCGGGTTAGCTATTTATGTGATCATAATTGTCGGGGCAATCATTCTGCTCTGGATACTCCTTTATTTCATACCCATCGGGTTGTGGTTTCAGGCCCTGGTATCCGGTGTGCGGATAAGCCTGCTTCAGCTGATTTTCATGCGTTGGCGCAAGGTTCCGCCCTCAGTTCTTGTGGTAGCGATGATCGAAGCAGACAAGGCCGGCATTAAGCTAAACCGCGATGAGCTTGAGGCACATTACCTGGCCGGAGGACATGTGCAACAGGTAGTTCATGCGCTGGTATCTGCCAACAAGGCAAATATTGACCTGTCATTCAAGATGGCTACCGCGATAGACCTGGCCGGCCGTGATGTCTTCCAGGCAGTACAGATGTCAGTCAATCCAAAGGTCATTGACACGCCGCCGGTGACGGCAGTGGCACGCGACGGCATCCAGCTGATTGCGAAAGCCAGGGTGACTGTAAGGGCTAATATCAAGCAGCTTGTCGGCGGCGCCGGCGAAGAGACCGTTTTGGCCCGTGTTGGTGAGGGTATAGTATCTTCGATCGGCTCAGCACACAGTCATAAGGAGGTGCTGGAAAATCCTGACCGCATCAGTAAGACTGTCCTTGAAAAAGGTCTTGATGCAGGAACGGCATTTGAGATCCTCTCAATAGATATTGCTGACATCGACATCGGAAAGAACATCGGAGCAGTGCTGCAGATGGATCAGGCCAACGCAGACAAGAATATTGCCCAGGCCAAGGCTGAGGAACGACGTGCCATGGCTGTCGCCCTTGAACAGGAGATGAAGGCCAAGGCACAGGAGGCCCGCGCAAAGGTCATCGAGGCTGAGGTGGAGATACCTCTGGCCATGGCTCATGCCTTCAAGATCGGCAACCTCGGCATTATGGATTATTACAGGATGAAAAATATCGAGGCTGACACCAACATGCGTGAATCAATCTCGAAACCGCCGACATCAGGCGGGGAGAAGAAGAAATAGGGGTAGTGAGAATTAAGAATTAAAAATTAAGAATTAAGAACTTGGTAATCAGGTAATTAGCAAATTGCAAATTCTTCATACCGTTGATCCTCTATTTGAGATAGAAGAGTATCATTTCCTCGATTGCTGTCTGGCATACCTCGCAGAACAATTCTGCCTGGTTGCTCTTCATACGGCAGTCGAATGACGGACGGTATATCCCCTTGGCTGCATAACCCCCTCCTTCAAAGAGTCCTGTGACGCCTGTATACTTTTTTTCGTTGGGCGTCGGAACGGGTACTGACCGGGCGATCATCTCCTTCCATTTTGACTCGAAATTGACCCTGGTTGTGATGTTCGGCTCCCATGGCTCAACATCAAGAGGATAGAACTCTTCATAAGCCACTTCGGAATTATAGTATTCATCTGCCAGTCCTGCGAACCCGTGACCGAACTCATGTGTGAAAACCTGAGGTGTGAAATGATGGTCAGCGGTCACAGCGCTGTAATAGTTGTATACACCCCCTCCGCCGTACCTCGTACTGTTAATCAGCACAACGATCTGATCATGAGGTGCTGACGCGGCACAGTCATTCACCGCCCTGATATCCTGAGTGGTGAGATACCGGTCAATATTAAAGGTGTAGTAGCTTGAGTTGAGTGCAGTATTTACATAAATGCCTTCCCCGGGCACATCAGTCCCGATTCCTGCGAGGGGGCCTCCACCGCCCAGATATTTATACGGTCCTGGTATTTGTCAAACGGCGCTTCCAGGAAGAGGATATCAGCAAGACGCTTGACATCAGCCCTGAATTTCTCTGCTTCCCCTTTGGTATAACCCTCGGCAATGAACGCAATATCAAACGATGTGTGAGGGTCTCCGGTTCCGTATATTCTTGTTGCAAGAGCTGCATCAGGCTTCTCCCTGGTGATGAAATAGCTTGCAGGGTCAACAGCTGTTTCGTACAGCTTGCTGAACTGTCCGTCGCGACCGCGTATGCTCAGGACAAAGTTCACCTTGTTCTTCGGGAAAGGAAAGGTCGCCACCTCGTGAAAGCTCCTTTCGATCTGTTTGGCCTCCGCTGTCGTCTGCCATTCCTGGTACAGTGTGCAGAACCCTCGTGAATAGATCAGTGTTCCTGTTGCTGCATCAAAGACCTCGTACTTAAAGCTGCCGTAATTGAATTTGTCAGTCAGGTTGGTCAGTGAACCTCCCCAGAATGGCTCTTCACTGAATGAGACAGGAAAAACCCTGGTTGTGACACTGTTTCCGGCCAGCATAAAATCAAATCTCATGGTCCGGTCAGTGAAATAATCATCAAACGCCAGCTGTGCCGTAGCTGTAAGCGACAGCGCGAGAAACAGGGAAACCGTTAATAATTTCATTATTTCAGTGTTTTATGGCGTAAAGATACTAAAGAGGAGGCCGTAAAAAAAGATAATTTGTAATTTAACAGCCGATTATAAAGAGTAGCAGGATGTTCCATACGTTTGACCCGAATATGCTTGTCAGGGAATTCCTTGAGGGCCTGGGATTGTCAGCAGATACCGTCTCCTGGTTAAAAACCCTGATAATGGTGTTGGCAGTAGGCCTTATAGCGTGGCTATCCCAGATCTTCGCAAAAGTGATTATCATGAGGGTGGTCACCACTGTGGTAAAAAGATCGAAATCTGTCTATGATGACAAGTTTTTTGAGACAAGAATGTTCCAGAGGCTAGCATGGATCGTTCCGGGTATTCTGGTTTACAGTATGGCTTCCTGGCTACTGCGCGATAGTCCCGGCTGGCTCACTTTTGTGCATAAAACAACGGCAATTTATATTGTATTGCTCGCCGCCGGAGTCGTAAATGCATTTATTGAGGGCTGGCATAAGGTCTACCTCATGCACCCAATCGCAGGAGGCAGGTCAATCAAGCCATACGTCCAGGTTGTCAAGGTCATTGTGATCTTTGTCGCAACCCTTGTAATAGCCTCGATCATATTCAAACAATCTCTCACTAGTGTCGTTGCAGGACTGGGGGTTGCCACAGCGGTTCTGGCGGTGGTGTTCAAGGACACACTGCTTGGATTGGTGGCAAGCATTCAGCTGTCGGCAAATAATATGGTCAAGCTGGGCGACTGGATCACCATGCCCGGGCGGAATATTGACGGTACTGTGATTGACATGACACTCTATACAATAAAAGTTGAGAATTTTGACAAGACGATACTGACAGTCCCTACCTGGGCCCTTATCTCAGAATCATTCCAGAACTGGAAGGGGATGCAGGATGCGGGAGTAAGACGCATAAAACGCGATATACGTATTGATGTAAGATCAATAACATTCCTGACACCTGAGCTCCTCGACCGGATAAGCAGGAGACCGCATATGGACAAATGGCTCAGGGAGAACAGCGAGGAGATCAAGGCGCTGAAGAACGGGGAGACTACATCGCTGACTAACCTGGGGGCTTTCAGGGCGCACATACTTGAGTATCTTCTCACCCACAGGGATGTGGATAAAAATACGACGGCAATGGTACGTGATATGCCACCCACAGATACCGGCATGCCGGTGGAGATTTACTGTTTCAGCAGTATAAACGAATGGGTGCCCTATGAAGATATACAGTCAGGCATAGTAGACTATGTTTATGCTGTGGTGGGGCAGTTCGGGCTGAAGACTTTCCAGAGCCCGGCAGGAAGCGACCTGGAGGCATTGAAGAAGTGGTTCTTGCGATCTACGGTCCCTTCGCCCCGCTCGACTCGCTCCCTCGCTCTCTGTAATCAGCCCCGTTGCCTCTTAATCTCGTAGAGAGTATCCCGGCGGAAACTGAAACATTGAGGGAGCCAATGGCCCCTGAGATCGGGACCGAAACCTGGAGATCCGCCATGGCCAGCAGTTCGCGGCTGATACCTTTCTCCTCAGAACCGAGGATGATCACAACGGGTCCGGTCAGTGCTGAGCCCTGAATACTGTTCCTGGCTTTCTCCTGTGCTGCAATGGCTTTGACCCCCGATTCTTTCAGATAGGCAAGGCACCTGGTGATGCTTTTTACCCGGCATACCGGGAAGGTGCTGAGCGCTCCCGCAGAGGCTTTGACTGCATCAGCCGAAATGCGGGCCGAGGATTTCTCGGGAATGATAACGGCATGAGCGCCGAAGCACGAGGCAGACCTTACTATTGCCCCGAAATTGCGCACATCATTGACACCGTCAAGCATCAGCAGCAAGGGGTCGTTTCCCTCCTCAAAGATATGCGGCAGCAGGTTCTCAATATCCTGAAACTCAATAGCTGAGATCCAGGCTATGACACCCTGATGGTTCTTTCGTGTTATGTAATCGAGTTTTTCTACAGGTACAACCTGCCACGGCACAGCCATCTCGTTCACCACCTTCATCAGCTCATGGTACAGTTCGCCACGCAGTCCCTGACGTATAAGAACGCGATCTATCTGCCTTCCCCCTTTTATCGCTTCCATAACAGGGTGCATTCCAAAAATGAATTCTTTTTCGCTGTATATCATTTGAGTTCCTCTGGATTATCAAGCCTGAAAACCTTGCCTTCACGCCATCGCGCTACAGCAATATCCCAGTAACTGATGGGGGTGGAGGCCCTGTTCAGAATAAAATCGTTGTCTGAGAAGACACTCTTCTGCCGGCGGAAGTTAAACCACAAATACTCGTCTGCAACAGTGTATCCCGAGCCCCACCGGCTTTTCACCGGCGGCAGCTTGTAGCCCCAACTTTCACCTTCAATGTTCTTGTAAACCTTGTCAGGCGGTCCGTACATAATGTAGATCATGCCCCTGTCAGTCAGCCATCCGGCCTTATACGAGCTGAAGTAGTAATTGGAGAAAAGTACCCGGTTATAGTATATCCTTATAAGTTCCTTTGATCTCTCGATGCTGCCGGTGCGTTTGAGCCAGAACTCGTCCATCGCCAGCTTTGGCTTCTCCGCTGTGAGCAGCGTGTCCATCTCTTGTGGTGTGGCAATATATGCCAGCATTGGGATCATTGTCTCCGGAGAGGTCATCGTGGGATGGTCAGTCCCGAAATTGCACAGAACTAATCCTTCACGTATAAGACTGTCAGGTGAGAACATATAGATGCCTTCGCGGGGGAACATCATCGGCAGTGTGTCTGAATAAACAAGGGGAATAATCAGCTCAGGCTCCGGAGAGAGAGTGACCTCGGGCAGGACGGTAGATGGCTGTGCCGGGAGCTCCTTTACAGCCTTGTAATAGAACAGCCAGAGCGTGTCAGGCTGTAATGACGGCGCGAGAATGTTTATGTACTGATCTCTTCTGACGACGTTGCTGAGCAGCTCACTGTTACTGAAGTGATCACGTATTTTATAGTTCAGCTTGCTGTAGCGACCTGTCCGTTCAAATTCCACAAAGGTCTGCACAGCGCGTTGCCTGATCAGATCGATAACCTTTACTTCTGCTGTATAGGCCTTGCCTTCATAGGTCTTGAGCGGGACACGAAAGACATGCTCACCAATTAATCTCATCACGGCGGATATCATACTTGAAAGTGGATGTATCAGCCAGAACCCCTTCGAGGGTGTTGTCATAGAGCCTTACCGAGACCAGCATGGTGGCCATGGGTACACCTTCAGGATTAGCCTGACTGAAGAAAAATTCGCTTTTGCGGATGCCGATTGAGAGAACGGTCGTTTCCGAACCCTCATTGTAGATCGATATATCCGGCGTAAAGACATTCCTTGAGGGATTATAAATATATGACATGTCCTTGGTGTCGACAGGGGTCTTTTGAGTGGAGACACATGAATAACCAAGAAACATAATGGTCACCGCGGTGATAGTCTTAAGTGCATTATATGTAAATCGCCTTAACATGCTCTAAAGGTAATAAAGATTCTAAATCCTGCTTTTACTCCAGTGTATCCGGAGCCTGCACAGCTCTGTCCTGTCATTTTCCCTTACGACGGAGTGGGTAAATGCTGTTGATCTCTCATCCCCGTCCTCTGTGATGATGTTCACCATATCATCCCTGTGTCCTTCTGACAGATAGTTGACTTCGATCATGTTCGGGGAATGTACGCTGATAAACTCGGGCTCGTAGCAGTTCATGACCCAGTGAATATAACGGGCATTATTCACATGGAGGTTCACGTCGATGTCGTCGAGTTTAGCCTTAAGCCTTGTGACCTGGTGATCTCCGGTATTTATGGGGGGGACCTTCCCGGCGTTGGCATCAAGCGCCTTCTGTTCAGGGAACTGTGCATTCAGGAAGGATAATGCCCTGTCAGGCCGCTGTACCTTTCTTGTCGCATAGTCGACTATCACCCAAGATGAGGAAGCGCCTGCCAGCCTCTTGTTTTCAGCGTCATACATCTCAAGGTCGCGAAGCGCATAAATGCCGTCGGTGCCCCGGGGCCATGTGCGGACGGTGACCTCATCCCAGGTCAGCGGCATGCGTTCTATTTTTACAGTCATTCGTGACAGCACCCAGAAGAAGCCGTTGGTCATCAGGTGCTCACGCCCGAAGCCGAGCTGAGAGGCGTGCCGGCCTGCCAGGTCCTGGAAATAGTTGAACAGTGCTCCGGGACTGAGCCTGCCGGTGAGGTCTGTGTCAAAAACATTGACCGGATATTTCCTTTCAAAGATCAGCATCGACGTTCATATAATCTGACTTAAAGGCTTCAAGCTCATTATGTGCTTCCTCCCATCGCTGCATCAGCGACTCGAGGTTTTTCTTCTTCTCTTCGTATCTGCTGTAGAATGCCAGGTCGCTCACCACCGCGCTGTCTCCTGATGCCAGCTTTGCATCCATTTCTGCGATCTCCTTCTCCAGCAGGGTTATCTCTGCCTCACTCTCCTCCGCCTTCCGTCGAAGCCTGCGGTAAACACGCTCCGTCTCCTTCTTCTCAAGGTACCGCTCCTTACTGTTCAGCGGCGGGGTAACCTTCTCCGATACCCCGGAGGCTGAGCTTGTCGAAGCCGACACCCCGGTGGCTGAGCTTGTCGAAGCCGAGCCCGTCGAAGCAGAGCGTGTCGAAGCTGAGCCTTTCGAAGCAGATCCCACGGAGGCTGAGCTTGTCGAAGCCGAGCCTGTCGAGGCCGAGCCTTTCGAAGCAGCAGTCACGGAGGCTGAGCCTGTCGAAGCCGGGCCTGTCGAAGCTCTTACCGCCGTACTCTCCTTTTTCTCCAGCTCCTTCAGGGAATCTATTTTTCTCGATCTGAGGAACTCGGCGATACCGCCCAGATGCGTCCTTATCTTTTTATCCCTGAACTCGTACACCTTGTCCACCAGACCGTCAAGAAAATCCCTGTCATGTGAAACCACAATTAATGTGCCATCAAACTTCTTAAGGGCTTTTTTCAGGATATCTTTTGAGCGGATATCGAGATGGTTGGTAGGCTCATCGAGCAGCAGCAGGTTATAGGGTTCAAGCAGCAGCTGCACCGTGGCCAGCCGGGAGCGTTCACCGCCGGAGAGCACCTTCACCTTCTTGTCGACATCTTCTCCATGGAAAAGGAATGCTCCCAGGATGTCACGCAGCCTGGTGCGTATATCTCCCGTGGCTATCCTGTCGACAGTTTCAAGGACTGTCATCTCATCATTCAGCAGCTCATCCTGGTTCTGGGCAAAATAGCCGATGCTGACTTTATGTCCCCGCTTTATAATTCCCTCAAAATCAATCTGTCCGAGTATCATCCTCGACAGTGTCGTTTTTCCTTCGCCGTTACGACCCACGAAGGCTACTTTCTCTCCTCTCTCGATCTTCAACGAAATCTTGTCCAGCACAAGGTGGTCACCATAGCGTTTTGAGGCTTCGTCGGCCTCGACGACAACGGTGCCTGAGCGCGGGGCAGGAGAGAAGCGTATGTTGATGGCTGACTGATCTTCCTCTTCAATCTCGATACGGTCAAGCTTCTTCAGCTGCTTGATCTTGCTCTGCACCTGGACAGACTTTGTGGGTTTATACCGGAACCGTGCAATGAACTTCTCGGTGTCTTCGATCATCTTCTGCTGGTTGCGGTATGCTGCTATCTGCTGTTCACGGCGCTCACGCCTCAGCTCAGTGTATTTGGTGTACGGTACCTTATAGTCATATATCTTGCCGAGGCTTATCTCTATGGTACGCCTGGTGACATTGTCAAGAAAGGTGCGGTCGTGCGAGACCAGTATGACTGCACCGGCGTATGTCATCAGGAAATTCTCAAGCCACAGTATTGATTCTATGTCGAGATGGTTGGTAGGCTCATCGAGCAGGATGAGGTCAGGCTTTCTCAGAAGTATCTTGGCCAGTTCAACGCGCATGCGCCAGCCGCCGCTCAGCTCACGTGTGGGCCTGCTAAAATCCGACTGGCTGAAGCCGAGTCCGGTCAGGGTCTGGCCGGTGAGTGAGACATAGTCGTTGCCTCCGAGCATGCGGTACCGCTCACTGGCAGTATGGAGCCTGTCGCACAGATTTCTGTAGCTTTCGCTTTCATAGTCAGTCCGTTCTGCCACCTCGCGGGTGCAGTCGATTGTCTCCTGCTCCAGCGCACGCAGCTCGGTGAATGAGGTAAGCGCCTCTTCAAGCACCGTGGTGGTGTCTGACACCTTCATCTGTTGCTCGAGATAACCTACCGTCAGCTCCCTGGGACGCTCGATTGAGCCGGAGGTGGGATCCTGCAGTCCTGCAATGATCTTCATCAGTGTCGACTTGCCGGCGCCGTTCCTCCCTGTCAGGCCGATGCGCTCCTGCCGGGTGATGAGGAATGACACCTCATCAAGAAGCACAAAACTGCCAAAAAGGAGTGATACATTATTGACGGAGACCATCGGATGTTTTGTTGAATTGGCAAAGATAGGAAATTGGGAGCAGTGCGAAGAATGGACATCAGACAGTGTTTGCAGTCTTGAAGCCCTGGATCAGACTGAAATCTATTCCTAACCTGGAACCTGGATCATTGCCAGCCCTCAGCTGCAGGATTTCTCAGTCCCCAGTTTCCATCTCCGAAACCGCTAATCTTAAATCCTAGCCTAACTGCCTGATTGCCACTGCTCCTTGCTCCTGCTCCGTGCAGCATGCTCCTGCAACCTTTTTTGCAGTATCTTTGTCTTGTAAAAGGAAAGTCATGAGAAGCAAATTTAGAATACTGGCGTTAGCGCCTGTTATGCTGCCGTTGCTGATGATGCAATCGTGCAGCAAGGAAGGAACCGGATCCCTTTGCGGATAATACATACCTCGTCTCCAGCGACCTGGAGTATATGAGGACAAAAGAGAATATGGTCACTCTGCTCAATTATGCCGCAATACAGTACCCTGAGGTTGCCGAATTAGTTCCTGAGGTTAGAGCGGGGTAAATACCTACAGCATTACTTACAATACACTTTTCAATGGGTCAGGATGTGACAGCATCAGGATTGATCTCGATCCCTACAGTTCCGGGAACGTATCCTGTGCTCTCTTACCAGAATGGCACAAACACCCTCCATTCCGCTGCTCCAACAGCTGATCCTGCAGGGGCTCCTTTATCAGTTGTTCAGTGGCGTGGCATCAACGGGCTATGTGGTCATCATTGCCGATTACCTTGGTTTCGGAGTTCGACAACAGATGGCACACCCATACCTTCATAAGGAATCAACTGTCCAGACCCTCGTTGACATGTTATACTCCGTTGCAGAGTTTGATGAGGACATTGCAAAGGATATCACCGTCAGCGATGAGTACTTCCTGCTCGGATACTCACAGGGCGGATGGGCCACCCTTGCTCTGCTTGACGCGCTCGAGAATGATTACGCATCGGATTTTACGGTTAAGGCAGCTATCCTGCGGGGCAGGTCCCTATGACTTGAGCTATTTTAATTCCTATGTCCTCGGTCTGGCAGAGTATCCGATGCCTGTATTCCTCGGATATATTTCCAATGCATACAGTGAGTATGATCTGTTTGCAAATCCCCTCACTGATCTTTACAACGGCCCCTATGCCGGCCGCATCCCGGGTTTGTATGACGGGATGCATTCATCAGACCAGATCAATGGTCAGCTAACTGTCTCCATAGCAGATCTTTTCAGGGCCGATTATATAAGCGGATATGTCGAACCTCGGCGGCATACCTGGGCGTCCGTGATGCACTGTCGGCCAACAGTATTCCGGGTGGAACAGCAGTGTGCCGATACTTTTTGTGCATGGTACGGCTGACGACTATGTGTTGCCGGTACTTTCGGTAAGGATGCATGATGCCATGATCGATGCCGGCACAAGTCCGTGACATGTACTATATGCGCGCTTGCAGGATCTCAATCATTCGGAAGGCGTCGTTCCCTGCAGGACTGGCAGGACTGGAGTTTTTCAAGACATACAGGTAGAACAGGGTGGGAAGAAAGAAGCCGCTGCCCCTGCTCAGGGGTGTTGCAATCACAGATATCGGTTCTGAGGGAAATGCCATCGCCAGGGTTGACGATATGGTACTGTTTGTACCCGGCATGATACCCGGCGACGTGGTTGATGTCAGGGTCACCAGGAAGAGGAAACGTTACATGGAAGGTATCGCGGTTGCCGTGACAAGTCCGTCGCCGGACCGCATAAAGCCTCCCTGCCGCCACTTCGGTGTCTGCGGCGGCTGCCGGTGGCAGCATCTGCCGTACGAAAAACAACTCCTTTATAAGGAGAAGCAGGTAAAGGACAATCTGACCCGTATCAGCCATGCACCCATACCTGAAATAAATCCTATTATAGGGTCTGAAAACGACTATTTCTACCGTAACAAGCTTGAGTTCACTTTCTCGGAGAGGCGGTGGATGACACGCGATGAGATATGCCGGAGGTGAGGATATTGCCTCTGCTCCGGCCCTCGGGTTTCATATCCCGGGCATCTATGATAAGGTGCTTGATATACAGGAGTGTCTGTTGATGGGTGAGCCCTCAGACACCATCCGCAATGAAGTGCGCAAGTTATGCCCTGGCCAATGGTCTGTCATTTCATAACCTCCGCGACCATAAGGGCTTTATGCGGAATCTGATTGTGCGCATTACCGGTGACGGAGAGGTCATGGTAATTATGATAATGGCTGAGGATCAGCCTGATGCCAGGGACAGGCTGATGAGCCATATTGCCGAAAAATTTCCTGAGATTACTTCATTGTGGTACGTCATTAATACAAAGCACAACGACAGCCTGGCGGATCAGCTTCCGGTTCATTATGCAGGAAAAGAGTTCATCACCGAGATGATGGACGGGCTCAGCTTCAGGGTGGGACCGAAATCGTTCTATCAGACCAACAGCCGCCAGGCAGCAAGGCTTTACCGGGTGGTCAGGGACTTTGCCGGACTGACCGGATCAGAGAATGTATATGACCTTTATACCGGGACGGGCACCATTGCATGTTATCTCGCTTCCGGAGCGTCACAGGGTGACAGCAATAGAATATATTCAGGAAGCTGTTGCAGATGCTGCAATAAATGCTTCCGTTAATAATATCAGCAATATTGCTTTCATCGCCGGGGACATGAAGGATGTTCTGGGAGAGGCGCTCTTTGCCGAAAGAGGAAGGCCTGATGTCATCGTTACCGACCCTCCCCGGGCGGGCATGCACACTGATGTCGTCGGCGCCATAATGAGATCGGGTGCAGGCAGGATTGTCTATGTCAGCTGTAATCCTGCCACCCAGGCACGTGACATAGGTCTGCTCTCGTTAGTCTATGATGTGACGCGGGTTCAGCCTGTGGATATGTTCCCGCAGACATTTCATGTGGAAAACGTCGTCCTGCTGGAGAAAAAGTCTGAGGGTCTGAAGCGTTGAAGGGTTTAGAAAATCGGCTTTGCAGAATTCGGTCTGATTTCGATTGTTTATTGTTCGTTGTTTCTTGCCTCCTGCACTCTCCTCGCTAAATGCCGGGATTGAGCGGTCCTTTTGCACTGCTAACCTTTATCCTTTAACCTTTCGCTAGTAGCGGTCCAGCCACCTGTACTTCTTGCTGCTGCTTCCCAGCTTGAGAGCCAGCACGAGCTCGTGCGACCCGCTGGTCACAGTCTCGATCTCACTCAGGGTATAATCATATGAATAGCCGATGTACACATTTCCCCACCTCACCCTCAGGCTTCCGATCAGCGCCCCATAGCTGCCGTTGCCATAGAATCCTCCTGTACGATATGCCATCCCGGCCCATAGGGTCTGGTCAAATATGAAGGTGAGACAAACATCGGCCTGGGGTAGTAACTGTTCCGACATTTTCAGCAGCGTTGAAGGTTCGATTTCAATGTTCTTCGATGTCTGAAAACTGTATGACCCGAACACGTAATAGTGCCTCGACATCCTGAACTTGTCATATGCCTGCAATGAATCTACTGTCCCTCACCGATTTTTGCAGCAGCCCCAAGCATTGATTCCGCTGAGAATCCGAGTGTATATCTGTCATTCAGGAGATACAAGCCGAAATTTATATCGGGAACAAATACCCCCTTTCGAAGGTTGTCAACCAGCCACGGTTCAGCCGGATCATCGAAGCTCTCGTAATCGGCATTGATGATATAATGATATCCAGTGGCAGCAAGGCCCATCGATAGCTGTGTATAATCCTGAACCCACACATGATATGAATACGCCACCTGGAAACCTGTTCTCTGAACGAGTCCGTTTTTGTCGCTGATGACGCCAATACCCAATCCGTTCCTGCCTTCCGTCTTCGCTCTGTATTTATTGTTCCCGAAAATGTTCTTGTCAAGGGAATACTTTCTCTTTGTAAACCTTGCCTGGTAGCTGAGCGAATAAGTACTGGGAGCACCGGCATACCCGACCCACTGTTCCCGGGCAGTGATATTGAAGCTTGTGTATCCTTCGCTTCCTGCGGCAGCAGGATTGATCAGGAACTTATTGTACATATACTGACTGTACAAAGGCATTTGCTGGGCAAACGAGTATTGTGCCCCCATGACGGCAAAGAATAGTATTATGATCAGCCTTTTCACGGTTTCTGATTTCGCCTTTAGTTTTCCGACCGGTACACAGTATTATCAAATTTGATATAACTGTTCCGCAGTTGTATTACTGAAGCGAATATACTCCTGTAAAGAGGTACATGCAAGGCATTTTTGATGCATGTGGATTGTTTGTTGACAAAAATGCCTTTTTAGATGGTGATGCAGAAAACAGTGCCGTCAGCAAAGGAGATGGCAGGTATTCTGGTCAGCTTTTTACCTGAATGGCCCGGATAGATTTCCAGGCCATATTCAATTAACAGACAAATGATTAGAAGGACCAGGGTATTTCTGTTCCTGGTTGCTATGACACCCTCACCCTTAAGGTTCCCTCGATTTGTAAACTATTGTTATGTTTCCAATCAGTAACCTTGATCCGTTGCCAAGATCAATTGTATAATGGTAAGAGTCGATCGGCAGCTTGACGCCGTTGCTTCTTCCGTCCCAGGGCTCAGGATAGCCTGGCTCTGACTCCCACAGTTTCTGACCCCACCTGTTGTAGACCTTGACTAAAAGATCAGGATACAGGCTGGCGAGATCAATGTTGTCATTGTAGGTAGAAATATCCCAGGTATCATTTATCAGGTCACCGTTTGGCGAGAAGGCTTCAGGTATTTTGAGGCATAACTCGTTCTTCGGCCTGACCAGCATCGTCACTGTAATTGAGCAGTCGTTAAAGTCAGTGACTGTGACGGTATAAGATCCCGGGAGGATACCGGTAATATCTTCAGTAGTCGCTGTATAGCCGTTCGGGCCGGTCCAGACGAAGTGATATTCACTGGCGGTTGAGCCTCCTGTAACGGTCAGGTCGATCTCAGCATCGGGTGCTTCAGGACAGTAAGCGTGAGTAATGTCATACTCAGCCTCCAGGAGCGGCGGTTCGGTCAGTGTTGCGGTTCCGGATGCCTTGCATTTGTTGGCATCAGTTATAAGCACAGCGTATGATCCGGCGCCAAGTTCGTACCTTGGGTTTCCGGCACCGTCATCGTACCAGCGATAACTGACCGCACCGACATTATTTACCGGGATTACGGTAATGGATCCGGTATGAGCGCCGTGGCAATTGATGTTGTACATTCCGTCGTTGCTCAACGACAGGTCAAATGTCATTCCGAGTTCACCGGGCTGGGTGAGGGTGATTGTTTCTGTAACGTGGCAGCCATACCTGTCGGTGATGATTAGTATGTAATCTCCGGCATACAGTCCTGAAATATTGCCAGTACTATTTGTGGTTGCATAGCCGTTCGGGCCGGTCCAGCTGTATGTGAACGGTGCCAGATCGACGGTTGGAGTGATGGAAATCGAGCCGTCATGGTATCCGAAGCAGCTAATGTTAAAGCCGTTGTAGTCAGACAGAACTTTGTTATATGTTATAAGCGGGTGAACTGTCAGGGTGATTGTAACCGTTTCGCCTTCGCACTCCTGGCCGCCGTCGGAAGGAACGATGCGTGGCGTGAAGCTGTATACAACCTGCCTGTCCTCGGTAGCTGTGTTGTAGAGTGTCTCAGTCAGGTCGGTCGGTGACGTGTATCTGCCGCCGGTGGTGTAGCCGGTTACACCAGGTTCGGCTGCGACCTGCAGGTCATATACCCACTGGCCTCGGACGTTCGGGTTCAGGTTGCGCACGTTGATGACGGTTGCATCGCCGTAGCAGAGTATGTTGTCAGCGGTGCTGACTTCAATACGCGGTATAGGATTAACCCATATGTGTGCCGTGACAGGGTCAAGATTACAAGCGCCGTATACTCTCGGGGTAATGTTATAGACGACCTGGTGAGCTACATCAGCTGAATTGAATATGGTCTGATTTATTGAAGTAAGCAGTCCGGTGTTGTCGTCCGAGGTGCCTGATATGCCGTTAGGTGAATTAACTGTCCAGGTCCATGTTGTGGTCGGGAGGTTATTTGTAAGGGCAAGATTGATCGTCTCTCCGTTGCAGATAACATCTGTCTGCGGTGTGACAACCGGCAGAGGTTCGACATTGCTAGTGAACAGTCACTGTAGCGTCGCATGTTGCGATATTGCCTGCATTGTCAGTTACTGTCAGAATCACGTTGTTGGCGCCAAGATCTGAGCAGTCGAAGTCTGTCACGCTTGCTTCGAGCGAACGAATGCCGCAATTGTCAGTGCTTCCGCCATCGATGTCGGCTGCTACGATAGAGGCGAGGCCTGTTTCAAGGTTGAGATAGACATCTATGTTACGGCATACAGCTATTGGAGGTGTGTTATCCTCGACAGTAACAGTGAAGCTGCACTCATCGAACAGACCCAGGGCATCGGTCACTGTGTAGGTCACGGTTGTGACGCCCAGGTTGAATGTAAAGCTGGTTATGTTATTAATTCCGGTTGCCGGTGATACTGCCACAGTAGCTCCTGTCATCGTATAGGTGAGCGTGGTGATCTGGCCGATTCCGTTTGGATCATCGAATGTTGCACTCAGGCCGTCAGATATCAGGATGTCGCAGCTGGCATCGCTGGTAGAGGTCACTATCGGTGCCGGACAGCTTATTTCAGGAGGCAGGTTGCGCAGGACGACGGTGACGGTATTACTAATAGTATCAACAGGGGCTGCTGACGGTGAGTTGCCTGCTGCAATGGCTGTATTTATAATACTTCCTGTGAGAATATCAGCGGCAGTAACTGTATACTGGGCGGTGCATGTTGCACTGGCTCCCGGGACAAGAGTATACGGTGCACTCGGGCAGGTTACTGTAACGATCGGGTCAGTGACATTGATACCGGTTATTGTGACATTACCTGTGTTGGTTACGGTAAGGCTGTAATTAATGATTTCACCGGGTGCGGTATATTCATCCCTGTCAGCTGACTTGACAAGAGTCAGTTCCGGATTCTGGAGGCCGATGACGTCTGCCGAGTCCTCAGCGGGAGCTATGGCTCCGACTACAGTTGAACCGTTGGCTGTGGCGGTGTTGGAATAGATTGCTGCATCGAGGTCTGCGAGGGTGACGGTATGGGTTGCCGTGTAGGTCCATGTTTCGTTCGGATCAAGCCTGTTGTCCGAGTCGGTGTCGCCACCGGTGCGTAAGATGCTTCCTGCATCAGCTCCCGGATCAGTTACGACGATGTTGCCGATTGAAATGTTGCCCTCGTTGGTCAGGGTGATTGTGTAGTGTAGTATGTCGCCGGCAGCGTCGTAGTTCGCTTCAGTTGCGACCTTTGTCATTGACCATGCTGCAGTCTGGGTAATTGTTGTGGTTGCGTCATCCTGCTGCTGATCAGTCTGATCGGTATCTATAGTAGCCAAGTTGACCAGAGGGGTACCTGCATCGATGTCAGCTTGAGTGACGTCATATGTAGCGGTATATGTCCATGTTTCACCGACATCGAGGATGTTATTGCTGTTGGTGTCGCCGCCTGTGCGGGTAGCGCCTCCGGCAAATACATCTGTCAGTACCACTCCGGTCAGGCTTGTATTGCCTGTATTGGCTATTATGATTGTGTAGTTAAGGGTAACGGGTTCGCTTATTTCAGTCTGGTCAACCGACTTGCTGATAGAAAGTGTAGAAACCTGGTTGATGGTAGTAGTAGCGTCATCGGTAGTAGCGACAGGTGTCTGTGTCGATGTTGCGGAGGCTGTGTTGACCAGGTCATCACCAGCATCTATGTCTGCCTGTGTTGCTGCGTAGGTTGCGGTGAAGACCCATGCTTCACCTACATCCAGTGTGCCGTCATTATCTATATCTCCGGACTGATATGTTGCAGAGCCTGCCAGGTCATCAGCAACTGTTACGTTAGTAAGGCTTACGTTGCCGCTGTTTGTTACAGTGATAGTATATGTAAGAGTAGCCGGAGCGCTGATCTCAGTGATGTCAACGGTCTTCTCAACTGTCATTGCAGGATTAGCGGTAATAGTAGTTGTGGCGTCATCGGTAACGGCAACAGGGATCTGGGTTGTTGTTACGGAAGCTGTGTTGACCAGAGCATCACCGTCATCAATGTCAGCCTGTGTTGCTGCGTAGGTAGCAGTATATATCCAGACTTCACCGACTTCGAGTACACCGTCACCGTCGTCACCGGAGGAGAGTGTAGCAGTACCTGCGAGGTCATCTGTAAGGACAACGTTAGTCAGACTTACATTTCCGGTATTTGTAACAGTGATAGTATATGTAAGAGTAGCAGGAGCGCTGATCTCAGTTATGTCCACTGTCTTCTCGACGGTCATTGCAGGAATGGCAGCAATAGTAGTCGTAGCATCGTCAGTTACAGGCAGTAGTTATCTCGGTAGAAGTAACGGAAGCTGTGTTAACCAGGTCATCACCGGCATTGATGTCAGCCTGGGTGGCGTTGTAAGTAGCGGTATATATCCAGGCTTCACCGACTTCGAGTACAGCCGTCATCGTCTGTTCACCAGAGGTGAGGGTAGCAGTACCAGCGAGGTCATCAGTGAGTATAACGTTAGTCAGACTTACATTACCGGTATTTGTTACTGTGATTGTATAGGTCAGTGTAGTCGGGGCGCTTATCTCGGCCTGATATACATCTTTATTAACAGTAAGTTCAGGCAACTGCACAGCAGTAACAGTTTCAGTGGCCTCCTCTTCATAGGTATTTCCACCGCATGTGTATGATGCGGAGACAGTATTATTTACAGAACCGACATCGACGTCAGCCTGGGTCACCGTGTATGAAGTAAGTATGGTTTCTGAAGCACTCGGGGCAAGGCTGGCGATGGTTTGACTAAGGCCTGTATGCGGGTCAGTCACAAGAATGTCTGTCAGAGTAAGGATACTGTTATTTCTTACAACTATAGTGTAATTCAATATATCTCCGGGAGATGAGTAATTATCCTCAGCAGCTGTTTTGGTGATGGTAAACTCAGGAGTTACAACCACAATCTCCATCGTAGCAGTAGTAGCACACTGACCGGCATCAGGAGTGAATGTATAAAGTGTGGTAGTTGTGTTGTCAATAGCGGGCGACCAGGTACCAGTAATGCCGTTAAGAGAAGTAGTCGGGAGAGCAGGTATAGCAGCGCCCACGCAGTAAGGACCGACGGCGTCAAATGTAGGTATGACCTGAGCGTCAATATTAATGGTCACAGTAGCAGTAGTAGCACACTGACCGGCATCAGGAGTGAATGTATAAAGTGTGGTAGTTGTGTTGTCAATAGCGGGCGACCAGGTACCAGTAATGCCGTTAAGAGAAGTAGTCGGGAGAGCAGGTATAGCAGCGCCCACGCAGTAAGGACCGACGGCGTCAAATGTAGGTATGACCTGAGCGTCAATATTAATGGTCACAGTAGCAGTAGTAGCACACTGACCGGCATCAGGAGTGAATGTATAAAGTGTGGTAGTTGTGTTGTCAATAGCGGGCGACCAGGTACCAGTAATGCCGTTAAGAGAAGTAGTCGGGAGAGCAGGTATAGCAGCGCCCACGCAGTAAGGACCGACGGCGTCAAATGTAGGTATGACCTGAGCGTCAATATTAATGGTTACAGTAGCAGTAGTAGCACACTGACCGGCATCAGGAGTGAATGTATAAAGTGTGGTAGTTGTGTTGTCAATAGCGGGCGACCAGGTACCAGTAATGCCGTTAAGAGAAGTAGTCGGGAGAGCAGGTATAGCAGCGCCCACGCAGTAAGGACCGACGGCGTCAAATGTAGGTATGACCTGAGCGTCAATATTAATGGTCACAGTAGCAGTAGTAGCACACTGACCGGCATCAGGAGTGAATGTGTAAAGTGTGGTAGTTGTGTTGTCAATAGCGGGCGACCAGGTACCAGTAATGCCGTTAAGAGAAGTAGTCGGGAGAGCAGGTATAGCAGCGCCCACGCAGTAAGGACCGACGGCGTCAAATGTAGGTATGACCTGAGCGTCAATATTAATGGTCACAGTAGCAGTAGTAGCACACTGACCGGCATCAGGAGTGAATGTATAAAGTGTGGTAGTTGTGTTGTCAATAGCGGGCGACCAGGTACCAGTAATGCCGTTAAGAGAAGTAGTCGGGAGAGCAGGTATAGCAGCGCCCACGCAGTAAGGACCGACGGCGTCAAATGTAGGTATGACCTGAGCGTCAATATTAATGGTCACAGTAGCAGTAGTAGCACACTGACCGGCATCAGGAGTGAATGTATAAAGTGTGGTAGTTGTGTTGTCAATAGCGGGCGACCAGGTACCAGTAATGCCGTTAAGAGAAGTAGTCGGGAGAGCAGGTATAGCAGCGCCCACGCAGTAAGGACCGACGGCGTCAAATGTAGGTATGACCTGAGCGTCAATATTAATGGTCACAGTAGCAGTAGTAGCACACTGACCGGCATCAGGAGTGAATGTATAAAGTGTGGTAGTTGTGTTGTCAATAGCGGGCGACCAGGTACCAGTAATGCCGTTAAGAGAAGTAGTCGGGAGAGCAGGTATAGCAGCGCCCACGCAGTAAGGACCGACGGCGTCAAATGTAGGTATGACCTGAGCGTCAATATTAATGGTCACAGTAGCAGTAGTAGCACACTGACCGGCATCAGGAGTGAATGTATAAAGTGTGGTAGTTGTGTTGTCAATAGCGGGCGACCAGGTACCAGTAATGCCGTTAAGAGAAGTAGTCGGGAGAGCAGGTATAGCAGCGCCCACGCAGTAAGGACCGACGGCGTCAAATGTAGGTATGACCTGAGCGTCAATATTAATGGTCACAGTAGCAGTAGTAGCACACTGACCGGCATCAGGAGTGAATGTATAAAGTGTGGTAGTTGTGTTGTCAATAGCGGGCGACCAGGTACCAGTAATGCCGTTAAGAGAAGTAGTCGGGAGAGCAGGTATAGCAGCGCCCACGCAGTAAGGACCGACGGCGTCAAATGTAGGTATGACCTGAGCGTCAATATTAATGGTCACAGTAGCAGTAGTAGCACACTGACCGGCATCAGGAGTGAATGTATAAAGTGTGGTAGTTGTGTTGTCAATAGCGGGCGACCAGGTACCAGTAATGCCGTTAAGAGAAGTAGTCGGGAGAGCAGGTATAGCAGCGCCCACGCAGTAAGGACCGACGGCGTCAAATGTAGGTATGACCTGAGCGTCAATATTAATGGTCACAGTAGCAGTAGTAGCACACTGACCGGCATCAGGAGTGAATGTATAAAGTGTGGTAGTTGTGTTGTCGATAGCGGGCGACCAGGTACCAGTAATGCCGTTAAGAGAAGTAGTCGGGAGAGCAGGTATAGCAGCGCCCACGCAGTAAGGACCGACGGCGTCAAATGTAGGTATGACCTGAGCGTCAATATTAATGGTCACAGTAGCAGTAGTAGCACACTGACCGGCATCAGGAGTGAATGTATAAAGTGTGGTAGTTGTGTTGTCAATAGCGGGCGACCAGGTACCAGTAATGCCGTTAAGAGAAGTAGTCGGGAGAGCAGGTATAGCAGCGCCAACGCAGTAAGGACCGACGGCGTCAATGTAGGTATGACCTGAGCGTCAATATTAATGGTCACAGTAGTAGTAGTAGCGCACTGACCGGCATCAGGAGTGAATGTATAAAGTGTGGTAGTTGTGTTGTCAATAGCGGGCGACCAGGTACCAGTAATGCCGTTAAGAGAAGTAGTCGGGAGAGCAGGTATAGCAGCGCCCACGCAGTAAGGACCGACGGCGTCAAATGTAGGTATGACCTGAGCGTCAATATTAATGGTCACAGTAGCAGTAGTAGCACACTGACCGGCATCAGGAGTGAATGTATAAAGTGTGGTAGTTGTGTTGTCAATAGCGGGCGACCAGGTACCAGTAATGCCGTTAAGAGAAGTAGTCGGGAGAGCAGGTATAGCAGCGCCCACGCAGTAAGGACCGACGGCGTCAAATGTAGGTATGACCTGAGCGTCAATATTAATGGTCACAGTAGCAGTAGTAGCACACTGACCGGCATCAGGAGTGAATGTATAAAGTGTGGTAGTTGTGTTGTCAATAGCGGGCGACCAGGTACCAGTAATGCCGTTAAGAGAAGTAGTCGGGAGAGCAGGTATAGCAGCGCCCACGCAGTAAGGACCGACGGCGTCAAATGTAGGTATGACCTGAGCGTCAATATTAATGGTCACAGTAGCAGTAGTAGCACACTGACCGGCATCAGGAGTGAATGTATAAAGTGTGGTAGTTGTGTTGTCAATAGCGGGCGACCAGGTACCAGTAATGCCGTTAAGAGAAGTAGTCGGGAGAGCAGGTATAGCAGCGCCCACGCAGTAAGGACCGACGGCGTCAAATGTAGGTATGACCTGAGCGTCAATATTAATGGTCACAGTAGCAGTAGTAGCACACTGACCGGCATCAGGAGTGAATGTATAAAGTGTGGTAGTTGTGTTGTCAATAGCGGGCGACCAGGTACCAGTAATGCCGTTAAGAGAAGTAGTCGGGAGAGCAGGTATAGCAGCGCCCACGCAGTAAGGACCGACGGCGTCAAATGTAGGTATGACCTGAGCGTCAATATTAATGGTCACAGTAGCAGTAGTAGCACACTGACCGGCATCAGGAGTGAATGTATAAAGTGTGGTAGTTGTGTTGTCAATAGCGGGCGACCAGGTACCAGTAATGCCGTTAAGAGAAGTAGTCGGGAGAGCAGGTATAGCAGCGCCCACGCAGTAAGGACCGACGGCGTCAAATGTAGGTATGACCTGAGCGTCAATATTAATGGTCACAGTAGCAGTAGTAGCACACTGACCGGCATCAGGAGTGAATGTATAAAGTGTGGTAGTTGTGTTGTCAATAGCGGGCGACCAGGTACCAGTAATGCCGTTAAGAGAAGTAGTCGGGAGAGCAGGTATAGCAGCGCCCACGCAGTAAGGACCGACGGCGTCAAATGTAGGTATGACCTGAGCGTCAATATTAATGGTCACAGTAGCAGTAGTAGCACACTGACCGGCATCAGGAGTGAATGTATAAAGTGTGGTAGTTGTGTTGTCAATAGCGGGCGACCAGGTACCAGTAATGCCGTTAAGAGAAGTAGTCGGGAGAGCAGGTATAGCAGCGCCCACGCAGTAAGGACCGACGGCGTCAAATGTAGGTATGACCTGAGCGTCAATATTAATGGTCACAGTAGCAGTAGTAGCACACTGACCGGCATCAGGAGTGAATGTATAAAGTGTGGTAGTTGTGTTGTCAATAGCGGGCGACCAGGTACCAGTAATGCCGTTAAGAGAAGTAGTCGGGAGAGCAGGTATAGCAGCGCCCACGCAGTAAGGACCGACGGCGTCAAATGTAGGTATGACCTGAGCGTCAATATTAATGGTCACAGTAGCAGTAGTAGCACACTGACCGGCATCAGGAGTGAATGTATAAAGTGTGGTAGTTGTGTTGTCAATAGCGGGCGACCAGGTACCAGTAATGCCGTTAAGAGAAGTAGTCGGGAGAGCAGGTATAGCAGCGCCCACGCAGTAAGGACCGACGGCGTCAAATGTAGGTATGACCTGAGCGTCAATATTAATGGTCACAGTAGCAGTAGTAGCACACTGACCGGCATCAGGAGTGAATGTATAAAGTGTGGTAGTTGTGTTGTCAATAGCGGGCGACCAGGTACCAGTAATGCCGTTAAGAGAAGTAGTCGGGAGAGCAGGTATAGCAGCGCCCACGCAGTAAGGACCGACGGCGTCAAATGTAGGTATGACCTGAGCGTCAATATTAATGGTCACAGTAGCAGTAGTAGCACACTGACCGGCATCAGGAGTGAATGTATAAAGTGTGGTAGTTGTGTTGTCAATAGCGGGCGACCAGGTACCAGTAATGCCGTTAAGAGAAGTAGTCGGGAGAGCAGGTATAGCAGCGCCCACGCAGTAAGGACCGACGGCGTCAAATGTAGGTATGACCTGAGCGTCAATATTAATGGTCACAGTAGCAGTAGTAGCACACTGACCGGCATCAGGAGTGAATGTATAAAGTGTGGTAGTTGTGTTGTCAATAGCGGGCGACCAGGTACCAGTAATGCCGTTAAGAGAAGTAGTCGGGAGAGCAGGTATAGCAGCGCCCACGCAGTAAGGACCGACGGCGTCAAATGTAGGTATGACCTGAGCGTCAATATTAATGGTCACAGTAGCAGTAGTAGCACACTGACCGGCATCAGGAGTGAATGTATAAAGTGTGGTAGTTGTGTTGTCAATAGCGGGCGACCAGGTACCAGTAATGCCGTTAAGAGAAGTAGTCGGGAGAGCAGGTATAGCAGCGCCCACGCAGTAAGGACCGACGGCGTCAAATGTAGGTATGACCTGAGCGTCAATATTAATGGTCACAGTAGCAGTAGTAGCACACTGACCGGCATCAGGAGTGAATGTATAAAGTGTGGTAGTTGTGTTGTCAATAGCGGGCGACCAGGTACCAGTAATGCCGTTAAGAGAAGTAGTCGGGAGAGCAGGTATAGCAGCGCCCACGCAGTAAGGACCGACGGCGTCAAATGTAGGTATGACCTGAGCGTCAATATTAATGGTCACAGTAGCAGTAGTAGCACACTGACCGGCATCAGGAGTGAATGTATAAAGTGTGGTAGTTGTGTTGTCAATAGCGGGCGACCAGGTACCAGTAATGCCGTTAAGAGAAGTAGTCGGGAGAGCAGGTATAGCAGCGCCCACGCAGTAAGGACCGACGGCGTCAAATGTAGGTATGACCTGAGCGTCAATATTAATGGTCACAGTAGCAGTAGTAGCACACTGACCGGCATCAGGAGTGAATGTATAAAGTGTGGTAGTTGTGTTGTCAATAGCGGGCGACCAGGTACCAGTAATGCCGTTAAGAGAAGTAGTCGGGAGAGCAGGTATAGCAGCGCCCACGCAGTAAGGACCGACGGCGTCAAATGTAGGTATGACCTGAGCGTCAATATTAATGGTCACAGTAGCAGTAGTAGCACACTGACCGGCATCAGGAGTGAATGTATAAAGTGTGGTAGTTGTGTTGTCAATAGCGGGCGACCAGGTACCAGTAATGCCGTTAAGAGAAGTAGTCGGGAGAGCAGGTATAGCAGCGCCCACGCAGTAAGGACCGACGGCGTCAAATGTAGGTATGACCTGAGCGTCAATATTAATGGTCACAGTAGCAGTAGTAGCACACTGACCGGCATCAGGAGTGAATGTATAAAGTGTGGTAGTTGTGTTGTCAATAGCGGGCGACCAGGTACCAGTAATGCCGTTAAGAGAAGTAGTCGGGAGAGCAGGTATAGCAGCGCCCACGCAGTAAGGACCGACGGCGTCAAATGTAGGTATGACCTGAGCGTCAATATTAATGGTCACAGTAGCAGTAGTAGCACACTGACCGGCATCAGGAGTGAATGTATAAAGTGTGGTAGTTGTGTTGTCAATAGCGGGCGACCAGGTACCAGTAATGCCGTTAAGAGAAGTAGTCGGGAGAGCAGGTATAGCAGCGCCCACGCAGTAAGGACCGACGGCGTCAAATGTAGGTATGACCTGAGCGTCAATATTAATGGTCACAGTAGCAGTAGTAGCACACTGACCGGCATCAGGAGTGAATGTATAAAGTGTGGTAGTTGTGTTGTCAATAGCGGGCGACCAGGTACCAGTAATGCCGTTAAGAGAAGTAGTCGGGAGAGCAGGTATAGCAGCGCCCACGCAGTAAGGACCGACGGCGTCAAATGTAGGTATGACCTGAGCGTCAATATTAATGGTCACAGTAGCAGTAGTAGCACACTGACCGGCATCAGGAGTGAATGTATAAAGTGTGGTAGTTGTGTTGTCAATAGCGGGCGACCAGGTACCAGTAATGCCGTTAAGAGAAGTAGTCGGGAGAGCAGGTATAGCAGCGCCCACGCAGTAAGGACCGACGGCGTCAAATGTAGGTATGACCTGAGCGTCAATATTAATGGTCACAGTAGCAGTAGTAGCACACTGACCGGCATCAGGAGTGAATGTATAAAGTGTGGTAGTTGTGTTGTCAATAGCGGGCGACCAGGTACCAGTAATGCCGTTAAGAGAAGTAGTCGGGAGAGCAGGAATAGCAGCGCCCACGCAGTAAGGACCGACGGCGTCAAATGTAGGTATGACCTGAGCGTCAATATTAATGGTCACAGTAGCAGTAGTAGCACACTGACCGGCATCAGGAGTGAATGTATAAAGTGTGGTAGTTGTGTTGTCAATAGCGGGCGACCAGGTACCAGTAATGCCGTTAAGAGAAGTAGTCGGGAGAGCAGGTATAGCAGCGCCCACGCAGTAAGGACCGACGGCGTCAAATGTAGGTATGACCTGAGCGTCAATATTAATGGTCACAGTAGCAGTAGTAGCACACTGACCGGCATCAGGAGTGAATGTATAAAGTGTGGTAGTTGTGTTGTCAATAGCGGGCGACCAGGTACCAGTAATGCCGTTAAGAGAAGTAGTCGGGAGAGCAGGTATAGCAGCGCCCACGCAGTAAGGACCGACGGCGTCAAATGTAGGTATGACCTGAGCGTCAATATTAATGGTCACAGTAGCAGTAGTAGCACACTGACCGGCATCAGGAGTGAATGTATAAAGTGTGGTAGTTGTGTTGTCAATAGCGGGCGACCAGGTACCAGTAATGCCGTTAAGAGAAGTAGTCGGGAGAGCAGGTATAGCAGCGCCCACGCAGTAAGGACCGACGGCGTCAAATGTAGGTATGACCTGAGCGTCAATATTAATGGTCACAGTAGCAGTAGTAGCACACTGACCGGCATCAGGAGTGAATGTATAAAGTGTGGTAGTTGTGTTGTCAATAGCGGGCGACCAGGTACCAGTAATGCCGTTAAGAGAAGTAGTCGGGAGAGCAGGTATAGCAGCGCCCACGCAGTAAGGACCGACGGCGTCAAATGTAGGTATGACCTGAGCGTCAATATTAATGGTCACAGTAGCAGTAGTAGCACACTGACCGGCATCAGGAGTGAATGTATAAAGTGTGGTAGTTGTGTTGTCAATAGCGGGCGACCAGGTACCAGTAATGCCGTTAAGAGAGAAGTAGTCGGGAGAGCAGGTATAGCAGCGCCCACGCAGTAAGGACCGACGGCGTCAAATGTAGGTATGACCTGAGCGTCAATATTAATGGTCACAGTAGCAGTAGTAGCACACTGACCGGCATCAGGAGTGAATGTATAAAGTGTGGTAGTTGTGTTGTCAATAGCGGGCGACCAGGTACCAGTAATGCCGTTAAGAGAAGTAGTCGGGAGAGCAGGAATAGCAGCGCCCACGCAGTAAGGACCGACGGCGTCAAATGTAGGTATGACCTGAGCGTCAATATTAATGGTCACAGTAGCAGTAGTAGCACACTGACCGGCATCAGGAGTGAATGTATAAAGTGTGGTAGTTGTGTTGTCAATAGCGGCGACCAGGTACCAGTAATGCCGTTAGAGAAGTAGTCGGGAGAGCAGGTATAGCAGCGCCCACGCAGTAAGGACCGACGGCGTCAAATGTAGGTATGACCTGAGCGTCAATATTAATGGTCACAGTAGCAGTAGTAGCACACTGACCGGCATCAGGAGTGAATGTATAAAGTGTGGTAGTTGTGTTGTCAATAGCGGGCGACCAGGTACCAGTAATGCCGTTAAGAGAAGTAGTCGGGAGAGCAGGTATAGCAGCGCCCACGCAGTAAGGACCGACGGCGTCAAATGTAGGTATGACCTGAGCGTCAATATTAATGGTCACAGTAGCAGTTGTAGCGCACTGACCGGCATCAGGAGTGAATGTATAAAGTGTGGTAGTTGTGTTGTTAATAGCGGGCGACCAGGTACCAGTAATGCCGTTAAGAGAAGTAGTCGGCAGAGCAGGAATAGCAGCGCCCACGCAGTAAGGACCGACGGCGTCGAATGTCGGTGTGACCTGAGCGTCAATATTAATGGTCACAGTAGCAGTTGTAGCGCACTGACCGGCATCAGGAGTGAATGTATAAAGCTGTGGTAGTTGTGTTGTTAATAGCGGGCGACCAGGTACCAGTAATGCCGTTAAGAGAAGTAGTCGGCAGAGCAGGAATAGCAGCGCCCACGCAGTAAGGACCGACGGCGTCAAATGTAGGT
>CAVTAA010000002.1:0-672500 GCA_963732575.1 uncultured Bacteroidales bacterium
ATCGAAAAGACTTACCTTCCCGGAGAGTTTGTCCTGCGGTTCGATTACAAAGAAAATCCAACAAGCACACCATACCCATCTGAAAAACGTCTCCTCATCGGCAGCCAGAACCTTGAACTCTGGGTCAACCCGAAATACTGCAACAATCCTGATAGTACCTATTTCCAGCCCGGGGAGCTGGAAAACACCGCTTATATGACATTTGCGGAAGAGAGCTTCCGGCAGAAGGAAAAGATAGCCCTTCTGCAGGATTTCCTGATGAATTATGATGACACGAAATCAAAGTTCTACAAACAGGGTATCCGCGAATACGAAAAACGCCGCCAATCGTATAACCAATGGCTTACCGGCAAAATGGAGAAGGACCGGAGAATTGTTTGCCAGCAGCCTTTACTGGTTTCAGTATATCCCTTCCATGGAATGGGAAGGAACAGAGAGGGAGAGGGCTATAAGCATGATCGACCATTACTTTGACGGAGCCGATCTGTCGGATCCGTCAGTTATCAGAACTTCGCAGCTGACCGGATGGATCGACACCTATGTAAATATGCACGGTCAGTTGGCAACCACTGTTGCCCTGAGGGATTCACTGTTTCCCGAGGCAGCCAGGAAAGCCATTGAGAAGTCCAGGAAAGGTCATCCGGAGGTTTACGGATGGATGGTCGATTACTTTTACAGGGGGTTTGAAGTCAATAATATCCCGGCAGGAATGAAAGTACTGGAGCCTTACCTTAATGATCCTATCCTGCCTCACCTCCAAGAGGAAGGAGATTGAACGCAGGCTTCAGGGTATGGAGACACTCGTCGCGGGAAGCAAGGCGCCGGACATCGAATTAAAGGATGCAGACGGCAAAGCATTCAGTCTTTATGCCTCTGATCCGTCTTCACAGTACGTGCTACTGCTTTTCTGGTCAGCCGATTGCAGCCATTGTAAGGAGACAATTGAAAATCTGTATCCCTGGCAGCAGCAACCGGAGATAAACCGGCAGCTATCGGTTGTAGCTATCAGCCTCGATGAGACGGAGAGTGAAATTAAAGCCTGGCAGAATGCCAGTAAGGATTACTACAAGGGTGGACTCATCTGCTGGCAGAAGAGGGGGTAAGGAGCAAGGTCGCTGCCGACTACTTTATTCTTTCGACACCGCAAATGATACTTGCTTGATGCCGGAACAAAAAAGATCATCGGTCTGCCCGGTACTTTACCGGAATTGAAAGCCATAGTTCAACCGGAGGCAATAATTGCTAATAAAGAGCTACAATGAAAAAGTCATCGCTTCTTACAATCTGCATTATCCTGATGTATTTTTATGCAGGGTTTTTCAGCCAAACGGCTGCCCAGGGTATCAGGAACGAAGGTGCAACAATCAACATTGCATCTGGTTATGTTGTATGTCAGGGAGGGCTTGCCAACAACGGTGCTGTTACCAACAACGGAACACTTACACTGAGCGGTGGACTTACCAATACCGGTACTATGCAAGGCAACGGAGCCTGCAACCTGGGAGGTAACTGGATAAATAACGGCATTTTCAATCCAGGTTCAGGAAGCGTTACATTCAACGGCACGGTCCAGACCATACACGGAATTACCCCTCCGGAACTTCCTGAAACAGTTTTCAATAATCTTAACATCAGCAGCACAGTTTCGACAACATTAACATCAGGTTACGCCGTCACTGTCGGCGCCCAATTGACTACCAATGGTAACTTCATTATTGAATCTTCAAGCATAACCTCTAACGGCTCATTGATTGTCAACGGTGCAAGCGCCGGCACCGTAACATATAAGGGCAACGGTCTTTTAGAATAACCAGACAAAGGAATTCGGAAAGCAGAACCGGGAATGATATCCCGGTTTCTGCTATTTTTGCATTAATGCAAACATATGTCTTCATAGTCAAGACTTTTAAGCTGCTCCGCGAGCATCAGCCGTGGAAGCTGGCACTGATCTTCGTGCTGACGCTATTGCAGGGGGTGATGGGCGGGTTTTCCATTGTGCTGCTTATACCTCTGCTGCAGCTGCTAAGCATAGGCGGTGGAGGGGAGCCCGAGGGCATCGCTCTGGCCATACAGAACCTTGCAGGTCAGGCGGGAATAAGTCTCACCATCGGGTCTGTCCTGATCATCTATATGGTGATCCTGACCCTCAGCGCGCTGCTGCAGTACTGGAAATCGATACTTGACGCGCGTTACCAGCAGACCTTCATCTACACCCTCCGCCGGCAGCCTCTTCCGCAAGATCATCATGGCCGAATGGCAGACGCTCAACAGCCGCAGCAAGACCAACCATCTGCAGGTACTCACCAAAGAGGTGCCCAACCTGGCATACTACTATTATTATTATCTCAAGCTGCTGACCACCCTGATCTTTACCGCATCATATGTCAGTCTATGCAATGCTGGTATCGGCAAAGTTCACCCTGATCATAATTGCCGTCGGCATCGTGCTGTTTGTCCTGCTGCGGAAATTCCTCTTCAGGTCGTTCCGCCTGGGCGAGGGGTATGTCGACTCTTACAACAGGCTGCTCAAGTATATAGACGATTTCTGGCAGACGGTGAAGATAGCCAAGGTGCACAGCTCGGAGGATTTCTATTACAACAGGTTTGACGAGGCCAGCACATCGCTTCTTGACATGGAGTACAGGATGCAGAGAAACTGGTCGTTGCCGCAGCTGATACAGCGTATTGCAGGACTTGTTGTTCTGGTGTTTGTGGTGTGGTTCGGGTACAGGTCGGGAACGATACCGATGGCATCATTCGTAATTCTTATCCTGCTTTTTTCCCGGATCTTTCCGCAGTTCATTTCGCTTAACACTGACATCAACATGATTGTCTCGAGTGTGGCTTCGGTGAAGCTGGTGATGCAGCTTGACGACGATCTGCCGGAATTCGGATGCACGAGAGCGGGACGGTGGCGAGCCTCCGGTGATTGGATTAAGGAGGAGATAAGGCTGGAGGGGATCAGTTTTTCACATCCCGACGGTGAGAAGCTGTTTGACGGTTTCAGTGCAGCCATCAAGGCAAATACCATTACGGGGATTGTGGGCAGAGTCGGGCCGCGGCAAGACGACGCTGATTGATCTTATTGCCGGGCTGCAGAAGCCTGCTGCAGGGAGGATACTTATTGACGGGCATCAGCTTGATGAGGATCTTCTGCCAGGCTGGCGGGCAGGACTGGGTTATCTGCCGCAGGATTCGTTCTTCATTGACGGCACCCTGCGCGAGAACCTGGTGTGGGACAGCGGCAGCGGGATCACGGACGAGGAGATTATGGGATGTGCTGGAACAGGTTAATGCAGTGCATCTGGTGAAACGTTTCAGGAAGGGACTGGATGCGTTTGTGGTTAATTATCCGTTCACATTCTCCGGAGGCGAGTGCCAGCGGCTGGCGCTGGCGAGGGTGCTGCTGCGAAGACCGTCGGTGCTGCTGCTTGACGAGGCCACTTCGTCGCTGGATGCGGAGAATGAGGCCACCGTTATGGAGGTGCTGGCCGGGCTGAAGAAGAAGATAACCATCGTCTTCGTCACCCATCGCGAGTCGGTGGTCAGGTGGTTTGATGAGGTGATAAAGATCTGATATGGAATGCCTGCGGAGTAATGCGAATAAACATAAAATTGATTTACTATAACAACAAATTTTTGGGTAAAAAATTGAATTACAATGCAACTGCATAGATAAACAATAAGTGATTATATTTGCAGTTATAATGTAAGATTAGCAATGCAGTTAACCGGTAAGAGCAGAGTCAGTTATTGGGTTGAGGAGCTACAGAGACAAGGCCGGATCACCTTTTCCCTTCAGGATGTGCATAGTCAGTTTCCAACACCTAATACACCAGCTTTACGAAATGCTCTTACCCGCCTGACAGCAAAAGGCAAAATCGTCTCTGTCTGGCAGGGGCTTTATGCCATCATTCCTGTCGAATACAGTTCCGTTGGAATGATACCGCCTGTGTTGTATATAGATGACCTTATGGCTTATCTCGGCAGACCTTATTATATCTCATTGTTCAGTGCTGCAGTTTTTTACGGGGCAGCACATCAGAGACCTCAGGAGTTTAGTGTAATTACATCCTCCGGTTCTCTTCGATCTTCCCAAAAAAAGGATGTAAGGATAAATTTTAAAACCATAAAGGAGATTATTCCTGATCTTATAATAAAGAAGAAGACAAAGACAGGATATGTTAATATTTCATGTCCCGAGCTTACAGCTACCGATCTTTTGAGGTACGAGAGAGAAAGCGGAGGATTAAACCGGGCTGCAACAGTCCTGAATGAACTTGCTGACGAGCTGCAATTCAGCAAGGTCCCTGAATTCCTTTTTTGTCCATGTACCTTCACCGGTATTACGCAGGACAGGCTACCTGCTGGATGCAGTGCTTAAATATACGGGAGTGGCTGATGAATTGTATGAAAGAATGCAGAAGCATAAGTGTTCAAAACGTGTGACACCCCTAAAAACCGGAAAGTCAACTTCAGGATACATTACTGATAAAAAGTGGGGAATAATTATTAACACAAGTATTGAAATTGATGAATGATACCCGAATATGCAATAAATGAATGGCGAAACACAGTACTCTGGGGGGGGCTTGAACAAATTGAGCTCGATCTGGTAATTTGCAGGGCTCTGACGGAACTGTATAATGATGATTATCTGGCCTCGCATCTTGCATTCAGGGGAGGTACGGCGCTGCACAAGCTGTATCTTAGTCCGCAGTCCCGTTATTCCGAAGATATTGACCTCGTTCAACTAAAAGCCGAGCCTGTTAAGGAGACAATAAATCGTGTCAGTAATGCCCTCTCATTTATCAGTAATCCCGTAGTAAAGCAAAAGGCAAATAGCAATACGTTGGTCTTTCGTTTCGAGTCGGAGATACAGCCTATTGTTCCGTTAAAGTTGAAGGTGGAAATAAACTGTAGGGAGCATTTCAATATTCTTGGTTTGACAAGAAAAAGATTTGAGGTGCATAATCAGTGGTTCAAAGGTGAATGCGAGGCAACAACCTACCATCTGGATGAATTACTGGGAACAAAACTCAGGGCTTTGTATCAACGCCGTAAAGGAAGGGATCTGTATGACCTGCATAAAGCACTTTCGATGGCGGATGTAAATGCTGACAATATAGTATTATGCTATAATGAATATATGAAATACGCTGCAGGAACGCCCCCGTCAAGGAAAGAGTTTCAAGGAAATGTAGAATTGAAGATGCAGGATGAGGAGTTTCTGGGCGACATGAATATGCTCCTGCGTGTTGGTGAACAATATGATCCGCAACAGGCATATGAAGTGGTTAAGTCAATCTTGTTAGACAGGCTATAAAATGACGTGAAACCGGGGTTATAATTTATTGATATAAATATGGCTAAAAAGATATATCTGTGCAGTCCGCACATGGGTGGCGGAGAGATGAAGTATGTAAAGGAGGCATTTGACTCCAACTGGGTGGCTCCGCTGGGGCCGAATGTTGACGGCTTTGAGCGGGAGCTGTGTGCTGCCACGGGGGCCAAGCATGTTGCGGCCCTCTCTTCCGGGACGGCTGCCATTCACCTGTCGCTGATACTACTGGGGGTGAAGCCCGGCGATTATGTCATTGGAACATCCTTTACCTTTTCGGCAACGGTCAATCCGATAGCTTACCTGGGTGCGACGCCGGTGCTGGTGGACAGCGAGGCGGAGACGTGGAATATGGATCCCGAATTGCTGGAGAAAGCAATTCAAGGCGAAAGGCGAAAGGCGAAAGGCGAAAGGATCAAGGCAATTGTGGTGGCGCATTTGTACGGGATGCCGGCGAGGATGAGGGAGATAATGGCTGTGGCTGACAAATACGGGATTCCAGTGGTAGAGGATGCTGCAGAAGCGCTGGGATCTGAGTATATGGGCAAGCGTGTCGGGTGCAACAGCAAATTCGGAATACTGTCGTTCAACGGCAACAAGATCATCACCACCAGCGGAGGAGGGGCGCTGATAAGCGATGACGCTGCGATGATTGAAAAGGCGAGGTTTCTCGCCACCCAGGCGCGTGATCCGGCGCCGCACTACCAGCACAGCGAGATCGGATACAACTACCGGATGAGCAACGTGGTGGCGGGTGTTGGTCGCGGCCAGCTGGAGGTGCTTGATCTCCGAGTCACGCAACATCGCGAGTTCAATGCATGGTATCGAGAGCTGCTGAAGGATGTGACGGGAGTCACATTTCAGACTGAACCCTCATCCGATTTTTATTCAAATTTCTGGCTTACCTGCATAGTGATTGACCCTGCGAAGGCGGGAACTGACCGCGAGAAGCTTCGCCTTGCGTTTGAGGCGGCGCATATCGAATCTCGGCCGCTCTGGAAGCCCATGCACCTGCAGCCAGTGTTCGCCGGTTGTCCTGCCTATGTGAATGGCACCTCAGAGAGGCTCTTTACTAACGGCCTATGCCTGCCAAGCGGGTCGAATATTGATGGAGAAGGCCGTGAGCGGATAGCAGAAGTGATTAAGATGGTCTTTAAAGTCTAAAGTCCATAAAGTCAAAAGTCAGTGAAATCGAAGGAAAGCGATGCGAAGGAAAGTCTTTGTAAGCGGGTGTTTTGACATGTTGCACTCGGGTCATGTGGCGTTCTTCGAGGAGGCGGCGGTGTTTGGCGACCTTTACGTGGGGATAGGTTCCGACCGCACCATAAGCGACCTCAAGGGAAGACGAACCGTCAACGGCGAACGTGAGAGGCTGTATATGATCAGGTCGCTCAGGTGCGTAAAAGATGCATGGATAAACAAGGGTTCGGGATTGCTCGATTTCGAAGAGGAGCTTCGCGGGATGAAGCCGGACATATTCTTTGTCAATGAAGACGGATACACTCCGGATAAGAAAAAGCTGTGTGATGAGCTGGGAATAGAACTTGTTGTAAGCAAGCGCGTTCCGCAGCCTGGGCTGCCTCCCCGATCGACCACCGCCCTGCGCAGTGAGTGCCGCATACCTTACCGTCTTGACCTCGCCGGAGGCTGGCTTGACCAGCCATTTCGTGTCAAAATTCTATCCGGGTGCTGTGCTGACAATTTCCATCGAGCCTGACATTGAGTTTAACGACCGCAGCGGTATGTCGGGCAGTACGAGGAGAAAGGCTATACAGCTGTGGCAAACTGACATACCCGATGGAGATCCCCAGATCCTTGCACATACGCTCTTCTGTGTTGAGAATCCTCCCGGAACGAACTATGTCAGCGGGTCGCAGGATGCCATAGGTATTGTTTTTCCGGGACTTAACCGGCTTGACTATGCGATGGGAGAGTATTGGCCTTCGAAGATTTCGACAGTAAATGATCCGGAGATACTTGACTGGGTCGAAGAGCGTCTCTGGTTCATCACTCTTCCTCCGAGGGAGGGGAATTTCAATGTTCTCGATACAACAGATATTTCTGTTGAGGGAGCCAGAAATTTAGCAAAGGCTGCCGACGAGGTGTGGGATGCCATTCTGGCTAAGGATACTCCGGAAAATTCGGTCAGGCATTTAAAGCATCGTTTGATGCCCAGGTGGGGATGTTCCCGCTGATGAAGAGCAATACCGTCCGTGATACAATTGAGCTCTATAAGGATAAAGCACTGGGGTGGAAGCTGGCAGGTGCCGGCGGCGGAGGTTACCTGGTTCTGGTTTCTGAAAATCCGATAGAGAATGCTATCAGGATCAGGATCAGACGTGAACGGAGAGAGTAGTTCGAAGTGCACTAAAGTGAGCTAAAGTGCCTAAAGTTGGAACAAACGAGTAAGAAATCAGAAGTAAGGGGGGGGAGTAGAATTACAGAACTGTCCTTGGAAATGCTGGATATTTTAACTAAATTTGAATTTAATGAGTTAGTGATGTATAGCTCAGAATTAAAGGCATTTATAAAAGAAAAGAGCAGTCTGTTCTGGTCTGTTCCAGAGGATAAGAAAGAGGAGATCAGTCCTGGTGTGCTGGTTGAGGCTATTCTGAATTACGGCTCAATGGATGACGTCAGGAAACTAATCAGACTGATGGGTATGGATGAAGTCGCCAGGGTATTTTTCAGCGCCAAAGGGAGGCAAAAATTGAATTATTATCCTCAGGTTTATAATTACTTTTCACTCCTGTTCAGGAAACATGCACAAGGAAATCCTCTCTGAAAAACAGCAGCGATTGCTGCCCTTAATCAGGCAATTCAGCAGGGAGTTTTATCTCGCCGGAGGGACAGCTGTAGCTTTACGTATAGGACACCGGAGATCGGTTGATTTCGACCTTTTTAAATTCACTTCTGTCAACCATAAAAAGATTGTTGATAAAATAGCAGTTTCACGCCTGCCATACGCAGTAACCTGGAGGGAAGCAGGCCAGATGAATATTACTGTGGGTGATGTAAAACTGACATTTCTGGAGTATCCTTTTCCAGTTGCAGGTGCGGGGAAGTTCGAGAATATTATTAAAATACCTGAGCTGATTGATCTTGCCGCAATGAAAGCCTATGCACTTGGGAGGCGGTCAAAGTGGAAGGATTATGTCGATCTTTATTTCATCCTGAAGAATTATTTCTCCGTGGATCAGATCTCAGCGAGGGCATCAAAAATATTTGATCAGCTGTTTTCCGAAAAGCTTTTCAGGATGCAACTCAACTATTTCGAGGATATTGATTATTCCGAACAGATCGAGTATGTTGTTCCTCCGGTTCCAGAAGAGGAGATCCGAGCTTTTCTTACGGAAAAGGCAAACGACTTCAAATTCTGATGACAATCGGGCTCATGGGGCCAATTAGAAATATTGCAAAACTTCTTTGCACCCCCGAACTCCCTCGCAAAATTGCGTGAAATCACAAAAATTCAAACGAGTTTTTGTTGTCTAGAACATTTTTTCAAACGAATTGAGAAATCAGCAAAAGCAATACTTGAAGGTAAATAATTATTTACCTTTGTTACATGGTGGCGAAAAAGAAGATTGTGGTAATTATTGAAAAGACCGGCACCGGATTCTCGGCATATGCAGAGGCTTATCCTTTTTTTACAACAGGAGAATCAATGAATGATTTGATTGATAATACCTGTGAAGCTTTTTCTCTCTATTTTGAAAACACAAGATTCGATCCTGCCAGGTTATCCTTTGAGATTGATTTCAAACAGTTTTTTCAGTATTATAAAGTCATAAACTCAAAAGCTCTCGCTGAAAAGATCGGGATAAATCCTACTCTTCTTTCTCAATATGTCAGGGGTCATAAGAAGCCGTCAGAGAGACAAAGTCGCAGAATTCTTTACGGCATCAACAGGATAGGCCAGGAACTGGCGGAGATGAGTGTCATTTATGAGAAGAAAAGGAATTGAGTATTTGTGAAACAGTGCGATAATTCAAAACGAATAATTTATAAAAGTGTATCAAACAACAAAAACTCGTTTGAATAAATGTGTCAAGCAACAGAACTTCGTTCGAAAAAATGTGGAATTCCTATTTGAACAAACGAATCATGTTCAGGAGTTTAACGGAACAGTATGTGCATCAGCAACTGGCAGCAATGAGGCGTTATCGGCTATTACTGGTCAGCTGAACGGTCTTCCGCCGAGGTCGATTTCATCCTTCAGATAAAAATATATTGTCCGGTGGAGGTAAAGGCAGAAGAGAACTTCATTCAAAAGCCTGAGGCATTCCGGGATAAATTACTTCAGTCTCTCTGCGGGCGTCAATGTCCGATTATCGCCGTGAGGAATGGCTGATCAACCTCCCGTTGTATGCATTGAGCGAGATTGAACGTTCTCGACAGGAGGGTCCACCAAAATATGGGAATTATTGTAATTTTACTTTAAATACCAATATGTCAAAAGTTGCTTTAATAACCGGCGTGACGGGACAGGACGGAGCTTACCTGAGCGAGTATCTGCTGAAGAAAGGATATATCGTTCATGGCATCAAGCGCCGTGCTTCGATGTTCAACACCGAGAGGATAGACCATATCTACCAGGATCCGCATCTGGAGCATCGCAATTTCATACTGCACTATGGTGACATGACCAACTCGATGAACATCACCCGCATAGTGCAGGAGGTGCAGCCGGATGAGATATACAACCTCGCGGCAATGAGCCATGTCAAGGTGAGCTTCGACACACCAGAATATACTGCCAATGCTGACGGCATTGGAACGCTGCGGCTGCTGGAGGCTGTTCGCCTGCTGGGACTGGCGAACAAGTCGAGGGTTTACCAGGCTTCCACTTCGGAGCTCTTCGGGCTGGTGCAGGAGGTGCCGCAGAAGGAGACTACACCTTTTTATCCGCGTTCACCCTACGGCGTTGCCAAGATGTACGCCTACTGGATCACCGTTAATTACCGCGAGGCATATCATATGCATGCCAGCAACGGCATACTCTTCAATCACGAATCGCCCATCAGGGGCGAGACATTTCTGACGAGAAAGGTGACCCGGGCACTGAGCCGGATAGCCATGGGCGTTCAGGATAAACTGTTTGTCGGTAACCTTTCGGGTCAGCGCGACTGGGGTCATGCGAAAGACTATATCAGGGCCATGTACCTCATAGTGCAGCAGGATGAGCCGTCGGATTATGTGATTGCCACGGGAGTGACCACATCCATCCGCAATTTCATAAAACTGGCATCTGCGGAGATAGGGCTTGAGATCGATTTCAGGGGTGAAGGGACGGAGGAAAAAGGTTATATTGTCTCGGTTGATGAGAAACGTTTTACAGAACTGGTTGGTGATGAATACCTGGAAGGGATAAAGAGCAAGATAAGCTCGAAGACAAATATTGTTGGCGTAGACAAGGCATATTTCCGTCCCACCGAGGTTGACATGCTGATAGGCGATGCCACGAAGGCACGCACGAGGCTGGGCTGGGAGCCGAGATACGATCTTGCTGCTCTTATAACGGATATGATGCAGGGGGATGTGAAGCTGGTGAAGAAGGAGGTTTACCTGAAGAAGGGAGGGTTCTATACACCGAACTATTTTGAATAAAAGGCTGAGGGTCAGGCTAATGCTAGGCAATTAGCGCAGATAGGCGAGACTGAGAAATAGATGAGATAGTCATTCGAAAATATATGTTGCGGGGCACACAGGATTGGTGGGGAGTGCGATAACGGGAGCGCTGAAGAGGAAGGGATATACCAATATTATCGGCCGCGACATTTGAGGAGCTTGATCTGAGAAGACAGGCTGATACAGAGGAGTTCTTTGAGAAGGAGAAGCCGGAGGCGGTGATACTATGCGCTGCTAAAGTCGGTGGCATAATGGCCAACAACACTCTCAGGGCAGAATTCATCTATGAGAACCTGATGATAGAGGCGAATGTGGTACATGCTGCTTATAAGAGCGGGGTGAAGAAGCTGGTCTTTCTCGGCAGCAGCTGCATTTATCCGCGTGACTGTCCCGCAGCCAATGAAAGAGGAGTACCTTCTGACTGCTCCACTTGAGTTTACAAACGAGCCATATGCCATTGCCAAGATAGCAGGACTGAAGATGTGCGAGGCATATAACCTGCGATACGGCACTGACTTCATTGCAGTCATGCCAACAAATCTCTACGGTCCCAATGATAATTTCAATCTTACCGGAGGACATGTGATGCCGTCGCTGATGCGGCGCATCCACTTGGGCAAGCTGCTTGAAAAGGGTGACATTGAAGGCATCAGGGCAGACCTTAAGAAGAGGCCGGTTGACGGCTTCGATGGACATGAGACAGAAGAGGAGATTGTTGGGATGCTGGCAAGACAAGGGGTGAAGCATGGAGTATGGAGCATGGAACATGGAGTTGAGGCACAGAGCACAGGGCATGGGGCACAGGGCTCAGAGGTGACGGTGACTGTTTGGGGTACCGGATCACCCTTGAGGGAGTTTATGTACAGCGGTGACATGGCAGATGCGACGGTATATATTATGGAAAGAGTCACATTTAAGGATGTGATGCCAAAGGAAGGGGAAATTCGCAATACACACATTAACATTGGAACGGGTGAGGAAATGACAATTGCCAACCTGGCAGCTTTGCTTAAGGAGATAACGGGGTTCAGGGGCAACCTGGAATTTGATCACCTCTAAACCTGATGGCACACCGCGGAAATTTCATGGATTCATCGAAGCTGCATAGTTGGGGTTCAGACATCACACTTCGTTGAAAGAGGGGGCACGGAAAATGTACAATGGTATTTAAACAATTTATAGTATATCCTCTACGAGGAATTGTTTATTTTGCGGAACTTTATATACAATACTTGAACCGCTACGCGGTAAACTTGCCTAACCTGAGGTGTTGAGACAGGTAAACAATAATAGACGTAGGGCTATGGTATTGTAAATAAGGAAAACAAAGAATAGCCCGTAGGGCTATGGTACTGTAGATAAAGAAAATACAAAGAATAGCCCGTAGGGCTTATAGAATTGTAGATTACAAACGACATATAAAACACAGAACATGAAAAAAGCAACAATTTATTTAATGACAGTAGTGCTGGCAGTGATGCTGGCAGGATGTGCTGCAACATCGATTGACACATCAGGCGGACGCGACGGATCGTCGTTTGACAAGGCAGTGATAGTAGGATCGGTGAGGGCCGAGTACCTGTACATCGACCGTACATGGAAAGATGCCAACATCGGAAGCCAGGTTGTGACAGAGAAGGCCGGGAAAGACCTATGATGTAGTATCGATCACCACAAAAGAGGGTGCGGCAAAGGATGTCTATTTTGATATCTCGTCGTTCTACAGGAAGAAGACGTACGCAGACGACCTTGAGTAAAGGTTAAAGTAGAAAGGTTAAAGGTTAAAGTGATCTTTTTCTATGGATTCGAATGATCTGCAAAAGAGATTATTCAAGTTTGCTGTTGATGTAATTAAGGCTGTAAGGAAACTTCCGAAAGGAGTGGATTATTTGATTATTTCAAGGCAACTCATCAAATCATCAACTTCATCAGGAGCTAATTATGATGAGGCTCAGGGCGCAGTATCAAAAGCAGATTTTACAAATAAAGTAGGTATCTCTCTTAAAGAAATGAGGGAATCAAATTATTGGATCAGAATCGTTATTGCAGTTCTGGACAATCATGATGACTGGATACCATTAAATACAGAATCCCAGGAGCTTATGAACATCCTGGGATCCATTTACACTAAAACTTCTACCCCTCGTTAACTTTAACCTTTATCCTTTAACCTTTAACCTTAATTTGTGCTCTGCACCAAACGGATAAACTCCGACCGGTAGCCGTCAGGATCGGTGCCTTTTGAATTTGAAGCCAGGGAGATGACGTCGGCGACGGTAGCGGTGCCTTTGTAGCTGCTGTTACGGAGGATCATTCCGAAGGCGGCTACGGAAGCTGAGAAGCGAAAACGGTCGGTGGTTTCACCGACGTTTTTTATATCGGTACCTACTGTTTTGCTGAACATCCTGCTTGTCAGTCCGTCGGGCTGCTTGTAGCGCAGCTTGATGTTGCACAGCTCGCGCGGGGCATCCTTCAATAGGAAAACGGACTTCTTTCTCAGAGCGGTCACCCTGATAGCGCAGAGGGTCAATGATGGGCAATCCGGTTTCGTCCGATCCGGCAGGAATGATTTCATAGAGGGCAGTTACGGTATGCCCTGCTCCCATCTCACCGGCATCCTTTGTATCATCATTGAAATCCTCGTCAGCAAGCAACCTGTTCTCATATCCTACCAGGCGGTATGATTTAACATATTCAGGATTGAACTCGATCTGGAACTTGACATCCTTTGCTATAGTGAAGAGTGTTCCACCGAACTCCTGAACCAGCACGCGTCGTGCCTCCTGGATGTTATCTATATATGCATAGTTGCCGTTGCCCTTGTCGGCGATGATCTCCATCTTGTCATCCTTGATGTTTCCCATCCCGAAGCCCAGGACGGTCATATAGACGCCCAGTCCGCGCTTCTCCTCCACCAGCCGCTCCATAGAGGCGTTATCTGACACGCCCACGTTGAAATCGCCGTCCGTGGCGAGGATGATGCGGTTGTTCCCCTCCCTGATAAAGTTCTTTTCGGCTATTTTGTAGGCCAGCATGATACCCTGACCGCCGGCTGTCGAGCCTCCGGCCTGCAGGTTATCGAGCGCCTGCATGATGATCTCCTTATGGTTGCCAGGGGTTGATTCAAGAACAACGCCTGCGGCACCTGCATAGACGACTATCGCTACACGGTCCTGTGCACGCAGCTCGTTAACCAGCAGTTTCAGCGCTGATTTCAGCAACGGCAGTTTATTGGGCTGGTCCATTGATCCTGACACATCAAGCAGGAAGACCAGGTTTGAAGGAGGAAGCTCGCTCTTGTCAATATCCTTGCCCCTCAGGCCTATATGGAGAAGGTAATGGCTCTTATTCCACGGGCAGATGCCGGTCTCGGTATAAACAGAGAAGGGATGTTCGCCGGTAGCTTTCGGATAATCGTATTTGAAATAGTTGATCATCTCCTCAATACGCACGGCATCGGCCGGCACCTCCTGGCCGAGGTTGATGAAGCGGCGCACATTGGAATATGATGCGTTGTCGACATCGATAGAGAAGGTTGAATAGGGAGCCTTGAGAGGGTCTTTGTAGCTGTTCTCATCGATACCGGCGTAGGATTCGGTATTATAATCCTGGTAAAATGACTGATTATTGAAGTGCGATGATTTGCCCGAGGCACGGGAGGACGGGGCTGCCATGTCATAAGCAACGGCTTCCATCTCACAGACTACCAGGGCTTCGTTGGCATCTGCCTTCTTTTCCTTCGTTTTTACTTTTTCAGGTTCCATCATTACATTTATGACAGTGCGACCGGCGATGGGTTCTTCCAGCGACTTCATCCCCTTCAGGGAGAAAATAAGAATCCTGGCTTCCGGGCCGACAGAGAGAGTGTAGTTGCCGGAACTGTCTGTGGTGACGCTGTTGCCGGTTCCTTTTACAGTAACAACAACGCCGCTCAGCGGAGCGCCGTCGGTACCGGTGACCTTGCCTTTTACAGTTACCTGGGAGGCAGGTTCCATTGATGTTAAAAGCATCAATACAAAAAATGATAACAGTGTTTTCATGACTTTGTGTTTTTGTGTTTCTGTGATAAGGATGCGGCGAGGGCAGAAATTCCATAAAGAGCCTGCGGAAAAAACGATAAAGAGTATCTTTATAACAGTAATAACCAGCACAGAACACGGATTTTCATGCCGTTAATATTTCTCAGGAAAAGAGCAACAGAGGAGAAGGACGAAGAGCTTCTGAAGAGATTCAGGGAGGATGGCGACATTGAGATCCTGGGACGGCTGTACGAGAGGTATATGCACCTCGTTTACGGCGTCTGCCTGAAGTATCTTGAAGACAGGGAAGCGGCGAAGGACGAGGTGATGAATATCTTCGAGAAGCTGGTTACGGCAGTGCCGGAGCAGGAGATAAACAACTTCAAAACCTGGCTGTATGTGGTTACGAAAAACCATTGTCTGATGCTGCTGCGGAGCAGGAAGAGCGAGGCGGCGCACCGGGAGATGATGCTTGACGATCCGACATTTTTTATGGAAAATTTTCGGAAATGCATCCTATGGATAACGATGAGGGGATGGATATGAAGAGACTGGAAGAGTGTATCGAGAAGCTGAAGGAGGAGCAGAGGAAGTGTATACAACTGTTTTATTATGAGGGTTTTGGATATAAGGAGATATGCCAGAGGATGGGTTTGGAGGAGGGGAAGGTGAAGTCGTATATACAGAATGGCAAACGAAACTTAAAATATGCTTAGAAAGGTTAAAGGTTAAAGGGGACCGACGTTAAGTCCCGACATAGTATGTCGGGATAGGGAGTGACAGCTAAAGGGAAGGCTAATGAAAAGCAAAAGTGACGCTAAAGTCATAAGACAAAAGGATTAAGAGATGAAAAATAAGTGAAGATAAAAGGTTGATTATTCCGAAGGATGAGTTTGAGGAGGAGGCGTCGGAAGGATTGGGGAGGCTGAACAGGGAGGAGGCTGCGGAGGATCTTCGTGAGCTGAAGGGAAGGATGGAACGCAGGGTGCGGAAGCCGAGGATGATATGGCTGCCGGCGGCAGCAGCAGTGGTCATATTGCTTGTGGCATCAACAGTATATATTGCCCTGTTCAGGGACAGGAAGTAAACCGGAGGCTGAGATAGCAATGACAGAGAAGCCGCCATTACCGATACGGCTTGATTGCAATGGCACAACCTATAACAGTTTCAGAAACAAAATCCCGGTCACGTGCAGGGACGCCGCAACAACGGGAGATGTTCAACAGATGCGACAGGATGAGTTAAGTCCGAAACCAGAGGTGAGTCTGGCTGAAGCCGGGGCAGCCATGGCATGATCGCAGACGATGAAGATGAGATAGCAGCAATTCGGAGGTCAGGCAATGGAAGAAGAGGCGGTAGCAGAGCGACGAAAAGGTAGCAGAGGTGGTCATTGTTGAGGCCATGCCGAGATGGAGAAGGCGGCGGTGTCTGAGAAGAAAGAGAGAGCTGCCGCGAAGACGACCGAAGATTCTGCTGTAGCGATGCCCGATCCTGGGCGCCGGCATGCCCGACAGGCAGGCAGCTCCTGTCGGGGGGATGGAGGAATTCAATAGCTGGATACAGAAGAATATAAGTTATCCGGAAGAAGTTGTGCCAAGAGTTCGCCAGGTGATTGTCGTTACCTTTAAGGTAGCGGCAGACAGCACGTTATATGACCTGAAGGCAGAGCGCACCGCCGGTGAGCTCTTCACAAAAGAAGCTTTCAGGCTGCTGCGCGAGGGACCGAAGTGGGTTCCAGCCGTTCGGAATGGAAAGGTGAGCGAGGAAGAGGTTAGAATCAGTATTGTGTTTAAGTAGCGATGAAGGTACGGACCAAGCTGAACAAACGAACATTTGAACAAACGAATTTAGAAATCAGAACAATTTACAGTTGACAGACAAATAACTGCAATACCTTAGCGACAGTAGTTTTTATGTACATTTGATGAAATTTTTCGACAAAATGAATTTATTGACTGGAAAACGGGTGCTGGTGACCGGCGGAGCAGGGATTTATAGGATCATCGATATGCCATGACCTTCTGGAACGTGACAACGAGGTGATATGCCTTGACAACCTTGCCACAGGGAAGAAAGAGAATATCAGCGACCTTAAAACTAACCCTCACTTTAAGTTTATCAACGGTGACATCAGAGAGCCGGAGGTATGTAAAAGGGCTGTTAAAGGCGTTGATGTCGTATTGCACCAGGCAGCGCTTGGCAGCGTACCCAGGAGCATAGCTGATCCTGCTACAACCAACGCAGTAAATATCAACGGTTTCCTGAACATGATCATTGCGACGCGCGATGCCGGCATCAAACGCTTTGTCTATGCCTCAAGTTCATCGGTCTATGGCGACTTCAACAGAGCTGCCCAAGGTTGAGGAGCGCACCGGTAAGGTTCTGTCTCCGTACGCCATCACCAAGCTGGTGAATGAGGAGTATGCCCGAATCTTCGGAAGTCTGTACGGAATGGAGACTATCGGCCTGCGATATTTCAACGTCTTTGGGAGAAGGCAGGATCCGGAAGGACCGTATGCAGCGGTGATACCAAAGTTCACGCAGAAATTCATGAAGCATGAGTCGCCTGTCATCAACGGTGACGGCAGCAACTCGCGCGACTTCACCTATATTGATAATGTTTTGCTGGCAAATAATCTTGCTGCCACGGTTGAGAATCCTGCTGCACTGAACCAGGCATATCAATGTTGCGTGCGGCGATGCAGTCAACCTGAACGAAATGACGGTTCTATTACGAGGTTATCTTGCCGCACATGATACCGAGATAGCAAAGGTAGAGCCGGAGCACGGGCCCAACCGTCCGGGAGACATACCTCACAGCATGGCCAGCATAGGGAAGGCAGTAGGGTTGCTCGGCTATCAGCCGCAGGTACTCTTTCCGGAAGGATTGAAGAGGGCGGTGGAATGGTACTGGAGTAATATATAGTCTTGCAGTCCCACGGTCTGGGGTTAACCACAGAGGCACACAGAGTAAATACTGAGTAACACTGTTTAATTGCGCAATTCATTACCCTGCAAGAACCACTGATAACATGTGTTTATAATTCAACACCATGCCTCATAACTCCATCAAGCCTCACATTACATAATTCCTTTATCTTTGTCTTAATAGAGTTCACCTGTCGGCCGCAGATAGGCCGAAAAATCATATTACAGCACGTTAGACACTGAGTGGTGTGACTGACGAACCGGAGGATTATGTAGGCTTTATTATCTGGTACCATCGCTGAAACCTTCTTTGTATACAATTATTACATAAATAGTTTTTACTTTTCACTTAACCTAAAAGGAATTATCATGCCAAACATTTCTGTAGTGATTCCGGTTTATGGCTGTAAGAAGTGTCTTGAGGAATTGTACTTCAGGTTAGAAGCCACAGTAGAAAAGATAGATCAGGATTTTGAAATCATACTTGTTAATGATGCCAGTCCTGACAATTCGTGGGAGACTATTAAGGATATTGCAGCAAAAGACAAAAGGATAAAAGGCATAAATCTTTCAAGGAATTTTGGCCAACATTATGCGATTGCAGCAGGTTTGGATAACAGTTCAGGTGAATGGGTAATAGTCATGGATTGCGACCTGCAGGATCGTCCGGAAGAAATACTAAACCTTTATGCAGAGGCGAAAAAGGGTAGCCGGATTGTATTTGCACAGAGGATTCAACGCAGGGATAAGTGGTTTAAAAGGACCATTTCAAAGGTTTTCTATGCTGTTCTTGGATATTTGACAAACACTGAACAGGACTCCTCTATAGCCAATTTTGGCATTTATCACAGAAGTGTGATTGATGCAATCTGTGACATGGGAGATTATCATCGGTATTTTCCAACGATGGTACGTTGGGTAGGGTTTAAATCTTCAAAAATACAAGTCGTTCATGATGAAAGGAACGACGGCAACTCATCCTATTCCGTTAAAAGATTAGCAAGGCTTGCTTTAGACGTTATTCTATCATTCTCTGATAAACCACTGAGGTTGACAGTTAAGTTCGGCTTTACGATTTCTTTCCTTACGGTACTGTTTGCAATTTACAACCTCGTTCTGTTTTTCAATGGTAAGATACTTGTTCCAGGCTATACTTCATTAATAATTTCTGTCTGGTTTCTTTCGGGGTTAATCATAATGTTGCTTGGTATTGTTGGCCTGTATATTGGCAAAACCTATGATAAAGTCAAAAACAGGCCATCCTATATAATCATGGATAAGACTTTCGTAGATGGCAATAAACGAAATTGAACCATTAAGCTGGGATTCGAATTTCTTTGGATATCCAATTGCCAGAGTGCTTTTAGACCATAACGGATCTGATCTGCTGGACAGTTTATTTGGGCAGCTGTCATTAAAAAAAATGCGACTGACTTATTTTTTTGTTCCAGACCACGAAAATGGAATAAAAGATCAGATTACATTCAGGGGAGGCGTGCTGGTGGACAGGAAAACGGTTTTTAAGAAAAAGACTAAAAAACAAACCGTATTTTCCAATTTAATAACTGAATTATCCGGAACAAAAGTCGATGAAAATTTAAACAGTTTAGTTTTACAGGCCGGTGAATTCTCAAGGTTTAAAACAGATAATAACTTCACCACGAACGAATACGAAAGATTGTATACAACCTGGCTCCTGAAATCTGTTAACAAGGAATTAGCGAAAAAAGTTCTGGTTGCCGTAATCAACTCTGGCATTAGAGGTATTACAACGGTTAATGAAAAGGAGGGTAATGCCGAGATTGGACTTATAGCTGTCGACAAAGACTTCAGAGGAAGAGGTATAGGTTATGATCTGATTAAAGCAGCAGATAATTATGCCTTTGAACAGGGGTACAGTGACATTAGAGTTGTTACCCAGCTTCAAAATAAGGGAGCATGTAAACTATACGAAAAATGCGGATTTGTTATTGAAAGCATAACTGATGTTTATCATTTCTGGCAATAGACATGCATATACCATTTAATAAACCATGGCTCTCAGGTAAGGAACTGAGCTATATTGAGGACGCTGTATCCCGGGGTAAAATATCAGGTAACGGGTATTACACGCAAAAATGCCAGGACTTTTTTCAAAACAGATTCGGGTTCGGAAAATGTCTTCTGACCACTTCATGCACTGATGCACTGGAAATGGCGGCAATCCTTTGCAATATTGAACCGGGAGATGAAGTAATTATGCCTTCATATACTTTTGTGTCCACCGCTAATGCCTTTGTGCTTAGAGGTGCAAAAATTGTCTTTGCTGACAGCCGTCCGGATCATCCAGGGATTGATGAAGACAAAATCGAAGAACTTATTACACCACGCACAAAAGTAATTGTCCCCGTTCATTATGCCGGAATCGCATGCGATATGGATATCATATGTGACGTTGCCGAGCGACATGACTTACTTGTTGTGGAAGATGCCGCCCAGGCAATTGACTCATATTATAAAGGCAGGCCTCTCGGTGGAATTGGCCACCTGGGCTGCTATTCATTCCATGAGACAAAGAATATCCAATGCGGTGAAGGCGGTATGCTTATCATAAACGATAAACGTTTTAGCAATCGCGCTGAGATAATATGGGAGAAAGGAACAAACAGGACAGCCTTCTATCGCGGCGAAACGGACAAATACGGATGGGTGGATATCGGATCCAGCTTTTTACCTTCTGAAGTTACTGCAGCTTTTCTATGGGCCCAGCTTGAAGAATTGGAAAAGATCCAGACAAGAAGGAAGGAGATTTTCAATACTTATTACAACGGTCTGCAGGAATGGGCTGATGAGATGAATGTAAAACTTCCGTTTATACCTGATTATGCTACTAACAACGGACATATATTTTACCTGGTCTGTGATTCGCTCCAACAAAGACAACGGGTACTTGCAAGACTTGGGAAAAGTGAAATTATGGCCGTATTTCATTACCTGAACTTACATAGAAGTCCTTTTTATAGCAGCAGGCATGACGGCAGGATTTTAACGCAAGCTGAAAGATATTCGGACTGCCTGGTGAGACTGCCATTGTTTTATGAATTGGACAATCAGTCAGTATCATTAATAATTAATTGCCTTAAAGGCCTGAAATAGTTTTTTATGACTAGGGCATTCAGATCGGAGATTAGATTGTTTATTTCCATTCTGGTTTTTGTCAATCTGATATTAGCGATATGGTCAGTCCCTGTAACTGATCTGAGTGATGAGAGTTCGTATATCATGCTCAGCAAGGCTATTTTAGGTTCAGAGCATGCAAACCTTGCTCACAGGTCCCCATTATATTCAATAGTAGTGGCGGGATTGATGCTGGTTATTCAGCCTCCGTTTTTGTTTAAGGCAGTTGTTTTTCTTCAGTATGCAATGGTTGGTATTATTGCGTGGCTGATTTTTAAGATATTCAGGCCTTTGTTTGCCGGCAATATACCGGCAATGCTGATTGCCATCCTGTTTAACCTGTCTTTATCAACATTATATTACGCAAACATAATTCTAACTGAGATCTTAACGGCTTTTTTACTGGTTTTGTCTGTTTATTTTCTGCTTCAATCGAGCAGACAACTGACATATAAGAATTTGGGTTTAACTGGCTTTATGCTTGGGTTGTTAGCTTTGGCAAGGTTCAATACCATACCCATTGTCGTAACATTTTTTTTGCTGCTAGTATATTTGCTGGTAAAGGAGAAGGTGTCATTATTAAATTCAGTCAAATCCTTCCTGGTATTTTCAGCCCCTCTATTTATTCTAGTAAATCTCTGGTGCACATATAATTATGTAAACAATGGCTTTTACGGGCTCTTTCCCGGGTCTTACAGAGGTGTTCCAAGGAATGCGGTTGTGGCATCAATTCGACCTGGTAATGAAGTTTCCCCGGAGAATGAACCCATCCTAAGAATATTTCTTAAAGCTGCGGAAAGAAACCTGGAAACAACTCCACCCGGAAGAAAAGGCAGTCTGGCGGGTGTGGACAAATTCAAGGTGCTTAATGATCTTTATTCGGGTTATCAGATATATAATTTTGCCAATAATGATCTTAAAGCTTATTTTGGACTGGATGCTGAAACGGGAGAATATGAAATGAATTCTTTGCTGAACGCATTTTATAAGGAAATAATGAACCAGAACAAGGCATTTATCACGAAAATGCGTTTTGTTTCTTTTTTATCAGGTTTCCGAGCAGCGACATCGGACTTGCCTGCCGGTTACGGCAGGATAAACACCAATATCCTTCCTTCGTGGGTATTTGTTGTTTATAAGATCACCATGCTGTTTATATCTGTTTCTGTTTTCTTTTCGGTTTTTCTGTTTGTTATGAAAATAATCATGCGCAGGTGGAAGATTAATTTCACCTTATTGGTTTTCTATGCAGTTGTGTTTTCATTCTGGTTCATAAATTTTTACTTTGTTACAGTTAATGATGCCAATCGGTTTAAATTTCCGGCGGAGCCTTTCATAATCGGATTATTTGTGACTCAAATTTATTCCATTATCAAAACCAGGTCACAAAAAAATATTGCAACTTCAAACAGATTATAAATACATTATTATGAACATCCTGATCACCGGCGGGGCCGGCTATAAGGGCACGGTACTTACCTCAAAATTGCTGGGGCAAGGCTATACAGTGACCATTATCGACAATTTCATGTACGGGTATGAACCCATTATGCATCTTGCGACAAATAAAAATCTGGAGATCATCAAGCATGATATCAGGAACGGTATTCCTGACATGCAGCGGTATGATGTTATTTTTCATCTCGCCGGAATAAGTGGTTTTCCGGCCTGCGCATCTAATCCGCATTCCGCGCAGCTCATCAATGTTGAGGCAACGCGGCTTATAGCTAAAGATCTGTCGGCCGGACAGATGCTGATAAATGCCTCCACGACTTCATTGTACGGAAAATCCGGTTTGCCCTGCGATGAGGAGACGCCTGTAGACCCGGTCAGCACCTATGCTCAGACGAAGCTTGCGGCAGAGCAGATCCTTCACGAAAAACCGAATGTTGTCTCACTACGATTTGCTACCGTCTTTGGTTTCAGCACACGGATGAGGATGGACTTGATGATTAATGATTTTGTTTATAAGGCCGTAAAGGAAAAAGTGATTGTACTCTTTGATAGTTTTGCAAAACGAACATTTATTCATGTTGAAGATGCAGCCGACTGCTACCTTTTCGCGATGAAAAATTTTGACGCGATGAAGGGTAATGTATTCAATGCCGGAGGCAACAGCCTCAATTTCTCAAAGGAAGAAATAGCGGGAAAGATCAGGCGTAAAGTTGATTTTTCGATAGTCAACTCTGACGTAAAGGACAAAGATCTGAGGCACTTCATTGTTAATTTCGATAAAATCGAGAAGCTCGGCTATCGACCGTTCAGGAGCGTGGAAGAAGGCATTGATGAGCTGATAAGGATTTATGGATTCTACGAGTATTATTCACATTACAGGACTATCTGACGATGGACAGGAATAACAAGGCTCTGGCCCTTAACGGAGGTAAGCCAGTAACTACAGAGGTTGTTCTTATTCATAAGCCATACCTGGATGAGGATGATTTTGCGTCTGTTGACAAAGCTATGCGTTCCACTTTTGTTTCGGGCGATGGCCCTGACTGCAGGGAGTTTGAAAAGGAGCTTTCTGTTTACCTTGGAGCAAAGCATGTTTTGTATGTGAACTCGGCAACTTCGGCATTGGAACTGGCTTTCAGGGTGAAGAACTTCGAACCCGGGTCAGAGGTAATCGTTCCTGATTTTACATACACCTCAACCGCTCTCGGGGCAATATATAACAACCTCAAAGTTGTTCTGGCGGATGTTTATCCTGACAACGGCAGTATTGATACCTCACAGATTAAAAAGTTGATCACGTCAAAGACAGTTGCAATTACTCCTGTCGACTACGCAGGTATCCCGGCCGATATGGATGCCATCAATGAGGTAGCCCGCAAGCATAATTTATATGTGGTGCATGATACAGCTCAGTCAATCGGGTCTCTCTATAAGGGTAAGAAAACAGGCACATTGGCTGAGATATCTACATTCAGTTTTCATGGAACGAAGAATCTGACAACTGGAGAAGGTGGAGCCGTTGTCACTGATAATGATGAATTGGCATCAAGAATAAGGGTGTTAAGGGAGAAAGGCACTGACAAACATTCATTTCTCACGGATAACCGTACCCGCGGATACTATGAGTATATTGATACTGGCAACTCATACGTGCAATCAAACCTCCTGGGGGCCCTTGGCGTTACACAATTAAGAAAGATTGAATGGATGAATACCCGGCGGAGGGAGATAGCACATTATTACCTCGACAGGCTTGGTGGTATCGACGGGCTTGATTTCCTTAGGATCGATGGAGATATTGAAACCAACTGGCACATTTTCGGAATACTGGTACCTCCGGAAGATAAGTACTGGATAATGGATGCCCTGCAGGCTGAAGGAATCATGGCAAATGTTCATTACACACCGCTGCACAGGAACAGATTTTACAGTAGTCTTGCAGCTGATTCGGAGATGCAAGGATCAATGAGGTTTTTCAGCCGTTTACTGAGGCTCCCCGTTTATCCCTCACTCACGTTTGAGGAACGAGACAGAGTGGTACTTGCAGTAAAAAAGATATTTAACAGTTAGTGTATATGTTTAGAGGGTTATTATGGTCGGTTGAAGATATTGGATGGAACATAAAGTGCCGTTACGGCTTCTGGCTACATGGTCCTTATGGTCTGGCCAGAGTGATTGAGAAAATGCCGTTCCAGTATATAGTGAAGTATCTAAGGAAATACGGGGCGACAATCTCTGATGCTACCAGGATTGAAAGAGGGATGATCATCCAGAGGCCCGATGCAGTGAAGCCGTTTAAAAACCTGGTGCTCAGAAAAGGGTCATTCGTTGGTTATAAAGCAATAATAGACCTGACCGAAAAAGTTGAATTTGAAGAGTATTCGGGTATAGGTGGTTTTTGCCAGGTATGGACCCATCAGACGACAACATTAATACCGCCGTGTCCTGAAAACAGGGGTTCTGTCACCCTGAAGAGGAATTCGATTTGTTATTCCGGTGTTATAGTTTCACCGGGGGTTACCATTGGCGAGAATGCACGGGTAGGTGCGTGCTCGCTTGTCAACAAGGATGTCATGCCTGGCACATTTGTCGGCGGAGTCCCTGCGAGGGAAATAGGTAATTAATCAGGATTGATTCTGCCGGCTTCATGATACTATCAGCCTGTCAATAGGAAATCGTGTGCCCAGCAAGGTGCAAGTCATAATTTAAGATTGTGGAGAGCTTAAAGAGTAAAACTGTCAGGGGCGTCTTCTGGAGCTTTTTGGACTCCTTTGGGGTATATCTTATCAAGTTCGGGTTTAGTATTGTCATTGCCCGGACGCTCTCACCTGAGGATTACGGTCTGATGGGAATGATTGTAATATTCATTTCCCTGGGACAGATGATAATGCAGAGCGGTTTCACTGCGGCTTTGATCCAGAAAAAGGATTGTAGTACTACAGATCTTTCGACTGCCTTCTGGTTCAATTTCGGTGCTGCCCTGGTCATCTATCTTATTCTTTTTTTAAGCGCCGGAGCCATTGCTTCATTATTTCAGAGACCCATCCTGATAACCATTACCCGGGTAACGGCCCTGGGCATTATTATAAATGCATTAAGCTCGGTACAGACTGCCACCCTGATAAAAAGGATGGATTTTAAAAAGATTACCTGGATTAATCTTGGAGGTGCTCTGATTTCAGGGACAACGGGATTGGTTATGGCTTTGAATGGATTTGAAGTGTGGGCCCTTGTTTTTCAGACACTGGTCGGAAGTTTTATTTATCTCTTGGGACTATGGCTAACAAGCAGCTGGATACCCAGACCTGTATTTGACATCGAATCTTTCCGGTCATTATTCAAATTCGGCTATAAGATTCTGTTGCAGGGTTTAACAGATGTAATATTTACTAAGTTGTATTTTCCGTTGATTGGTAAGGTTTATTCAATTTCGCAATTAGGGTTTTATACCAATGCCAACAGATTTTATGAAGTTTTTGTCAGGCAGACTGCCACTTCTTTTACCCGTGTACTGTTTCCTGCATTTGCAGGCATCCAGGATGAAAGAACAAGATTTAACAGCAACTACATCAGATCATTCAACTTAATGACTGCGTTAATGTTTCTCGGATCGGTGATACTAATTATTTCCAGCAAACCATTTGTGTCTATTGCTTTGACTGAAAAATGGTTACCGGCAGTGCCTTTCATGCAGTTATTCTTTATTGAAGGTTTTTTATTTCCTTTGCTGATGTTCAATCAGAGTATGATACTGGCAGTTGGCAGGAGTGGTCTCTCTTTAAGGATTGACATCCTCAAAAAAGGTTTGACTCTGCTGAGTATTATTTTACTATTCAGGCTTGGAATCCAGGCCCTTATTATCGGACAGGTAAGTGCCACAGGTATTACATTTTTGGTTTCCACTTTCGCTGTTGTCAGAATCCAGGGGATAAGGTTGCGGGATATCGCCGTACCTTTAATAAAGCTCACATTGATAGTAATTTTATGCCTGGCATTCAACTATTTAGTGGTGGAACCATTGCCTGTTGCAGACTGGATTGACCTGCTTCTGAAATGTACGTTGATTCCATTGACCTTTTTCGGGGTGACCTGGTTATTTCAGATAAACATTGTCGGTGATGTAAAAGATTTTCTTCAAGGCAATGATTGGCGGAAGAAAAAGTCACTTCACCAGAATAATTTATAGTCCGTTAAAGCTTAGTTGAAGTAAATGATTTACAACAGGACAATAAAGTGGATTCACGGGTTACCCGATTTTTATAAATTCCTGGTATTAATATTGATCACCATTGGCATTACCTATTACTCTGCCGCTCCGATCAGGATTATCTGGTACGCAATCGTCTCGGTCTTGTATTATTTTTCAAGAAACGAGGCTTTATGGTTGGCTTTTTTCCTTTGCACAGTAGACGGTTTTGCGGGTTTCTTTGGCCTTTATTCAGTGACGATGAACATTCTACCAGGTATGCCTGCCATTGAAATTGCCCAGATCTATGTCATACTATCAGTTATTAAGGCCGCCAGACTTAAAAACTACCGGTTAATTTTTTATACCAAATACCTGCAAATATTGTTTTTGTATCTGATATTTCAGGTAGTCTGGGGACAGATGATGGGATTTACCGGTGAGCTGAAAATTTATTTCAGGTTATTAAAAGAAATTATTCCCATGTTATTATTCTACTCCATTCCAAGGTTATTCCAAAGCCAGGAGATGTATGAGCGGTTTTTCAGAATAGTGTATTATGTTGTACTACTGGCATTTGCAGCACAGATCTTTACTTTGTTCACAGGTTTAACTCCTTTGGAGGCAGCAGGTGCAGTAACCGGGGAGAAAAGTAATGAGAATTCAGAATTCAGGTACTTCTATAATGCCAGCAGTACCCTTCTCGGGTTGTTCGGTGCTCTTTATTATCTAAACAGAGGTAAGGTTAGACTTCAGGATCAAATACTTTTACTTGCAGTGACTTTTGCAGCCCTGTTTATGGCTGTTCTGTCAGCAACCAGGGGATGGATAATTGGTTTTAGTTTTATAATAATTATGTCATATATCTTCACGGATGCATTGCGTTCAAAAAGAAACATTGCGTTAATGCTTTTTGTAGTTCCTTTTGTCATATTTGCTCTTTCTAATCCAATTATTAATAAGCAGATCACTTTTGGGGGTGAAAGATTAAATGCATTAACAGCAATATCAGAAGGAGATCTGACTGCTGAGCACACCCTTAAGAGGCTTGATTACAGGAGCCAGAGGGTTATGGCAGGTTGGAAAGACAACCCTGTTTTTGGATGGGGCTTATCCGATAAAGGATATGATTACAGTGATGATCATGTCGGTAATCAGAGTCTTCTGGTAACTTCTGGTATAGTGGGTTTCGTCCTTCTAAATGGGTTTCTCATCTATTTTTCCCTTATGATTTTGAATTTATATTATAAATCCGCTTCTCGATTTCGTAACCGAGACTCCTTATTGGTGTTTTTATTTTTTTTAGCAGGCTGGTTTTTTATACACTCAACAAGCGGTCAGCAATTTAATTTTGCAGGCATACCTGAAAAAATAATGCCACAGGCTATTTTCTTTAGTTTTGGCGCATTTCAATATGTTCGATTATCTGATCTGATCTATGGAAAAAAAATTTAGGAGGGCAGTACTCCTGTGTCCGGCAAAATATTCCCTGTTCAACTCCTTTTATGATATACTATCTGCTATAGTCGAGGAGGTTACAACCTGCGATATAATGTCTGCAATAAAAAAGAGGGATGACAAGATCAACAGCCAGATATTCCGGTTTCCGAATGCCGTCAGAGGGAGGTGGGAGATATATTTTATGACCAAGATCAACCGAATCCTCCTTGATATTATAAGGGATTCAGATGCAGACCTGGTTCTTATTTATAATTCAGTTTTCCTTTTGCCGGAAACGTGTGCAGAAATAAGCAAAAAAGCGAGACTTGTTTTTTTTATGGGTGATAGTCCGTTTTATACACCCCAAAATAATTACTATTTATCGTGCCTGACTTATGCTGATTTGATTCTTTCGCCTGACACTTTCTGGAATCAGCAGCTCAACACTCTCGGTCTGAATAAAACAATTTATTTTATTCCCGGCCTGGCAGGGAAATCATATTTCAGAATAGAAAACCTGCAATGTTATCCCGAAGATGAAGAGTCTGAAATATTGTATGTAGGATCGTGCTACCTTAATTCATGGGGTTACAAAAAGGCCCTTCTAATGAGCAAATTTACAGGGTTTAATTTTAAACTCTTCGGGAACAAAGGCTGGAAGAGGTGGTTCTCATTCTTCCCTGAGCTGGAAACTGTCTACCGGGAAACTGACTTTATCGCTCAGGATCATCTGAACAGAATGTTTAATCTGACCAAAATAATACCTGTGGATGGCAATCCGGGGATCATTAACGGGGTTCATCTGAGGCTGTTTGAGGCCCTGGGAGCTGGAGCGATGCCTTTAACAGAATACAGGGTTGATGTAGAAAACATGTTGTTTAAAAACTTCAAAGGCATACTGCCATTGATAAAAGATTATAACCAGGCAACGGATCTTGCATCGCATTTTCTTAGTAATGAGATGGAAAGAAAGGAAATTGTGGTCGCTATGCATAAATATTTAATGGAAGAGTACAGTGTACCCAGAAATGCAGAGAGATTACTTGAGGCTCTTAAATAGCGAACTCTGCTATGCGTAATAAGATCTGCCTGGTTCATTACAGCTCTGCCCCCGGAGGAATTGAAGTCCGCCTGCCAGCGATCATCAATAGATTGATGTCAAGGGAGTTTAATGTATTTGTAATCAGACCTCATCCAGAGGATATTCCATCAGTTTACAGCGGGATGAATGTTGAACAAAACTATGGCAGCCGGAGTAATCTGATTGCGGCAATTAAGCTGGCCAGGTATGCACTAAAAAGAAAAAATGAGATCTTTCATGTCTTCAATATCGGACCCCTGTTTCTTCTTGTTCTCAGACTGTGTGGTATTAGCAGAATAATATATTCCATACACGGAACGATTTACTGGCATAATAATTTTGAAAAAATATACCGGAAAATTCTGTGGTGGTTTGCCATCAATAAGAGGAAGCACATCTTTACCTTTAATTCTCAATACAGCAGGCTGGTGTTCACAAAGAATATAGCATCAGGAATTAAATGTGAAATTCTCTATAATTTCTTTGATCAAAACAGATTTAAACAAATTGCTCTGTCAGAACCTCCAAAGGAAATTCGTAAAGTAATATTTGTGGGAAGACTTGTCAGGGGCAAAGGCCTTGAGAGATGGATCAACATTGCACTTGATATTCATTCTGAATTTCCGGATGTAAGATTTGAGATATATGGCGAGGGACCTCTAAAACTTTCTTTGCAAAGAGAAATTGACCGGAAAAATGCCAGTGCTTTTATCATTCTGAAAGGGCATGTGAAGGATGTGGAAAACGTCTTCAGAAGTGCAGATTTATTGTTATTCCTTTCTGAATTTGAATCATTCGGGAACGTTGTGGTTGAGAGTATCCTGTGTAACACTCCGGTATTGGCTTCTAAAATTCCGAGCATGAATGAAATCTTTGCTGATTTTCCCGATTTTATCCTGAACAATGATCCGCCTTCAAGCAGGGAAGTTATTTCTAAGCTCAAAGACATTTCAAGATTAAGAGACCTGACTGAAGTTGCCGCAGGGGTTTTCTACAAGAGATTTTCCACCGAAAGGTATCTTGAAAACCTGACAAATATTTATGGATTGGTCTGATTCCACTGTTCCTGTTATCTATTATCATTCGGTGGGATTAAAAAATCCTGCCTGGAAGAATAATTTTCTCACGCTTGAATTAAGTTTCTTCGAGGACCAGCTGAAATATTTTAAACGGTATTTCAATGTAATCAGCCTTACGGAATATTACGAAATCCGGAATGGTGAGCGCGCTCCTGTAAAAAATGGTCTTGTCATAACATTTGATGACGGTTATCTTGATAACTGGATATGGGCATTCCCATTATTGAAAAAGTATAACCTCAAAGCAACAATTTTTGTCTGCCCGGAATTTACAGATAATCATTCATCTGTAAGACCGAATCTTGAAGATGTGTGGAAAGGGACAGCAGGGTATGATGATTTAAGGCAATGGGGATTTTTATCATACGAGGAAATGAAAATCATGGGAGCTTCCGGACTTGTTGATATTGGATCACATACCATGACTCACGGTAAGCACTTTGTCTCTGACAGGATAAAAGAATTTTACAATCCCGGTTATGACAGTTTTTTCCTGACATGCATTCTTTTTCCGGACCGGAAACCATATTATATCGGTGACAACGATTTTGCAAAACTTGTTCCATACGGTTACCCTGTGTTTGAAATGGAACCGGCCATATCCCACAGGATGGTTACAATTAATCCACAATTTATAAAACAATGTGTCAGTATCCTGGGAAATTTTGACTATGACCGATATGATTTCAGCAAGGCTTTTAGCCTTGTCAGGCCGGTCTATGACAAATTCAGGCACGACAATGAACTTGTTGTCTCAAGAGAGACCGATGATCAATATGAAGACAGGCTTCGTTTTGAGATTTCCGGTTCAAAGAGAGTTCTCGAAGAAAAGCTCACAAAAGAAGTTGAATTTCTTTGCTGGCCGTTTGGAGAAAGTAACGATACTGCCCATAAAATTGCAATTGAAGCCGGCTATAAAGCCAGTACCACCGGGAGCAGGCTGCCTGCTACCGGAACTCCTGACCGTATTCCCGGAAGAATAGGGCTCTTTCATTTTAAAAACAATCGCATCTTATCCAGAATGAAAATGAGGTATAAAATAAGGGGTTATCAGGGTAAATTTCCTTATGCAATGCTAAATAGTACCTACAGTATACTGAAATACGGCAAGCTCAGTGCCCGGTGATAAAAAGCATATGAAATGAATTTCTTTTTCAAGCAAAAATTACATCTCTGGCATGATCCTTTTATAGAAATTGAAAGAAATCCTGTTGTTGAAAGTAAGTTCGGCACATTGTATCTGGCAGGAGATAAAAATTCTGAGCGGGAAATAACGTATTCAACCGGAAGGGCATTGTTTATAGGAGATCCTGTTTTTCATAAGGGATCCTTCTCCGACACACAACAGGATCTGATAGATGGCAATGTCGGCAAGACAATCCGGGGAATAGATGGATTTTATTATATGGCGCTGATTAACGAGGCTGAGCGAAAGCTAATGATTTCGGGAAGCATATTCAGCATTCTTCCTGTTTTTTATCAATCGGCAGGCGACGAACTGTATATGTCCTCCTCACTGACTATCCTGAGAGAACAGACAAAACATCTTACTCAAACACAGGACCACCAATATTATATCGAGAAGGCAATATTCAATTATGCCTTGTTTGACCGCACACCTGTTTCCGAAATAAAGACAGTACCCTCAAATTGTTATCTGGAAATAACGGAGACGGGATGGAGCCTGAAGAAACATACTTTTATACATGATTACTTTGTGTCTGATCCTGCCTCCTGGAGAAAATCCCTTAACAGTCTTTCTGATTTTTTTATTGAAAATGCGAAACCATTTTTGCCGGGAGAAAAGTTTACTGCATCTCTCACGGGTGGCTTTGACAGCCGTACGGTGGTAAGCCTGGCCCTTGCCGCAGGCAAGGAATTTGATACATATTCCTACGGATCTGCAGCAGATCCTGATGTTTCAATTCCAAGGCAAATCTCAGCAGTAATCGGCAGAAACTTTGAACCGGTAATTTTGGGCAGAGACTATGCTGAAAAGCATTTTCTGAAAAATGCCCTTCAGTTTCTCATAAAAAGCCACGGAACGGGAAACATTTCCAGGGCACATTATCATTATGCACTCGCAACAAGATTGAGCAATACCAGGTATCTGCTGACCGGAAATTTCGGAAGCGAAATACTCCGGTCAATGAAAATTCCGGGTGTAATGACTTCAGAACCGCTTTTTACAATGTTCAGCACCAGCAACCTGGGGGAGTTCAGGAAATGGATCAGGAATTATAAAGCTCTGGGGTATTTAAATCCCGGAATCATTGGTGAATTAACCGGCCTGTTAATAGACGAAATCGAAGGATACTTAAGAGGATTACCAGAGGGCCTCACTACAAACCAGAAGTTTTACATTTATTTATTCGAGGAGGTTTTCAGGAAATATTTTGGTCCGGAAATTATAGTCCAAAGAAGGCTTCTCAATAACAGGTCTCCTTTTCTGAGCTTCCGGCTTATTGAAGAAATATTAAAGACGGAATTAGCCGGTGCCAACAGTTCATTTATGGAAGAAAATCCGTTTAACAGATATCACGGACAGGTTTTGTATGCACACATCCTTAAAAAGACATTTCCCCAATTGCTGGATCAACCTCTTGACAGGGGATACTGTCCTCGTGATTTTCTGGAAATACTGGGCCCTTTAAAGATCACTGCGGGCCACATTAAGAGAAAGTTCTTTGTAAACATGGACAAGAACACTCCCGGTTACTCAACATTGCCATATGAGTTGAACTTGCCCTTCTTCAGGAAATTTGATTTTGATCCTGACCTATTCAATAAACAGTACTTTTTCAAACAGATGGATTCAGGATGGGAAAATGACCAGATGAATTTCTCCAATTTATTGTCAGCCGTAGCTTATGACAATATTTTAAAAGGCAAAACTTATCATGTTTAAACTGGCTCTGCTGGATATTGCAAAACACACCAGTGTTAACAAATGGTATAGATTTTACACTTCTGCATTAAATTGGGACAGAATAACTCTTATTAATTACCGGAATACCAGACTGAGTCAGCTTTTGCAGTATGCCTATGAAAAGGTACCATATTATAAGAGGTTATTTCGTGAACTGGGAATAATTCCTCAACAGATTAAAGAGGCAAATGATCTTTCTGTATTTCCGGTACTTGACAGGGACATAATACAGGGCAGACGAGATGATCTGATCAGTATTGACAGAAAGTTATCGGGCCTGCAAAAGGGAAGCTCCAGCGGGACAACAGGAATACCCATAGACTATTATTACGACAAAGACGGTCTCAGTGCCGGCGTTGCTTCAGGGTACGTCCTGTCTGGTTTATCCGGTTGGTATCCGGGACAGAGAAGTGTCCATATATGGGGGAATGCATCTTCCGTTCAACGATGGAAAACGTCAGGTTCCAGGGCAAAGAATCTCTGGATGAATCAGTTAAACATACCATCAATACTTCTTGATGATCCGGTGAATCTTTTTTCGGTTTCTGATCAGCTACAAAAATTCCGACCTGAATCAATTGACGGATATTCGAGTTCAATCTTAACTCTTGCCCGCTTTTATAAAGAGCACAATTTGAAACTAACAGAACTTAAACAGGTAATCACGACTGCAGAAAACCTTGAAGATTATCAGAAAGAAGTCATTGAGCAGACATTCGCTCCGGCAGGCGACCTGTATGGATGCAGTGAGCTTTTAGGGATTGCAGCAAGACCGGCAGGTGATGACAGGTTCTATATTTTTGAACCTCATGTTATTGTTGAAACGGTAAAAGGCAGTATTGAGGGAATGAATGATATCCTGGTGACAGATCTGGATAATTATTCCATGCCACTGATAAGATACAGAACGGGTGACATGATAGGTAACTTAAATCTTCCTTCCGGTAATTCCAGATATCCATTTTCCTGGTTTACAAAAATTATGGGCAGAAGCTCTGATATTATAAAATTGCCAAATGGCAAGTTGTTTCATCCGGTAAATATCTTCGGCGGCACACTGTTCCGTCAATTTCCCGGGATAAGTAAGCACAAAGTCATATGGGACGGAACGACAATCAAATTTCTTTTTGAAACCAGGGATACACCTGAAACAGAGGGTTTAAGGCAAAGGATTGGAGAGTTGCTGGAACAATATGAGGTCGGCTTTGAAATTGAATTCACGCAAAAAATTACTCCCGCACCAGGAGGCAAGTTCAGGTATCTGGAAGTAGTGGACAAGACAAGAGTACAGCAATGAAAGTCCTGTTTATCAGCAGTACAAATAAAAAAAACGACACAGGTCCTATTGTTAAAACGCAGGGGGAGGCCTTAAAGCACATTGGAATCACGGTTGATTACTTTGGGGTTGAACGAGGTGGATTCGGCGGTTATCTGAGGGCTGCATTCCTGTTGACCCGGCGTCTTCATGATAACCACTATGATCTGATTCATGCTCATTACGGGATGTCTGCCTGGGTAGCGTTGCTGGGAGTAAGAAACAGACCTCTTATTGTTTCATTCATGGGTGATGACATACTGGGTGCAAACAGGCAGGATGGTACTGTTACAAAGATCAGTTTGCTGATTGCACAGATTAATATTTTTCTTTCAAAACGGGTTTTCAGCCATTCTATAGTAAAATCATTTGAAATGCTTGGAAAAATGGGCCACAATAAGGTCACTGTTATTCCAAACGGGATTAATCTCGATCTCTTCTGCCCTGCCGATAAATCAAGCGCCAGAGATAAGATATCAATAGACCCGGATGTCAGACTAATAATATTTGTATCAGATCCTTCAAGGGAGGAAAAGAATTATTTACTTGCCGAAGCAGCTGTTAAACTGACGAATGATCAAAAAATAACCTTATTACCTGTTTTTAATTGTGATCAGTCCAGCCTGCCTGCTTATTATAATGCAGCAGATCTTGTGTTATTAACTTCTTTTCATGAGGGATCACCTAATGTGATTAAGGAAGCAATGGCCTGCAATTGTCCGGTTGTTTCAACTGATGTCGGAGATGTAAGAGGGATGACCGGGGGAACGGAAGGATGTTATATTTCATCATTCGAACCTGCTGATGTCTCAGAAAAAATACAAATGGCCATTACATTCCGGGCGCAGAAAGGACAAACAAATGGAAGAGAACGGATTATTGAATTAGGATTGGATTCAGGGACAGTTGCATGGAAGATTGAAGGTGTGTACAAGAAAGTCTTGTCCAATGCCAACTGACAAATTTTGCCAAAGTTATAATTGAATGTGTGGTATCTGCGGTATCATAGATCACGGTGATAATTCTGTCATGGAAGCCCCTGTCAGGGACATGATGAGAATTATGAAGCACCGGGGCCCGGATGATGAAGGCGTCTTTCTTGAAAAAAACGTTGGATTAGGTTTTGTAAGGCTAAGCATTATTGACTTGTCATCAGCAGGAAATCAGCCAATGTTGTCAGATGATAAGAGAAACGTTGTCGTATTTAACGGAGAGATTTATAATTACATAGAGCTCAGGGAAGAGTTAATTCTCAAAGGCTATAGTTTCAGAACACGCTCAGATACTGAGGTCCTGCTGGCTGCATATCATGAATGGGGAGAAGAATGCCTTCACAAGTTCAATGGGATGTGGGCCTTTGTCATTTATGACAGAATAAAGCGCACCTTATTTTGTGCACGTGACCGTTACGGGGTCAAGCCTTTTTACTATACCATTGATAACGGCAGGATCATATTCGCCTCTGAAATTCCTCCTATACTGAAAGTTCTTGCTTCAAAACCAAGACCCAACTATCAGATAGTTTATGATTTTCTTGTTTTTAACCGTACAGATCAGACGGAAGATACTTTTTTTGAAGGAATAAAAAAACTGCAGCACGGGCAATGCCTGCGACTAGATTTAAGCTTATCCTCAACAGAATTAATTGAGCGGGGCATTGCACCCCGGAAATGGTATGATCTCCGTTCAAGCCTGAAGGAGCCTTTTACTACGGCTGAAGAATTTTACAGAATGGTTGCTTCCTCTGTTGGACTGAGATTGCGCAGTGATGTACCTGTTGGCGTTTGCCTGAGCGGAGGATTGGATTCATCCAGTATAGTTTCAGTCATATTGAAGGAGCATAACATGAAAGATCTGAAAACCTTCTCGGCTGTTTATCAGGAAGGTCAGAGTGGAGATGAGTCTCCCTTCATTAATGAATACAGATCTCAGGTAAGGAACATGCATTTTACCACACCTTCAGCAGAATCCCTTGCGAATGATCTTCAGTCTTTCATAAGAGCTCACGGAGAGCCAGTTCCATCGACGGCACCTTATGCTCAGTTTAAAGTAATGGAGCTGGCAAGGGGGAATGTTGCGGTGACCCTTGACGGACAGGGAGCGGATGAATTACTTGCGGGATATCATTATTTTTTTGGTATTTATTTTAAGAGCCTCCTGAAAAGATTTAAATGGGGCTTACTGACAAGAGAAATAAGATATTACCTTAAGAACCACAGTTCTTTTTACGGTCTCATCACACTTATTTATTTTCTACTTCCATCGCGACTTAAAACCAATATCAGGGAAAGTGAAAAATCATACCTGGATCATGATTTCGCAAAAAAGTATTCAAAGACAACCGGGGTTCCGTCGAGGCTTTATTCCTCCCCTGATCTTCAGTCATCTCTCATTGACCATTTTGAATATAAGCTGGAGCACCTGCTGAAGTGGGAAGACCGGAATTCGATGTGGTTTTCGATTGAGGCAAGGGTGCCGTTTCTGGATTACAGGCTGGTCGAACAGACTATATCACTGGCGACGGATAAAATTATTCATAACGGGACCACTAAGCACATCCTGAGGGAGGCAATGAAAGGTACACTGACAGAAAAAATACGCATGCGGCAAGATAAGGTCGGCTTTGACACGCCGCAGGATGAATGGTTCAGACGGGATTTTTTTATAAAATACATTAAAGAGCTTTTAACTTCAGATTCTTTCAGGAACAGAAAGCTGGTAAATTCAAACAGGGCTGAGCAACTCTTCAACCGGCATATCAACAGAAAAACTGATGTCTCAAAGGAGATCTGGAAATGGATTAATCTTGAACTGTGGTTCAGGGAATTCATTGATTGATTAAGAAGATTATTCGGGAAAAGCTAAAAGTCAGGAAACGGATGCAGGTTCTCAGAAATGATGATATTTCCATTACGGAGTGGAATGAATATTTGGCCGATAACTCATTTGCCAGTCCATTTCAATCACACTCCTTTTTTGATTTCTATAAATCTGTTCCGGGATGCTTTGCCAATGCAACGGCCCTGTACGATAAAGGAAAAATTGTTGCCCTGGTCGTGGTGACATTTCAACAGGAAAAGGGTATCATGGGATTTTTTTCCAGAAGAGCTATTGTCTATGGTGGTCCTGTTGTTAACCAGTCGCCTGAAATTCTTGAATTCCTGTTAAAGCAAAATATCTTTTCATTTGAACGTACCCCAATATACGCTGAAATAAGAAACAGCTGGGATTACAGCACATACTCCCCTGTTTATTCAAATCAAGGATGGAAATACCTGCCTTATTTAAATATAATTCTTGATTGTGCCGGACAGACAATCGATGATATGCTGGCACAGATGTCATATAACCGGAGAAGGGAAATAAAACTGTCTTTAAATGAAGGAGCCTCTGTAAGTGAATGCAATTCAGAAGATGAACTCAGGGAGTTTTATCTGATATTATCAGAGCTTTACAGGAAACAGGTAAAATTGCCGATACCGTCCTTTACATTCTTCAGGCTTTTCCGGGAAAAGGAAATCGGACCGGTTTTCATTGTTAAACACAACGACAGGATAATCGGAGGAAGTGTTTGTCCGTGTCTGCCCGGACGGACAATTAATACTTTATACTATTGCGGGCTAAGGAATTATCATAAAAGGATATTTCCAACCCATCTTGCTGTTCTTGGCGCCATTGAATATGCTTTGAGAAATAAGGTTCCGAGACTGGATTTCATGGGTGCCGGTCAGCCTTCAAAATATTATGGTGTAAGGGAATATAAGAAAGAATTTGGTGGTTCCAGTGTTGAGTACGGCAGATTTTTGAAAGTTATACAACCGGGATTCTACAGGCTTGGAAGAATAGGTCTCTCTCTTAAAAGACAATTCACCTGATGAGGATTTTAATTGACATCGGTCATCCGGCTCATGTTCATCTTTACAGGAACTTCTATCACGAAATGAAAAGCAGGGGTCATGTGTTGCTGGTGACAGTAAAGAATTTACCTGCTGCAATTAACTTATTGAATATATATGATATACCCTATATTTTGATTGGGGTCAAATCTGATAGATTAATCTCCAAGGCATTCAATCAGATACTGTATGACTGTAGAGTTCTGTCAGTTGTACTGGCAAACAAAATTGACCTGGGCATTGGCTCATCGATAACGCTGGCTCATGTATCAGCTGTTTCAAAAATGAAATCCATTGTTTTTGATGATGATGATGATGAAGTGCAGCCTCTGATGACCAGGTTCGGTCATCCTTTTGCAAATTTGCTTGTTTCGCCAGATGTCTTGAAGGGTAAGAGGAGAAAAAAGGATACCATATACTACTCCGGATACCATGAACTTGCATATCTCCATCCAGACTGGTTCACACCTGACCCCGGTGTCCTTGCCGATTTAGGACTTTCGATGAATGAGTCATATTTTATTCTGAGATTTAACGCCTATAAAGCACATCACGATAAAGGAGAATTGGGTTTGACTTCCGGGCAAAAAGCGGAACTGGTAAAGTTCCTAGAAAGAAACGGGAAAGTATTTATTACCAGTGAGAATGAAACAGAACACTGGCTTTCAAAGTATAAGGTAGAAGTAACACCTGACAAGATACACTCTCTTATGTTCTACAGTACAATGTTTATCGGGGACAGTCAGACAATGACATCGGAGGCTGCCATGTTGGGTGTACCATCATTAAGATGCAATTCCTTCGCCGGCAGGATTTCCTATCTTGCTGAAGAAGAGATAAAATACGGCCTTACCTATGCCTTCAGACCGGAAGAGTTTGATAGACTGATGGCAAAGCTTAAAGAGTTACTTTCAAATCCCAATTTGAAGAAGGAATGGCAGTCGAAGAGAAAGATAATGCTTGCTGATAAGGTTGATGTCACCAGATTTATGATTGATGTTGTTGAGAATAACCAATCAAACAAGCGTATGGGGAGCACACTCATAAGTTCAGTGCATAAAAACAAATGAAGAGACTATGAAAAAAGCGATCATAATATCGGTTGCATTATTAGTTATGCATGTCGTTACTTTTGCCCAGGGCAATACAGCCGGGGTGTTTAAACGGCAGATTGAATATACCGTCAGCTATCAATGGGATAACACTGCCAATTCCTGGATCAACCCGGTGAAGAACCTTTACATTTATGACATCCTGGGGAGAATTGACAAGAATATTTCATTGAATATGAGTACTTTGGATACATTGTCTCGTACAATTTACTTTTACAATGATATCGGCAAGCTGGCAGAATATTACTATCAGAACTATTCTAACGGACAATGGCAAAACGTCAGGAAATATTCTATATCATTTGATGATAACGGTAGGACGGAGACACAGATTGTGGTTGACTGGAAAGACGGTAATATGATCTATAACAGGAAGCAGGAATATTTTTATAATGAAGCGGGCCAATGTATATACTTGCTTTACTATAGGTGGGATGGTGCCGGGTGGCTCGAGAATTCGACAGAGTATTATATTTTCGATGAGCAAGGCCACCTTATAAGAACAGAGAGCTTCGATCTTAACGGCAACCGGGCTAACAGGGTGTTTTATGAAACAAATGAATACAATAAGAGAACCGGTATGCTTGTGCAAGGGTGGGCCAGCGGAGACTGGTTTAATGTTTACCGTGACAGCTATAATTATGACCCCTGTGGAAATACCGCCGCTTCTTCCAGGCAGACCTTTAAAAATAATGAATGGCTAAATCAGTCAAAGACCGAATACTTCTGGGGGATTACCTTTATTAAGGGTAACAATAAGAAGTATTGCCCTGTGTGTCATAATGGCCACACCATTTATGTGCCCTTAAGGGTGGTTAATTACTATGTTTTAAGGGGCGATTGCCTGGGTGAATGTTTAGTCGAAAGTTCTGAAGTCGGAAAGGCATCTCCTGCTACAAAGGCAGGCGGAATTAATCCGATAATCGTATTTCCAAACCCGTCATCGGAAAATATTACCGTAAGGATGATTGATAATGAATGTTCCATTTCAAGGATTGAGATTGCCGATATGTACGGTAAGACCTTAAGAGTTATTAATACCAAAGGAGAACAGGAAGCGACTGTCTACAGGGATGGCCTGATCAATGGCAGCTATATAATGAAAGTACATGGGGATCAGGTTTATTCGGTTATCATAATTCTAAAATAGTCAGCTTTGTTTTTACGGACATTAAACCCTTGGATTATACCTTAAAAAGATACGAGTTGCTTTTATCTGCCCTGATCGACGGGGGATATACGTTTAAAACATTTGAAGAATTCAGGGCCTCGGAAGTACCCGCATGTGTCATTCTCAGGCATGATGTTGACAAACGGCCCCTGAATGCCCTGAAGATGTCTGAAATTGAGAAAAAGTTTGACATCAGAGCAAGTTATCATTTCAGATATCCCTTAAATGAAGGATATGAAAAAGCAATCAGGCGACTAGCTTCACAGGGACATGAGATAGGTTATCATTATGAAGAGATAGATGTTGTCTCAAAAAGGAACATAGGATCACTTACCAGATTTTTCGGTTTTGTAAAGAGACAGCAAACAATCAGGCTGGATCAATATATTGAACTGGTAAGGGAAGCTTTTGATTTATTCAGACAAAGGCTTGATCATATGAGGGAGCTCTCTGCTGTAAAGATCATTTCAATGCATGGAAGTCCATTATCTCCCTATGATAACAGGAATATCTGGATATATCATGATTACCGGAGCCTGGGCATTATTTGCGAGGTTTATCTTGATATCGATTACTCCAAAGTGCTTTATCTGACAGACACAGGGAGGAGTTGGAATGGGGACAAATTTAATATCCGTGATAAACCTGTAGCTGATTTTGATATCAGAACCGGGATATCGCTCAGGGATTCTTTTTCGTTGTCTTCGACAAATGATATAATTAATGCATGCAAAAACAATTTATTACCGTCAATTATCGTTATTAACACACATCCTCAAAGATGGAATGACAATATAATCATATGGTTAGAAGAGGCGGTGAAACAGAAAACTAAGAATTTCTTCAAAAGATTACTAAACTTTAAGGAGACTGCAAACAAAGAGGGTTGATAACTAATCTCAACGGGTGAATAAAAAGCCTGAAGTGACTTTAAAATCAGGTAAAAAGGTTATTTATTGAGGTTGCAATTTCCGATGCAACCTTTTTTATTGAAAAGCAGTCGTGAATAAGGTGTATTAGCTGATATATTTTAAATGAACAGACAACCTGATATCAACGCATTATCCTATCAAAGGGTCTAAAATACTTGCAGTATGAAAACAATAAAATTATTTGTAATAGTTTCATTGTTCTTTCTGACAATGGGATCAACCATCGGACAGGTTCCGGTATGGACGGCTCCCTTCCCGACAGTAACTGACATTACGGCAATCAACGGAGTATTGAATGTCAACCTGACAAACCTGCCGGGTACTGTTACGGTATATTATGTTTACTGGAGGTATCCTGCCGGAGGGTCCCCTGCACAGGTAAAAACATGGTCTGCAGGTCCTTTTGACGGAAACATGCTCGGTGGGGGTTCATTTACTTACAGCCTTGCAGAGGCAGGAACCCTGAAATCAGTGTTTTTTGAAAATTTATTACCGGGAAGACCGAGCAATACAATGCTCGTCACTGTTGAGTATGCCCCCAATGTTTTTCTGAATACAAGAAGTGTTTCTTTTGCCACACCGGTATGCCCCACCTCAATATATGTGGAAACCGGTTTTGATAACAATGACCGTTGTGTAAATGATCCGGTTGACGGAGCCAGGAAAATATACTCAATCAACACCTTTAGCGGATACAGTGGCTTATATTCCAATATTCTTGAAGGAGCTGTATGGACAATCAACTGGGGTGATGGCTCACCTGATTACACATTTACTTCACTATATAACAATGACGGTCCGGGAGTGGTAATTCTCCCCGGATGGGAAAGACTGGATATAGCCCATTCTTATGTATTGCATGATTCATGTTACAGGGATGCTACCCTGACAGTTGTTCAGCCCAACCTGTGTTCTCCATACGGGGCACTTCAGGAAACCAAGTCTGCAATTTTAGCAGGCCGGGACTGGGATCCTGACGGTAACGGCGATCTGGTTGTTGCTGATGTCTTAACGGGGGTAACAGATACAATCTATGTCTGCGAAGGACATGAGACCAATGTGCAAATTCAGGACATCAGTACCTGGGACTGCCAGCCAGGCTCCTACCCGGAACCCCCTGGTGAGGCAAATGACGATCCCCGAACATTGCAGTGGGTCTATGGAGGCCAGCTTCCTGACGGATCAGCAGGTGTAAACCTGAATACGATCACCGGAAATGTTGCAGTCGGAGCTATCGGGACTGCATTCAGGAATGGTGTTGGGGTAATAGGTGATACTATTGTGACAGAGACAATTGGGTATTTAAGTGAGATACTGACTATTCCGGCAACCTGTATAAGGAATGAAATCCTGGTTGTGTATTTTAAAAACTGGAATAAGTGTAACCCATTTGTAGGTACAGAGTACAACAACTCAAATTATATTAACACAGAGATTGTAATTAAAGTAATCCCAAGCCCTCCTCCCCCAGATGTTGATGACAAAGAAATATGTGTAGGTGATAACAGGACCTTATCAGTAAATACGGCCATTACCCCTCCTTTCGGGACAATCAGCTGGTACAATGTAGACCCCGTCGCAAATCCTGCTGCGGTTGCGGTTGGAACAGGCACATCTTATACCACTCCCATTGCCACAGCAGGCCTTCAGACCTTCTGGGTTGTTGATGGAGGGACTAGTAATCACGGGGTGACCTGCACAAGCCAGCCTTCCATGGTAACTCTCATGATACGGGACGCCATTGCGAACAACACTATTGCTGATGCTCAAACAGTTTGTATTAATACTACTCCGGCCGGACTAACTGGAACGCCTCCAACAGGAGGTAATGAGAGTCTTCACATATCTGTGGGAGAGAAGCACTGGGGGCGCAACCGGACCGTGGAACAGCACAGGTGTTACAACGCAGGATTATTCACCCGGGGTGCTTGCTGTCACCACCTGGTATCGTCGGATAGTAACGTCACTAAGCACTTGCACGAGTACAAGCAATGTGATTCGGATTCAGGTTACCCCAAATAATACAATAACACGTACATCTGTACCAAGCACTACAAACCAGACGGTGTGTATCAATACACCGATTACACAGATAAGATATACAACCACCGGAGCAACAGGCGCGACATTCAGCGGATTGCCTCCGGGAGTAACCGGGAACTGGGCGGCGAGTGTAATAACAATCAATGGTTCACCAACCTCAACCGCCGGAAGTCCTTATGACTACACAATCACTCTTACAGGTGGCTGTGGTACCGTTACAGCGACAGGTACCATAAGGGTAAATCCACTTAATACCGTAGGTCCGGCCTCGTCAGCGCCGACACTTTGTGTCAACACACCACTGACAGCAATTACGCATGCAACAACAGGTGCAACAGGCATAGGAGCAGCTGTGAATCTACCGGCAGGAGTAACCGCAGCGTGGGCAGGGAACACTATAACCATCACCGGCACACCCACGGCTTCAGGAACTTTTAACTACAGTATACCATTAACAGGTGGGTGCGGTTCGGTGAGCGCCACCGGCACTATCACGGTCAATCCCCTTCCTGTACCAACCATAACCGGCCCTTCATCTGTATGTCCTACTTCAACTCACAACTATACTACTGAAGCGGGCATGACAGGTTATATCTGGACAGTGTCAGCTGGTGGTTCTATAACCGCAGGAGCAGGCACAAATACAATTACTGTGTCATGGACCGGCACCGGGTCTCAGTCCGTCAGAGTAACTTATACAAATTCTAATCTGTGTACCGGAATCAGTCCGCTTTATTCTGTCATAGTTGGCGATTTACCAACTGGTGCAAATATTACAGGTTCAGTGGTTTGCATTGGTTCATCGAGCACAATAAGGGTAACATTATCAGGTGGGGCGCCTGATTATACAATATTGATACCGGAATATTCCGCTACGGCTTTTTCTTATGTTTCCGGAACCGACATTAATTTAGGTCCACTGGGCCTGGGTAACCATACCTATACCTTGTCGTCCGCCCAGGACGCGTGCGGAAAAATTGTTCCTGGCCTTCCTAAAACCGCAACGGCCACTGTTAATGCCAACAATACGATCAGCAGGACATCGGCCGTAGGAACGGATAACCAGACAGTCTGTATAAATACGCCGATAACTAATATTACATATGCGACTACCGGTGCAACAGGTGCAACCATCACTGGTTTACCGACAGGAGTTACCGGTGGCTGGGCAGGGAATGTAGTGACCATCAGCGGAACACCGAGTGTTACCGCAGGCAGTCCGTATACCTATACAATAACTCTGACGGGCGGATGCGGAACTGTCACAGCGACTGGAACGATAAGGGTCAACCCCAATAATACGATAGCGAGGACATCGGCCGTAGGAACGGATAACCAGACAGTCTGTATAAATACGCCGATAATTAATATTACATATGCGACTACCGGTGCAACAGGTGCAACCATCACTGGTTTACCGACAGGAGTTACCGGCGGCTGGGCAGGAAATGTAGTGACCATCAGCGGTACACCGAGTGTTACCGCAGGCAGTCCGTATACCTATACAATAACACTGACGGGCGGATGCGGAACTGTCACAGCGACGGGAACGATAAGGGTCAACCCCAATAATACGATAGCGAGGACATCGGCCGTAGGAACGGATAACCAGACAGTCTGTATAAATACGCCGATAATTAATATTACATATGCGACTACCGGTGCAACAGGTGCAACCATCACTGGTTTACCGACAGGAGTTACCGGTGGCTGGGCAGGGAATGTAGTGACCATCAGCGGTACACCGAGTGTTACCGCAGGCAGTCCGTATACCTATACAATAACACTGACGGGCGGATGCGGAACTGTCACAGCGACGGGAACGATAAGGGTCAACCCCAATAATACGATAGCGAGGACATCGGCCGTAGGAACGGATAACCAGACAGTCTGTATAAATACGCCGATAACTAATATTACATATGCGACTACCGGTGCAACAGGTGCAACCATCACTGGTTTACCGACAGGAGTTACCGGTGGCTGGGCAGGGAATGTAGTGACCATCAGCGGCACACCGAGTGTTACCGCAGGCAGTCCGTATACCTATACAATAACACTGACGGGCGGATGCGGAACTGTCACAGCGACGGGAACGATAAGGGTCAACCCCAATAATACGATAGCGAGGACATCGGCCGTAGGAACGGATAACCAGACAGTCTGTATAAATACGCCGATAATTAATATTACATATGCGACTACCGGTGCAACAGGTGCAACCATCACTGGTTTACCGACAGGAGTTACCGGTGGCTGGGCAGGGAATGTAGTGACCATCAGCGGCACACCGAGTGTTACCGCAGGCAGTCCGTATACCTATACAATAACACTGACGGGCGGATGCGGAACTGTCACAGCGACGGGAACGATAAGGGTCAACCCCAATAATACGATAGCGAGGACATCGGCCGTAGGAACGGATAACCAGACAGTCTGTATAAATACGCCGATAACTAATATTACATATGCGACTACCGGTGCAACAGGTGCAACCATCACTGGTTTACCGACAGGAGTTACCGGTGGCTGGGCAGGAAATGTAGTGACCATCAGCGGTACACCGAGTGTTACCGCAGGCAGTCCGTATACCTATACAATAACTCTGACGGGCGGATGCGGAACTGTCACAGCGACGGGAACGATAAGGGTCAACCCCAATAATACGATAGCGAGGACATCGGCCGTAGGAACGGATAACCAGACAGTCTGTATAAATACGCCGATAACTAATATTACATATGCGACTACCGGTGCAACAGGTGCAACCATCACTGGTTTACCGACAGGAGTTACCGGTGGCTGGGCAGGGAATGTAGTGACCATCAGCGGCACACCGAGTGTTACCGCAGGCAGTCCGTATACCTATACAATAACTCTGACGGGCGGATGCGGAACTGTCACAGCGACGGGAACGATAAGGGTCAACCCCAATAATACGATAGCGAGGACATCGGCCGTAGGAACGGATAACCAGACAGTCTGTATAAATACGCCGATAACTAATATTACATATGCGACTACCGGTGCAACAGGTGCAACCATCACTGGTTTACCGACAGGAGTTACCGGCGGCTGGGCAGGAAATGTAGTGACCATCAGCGGTACACCGAGTGTTACCACGGGCAGTCCGTATACCTATACAATAACTCTGACGGGCGGATGCGGAACTGTCACAGCGACGGGAACGATAAGGGTCAACCCCAATAATACGATAGCGAGGACATCGGCCGTAGGAACGGATAACCAGACAGTCTGTATAAATACGCCGATAACTAATATTACATATGCGACTACCGGTGCAACAGGTGCAACCATCACTGGTTTACCGACAGGAGTTACCGGCGGCTGGGCAGGAAATGTAGTGACCATCAGCGGTACACCGAGTGTTACCACGGGCAGTCCGTTCAGTTACACAATTACAACAACCGGCGGATGCGGAACGGCAACGACGACAGGTACCATAAGTGTTATATCAAACAACACAATCAACAGGACATCGGCCGTAGGAACGGATAACCAGACAGTCTGTATAAATACGCCGATAACTAATATTACGTATGCGACGACGGGTGCCACAGGTGCGACCATCACTGGTTTACCGACTGGAGTTACCGGCGGCTGGGCAGGTAATGTAGTGACCATCAGTGGCACACCAAGTGTTACTGCGGGTAGCCCGTTTACCTACACTATAACGTTAACAGGTGGTTGTGGAATAGCCTCGGCAACGGGTACTGTCACTGTTATAGAGACTAATACTGTTGGCCCTGCCTCTTCGACACCGACGCTCTGTGTCAGCTCACCGCTGACAGCAATAACACACGCCACGACAGGGGCGACAGGCATTGGCGTTGCCACTGGTTTACCGGCAGGAGTAACAGCGGGATGGGCAGCGAACACGATCACAATCACCGGCACACCGACAGCATCAGGTGTATTTAATTACAGCATACCGTTAACTGGTGGATGCGGCTCGGCAAATGCTACAGGCACAATTACTGTCATTACAAATAATACAGTAAGTGCAGCCTCTTCCACGCCAGCCCTCTGTATTAATACACCACTGACAGCTATTACACATACAACGACGGGTGCGACAGGTATCGGAGCTGCCGTAGGATTTACCTGCAGGGGTAACAGCGGCATGGGCAGCGAACACGATCACAATCAGCGGCACACCGACAGTATCGGGTGTATTTAATTACAGCATACCATTGACGGGCGGATGCGGTACTGCCACATGCAACGGGAACAATAACAGTTGTGTCGTTACCGGCTACACCGGCAATTACAGGCCAAACAGTTATATGCGGGACAGGAGCGGCAACATACCTGTACCAGATCGCGAACGGTTCATATCTGATACCGGGTAATGAATATGTCTGGACAGTGCCTGCGGGTGCAACCCCGGTTGCCGGTGGCGGACTGACTGACAACTTTATTCTCCTCAGTTTTGCAGCCGCAAATACCTATATTATACAGGTAACTGAAAATACAACTTCTCCGCTTGCATGTTACGGCATACCTCAAACTTATACGATAAACGTTTATAACAATCCTGTGCCAAATGCAGGCACCCCTGAAACTATTTGTCAGGGAGATGCCGCAATCCTGGGCGGCACACCGAATGGGGTAGGTCCGTCAGCATCAGGAGGGACAGGAATCTATTCTTATTCATGGCTTCCGACCTACGGTCTTAATGATCCGTCAGCTGAGCATCCTTCAGCCAATCCGGCCGTCACCATGGCCTACCAGTTAATGGTCACAGATGTCACCAGCGGATGCGTATCTACAGCTCCGTCATCTGTAGTGCTGACTGTTAATCCGGCACCGGCAGTTATTATGCCACCGCTTTCACAAATCAGATGTGCAGGTGACGTGGCTGTCTTTGGTGCAACAGTGTCAGGTAATTCATATCAGTGGGAAATCAGTACTGATAACGGTGGTTCATATACAGATGTTCCTGATGATGCAACTTATGATAATGTTACATCAACCTCTCTGACTGTAAACAATATCACTCTGGCAATGAGTGGTTATATGTACCGGTTAAGAGTTATGGGACTCGCACCTTGCGCTCCTGTACATACCAGTGCTGCAACACTTACAGTTAATAACAGTCCTGCTGTAACACTGCATCCTCTTGATGCAACTGTATGCGAAACAGGATTTGCAACGTTTACATCAACTGCCAGCGATGCACTTACCTATCAGTGGTACGTCAGCACTGACGGAGGAGGAAGTTATAACCCGGTTGCAAACGGAGGAAACTATTTCGGAGCGAATACAACTACTTTGAATGTGCTGAATATACCATTTGGTTTCAATAACTACAGGTATAGAATGGTTGCAACGGGATTATGCAATCCTGTTGCTGAAAGTAACGCCGCCATCCTGACTGTCAACACAAAAGTAGTCATCACCTCACAGCCTGCTGCAGTTACGCGGTGCGAGGGACTATCGGCCACGTTCAGTGTTGCAGCCACAGGCACGGGCCTGTACATATCAATGGCTCAGAAATGGCATTATGCTTCCAAACGGAGGAGATATCAGCGGAGCGACTATCGGCAACGCTGACTATTAATAAATATTGAAACAGCTGATGAAGCGAATTACAGTGTTGCTGTTACAGGAACTTGCAGTGCTGTTGTAAGCAATGCAGCTCCGCTCAATGTTGATGACAATGCGGTAATCACGATACAGCCGGTCAATACAACCAGGTGTGAAGGGACGACAGCTACGTTCAGTGTAACGGCCAGTGGTACGGGGTTGAGTTACCGGTGGCGCAAGGGAGGAGTAAACCTGAGTGACGGAGGTAATATCAGCGGAGCATTGACAGCCACTCTTACAATCAATAATGTGGCCACAGCGGATGAAGGCAGTTACGATGTAGTAATAACAGGATTATGTTCGAACGTAACCAGCGCGGCAGCACTGCTGGGTGTAGATGATAATGCGGTCATAACGACTCATCCTACGGACTTCACAGCATGTGAAGGTTTACCGGCCACGTTCAGTGTGACGGCAACAGGTACGAACCTGACCTACCGGTGGCGCAAGGACGGAATCAACCTCACAGACGGAGGAGATATCAGCGGAGCGACATCGGCAACATTAAGCGATAGCAACCATTGCTACAGCTGATGAAGGACTTTATGATGTTGTTATCACCGGATTATGCTCGACAGTAACCAGTAACGGAGCACAGCTTAGCGTAAATGACAATATAGTAATTACGGGTCAGCCTGTAAATGTAACTCAGTGCGAAGGGACAGATGCAGTGTTCACAGTGGTTAATACCGGGACCGGCCCTGTCACATACCAGTGGTATAAGGGCGTAGTTGCACTTACAAACGTTGGTAATATCAGCGGAGCGACAACGGCAACGCTGACAGTATCGAATATAGCTACAGCGGATGAGGGCAGTTATGTGTAACGGTGACCGGTCTCTGTAGTACAGTTACCAGTGGCACAGCGACACTTGGAGTTGATGACGACGTAGTCATCACAGTAAATCCGGTTGCAGTGACACAGTGTGAAGGGACGACAGCGATGTTCAGTGTCACGGCCACGGGAACAGGATTAAGTTACCAGTGGCGCAGGGACGGCGTGAACTTAAGCAACACTCCGGCCATCAGCGGGGTATACACCAGCACACTAACGATAAATAACATACAGACAGCCAATGAGGGCACATATGACGTAGTTGTAAGCGGCACCTGTGTTCCTGCGACGAGCAGCGGGGCATTACTGGCAGTTGATGACAAGCCGGTAATAACCCTGCAGCCTGTAAGTGTTGTACAGTGCGAAGGCACCACGGCAGTATACAGTGTCACGGCCACAGGAACAGGATTAACTTACCAGTGGCGCAAGGGCGGTGTCGACTTAATTAACCTTGGAGATATCACCGGGGCTACTTCAGCAACGCTGAACATAGCCAACATAGAGACAGCAGACGAAGGGTCGTATGATGTTGTAATAACAGGTACGTGCGGGACTGTAACTAGTTCGGTGGTACAGTTAACGGTAGATGATGATGTGGTCATCACGGTTCAGCCGGTAGATGTAACGCAGTGCGAAGGTACGCTTGCGAGCTTCACGGTATCGGCAACGGGAACAGGACCGTTAACATACAGATGGAGGAAGAATGGAGTTAATCTCTCAGACGGAGGTAATATCACAGGATCTGCAACGACGAACCTGAGGATATCTAACATATCGACGGCAGATGAAGCGAACTATACGGTGGTAGTAACGGGTAAATGTACCGGGGCAACATCGTCAGTCGCAGCGCTTAGTGTAGATGACAAGGTAGTGATCACGGCCCAGCCGGTATCGGTGACGCAGTGTGAAGGGACAATGGCGACGTTCAGTGTGACAGCCGATGGAACAGACTTGTTGTATCAGTGGCGCAAGGGAGCAGTGAACCTGGTTGATGGAGGAGATATCAACGGAGCTACTTTGGCAACTCTGACTATAGATAATATAGAGACAGCAGACGAGGGATTGTATTATGTGGTGATCACGGGCAAGTGCAGCAGTGAGATCAGCACATCGGTACCGTTATCGGTTGATGACAATGCAGTGATCACGATACAGCCGGTTAATACAACCAGGTGTGAAGGGACGACAGCTACGTTCAGTGTAACGGCCAGTGGTACGGGGTTAAGTTACCGGTGGCGCAAGGGAGGAGTAAACCTGAGTGACGGAGGTAATATCAGCGGAGCATTGACAGCCACTCTTACAATCAATAATGTGGCCACAGCGGATGAAGGCAGTTACGATGTAGTAATAACAGGATTATGTTCGAACGTAACCAGCGCGGCAGCACTGCTGGGTGTAGATGATAATGCGGTCATAACGACTCATCCTACGGACTTCACAGCATGTGAAGGTTTACCGGCCACGTTCAGTGTGACGGCAACAGGTACGAACCTGACCTACCGGTGGCGCAAGGACGGAATCAACCTCACAGACGGAGGAGATATCAGCGGAGCGACATCGGCAACATTAAGCGATAGCAACCATTGCTACAGCTGATGAAGGACTTTATGATGTTGTTATCACCGGATTATGCTCGACAGTAACCAGTAACGGAGCACAGCTTAGCGTAAATGATAATATGGTAATCACCGGTCAGCCTGTAAATGTAACGCAGTGCGAAGGGACCAGTGCAGTGTTCACAGTGGTTCACACCGGGACCGGCCCTGTCACCTACCAGTGGCGCAAGGGCGGAACGCAACCTGAGCAACGGAGGCAATATCAGCGGAGCGACAACGGCAACGTTGACAGTATCGAACATAGCTACGGCGGATGAAGGCAGTTATGGTGTTATGGTGACCGGTCTGTGCAGTACGGTTACCAGTGGCACAGCGACACTTGGAGTTGATGACGACGTAGTCATCACAGTAAATCCGGTTGCAGTGACACAGTGTGAAGGGACGACAGCGATGTTCAGTGTCACGGCCACGGGAACAGGATTAAGTTACCAGTGGCGCAGGGACGGCGTGAACTTAAGCAACACTCCGGCCATCAGCGGGGTATACACCAGCACACTAACGATAAATAACATACAGACAGCCAATGAGGGCACATATGACGTAGTTGTAAGCGGCACCTGTGTTCCTGCGACGAGCAGCGGGGCATTACTGGCAGTTGATGACAAGCCGGTAATAACCCTGCAGCCTGTAAGTGTTGTACAGTGCGAAGGCACCACGGCAGTATACAGTGTCACGGCCACAGGAACAGGATTAACTTACCAGTGGCGCAAGGGCGGTGTCGACTTAATTAACCTTGGAGATATCACCGGGGCTACTTCAGCAACGCTGAACATAGCCAACATAGAGACAGCAGACGAAGGGTCGTATGATGTTGTAATAACAGGTACGTGCGGGACTGTAACTAGTTCGGTGGTACAGTTAACGGTAGATGATGATGTGGTCATCACGGTTCAGCCGGTAGATGTAACGCAGTGCGAAGGTACGCTTGCGAGCTTCACGGTATCGGCAACGGGAACAGGACCGTTAACATACAGATGGAGGAAGAATGGAGTTAATCTCTCAGACGGAGGTAATATCACAGGATCTGCAACGACGAACCTGAGGATATCTAACATATCGACGGCAGATGAAGCGAACTATACGGTGGTAGTAACGGGTAAATGTACCGGGGCAACATCGTCAGTCGCAGCGCTTAGTGTAGATGACAAGGTAGTGATCACGGCCCAGCCGGTATCGGTGACGCAGTGTGAAGGGACAATGGCGACGTTCAGTGTGACAGCCGATGGAACAGACTTGTTGTATCAGTGGCGCAAGGGAGCAGTGAACCTGGTTGATGGAGGAGATATCAACGGAGCTACTTTGGCAACTCTGACTATAGATAATATAGAGACAGCAGACGAGGGATTGTATTATGTGGTGATCACGGGCAAGTGCAGCAGTGAGATCAGCACATCGGTACCGTTATCGGTTGATGACAATGCAGTGATCACGATACAGCCGGTTAATACAACCAGGTGTGAAGGGACGACAGCTACGTTCAGTGTAACGGCCACGGGTACGGGGTTGAGTTACCGGTGGCGCAAGGGAGGAGTAAACCTGAGTGACGGAGGTAATATCAGCGGAGCATTGACAGCCACGCTTACAATCAATAATGTGGCCACAGCGGATGAAGGCAGTTACGATGTAGTAATAACAGGATTATGTTCGAACGTAACCAGCGCGGCAGCACTGCTGGGAGTAGATGATAATGCGGTCATAACGACTCATCCTACGGACTTCACAGCATGTGAAGGTTTACCGGCCACGTTCAGTGTGACGGCAACAGGTACGAACCTGACCTACCGGTGGCGCAAGGATGGGGTTAACCTCACAGACGGAGGAGATATCAGCGGAGCGACATCGGCAACGTTGACCATAGCAACCATTGCCACGTCAGACGAAGGACTTTATGATGTTGTGATCACCGGATTATGCTCGACAGTAACCAGTAACGGAGCACTGCTTGGCGTTGATGATAACGTTGTTATCACAACACAGCCTGTCAATGTTACAACATGTGAAGGGGATGCAGCAATATTCAGCGTGACAGTAACAGGCACCGGTCCCATAACCTACCAGTGGCGCAGGAACGGTGTAAATCTTTCAGATGGAGGCGATATCAGCGGGTCTCTGACATCAACGTTGACAATAGCCAACACAGAGGCTGCAGATATGGGCTCATTCGACGTCATAATTACAGGCCTGTGCAGTAATGTAACCAGCTCGGCGGTCACATTGACAGTGAGTGAGTTACCTGAGATAATTACCCAGCCCGTCCCGGCCATTGTCTGTGCCGGTGAAAATGCAGTCTTTACTGCTGATGCAGGCATCACGACGAACCCGGTTTACCAATGGTATGTAAACCCGGGGTCGGGATGGACGCCGGCAGTGGGTGCACGTTACCAGGGCGCAACGACGGACACACTTACTGTGGTAAGCGCTCTTGAGATAATGTCCGGCTACCAGTACAGATTGAGGGTTTCCGGTTCATGTACACCTTATGTTGAATCAAATATTGTTACGCTTACGGTGACCAGGCAGGCGGAGATAACCCAGCATCCGGTCAGTGTCACTGTCTGCGAGACTGATCCGGTAAGCTTCACTGTCAATGCCGGTCTTACGACCAATCCTTCTTACCAGTGGGAGATAAGCACCAACGGCGGACTCAACATGGGCACCGATCGCAGGGGCAAACAGCGCCACTTATACGATAGCTTCAGCTGCAACTGCAGACAACGGACATGCTTTCAGGGCAGTTGTGAGCAGCACATGCGGTTCAAGCGTCACATCGTTCCCGGCATTCCTGACAGTAAACGAGCTGCCGGAGATTATTGACCAGCCTGATGATGTGATTATATGCGAGTATGCCATTGCTGACTTCATCGTGGATGCAGGTGTGACCACCGGCGCAACATACCAATGGGAGCGCAGTGATGACAACGGCACAACCTGGAACCCCCTGAACGAGACTGCAACATACTTCGGCGTGTCAACCAGGAACCTGAAGGTAAACGGTACGCAAAGACTAATGAACGGTGATCAGTTCAGGGTCGTTGTAAGCGGAATATGCACACCGGCAGTCACTTCTGATCCGGCTATTCTTACTGTAAACTATGCGCCGGAGATTCTTGTCCAGCCAGTTGCTGCATCAATATGTGAGAATACCCCTGCCTCATTTACTGTGAGTGCACAGGGTACGGCACCGTTGTCATACCAGTGGTTTGTAGATACGGGTGGCGGCGCAGGGTTTGAAATCGTCAGCAATGGCGGTGTTTATGCCGGCGCGACAACAAATACTCTCACACTGACAAATGTTCCGAGAGGGTATGACAACTACCGTTACCGCGTAGAGGTGACAGGAGTTTGTTTACCAATTGCAAGATCGGCAACAGTTCAGCTTGATGTGTCTATAGAGACAATCATAAATACCCAGCCGGCTGATTCGACAATATGCGAATTCATGACAGCCAGCTTCACTGCCCTTGCTGATGGAGCCAATCTAACTTACCAGTGGCAGGCATTCATCAGCGGCACATGGACAGACCTGACTAACACCGGCCTTTATATCGGTGTTCAGACCCCGATCCTCATGGTCTTCGGTCCGGCACGCACTATGGACGGCACCCGTTACAGGGTGATTATCGGCAGCGACTGTTCGGCGGATCTGAGCTCAGACGAGGCTGTGCTTACTGTATTCACTGCTCCGGAGCTTTCTGATCATCCCGATGAGTTCAGGGGCTGTCCCGGCGGCAACGCAACATTCAGTGTAGTGGCTGCAGGAGATAACCTGGTTTACCAGTGGCAGGTCAACACCGGATCGGGCTTTAATAACGTTACCGATAACGCGACCTATTCAGGCACCAATTCACCTGATCTCACAATAAGCAACCTTGATCTTACGATGAACGGTTATCTTGTGAGAGCAGTTGTTTCCGGAACCTGTCTGCCGCCTGTGACATCATCGTTCGCACCACTCAGGGTTTACATGGAGCCGTCAATCGTTTCGGAGCCGGCTGATGCAGAAGTTTGCAACGAGACAGGAGTGGTTTATTACGCCCAGGTGTTCAACACCGGAGCGGGTGAGACCACAGTATGGCAGGTTAACCAGGGCGCAGGATGGAACAATTTGAGCGACGGTGTCCTTTACCAGGGCACCCAGACACCCCAGCTGGTTATCATGAGCGCTGACACTACCATGACCGGATGGCACTACAGGCTTGAGATCACCGGTCCATGCGACTTTTATTACACCAGGGAAGCCTTGCTCACGGTCAATGCACCTCCGCGGGCTTATATAGCCAATGTCGATACCCTGCTTGTCTGTGGTGGAATACCCACGCAGCTGAACGGTAATCCGGCAGGCGGATCGCTCATCTATGACGCCCACAGATGGTTTGGCGATATCGGGCCTCTCAGCGCATACAATATCGTGAACCCCGTGTTCAACACTACAATGCCGGGCTATTACAGGCTGATCTACCAGGTGACCGACAGCAAGAGATGCGTCGGACTGGATACCCTGGTCATTCAGGTTGAAAAACCCGTTGCCATGTTCACTGTTAGCGCTCCTTCAGGGTGTCAGCCACTGACGGTGAATTTCACCAATGGATCAACAGGGTATGCTTCGCTGCTGTGGAACTTCGGAGACACCACTGCTTTATCGACGGAATTAAACCCGCAGCATACATATTATAACGCGGGTCCGGCACTTGCATACTTTACAGCAGAGCTGGAGGTCACTTCCGCAAACGGGTGTGTATCGACGATGACGAACGGTATAACGGTTTACCCGGAGATACTGTCAGACTTCACCGTGAGCGATGACACCATCTGTTCCGGAGAGACTGTGACGTTCTCGCTGTTGCCGGGCGCATTCAGGTATTACTGGAGTTTTGGCGACGGTCAAAGTGAAAACGGCTCCAATGTCATTAACCATGTCTACATGAACACGGATACCGTACCTGTAACATATGATGTGATACTGACGACAGAATCATTCTTCGGTTGCCAGAGCGCAGACACGATGCAGGTGGTTGTCTACCCGACGCCGGTGCCAAACTTCACTGCCGCTCCGGTTTCGCAAACCTTCCCGAATTCCACTGTCACCTTCACGAACACCACAAATCCGGGTATCTGGATCTGGGCGTGGGACTTTGATGACGGCAACAACTCAACTGTGAAATCGCCTGTACACACTTATGCGGCCCCAGGTGAATATGCTGTCAGCCTGACAGTCAGCAATGACGTCTGTACGGCAACGGTGACACATAATATAAGTGTGCTTCCTACGCCGCCGATAGCAGCGTTTGATTCGATACCTTCCGGCTGTATGCCATGGAATATCAAGATACACAATACCTCTCTGTACGCTACAAGCTATTACTGGGACTTTGGCGACGGTTACACTTCAAATGCCGAAAATCCTGATTATACTTACCTGCAGGCAGGCTCATACCTGGTCACCCTGACTGTTCAGGGTCCGGGTGGAAGTGATACGGAACAACAGATGGTATATGTTTACCAGGCACCAAGGGCATACTTTGAGGTATCACCACCCAAGGTTTACGTGAATGACGAAAAGGTCAGGATGTTCAACCTCACTGAGGGCGCTGACAGCTTCGTATGGGAGTTTGGTGACGGCGACACATCGCACGTGCGCGATCCGTATCACAAGTATACCACGGAAGGTATTTATGACATCACGTTGCATGCTTATTCGGCCAACGGGTGTTATGACACCTACATATTGTCACCTGCAGTGACAGTTGAACCTTTCGGCAAACTCGTTTTCGCAACCGTGTTCAAACCAAATCAGGACGGACCGATAGACATGGATGAGCTGCCTACAAGCGGTGATGCTCTTGACCAGTTCTTTTTCCCGCCTATCAGGGAGACTGTGCTGAACTATCACATGCAGATATTCAACAGGTGGGGTACCATGATCTTCGAGACCTATGACATCAACAAACCGTGGAATGGCTACTACAAGGGCAAGTTGTGCGCCCAGGGTGTTTATGTCTGGCTGGTGGAAGGCAAGTATGCCAATGGAAGGCCGTTCAAGGAGGCGGGTGACATAACGTTGCTGCATTGATCACGTACAATGGGTCATAAACGTAGAGACAGGTCTGAAACCTGTCTCTACTGTTTTAATACAAGGTTAAGTTGTAAAAGAAGGGTTTGTATGGTCTAGTTGAACGGTTTATCGGAGAAGGGTGATGCGAAGGGATCACTGGGTTTGCTGTCTCCCATCCCTCTTCGCGGCGGAGGAGGTGGCGGAGCTGAAGTCATCATGACAAGGGAAATGGAGTAGTCAAGCTCTATACGGATAACCGCCGGCCTGACATATCTTCTTTTCACCCCCTTCATTGACTGATTGTAATTGCGCCTCAAATATAAGATATTTGATTTATTCCAAGTTCAACATTTTTCAACCGGGATGTCCGGAGCCTTTTTAATTAATCAGCTTTCACCACAACCTTTTCAAGGTATCGTTTCCCACCGGCAGTCAGCTCAACAATCATCAAACCGCCTGTTCCTGACAGAGAATATTCTTTTATTTCCCCGGAGTTAAACCACTCTCTGCCTCCGTTCATGATCATCCTGCCTGTAATATCATATATTTTCACATTCCCGGCGAGGTTCTCCCATTCAATTCCCTGGGGCAGAATGCATATTTTCCCGGATGAAGCATAGATTTTAAGCGAGCTGACAACAGCCTGTTTCACTATTGCTTCACGCTTATCCGACGAAACCGTGACAGTGAATCTGCCTGAGACTGTTCCTTCGTTAGCGGAGAAAGTATACTCTGAAAATGCCTGGAGGTCAACGCTCTTTCCTGCGACTTTATCATTTAATGACACTTTGGAGTTGCCTGTCCCCTGGAGCTGGCTGCGCCTTATTTTATAGGTCCCTGCCTCTGGGATATTAAGAGTAAGGGGAATTTCAGTTTTTGTCTCCGGCCAGGGGATAGAGTTGATGGAATATTTTTCTCCATTCATTTCAGAATACATCAGCGCCCTTTTACCGGCAGCAACAAACATCTTCCCGGCGTCAAATTCATTGTCAAAATCATCGGTGGCCCTTGGCTCAAGCCTTATCACTGTCTCATCCTGCGACTTCGGTGAGACGAGTGTCAGCCTGATCAGGGGTATTACCTGTGCTGATTTATATCTTGGTGTTGCATTATGTTCACGGGCATTATCCGGTATAGTGATATTGGTGCCGGTGGCCCGTGTTTTAACAAAGAAACCCTGCAGAGGCGGAATATGTGCAGTGCCTCCGTTGGTACCTACTCCGTTCACATATGAAATATCCACGCCATCCACATATAAATAAATCCCGTTTCTGACGTGGTCATTGTCTGACCTTAATCACCAGGTCCCAGTTCATTCCGCAAGTAAGTGAATTACCTATCAGGGAATATCCATACAGTGATGTGTCACCGCCCGAACCGCTGAACGGAAGGTCGATCTGACCCATTGAAGTGGTGAGCGAGGTTAGGTTCCTGAAGACAACAGTTGTATCATTGTCAACCATAACCTGATATCCCTTTCTGGCTTCCAGGGTACTGAAGGCCGTTGTCCCGTCATATCCGTCATGCCACTGCCATCCCTGGACTACATCATCCGTCACCTTGCTTTCATCATAAAGCATAAGATTATACGGTTCAATGTCTGTGAATACTGTCTTTGAAACTGTTACGGGCGCTGCAATGTAGTGCCACAAATAAGTATCCGGTGTGGTAGGCTTGAGATGAATGTCAACATTCATGGATCCGCCTGCCCCTGAGTAGCTGTTTGTAAGAAGGGAAGCGATGCCGGTGGCGTCTGAATGGAGCATAATAGTCCCGTTGTTGGTGAGCGCCGAGAATGTTGCGTTGCTCCCCGGCTCCATGATCATTGTCAGTCCTGAATTGAGAGTGAACGCCGGACCGGGAGCCGTAACCGGGTAACTTGATGTACCGGCAGGTATTATAATGTTTCTTGATCCCGGCAGGTATCCTCCGTCCCAGTTGTCAGCGGTAGTCCAGTCAGTTGTTCCTCCGTGCCATCTGCTGTAAATAATCTCATAAGCTCCTGCATCAGTGTTCCCTACACGGCCCGACCCGATGAAGTCGGTGGGTGGTATTGTAATGCCTGTATAAGTATCAGCTCCCAGGTCACGGCACGGAGACACAAATGCAAGATTGACGTTCCCTACGGCCGGGTTTATGAAGTTTGGTCCGTCGGGCGCCGTGTTGCTGCTGTTCAGGGTAATACATCCGGTATAGGAAACTCCCTCGATAGCGCAGTAATCGAAGACCGTTGTAGGTGTCCCTGCCAACCCTGTGTGTGATGATCCTCCCCAGATTACTGTGTTGACTATTCTGGCGTCCGGGGAGTTTTCAAGATAGATTGATTTTCCGTCGGAGGCAGGCGATTTACTGTAGACAACAGTGGAGTTTACAATTACAGGAGACCCTGACAAGGAAGCAATGGTGCCCCCCTTAAGTGTTGCAGACAGCGAGCTGTTATTTCTGAAGACGGCGCTGGCAATAACAGGAGATGATCCTTCTGCAATAAATAATGCACCTCCGTGATCGCTTGCCGTATTATCGAGAAAAAGTGTATTTGAAATATTTGGGCTAGTCCCTGTTTCAACATAGACCCCCCCGCCTTTACCAGCCGAGCAGTATCTTATAATGCTGTGGTTGATTGTCACCGAGCCCGATCCGACATATACGGCTCCTCCGTTATACCTGAAACGCGTACGTCGTCCTCTTTCAATGGTGCAGTAGTCAATGGTGCTTGTGCCTGTTGAGGTTATATAAATGTTACCCCAGAAATCAGTTGATTCTCCAACAAAACCGTCAGTATCAAGGTCTGCTGATATTAAAACTGGACGACTGGCAGTTCCCTGGACACTCAGTTGTCCTGTACCGCTGATAAGTATGCATGCATATTTGCTTGTGGATATCAGTCTTGTTCCGGCTGACAATGTAAGCGTTCCGCCTGAAGCCCCGAGGTTACCGTCAAAGTATTTGGTGCCGCTGATTGTAAAATTACCTGAGCTGATCCCGTGATACGGATCAGCCAGGGTTCCGTTGCCTAAGATCTGCGCTGTTGCATTTCCAGCAAGGAGCAACAGCATTGTCAACAAAAGAATGGTTCTCTTCATGACCGGTATTTCGTATTATAACTCTCCCGGAGCTTAAAGGTTACATTAGAAAGCTACTATTTCAACCGCCGGAAGTCATTATTTATCACAAAAGTAAGAAATCTCACGGTACTGTCAACCACAATGTTGTATTTATGAGAACACGAGTGCCTGGCTCCGAATGCCTCTTCTTGCTATCTTTGTGCATATCACTGTTAAAATGCCATCCCGGGAAAAGACTATAGCCAGATCACTGACGATCCTCCTGACCAGCTCCCGCCGTGAGACAATCATCAACCTGGCGATACTGATTATCAGATCTTTTCTGCCGCTGCTGGCAATTTTCCTCCTCAGGCATTATATTGACATACTTACAGGTGAAGCGGGCAGCGGGCAGGTCCCGCAGACCAGTGCAATTACCGGACTTATTGCAGCAGTTGCCCTTACCCTTCTTGCTGACGACCTCCTCTCCTCGCTGGGGCAGTACATATCAAAACGACAATCCTTTCTGCTTGAAAACCATATTTCCTCACTCATACACAACCAGTCGGCATCTCTTGGATTAAGATTTTTTGAGGATCCCGGCTTTTATGACATGTTGTCAAGAGCGGCAAGGGACATTTCATGGAGGCCAGCCGGAATGGTTGCGGACATCATTCTTCTTCTGAGGGGAATCATCTCCTTCATCGCGATGGGTTATGTTCTCGGTACTTTCGGGATCATACCCCTTGTGGTGCTTGTTGTTGTTTTTCTGCCCGTGTTATGGATGAAGATCCGTAATTCAGGCAGGCTGTATGAAGCCAGGAAAGCGGTGACTGTTCACTCGCGCCAGGCATCATATTTCAGCTGGCTGCTTACAGGCGAGAAGCCTGCCAGGGAGGTGAGGCTGTTTGGACTTGCAGGTTATTTCGAAAAACTCTTCCGGAAGCACTTTGCTGCATCAAAAGAGCCTGAGATTGATGCCGTAAGGAAGAATTCCATTTTTGAAGGTGCAGCATCTTTTGTTAAGGTGATTGCTTTTGCCGGCGTACTGCTCTATGCTTCTTTTTCCTATACCAGATCAGAATATTACCGCCGGCGAACTGGCGATGTATATCATTGCCTTCAGGCAGGCACTGGTCTATCTGCGTGATGCTGTCTCAGGTTACTCAGGGCTGGCTGAGAACAGGCTATTCCTGAACGATCTGTTTCAGTTTCTTGATATTGAGGACTATATGCCTAAGAATGGTAAAGCCATGAGCATTGTTTCGTTCAACAGGCTTGATGTTGAAAACCTCACGTACACCTACCCCGGCGCTGACAGTCCGGCTCTCGAAAATATAAGCCTGCAAATCAGCAAAGGCGAAAAAGTTGCAATTGTCGGACCGAACGGTTCGGGCAAGACCACGCTGGCAAAGCTTCTATGCAGGCTTTATGATCCGGATTCAGGAAAGATAACCCTTGACGGTGAAAGTATTGACAGGTATGATGTGCATGAATACCGGAAGCTTTTTTCTGTCGTTTTTCAGGACTTCATGCTGTACTATCTTACTGCCGGTGATAATATCCGCCTGGCTGACAATACGGGAAGCGATAACCAGGAGCGTCTCCGGAGCGCTGCTGCGAAGGCAGGTGTCGCCACCCTGCTTGAGAGCCTGCCGCAGGGTTACGAAACCATGCTCGGTCATCAGACCGGAGGAAGCCGTGAGCTTAGCTGGGGTGAGTGGCAGAAGATTGCCATTGCCAGGGCCTTGTACCGCGATAGTCCGGTGCTGATCCTTGATGAGCCCTCCTCATCGCTCGATGCAGATTCTGAGTACGATATCTTTTCTGACCTTGACAGGATCATTGACGGCAGGACCTGTATCTTCATCAGTCACCGTCTCGCCAATGTAAGGGATGCCGACCGGATTATCGTGCTTGACAAAGGACGCATTGCCGAGGCGGGTTCACATGATGAACTGATGGCAGCGCAGGGGAAATATTATTCGATGTTCACCAGGCAGAAATCGATGTACCGATGATCGCTTTCGACAATCAAAATGATCAGGTTATCCATCTGTTATTCCTTCTCAGCAGGACCACATTCACGGAAGAGGAACGTGAGCTGGCAGAAAGAGGCTGCAGGGCACTGACCGGCTGGAAGCTTTTTTCGGACCTGGTCATAAGGCACGGCGTTGCCGCACTTGTCTGGCAGAACATAACTGACCTGGGCCTGGCAGAGACGGTCCCGGAACAGGAGCGGAATCTGCTTGAGAGCATAAGGTTCAAAACTATCGCCAGGGTATCATTCATCACCTCCGAGGCTGCTGCAGTCGTTGCACTGCTTGAGAAGGAAGGCATCAGGGCTCTGCTTCTGAAAGGACTGGCGCTGGAGCATTCTGTCTACGGTTCAAGAGGGCTGAGACAAATGAGTGATGCCGATCTGCTTGTAGCACCGGAGGATGCTCTCAGGGCGCGGGATATACTTGTTAAGGCAGGCTTCGTTTCAAGACCAATGAAATCGTCATTATACAGGCATATCATTTTTGACCTTGGCAATCATCTTCCCGAATTGCACCGCAACGGCATCTCTGTTGACCTGCATCACCGGCTGTTCGGCGCTGAAGGCACGGCGATTGTCAGAAGGGCCCTGAATGATCCGGAAGCGATTTCCATAACCGGCAGAACTTATTATGTACTTCCTCCGGAGATTGCATTACTCTGGTCTTGTCAGCCATATTTTCAAGCACGAGGTTAAGGGAGAGTTTCAGCTGAGGCTGTATATGGACATTTACCTTCTCGTGCAAAAGTATGAGGGGACGATCTTTAAGGGGAACCTCTTGTCTGATGCTGACCAGGCCGGAATATCGGACGGGTTAAGAACAGTTTTGGCCATTCTGAATAAATTCTATGGAATTGATATCCCTCAGGAGTACAAAGCGATGGCGGACATTTTGCGGGGATAAGGTGGCGGCCTTCAGGGATAAACTTCTGGATCCGGGTCAGGAAAAACCTCTGAGCCAGAAGGATCTTTTCCTTGAGAATTTGCGGTCACTGAAAGGTGTCAGGCGCAAATTGATATTCATTACCGGGGATCTTTTTCCTTCCCTGGAATTCATGAAGAACAGGTACGGATGCACCACCTCCCTCGCTGCACTGCTCTTTTATCCGCACAGACTCGGAAAATTGTTATGGCTTTTTAACCTTATTATGCCTAAAGATATGCATAAGTGAAAAAAAATTCATTTTTCCTCAAAAATCTTTAATAATTCTTGTTTTTTAGAAAATCCGGTTATATATTTACTTTAGTCGGAATTTTTTAAATTTTTGTGAAAGTAAAGTCTGTTGTTTGTTTATTGGATTTTTGAAGAATACTACATGTCTGCAATTGGTTTCATATTGAAAGTCAACACAGGTACAGGCAATCTTTAGAGCCTGTCTCGCTGCGTGTGGAGTTCTCCTCGTGTGGTGGAGAAGCCCCGACCGTGGGGACTGAGCCCCGGGAATTGTCATCCCGGGGCTCTTTTATGATATGCCTTTCGGGGGTATTGCCCCAAAAGAATTACTTTTGCAGAAAGAGCGGATGCAATGAAAAGTGCCCTTTACCTGTATAACACCCTAAGCCGTAAAAAGGAGTTGTTCGAACCCCTGGCGCCTCCTTTTGCAGGCATGTATGTCTGCGGCCCAACCGTTTACAGCGAGTCCCATCTGGGCCATGCCAGACCGGCAGTGACATTTGATGTGCTGTACAGATACCTTATGCACCTCGGCTACAAAGTGAGATATGTGCGTAACATCACTGACGTGGGACATCTTGAGAACGAAGTTGATGATACGGGAGAGGACAGGATCAGCCGCAGGGCGAAGCAGGAGAACCTCGAGCCCATGGAGGTCGTTCAGAAGTACATGAACAGTTTTCATAAGGCCATGGAGAGGCTTAATACTCTCCCGCCCTCTATAGAGCCTCGAGCCTCAGGGCACATCATTGAGCAGCAGCAGATGATCGATAAGCTCATCAGCAAGGGGTATGCATATGAGTCAAACGGCTCGGTCTATTTTGACGTTGAGAAATATGACAAGAACCTCTCTTACGGTATCTTGTCGGGCAGGGTGCTTGAGGATATGAAGGCCAACAGCCGGGTACTTGAAGGTCAGGAAGAGAAGCACGGGCAGTTTGATTTTGCCTTATGGAAGAAAGCCTCTCCGGGACATATAATGCGATGGCCCTCACAGTGGGGTGAAGGTTTTCCGGGATGGCACCTGGAGTGTTCCGCGATGAGTACAAAATATCTTGGCGAGGTGTTCGATATTCACGGAGGAGGAATGGATCTGATCTTTCCCCATCACGAGTGCGAGATAGCCCAGAGCACTGCAGCGCTGGGCAAGCCTCCGGTACGGTACTGGGTACATAACAATATGGTCACCATCAACGGACAGAAGATGGCAAGATCACTTGGTAACTTCATCACCCTCGATGAGCTTTTCACCGGCAATCATAAACTGCTGATGCAGGCCTATTCACCCATGACCATCCGTTTCTTTATGCTGCAGGCGCATTACCGCAGCACGCTCGACTTCAGCAACGAGGCTCTTCTTGCAGCTTCGCTCGGACTGCAGAAGCTGATGGCGGCAGAAAGAACCCTCGCAAACCTGAAACCCTCTGACACTTCCACCGCAGATGTGAGCGGAATTGAGAACAGGTGCACTGAGGCTATGAATGATGACCTTAACACTCCGGTGGCAGTAGCGCACCTCTTCGATGCAGTAAGGATAATTAACCTTGCAAGTGACGGCAAAGAGAAACTTACCGGAGCTGATATAAAGATGCTGACAGGGATTTTCAAAACGTTCGTACATGATATCTTCGGCCTCAGGGCAGAGGATGGTGGCGGAAACGAAAAACTTGCAGGTGTCATGACCCTGCTGCTCGACATGAGGCAGGAAGCCAAGGCCAGGAAGGAATGGAGTGTTTCGGACCGGATACGCGACAGGCTGAGCGAGCTCGGTATTACTGTCAAAGACCGCAAGGACGGCTATGACTGGGAGATAACTGCCTGACAGCAATGTCATTTAAGTCACAGATAATACATATCGGCAGCCTGACCATGGGAGGCGATCTCCCCGTGCGTGTTCAGAGTATGACCAATACGGACACGCTTGATACTGCTGCAAGTGTCCGTCAGTGCATCAGAATTATTGAGGCCGGCGGTGAGCTTGTAAGGCTGACGGCTCAGGGTGTCAGGGAGGCAGAAAATCTGGCGGACATTAAAAAGGAACTCCGTAAGGCAGGATTTGACACTCCTCTCTGTGCTGACATACATTTTAATCCTGCCGCCGCTGAGGTTGCCGCGAGGATAGTTGAAAAGGTGCGGATCAATCCCGGCAACTATGCTGACAAGCGTGCCTCGTTCATCAGGTATGATCTTACTGAGAGTGAGTACACGGCAGAGCTTGAGCGTATAAGAGAGCGTCTTCTGCCTCTTATAAAGATATGCGTGACAAATGGCACTGCGATACGGATAGGTGTGAACCACGGTTCGCTCTCTGACCGTATCATGACCCGTTATGGAAATACACCTGAAGGCATGGCTGTCTCAGCAATAGAGTTCATGAGGATCATGCGGGGAGAAGGCTTCAACAATCTTGTGGTATCGATGAAGTCGTCGGATACAAGGGTCATGGTCGAATCAAACCGCACACTGGTAAGGATGATGACCGATGAGGGGATGCGTTACCCGGTTCATCTCGGGATCACCGAGGCAGGGGAAGGTGAGGATGGCAGGATCATCTCCGGTGCAGGTATCGGGACACTGCTCGCCGAGGGCATCGGTGATACGGTAAGGGTATCGCTTAGCGAGGCTCCCGAGAAGGAGATACCTGTCGCCAGGGAGATAATCAGGATTGTTGCGGGGCCCGCGGGCAGGGTTAAGGAACCATCTGCTACGCTTCCCGGGAGGAAGACCCGTGAGCGTTACTATCCCCAGGTTTACACCGGGCAGGGAGGCACCTTTCTTGATGAGCAGGGAAGAATGCATGAGGCTGAGGTGCTGACGCTGGAGGCTGCTGAACTGATGAAGTGCAGCAACCAGCAGGCATACGACGCAATCATCAACCCCGTGTTCAGTGAGGATGACCCTGAAAAGCTCTCCATTGATGCGGCAGCGCTGCTGGGGAGGTTTTTCATTGCACGCCATCCGGCCGGACTGTGCATCACAAACAGGGGAGAGGTGCAGGGCGAGGCGCTGCGCAGGCTGGCTTTTTCAGTGCTGCAGGCCACCGAGGCGCGTATCACGCGCACAAGGTATATCTCATGTCCCACCTGCGGCCGCACAAAGTTCAATCTTGAAGAAGCAGTACGCAGGGTCAAGGCCGCCACATCACATCTGACAGGGATGAAGATCGCAGTGATGGGGTGTGTCGTAAACGGTCCGGGTGAGATGGCAGGGGCTGACTACGGCTATGTCGGGGCTGCTGAAGGCAAAGTACACATCTACAGGGGCACCGAGGCGGTCATGAAAAATGTCCCTGAGGCGGAAGCCCTTACCAGGCTTCTTGAGCTGATTGAGAGCGATCAGGCAAAGCGGTGACCAAGCTGCCAAGATCTGACAGAGAGCGATCAGGCAAAGCGGTAATCAAGCTGCCTCTTCTGCAGGTCAGCCTTAACGATCTCCACATTTATCTTGTCACCGAGCATATACACTTTACCGGAGTGTCTTCCCCTGATGCTGTAGTTCTCCTCGTCATACTCAAAAAAGTCATCCTGCAGCTCACGCAGGGCTATCATTCCCTCGCACTGATTCTCAATGATCTCAACATAAATGCCCCACTCAGTGACTCCTGAAATGACACCTTCAAAAACCTGTCCTATCTTGTCCTTCATGAACTCCACCTGCTTGTATTTGATTGACGCTCTTTCGGCATCGGTGGCGAGACGCTCCCTCTTCGACGAATATTCACACAGTTTTTCGAACTTATCCCCGTCACGTGATGGCTGTCCCTCAAGGTACCTTGTGAGCAGGCGGTGAACCATCATGTCAGGGTAACGCCTGATGGGTGATGTGAAATGCGTGTAATGGCTGAATGAGAGGCCGTAATGACCTATATTTTCGGTTGAATAAACGGCTTTTGCCATCGATCTGAGAGCAAGCGTCTCAATCACGTTCTGTTCTTTTTTCCCGGAGACATCATCCATCAGCTTGTTCATTGCTGCCGGAAGGCCTTTCACATCCTGGGTGTCGAGTGAGTAGCCGAACCGCTTTATGAAATAACTGAATGAGCTCAGTTTCTCAGGATTGGGTTTATCGTGGATACGGTAGACGAAAGTTTTCCCTTTAAGTTTTTTACCCACATATTCCGCCACCCGCCTGTTGGCCAGCAGCATGAATTCCTCGATGAGCTGGTTTGACGTGCCATACTCGCGGAAAAGAATGCCCAGCGGTACGCCTGATTCGCTCAGGTTGAACTTGACTTCAATGCGTTCAAAGGCAAAGGAGCCGGTGGCAAAGCGTTTTGCACGGAGGCTCTGCGCAAGGTTATGCAGTGTCAGCAGCTGTTCCTTCATATCACCCTCACCCGTATCAATGACCTTCTGGGCTTCCCCGTAGGAGAAACGCTTATCTGATTTGATTATCGTACGGCCGAACCACTCGTTGACAACGGTAGCCTTACTGTCAAGCTCGAAGACTGCCGCGTAGGTCAGCTTATCTTCAAAGGGGTTGAGTGAGCATATGTGGTTAGAGAGTTTTTCCGGAAGCATAGGTATTGTGCGGTCCACAAGATATACTGAGGTGGCACGTTCCTGCGCCTCTTTTTCAATGACCGATCCGGGTTTGACATAATGGGTGACATCGGCAATATGCACCCCTACTTCCATGTTGCCGTTCGGCAGGCGGCTGATTGAAAGGGCATCGTCAAAGTCCTTGGCATCTTCAGGGTCGATAGTAAATGTAGGCACATTGCGGAAGTCGCGCCTGGCTGCAATATCCTCAGGTGTTATCTCCGGGGAGATCTTTTCTGCGGCAGCTTCTATTTCATGTTCAAACCTGTTCGGAAGACCGAATTCGGCAAGGATGGCATGCATCTCTGTGTCATTCTCTCCGGGATAACCCAGCACCTCTGTTATTTCGCCCATCGGGTTCCGTGACCGCTGATCCCACTCCACCAGCCGCGCCACCGCCTTCTGTCCCTGCTTTGCTCCGTTAAGCTTCGCCAGTGGGATAAAAAGATCGAAGGGCATGTTTTTATTATCAGGTATCAGGAAGGCAAACTGCGGTGTCAGCTCAATTGTCCCGACAAAGGAGGCGCGTGACCTGCTGAGTATCTCAACAACCTCGCCTTCAGGCCTCTTGCCTTTATGGCGGGCATAGAGAAGCACCTTCACCTGATCACCGTGCAGGGCGGTGTTGAGGTTTCGTGCCGCAATAAAAACATCTTCCTCCGATTCTTCGGAGAGAACAAATGCATAACCGAATTTTGTTAGGTCAATGGTTCCGGTGACATAGCCGCCGACATCTTTCAGGACATACTTGCCGTGGTTCCTCTCCTCGGCCAGGCCATCCTTTTTCATCCTCAGCAGAGCTTCTGAAAGGGCCCTCTTTTCTTCCTTGTCAATGATCTGCAGTCTCGCGGCTAGCTGTTTGTAATTAAATGTTTGTTTAGGGTTCTTCGACATCACCCCTGTGATCATCCCGATGAGCTTTTTCTGATCAATACCGGCGCTCTTCTTTACCTGGTTCTTCTTTGCCATTATGCACTTGTTTTTACGGTTACAAAGATAGATCGAAATTGGCTACCTTTGGTTTATAAACAGATTAATGATATCAGTATCCTCAATACCGTCACATTCGCCCAGAGTGGTATTCCGCAGGATCAATGACGAATGCCTTCTCATACCGCTCACAGATAACATAGCAGACATGGATTCACTGTACAGGCTGAACGAGACAGGTGTATTTATCTGGGAGCTGATTGACGGGGTGCGTGACATCAGAGATATAACAGCCAGGATGTCTGAAGAGTTCGATGTCGACCCGTCTGAGGCGGAAAAGGATATCATGCTGTTTCTTGAACAGGTTCAGGGTTTTCTTCATTTCAGGGAACAGTGACAGTTGATCTTGTCATAGCCGGGAAGAGGATCCGTCTGCAGTCTGACGATGGGATAAATCTCAGGCCTGATGAGCGGTTCAGGGCATTTATGGTGGCGCATGCGGCAGGATCCGGCATGTGGGCTGAGGGAAATCCTGACCTGTCTGCCAGAGGCGAACCAGATCTTTATGTTAAGGTCGAAGCCGGATCCGGGGAGATACCCATTGCGGCGGCAAAGGTTTTTGATGCCCCTCTCGTGGAAGAAACACCAGCCGGGCCGCGGCAATCCGGAGAACCATTCTGGGAGGTGGCGGCTGATGAAGAAAACACCTATGTTAAAGTTTTCCTGAAAGAGCCGGTACGCTACCCGTTGCTGATCATTCCACGTGGTAAAATGAACTGGCAGCTCTTTGCTGATGATGAGGGCTGTGAGACCAATCCGCTTCCATATCCTCTTGACGGACTGCTTCTTTACTTCCTGACATCGCTGGCAGGGGATATTATGATTCACGGATCAGGGGTGATCAATGATGGCAAAGGGTGGGTCTTCACCGGCAAGTCGGGCAGTGGCAAGACAACAATGGCAAAGATATTTGACCGCAGCGGCGACACGGTCATTCATGACGACAGGCTGATATTGGTGAAGGAGGGAGCCGGGTGGAGGATGCACAGTACTCCTGTTTACAGAAATGATGAGCCCCGGAGTGCGGAGGTTGATCACCTGTATATCATCGGTCACGGGAAGGCGAATATCTCCACGCCTCTCTCAGGTGCGGAGGCTGCCGGGCTGATAATTGCCAACTGCATCCAGCAGAACTGGGACAGGGAGGCCTCTGTACGGCTGATGGCTTCTGTCGCAGACCTGGCTTCATCAGTAAAAGTCAGCCGTCTGGAATTCCTCCCTGACAGCCGGGTCCGCGATTACCTTCTTGCGCGTGAGAATCCTTCTGCCGCGACGGCAGCTGCTGCAGCCTCATCCATGCTCACCGAAGGGAAAGAGATTGTCATCACTGCAGGAGGATACAGTATGTGGCCTGCAATAAGACCAGGCGACAGAATAGTACTGTCACCTCCTGATCCTGACACTCCACTTGAAACAGGAAGGGTGGTGGCACTCAGGCGCGACGGGGGATTTGTTGTCCACAGGATAACCATGATGCAGAGAGGCAAGCTTTCCACCTTTATTAAAACGCAGGGTGATGCCAGCATGATACCTGATCCGTGGACCACGGAAAAAGATGTGGCAGGGCAGGCAAGGGAAATAATCAGGGGTGACAAAACAATGGAAATCAGCCGCCGCAAAATGCCTTATTTTATCGGGAAAATAGCAGCCGCACTGGCCATGATAAGGGGCAGCATAGGAGCTGGCAGGGCAGAGTGACCGGCTCTCTTTCCAAAAGTTTTGTATTTGAGGCCTTTTGAGGTATTTTTGTGCACTAAATACACGTCAGGTGAAGCGCAACATTAAAGAGACACTCGGGGAGAGGATACTTGTCCTCGACGGAGCCATGGGCACGATGATACAGCGCCACAGGCTGACGGAAGAGCAGTACCGTGGCCAGCAGTTTCAGCTGCACCCCCGTTCACTGAAGGGCAACAATGATCTCCTCTCAGTCACGCAGCCGAAAATTATCCGCGATATTCACCTTGCCTATCTCAGGGCCGGAGCTGATATCATCAGCACAAACACTTTCAATGCCAACAGCATCTCCATGGCTGATTACGGCATGGAGGGTCATGTTTACGATATCAATCTTGCAGCTGCCAGGCTTGGCCGCGAGGCTGTCATGGAACATTTCAGGGAGACCGGCAAAGAGGCATGGGTTGCAGGATCGGTAGGCCCCACCAACCGCACAGCCTCCATGTCGCCCGATGTCAGTGATCCCGGTGCACGCACAGTCACCTTTTCAGGGCTTGCAGATGCTTATGCTGATCAGGTAAGAGGACTGGTCGACGGAGGCGCGGATTTACTTCTTGTTGAAACGGTCTTTGACGGTCTGAATGCCAAAGCTGCGCTGTTTGCTATCAGCGGGGTGCTTGAAGAAAAAGCTGTTGATCTTCCCGTGATGGTCTCAGGCACCATTACCGATGCCAGCGGAAGAACACTGACAGGCCAGACGCTTGAGGCTTTCCTTATTACAATGTCTCATTACCCGCTGCTCAGTATTGGTCTGAACTGCGCGCTGGGCGCTGAACAGCTCAGTCCGTTCATCGAAGAGCTGTCGGGAAAGGCTCCCTTCTTTGTGTCTGCTCATCCCAACGCCGGACTGCCCAACCAGTTCGGCGAGTATGATCAGGATGCCGAATACATGGGCAGCATTGTCAGCGGATTCATGCAGAACGGCTGGGTTAACATAATTGGCGGATGTTGCGGTACAACACCCGAACATATCCGGGTCATCGCATCACTGGCTAAACAATATGCTCCCAGAGCTGTGCCTGAAAGAAAACATATCACCGCGCTTGCCGGGCTGGAGCCTTTGGTCATTCGTCCGGAAACAAATTTCGTAAACATAGGAGAGCGCACCAACGTAGCCGGCTCAATCAAGTTTGCCCGCCTGATACGTGAAGGCAATTACCAGGCCGCCCTTGACGTTGCACGCGACCAGGTTGAGAGCGGAGCGCAGGTAATTGATATTTGCATGGATGATGCAATGATCGACAGCGCGGCGGTCATTAAAAGATTCATCAACCTGGTGATGAGTGAGCCTGACATAGCGAAACTGCCGATAATGATCGACTCATCAAAATGGGAGGTCATTGTCTCAGGATTGCAGTGTGTCCAGGGCAAGCCTGTTGTTAACTCGATCAGCCTCAAGGAGGGCGAGGAGGAGTTCCTGTCGAAGGCACGCCTCATACGCCGGTACGGCGCTGCAGTTGTAGTGATGCTTTTCGACGAACGCGGTCAGGCTGATACCTTTGAGCGGAGAAAAGCAGTAGCCATGCTATCCTACAAACTGCTTACAGAACAGGCCGGTTTCCCACCAGAGGATATTTTCATTGATCCGAACATACTGGCTATCGCAACTGGCATAGAGGAACACAACAATTATGCGGTTGATTATATCAGGGCCACAGAATTCATCAAGGCGAACCTTCCATATGCAAGGGTGAGCGGCGGCGTCAGTAACCTCTCATTCTCCTTCCGCGGAAATGATCCGGTCAGGGAGGCAATGCATGCGGTCTTTCTGTATCATGCCATCAAAGCCGGCATGGATATGGGAATTGTCAATCCCGGCCTGTTAAGAGTTCTATACTTCAATTGAGCCCGATCTGCTTCACCTGACCGAGGATGTGGTGATGAACAGGAGGAAGGACGCGACTGACAGGCTGCTGCAGTTTGCTGCCGGCATGAAGGGCGGAAAGCAGGAAGAGGAAGCAAAACACCTGGTCTGGAGGGACGCTGATGTCAACACACGGATCAAATATGCCCTTGTGAACGGCATTGACACTTTTATTGCTGATGATGTCGAGGAGGCCAGGCCGTTATATGAACGGTCACTTCACATTATTGAAGGGCCGCTGATGGACGGCATGAATGAGGTTGGTGATCTGTTCGGTTCAGGAAGGATGTTCCTGCCGCAGGTGGTTAAGAGCGCCAGGGTGATGAAGAAAGCCGTTGCACAGCTTACTCCGCATATTGAGGCTGAGACAAAAGTAGGAGAGGTCAGAACAGCCGGCAAAGTGCTGCTTGCCACCGTAAAGGGCGATGTACATGACATAGGAAAGAATATTGTCGGAGTGATACTCTCATGCAATAACTACCAGATCATTGATTTGGGTGTGATGGTGCCGGCGGAGACCATACTTGATACTGCCGTGCGTGAAAAGGTCGACTTCATAGGCCTGTCAGGACTGATCACCCCTTCACTTGAAGAGATGGTCCATGTAGCTTCACTGATGGAGGCGCGCGGAATAAAGATACCCCTGCTTATCGGGGGTGCAACCACTTCGGAGATCCATACGGCAGTAAAGATCGCTCCGGTATATTCATTCTCTGCTGTTCACGTGAAGGATGCCTCGCGGGCTGTTTCCGTACTGTCAGGACTGTTATCACCTGTAAGCCCGATGCATGATACTGTAAAGGAAAAATACAACAGGCTCAGACAGGAACATGAAGCCTCCAGGAGGGTGAAGAAACTCATTTCCCTGGATGCTGCAAGGAAGAATGCATTCAGGATTGAGAGACCTGCTCCTGCCCCGGCCATGACCGGAGTGATAAACTCGGGTCCGTTAAAAGTTAAGGAGCTGATTGATTATATTGACTGGACATTCTTTTTCTTTTCCTGGAGGATCAGCGGACGTTATCCCGAAATCTTCAGTGACCCGGTAAAAGGCACGGAAGCAAGAAAGCTGTATGACGATGCCCTGAAGCTCATTGAAAGGATATCAGAAGAGGAGCTTATGACGGCTGAGGCTGCTCTCGGGAATATTTCCTGCAGAAAAGTGCGGTGATGATATCAGGCTTTTACCGGACAAAGGCAGCGAGGGAGTGTTTTTACGTTTCCTTCGCAACCAGGAGGAGAAGGAGACCGGGCATGCCAACCTCTGCCTGTCTGACTTCGTGGCCGAAAAGGACGATCATGCGGGATTATTTGTCGTTACAGTTAAGGTAAAGGATAAACTGCCTGAGGATATTTCCGGCGACGATTATCAGAATATCATGCTGAGGATACTGGCCGATCGTTTTGCTGAGGCTGCTGCCGAATGGCTGCACCGTGAGATCCGCGTCAGGCACTGGGGTTATGCCCCTGGTGAACAGCTCACGGCAGATGAGATGTTCAAGGTTAAGTACCAGGGGATCAGGCCTGCACCGGGCTATCCCGCTTGTCCTGACCATACCGGCAAGCAGGTCATATTCGACCTTCTCAGGGCCCCGGAGACAATAGGAGTGACGCTGACCGAAAGCTTTGTGATGGTTCCCGTCTCATCTGTATGCGGCTATATCTTTGCCTCACCCGGTTCAACTTATTTTAATGTCGGGACTATCGGCAGAGACCAGCTCGAAGACTATGCACAGCGGTGTGGCATCACCGTAGAAGAGGCAGCAAAATGGCTTGCCCCAAACCTTTAAAATGCAACCATGCAGGAAACTACAGTAATCGATCTTTTGAAGCAATCAAAGAAACCGCTTTTTACATTTGAGCTGCTTCCCCCTCTCAAGGGTCACAGCATTGAGCGAATATACCGCACCATTGAGAGTCTGCTCGAATATTCGCCGGCATATATCAATTTTACCTCTCACCGCAATGAGGTGGTGCTGGCAGAGAGGCCTGACGGTCTGCTTGAGAAGCGTGTGACGCGCAAGCGGCCCGGCACAATAGCACTGGCAGCTGCAGTGAAGTACAAGTACAATGTGAATGTTGTGCCTCATCTGCTGTGCGGCGGTTTCACGAAGGAGGAGACGGAGAACGTGCTGATAGAGATGAACTTTTTAGGTATCAATGATGTGCTTGCCCTGCGCGGCGATCCACCGAAGGGAAGCCGTGTGTTCATACCCGAGCCTGACGGCCACAAAAACACCAACGAACTGGTTGAGCAGATCGCAAACATGAACAAAGGCCATTATATCGATCCCGAGCTGAAGAACATGACTGCAACGTCATTCTGCATCGGTGTCGCCGCTTATCCCGAGAAACACTTCGAGGCTCCCAACATGACGTATGACCTGACGAACCTGAAGCGCAAGGTTGATGCCGGGGCGAGTTATATCGTCACACAGATGTTTTTCGACAATGCGAAGTTTTATGCCTTCCGTGATGCACTGCGGGCTATGGGCATCACTGTCCCGCTGATCCCCGGCATCAAACCGGTCTCGGCCATGACAGATGTGAACCTCCTTCCGCAGACGTTCCACATCGACATACCCGAAGAGCTGGTGCATGAGCTGTCAAAATGCCGGACCGATGAGGAGGCGCGTGAAACCGGAATTGAGTGGGCCACTGCGCAGAGCCGTGACCTCCTTAAAAACGAAGTGTCGGGGATACATTACTATACCCTCGGCAGATCGGATAATATTGCACGTATCGTCAAAAACTCCTTCTAAAGACCGAACGCTTTTTTGATTTCATTAACCTTGTTAAGTTCCTCCCACCTGAAGAGCTGAACAGTTATTTTCTTGTCCGGCTTGCCGTTTGCTGATCTGAACACCTTGTCTTTGGTGATGGGTTTACGACCCATGTGGCCGTAGGCGGCGGTCTCGCTGTATATAGGCTTGCGCAGGCCATACTCCTTTTCAATCATTGCGGGACGGAGATCAAACATTTTTTCTATTTTTTTTGCAATCTCACCGTCGGTCATTTTCACCCTGGCTGTTCCTGCGGTGTTCACAAATACTCCTACCGGTTTAGCCACTCCGATGGCATATGATACCTGCACAAGCATCTCCCTGGCCACCCCGGCGGCAACCATATTCTTGGCAATGTGACGTGCAGCATAAGCTGCAGATCGGTCTACCTTTGACGGGTCTTTGCCTGAGAAGGCGCCGCCGCCGTGCGCACCCCGTCCGCCGTAGGTGTCAACAATTATCTTACGGCCAGTGAGTCCGCTGTCGCCGTGAGGGCCGCCGATAACAAACTTGCCTGTCGGATTGACATGGTATTTTATTTTGCTGTCGAACAGCGCCTGCACCGACTTGCCAAGCTGTGCCTTAACCCTGGGGATGAGGATATTGATTACATCAGCCTTGATGGTCTCAAGCATCTTCTTTTCATCCTTGTCAAAGTCGTCATGCTGTGTCGAGACAACAATGGTGTGCACCCTGAGCGGCGTGCCGTCGTCTTTATATTCGATGGTGACCTGTGATTTGGAGTCGGGCCTGAGGTACTTCATCACTTTACCTTCGCGCCGTATCTCTGCCAGCTGGTATACGAGTTCGTGTGCCAGGTCGAGCGACAGAGGGAGGAAGTTCTCTGTCTCATTGGTAGCATAGCCGAACATCATGCCCTGGTCGCCGGCGCCCTGATCCTCTTTTTTCTTTCGTACGACGCCCTGGTTGATATCAGGTGACTGTTCATGGATGGAGGAGAAGATACCGCATGAGTTACCGTCAAACATATACTCGGCTTTGGTGTAGCCGATCCTGTTGATAACATCCCTGATAATTGTCTGCACGTCGATATATGTTTTTGTCTTCACCTCGCCGGCGACGACCACCTGACCGGTTGTGACAAGGGTTTCGCAGGCAACTTTTGATTCGGGGTCCCAGGCAAGAAAATTATCAAGCAGTGCGTCCGAGATCTGGTCGGCTACCTTGTCAGGATGGCCTTCGGAGACTGATTCTGAAGTAAATAAATAGCTCATATGTTAATTTTTAAAAGTTTAACAATGGCAGGGACGGATTGTTGAGATGCAGCGGGAGAAACCGTTTTAGCATTTTTTTCCGTGGTTGCAATCAGTACAAATTTGTCCACCGTCGATAACGGGGCAAAGATAGAAAAAAAGGTTAAAGGTTAAAGGATAAAGGTTAAAGTTTGCATTGAGGTTTAGAATTAACTGCATAGAGCAAGCTGGTGAACGAAGTGAGGCAGTCCCGCAAAGGGAGAGCAAGGGGTCAGGTGAACAGTAGAACAATAGAACAAATGAACAATCGAAATCAGAACAGGTAACAACAAATCATGAAAAATGCATGATACAAAATGGATGATGCGATGGTGGTTCCGCTGGCTGAGGATTTCATTGCGCGTAGCGCATAAGGTATTGTAGCAGAGATTAAAATATGTAATGATTCCCCGTAGGGGATTTAGAAATTTCTATATCCTCTACGAGGAATACATGATAATATCCCGGTATTTTGCTACAAAACTTATTGCTCTACGAGCAATTACATCCGGCAAAACATCACATATCAGACTTTTCGACAACATATGGCAATTATGCAAAATGTATCATGCAAAATGCACGATTAATGAATTTTTGAATTCAATGATTGCTTATCTTGAATTCCTTAAAGTATGTCAAGCGGAAAACAATAAAACAATGGATCGCAGAAAATTTTTCATCAGCTCTGCCCTTGCCGGAGGCAGCATTGCTGCATTTACGGCATGTAAACCAGAAAGCAGCGAGGTGAAGAAAAGCCCACAGGAAGAGGCAATAGAAAAAGTAAAGCGTGCAATGTTATCGATGCAACGCGCTTCCTGGGAGCATGGCGTTGCAGCACAGGCAATGCTTGAGATTGGCGATAATGAGATGGTCTATCTTATGGCTAAAGAGGCTGTCCTGAGACAACGTGAAGACGGACGACTGGCAGTGATATATACTGACAACGGTGTAACTGATCCCGCAGCAGCAGGGGAGGCAGTACTAAAAGCCTATGAAATGACTAAGGAGGAGGAGCTCAAGACTGCAGCTGACAAAATGCTCGACTGGCTTCTCATAAAAGCGCCAAGAAGCAAAGATGGCACATTGTATCACACGATGAATTCGCCTGAGGTATGGAGTGATGGAATGTACATGGCGCCTCCGTTTATTGCCGCTGCAGGAAAGTACACCGAAGCCATAGCCCAGATCGAGGGGTTCAGGAAGGCGTTATGGAATACGAACGATAAATTGTTCTCGCACCGCTGGCACGACATTGACCAGCAGTTCATCAGCAAAAGATACTGGGGCGGAGGAAACGGATGGGCAGCAGCATGTTACGCCAGGGTGATCAGGCTGCTGCCGGAGGGGATGGCTGAGGAAAAACAGCGACTGATAAGTTACCATCGCGAGCTGCTCGATGGGTGTCTTGCGCATTTCAGACCTGACGGTTTTTTTCATGATTATGTGAATGAACCCGAAACCTTTATTGAGACCAACCTCGGACAGATGCTTGGATATTCAATATACAGAGGTATAAAGGGCGGATGGCTTGACCAGACGTACCTGAGCCAGGCTGATATGATGAGGCAGGCCGCATATTCGAAGATAGATCAGCACGGATATATAACAGGTGCTTCCGGCGCGCCATCATTCGATCATCCCGGCAGGTCAACCGAGGCACAGGCATTCTTCATCCTGATGGAAGCAGCTTACAACGATCTGAACAGTAATAAGGTATAGAATTATTTACCTGTCAGCTGCCTGAAGGTGTCTTCGAGGCTGGCGCCGGCAAGGGCGGAGATTTCTGCGAGAGGACCGTCGGCCACGAGGTGGCCGTGATCAATGATGATAACCCTGCTGCAGATAGCTTCAACCTCCTGCATGATATGGGTCGAGAGCATCACTGTCCTCTCCCTGCCCACCTCAGAGATGAGGTTGCGTATTTCAATTATCTGGTTGGGATCAAGTCCGGTGGTAGCCTCATCAAGGATCAGCACCTGCGGGTCGTGTATCAGAGCCTGCGCCAGCCCCACACGCTGCCGGTATCCCTTTGACAGGGCGCCTATCTTTTTATTTTGCTCGGGAGAAAGTCCTGTGCGCTCGATGACTGTGTCAACGGCCTCCTTGCGTCTCCGCCCCATTTTATATATGTCAGCCACATATCCGAGGTACTCCCTGACATACATTTCGGTGTAAAGTGGATTATTTTCCGGCAGGTAGCCGATAAGGCGCCTCACTTCCGTTGCTCCGGGTCCTGTGGGCAGGCCGCAGACGGTAACCTCGCCGGAGTCAGGGGTAAGGAAGCCGGTAATGATTCGCATCATGGTCGATTTACCGGCTCCGTTCGGGCCGATAAAAGCGGCTATCTCTCCCTTGCTGATAGAAAATGAAATATCATCCAGCGCTTTCTGGCGACCATATGATTTTGTAACATGATTAACAGAAATGGACATGCCATCAACCGTACATGAACTGGCCGATGTTAGCAAAGGCAGAAGACGGGTTGACGCAGCATACCGGTATCTTTTGACTGTTGGCAATGATATACTGCTCCTTGGCTCCGACCACATAATCAGCAAAGGTGATATCCTTTGTTGTCATTATAAGGATGAGATCAGCATTAAGCTGCTGGGCTATCTCAATGGTCTGCTCCCCAAGCTTATCTGATGGCACCTCCTTTATCTCATATTCTATATTGTTCTGTATGAGCATTCTAACCGTAAAGTTAAGATTTAGGTTAGCCTTCTTTGCCAGTGACTTCATCTTTCCTGGTTGCTTTCAGGATGTGCACCTTCGTGTCAAAGTACTTGCTCATGAAGATAGCCATCGAGAGTTTCTCTTTCTCCTCGGCACGCCAGTCAATGGGGCATACGATGGTACGGAACCTCTCCATGTCAGCAGGCGGTGCCTGGACAACTATATAAGGAACTTTTGATTTTGCAATCACTTTCAAGGCCCAGCTGCCGGTGAGTTTCTGCATTCCGTTCATTCCGTGAGTACCCATGACAACAAGTGACGCACTGTGATCATTGACAAACTCAGGTATCTGTTTGAAGATCGTACCGCGCTGAACATGTGTCTTTACCGTCACTCCAAATTTCTGCAGTATCTCGTTACCCTTGTTGTTCATGGCAGCCTGCTTGGCCTTTACCCCGCCATCAGTTGTGATCTTCTCAACTATATGCAGGAGGCAGATATCGTTGTGGGTCATACGCGATATCTTTATGGCATGCTGCAAGGCATATTCAGTAATGGGAGTGAAGTCCCATGGCACTACAATTATCTTGCTGTCAACTTCCATACTAATTAGTGTTAAATGTTATGCAAGGTAAAATTACCTAATTCCGGTGTTAATTCAAATAGCCGGAACACTTATTAACAACGCTTGCAGGTAATGAAAATTGCGCTTGTGCACAAAAACAGTGCCATTAGTTATAAGTTCATTGTCGCAAGAGGAACAAAATGCTATTTTTGTAAGGGTAAAGTATTGACAATATTATGAAGAGGAAAAGAGTAAAAGATCTGTTGATGAATCCCGTGACCGGTGAGCAGGTGCTTGTAAAAGGATGGGTAAGGACAAAGAGAGAGATTAAGAATATTGCATTCGTAGCACTGAATGACGGCTCCACCATAAACAATATCCAGATTGTGGTAGATCTCAGCCTCTTCTCCGCTGACTTATTGAAGGATATCACCACAGGCGCCAGCCTGGGAGTGACCGGAACACTTGAAGCATCGCAGGGCAAGGGACAGAGCGTTGAAGTACTGGCTACTGAAATCGTTCTTTACGGCAAATGCGATCCTGACAGTTACCCTCTTCAGAAAAAGGGGCACTCGATGGAGTTCCTCAGGGAGATAGCTCATCTCCGTTTCCGCACAAATACTTTCGGGGCGGTGATGCGCATCAGACACGCCATGGCCTTCGCCATACATAAGTATTATAATGACAGGGGCTTCTTTTACCTGCATACTCCTATCATTACCGGCAGCGATGCTGAGGGAGCGGGTGAGATGTTCCACGTCACGGCTCTTGACCTCAATGACCTGCCGCGCACCGGTGAAGGCGCCATCGATTTTGAAAAGGACTTCTTCGGCAAGCCCACCAACCTGACTGTCTCAGGCCAGCTTGAGGGTGAGCTGGGCGCTCTTGCCCTGGGAGAGATCTATACTTTTGGCCCGACATTTCGCGCAGAGAACTCGAACACTCCCCGTCACCTGGCAGAATTCTGGATGATTGAACCGGAGATGGCATTCTGGGATCTCAATGACAATATGGATATGGCTGAGGATTTCCTCAAGTATCTAATAAAACAGGCTCTTGACAACTGTCGTGAAGACCTGGAGTTCCTAAACAAGATGATTGACAATGCTCTTATTGAGCGCCTGAAATTCGTGCTGGATAACAGTTTTGTGAGGCTCACATATACCGAAGCCATAAAGATCCTCGAGGCAGCAGACCGGAAGTGGGAGTACCCGGTCGGGTGGGGACGTGACCTGCAGGCAGAGCATGAACGGTACCTGGTGGAGCAGCACTTCAAACGTCCGGTCATTCTTACCGACTATCCGAAGTCCATAAAGGCCTTCTATATGAAGATGAATGACGACGGACTGACCGTCAGAGCCATGGATGTTCTCTTCCCCGGCATTGGCGAGATCATCGGGGGGTCACAGAGAGAGGAGGATCTTGATAAGCTGACGCGAAGGATTGAAGAGATGAAGCTTCCGGTCAAAGACCTGTGGTGGTATCTTGACACTAGGAAATTCGGAACGGCTCCCCATTCAGGATTTGGTCTTGGCTTTGAACGCCTGATACTGTTTATGACGGGTATGGGGAATATCCGTGATGTAATACCTTTCCCGCGTACTCCGCGTAACGCTGAATTTTAGTGAGTTAAGAGATAAAGGGGATGCTCGACCAGAGGTTACAGCAGAAACTGCTCCAGAAGCTATCACCGCAGCAGATACAGATGATCAAGCTGCTGGAGGTTCCTGCCATGCAGATCGAGCAGCGTATCAAGAAGGAGCTGGAGGATAACCCCGCACTGGAAGAGGGAGAAGAAGGAGAAGAAGTTCAGGGCGAGGATGAGGACGAAATATCTGAAGAGCAGGAGGAACGTGAGCAGGATGAGTTCGGTCTTGATGACTATCTGAATGACGAAGATATTCCTGATTACCGACTGCAGATGAACAATACCTCAAAGGATGAGGAGCGTAGGGAGGAGATCCCTTATTCAGCCGGATCATCATTTCATGAGAACCTTACCTCACAGTTCAATCTCAGGGCTGACACCGAAAGGGAGGAGATCCTTGGCGAATACATAATAGGAAATATAGATGACGACGGCTATCTCCGGAGAGAGGTGGCAAATATGGTGGATGACCTTGCCTTCCTGCAGAACATAACCACTGATGTGAAAGAGCTGAACGAGGTGCTTGCGATCATACAGGACCTTGATCCCCCTGGCGTGGGAGCACGTGACCTGCGTGAATGCCTTTTGCTGCAGATAGAAAGAAAAGACCTTTCGTCACCTGAAATAATTCTCACAAAAACTGTATTAAAGGATTTTTTTGATGAGTTTTCAAAGCGCCATTATGAGAAGATTATGGCGAAACTCATGATCAGCGAAGAGGACATGAAGAGTGTCATTGACGAAGTGCTGAAGCTGAACCCTAAACCCGGAGGGGCGGTAAACGACCCTTATCACAAGACAGCACAGCATATCATACCCGACTTCATTCTTGAGCTGACTGACGGCACGCTGGAGCTCAGCCTTAACAACCGCAATATCCCGGAGCTGAAGATCAGCAAGGGTTACAGCGAGATGCTTGAGACATATTCACGTGACAAGGCGGCCGGCAAGCAGAACAGGGATGCCATCATGTTCGTGAAACAGAAGCTTGATGCCGCAAAATGGTTCATCGATGCACTGAGACAGAGGCAGAATACCCTTCTGCTGACGATGAATGCCATTCTCGAATACCAGAAAGAATATTTTTACGAGGGTGATGACACCAGGCTGCGGCCGATGATACTGAAAGATGTTGCAGAGATGACAGGGCTTGATATCTCTACGGTATCGCGTGTGGCTAACAGCAAATATATCCAGACGCATTTCGGGATTTATCCGCTGAAGTTCTTTTTCTCAGAAGGTATGCAGACGGATGCAGGAGACGAGGTATCTACCCGGGAGATCAAGAGGATCCTTCAGGAATGCCTGAGTGGCGAAGACAAGAGAAGGCCGCTGACAGACGAGAAACTGACGGAGATACTTCAGGAAAAGGGTTACCAGATTGCCCGCCGGACAGTCGCCAAGTACCGCGAACAGCTGAATATTCCTGTCGCAAGGATGAGAAAGGAGATAAAATGAGTCCCGGAGAGAAGCAGTGGGTCACAAAGGCATCGAAGGTATTTTCAGTTATTTTTCATCCCGTATTCATCCCGCTGTACGGACTGCTCCTTATTTACAGCTCACCCACCCTCCTCTCATTCATTCCTGCGCGGCTGAAATGGACTATTTTTTTAATGGTTTTGGCAAATAATGTTATCCTGCCGGTTTCGCTGGCTGCCATCCTGACTATGCGCGGAGCCATAAAGACATTTAATGCGCGTGACCGGAACGAGAGGGTGGTGCTGCTGACATTCGCCCTGCTGATGTACACGATCACGGCAATACTTTTCCTGAAGATCCAGGTGCCGAACCTCTTCAGGGCATATTTTATCTCAATAGCATTCGTGACCCTGGTCACTCTCATAATAACATCTGTCTACAGGATATCACTCCATGCGGCCGGTATAGGAGGCTTACTTGCACTGTTGGTCTTCATGATCATGCTTTATGACATACGGTCGGCATGGCAGCTGGTTACTGTTATTCTGATCGGAGGCGGGGTGATGTCATCAAGACTGTATCTTGATGATCACACACCGACAGAGACCTGGACAGGATTATTTGCCGGGGCCGGTGTGATGGCGTTAACTCTTTTTATTCTGCTCAAGTAAAAGTCTGACAGCCTCTTCGAACAGAGGGGCACTGTCGGGGAAACAGGGTGATGACGCGCCCAGGGCCTCCGGTGAGATCTCACGCAGGTGTTCCAGGTTTGTCTGCTTCAGGGTTATGAAACCATGTCGGCCATCAAGGTACTGCCCAAGATATTCCTGTTCTGTCTGTCCCGGTGTGGGAATAATCACACCTCCTTTTCCAAGTGACACCAGCTCCATGACTGTTGAATACCCGGCACGGGAGATGACCCGAAAACTCCCGCAAATGACTTTCTTCATCGTCGCTGTATCAGGGTTGGCAATAACGGTGATGTTGCCAGGGTCTGAGCGGAGGACCGGTCCGGGACTTCCGCTCAGGACGACCAGATGTATGCCGGACAAGGCCCTGGCTATTTTTTCGAAAAGCAGTGAGCGCTGTGGCTCGGGCCCTGAAAGGATCAGGCAGTGGTAAGGATGGGGCAGAGTAATATCTGACTCAGCCGATGATGCCCCGCTGAACTTTGACAGTGGACCCATGTAGGAAACATTACCCGGCAGCTGCAGCTGGTGGGAGAGGCGGCCTGAAAGGTTTTCATTACCGGGATAGTCGGGCACAAGGCACAGGTCAAAATTGCCAATGACCTTCCTGTTAAGCCATGCTGCTGCCGGTTCAAGAAACTTCATCAATCCCGGGAAGGGTACCCTGAGCTGATGGGTTATATAAACAGAGAAAATATCCTTATGAAAGAACCCGAACCTGTTATCTGAAATGATAATATCAGGCTTCAGCTCGCGGGCGAGGTGTTTGAGGGCCGAAAATTCGCGGAGTGATGCCGCAACTATACGAGGCACCTGCAGGAAGATGCTGATATACTGGGGAAGAAACCCGGAGTACCGTATTACTGCTCCGGGAATTGCAATGATTTTTATATCCGGAAGATCTTTTTCAATTACAGGAATAATGCTGCTGTCAACGCCAAAGATGATCTCGTTTCCCCTTTTTCTGAGCTCAAGGGCAAGGGGGATCATCCTGCCGGCATGGCCCAACCCCCAGTTCAGGGGGCTGATAAGAATTCTCCTGCCGTCCATGACGTTTAGCCGGAGACGGATGCGGGAATCCCAAGAGCGTTCACCCGTGCCGCAATGGCTTTCAGTTCGGTGACCGGCACCTTGTTCAGGTCGTTACCCAGCGGGGTCTCACGATCAATTGTATATATCATGACAGACTGCGGTTTAAGCTTCGCTATCATGGCAAGCCAGGCATCAACCTCAGCAGGGGTTGCGTTATCGATGATCTCGCCATGGTATCTGCCTCTTACGAAGAGAGACTGGATGATGAACCTGCCGTCAAAGTACCTGACGTTGCGTGCAAGAGCCTCAGGGTCATATTTACCGCGGGGCTGGTTCAGTCTCTTCACTGTTTCCGGGAAGGCCGAATCAAGCTTCAGGATATTCATGTCGACTTTCATGAGGGCCTCCCTGACTGCCTTCCTGTGAATGGTGGATCCGTTTGACAGTACGGATATTTTTGCGGAAGGGAAGAATTCATCGCGAAGCGCTATCGAATCATCTATTATCCCATTGAAATCAGGGTGCATTGTCGGTTCCCCGTTGCCGGCATAGGTGATCACATCCGGCCCGGTGCCCTTCTCCAGCATGCCGGATAATTTTTTTCTGAGGGCATCGTGAACCTCTTTGCGTGAAGGGAGCTTCACCGTCGGGCCCGCACCGCATGATGTCCAGCCGCATTCGCAGTAGATACAGTCGAAGGAACAAACCTTGCGGTCAACGGGTAGCAGGTTTATCCCCAGTGAAACGCCAAGCCTGCGGCTTCGGACAGGTCCGAATACTATGCTGTCAAAAAGAAAAGTTGACATCAGTCTTTAAGGTTCAGGCTGTAAATTTACAATAATCTGCGCACCCTGCTGCCCGGCAGAAGGCGTAACCGGGCCAGATCAACTTCTTCGATGAGCAGCAGGCCAGGTTTCTTGCCGGCTTCTATCGATCCCAGGATGCCGTCCATCTCCAGCGCCCGTGCACCGTTGACTGTTCCCCAACGTATGATTTCATCAAGAGGGATTCCGGGTGCGGCTGCATGGAGGAGTTTCAGCTCGCCCAGAATGCTCAGATGACCGGTTGAGGCGAGGCTGTCAGTTCCGGTAATAATTCTTCCGGAAGCTTTTGCCAGCAGTTCAACCGGAGGCATTTTGTCAGAGATGTACATATTTGACGAGGGACACATGCAGAACCAGATATTGGGCACAGATGCAAGTTTCTCTATCTCTTCTTCAGTGATGACTGTGTTATGTACAAGTATAAGCCGTGATGTCAGCCCGGACAATGAGATGGCAGTATCGATGTGCCCCCGGGCCATTTTTCTTTCGTCATCAGACTCGAGGAAATGCAGGGAAGTGACTGATGATGAACTGATATGTTCCTTTATCAGGCGGAAAAGCGGCTGTGAAACCGAATAGACTGCATGAGGGGTGATGTGACAGGGAAGCCCGGATGCGTCCGCCGCAGACACCAGTTCAAGGGCATTGGCAATGCGACCGGATGCCAGCGAAGGATCAAGGCCAAACACCTCTATAAAAGTGAGATACCTGATGGCGCTTGAGCTCTTGATATCAAATGTCAGGGAATTGTTGCTGATGTCTCCGCAGGCCACCACACCTTCGCTGTACATCTCGTTATCAGCATCACGTGCTGCCCTGACAATTTCCGAGGTCTCAGCATCACGCTGCTGCCTCACACGGGTGATAAATTCAGACAGTCCCCCTCGTGCAGGGAGAGTGTCATGCATGTGTGAAAGCTCAAGATGGGTATGGCAATTTATTAGTCCGGGTATGATTATGCCGTTATAAAACTCCGTGCCGGATTTTTCGGCCAGGTCTCCCCCGGTGTCTTCGACAGAAATAATTGTACCATCATCTGCGGTGGTAATGACGCCCCGTCTGAGGGGTTTGCCGGCCGAGGTGAAAACATATTGAGCCGAGATTCTGCGCATTACTGCTGCTTCGCCTTTTCATTCTCAAGCCTGAGGCTTATTCTGCTTACGTTGGCATGCTTCTGCCATTCTCCTTCCAGGGCTGTGTGATTCATCAACCATCCCCTGATACGGGCATTCCCGGCAGTTTCAAGGGTTTTCCTCGTTTCAACCTTCACTAACAGTCCGTTCTTTTCAAGCCTGATCTCATCCCAGTCATTACGCACTTCCGCACCCAGGCTGTCAACTGTCATGAAGTATACTGTAACCCTGGGATCAAGGCTTCCATCGTCTTCATAAACAATTATATCTGCACGGAGCACGTATTCTCCGGCAGACTCCACAGGGATGTCAAACCAGATTGAATTCCTTGTATAATCGGCAGGAAAGGCATATTCCGCTTTTCCCGTCCAGAGGTTATCGGGTATTGAATTTGCATCCAGACGCTCATTCTCTACCTTCACCTCAAGAGCAAGGAGGTTGCCGGTCACCCTGTCATAGATCTTTGTAAGCTTCTTGGGTTTTTTTGCAATGTAATACTTCATTGTTGTTTCCAGCTGCTCATACGTGAACCCGTGGCTACTGATAACATCAGTATAGTTCAGCATCGAATCTCTCTGACCCCATGTTTCCCGTATTTCCCTGACATCCATCATCCCTGTTGTGAGATAGGTGTCTGTCAGTACCTCAACCAGCTTGTCATCGGGGATGAGCATCTTTCTTTCAGGCTTTTTGGTGCCTGATGGACCGCATGCCATCAGCATGCAGATGGCAGTGGCAGTTAATATGATAATTTTCCGGCTCATTTCTGCTCTTTTTTGTTCTCTTTAAGGTATCTGCGTGAGAGGTAATGAACAGGATACCATGCCGCTGCGTAACCAATAGCCATAACCGTCACCGCGACCAGGAAGAAATCGAACAGGTGCATCCTGACGGGATAAGCATCTATAAGCAAAGACTCTCCGGCCAGCTTCACAATGCCGAACTGTTGCTGTGCGGCGCAGATCAGAAACCCGATCCCCAGTCCAAGGCAGGTGCCGATGAACGAGATCATCCAGCCCTCATAGATGAAGATCCGCTTGATGAGGGAGTTATCGGCGCCAAGGCTCCTGAGTATCTTTATATCCCTTTCCTTTTCTATTATCAGCATTGTCAGCGAGCCTATTATATTGAAGGATGCTATAATGAGAATAAAGGTCAGGATGACATAGATGGCCAGCCGCTCAGCCTTCATTACTTTAAAGAACATCTCCTGCTGTTCATATCTGTTTTGCACCAGGAAGTCATCTCCCATGACCTCTTTTATTTCTTTCTGTGTCTTTTGCTGATCGGAGCCCGGTTTCATCCTGACCTCGATGGAGCTTACCTCTGTTGTATAATCCAGCAGTTCCCTGGCAAAGTCAATAGGGAGGAATATGTATTTTGAGTCAAACTCCTGTTCAACAGCGAAGATGCCTGAAATGAAGATATATTTTTTTGTGAACTCATTTTCGGGGTTCAGTGTGAGGTGCGCTTTGCGGTCAGGTATATAGATTGCCAGGGGTGAGACAAAATTCAGCCTTATTCCAAGGTAGTTGGCGACACCAAGTCCTGCTACTGCGTATGGTCTTCCATTCTCCGCGTTTAGTATAAAATCACCGTCCCACATTGCAGTGTCGAGATCAGTTACCTCGCGGTAGTTCGGTGATACTCCCTTGACAGTGGCGATGTACTGCTGTTCTTCAAACCTGAGCAGGGCATTTTCCTCAAGTGTTTCTGCCCATATTTCCACGCCGTTGACAGAAGACAGCCTCTGCAGAGTGAGGGAGTCAGGGGTGAAGACTTTGCCTTTGACGGGTGTTATCCTGATTTCCGGATCTGAGGTACTGAAGATACCCTTTACCATATCCTCAAGACCGTTAAATACGGACAGGATTGTTATCAGCGCCAGGGTTCCGACGGTTACGCCGGCCACGGAAATAGCTGATATAACGTTAATGGCGTTCCGCGATTTCTTGGCGAACAGATATCTTTTGGCTATGTACAGTGAGAGCTTCATCTGCTTTTTCCGGCAACAACCAGTAACCCCGTTCCTTTACTGTGGCTGATATTCAGGTCAATACAGTTCAGGAGAAGGGCAAAGGGCATGACAACAAGATAATAGAAAGGGAGGAGAATGTAGAACAGCCTTGAAGCTGTAAGCATGATAACAGGGTATTTCATGGAAAGTCTCCAGGCTATGCTTCCAGGCCAGCCGTATGTGTATGACACTGACACCTTCCCAAAGCCCGCATCGAGGAGTTTTTCCGTTATCCCCGCTTTGCTGTAACCGTCACGCACATGCTCACCTATGAATGATGTTTCATTTTCCGAATGAACGTCCGAGCCGCCCAGGTCAGAGGGAGTTGAGATGACCAGGTAACCATCAGGATTCATCATGCTGAAGAAGGAGCTGAATACTTTGCGGTCTTCCTCAATGTGCTCCATCACGTCAACGCACAGCACAAGGTCGTACTTCCCTGTACCGTTCCATGTCACCAGGTCAGCTTCAATGACCTGCACCCTGTCGCCAAGGCCCTGGCTGTTGAAAAAGGCATTGCAGTCAGCCACCTGTTCACTTTTTATGTCTGCGGCGGTGATGTGCCAGCCCGGAAATTTTTCTGCCATCCGCCATGTATACTGGCCGAAGCCCATGCCGGCGTCCAGCACCGCGGATGATGATGGGAGCTTCAGGCTTAACTTTTTCAGAGCTTTCCTTACATGCCATGAACGCAGCAGAAGAATATCCAGAAGCAGGTAAAAAAGTTTACGCAGCAGCGGATGGCGGTTGAAGTGACGTCCGAGAGGCTCTTTTATGGGATCGTAATCCATCAGCCTTATTCCTTTAGCAGGTTACTGATTTTATCAATATAGTCATTACTGTCATCGATGAAAAAGGCTATCTCCGGCACTATGCGCAGCTGGTTGCGCACTTTATGACCGAGCTCGTACCTGATACGCGGCACGTGGCTTCTTAAACTTTGGAGGATCTCTTCAGACTTGTCTGACGGAAAAATGCTGATCCATGTCTTCGCGAGTGAAAGATCAGGGCTGACGCGCACAGTTGTCACAGAGATCATTTTCCCGGGTGCAAGCTCACCGGAATGATGAAGTATTATCTCTGCAAGCTCCTTTTGCACCAGTCTTGCAACTTTCTTCTGCCGTGTCGATTCCATGATAAATGATTTTCACCGCTAAAATACAAAAATAGTCAGAGCGGGACGTCTCCACGGGGCTTTGCCGGAAAGATAACCCGCGGAGATCAAATTCGTTATTTATCTCTATTTTTGTGGCGATAACAAATTCTTATGGATACAGTAGTAAGCGGCATACGTTCAACAGGCAACCTTCACCTCGGCAATTACTTCGGTGCACTGAAAAATTTTCTCAGGATGCAGGATGAGAATAATTGTTATTTTTTTATAGCTGATTATCACTCACTTACTACGCATCCCCACCCCGATGACATTCACAGCAATATAAAGCAGGTGCTGGCTGAGTACCTTGCATGCGGTATTGACCCCGCGAAGGCCACTGTATATGTTCAGAGCGATGTACCGGAAGTTTCGGAGCTCTACCTTCTTCTGAACATGAATGCATATGTCGGTGAGCTGGAGCGTACCACATCGTTTAAGGAGAAGATCCGCCGGCATCCTGACAACATAAATGCCGGTCTTTTAACCTATCCTGTTCTGATGGCTGCTGACATCATCATACACAAGGCGCACAAGGTGCCGGTGGGGAAGGATCAGGAGCAGCATCTTGAAATGACCCGGCGTTTTGCCCGTCGTTTTAACACGATGTATGGCGTTGAATATTTCCCGGAGCCTGACGCCTACAATTTCGGAAAGAACCTTGTAAAGATCCCCGGCCTTGACGGAACAGGCAAGATGGGAAAGAGCGAAGGTAACGGTATCTTTCTTGCTGACACGCCATCAGAGATCAGGAAGAAGGTAATGCGGGCGGTGACCGACACCGGTCCTGTCAAGCCTGGCTCAGAGCCTACTGAACCGGTCAGGAACCTGTTTACTATTATGGAGGTCGTTTCTGATCCTTCGACGGTGGCATACTTCCGTGACAAGCATGCCTCATGCGAGATCAGGTACGGCGATATGAAGAAACAGCTGGCCGAAGATATTGTCAAGGTTACCGAGCCAATCAGGACACGCATCAACGAGATCATCAATGACCCTGTGTATCTGGGCAGGGTGGTGGCCACGGGGGCCGAGAAAGCACGGGCAAGCGCCTCGGCCACCATCAGGGAGGTGCGAGAGATAATAGGCTACAGGCCTTTCTGATAACAACGGTTGATTTATGCATTGACCACAGGAGCCCTCTCAAAAAGGGCATTCCTGTCAAAGAGATAGCGGTACGTTATATGGGTTTTAATTACCCGTGCACCTATCTGATCAAGAAGATGCATCATTGACGGATTGAAATCGCCGATCCAATTAAATTCCAGGTCTTTATAGGGGAAATCACTTTTCAGCGCCAGCCTGGCGAACGAGATGATGAGAGCACCTTCCACACCCTTGCGCTGATGTTCGGGAACAATTCCAAAGATCATACCGAAGGCTTTGGTAAGTTCTTTCCTTACGTACCTGTACCAGATGAATTTTAACCTTCCTATTGTATTGATCTTACCGTTGAGATGCCTGATTATCTGGTTAACCTCCGGCAACATTATGAAAAAACAGACAGGTTCGTTTTTATAGAATCCGAACCATATCAGTTTTTCATCGTAGATAGACCGGAAGCTTTTCATGAGCAGCCTGGCGTATCTCTCGCTTATTGTTTTTACACCCGGGAAGCGAGCCCATCCCTTGTTATATACGATCATGAAGTAGCGGGCTATATCACGTGCCTCCCAGGATCTCATGTATCTGAAAGAGTAGTCGGGGTTAGCAAATATTCTTTCCGCCTTGGTTCTGATCACTTCGTCAAGGTTCCTGTCAGTTACCGGTGTATGGTATGTATACTGGTCGAAGTAATTCTCAAAGCCATAATTTTCAAATAATTCCCTGTAATACGGAGGGTTATACGGCATGCAGAAATTAGGCGGGAGGAATCCGTCGACAAGCAATCCCCACCACCGGTCACGCTCTCCGAAGTTCACAGGTCCATCCATGGCCGTCATACCGTTGTCTTCCAGCCAGTCACGGCATGCATTGAAGAGAACGGCAGCAGCCTCACTGTCATTGATACATTCAAAAAATCCCATCCCGCCGACAGGTATCTGGTCCTTATTTGCGATTTTTCTGCTGTAAAATGCAGCCACGCGGCCCACTGTTTTTCCTGAGCCATCCTTCAGCAGCCATCTGATGGCCTCGCCGTTACGGAACTGGTGGTTAAGTGAAGGGTTGAAAACCGCCTCAACCTCTTTTGTAAGAGGCTTGATCCAGGTGCTGTCACCACTGTAAATTCCGGAAGGAAGATCATGAAATTCCCTGATATCCCTTTTAGTTTTTACTTCAATAAGATGGTAGGCTCCGGCCATTAACCCGCATATGATTACAGGGTTGAAATTTAACTAATCATTTCGGAAAAACAATGTTTCCGCGATGGCGGCGACTGTCTTCAGATCTTTACCCTGGCAGAGAATATGAAATTCATACCGGGAGCAACAATACCTGATGAATAGGGCCGGTACCTCAGATCAAGGATATTCTCTACTCCGGCTGTCAGTTCAAGCCTGTTCTTGATTTTGTAAGATGATTTGAAGTTCAGGGTGAACCATCCGGGTGACCACGGGTTGCCCTGATCGTCAACAGCATACATATAAGGTTTGTCTCGTTCGCTCGGAGCAAGTCTCTCGTAAGGAATGCTGCCGTTATAGACACAATACAGATCGGCTTTAACTGACGATTTTTCATATATGACATGTGTTGCACCGAACAGCGGAGGCACATGGCGCCAGGGCTCCTGCTCATTGTCATGGCCTCTGGTCAGTGTCAGTGCTGATTTTATCCTGAGGAAAGAAATGGGTTTGAGCTCTGCTTTCACCTGCGCACCGTAGACAATTGCATAACCGGCGTTGACCATGGCATAGACAGTACTTTCTTCGCCCTGGTAGTCTATTGTGGACTCACCGTTATAGAGATATTCACGGCGTACCATGGCATTATCAAGATATGAGAAGAAGCCGGTCGCTTCTGCAAGAAGCATACCGCCGAACTCCCTTGAGGCTCCGATATCAATATTATAAAGGTATTCAGGCCTGAGATCAGGGTTAGGCACTACCAGTACGCCCGGAGCTGATTCGAACACCTTTCCCAGGTCATCAAGGTTCGGCGCCCTGAATCCTGTTGACAGGTTCAGCGTCAGCTCAGTCAGTTTGTCAGGCCTGTACACTGCACCTGCGCCGCCGGTGAGGGCGCTGTTCGCTGTCTCAATGGTAGTGAAAGGGAAATTGTAGAATGAGTTATCAGCTATCTCCGAATCAAGCGACACAAAATTATACCTGGCGCCTGTGCTTAGCGTAAATTTACTGCTGAGATTAAACTTATACCCTCCGTAAAGCGCAAAGCTGTTATAAATATTCTTTCCGTTGGGGTACCTTGACCCGGCAGGGACTGTCTCCCCGGTTAAAATATCCTTTGTGTCAGCAGTACTTTTAATATTATTTCTGACATATTCTGCTCCGTAATAGACAAGGCCTTCATTCTTCTGGATGGACTTATCAAAATCGATATTGGCAGACCATATACCTACTTTTTCCGTCTGTTCATTCAGGTTGATGTCATCAAGCTTACGGTCATGCCGGCTCTCCTGGTAGTCCTGCCTTGCCACTGTCAGTCTGGCCTCATCGAACAGCGCTGAAGGCCTGTTATAATTCATAGTGCCGCTGGTCATCATCCATACCTGCGGGCCGTAGTACCAGTCGCCATATCTCAGCGTTCCGTTTTTCATCTGTATCAGCCTGTCATAACGGGGGACATCAGATAGTTTCGAGTAATGGTTTGACAGGTCGATATCGATATGTTTTCCTGCCTTAAAGCGAAGTTTGTTAGTGGTGTTAAGCTGAGAGTAACCGGAGGCGATCTGTTTCCGGGGATCGTCATTCAATATAACTGTATCGCCTTCGGTTGTCCGGGTCTGATATTCATTCCTGAGATACTCTGGGTGCTTCCACGTACCCATAACCAGGTCTCCGAAATCAGACCATGAGGCGGAAGTAAAAAATGCGATCTTTCGTCCTCCTATGTTTAAGTCAAGATGATAGGTCTGTTCGTTGGATGCCGTTGAATAGCGGGCCAGTGCTTCGGCTTTGAAATATAATGAGTCGCCTGTTGAATAGAGGGCTCTCTTGGTATGAAAATCCATAACCCCGCCCAGGGCGTCACTGCCGTACATGGTGGCGCCTGGTCCGAAAATAATCTCAGTACGGTCAATCACTGCCGGGTCAAGCGAAATAATGTTCTGAATGTTACCTTCCCGGTAAATGGCGTTATTCAGTCTGACGCCGTCGATGACTATCAGAACCCTGTTGGTGGCAAAACCTCTCAACATCGGGCTGCCGCCTCCTAACTGGCTTTTCTGCACAAAAACGTCTCCGCTGAGTGACACAAGATCGGCTGTTGTCTGCGGGTTATGTATCCTTACCGAAGGAAGGGTGACCGTACTTATGTAATTGGGCACCTCATCAGATTTCTGCTCCCATCGGTTAGCCGATACGATGAACTCTTCAACCTCAAAAGTCTTTGTCATGAGCTTAACCATCCATCCTGCCTTCTTGAGTTCTTCAAGGGTAAATGATACTCTTTCGAAAGAGAAATGCTGAAAATAGACCGGTTGCCCGGCGGTGAATTCAGAAAGATTTGCTTTTCCCTTCAGATTGGTGTAACAGAAAACGGCTCGTGATTTATTATAGACTGCAACGTCAGCCACAGGCTTGCCATCTTCGATCCCTATAACCGTGACCGTCTGTGATCTGGCCGCCAGAGAGGAAAATATCAGTATCAGAATAAATAATTTACGCCTCATTAAAACGGGATTTAACCTGCTGCAAATGCACAAAAAGCGTTCCACAAATGTCAGGAAGGAAGATGTTGCCTGACATGCTGTAAGTATGCTTTGCATTTGTTTTTGCCAAAGCAAATTAATATTTTATATTTTTGGATTGAGATCTGAAGCAAAAAATTGTGCGAAAAAGAACCTGGTTAATACTTGCCGGCTTGCTTACCGCCGGGCTGATTGTGGCGGCATATTTTATCAGGAAGGATAAACAGGTTATCGTTGTTGATCCATGGGTTGCTATTCCTTCGGATGCGTTTTTTATCATAGAAACGCCTGACTTCCCGGAGCTTATCACCAGAACCACTGACAAGACTGGCTTCACGGCGAGGCTTTCTGATATGAAATGGGCTGACTCCATGATAAATACTGCCGCCGTCATTGACAGCCTTACCGGGGGCCGTGAGGTTCGTGAAATGATCAGCAACCGTAAGGTGCTGGTGTCATTTCATGTCACAGGTCAGGGTCGCGTCACAGCGCTGGCGGTAATGAATACAGGCGCTTCATTCACTTCACGCCGCCTGATCCAGCTCTGTGAGGAATCCGGCGCGGCGGTCACTGATGCCAGGGAGCTTGGCGGAGCCAGGAGATACACGGTCTCATATGGTCAAGGACCGGGTAAAACAATGGTGTACATGGCATTAACCTCTGGTATAATAATTGTTTCATCATCGGAAGCGCTCGTTGCCAATGCCCTTAATAATAAGAGCTCCGGCTCAGACATACGTCACCAGCAGGGGTTTGCCACCGTTGTCAGCGCGGCAGGAAGGCAGGCGGACAATCTTTTCATTCTCTTCAGGAACCTCCCCAGATTTGTACAGTCATTCATGGCCGCAGATGAGATAGCCCGTGTCTCGTCAGCAGCGATTGCTGCCGGAGGTGATCTCACCTCCCGGGAGGATGGGTTATTCATCAGTGGTTTTCTTTCAACTGCAGGAGCAGGACTGGGTGCCGACAAGTTCAGGGATGTAGCCCCGGCAGAATGTGGTGTGCATGAACTGCTGCCGCAGATAACACTGAGTTACAGGACCGTGATGAGAAGGGCTTCGCTAACGGGTGATATGACCGCTGATCCGTCATCGATAAATGCCACAGACCTGGCGCTTGCGGTGAGCCCCTTCACTGGTAATGAGGTGACCACGGCGGTAATTCCATCACCTGCAGGAGAGGAGAAAATCATTCTCTTCAGGATGACCGACCGTCAGTCGGCCGAAAATGTGCTGCGGGAGAGACTCACTGCCAAATACCGTTCCATGGGACTGAGAGAGAGTCATTTTCTTGCTTCTGTTGATAACAACGGTGAAGATGAAGTGGTGATGTACAAAATGCCTTTCACGGGGGTGGCATCCATTCTTTCGGGTGAGCCCGCTGCACCTGACGGGGATGGCTGGGTACTCTTTTCAAGGTCATACATGGTCTTTGCCGGATCACCCGAAGCGCTCGCGATCATAAGAAGAGATTCCGAGAGTGATAACACACTGATCAATGACCCTGATTTCAGGGAGATGGAAAAAACACTTCCAACAAAAAGCTCATTTCTTTTTTATTCTTCGGGACGTGCACTGAAGTCGCTAATGGACAGACATCTTACGACTGCTTCATCAGCCGGGCTCAATGACCTTTCGTTTTCAGGTATTGACGGGGTAGGTTTAAGCCTTACGCCCAGCAATGACATGATTTACCTGAGCTTCTCTGTCAGGTACCGTGACAAAGACCAGCAGAGGCCCAGGTTATCATCCGTTACAGCAGCCGCCGGCACAGCATCCAGCGGCGCGGGTGTGTCTGCAGATCTTACCCTTGCATGGAAAGTGAAACTGGATGCAGACCTGGCCTCCAGACCGTTTCTTTTCCTGAATCATAATACGGGTGCGACCGAGATTTTTGTACAGGATCAGAAGAACAATTTATACCTGATAAGCGCTTCAGGCAAGTTACTATGGAAAGGTGCGATCAGGGAGCGCATATCCGGTGACATTTACATGATCGATTACTACAGGAACGGAAAGTACCAACTCCTTTTCTCGGGCAGGGACTATCTGCATCTTATTGACCGGAACGGCAATTATGTCGATAAGTATCCTGTGAAGATGCGGTCACCGGCAACAAATTCACTTGCGGTTTTTGATTATGAGAATAACAAGGATTACCGGCTTTTCATCACAGGCGAGGACAGAAAAATATATGCCTTTGACCGGTCCGGCTCTCCTGTAAGGGGATGGAATCAGTTTATTACCCGCGGAAAGGTTACTGAACCAGTTAAATTCTTCAGGGTGAAGGGGAAGGATTATCTTTTTGCAGCAGACGATCAGTCTGTCTACCTGCTTGACCGTACAGGAAATATCAGGGTGAACCTCCAGGAGCCTGTTAAAAAAGCTCCCGGATCGACCGTCAGACTTGCCAGTGAAGACAATCAGGCGCTGATCTTCACGGCTCCTGACGGTACACTGGTGCGGCTGTACTTTGACGGGTCTGTTAAAAAACAAACAATAAGTACCTTTTCAGCCCAGCACAGGTCTGACTTCTATGATCTTGACGGAGACGCGATGACCGACTATCTGTTTATCGACCATGGGATGCTGAGGGCATATGACAGGAACGGCAGTGAAATATTATCCAAAACCTTTGATTCGAATAATCTCAGCAGTCCGGAAATGTTGATTCTGAGTTCATCAGACAGAAGGGTGGCTGTATATGAGACCGACAAGCAGCTTTTGCATCTGACAGGCAGAAGTGGCAGTCCGGCAACAGGTTTTCCGCGGAAGGCGGGTCAGTTCTACACGGCAGGCAGAGTGGCAAATAAAAGCACCTGGAGCCTCCTGCTCACCCAGAATGACAGTTATCTCTATAATTACATACTCAATCACGGACCTAAGTAACGGAATCCTTAAGCTGCTTGGCGAGAGCGTTTGCGAAAACAAATTCGTTCAGGATCCTGCAGTCTGACTTAAGTATCTCACGCTTGCTTCCTTCCCAGCATTTCTCCCCATCTTCGATGAAGATTATTTTTTCTCCGTTCTCCATGACAGAGTTCATATCATGGGTGTTGACAACAGTGGTCATGTTCAGTTCCCTGGTTATATCCCTGATCAGTTCGTCAATCACTATTGAAGTTTTGGGGTCAAGGCCCGAGTTCGGCTCATCACAAAAAAGGTAGTGGGGTTTGAGCACTATTGCCCGTGCTATGGCTACCCTTTTCTTCATTCCTCCTGACAGTTCTGCCGGGAAAAGGCTGTTGGAATTCACGATGTTGACCCGGTCAAGGCAGAAGTTGACCCGGTCAAGTTTTTCACCGGTAGTCATGGTTGTGAACATGTCAAGAGGGAACCTGACATTTTCTTCGACAGTCATCGAGTCAAAGAGGGCGCTTCCCTGGAAGAGCATCCCCATATTTTTTCTTATCTCTTTTTTTGCCCTGAAGTCGAGTTTTGAGAAGAGGATGTCACCATACCATATTTCGCCCTCGTCAATGTCCAGCAATCCTACCAGGCATTTCATAAAAACGGTCTTCCCCGAACCGCTTTTTCCGATAATCAGATTTGTTTGTCCCGGTTCAAAGGTGGCAGAAACGTCCTTTAATACCTCACGGTCTCCGAATCTTTTGCTTATGTTTTCTGCCCTGATCATGAAAGAAGAAGTTGGGTAAGGATCACGTTGAAAAGAAGTAAGGTCACGCTGCTGTAGACAACGGCCTTGGTGCTTGCACGGCCAACCTCAAGCGACCCTCCTTCAACATAATAGCCCTGGTATGCTGATATTGAAGTTATTATGAAAGCAAAGAAGAGGGTCTTGATGATGGCGTAAGTGACATAGTAAGGAATAAATGCATATTGTATTCCATAGATGAAGTCCTGTGAAGTAACCACTCCGGAAGCTGTTCCCGCGATCCACCCGCCGATGATACCGACAATAATGCTTATAAGGGTGAGAAGCGGATTAAAGACCAGGGTTGCAACTATTTTCGGAAGAATAAGATAAGAGGCTGAGTTCACACCCATCAGCTCAAGGGCGTCAATCTGCTCCGTCACCCTCATCGTTCCTATCTCAGAAGCTATGTTTGATCCGACTTTGCCTGCAAGGATCAGGGCCACAATTGTTGATGAAAACTCAAGCAGGATTGAGTCTCTGCAGCCGAGGCCGATGAGATAGGTCGGATAGATCGGGTTCTCGGTATTATAGGCTGTCTGAAGGGTAATTACCGCACCCATGAAAAAAGAAATAATTGCCACGATACCTATTGATCTGAGGCCAAGGCTTATGAGTTCCTTCAGGGTTTGCTTATAATAGATCTGTGTCTTCTCCGGCCGGGAAAACACCCGCCTCAGCAATATCCAGTAAGATCCGAAGCCTGACAGAAACCGAAACATAGGATAAAATATTTCATCAAATTTAGCAAATAATCACGGTCCTCGCTGCCTGTCCCGAATTAGTGGGCAGGAATTTATATATTTGTAAGAGCTCTCACATATTTCCATTAATCATGAAAGACCGTTATGTACTGATCATGGCCGGCGGTATCGGAAGCCGTTTCTGGCCGCTCAGCCGGAAAGAGAAACCCAAACAGTTCCTCGATATACTGGGAACAGGCGAGACCCTGATCCAGATGACCTACCGGCGATTTAAAGGAATATGCCCCGAGGATCATATTTATGTTGTGACAAGCGAAGAGAGCAGGGAGACTGTGACAGAGCAGCTTGACATTGACAGCAATCACGTTCTTGCCGAGCCCCTGCGGCGCAACACTGCCCCATGTATTGCTTACGGTGTTTTCAGAATAATGGCCGAGAATCCTGACGCGGTGATAGCTGTTGCCCCCTCTGATCACCTTATTCAGAGAGAGGATGAGTTCACGGAGGTAATGAATGAAGCCTACCGGTTTGCCGCCGGGAACGATGCCCTTCTCACACTGGGCATAAAGCCTGACAGGCCCGAGACAGGGTACGGTTACATACAGGCCAACAAAGAGCACCCGGTCAATGAATTCAGGAATCTTCACAAGGTAAAGGCTTTCACTGAAAAGCCCGAGCTTGCCATGGCAAGGCTTTTTCTCGAGAGTGGTGATTTTTACTGGAACAGCGGCATTTTTATCTGGAAGGCCGGCCCGGTATTATCTGCTTTCGAGAAGTACCTGCCCGATATGTATCATGTTTTCGATGGAGGGAGGGAGCTGTTCAACACTGATTCGGAAGATGAGTTCATTAAGCAGGCATATTCGCAGTGCAGCAGCATATCCGTTGACTACGGCATAATGGAAAAGGCCGATAATGTTTATGTTATCTGTACTGACCTGGGATGGTCTGACCTGGGCACATGGAACTCACTCTATCTGCATTCGGGGCATGACAGGAACGATAACGCGGTTCTGCACTCGCAGGTGCTCGCATATAATTCAGAAGGAAATATCATCAGCCTTCCCGGGCAAAAGGTTGCCGTAATACAGGGACTGGATGATTATATCATCATCGACAGCGGGGACATACTTCTGATCGTTCCAAGGGACCAGGAGCAGAATATTAAAATGTATCTCGACGACGTGGGCAAAACGGCAGGTGAGGGGTATCTGTAAAAAAATAGCGACAGGTCTCAGACCTGCCGCTACTGTATGTTTTAAAATGTTTTTTCTTAATATTCCCAGAGATCCTGTTCAAAATTGAATATCTCATTCTTGATCCTTTCAGCCTCATAGATCTGGCCGGGGCCGATCTTATACTGATTAATTGCCCTGTCATCATAGACGTTTGATTCGGCTATGATATATCCGTCAAATTTACGCTGCAGCAGTATGTCCTCAAACGAGATCCGCTGTGCATCATTGTATGAATTGAATGCTTCGTGGCTTGCCAGTGCCTGTCTTACATCTTCATATCTTATCCAGAAGAGGCGTCTCTTGACCAGTCTTGCAGTGATCTGATCATATCCCATATAGATAGGGCAAATACCTATTATACGGACGTCAAGACGTGAGTGCTTCTTGTCGAAGAACCACTCCTCGAGCAGCATGACCTGCTTGATATCGGCAGGGTTCTCCATGTTGGTCACCGTAAAGTCCTGTTCCGCTCCTTCGGCATTGATGATGGTGATCGTCAGCGTATCACGGTTCATTTTCATTGCGATGTCATCATAGGTTGTAGGAACCGTCATGGCATCACCATCAAATGATACGACTTTACCGGCCATGATCTCATTGAGAAGGATCCCGGAAAAGTTCATCCTGCCGTCTGACATCTCGGAGGCGAAACGGTTATTTTCAAAATCATATCTCAGAGACGGATAATAAAGATTCAGGTTCATCTTTTCTCTCAGATCGATTATCCGGTACAGTCTTTTTGACCATACCACATCCAATTCACCCAGATAAGTATAATTTATCTTCTGATTGTCGGGCATCGATTTTTCATAGATGTCTCCGAACGACTGCGCCATTGCGCCTGTACACATCAGGAGGCCTAAAAGGCCTGCAAGAACTCTCCTGTTCATGGTTTTATCTCTTCCTATATTAGTTAATCTTAAGTATAATCGGGTTGAGATCCCTGGTTCTTCCGTCGGGGCCTACTGCCTTGATTTTTTCAATGATCAGCTTCTGGCCGGCCCTCAGGTTACCAATCAGACCTTTCTGTTTGTCGGTAATCCTGTTGTTGTTAGATTCAGCGGTGATCTCAAAGCCTTTGTCATTAACAGAGACCGTAAAACCCGTTACTGTATATGTAAGGTCAAATTCGAAATTCTCAAGCACGGCGGTCACAACCTGCTGTGCTGCGGCAACGCTCCTCAGAACATTACCCTCTTTCATGTTGGCAAATCTTGCTTCGGGGTCAGGCAATCTTCTTACCCTGAACTCAACAGGCGGGAAGCTCTGTACTTTGCCGTTAATATTTGCAGAGACAATTATCTGTGCGTTCTCACCGACTGTTCTGGGCTGTGCAACCCATTCACCGCGGTAGTTCTTATATTTTCCCTTCTTGAGTTCACCGTTTGTCATTCTCACGGTAAGCTTATCAGATCCCACTCCCGGAACGGATATGTCAAGGGGGTTCTGTATACCCTGGTAAAGCACGTTCATTGCTGTAGGTGAAACAACCACGTTAGGCACGCCAACCGAGTATTTTGAACTGAAGTTATATGCACGCATGGTGCCATCAGGAGACTTCATATTGATTATACCGCCCCATGATTTTTCGCCAATTGAACCGGGCTTGACCCTGTATCTGCCGATACCATCATTATCAACGGGAAGCTTTGTATAATCACCGGTCATCTCATAGGCAACGGTGCCGTCAGCATTTGTTTTGGTTGTATATGGTCCGATAAGAATCTCAAGATCCTGGGTCGTATCAGTGGCAGCGACGAATACCTGGGCCTCGTATTCATTTCCCTGCATTATATACGTTGAATTGGGAATGACAGTTGGAATGATCAGGTTGAATTTGAATGATCCGGCTTCGATCTGTGTGTAGAGGAAGTTAAGAACATCGGTCTCGGCGTTCCTTACATCAACCTGCATCTTGGAAAGCATTGTTATAGCAGCTACCAGGGGAAGGGTCTGGAAGGTTGCGGTCACCCAATCCTCTTTACCCGTCTTTTCAAGGTTTTTCGGGTCATCGGTGTTGAGGATGTCAAGTATTGACTTCTCGGCAGCTAAGTCTTTGCCTTCGAGTGTCTCTACAAGGAAACTGCGATAATCTTCCATCAAAGCCTTAAGGTCATTGCCTTTGCCTTCCTGGTCGGATCCTATCAGCACTTCAGAAGGAATATTGTTCTCATCAATCCTTTTAACCTTTGAAATGTCAATCTGATTATCGGGAAGGAGAGCTTCGGAATCCTCTCCTTCAGCCTTGGTTACGATCTCAACCTTGAGGTCCTGAATATAATTGAAAATCTCATCAGCACAATTCTTCACATCAAAAGCCTTTACCTTCCAGGCCCCTGCTTTCTCTGGGTTTTCCGCTGCAGCCGCATCAAAAGCAGCGTAGGTGATTGCATTCTTCTTGATGTAGTTGGCGGTGGTCTTCGTCAAACCCATATCCACTCTCTTAAAGGCTTCAACGGCTTCCTTTGAAACGTTAAGAGCAAGCATAGCGGTCAGGATGAGGTACATCATACCTATCATCTTTTGCCGCGGGGTTTCTTTTCCCTTAGACATTTGTGGCTAGTTTAGGAGTTTGCAGATATATTAGTGAGCTTAACATTACTTTACGTTCATAGCAGCAAGCATGTTGCCATATACATTATTAAGTGATGTAAGGTTATCATTCAGTTTTGAAACCTGTTCACGGTACTTCTTGGTATCATCAGCTGATCCGGAGAGATCTTTCATCATTGTTTCGATACCCTTGTAGATCATATCCGAACTCTTTACATGATCATTGGCGCCGCGCAGTTGCAGTTCATAAACTGCATTGAGGGCAGAGAGGTTCTTATTGAGATTCTCCAGCTTCTCCTGGTATGATTTACCGCCGGTTTCAATTGTTTTGGTTGCTTCTCCCAATGTATGGTACACTGTGCTCGTATCCGTCATTGACTTTGTTGTCTGTCTTACAGAATCTGACAGGCTGTTGAGAGACTCATTTGCCTTCCTGATGGTGCCGGCGTACTCATTTGTGGTAGCAGCCAGATCACCCATGGCATTGAAATTGTTTGTCGTCTCGGTGAGTTTCTTCAGTCCCTGGCTCAGTCTGTCAAAGACATCTGGAGTAATACCCGCGTTGGCAAGCATCTTGTCAAACTGTGACAGTCCTGCTCCGCCGCCGCTTCCACCGGAGCCACCGCCCACGGCTGCAAATCCAAATTCTTCGCCTCCGTAGTTTGGATCAAGCTGCGGATAGACCAGTTTCCAGTCCGGTTCTTCCTTGAGCGGCTCAAAAGCCGAGAGGAAGAAAATAATAGCCTCGGTTATAAGACCGATTGCGAGAATTAACCCTGCAAAAGGGTAGTGCTGTATCTTGAACAAAGCACCAATGATTACGATTGAGGCACCCCAGCCGTAAACTTTTGCCATGAAAGTTTTCCACGTAGTGGTGTGTACAAATTCTGAAAGGCCCATTTATTTAAATTTTTAGGTTAAACACTTTAGTTATTAACGCCAATATATGTTCTGACATTGCGGAACCCTACAAAAGATTTTGTTGAGTCCTGGTATTCATAATCCCTTGTTGATGTCTGCATAAAGTAAGCTATGTCTTTCCATGAGCCGCCTCTGACGACTTTACGCTTAAGCACCGGAGGATCTTCAGGTCTTGCGTTGTATTCATAATCAGGGTTCAGGTCATGTGTGAAGACATATGCTGACGGATGGTAGGCGCATGAAGTCCATTCCGAGACGTTACCGGCCATATCGAACAGTCCGTACTCATTGGGTTCAAAAGAAGCCACCTTAATAGTATATACAGCTCCGTCATCAATGTAGTTACCGCGCAGAGGCTTGAAGTTGGCAAGGAAGCATCCCTGGTAGTTACGCGTGTATGGGCCGCCCCACGGGTACATCGAAAGATCGAGGCCGCCGCGTGCAGCATATTCCCATTCGGTCTCAAGAGGCAGGCGGTAGTTGTGAACATCGGCCACACCCTGAGCACGCAGATGCTCATTCATGAAGTTGGTACGCCATACGCTGAAAGCACGTGCCTGTACCCATGATACACCCACAACAGGATAGTCATCATAACCCGGATGCCAGAAATAGAGTGTTGCCCATGGCTCATTGAATGAGTAGGTGAAGTCTCTGATCCAGGCAAGGGTGTCAGGATATATGTTTACAACATGGTGCATTATGAATGATGAGCGGTTAACCACATCTGTGGTGTTGCCTTCGAGGTCAGTGACCTTGCCCTCATACACCTGATCTTTATAGTTGTACCTGGCTTTGGCAGCCTGCCGGTAGTCAACCCAGAAATATGAATAGTTCAGGAGACGGGTGTCCCACTGCTTGTTGGCGTTAAATCTTTCTTCAGGCGGATAATACATATCCTCAACTACGGCGGCGATATTTTCATCTTCGAAATCTATCTCCTCTTCCCAGTTCAGAATGTTAGGCTCGATGACGTTTCCTTCCTCATCGGTCCTAAAGAATTCGTAGCCTTCAACACCTTCTTCACCCAGCTTGGTCCTGAGGATAGAGTCACGTACCCAATAGGTAAACTGGCGGTATTTGTTGTTGGTAATTTCTGTCTGGTCCATCCAGAATGCCTCAACAGTGACAGTTTTTGACATGCTGTTCATGGCGCGCAGCGGATCCTGATCGCTCGGGCCCTGGGTATAAGAACCTGCAGGAATGAAAGCCATCTCAAAGGGCTCGGGTTCATAGAACTTCTTCCTTCCCTGAACACCTGTCAACTCACCGGTGTCATAGGAGGTACAGCTACCCAGTATTAAGGCTAATGCAAGAGCTGAAAGGGTTACCTTTTTCATATACTGATAAATTTTAAGGATGCAAGTAATTTTAAATTTTCAAATTCAATCATAGGAATCTTATGCTTTTGTACCTGGTATTGCTCTTTCCGAGTCCGAGGTCGAAGCTGTAGGAAACAACGAATTCGTGTGAACCGCTTGTGCCTTTTCTGATCTCTGAAACCGGGAAGTCATAACCATATCCAATTTTTAATCCGTTATACAATTCTGTGCCTGCAAAACCTGTAACAGCATCACCGGCTCTGTAGGAAACGCCACCCCAGACCTTTTTATTGTATCTGACCATTGCAGTTCCTACATATTGTGTTGTTGCACCATCGTTTACCAGGTAAACAGACGGTATAATTTCAAAGGCCGGACTGGGTAACTGGAAATAATAACCTGCAGTAAGATGGTATGTACGGCTTACATAAGTTGCTGTTTCTGAATATTTTATTTTAGGCTGGTTGACGTGAGTAACAGAGAGGCCGGCATAGTAGTTCAGTCCCTCATAATAAATACCGGCAGAAATATCGAGTGCAACTACACTTTCATCATTTACCGGGATAAGAGGGTCGCCTTCCGGTGGCGTATGCCCCGGTCCGGAGGGTATAAACCACTCGGGGTTAAGTGCTTTGTTAAGTATTCCGGCGCTGACGCCTGCTCCCAGGGTACCGCTGCCGATAGGGGCAAGGTACGAATAGGCGAGGTTAACGTTTATATCATTGCTGAAGCCATATTTATCAGCCTCCACAAGCAGTCCCGCGCCGCTGCTCAGCCCGAAAAGGTTAAATGGCATATTGATATTGAAAATCATGGTTGAGGGAGATCCGGGGAAGCCTACCCATTGCTGGCGTGTCAGGGCAGTGGCGGTTATCATGCCGCTCATTCCGGAGTAGCCAGGGTTATAAGTCTGGGTATTAAACATATAATGACTCATGACAGGGTCTTGCTGCCCTGACAAAATGCCTCCAAAAACAAATAATACGAGGATGACAGTCCTGACTTTCTTCATCTTCAAAAAGTGCTTTTGCACTCTGATCAATAACGGGTAAATTAAGCAAAAAATATGCCAGCCTCCAAAAAGAGAAAAATATTTAGTGACCGAACCTCAGCATAGCCCTTGTCCATCGTCCGGGGACCTGATCTCTGTTGGCCATCAGGTAGTCATCATAGGAGCAGGCAAGGTAATGAGGCTTACCGTCAGCATCACGGATCTCTATCCACCACCGTTCTGTAATTATGCTCTTGATAAATATTGCTTCGCCCTCGAGATCACTGAGTGTCACATGATATCTGGTAAACCTGTTGTTCGTCTGATCACTGAGATAGGGAAGCTCATACTGTTTCTGTGAGAAGCCTTCAAGGAAGAACCATATCATCTGTGCGGCAAGGTGTGAGGTTTGAAAACGGTTGTCAAACATCGGGTTCACTTCCGTAAGAGCCAGTACCTTAAGATTGTCAGAGAAGTCCTGCGTACCTTGCAAGCAGGCATATCTCCTCCCCGTAAAAACCGTTGGCTGACGGAAGGATAGTCCCCGGAGCATCGGCCTGACGTACTGATCCGATATCAAACAATGCTGCGGTGGCATCCCGGAACAAGGGCTCTGTCTCATGAACGGCAGCACGAACCTCACCGATGCGCATCATTTCGTAATGTCTCCTGTTAAAACGATTAACCACCTGCTGATCAGTGAGATAAGTCTGATGACCGATGGCAGAGAGGTGTGACAGGCGATTCCCGCTGCGATAGATCATATCGTTCATCCAGTTCAATGAATCTGCCGGTCTTTTCTCGGCGGTGAAATCGAGTCTCGAATCTACCGAAACCAGCGACCATGGCTGTCTGAGAGAGGAGATGCACCTGTCGATTGCCGGCATCAGGGCGCTGGTGCCGCCGATAATCAGGGGAACGACATCCTGTTCCAGCAGCTGGATGATCACATCGCGCAGACCTGCAAGCGTGTCTTCAAATGAAGTGCCGGTCTTCAGGTTACCAAGATCAGCGATCTTCATCTTGCCAGGCAGGCGTGAGAATGAGTAAAGGTTTTTCCTGATGGCATCAGGAGCATACATAGCGCCTTTATTAGATGAACAACGGTCATCAGGAACACCGATAAGCGCCACAGCATAACCTTTCAGGTCATCAAGAGGCACATTACCGGTATTGACCGAAACGTTGTGAGGGAATGCCGCAGAACCTGTCAGATGTTCCACCTCCGGCTTGTCGAGACAAACAGGATCTAAATACTGGTTCAGGTCAATCATGATTTGCTTGTGTCACTTCTTCTTGCCGCCCCTGGTGCGTTTGCTCGGGCTTCCTTTTTCAATAATGGCCAGGCAATCCTCCCTGGTCAGTTTTTTAGGGTCGGTTCCTTTAGGGATGCGGTAATTGTTCTTTTCCTTCACTAAATAAGGCCCGTACCTGCCGTTAAGCACCATGATATCGTCAAAATCACTGATGACCTTCATCTTATCGCCTTCTCTCTTTTCCCTGATGAGCTCGGTTGCTCTCTCTTCAGTGATAGTATAAGGATCATCAACATCTTTTTTCAGCGAGTAGAATTTGCCGTCATGTTTCACATACGGTCCGAATTTCCCGAGCCCGACGATCATCTCGCTGTCCTCAAACAAGCCTGCCTTTCTTGGCAGGGCAAACAGCGCCATGGCTTCTTCGAGTGTTATTGTCTCAAGCAGCTGGTCACGTCTCAGGTTTGCGAAGCGTGGCTTATTATCGGGTGAGGCTTCACCAAGCTGAACAACAGGGCCGAACCTGCTCATCTTCACCAGCACAGGCAATCCAGTTACCGGATCATTACCCAGCTGGCGTGCTCCTGTCATACGTGCTTTTACAGAGAGAGATTCATCAACCGTCTTGTGGAAAGGTCTGTAAAAATCTGCAATCATCTTCTGCCATTCCAGTTCGCCCGAGGCTATCTCATCAAACTCCTTTTCCACTCCGGCGGTGAAATTATAGTCAAGTATGTCGGGGAAGTTTGAAATAAGGAAATCATTGACGATCATTCCAATGTCTTTAGGAAAGAGTTTCGATTTCTCTTTTCCGGCCACCTCGCTTTTTTCGCTCCGGGTTATTTTACCTTTTGACAGGGTGAGCTGCGCTACTGTGCGTTTCTCGCCCGGCCGGTCTTCGCGTGCGACGTACCCGCGCGATTGTATGGTTGAAATTATTGGTGCGTATGTGGAGGGTCTTCCTATGCCAAGCTCTTCCAGTTTCTTAACCAGGCTTGCCTCCGTATAACGCGGCGGAGGTGTTGTGAAACGCTGCAATGCGGTGATGGTGACAGGGGCCATTGGCATACCCTTATCTACACGCGGGAGAACTGTCTTTTCGTCGTCAGCAGCGTTACTGTCATAAGATTCGGTGTATACTGTCAGGAAGCCGTCAAAAAGTATCACTTCGCCGGTTGCAGTGAAGTTTACCGGGGAGGTTGACATACCTATAGTAATAGTAGTCTTCTCAATTTCGGCATCAGCCATCTGTGAGGCGATGGCCCTTCTCCAGATAAGCTCATACAGCCTTTTTTCGTTATTGCTGCCGGTGATTTCCTTCTTGTCAAAGTAGGCAGGCCTGATTGCTTCATGAGCTTCCTGCGCACCCTTGGTATGGGTCTTGAACTGCCTCGTGCGTGAGTACCTGGCACCATAATCCTGTGTCACAACTGCCTTGGCAGTGTTCAGGGCAAGCATCGAAAGATTGGTCGAATCGGTTCTCATGTAGGTTATCTTACCTCCCTCGTACAGCTTCTGAGCTACCGACATTGTCTGGGCAACTGAGAATCCGAGTTTCCGGTAGGCTTCCTGCTGAAGGGTGGATGTCGTGAACGGCGGTGCCGGCGACCGTGTTCCGGGCTTAACGACTATGTTATCAACAGAGAATGCTGCTGCGTCACATTTCCCCAGGAAGGTCTTTGCTTCAGCTTCAGTACTGAATTTTTTAGGGCATTCAGCTTTCAGAACCACCTCCGCCTCTTCCTTGTTCTTCCCGGTAAATGTGCCTGTTACCCTGAATGCCGAGTCAGCCGTGAAGGCAATTATCTCACGCTCACGGTCTACAAGCAGCCGTACGGCCACAGACTGAACCCTGCCAGCTGAGAGCGAGGGCTGTACTTTCTTCCAGAGGACAGGAGATATCTCAAAACCCACCAGCCTGTCAAGCATCCTCCGGGCCTGCTGTGCATCCACGAGGTTCATATCAACCTGCCGTGGCGACTCAACGGCCTGGGCGATTGCTTCCCTGGTTATTTCATGAAAAACAATACGGTTGGTTGCAGTGGGGTCAAGATCGAGAACAGATATCAAATGCCATGCTATCGCTTCCCCTTCACGGTCCTCATCAGAGGCGATCCAGACCGTCTTCGCCTTTGAAGCCAGCTTGCGCAACTCACTTACGACTTTCTTCTTATCCTCAGGCACCTCATATACGGGCCTGAAACCCTTTTCTACTTCAATGCCGAGATTATTCTTTGCAAGGTCACGTATATGTCCGAAACTGGACACAACGGTAAAATCCTTACCGAGGAATTTTTCTATCGTTTTTGCTTTTGCGGGAGATTCAACTATTACCAGATTTTCTGCCATCCGAGATTTTTTAAAAACAGGGCAAAGTAAGCGATTATGGGTACTAACTTCAAAATTATTGAGAAAGAATTTGTATAATTCACTAAATTAGCGCCCATATTATGAGGGTATCATGAGGGATAAAAAGTTCAGCAAGAATATAGTATGGCTTTGGGTGATCATATCTCTTCCTGCCATACTCCTGTTAACCTTGTTCATTCTTATCTCTGCACAGAAGCTTGGCCCGCTCCCGTCATTCGAAGAGCTTGAGAACCCGGCCAGCAACCTTGCTGCAGAGGTCTATTCCGAAGACAATGTGCTGCTGGGCAAATTTTATATACAAAACCGCACCTGGACTGAATATGAAGACATCTCTCCTTATGTCATTGATGCACTGATAGCTACTGAAGACATAAGATTTTACAGGCATTCAGGAATAGACTTCAGGGGTCTGGCCCGGGTGCTTGTAAAGACAATTCTTCTCGGCAAGGAGACCGGAGGGGGCAGCACGATCACCCAGCAGCTGGCGAAAAACCTCTTCCTGCCGCGTGATCTCTCGAATGACCCTGCAATTGTAAGGGCAGCAAAACTGGCGGTTACCAAGTTCAAGGAGTGGCAGACCGCAGTAAAGCTTGAGAAGAGCTATACAAAAGAAGAGATCATAACAATGTATCTCAATGTTTTTGACTTCATATATAATGCTGTTGGCATTCATTCAGCCGCACATATATATTTTAACACCACCCCCGACTCACTGAACCTCGAGCAGTCGGCGCTGCTTGTGGGTATGCTTAAGAATTCCGTTGCCTACAATCCGGTGCGCAACAGTGAGAGCGCCCTGAGAAGACGGAATGTGGTGATCGGACAGATGGAACGGTACGGCTATCTCTCGCGTGATGTGGCTGACTCAGTTAAAAAGTTACCTGTGTTACTTGATCTGCGCGAAGACAGCCACAACTCGGGTCCTGCCACCTATTTCAGGGAGTACATTCGGACCACAATGATCAAGTATGAGCCTCAGCGGAATATGTTCTATTCTGACGAGCAGTATGAAGATGCCATGTGGCTATGGCAGAATGACCCTCTCTATGGCTGGTGCAGGAAAAACACAAAACCTGACGGGACAAATTACAATCTTTACAGGGATGGACTGAGGATCTATACAACCCTTAATTCAAGGATGCAGGGATATGCCGAGGAGGCTGTCGCACAGCACCTGTCAGCCGATCTGCAGCCGCTTTTCAGCAAGAGGGCCAGGTTAAACAAGAATCCGCCTTTTTCAAATGACCTTACAATCGCACAGGTCAAGGAGATAATGGAACGTTCAGTCAGGCAGAGCGACAGGTACAGGAGCATGAAATCGGCGGGTATACCTGAAGATTCAATCACTCTTGCATTCAACAAACCCATACCCATGAGGGTCTTTGCGTGGTCCGGAGAACGCGATACTGTAATGTCTCCGCTTGATTCCATAAAGTATTACAAGTTTTTTGTGAGGTCATCATTCATGGCCATGGATCCGCATACGGGTCATGTCAAGGCATATGTAGGAGGGCCTGACTTCCGGTATTTCAAATACGACGCTGCCACACAGCAGAAAAAACAGGTTGGATCAACCATCAAGCCTTTTCTCTATACGCTGGCTATCCAGGATGGATACTCGCCATGCTTTGAAGTGGAGAACATTCCCCAGTCATTTGATGTCGGTGACACCATACCATGGTCGCCCCGCAGTTCAGGGCCTGAGGAGTTTCACGGCAAAATGGTGACACTGGAGTGGGGCCTTGCCAATTCGGAGAACTGGATATCATCATGGGTGATGAAACAGTTTACACCTTCTGCCGTGGCTGACCTGATGCACAGGATGGGTATCAGGAGCTTCATTGACCCTGTATGGTCCATCTTCCTGGGAACATCAGATGTCAGCCTGGAAGAGATGGTCGGCGCTTACGGTACTTTTGCAAACAAGGGTGTTTATACCAGGCCGATTTATGTTACACGTATTGAAGACCGCAACGGCAATGTGATCTCCACCTTTACTCCTTTTATTGATGAGGTGATGAGCGAAGAGCAGGCGTATGTCATGACTTTGCTCCTGCAGGGGGTGGTAAACAAGGGTACGGGTCTGAGACTGAGGGGCAAGTATCAGCTGAGGAATCAGATGGGCGGCAAAACAGGTACGACCCAAAATCATTCAAACGGGTGGTTCATGGGAGTCACACCAAATCTTGTGGCAGGTGTCTGGACCGGATGGGAAGATCAGGCAATACACTTTGAGGAGATGTCAGTAGGGCAGGCCTCAAACATGGCATTGCCTGTGGTAGGGATATTCCTGCAGAAACTGTTTGCTGATCCGGAACTGGGTGCAATGGTCAATGACATATTTGAAGCACCGGTCAATCTCACCATTGATCTCGACTGTGACCGCGCCAAGTCAAATCAGAAAATCAGTGACGCTTACAGGGAGCAGTATTACTGATCATTTAAACAGCAGCTTTACCAGGCCTTCAATTTTATAAACAGGCAGGATCTTAATCCCGGTCTGGTCTTTTATATTGCGGTGGTATCCCGAGATTACGATCTGTTCAAATCCCATTCTTGAAGCTTCGAGGATACGTTGCTCAACGCGTGCCACCGGTCTTATCTCACCCGAAAGTCCAACCTCACCGGCAAAGGCAGTATGCTGAGCCACCGGAGCGTCAAGGTTGGATGACATCACTGAGCTCACTACTGCAAGGTCTATTGCAGGGTCACTCACTTTCAATCCTCCGGCGATGTTGAGGAAGACATCCTTTACGCCCAGCCTGAAGCCTGCTCTTTTCTCGAGCACTGCCAGGAGCATATTCAGCCTTCTGGTATCAAATCCTGTGGAGCTGCGCTGGGGTGTTCCGTACACAGCGCTGCTTACCAGTGCCTGTGTCTCGATCATGAACGGTCTCAGACCGTCTATTGTAGCTGCAATACACACGCCGCTTGCAGGGTCACGGTCTTTCCTGATGAACAGCTCGGAAGGGTCTGTCACTTCGCGCAGACCGTTGCTGTCCATCTCAAAGATACCTATCTCGGCGGTTGAACCGAAGCGGTTCTTAACCGGTCTGAGGATGCGGAACACATAGTTGCCGTCACCTTCAAACTGCAGAACCACATCGACGATGTGCTCAAGCACCTTGGGCCCGGCCAGGGAGCCGTCCTTCGTTATATGACCTATAAGAATAACAGGCACACCTGTTTCCTTGGCATAACGGAGCATCATGGCAGCACACTCCCTGACCTGTGATACCGATCCTGATGAAGATTCAAGCAGTGATGAGCTGAGTGTCTGAATAGAGTCTATTATAAGCAGTGCCGGGCTGATCATCCCTGCCTGGGTGATGACATTCTCCAGCTCAGTCTCGTTATAGATGAAGCAGCTGTCGTTCTTGCCCTGCAGCCTTTTGGCGCGCAGTTTCACCTGTCCCTCGCTCTCCTCCCCGGATACATAGAGCACTTTTCTCTCTTTGACGGCCAGGGCTATCTGAAGAGCGAGTGTGGATTTGCCTATGCCGGGCTCTCCTCCCATGAGTATCAGTGATCCCCTGACCATGCCACCGCCCAGGATACGGTCCATCTCACCAATACCTGTGGTGATACGGTCGAATTCGTTCACCTCGATGCCAGACAGGAGCTCCGGTTTGCGACGCGGCGCCGAGGGAGAAACAGACGAGGGAGAAGAAAGGGAAATCAGCTCCTCACGGTAAGTGTTCCATTCCTTGCATGCCGGACAGTGGCCTATCCATTTCGGGGATTCGGCACCACAGTTCTGGCATACATAAACAGTTTTGTTTTTTGCCATCAGCGAGCAATTGTGCAGAGTACAAATTTACTAAATGTATGGTATCACAGGCTTTTGATCTCCTGGGACGCTGAAAAAATCTTTCCGCCTTTCATGCCAAAGAGGGCGAAAAATGATATTGCCCCGAAGATGGCAATGATCACTAGCTGTGATTCGTGCAGAAGTGTTGCAGAGGCAAGCCCCTCTTCAAGAGGGATGCCATAGGCAAACAGGAGGCCCCTGGAGACAATCCAGTGGAAAGCACCCAGGCCGCTCTGTACCGGCGCCGCCATACCAAAGCTTCCTATGATACCGACGAATATAGCGCCTTTCAATCCCAGGCCTGCAGTTGAATCCAGGCACATAAGAGGGAAATACGTCATCAAGAGATAAACCAGCCACAGCATTACCGTTAGAAGGATAAACTCCCATTTCTTCTTAAGCCTGGCAATCGATTTTAATCCATCAATAATGCCATCGGTAAATGAATATATCTTTTTAAAGAAAGGTTTCCCTGAAAGTTTTTTTCTCAGTGCGAAATAGAGCGTTATTACAAGGAGTATCGGTGAAGCGATGAGCAGATAGAAAAGGATTTCAGAGCCGTAAGAAGATGAGAACCTTTGAGTTAACGGTGCAGCAACATTCTCGGCAAGGAAACTGCCTGCAGTGGTGCTCCCGGCAATCAGTGTGATGCCCAGCAGTATCAGAACGGTCAGCATATCAATTGTCCGTTCAATGAGCATTGTCCCGACCAGTTTATCGAATGGGATTTTTTCTTTTTCCGCCAGTGCAGCACATTTTGTTATCTCACCTAGTCTCGGGAAAATCAGGTTTGCAAAGTAGCCGGTGGTTACTGAGTGGTAAGCGTTCATCACTCCCGCAGTATATCCCAGGGGCTCGATGAGAAGAGTCCATCGCCGGGCCCTGATAAAAAAGGCGATCACCGTCATAATCAGGGAAGGAAGAAGCCACCAGTAGTTGGCTTTTTTCAGGACTGCCCAGAGATCTGAAAAGTTAACGCCCTTGAAGGAGACCCATAACAACAAAATCGCAATGGCAAGAAATATTATTATTCTTACGCTTTTCTTCAGGCCCTTCTTCAATGTCAGATCAGTTTGTTGGTTGTTGTGTCAGGAAAGATAATGGATGGCTTGAAGGCTTTGGCATCTTCAAAGTCCATCATGGCGTATGACATAATAATGATCACATCGCCAATGGCGGTTCTTCTTGCTGCCGGACCGTTGAGACAGATTTCACCTGACCCTCTCGTTCCCTTTATGACATAGGTTTCAAGCCTGTCACCGGAGTTCCTGTTAAGCACATGCACCTTCTCATTTTCAATGATATTGGCAGCGTCCATAAGATCTTCATCTATTGTAACACTTCCAATATAGTTGATGTTGGCGCCGGTGACGGTGACGTTATGTATTTTTGATTTTACTACTTCTATCATCATGGGTTTTCAGGATGACCTGTTGCTGAATTTTTGCAAAGATACATTTCCTTTTATTCAACGCAACCGGATCTCAATGTTATCAATAAGCCTCACCTCTCCTGCAAACAGGGCGATGCAGCCATAATAATTCTTTCCAGGAGTCATTTCATTCTTTGATCTGACGGGCATAAGGGTGTTTTCTTCAACGATCTCGAAGTACTCAAGATTAAACCCCGGTATCATATTTATGCGGTCGGCCACAAATTCCCTGATAATGACCGGTTCCGTGTCGGAAATCATGGCTGCGGCAGCTATCAGTGTCCTGAATATTTCTCCTGCTCTTTCCCGGTGTTCAGGAAGCAATCGTCTGTTGCGGCTGCTCATCGCCAGTCCGTCCTTCTCCCTGACTATCGGACACGAGATGATTTCCGTTTTTGGAAAACTGCGGCGTGCCATCTCCCTGATTATGCTCAGCTGCTGAAAATCTTTCTGCCCGAAGAAGGCAGAGGAAGGTCTGATAATGTCAAAAAGCCGAGAGACGACCTGTGCCACCCCGTTAAAATGCCCAGGCCTGTGAACACCTTCCATCACCTTGTCAAGCTGGCCGAAGTCAAATATCCTGGTATCAGGTTCAGGGTAAATCTCCTCAGCTGAAGGGGTAAAGACAAAGTCATTTTCCCTGAGTACTATTGACAGCATATCAATGTCCTCGCGGATTGTACGCGGATACTTTTTCAGATCCTCCGGGTCATTGAACTGTGTGGGATTGACAAATATGCTCACCGCCACCATCCGGCAGCTGCTTATTGCGGTTTCCACCAGTGAGATGTGACCTTCATGCAGCGCTCCCATCGTCGGTACAAAACCCGGAGATCTCAGCACACAGGTCTTGTAATGTTCCCTGATCTCCTTGACAGTATTGAAAACTTTCATCTTTATGTTTTTTAAAAGCCTGATAACTGCCTGTTATCGGGATTGGTCTTTTTATGACCATGCCCAACTGCAAAGTAACGCCATTTTGTTAGTAACCCGCTGTATCTAAGCTTGGAAATTAATTGTATTTTTTTTATTATCTTTGCACTTTGTATTTAATAAGGTACATCGGGAGGTTTTAATGGAAAGCAGAAGGGTGTTGTTTGTTTCACAGGAGATCATGCCGTATCTGGGTGAGACAAAGCTTTCAAAGATCAGCCGTGATCTGCCGCAGGGCATACAGGAAAGGGGGAAAGAGATCCGGACATTTATGCCCCGATATGGCTCAATCAACGAAAGAAGGAATCAGCTTCACGAGGTCATCCGTCTGTCAGGTATGAACCTCATCATTGATGATACAGACCATCCGCTCATAATCAAGGTGGCCAGCATACAGTCTGCACGAATGCAGGTTTACTTCATTGACAACGATGATTATTTCCAGCGCAAGCATACAGTGGCTGACGCTGCAGGGACAGAGTACGAAGACAATGACGAAAGGGCCATTTTCTTTGCCAGGGGCGTGATCGAAACAGTAAGAAAATTACGCTGGAGCCCCGATATAGTCCACTGCCATGGATGGCTCACCGCACTGGTTCCGATTTATCTCCGGAAACTCTATTCGGATGACCCGGTATTCAATAAGCTCAAAACTGTCTATTCTGTTTACAATAACGGGTTTAAAAAGCCGTTGAAATCATCACTGTCAGAGAAACTGGCAGCTGACGGAATTGAAAAAAGCGCACTTAAGGTAATTAAGACCAATACAGACTTTCTGAGCCTCACCCGGCTGGCGGCTGAAAATTCTGACGGAATAATTATCGGATGTGATAAAATAGACGAGGGTGTTAAGAAATATCTTGCCGGCACTGACAAACCCCTCCTGGAATATCAGGGCGAGGAGAATTATATTGATGCTTACAATGATTTTTATGACAAGCTTTTACAGGATAAAAAGAAATAATGACCGCAATAGCCTGAAGATAAGGCTACTAAATATTTTTCTACCTCTCTCCGCGCTCCTGGTTGTGGTTTTGTCATCATGCGAACAAAATCCGTCGAAGATCGGGATTGACCTCTTACCGGATGAGGACTTCGTAAATGTTTATTCCACTGATACCCTGGATATAAAAGCATACACAATGTACAATGAGCAGTCGATTTCTGCTGACAGTACCCGCATGTTTGCAGGCGGTATCCAGGACCCGTATTTTGGCTCAACACATTGTGATTTTGTTACCCAGCTGAGACTTGTCGTACCGTGGCCACACGATACCGTAAACATTGATTCGGTCAAGCTGCAGTTCGAACTGTCTGATGTTACAGGCGATACAACCGCAGTGCATTACATAAGACTTTATGAAACAGGAACCCTTCTCACCGATACAACAGAATTTTATTCCGGACAGGATCCTGACACCATCAAATTCCTGGGGGAGTATCCCATGCCCGTTCTGGTGGAAGATTCTGCCTATGCAGTCAGGTTGCCTGACTGGGTTGGTGAATACCTTCTGCGTGACACAACCAAATTCCTTCCTGCCTCAGATTTCTACACAACTTTCTTCAAAGGGCTTTATTTCGGTATCAGGAGCGAAACCAACCCTGTACTCGTCACTATGGCAGCAAATGAAAGCCCCCTGGCAATAACCATCTATTATCATACTCCTTCCGATGTCAAATACATTTACTCCTTTGTGGCGACAAACAGGGCGGTAAACTACAACAGGTTCACGCATGATTATACTACGGCTGACCCAGACAAAAAGATTCAGCATATCAATGACCTTGTAGCTGATACCGTGGCCTATCTGCAGGCATACAAGGGTGTTTATTCACGGTTCGACATACCATCGCTCAGCGCCTTCAGGGATACTGCCAGGATAGCAGTGAATAAGGCAAGGCTGTATGTCCCTGTTTACCTTGATGACGAGTTCTTTCCCGAAGCAGACGTTCCGGCAAGAATCTTCCTCCGGTACCGCGACAGTGAAGGCAATGAAGTAGCCGTACTTGACCTTATTCATGATGTCGGATTTCTTGATGGCACCTACTACAACGCCAAGGATTATTACATCTTCAACATCACCAGTTTTGTTCAGCAATATCTTGAGGGAGTTGTTGAAAATCCATCAGTCGAAATGTATTATCCGTTGGCATCAGACAGTAATGTGATCTTTAAGGTCAATGCGAATGACCCTACTGTCAGATTTGAGTTCGTCTATACAATCTATTGATTAACATATACATACTAACCGCCTATGTGTGGAATTGTTGGATATATCGGTTCACGGCCAGCGCGTGACATTGTTATAAACGGACTAAAACGGCTTGAGTACAGAGGATATGACTCCGCCGGCATTGCCATCAGCGATGGCCAGAGAACAGAAATCTTCAAATGTGCCGGCAGGGTAAGGGATCTTGAGGAGATGGTTGCCGGCAAAGACTTTAACGGGACTATGGCCATGGGTCATACCCGTTGGGCCACACACGGCGAACCCAATGAGATAAACGCTCACCCGCAGGTATCATTCAGAGGGCATTTTATTGTCGTTCACAACGGTATAATAGAGAACTATGCACGTATAAAGCGTCATCTCGAGAGCCGTGATGTCAAATTCACCAGCCAGACTGACACCGAAGTGCTGGCCAATCTTATGGAGCATCTCTATCTTGAGGGTGACCTGTCAGCTGAACAGGCTATCATCATGGCGCTCAATAAGGTGGAAGGCACATACGGCATTGCTGTTTACTGCCGTGACGAACCAAACAAGATGTTCGCTGCAAGACAGGGCTCGCCGCTAGTGATAGGTGTGGGCGACGGTGAGAACTTCATCGCATCAGACGCCACGCCCATCGTTGAGTACACCCAAAGGGTCATTTACCTTAATGATGATGACCTGGCAGTGATAAGCAAGGATGAGATGGTGCTGAAGGCTATAAAAAACAAGCCCTTCGAACCTGAAGTAAAAAAGGTCGATCTGAAAATCGGCGAGATTGACAAAGAGGGCTATCCTCATTTTATGCTCAAGGAGATCTTCGAGCAACCCCGGGCCATACATGACACATTCAGGGGCAGGGTGCTTCCGAACCAGTCAGGACTGATGCTTGGGGGGCTTTATAATGTCTTTGACACGATGGCTTCGGCAGACAGGATACTGATAGTGGCCTGCGGGACATCATGGCATGCCGGACTGGTAGGCGAGTATATCATTGAGGAATACTGCCGGATACCTGTCGAGGTAGAGTATGCTTCTGAATTCAGGTACCGTGATCCCATTATCAAAAAAGGAGATATCGTTCTTGCAATAAGCCAGAGTGGTGAGACGGCTGACACTCTTGCGGCAATAAAACTGGCAAAGGAGAGGGGTGCAATGGTGCTGGGCATATGCAACGTGGTTGGGTCGTCAATATCACGGGAGACCAATGCCGGTGTCTTCACACATGCCGGCCCTGAGATAGGTGTTGCTTCAACCAAGGCTTTCACCACACAGGTGGTCACCCTGGCCATGATTGCTTTTGAGATAGGATACCGCAAGGGTCTTATTGATGAGACACGCTACCACAATCTCATAGTAGAACTGACAAGATTGCCAGATAAGGTGGCTGATGCCCTGAAGATCAATGACCAGGCCCTGGCTCTCGCAAAAATATACAAGGATTCAACGAACGCGCTTTACCTTGGAAGGGGACTTTTGTACCCTGTGGCTCTTGAAGGCGCCCTGAAACTCAAGGAGATATCGTACATTCATGCAGAGGGTTATCCTGCCGCTGAAATGAAGCATGGCCCCATCGCCCTTATTGATGAGCACATGCCGGTGGTGGTGGTTGCCACAAAGGAGAACTCCTATGAGAAAATTGTCAGTAACATACAGGAGGTAAAGGCACGCAAGGGAAAAGTGATCGCTGTGGTGACCGAGGGTGACCAGGTCATCAGCAAGATGGCTGACTATGTGATGGAGGTGCCTGACACAATTAATGTCTTTGCTCCCGTCCTGGCTGTCGTTCCACTGCAGCTTCTCTCTTATCATATTGCGGTATTACGCGGCTGTAACGTTGATCAACCGCGAAACCTGGCAAAATCAGTCACAGTCGAATAGTAAAATCATAATAATATGGCCGACGGTTACAGAAATCTGAGTATCGGTGAGATACGTGGTCTTGAGGCTGCAGGATGCAGAAGCGGCTCATGGGGGAGTGTCCTGGTCAAAGAGCCTTTCAATGCTGAACGGATCCAGAATGTCACTTTCTCAGGCCTGGTGAAACTTGGACTTTTTAACGGTATTGCACGTGAGAGATGCGGACTTGCCGCTGCTGCACGGTATAAGAAATGCCCATATTCACAACTGTACGATTGATGATAATGTTACAATCACAGACATCACGGGATTTATTGCCAATTATGACATTGGTGAGGGTGTCGTGATCAGGAACTGCGGGCATATCTCGACTGAAGGGCGTACATCGTTCGGAAACGGTACCCGCGTGGCCGTGCTGAATGAGACCGGAGGACGCGAGGTGCCCATATGGGACAGGCTGACATCGCACATGGCATACATAATTACCCTGTATCGTCACAGACCTGCTGCCATCGAGGTGATTGAGAATCTTATTGACAAGTATACAGAGAGCGTTAAGTCCGACCGTGGAGTGATCGGATCCGGATCATATATTGCCGGATGCGGAACAATAAAGAATGTAAAGATCGGTAACGGATCCGTCATTGAAGACGTTTCAAGACTGGCTGAAGGCTCGGTAAACAGCTCATTCAAGGATCCGGTTTACATCGGCAACGATGTCATCATGGATCATTTTATAATATGTTCCGGATCAAAGGTCAATGATGCGGCAGTGATAGACAAGTGCTTCATAGGCCAGGGTTGTACACTGTCAAAACAGTATTCGGCCGAGAACTCCCTCTTCTTTTCAAACTGTGGCGGATATCATGGCGAGGCATGTTCAATTTTCGCCGGTCCCTATACGGTGACTCATCATAAATCGACCCTTCTTATCGCCGGAATCTTTTCATTCATGAATGCCGGCAGCGGATCGAACCAGAGCAATCACATGTACAAGCTTGGTCCGATACATCAGGGTATAATGGAGAGAGGATCCAAGACAACAAGTGACTCTTATGTGCTGTGGCCTTCACGTATCGGTCCGTTTACCCTTGTCGTCGGACGCCATTATCATAACGTTGATACAACACAGTTCCCCTTTTCATACCTGACTGAGGTGAATTACGAGTCACAGCTCGTGCCTGGCATTAACCTGCGCAGTGTGGGAACCATACGTGATGCACAGAAATGGCCAAAGCGTGACGTACGCAAGGATCCTAAAAAACTTGACCAGATAAATTATAACCTTCTGAGTCCTTTCACAGTGGGTAAAATGATGAATGGCAGGGAGCTTCTGCAAAAACTGCTGAAAGAGAATACGGAAGGACTGCCTTTTCTCACATATGAGAGAATGAAGATGAAGACTTCTGCTGCTGAACGCGGCATAAAGCTTTACCAGATGGGTATCAATAAATTTATTGGAAACTCTGTGATAAAGAGGCTTGAAGGAATTGAATTCCACTCTGACACTGAAATCAGAAAGAGATTAAAGCCTGATCATGAGAAGGGCACCGGAGACTGGGTTGACATGTCAGGGCTGATAGCGCCGCTCAAGGAGATTGAGCATCTGCTCTCATCTATTGAAAAAATGGAAATGCAAACCGCAGATGCCATCAATAAGAAATTTGAAGACATCCATAAGCGCTATTATGATATGGAATGGGCCTGGATCTATAACCGGCTTCCCGGGGAGACAGGCAAGCCCAATGATAAGCTGACGGCATCAGATATTATAAAACTGGTGGAAAGGTGGAAGGAGAGCGTGGTAGATCTTGACCACATGCTTTATGAAGATGCCCGCAAGGAGTTTACCCTGTCATCAATGACGGGCTTTGGAATAGACGGTGATGATGAAGTGAAGAAGCGAGATTTCGAGCAGGTGAGGGGTGATTTCGAAAAGAACTCGGTTGTGCTTGCCATACTTGATCATATCAAGATCAAGTCGGAACTGGGTGATGAGCTGATCGGCCGTCTGAAGCATACCAGGTCTTAATGACCTACGGCCAATAATAATGTTATTGCCACATGTTCTACAATACCTGATCGCCTACGGCGAACCTTGCGCCATTGCGCGTAGCGCATACAGTTTTGTAGTTTCCATGGCACCGCCAAAACCCATTGCCCGTAGGGCATCCAGTTTTGTAGCCTGCAATGGCGTCCCAAAAATTATTGCCCGTAGGGCATTAAGTAGGCAAAAACCGAAAACCGCAAATTCTACCGGTTGCCGTACATTTTTTCGTAATATCCGGAATAGGCTCCTGAGATTATCGTCTCAAGCCATTTCTCATTTGAAAGATACCAGTCAACAGTCATACCAATCCCCTGCTCAAAGGTCACTGACGGTTTCCACCCCAGCTCCTTCATCAACTTGCTGCTGTCAATGGCGTATCTGAGATCATGACCCGCACGGTCGGTCACAAATGTGATCAGCTTTTCTGAACTGCCTTTGTCCCTGCCCAGCTTATCGTCCATGATACGGCACATCAGGCGCACCAGGTCAATGTTCTTCCACTCATTGTCACCGCCTACATTGTATGTCTCCCCGGGTCGTCCCTTATGAAAAATAATATCGATGGCTGAGGCATGATCCTCAACATACAGCCAGTCCCTGATATTCTCACCTTTGCCATAGACAGGTATGGGTTTCCCGGTCTTTATGTTGTTGATTGTAAGTGGGATGAGCTTTTCGGGAAACTGGTTGGGACCGTAGTTGTTTGAGCAGTTCGAGATCACGAACGGGAGACCGTATGTATTTCCAAAGGCTCTCACCATGTGGTCAGAGCTTGCCTTGGAAGCAGAATAGGGACTCCTGGGATCATAGGCAGTCTGCTCTGTGAAAAAGCCCCCGTGCTCAAGTGACCCGTACACTTCATCGGTAGAGATATGATAAAAGAGCTTTTTTGCATCAGTGGCAGGACTGACATCACGAAATGCCGTGAGGAGGTTTACTGTGCCTAATATGTTTGTGAGGATAAACTCATCGGGCGAAGTAATTGACCTGTCTACATGGGACTCGGCTGCCAGGTGTATCACTCCGTCGAACCTGAACTCATCGAAAAGCGCATTCACAGCCTGCTTGTCAACGATATCAACCCTGCGGAAGAGATAATTCGGTTCCTTTTCAATATCGGTAAGGTTACCGAGGTTGCCTGCATAGGTAAGCTTGTCGGCATTGACAATCTTATATCCGGGATACCGGTTGATGAAACGTCTGACAACATGTGATCCGATGAAACCAGCTCCTCCGGTAATGAGCAATACTCTGTTCATGATTATTTATTTCTTAATTTCTTCTCCCAGCGCCAGGCTGTCTCCATGGCTTCGTCAAGTGTGAGCTCCGTCTTCCAGTTAAGCTCCCTGTTGGCGAGCGACGGATCAGCCCAGATTTTTTCTATGTCACCCGGTCTTCTTTCGGTGATTCTGTACTTCACTTTCTCTCCCGTGGCACGTTCGAATGCAGCAATTGCTTCCAGGACGGAAACACCGGTTCCGGTGCCAAGGTTAAAGACCTCATAATTTTCTTTGTTCCCGCCTTCAATCAGTCTCTTCAGCGCCACCACGTGTGCTTTTGCCAGGTCGACAACATGGAGGTAATCGCGTATGCATGATCCGTCGGGGGTATCATAGTCATTACCGAAGACCCTGAGCTCGTCTCTCAGTCCAATGGCAGTCTGGGTGAGGAATGGCACAAGGTTTTCCGGCACACCGCGTGGCAGCTCACCTAAATATGCCGTGGGGTGAGCGCCGATAGGATTGAAATACCTGAGTGAAATAGCCTTCTGTGCTGGCCTGGCAGCCATGGTATCCCTGATGATGATCTCTCCCGCCTGTTTTGTATAACCGTAAGGTGACGCCGCCTCCTTAACGGGCGATGTCTCAGTCACAGGCAGTATGTCGGGCTGTCCGTAAACGGTGCATGACGATGAAAAGACCAGTGCAGGGTCGCTGTGCTGTTCCATCATATCAAGCAGGTTCATCAGCGAGACGAGATTGTTCCTGTAATACTCAAGCGGCTTATTCACTGATTCACCTACCGCCTTGTAGGCAGCAAAGTGAATGATAGCATCGATGCGGCCCTCGGCAATAAATACTTCATTGAGTTTGGTTCTGTCACAGATATCATAGTCGTAAAACTTCGGCCTGATACCGGTGATAGCCTGAATGCCGTCAAGAACAGTGATATCTGAATTATACAGGTTATCTATTATCACCACCTCAAAGCCGCCGGCAATAAGCTCAACGGCGGTATGTGATCCGATGTAACCTGTCCCGCCTGTTACAATTACTTTTTTCTTCATCAGAGACTCCAGTAGGTCAGCCACTTCATCTTATTTCTGTAAAGGCCTTTCAGGTCGACAAGGATACCTCTTTCATTCAGCAGGTCGAGGAAATATTTCTCTTCAAGCCCGACATATTCCTTATGGGCCACAGCTACTATAATTGCATCATATTTTCCTGATGGCTGATCTTTCAGCTCAATCCCATATTCATGTTTCACCTCTTCAGGCGAGGCTCCCGGATCGATGACATCCACCTCAACACCGAAATCGCGCAGCTCATTGACCACGTCAATGACCTTTGAGTTGCGGATATCGGTTACATCCTCCTTGAAGGTCATACCCATTACAAGCACTCTTGCCTTATCGGGGCTCTTGTGAGCGGCAATTATCTTCTTCACCGTCTGCTTGCCGGCATAAGCGCCCATACTGTCATTTGTGAACCTTCCCAGAGTCGATCATCTGCGGATGGTAACCCATTGACTTTGCCTTATAAGAAAGGTAGTAGGGATCAACGCCGATACAGTGACCTCCCACCAGGCCCGGATAAAATCTCAGGAAGTTCCATTTAGTACCCGCAGCTTCCAGAACCTCGAATGTATTTATTCCCATCTTGTTAAAGATGATTGAGAGCTCATTCATAAAGGCGATGTTTATGTCGCGCTGCGTGTTTTCAATGATCTTGGCCGCTTCAGCCACCTTGATGGATGATGCCCTGTGTACACCGGCAGTGATGATCAGCTCATAGGTCTTTGCGATATTCTCAGCTGATACGGCATCACAGCCGCTGGTTACTTTTACGATTTTGGTGAGAGTATGGTTTTTATCACCGGGGTTTATACGTTCAGGTGAAAAACCAACCTTGAAATCCTCAGGGCACTTCAAGCCTGAAAATCTTTCAAGCACCGGCAGGCAGTCCTCTTCGGTACATCCGGGGTACACTGTAGATTCATAGACTACATAGTCTCCTTTCTTAAGGATCCTGCCTACAGTTTCTGAGGCTTTCAGCACCGGTGTCAGATCAGGAAGGTTATGCTTGTTAACAGGGGTGGGGACTGCAATGATATGGAATGAGGCCTCTTTCAGATCTTCAGGGTCAGAGGTGAATTTTATGTCTGTCCCGGCAAAGGCCTCGTGTTCAAGTTCATTACTCGGATCAATTCCTTTTTTCATCAGCTCAACCCTGTCAGGCCTGATGTCAAAGCCCACCACCTTTATTTTCCGTGCAAATTCAAGGGCAATTGGAAGGCCCACATACCCGAGGCCGATGAGAGAGAGTTTGGTCTCCTTATTTACCAGTTTACTATACATATTTATTTTTTTATTAGAGGATGATATTCGCCTGAAAGTATTGATAATGTTGAATTTCGTATCTGATATACTGTCTCTATGCTCTGGCGGGCATCTTCAAGCCCGTAACCGTTGCCCTTCAGGATCTCACGGTATGTTACCGTATGCAGATCGGTGAATCCTTCGGAGAACTCAAGCTCTTCACCGTCAAGGGTGATATTTCTGTATGTTCGCTTACCCTTCTCCTTCACTGTATCGGGAAGGTCATTGCTGTCAATGCTGAGAAACCATCTTACCCTTGCTTTCTCCAGCTCAAGAAACCCTGAGGCTTTATTTTTTTCGAGGAGATGCACCCTGTTTGAGACCACCGGCCCGAAGATCCATCCAAGCATATCGAAGAAGTGTACTCCTATGTTTGTGGCTATCCCGCCTGACTTGTTGACGTCACCTTTCCAGGATATATAGTACCAGTTACCGCGGCTGGTGATGTATGTCAGATCGATGTCATGTTTTTTACCTGCAGGGGCAGCGGCGATCTTATCGCGCAGTGCAATTATCACAGGGTGGTACCTTAACTGAAGTATGTTGTATATCCTGTGGCCGGTCTCCTTCTCGATCTCCTGAAGTGCATCTATATTCCACGGGTTCAGTACCACAGGCTTCTCGCAGATTGCCTCTGCCTGGTGCCTGAGAGCAAACCTGATATGGGAGTCATGCAGGTAATTGGGAGAGCAGATGCTCACATAGTCAAGCTGAACACCGCTTCTCTTCAGTTTGTCAACGTGACGGTCAAATCTCTCAAACTCAACAAAAAAGTCACTCTCGGGAAAATAGCTGTCAAGTTTTCCGACACAGTCGAATTTGTCAAGGCTGGCCAGCAGGCGGTTACCTGTATCTTTGATGGCACGCAGGTGACGGTCGGCGATATAACCGGCAACACCTATAAGGCCAAAATTCCTGGGGGTATTATCCATAAATACGTTTATAAGGAAATAAGCATACTAAATAACTTTTGTCACTCTCTCTCCGGAGAGCTTGTATTTCTGGCCGCTTTCGGGGCATAAGGCAAAGCCATCACTGTTGAAGGAGAGCTTGTGTCCGTACTCAGATACCCATCCGGTCTGGCGGCCGGGATTACCCACGACCAGGGCAAAGGGTTTGACGTTTTTGGTTATCACTGCACCTGCGCCAATAAGAGAATACTCACCTATTTCATTTCCGCAGATGATGGTTGCGTTGGCGCCGATGGAGGCACCCCGCCTGACCATGGTTTTGACATACAGGTCACGCCTGACGACTGCACTGCGGGGGTTTATGATATTGGTGAATACCATCGAAGGGCCAAGGAAAACATCATCTTCACAGATAACGCCTGTGTAGATCGATACATTGTTCTGAACTTTAACATTATTACCCAGGATGACACCGGGTGATACTACAACATTCTGCCCGATATTGCACTTCTCACCTATGACGGAGTCCTTCATTATATGACTGAAATGCCATATTTTGGTACCGCTGCCTATTGTGCAACCCTCATCAATCACTGCTGTCTCATGCGCGAAAAATTTTTCTTCCATCTTTTCTTTTCATTTGAATTCTGACCTGATGCACCCGGTAATATATTCGAGCTGCTCCCGCTCAAGCTCGGTATGCATCGGAAGTGAAAGCACCTCATTTGTAAGACTGGCAGTAACCGGGAAGTCATCAGCCCTGTACCCCAGATGAGAATAAGCCTTTTGCATGTGAAGGGGTACAGGATAGTAGACCATTGACGGTATTCCCTCGTTCTCAAGACACTCACGGAGCCTGTTCCTGTCACCGCCAGCCACCCGCAACGTGTACTGGTGAAATATATGTGTTGAATTTTCTGCCCTGAACGGAATGATTATACCCTTCACTCCTGACAGTTCACTGTCATAGTGTGCTGCAGCCAGCTGCCGTGCTTCGTTAAAAGCATCGAGGTGACGGAGCTTGACCCTTAAGACGGCTGCCTGAATTGTATCAAGGCGCGAGTTGACCCCGATGGTGTCATGATAATACCTGACCTTCATGCCATGGTTGGTGATGCTCCTGATAAGTGCTGCCAGTTCATCATTGTCAGTGAACAGCGCGCCTCCGTCACCGTAGCATCCCAGGTTCTTAGAAGGGAAAAAGGATGTGCATCCGATGACACCCATCGTACCGGCTTTCTTTACCTTACCGTCACTGAAGGTATATTCTGCACCGGTTGCCTGGGCAACATCCTCGATGACATGTATCCCGTGCTGCCTGGCTATTTCTATAATAGGCTCCATATCAGCGCATTGTCCGAAGAGGTGGACAGGTACGATTGCCCTGGTGCGCGGTGTTATTGCTTTTTTAATTGCTTCGACACTGATATTGAAGGTGTCTTTTTCCGGTTCAACAAGCACCAGCTTAAGCCCCAGGAGCTCAATGACCTCCACGGTTGCTATGAATGTAAAATTTGTTGTAATGACTTCATCGCCCGGTTTCAGACCCAGCGCCATCATGGCTATCTGCAGGGCGTCTGTGCCGTTGGCACATGCTATGACATTCCTGGTGCCAAGGTAACGCTGCAGCTCCTCTTCAAAAAGACGGACATCGGGGCCCTTGATGAAAGCGGTCGAATCAATCACTCCCGAGATTGCCCTGTCTATATCAGCTTTAAGCCTGTCATACTGGGACCGGAGGTCAACCATTTCGATCTTTTTCATGGGGTGTTTTGTCTCTCGAAAGCGAAGATAGCACAATTTATTTTAACCCATTTTCCTTCATAAAGTCATACCGGTTTTGTATCTTTGTTTATTATTGGATCTTAATGGCGAAGGATATCACCGCATACATCAGGGAACTGCTTTTCAGGCATGATTGTGTCATTATACCGGGGTTTGGTGCATTTATTGGTAACTACTTTCCTTCGCATATTGACCGTAATGAAGGGCTCTTTTACCCGCCTGCAAGACGGATAACATTTAACCGTCATCTCACCGGCAATGACGGACTGCTGATAGGTCATGTCTCTTCGCATCTGAATATTCCTTACGGCGAATCACGTGATTTGATAATCACCTGGGCGGATGAACTCCGGAGCAGGATAATGGCAGGAACCATCCTGAATCTTGATCATCTCGGAACTTTCTCGCTCAACCGTGAAGGAACGATAATCTTTGAACCTGACAGCACGGTAAATTACCTCCTTTCTTCATACGGTCTTACATCTTACCAGAGACAGCCGGTAAGCGACTTCGATGTCCGCAAGAAAATGCTTGAGCATCACCAGGCGCCGGCCGTCAGCCAGCCCTCAATGAGACGCCTTCTGGTCAGGGCTGCAGTTATCGTTCCGGTCCTGGTAGCACTTGCCCTTGTTCCTTTCAATGATCGTTTGTTCAAGGGCAAGATGGAGGAATCCACTCTCAACCCACTGGCCAATGCCGAACTGGAATTTAACCGCGAACAGATTGCAGCTGATACGGCATATATTGAACCGGAGGCGTTTGCCAATGAGAAGGCTGTAACTGAAGCGGCTACAACCGAGGCTGCTGTCACTGAGACCGCTGTAACCGAGACGGCTGTCACCGTGGCGAAGGTAACTGAAGAGCCTGTCACAGAGCCTCCGGTAGCTGATGCACCCGCCCCTGCAGTATTCAAACCCGTGCAGCAGGCAGTGGTTGTTCAGGAATACAGGTTCCTGCTTATTATCGGAAGCTTCAAGACAGAAGAAAATGCGTTGACAATGATCGAAAAGCTTCGGAAGATCGGTTACGATCCTGAGATGACAAGCGGACCGGACGGTTTCCTTCGCGTCAGCGCAGAATCATACAGCACCGTTGAGGAAGCAAAAGCTGCCCACAGCAAGATAATAAAGAATTTTCCGGGAGCCTGGATACATAAGAGCAGGTAATAGTGGAAAATTAAGAATTAAGAATTAAGAATTAAGAATTTGGTTATCAGTTAATTCGCAATTTTCAATTCGCAAATCGCAAATCGCAACTCGCAAATATGTAAGCCCTATTTAACAGGGCTTCCGTTTTTTATTGCCGTTTCAGGCACCACGAAGGTCAGCCTGCCGGTCTCATCCTCAGCCAGCAAGACCATACCCCTTGATTCTATCCCCTTGATGGTTCGCGGTGCGAGGTTCACAATGACGGAGATATGCTTTCCCGGAAGCTCTTCTGCCGTGAACTGCTCGGCAATGCCTGACACAATGGTCCGCACATCTATGCCGGTATCAACCTTCAGCTTTATAAGTTTTGTTGTCTTTGGCACTTTCTGAGCCTCGAGGATGGTCGCCGTGCGTATATCCATCCTTGTAAACTCCTCGAAGCTGACATCATCTTTAGCCGGAATGACCGGTGCTGCACCTTTCTCGTTTGCCTGTTTGGTGTCAAGCAGCTTCTTCACCTGCTTTTCTATCTCGGTATCCTCCACTTTGCTGAACATCAGTTCTCCGGCGGAGACTTTATGACCTGGCTTAAGCAGCTCCGCGCTTCCGGCCTTGTCCCAGCCCAGACCGGTGATATTCAGCCAGCTTCTCAGCTTATCCATTGAAAATGGAAGGAAAGGCTCAAGGATAATTGCAAGGTTGGCCGTTATCTGAAGCGAAATAAACATAATTGTCTTTACACGGGCAGGATCGGTTTTGATCACTTTCCATGGCTCGGTGTCTGCAAGATATTTGTTACCGAGACGTGCAAGGTTCATGGCTTCTGCAAGCGCCTGCCTGAAACGAAAACCTTCTAGATTGCTCTCCGTGCCTTCCCTGCATGTCATGATTGAGCTGACGGTTGATCTGTCATAATCATTCATCACACCGGGTTCAGGAACCTCTCCTCCGTAATAATTATTCGTCAGCACCAGTGTACGGTTGATGAAGTTTCCGAGGATAGCCACCAGCTCATTATTGTTCCTGGCCTGGAATTCTTTCCATGTAAAGTCGTTGTCTTTTGTCTCGGGAGCGCTGGCGCACAGGGCATAACGGAGCGAATCCTGCTTACCCGGGAAATCAGCCAGGTATTCATGCAGCCAGACAGCCCAGTTTCTTGAGGTCGATATTTTCTCGTTCTCAAGGTTAAGAAACTCATTTGCCGGCACATTATCAGGTAGTATATAGCTCCCCTCTGCCTTCAGCATTGCCGGGAAGATGATACAATGAAACACAATGTTATCCTTGCCGATGAAGTGTATCATTCGTGTCTCCGGATCTTTCCAGTATTTTTCCCAGTCGGGCGTCAATTCCCGGGTTGCCGAGATATATCCTATGGGAGCGTCAAACCATACATAAAGAACCTTCCCTTCTGCTCCCTCAACGGGTACAGGCACACCCCAGTCGAGGTCACGGCTCACAGCTCTGGGCTGGAGGCCCTGGTCAAGCCACGACTTGCACTGGCCGTAAACATTTGTTTTCCAGTCCGCATGATCCTCCAGTATCCATTTTCTGATCCACCCCTCATACCTGTCAAGAGGGAGGTACCAGTGCAGTGTCTCACGCATTACCGGTGCGCTGCCGCTGATTGTTGACCTCGGGTTGATCAGGTCTGTCGGGCTGAGTGAGGTGCCGCATTTCTCGCACTGGTCACCGTAGGCATTTTCATTTCCGCAGAACGGACAGGTGCCCATGATGTACCTGTCTGCAAGGAAGCAGCCGGCCTCCTCATCATAGTACTGGTTGGCGCTCTTCTCAATAAACTCACCCTGGTCATAGAGCTTGCGGAAGAATGCTGATGCGGTCTCGTAATGTATTTTGTTCGAGGTGCGTGAATAGATGTCGAAAGAAATGCCGAACTCCTCAAAGGCTTTTTTATTCATTTCATGATAGCGGTCAACAACCTCCTGCGGAGTGATGCCCTCTTTCCGTGCCTTGAGAGTGATGGGTACGCCGTGCTCATCTGAACCGCATATCGATATCACATCGGCGCCCTGCATCCTGAGGTAGCGCACATAGATATCCGACGGTACATAGACACCTGCAAGATGTCCTATGTGGATAGGGCCATTGGCATAGGGCAGGGCAGAGGTGATAAGGTGGCGCTTAAACTTCTTCATCTGTAGAAAAAACTTGTTTCTGATGTTAACCGGGCAAAGATAATGATTTCAGGAAACTGCGTTGAAGCCTGTCAGCTCTCCTGGCCGAATGCAGAAAGCACTTCGTGCATATATGTCCTTGATACTGGCACGGTTGAAGGAGGGGTACTGTCAAGCTCGAGCTGTAGTCCGTCCTTTTCCCGGCGTATAAGTTTTACCCGCTCAATATTTACAAGATATGAACGGTGGCACCTTATTATACCTTCCTGCTGCAGTTCATCCTCCAGTGTTCTTAATGTTGTGCGCAGCATGAACTTCATGATCCGGCCCTGTGACTGATACCAGACTGTAACGTAATTATCGCTTCCCTGAAGATAAATAATGTCTGATCTCTTTAAAGAGAGGCGCAGTACACCCTTTTCATCGCGGAGCGGTATCATTGGCTTCTGTCCTGAACCGTCAGGCTGCTCTTTCAGCTCAGTAAGTTTCATCTTGTTATCACGCCACGAAAAATAGAGCCAGAGCATGCCATATGGAAGGAGCAGCGTAAGTGAAGTATTCACAATCGATTTTCCCAGGAGGTCAGGGAAGGTTCGCCGGTCGTCAAGGATTACGATCTCAAAAAGAGCAAAGAAAAGTGCCATCGCCACTATCTCAGCCGCCACCCAGGCGAGGTACTGCCATATAACAAGCTCCATGCCCCTGCGTAACAGCAGGTACATTATGATACGACTCAGTGCCACAATAAGCAAGCCGGTCAGTATTACCCCGCTTGTATAAAGTAAAAGTGTCGTTTTGGATACTTCGTATACGGTTATCGCCCCGAACGGTGTGTACAGGTTCAGGAACAGCAGTGAAAATCCTGCAGTGAAGAGAATGTGTGTAACTATGTTTCCCTTTTCTGTAAGGTAGCCCGGAAGCTTTTTATGAAGATCAATATTCATTCACTTTGTCCTGCCACAAAATTAGTATTTTTCAGGTCCGAAGGCATTTACCGGGATATCGGCCGGCAAATTTCACCCCTGCATTGACTTTTCTACCCCGGGCAGAGGGATTCAAACCCACAGCCGCATAGTCAGAACCTATTATTTGGACAAGTGACCGGTATCTGTTTTGTTTGCAGAAAAACAGGATGGGATACACGGCTCAGGAAAGGGAATTTGCCAAGAATTTCAGGGAGGGATTAACAGAGGGGCTTATTCCCGGTACGGGGGTACGGATAGTAAGCGAGCTATTCCATTCTCCAAACAGCTATTCCGTACCCGACGGAAAGAGTGTGGCTGGCATCTTCAACTCTATCTTTAAGTCAAAGGAGCTTGAGCAGTCTAACAGTGATTTCCGCTACTATTTACTTATTCCGGACAACAGCAGCGGCAGAGGTGCAATTATTCTTCTTCATGGTCTCAATGAACGCAGCTGGAACAAATATGTTCAGTGGGGTTTGAGGCTGGCGACTGACACCGGAAGGCCTGTTATACTTTTCCCCAGCGCCTACCACATGAACCGTTCACCCCGCAGCTGGATTGACAGGCATCTCATGATGCCGCTTGTGGCAGCGCGCACCGCCCTGGTGCCTGACACGCATTTGTCGACTTTTGTCAATGTGGCCCTGAGTACACGCATGTCGTCATCACCCCAGCGATTCATACTTTCAGGGTACCAGACCATAAATGACCTGAAAGTGCTCATCAGCTCCGTCAGGGAGGGGACACATCCTGACCTGCCCGGAGGTGGCCGCGTTGATGTGTTCGCCTATTCGATAGGAGCCCTGGCAACACAGATAATGATGCTTTCAAAACCCTCCGTCCTGCCTGACGACAGCCGTGTGATGCTGTTCTGCGGAGGAAGCGCCTTCAGCCTGATGAACGGCACATCAAAACTTATAATGGACAGCATGGCCTTTGAAAAATTAATGTCGTTCTATCTTGAATGGCCGAAGGAGAACAGGAATACTGATAGCGACGGGTTAATGAAGATTATGAATGACACTCCTGAAGGCAGGGCGTTCTATGCAATGACCTCCCTGAGCCGGCTGAAGGACGTCACAGGTACACCTTTCAGTAATACTCAGGGTAAACTCCTGGCAGTCTCCTTTGCCGGCGACTGTGTCATACCTTCTGATGCTGTGTCGGCAACACTTCAGGGTGCCAGCGTGGAGGTATGGTCTCCCGGTTATCCGTGTACACATGAAAATCCGTTCCCGGTACTGGCGGGCAACCTGTCTGATGAGGTCGACGGTACTTTTGACAGACTTTTCAGCACCGCTGCCTCGTTCCTTTCCTAAAATAGCTACTTTTGATGCTGTCATCAGAAAGGATCAGTCATGAAAGATTTGACCATACCGCCTTATCTCAGGGAGGGAGACCGCATTTCTATTGTTACGCCGGCAAGCCACATTGACGGACAACTGGTACTGCATGCAGAAAAATTGCTCAGAGCTTCAGGTTTTGATGTTGTGCTGGGTGAGCATGTCTTCTCAGTGAATGGTCCATTTGCCGGGAGTGACGATGAGCGGCTGAATGATCTTCAGAAGGCTACTAATGACCCTTCTGTTAAGGCTGTATTATGTTCACGGGGTGGTTACGGCATTTCAAGAATAGTTGACAGGGTCGATTATTCAGCCCTGAAAAGGTACCCGAAGTGGTATGTCGGGTACAGTGATATCACCTCTCTGCATCTGTGGCTCAATACAGTATGCGGCATTGCATCGCTGCATGCGGAGATGCCGATTAATTATTCCAACCCTGATTACTCGCCTCTCTGTTATGACACGATGGTCAGAGCCCTGAGGGGCGAACAGGAGCCGGTAGTATGGAAGAGTTCACATAAAGCATCCTTCACTGTGGAAGGAGCTGTTTTAGGGGGCAATATATCTCTTATCTGCAGCCTTAACGGCACACCGGGACAACCTGACACTGAAGGGGCAATACTGTTTATCGAGGAGATTGGAGAGCACTTCTATCATCTCGACCGTATGCTCACATCGATGCGGATGGCGGGCATGCTCAGCAACCTGTCGGCACTGATAGTGGGAGGGATGGAGAAGATCACCGAAGGCGAGCATGTATTTAACCAGAGCGTGGAAGAGGTTGTGATGAATGTTGCCGGCAGGTACGGTTATCCGGTACTTTTCAGCTTCCCGGCCGGGCACATAGCAGTCAACCGGGCGTTCTACCTGGGCCGCAGGGCAAGACTGACACAAAACGGTTCCGAAGCGTCTCTGAGCTACCTGTGATCAGCGTCAGAAGGCTGCAAGCAGCAGGTTGATATCTTTTGAAAGGATCCCAAATTTCTGAGCAAGCATCTCATTGGTGAGTATGCCGTTGTAAATATATACGCCGTGGCGCAGACCGGTGTTGAACTTGAGCATTGGTGTTATTCCTCCCGAGTTTGCGATATCCTGCATCAGAGGCCTGAAGACATTGCTCAGGGCGATGGATGCTGTCTTGGGCACTCTTGAAGGAAGGTTCCACGCCGAGTAGTGAAGCACTCCGTGTTTCTCATAGATAGGGTCCTTTATTGCCCTTGGTTCAGTTGTCTCCACGCATCCGCCGGTATCAACACTCAGATCGATTATAACCGAACCGCGCTTCATTCCCTGGACCATCTCTTCGCTTACATAGAACCATGGTCTCAGGTCATCGGTAGACAGTGCTCCGATGAGTACGTCAGCTGATTTCAGGGCCTTCTGCAGCACCTGGGGGTGGAAGGTTGAGGTGTAAAGTCTCTGGCCAAGAAGATCCTGGAAGAGGCGAAGACGGTGAACCGAGCTGTCAAATACCCTCACTATTGCTCCCAGGCCGAGCGCTGCACGGGCGGCATATTCGCCTGCTGTATTGGCTCCGATGATAACCACTTCCGTGGGTGTGACGCCGGTTACTCCGCCAAGCATTACTCCCTTTCCTCCGGAGGTGTTGCTCAGGTACTCCGAAGCGATAAGCACTGAAGTAATGCCGCTGATTTCACTCATTGATTCGACCACGGGCAGTATTCCGTCATTGTCCTTGATCCTTTCAGCCGCCAGTGCCGTCACACGCTTGCGCGTCAGCGCCGAGAGCGTTTCCTCACCCATGGTTGCCGCATTCATGAACGATATGACAATCTGGTTACCCTTCAGCAGTCCGGCCTCCTTCTCAGTGAAAGGGGCGATCTTAATGACTATGTCGCACTCATATACTTTCTGAGGGGTGTCGGCCACCACGGCGCCGTTTTCACTGTAATCCCTGTCCGGGAAACCGGCACCCAGTCCGGCATTGGCCTGTATAAAAACCTCATTCCCCGTGTCTGTAAGGATCTTAATGGCTTCGGGAGTAAGAGCAACACGCTTTTCATCATCATGAATGTCATGCGGGATGCCAATTGAGATCTGTCGCCTGCTCACGGCTTTTTCAATAAGCTCTTCACGCGGCATGAATGCACTTCTGGCAGGTTGATTCATGTGGCTTGTTTTTTACAATTAAACAAAGGATTAGCATTACTCAGATCAAAATTAAGCTTTTAATCGGAGAGAAGATACTTCAGGCCTGATTATTCAACCGGATATACTATCTGCAATTCACCGGTGGTCTTCAATGACCCTGCTGCCGTCAGGCATGACAGTGACAGATATTCTCAGTGTTTCGGGAGGAAGCAGCGGTTCAATAAGTTCCGGCCATTCCATAAAGCATGGTGATGCCGAATCAAAATACTCCTCAATGCCGAAGTCGAGTACTTCCGCTATTTTCCTGATCCTGTAGAAATCGAAGTGATAGACAGGCACATCACCGGTGCGACGGTACTCATTTATGAGAGTGAAAGAGGGGCTTGTCACAGTATCGGTCACGCCCATCTCTTTGCACAGTGCCTTTATGAAGGTGGTTTTTCCGGATCCCATCTGCCCGTAAAAGGCGAAGATGCGGTATCCTGACGTCTCTTTCAGAAAATGCCTCGCCGCCTCTCTCAGATGGCTTTTATCTGCAATAATCACCTTCATGCAGCAAAAGTAATCTTTTTATACAGGCTCAAGAAAGGCCAGAGGCAACATCATCTCATGCATTGATACTCCTCCGTGCTGGAACGAATCACGGTAATACGAGACAATATGGTTGAAATTATTCGGATAGACCAGGAAATCATTTCCGCAGGCAAAGATATACTTTGATGAGATGTTGGTCATTGGCAATCCTGCTTTAGATGGGGCGGTTATTTCAAATACCTCGCGCGGATTGTAGTCAAGGTTCTTTCCGGACTTGTAACGCAGGTTCATTGACGTCTGCCTGTCGCCCACCACCCTGACGGGTTTCTGAACCCTGACAGACCCGTGATCTGTTGTTATCACCACCCGTGATCCTTTGGCAGCCACAGCCCTGAGAAGCTCAAAGAGAGGCGAGTGGATGAACCATGAATGTGTGAAGGAGAGCCATGAGGCCTCATCTCCGGTCATGTCACGCAGGACGCCTATTTCGGTCCTGGCATGACTGAGCATATCAACGAAGTTATAAACGAGCACGTTAAGATCATTTGAAAGAAGCTGGGGGAGTTTGTCATTCAGGACCTTACCCTCAGCGTCAGAGCTGATCTTGGAATAGCTCCATTTGCAGTTTATGCCTGCCCTCTGCAGGTGCTTGCCCAGGAGCTTTTCCTCATGCAGGTTCTTGCCTTCATCCTCAGTGTCGCTGATCCAGTATTCCGGCATCAGGTCACCTATCGCTGCAGGCATCAGTCCTGCGAAGAGCGCGTTGCGCGAGAACTGCGTTGCTGTGGGGAGGATGCTCATATAAATTTCATCCGACACATTCCGCAGGAAAGGACTGAGATCACTGGATATTGTCTGCCACTGATCGAGGCGCATGTTGTCAATGATGATGACAAACAGTGAAGATCCGTTTTTAATGAGAGGGAATATGCGTTTTGACATCACCGACGGTGAAAAGAGCGGTTTGTCACCGGCATCGGATGACATCCATCCTGTGTAGTTTTTCGAAATGTACTTCCCAAAAGCCCTGTTGGCATCTGCCTCCTGCATGCGCAGGACCTCCCTCATGCCCGGATCTGATGACCTGATGAGCTCACCCTGCCAGAAGACAAGCTTGCGGTACACCTCGCTCCACTGCCCGAAGGTGGCAGCTGAAGATATCGCATCTGCAATGGAACCGAACTCCTCCCTGAATACGGTGGTGGTGTGCCGCGTTACAATATCGTCAATGTCAAGGATGCGTTTAAGGGCAAGAAGAATCTGCTGCGGTTTGACAGGCTTGATAAGATAATCAGCTATCTGTGAACCAATAGCGGCATCCATGATCTCTTCTTCTTCGCTCTTGGTGATCATCACAATGGGAATGGAAGGCTTGATTGCCTTGATACGCCGCAGTGTTTCGATGCCGCTGAGGCCAGGCATATGCTCATCAAGAAATATGATGTCATAGGATTTTTCTTTTACCATCCGTATGGCATCATTGCCGGAAGGACATGTATCTGTCTCAAATCCCTTCTCGTGCAAAAAAAGTATATGAGACCGCAGTACCCCGATCTCGTCATCAACCCATAATATCCTTACCTGTCGCATCGTCAGCTTTTCAGTTTATTTTTCGCTCCGGTAAGCAGTTTCGTAGAAGATCCGGTACCTGGTAATATTCTTGTCACTGTTGAGTTTTTCCAGGTTGTCACGGCTGATGATATACATGGAAATGGCTGCATTTTCTGCCTCCCTGATATTTGTCAGAGGGTCAAATGCCCTGAGCCATTTACCGGCCTCCGCGGCATTTTCAAACGTACCTACGGAGATCAGAATATAATCAGTATCAACAGCCTTCCCTTCGGTACGGTAGTTCTTTTCGGTAAAATTATCGAGGTTATAGTTAATAACGTCGAAGACCATCTGGTTCATGTTCGCCTGTATGTTTTCAGCAATAACAAGGACAAAGTGTTGCTGGGTGGTGTCAGGCTCATAAAGTTCTTCAGCAATGCGGGTATCTTCAGCAATCTGCAGTGCGGGGATCTCCTTTTTGAGGTAAGCGGTTATCTCTGCAGCTCTTTTGCCCTCAGGAGTTTCAGGATATTTTGCAGTTAGTGAATCAAGCTTTTCCTTGTATGCCAGTTCGCCTGCTGTAGCGCCAGTAGCCATGGCGTCAAGAAGCATGAATTTTGGAAGAAGATCGTCTCCGGGGAACAGGCCGGCAGCTTCCCTGCAGATGTCTTGCGTCTCTGTGTACCGCTCAGCAACGAATGCTTCATAAGCGGTTTCATAGTTTGTCCTCGCCCTTGTTGCCATCTCAAGTTGTTTTCTGACATAATCAGGATCGGAGAGGATGAGCGAGTATTCAGAATCAGGGAATGACGACAGGAGCTCAGCCCTGAACTTCTCTGCGCTGGCGGGGTCGCTGGTGCGAAGGAGCCTGAAAAGTTCGTACAGTGCTTCAGCCCTGATGTTGTCACTGTTACCGGGAGCTGCTGCTGTCTCCAGCGACTTCGCTGCCATAAGTGTGTCAGCAAGACGTGAAGCCAGTATCTTACCTTCACCCAGCAATGCGTTGGCGCTTTTGCTTACTGAGAGGCTCATCAGCGAGTCGGTCAGAGGAAGGTCACGGAGATAGTATTCTTTGGTCAGCTCAGGAGCTTTTGCCGTACTGTCGGTGGTCTGCTGTTCCTCTCCGTTCTCTGCAGGCGTGGGAGCAGTGAATGCCGCGCGTGCTTTATTCAACCGTCGCCAGTTATCCTCAAGCCTCCTGTCGCCCCAGCGGCGCCGGAACTCGGTACGGCCGAAGGTTAGCGCTGACTGGTTGTAGAAATACCACCCGCCTTCGGCAGAAATGGCTCCCTGGTAGCGCTGCTCATTCTCATAATAAAGGCCCATATTGTACCTGTCACTGCCGTCACCCTGTGCGGCTTTTGTCTGCTCCGCCTCATAGGAACGGATCAATTCAGCAATGAGGGCATCACGTTCTGTGCTGCTCATCATGGCCACCCGGCGAAGACTGTCCTCAGTAATCACCACACGGTGGAAATCTGCAAACTCACCCAGATCGCTTGTCCGGCGGCTGATGAGGTTATAGTCGGGGAAACGTTCATCAATCAGGTACGAGGCAGTGTCATAATACAGAAATGCCGTCATATATTCCGGCTGTGCGTAATAATGTTCTCCGAGTGCAAGGTAGGCGCGTGCCCTCTGTCTTGTATTTACTGTGCTGCTCCTGGCAGCCTGAGTCCAGAGATTAAGAGCCTCATTGGTGTTCCCCATGCGCATCTCGAGCTCTCCGAGGGCGAAATAGATCTGGTCAAGATAATCCTTGTTTTTTGAGTCACGCAACATCCTGCGCAGTGATTTTATCAGATCCTCTGCATCACCGTGAGATAAATCAGTCACACCGGCAAGGTTGATGGCCGCATTGAACTCAAGCTCATAAGGCGGGTTCATCCTTATCACATCACGAAAATAACGCGTTGAAAGGCTGTTGTCTCCCGTTTCTTTGCATACCTGTGCCAGGAGATATGTCAGCCGCACCTTAAAATGCTTGTTGGTACTGTTCTCAACTGCCAGTGTAAGCGGACTGACAGCATCGTTATAACGCTTCTGCCTCAGAGCTACATCAGCCTGGGTAGAGTAGAGCATCGGCTGTAATGATTTAGGCAAGCCGTCAATGTCAGTAAAACCCTGAAGTATGCGTGATGCTTCTGAATAATTGCCCTCTTCGGTCTGTATCCGGGCCATCCAGATATTTGCTTCACTTACAAGATCAGGATCAGTAGCGATACTGACGGTAAAGGAGAAGGCGGACCGTGCTGCGGGGAGGTTTTTAAGATAGAACTGTGCCTTTGCAAGAAGAAGATAGGCATCGTCAACCCACTCGTTGTATTCACGGCGGTTGTAGAACTCTTCATCACGGGCATCATCCCCCCTGCGACTCTTCTCTTTCGGTTTGGCAGTTATAGAATAGAGTGCAATCACCTTCGATGCTTTCTGTGCAGCACGTTCCATGTCTGACGCTGCCGCTGCTGCAGATTCAGCCGAGGTGTATTCAAAGACAGGGATCAAAACGCTGTAATCATCGCGGTGTGAACGTTGTATCTTTTCAACGCCGGCTTTATATGCCTCATTGCCGTTGAACCAGACGTTATATTTTGCAATCAGGGAATTATAAAAACGGCTCGCCCCCGTGTTCTTCTCAACAGAACAACCGGTTATAAGTGCGGTGAGCACCAGGGTCATCGCGACATAATATACTGAGTGCCGTGATCTCAATAAAAAAGGATATATACTTTATAACTGCGAGGGGCAGCTAAAAGTATCCAAAGGTACTAAAAAGAGGTTAAAGCGGGTCTGTCTGCTTTACTACGGCAAGCCGCTTACTTCATCACCACTCTTTTTGTCGGGGCCTGTTCAGAATTGCGCTTTTCCACCTGCCTGACGACAGCCTCCGCCAGCCTCATGAAGGAATTGCCTGTCTCGCTGTCATTCAGGGCGACAGGGGTACCGGCATCACCGCCGTCACAGATTTTCTCTTCAATGGGTATCTGCCCGAGAAGCTCAACGCCGGCCTCGGCGGCAAGCCTGCTTCCACCCTCCTTGCCGAATATGTAATAACGTCTGCCGGGCAACTCGGGAGCTATAAAGATATGACATATTCTCAACAAGGCCCAGGACAGGGACATTGATAGCCTCACTCCGGAACATGGCAATACCTTTACGTGCATCAGCAAGAGCTACCTCCTGCGGTGTGGTTACTACCACCGCACCTGTGACAGACACCTCCTGCACCAGCGTAAGATGTATATCACTCGTCCCGGGAGGAAGGTCAAAGATGAGATAGTCAAGCTCACCCCAGTCACCCTGGGTGATGAGCTGCTTGAGAAAGCTGCTTGCCATGGGACCCCTCCATATTACTGCTTCGGAATCTTTTACAAAAAAGCCGATTGAAAGAATACTGACACCATATTTCTTCATCGGGATGATCCTGTCATTGCCATTCTCACTTTGAACATCCGGCCTGTATTTTTCTGCATTGAACATGCGGGGCACCGAAGGGCCGAAAATGTCTGCATCGAGCAGACCGGTGGCATAGCCTTTGCGTGCAAGCGCCACTGCCAGGTTCACTGCAACAGTCGATTTTCCCACGCCTCCCTTGCCTGATGAGACAGCTATGATGTTTTTCACTCCGGGAAGAGCATCAGTCTTTGCTTCTTCCTTTTTAGACACCACGACTTTTGGCCTGACATCTATTGATGCGATCACTGCATCAGGTCCCGAGTGCATCCTTTACAGCCCTGACGCAGTTGCTTTTTATGGACGAGAGGAACGGGTCGTTTGATCTTTCAGGTGTCAGCACGATATTTATTCCTTCATCAGTCACGGTGACATCACTCACGATGCCCAGTGTGACAATATCGCTTCCCTTTTCAGGATGGGTGACCCTTCTTAGTGCTTCAAGCACGTCTTCTTTTGAATGCATAATATGTTTCTTGTTCTTAAATCATTAAATAAGTACAACATAATCCCCGTATCAAAGTTCAGAAGCCGGATCCCAGAATTTCTCGCTGAAGTCAATGACCCGGTCATCGCTGACAATGAATCCTTCGTTTTCAAGCAGTTGCTGCATTGTTGAGGAATTTCCAAAATGATACTTACCGGTAAGCATTCCGTTGCGGTTAACAACACGATGTGCAGGAATGAATTCAGGGACGGTGTGCGATGAGTTAAGCGCCCAGCCAACCATCCTGGCCGAACCGGCAGTGCCGAGATACCTGGCTATGGCTCCGTATGATGTGATCCGTCCGTAAGGTATGAGACGGGTGACATCGTATACCCGGTTGAAGAAGCCTTCATTTTTATTGTCCGGGACTGATGATCTCCTTTTCATTTGGCAGTCTGAATGCAAGGTAAGTGATGGGGATCCCCTGTTTCAGGAAGATCTCCTCATAATATGTTCTGATTGACAGCAGCTGGTCACCCGGCAACTGACCGTACAGGTCTGTAACAGAGGTAATAATTTTCAGGCCGTTGACTTGCACCAGCGAGAGGGTATAATCAAACAGCTCCCTGCTGTCAGTCTTGAGGTGCACAATGCCATTGTCTTTCAGGAAATTCCTGTAGAGGTTAAGTAAGACAGGACCGGACAGCCTCTTCTTCTCTCTTTTTCTTTTCGGTTGCGGGTCAGGGAAGGTCAACCAGATCTCATCAATCTCGCCCGGCGCCAAAGAATGACCCCAGAAGCTCAATCCTGGTACGGAGGAATGTCGCATTCGGTTGTCTCCTGTGGTGCGATTCCTTTGCGCCTTTCCACATCCGTGCACCCTTGATGTCAATGCCGATGAAATTCTTATGCGGATACATCTCAGCCAGGCTGACGGTATATTCACCCTTGCCGCAGCCCAGCTCAAGAACAATAGGATTGGTGTTGTCGAACCAGGTGCTGTGCCATTTTCCCTTCAGGTGGAAATCATTCCGGAAAACATCATCAAACGAAGGCTCTATAACATGGTCAAAGCCTTTCATCTCAGCCCACCGTGCCACTTTGTTCTTGCCCAATACCTGTATGATTTGGATTAATTTTCTTTCAGTGAGATCCTCATTCCAAGGTCATATACCCCGTTCAGAACGGTATCTCTCATTCCGTGTATCACTTTAAAATGATATTCACCTTTTTCAGGGAAGTAGATGTTGGATTTATAATGTATGGTCAGCTCACGGAGGTCGCCGGCGCCTTTGCCGAGCCAGTCACCCTGTTCATTTGCGAGCAAGGCCTGCAGGGTATCAGTGACGCTGTTTCCTGACGGGAAGGAGGTGACAACAAAAAGGTACAGGTTACGGTACGGGTAGCCGGTTGACGTCCGGACTGAGAGGTCAAGATTATAAACTCTGACTGTGTCATCGATCTGGCATGTAAAGTTGCATGGGTCGAACATGCTCCATGCCTCATCCTGCATTTTAATGCTGTCAGCGAAGTAGGTACCCCTGTCGCATGAGAGGTTGATGAGCATGAGGAGTGCACTTATTAGCAAGTATTTTACTTCTGGAATCCCTCATTTTTTTTGTTGTAAGGTCTGCGCCTGCCTCTGGACGGGCGCGGGTTGCTTTTAGTCTCAAACCTTGTAAGACCGCTGTTCTGCAGCAGCAGATCATTGCCCTTCTCAGGGGCGTTGACACCGGCACCTGCCAGCAGGTTATCGGGTTTTATGCCTTTTCTGTTGAGCTGCATTATCTCGCGCACTCTCGCAACAGGCACGGCAGTCAGGTTCACCGCCATGCGCTGGTCATTCGAGTACCAGTAGATACCGGTATGAACTTCCATTTTCATGAAATAGGCTGTACCATTGGCCAGCTCAAGCGGTATCTCTCTTGAGGGGAATTCCTTCTGCGCATCGATATAACAGTCAAGCTCATAAGTAAGGCAGCACTTGAGTTTACCGCACTGTCCCGCCAGCTTCTGAGGGTTGAGCGACAGATCCTGGTAACGGGCATGAGAGGTGGTCACTGAGACGAAGTTGGTGACATGGGTCGAACAGCAGAGCTCACGTCCGCATGTGCCTATACCACCGATACGTCCTGCTTCCTGGCGGGCTCCTATCTGTCTCATCTCGATACGTATATGGAACTCTTCAGCCAGCAGCTTGATCAGCTGACGGAAGTCCACCCTCTCGTCGGCCAGATAATAGAAGATGGCTTTTGTCTTGTCGCCCTGGTACTCAACATCGCCTATCTTCATTGCCAGCCCGATATCCTCAGCAATTTTTCTTGACCGGAGCATGGTATGAACCTCCTGCTTCCTGTGCCTCCTCCCATTTCTGCAGATCAACCGTCCTTGCCTTCCTGTAGACCTTCTTCATCTCCTCGATGACAGGCTTGGTCTTCATCTTCTTTATTTGTTCAAGGACAAGAAAACCGGTCATGGATACGTGACCGATATCGTGACCGGGCGAAGCTTCCACGGCAACAATGTCGCCCACTTCGAGCCTGAGATCATTGACGTTGCGGAAGAACCCCTTCCGGGTATTCTTAAACCGCACTTCAATCACCTCATTGTAGCGCGGGTCATAGGGCAGGCCGGCCAGCCAGTTGAATTCATCAAGCTTGTTTGCGCCTCTTTTGTATTTTATTGCAGGTTCAGCAGGCTCTTCGCCTGTGTGTGCCTGCATATCTTCGTTTGACATGCGGATATATAATATTTCCCGGATGACGGTCAAAAATGAACGGCTGTCCCGGTACGAGAATGCAAATTTAGGAATAAAAGAGTTATTTTCAACAGTAGGCAGGCACTTACCTGATGAGCCTCATTGTTCTGAGGGCAAGATCGAGGAAGATCATCCTGGTGTTGCCGTTGCTTTCAATGTGAGCATAAGCCAGGTTGAACTCGCGGTCAAGGGCATTGATGTTCTTTTCGTTGATGAACGGGTGAAATTTTCTCGAGAATTCGTCTTCTGCCTCTGTGAGGTAGACAAAATTATTCTCTTTACCGCCGAGGTTCAGCATGAAGTTTTCACGTATCATGCGGAGTGAATAGGAAAGGAAACTCTTCTGTCTCTCTCGTCCCAGGGCAGCCGTTTCCTCCGACCAGGTTACAAGTGTCTGTATGTCACGGGTATATGCTGTCCGCATCAGCCTTGTAAAACGGTCAAGGTGAAGGATGCTGTTGTCGTCTTCACGGGCCAGCTCCATTGCTCTTACCATATTGCCGTTTGCTATGCCGGCTATCGCTGCCGCCTTGGCCCGCGCAAGGCCCAGCTCACTCTCCAGGTAAAGACTCATGTTTTCTGCTGAGATAGCAGGTATCCTTATGTGCTGGCAGCGCGAGGTGATGGTCGGTAACAGCCTGTCCTCCTCCTCGGTGACAAGGATGAAGAGTGTTCTTTCCGGCGGTTCCTCAATTATCTTCAGCAGCTTATTTGCTGTCTCAGCATTCATCTTTTCCGGCAGCCAGATGATCATGATCTTGAAGTCGGACTCGAACGATTTGAGGCTAAGTTTCTTTATTATTTCTGCAGCCTCGGCAACCGGTATCAGCGCCTGTTCATTCGCCACCTCCATCGCCTCTGTCCAGGTGCTCAGTGAGAACCATGGTGAACGGAGCACCATCTCGCGCCACTGTGCAATAAATGTGTCACTCACCGGTTCGGTTCCGGCCTTCTTTTTTGATGACCGGAAAGACGAAGTGAAGGTCAGGATGTATAAGCTTGTTGTATTTGGCACATGACGGGCAGACGCCACAGGCATCTTCGGAAGTGCGTCTTTCACAGCTGATATAACGGGCAAATGCCAGCGCGATGGCAAACTTGCCGCTTCCCTCAGGCCCGTTAAAGAGCAAAGCGTGACTGACACGGTTCTCAGCAACAGAACACCTTAACCTGTCAATAACTGCTTTCTGTCCGGGTATCTGTGAAAAATTCATTGTGGCTCTGATGGTGACGGAAAGCAAAATTAGCAATTTAAAGTGAATGATTTGATCAGAGTGCTGTCAGGAAGAGAGCAGGTTTTTTCAAATTGATTAACTTTGTATTCCGGTTAATGAAAATCATAAACAGAAAATACTATGAAAATGATTGACGATTTCAATTTCAAAGGACACAAAGCCATTGTCAGGGTCGATTTCAACGTGCCGCTGGATAAGAAGACACGCGAGGTCACTGACGACACCCGTATCCGCGGCGCACTGAAAACAATTAAGAAGATTGTCAGCGATGGCGGTTCGGCAATACTGATGTCTCACCTGGGACGCCCGGAAGGGGTGCAGGAGAAATACTCACTCAAACCTGTCATGCCGGTGCTCGAGAAACTGCTTGGCATGAAGGTGGCCTTTGCTCCCGACGCTCTCGGTGATGAGACGGCAGCACTGGCTGCTGCCATGAAACCCGGGGAGGTGATGATGCTTGAAAATGTCAGATTCTATCCTGAGGAAGAGGGGAAGCCTGTACTCCCCGAGACAGCTACGGAAGAAGAGAAGAAAGCTGCCAAAGCAGCCCTGAAGGTGAAGCAGAAAGAGATGGCCAGGAAACTTTCCGGTTATGCCGATATCTATGTCAACGACGCTTTCGGCACGGCACACAGGGCACATGCCACCACTGCGGTTATGGCTGATTATTTTCCGGAAGAGAAGAGGATGTTCGGCTACCTTATCAACAGCGAGCTGGCTGCCATGGACAAGGTGCTTAAGAACTCACATAAGCCTTTCACTGCCGTTATGGGAGGTGCAAAAGTGTCTGACAAGATACTCATCATAGAGAACCTCCTTGACAGGGTTGATAACCTGATCATCGGCGGCGGCATGACCTACACTTTCATAAAGGCAAAAGGAGGCAAGATAGGCAATTCGCTCTGCGAGGCAGACAAGCTGGATATTGCACTGGCTGTAATTGAAAAGGCAAAAGCCAAAGGTGTTAACCTTATTTTCCCTGTTGACGGTGTTAACGCTGACAAGTTTGATGCTGAGGCAAACACTTATCTTTCAGAAATAGATGATGTAAAAGATGGCTGGATGGGACTGGACATCGGCCCAAAAAGCATCGCTCTCTTTGAGAAGGTGATAATGGAATCAAAGACTATTCTCTGGAACGGACCGATGGGTGTCTTTGAAATGGAAAAATTTGCCGCAGGCACCACAGCCATAGCAAAAGCAGTGGCTAAGGCAACGGAGCAGGGGGCCTACTCACTCATTGGCGGAGGTGACTCTGTGGCGGCCATCAACAAGAACAACCTGTCAGACAAGGTAAGCTATGTGTCGACCGGCGGCGGTGCAATGCTTGAATATATGGAAGGCAAGAAACTGCCTGGCATAACAGCAATAAGGGGAGAATAATGAAGCTGCGGCTCATACCGGTTCTGGCCATCATGATGCTCCTTGCAGGGTGCAATGGCGATGAATTCCCGAATTCAGGTACTATCACTCTTGACAATGTGCTGTATGAAAGTGGTTCATATTATTATTCGCTGGGTCTTTCCTTTGCGGAAGGTAAGGCTGTCCAGACACTTCCGGATGCCAACCGGTATGATATTAATAGTTCAGGCAGGCAGTGAACCTTTCCTTTCAGCAAATACACTCGAACCGTCATTTGCACTTAAAGCTGAATATAACTCAGAGAGTGAGGCTGTAAATGCTTTTAATGCGCTTACTTCTGTCGGCACTGTCTCATACATTGATATGGCTGTACCGCTGAAGGCAAACCAGGTCTGGGTGTCAGAACCAGGGATAATAGGTATGCCAAGATCAGGACCATTAACGTTACGATTTGATCACATCCGGTCCTGATCCGTTCGCATCCTGCAAGTTCGAGTGGGTCTTTCAGCCTGATGGCTCAATGCAGTTCCCGTGACAGTGATGAAGCCGCCCCTGCCGGAAGAAATCTTCAGTATCGCTGATGCTCATTCGTTTGAGAAGATGGCGCTGAAGATTTTTCGTTTTCAGGCTGTTGAGTGTCCTGTTTACAGGCAGTATATTGAACCTGATGGGAATTGAGCCACAGGATGTTGACACTATCCTTAAGATTCCTTTTCTGCCTGTTTCTTTTTTCAGGGATCACCTTGTTCTTTCCGGTGGCGGCGAGCCTGAGAAGATCTTTCTCAGCAGCGGCACCACAGGTATGCAGCATAGCCGTCATGCAGTGAAGAGCCTTGCCCTCTATGACGAGAGCCTGACACGTACTTTCAGGCTGTTCTACGGCGACCCGTCACAGTATGCCGTCATGGGCCTGCTGCCTTCATATCTTGAACGCGAAGGGTCCTCACTGATCTATATGGTGAAAAAACTTATTGACCTCTCAGGAAACCCTTGCGGCGACTTCTTCCTGGATGATTTTGATGCCTTGTTTAGCTCTGTTGGTGAGGCTCGCCGGGCAAAGCTGAAGGTTCTTCTTTTCGGGGTGACCTTTGCACTGCTTGATCTTGCGGAAAAGCACCCGTGCGATCTGAGTGACGTGATCATTATTGAGACCGGAGGCATGAAAGGAAGGAGGCATGAGATGGTAAGGGAAGAGCTGCATGATATACTTAAGACAGCGTTTAATATCAGGTCAGTACATTCCGAGTACGGCATGACAGAACTGCTGAGCCAGGCATACTCAAAGGGTGATGGTCTCTTCACCACTCCGCCATGGATGAAAGTACTGATCCGCGACAGCCATGATCCGTCATCGCATACTACAGCGGAAGGAGCATCTGGTGGCATCAGCATCATCGACCTGGCAAATGTCTGGTCATGTTCATTCATTGCCACTTCCGACATCGGAAGGATGAATGAAGGAGATTCGTTCGAGGTGCTCGGGCGGTTTGATAATTCTGATATCAGGGGATGCAGCCTGATGGTAACCTAAGTAAGATGTAAAGCTTCATGAGTATCGTGTATGACACAAATTGTATTCATAAATATCTAATTTTTAAGCAACGTGAGGTTTAAATTCAGACTCAGGAAAGCATACAGGAAGTTTCTTCTAACCATCATTGTGTCATAGTGCAAAAGATGGGTTCTCCTGCTTACATAACAAGAAAATCAGTTCATCAGTCAATTTATTTTGCTTCTTTAAGCCTGTTTGTGGTCTCTCTGCCATCATCAAGGTTTCTGTTGACGGTAAGCGAAATAATTCTCATAGGTAACTGGCTGGCAGAGGCTGATTTTAAAACAAAGTTTAATAAGCTGTGGTCTGATAAACCTGCTATAGCATTTATCCTGATTTATGTCCTGAATGTCATTGGGCTTCTATGGTCTGAGGATATAGGCTATGCATTTAAAAATGACCTCCTGCATAAATCACCCACACTGTTTCTGCCTCTTATTTTTGCCACATCCCCGGTGCCTGAAAAAGGGAAAATAAGGATGCTGCTACTGCTGTTCATATCATCGGTTCTGGTTGTGTCATTTATTGGGTTTTTCAGCAGGATTTTCGAGCCGAACCTTTTCTTCCGTGAGGCCTCACCTGTTATGCCGGGTGTCTATTTTGGCATGATGCTGATTATTGCAGCTTTTCAGTTGCCCCTGCTGGTAAAGCAGATGTCCGGCAACAGAATGTACTTTTATGCAAGCATGGCACTATCCGCCTGGCTGATCTTCTTCCTGTTTTATCTGAGGGCCTTATCAGGGGTTGCTTCATTTGTTGCAGTGCTGATTTACCTGATCGTAATTCTTATTACCAGGGTAAACAGAGCACTTATTAAGATCTCAGTGCCGGCCATTTTTGTTCTCCTGGCTGGGCTGGCAATCTGGCCAATGGTAAACATTTATAAACAGACCCATGCTGAAATTGCAACTGATTTCACCACATTGGACAGGTACACCGAACAGGGCGCTCCTTACTTGCATGACACCACAAATATTACAAGAGAGAACGGTAATCTGGTATATATCTATATTGCAGACGATGAGCTGAGGGATGCCTGGAATGCAAGGAGTGACCTGGATTTTGACGGGAATGACCTGATGCATCAGGAGCTGAGGGCCACACTGTACAGATATATGTCATCACGGGGACTTAAGAAGGACAGAAGGGGCTTAATGGAACTTACCGATACTGATATAGGGGCAGTTGAAAAAGGAACCACAAATTATCTGAATGTCACAAGGCCCGGATTCTATATAAGAGCTTATGAAGAGATGATGAGCTTATACCTCTATTATCAAAGCTCGCGTAAAGAAACTTCGTGGGGCTCCCTGACGAAAAGAATTGATGTGTGGAGAGCTTCGTGGGAGGCATTCAAGGAACATCCTGTTTTGGGCTGGGGCACCGGAAGCATACTAAAGGCGGTGGACTATGGCATTGAAAAGAATGACTCTACCTTGTCAGGATTAAATATGAAGCCGCACAATCAATTCCTGTACATCTTACTCACACTGGGATTGACCGGACTGATTATCATTGTGATGCTGTATGCCTATTTCCTCGTTAAGAAAAAAGCATACAAATCGTTTATGTTCATCCTGTTTCTGATTGTTTTCCTGGTAAATTTCATTGGCAATAATTCCTTTGAGTCACAATCAGGCCAAGAATCTTTTCGTTTTCTTTTCACTCTTCTACAGCTATTTTTATACAGAACGCTTTTCTCCCGGGGCACGGCAACCCTCTGAACCATAATACAAAGTGATCAATCATGCCGGTCACATAGTGGGATAAAAGGCATTTTCAATGTGATCTATCTCCCATATTGGTCCGTTGAAGATGACAGTGATGATGTCGAACCTTGCTTCAAGGGAGATGCCATAGCTGCTGATGTAGTTTGATGCGGCGAAGATTATTGTCCGTTGTTTGGGTACATTGACGGCGTCAGCAGGATTGACCTGGTAATCTGCTGATCTTGCCTTGACCTCCACGAAAACTATATAGTCACTGTTCTCTGCAATGATATCGATCTCTGTGCGGCCCGATCGCCAGTTTCTGTCTCGTATTGTATAGCCGTGTTGCCTGAGCCAGCCGGCAGCCAGCTCTTCGCCCCTGATGCCCAGCTCTGCCTTACTGCTCATGTCAGATCTCAATCAGCCTGTTCTTTATGGCGTACAGAATGAGGCTGGCAGTGTTCTTTGAACCTGTCTTTGCCAGAAGGTTTGCTCGGTGCTTGTCGACAGTGCGTTTACTTATGAAGAGAGCGTCGGCAATCTCATGGTTTGAAAGTCCTTCACATATCTTGAGCAGAATTTCCTTCTCACGTTTTGAGAGGCTCGAGCTCTTCACTTCCTGCTCCCTGTTCTTGATGCGGTTAATTACATGATATAGCAGTTCCTGTGAGAAGTAATTGCCGCCTTTGTGAACTGCTATGATTGCGTCGTGCACATCGGTTATGTCGGAGTCTTTAAGTATAAAGCCCTTCGCACCTGCGTCAACCATCCTGTAGTAATACTCTTCTTCACCATACATGGAAAGTGCTATTACTCTTGTGTCCGGGGCCTGGCGCGACAATATGCCCGTAGCTTCAACACCGTCCATCTCCGGCATGCTTATATCCATCAGTACGATGTCAGAGGGACTTGTCTCCAGTGCTCTCAGAAGTTCATTGCCGTTAGAGGCTTCGGCCACCACCTCAAACTCATTGAAACTACCCAGCAATATCTTCAGTCCGTTCCTGAAGAGCTGATGATCATCAGCGAGTGCTATTTTTATTTTGTCCATTTCCCTACAATAATTCAACCTCTACGAGGTATAGGATTTGATATTATTACGTTGTTCTACAGTACTGTATGCGCTACGCGCAATTAATTTCATGCTGTGCTCCATGCCCCCTGTTCATGCCCCCTGCCCCATGCTCCCTGCTCCATGCTCTCCCGCTGCGCGGGATTGCCTCACTTCGTTCGTCAACCTGCTGACACTATTGCCTGCTGCCTTAATAGTTAACCCGAATAAGCGCACTGGTGCCTTTCCCCTTTGAGCTCTCAATCAGGAAGACCCCGTCCACCGCTCTCACCCTTGTTTCGATGTTGGGAATTCCCATACCCACAGCTTCTTCCGAGGAGAGCTTATCTGTGTCAAACCCCCTCCCGTTATCAAGATACTGCAAGGTAATGATTTTTTGGTGGCGGTGAAGATCCATCTCTATCCTTGATGCACCCGAGTGCTTCATGCCGTTGTTGATCAGCTCGCAGGCGGCCCTGTACATCACCACCTCCTTGTCGGTGTCAAACCTTTCACCTTCCATGTTTGTCCGGAAATCAATGCTGACGCCTCTTGCCTGGTTGACCTTTGCCGCGAAGGTGCTGATGGCGCTGGCCACTCCCAGGTTTGTCAGCACATGAGGGCTCATGTTATTTGCTATCTCCTTGATTGTACTTAGGGCCTCGTTTACCACATGGTTGGTGTTGGCGAGTATTTCTTTTCCCACGTTATCAGAAACCATGGGGATGAGCGCCGAGAGCGACATCTTCACGGTGGATAACAGGGGCCCAAGCCCGTCGTGCAGATCCTTTGCAAACCTCTTCTTCTCCGTCTCTTCGGTGTTGATGATAGCGTTCAGCAACCTGCGGTCAGACCTCATCCTGTCAGTCTCTGCCCGCTTGAGAGAGGTGAAGAGCTCCCTGATGAGCACAACGCCTGAAATTATCAGGACAGATATCAGAACGTTCATCCAGTCATCCATCATTGTGAGTTCAAAAGAAGGCTTGCCCTGGAAATATTCGACCAGCTGTATCAGTGTCCGCAATGACATCAGCACGAAAGAGGTGGAGAGCAGTATCCAGGAGAGCCTGTACCTGGTCATCTTCATGAAGCGGAGAGCGATGACGGCTGCAATGATCTGCAGTGCTATAGAAATGAAGAGGGCTATCAGACGTACCATCGTGACAAAAATTTAATTCGTACAAAATTATGAGTTTATTACCTTTGCGCCGCCGGAAAAAAAGAATGAAACTCTTTTGTCGCTTATTCGGGCAGAAACACTGATGGGCTATTATAATAGAGGTATATTGATAACAAAACAGTCATTGATTGAGCCGGACACTTGCTTATTCCTTAATGCAGGTGACCTGATCAGGCACGGAGGAGCTGTCACATTTAACCCTTTTGTGTCGTTTTTTATTGCTGTTGAAAAGTATCTGCCTGACAATGCGGCTCTTAGCGCAGACGCAAGAATGCCTGATTTTTATTTTACTGAAAATAAAGGTGTTACAGCCGCGGGCTTTAGCCGGGATTTGTAAAACGCCTGACTGATAACTTATTAATAACACGTTAAAAACTTGTTCATAATTACAAAATACCAAATCCTAAGAAAGTCTGACCGGAGATGTAATTTAACCGTCTGTCTCGCATCGTAGGGGCGGCATTTATAATTTACTGGCATTAAATATATTACAACGATCTATAACCATAAACCTTCTAACTCAACTCAAATTATGCGAAAACTAAAGATTACTTTCATTCTGTTGTCTCTGTTACTGGGGTCAGTGACCCTGATGGCGCAGGTGACAACCTCTTCACTCAGCGGTAAGGTTACCGATACCAATGGTGAACCAATGGCAGGTGCAATCGTAGTAGCCACTCACCAGCCATCAGGCACTTTGTATGGCGCTACTGCGAACAGTCAGGGTAGTTATTCGATTCAGGGTATGCGTCCCGGTGGCCCTTACAAAGTAAGTGTCAGTTTCATCGGCTACGGTACAATGGATTATACAGACATTACCCTCTACCTGGGAGAAACTACCACCATCAATTCCAATCTTACTGAAAGTCTGACAGAAGTGAGTGAAATTGTTGTTGTTGGCGCCAGAACGTCAAAGTTCAACACTACCAAGACAGGTGCTTCTATCAACATTTCCAATGAACAGATGACCGCGTTACCAAGCATTAACCGCAGCATTAACGACATGGCCAGGGTTTCTCCCTATTCCACCGGAATGAGTCTCTGCCGGGGGTGACGGACGTTCGACAAACTTCACAGTCGATGGTTCAAACTTCAATAACAACTTCGGTTTGAGCAGCAGTTTACCCGGTGGAGGTAATCCTATTTCGCTTGATGCTATCGAAGAAGTGCAGGTTGTCATTGCTCCTTTTGATGTCAAGCAAACCAACTTTATTGGTGGCGGTATCAATGCTATTACCAAATCGGGAAGAAATACTCTCAAGGGTACGGCATATACTTATCTGACAAACCAGAATATGAGGGGTAATAAAATTGGCGACTACGACTTTGGCGACCGTGATGCAGAATCAAACACAATCTACGGTTTTTCTCTCGGAGGCCCGATCATTAAGGATAAGTTGTTCTTCTTTGGCAACCTTGAATACGAGAAAAGTCCGCAGCAGGTAATACGCTGGCGTGCCTCTACCGATGGCGTTTCCGATCAGCAAACCATTTCGCGCACAACCGAGGAAGATTTACAAACAGTATCAGATTACCTGAAAAGTAAATACGGATACGAAACAGGTTCATATACAGATTTTCCTGCTGACGAATTAAACCTGAAATATCTCCTGCGGTTGGACTGGAACATTAACAAAGCCAACAAATTAAGTGTGCGTTATAATCACACTAAAAATACTGCCTGGTTCCCACCAAACGGCAACTCAACCGATGGTGGTTACCGTGATCGTAATAAAGACCGCGTCGGAGAATTCTCGATGTCTTTTGCCAATTCGATGTATTCCCAGGATAATCTTGTTAATTCAGGATCTCTGGAATTAAACAGCCGGATCTCAACCACCATGGCCAATCAACTGTTAGTGACATACTCCGACATTCAGGATGTTCGCGGATCGACTTCCGAACCGTTCCCGTTCATTGATATTATGAGCGGTGATCTCGCCACAGGAAGTGATGCATTGAATCCATATATGTCTGCCGGATATGAATTGTTTACATGGAACAATGGTGTAAAAAACCAGGTTATTACTGCTACAGACAATTATACCTTTTATTTAAATGCTCATACATTAACAGCAGGTGCCAGTTTTGAATATCAGATGGCTGATAATAACTATATGCGTAACGGAACGGGTTACTACCGTTATAAGAGTATGAGTGATTTCCTGAGCGGAGCAGCCCCGGTTGACTTTGCACTGACTTATGGAGCCAACGGAGAACTCGTACCTTCGAATGCTGTTAAATTCAATCAGATAGGTGCATACGTTCAGGATGAATGGAGCCCTGTTCGGGACTTTAAGCTGACCGTTGGCTTACGCGCCGATAATCTTTCATTTATCGATGAGCTTATCACCAACAATGCCATCAAGGAGCTCGACTTTGGCGGTCGCCATATTGATACCGGAGAATGGCCTGAACGGAAGATCAACCTGTCTCCCCGCGTTGGCTTTACCTGGGATGTAAACGGCGACAAAACGCTGGTAGTTCGTGGCGGAACCGGATTGTTCACCGGTCGCCTGCCATTGGTATTCTTCACGAACATGCCTTCTAACGCCGGTATGAATCAGTTACTTATGAAGGTACAGACCACCTGGAACAAGGACGGTAGTGTGAAAGCCAGTGACCCGCGGTTAGCCCTGCTGGAAGGCGATATTATTACCGATGTAAATGAAATGATTGAAAGACTTGATTTCCAGACCACAGTAACCCCCGAAGATGGCAGTGTCCCAAGTTCAATCGCAGGTGTGGATAAAAATTTCAGAATGCCTCAGGTCTGGAAAACTTCAGCTGCAGTTGATTACAAGTTGCCTGTTGAGTTTCCGTTCTCCGCAACAGTTGAAGGTATCTTTACCAAGAACATCAATGCTGTAATGCTGGATAATTACGCGGTAAGAAATCCTGATGCAACATGGGAGAAATTTTCAGGATCTGACACCCGTTATATTTTCCCGACAGATTACCTGTATAACACCGTTAAAGATGCTTGCGTTCTTATCAATACGAACGAGGGATGGGGTTACACCCTGAACCTGACCCTTACTGCCGAGCCGGTAAATAACCTCAACTTAATGGCTGCCTATACAAGAACTGAAATGAAAGAAGTTTCAGGTATGCCAGGTAGCAATGCCAACTCGGCATGGGTAGGACTTATCACTGTAAACGGTCCGAATAATGCCACTGTACAGCGTTCTCAATATGTAGTTCCGGATAAGGTAATCGGTTCATTATCATACCGCATCCCTTACCTGAACAATCATATGGCTACAACCATAGGCCTGTTCTATTCAGGATATACTCCTTATGGAAACAGCTTCGTTTACAGTAACGATATGAACGGCGATGGTGTTGTCAACGACCTGATCTACATTCCAAGGGACAGAAATGATGTACAATTTGCAACAGCCGCCGACAAAGATGCATTCTTTGCCTTCATAGAGCAGGATAAATACCTGAGCAAACACATGGGCGAATATGCTGAAGCTTATGCTGCACGTGCACCCTGGGTGAACAGGTTTGATTTACGCGTTGTACAGGATTTCTCAATAAAGGCCGGAAAGACAACAAACACCCTGCAATTGAGCATTGACGTGCTTAACGTAGCCAACCTGCTGAATTCAGAATGGGGAGTTTACAAAAACATGGCTGCAAGCAACAATGGTGCAATTCTGAAGTATGAAGGAGCCACTGTTGGAAACGTTCCCTACTACTCGATGGTGATGGTTGACGAGGCTTACCCGACCCAAACATACGATACCTACCTGAATCTTAGCCAGGTCTGGAAGTTACAGGTTGGTCTCCGCTATCTCTTCAATTAAGCAGAAGAATAGTATAGAGGATAAAAAAGGGCTCCGGATTCCGGGGCCCTTTTTTTATCACTCATCGCCGGTTTAAAAAGTTAATATGTATGTTGATAAAAGAGAACTTTTATTCTTGTCTCCTCTCACTTACTAGTCTATTTTAGCAAAACCCGTTCATTTTTATCGAAGGTAGATTAAGTAGCTTATTTTCAAACTGTAATATTGTTGCACTATAATGGGAGATTTATTTGTCCACATACCATCCGTCGCCCCTAACGAAAAGGAGATGACAAAAAAAGAGGAGAAGAAGTTGAAAAAGGAAGAGATGACTGTGGATAAAGAGACCATGTCAGAAGAGAGGGCCGAACAATCTACTTATGCTTATGATGAAGCCATAAAGGCAACACGCGAATATTTCGGCGGTGACGACCTCGCAGCCAAGGTGTGGGCAAGTAAATATGCTCTCAAGGATTCCTTTGGCAATCTCTATGAAAAGACCCCTGACGACATGCACCGCCGTCTTGCCTCTGAGATACACCGAATAGAACAGAAATACCCCAATCCTCTTCCGGCAGAGACCATCTACAAGGCTTTTAAGGACTTCAAATATATTATTCCGCAGGGCGGCCCAATGACCGGAATAGGCAATGACTACCAGATCGCTTCACTCTCCAACTGTTTTGTCATAGGGAACAAGGGTGATTCTGACTCTTACGGCGGAATCATGAAGATTGATCAGGAGCAGGTGCAGCTCATGAAACGCCGCGGAGGCGTCGGCCATGATCTCTCGCACATACGTCCAAAAGGCTCGCCGGTGCTGAACAGCGCACTCACCTCAACGGGTGTAGTACCCTTCATGGAACGCTATTCAAACTCAACCCGCGAGGTGGCACAGGACGGCCGCAGGGGCGCTCTCATGCTATCAATATCAATCAAGCATCCTGATGCCGAAAGCTTCATCGACGCCAAGCTTGAGGCTGGAAAGGTCACGGGCGCAAACGTCTCGGTGAAGATAACCGATGATTTCATGGAGTTTGTGATCAAAGGCAAGAGCTTCCGCCAGCAGTATCCCATTAAATCGGAAAACCCGAAATTCGTTAAGGAGATTGACGCACGCAAGCTCTGGAACAAGATAGTACATAACGCATGGAAATCAGCCGAGCCGGGCGTGCTGTTCTGGGATACAATCAAGCGCGAGAGCGTGCCAGACTGCTATGCTGACCTGGGCTATGAGACCGTATCAACGAATCCGTGCGGCGAGATACCCCTTTGCCCGTATGACAGCTGCCGGCTGATCGCCATCAACCTCTTTGGGTATGTGAAGAATCCCTTTACCCCAAAAGCTTCATTTGACTTCAGGCTCTTCAAAGAGCATGTGCATCTCTCACAACGGATCATGGATGATATCATCGATCTTGAGCAGGAGAAGATCGATTCCATAATTTCCAAGATTGATAATGACCCTGAACCTGCCGAATTAAAACGTGTTGAACGTAACCTGTGGGAAAACATCCGGCACAAGACTGAAGAAGGGAGACGTACCGGCATCGGCATCACCGCCGAGGGAGACATGCTTGCTGCCCTGGGCCTGCGCTATGGAACCGATGAGGCAACGGAGTTTTCGGTCAGTGTCCACCGCACCCTTGCCATTGAGGCATACAGGTCGTCTACAGAGATGGCAAAAGAGCGTGGCGCTTTCCCGATGTATGACAAAGAGAGAGAACAAAACAATCCTTTCATCAACCGCCTCCGCGAAGCAGACCCTGAGATGTATGCTGAGATGGAGAAACACGGCAGACGCAATATAGCCCTGCTGACTATCGCGCCGACGGGGTCAACCAGCCTGATGAGCCAGACAACCTCGGGAATTGAACCGGTTTTTCTGCCCTTCTACAAGCGCCGCCGCAAAGTGAACCCGAATGACAAGGATGTGAAGGTGAGTTTTACCGACGAAGTTGGCGATCACTGGGAAGAATTTGTTGTCTTCCATCATAAGTTCATCGAGTGGATGAAACAGAATGGCTACGACTACGAACAGGTGAGGAGCATGAGCGAAGAGGAGATCAATACCATCGTAGAGAAGTCACCATACTACAAAGCTACCTCCAATGACGTTGACTGGATGGCCAAGGTGCGGATGCAGGGCGCAATACAAAAATGGGTTGATCATTCGATCAGTGTCACAATTAACCTCCCGTCGGAGGCAAAGGAAGAGCTTGTGTCAGAGCTTTATCTCACCGCATGGAAGGAAGGATGCAAGGGTGCAACGGTTTATCGCGACGGTTCGAGAAACGGGGTGCTGATCTCGAACAGTAAGGAGGATAAGAAAACTGACTGGTCACCCATCAGACCCAAGGTGCTTGAGGCCGACGTGATCCGTTTCCAGAATAACGAAGAAAAATGGATTGCCTTCGTGGGGCTGAAGGACGGTGTCCCGTATGAAGTCTTCACCGGTCTTCAAGATGACGAGATGTTCCCCCTGCCTAAAAGCATTGTCAAGGGAAAGATCATAAAGAATAAAGACGATGAGGGTAACACCCGGTACGACTTCCAGTACACCGACAAATACGGTTACAAGAACACCCTCGGCGGACTGTCTCATATGTTCAAGCCTGAGTTCTGGAATTATGCCAGGCTGATATCAGGGGTACTGCGCTACGGCATGCCAGCCAAGGATGTCGTCGAGCTGGTATCATCGATGAAGCTCGACAGCGAGTCCATCAACACCTGGAAGAACGGTGTTGAGCGCTCACTGAAGCGTTACATTCCCAACGGCACAAAAGCCAAGGGCAAGTGCGGCACATGCGGCTCCACCAACCTGGTTTACCAGGAGGGATGTCTCATCTGTAGCGACTGCGGCACATCAAAGTGCAGCTGATCAGTCCTGGTTTTCGGTTTTATCTGTTATCGGTTCTTAACCAGTTATTTGCGGGAGGTGTAACTCCGAAAGGGACTTATCTATCTCCTCTGCAGTGGTTTCATGGTCAGGCAGATTACCCTCGAAAAACTTCTCATAGGCAGAAATGTCAAAATGACCATGACCGCTGAGGTTGAAAAGTATCGCCTTTGACACACCTTCAATGTCCGCTCTCCTTGCTTCATCAAGAGCACCGGCAATGGCATAGGACGACTCAGGTGCAGGAAGGATACCTTCCGTTCTGGCAAAGAGAATACCTCCTTCAAAGCATTCACGCTGCTGCTTGGCCTTTGCTTCGACAAAGCCGTCCTTACGTAACTGACTGACGAGGACGCCTGCGCCGTGGTATCGCAGACCTCCCGCATGGATCTTGTCCGGGATAAAATTATGTCCCAGCGTATACATCGGGAGAAGGGGGGTCATACCTGACTGATCACCGAAATCGTACGTGAATTTCCCTTTGGTCAGCTTGGGGCAGGAGGAAGGTTCGACAGCTACCAGCCTCGTTTTTCTTCCGTTATTCAGGTTTTCGCGGAGGAAGGGGAAAGCAATTCCGGAGAAATTTGATCCTCCGCCGAAGCATCCCACCACAACATCCGGATAATCGTCAGCCTTTTCCATCTGCAGCAGCGCTTCCTGACCTATAATGGTCTGATGAAGAATGACATGGTTAAGCACGCTGCCGAGCGAGTATTTCGTGTACGGATCCTGTGCAGCAATCTCCATGGCTTCGGAAATTGCAATCCCAAGACTTCCGGGTGAATCCGGATCAAGTTCAAGGACCTTTCTTCCTGCGGCAGTCATTGTGCTAGGCGAGGGCACTACTCTTGCGCCATACGTATTCATCAACAGTTTGCGTCCGGGTTTCTGATTGTAACTGACTTTTACCATGAACACAAGCAGTTCAAGCCCGAAGTGGTTGCATGCGAAGCTCATTGCGCTTCCCCACTGACCGGCTCCTGTTTCTGTTGTTATCCGCCTTACGCCTTCCATCTTATTGTAATATGCCTGCGGGATGGCAGTGTTTGCCTTATGGGAACCTGAATAATTGCCACCCTCATATTTGTAATATATCCTGCTCTTTGTTCCCAGGGCCTTTTCAAGGTTGCTTGCCCGGAAAAGGGGTGAGGGGCGAAAGCTCCTGTACAGATCAAGAACCTCATCAGGAATATCAATGTACCTTTCGGTTGAGACTTCCTGTTTTATCAGCTCCATCGGAAAAATGACCGACAGGTCATCAGGGCCCACCGGCTTACCGGTGGCAGGATTAAGCGGCGGTAGCGGCTTATTGGGCATATCTGCAACAATATTATACCACTGACGGGGCATCTCACTTTCGCTTAACAAAATTTTGGTAATCTTTTCCATAACTATTTGATTAAGGTTAATATATAAAAAAGGCACGCTGTGATCAGCGTGCCTTTTTGCATAATTATCTTATGATATTATATAATGGCTTGAATCACAGCTTCATCTTATGAGCTGCGCCAGCGCCAGGTATATAATATATTTGTATTCATCTGATGCAAATATAATAATAATTCATTATTAAGCTGTCAGGCATTTAAAATTTTAACTTAAAGCAATAAGAATAGTATAAACTGTTATTTCCTGTGTCTTTCAGTTAACACTTTTTCTATATCTGTCAGGCTTACTGATTTAGCTCTCAGAAGAATAAGCAGATGATACAGCAGGTCGGCAGCTTCGTTTTTGAACAGATCATTATTATTATCCTTTGCTTCTATGATCAGCTCAACCGCTTCCTCACCCACCTTCTGTGCAATCTTGTTAATTCCCTTACTGAAGATTTTATTTGTGTATGAACCTTCTGTTTCATTATCAATTCTTTGACTGATAATCTCTTCCAGCTTATATAAAAAACCCCGGGCAGTACCTTCTCCAAAGCATGAGATTGATCCGGTATGACATACCGGGCCTGCCGGATCAGCCAGGATAAGAAGTGAATCACTGTCGCAGTCGGCACGTATCTCTTTTACATAGAGATAGTTACCTGATGTTTCTCCTTTGGTCCACAGCTTGTTACGGCTCCTGCTGAAGAATGTGACCCTGCCCTCTTGCTCTGTTTTTGAGAGGGCTTCTGCATTCATGAAACCCAGCATGAGTACCTGCATGGTCGTATTGTCCTGAACAATAACAGGAACAAGACCGGTTCCCTTTTTAAAATCTATATTCATAATCTGATGTTTATATAATTCTTTGACAGATAATCTTTAAGATCAGGGATTGATATCTCACCGAAATGAAATATGCTGGCTGCCAGTGCTGCGCTGCACTCTGTTTCCGTAAAGACCTCCCTGAAATGATCCATTGTTCCTGCTCCTCCGGAGGCAATGACAGGTATATTTACTCTGTGGCTTATTTCACGGGTAAGATCTATTGAGAATCCAGCTTTTGTACCGTCAGAGTTCATGGAGGTAAGCAGTATTTCACCGGCACCAAGTCTTTCTGCCTTCTCAGCCCATGCAGAAGCCTCAAGGGTAGTAGCCGTTCTGCCGCCGTTGACAAATACGAGCCATTTATTATTGATCAGCTGTGTATCGATAGCCACCACAACACACTGGCTGCCGAATTTTTCTGCAATACGGGAAATTAGAACGGGATTATCTACTGCCGCGGTATTGATACTCACCTTGTCAGCCCCTGACCTGATAAGCAGTGAAACATCATCAAGTGTGCTGATACCGCCGCCAACAGTAAATGGAATATTGATTTCAGAGGCTATCCGTTCAACAAGCATTGCAAGTGTCTTTCTCTTCTCTATAGTTGCAGTAATGTCAAGGAAGACAAGCTCATCTGCCCTTTGATCAATATAAACTTTAGCCAGTTCAACCGGGTCGCCTGCATCCCTGATGCTGACAAAGTTGATTCCTTTGACAGTGCGTCCGTCTTTTATATCAAGGCATGGTATTATTCGTTTCTTAAGCATAACTCCGAAAGCTCCTTTAGCGTTATTTTTTTTTCATAGATCGCTCTGCCGATAATCGCTCCATCACAACCTGTCTCCTTCAATTTATCAATGTCATCGGTCGTTGTAATACCTCCGCTGGCAATAAGCTTCAGCCCTGTTATTGTGAGTATCTCCCTGTAAATTTCAAGAGAGGGGCCCTTAAGCATGCCATCTTTTTCAATGTCGGTACAGACTGTATAGATAACTCCTTCAGCCCGGTATCGTTTCAGGAAGGTGATTATGTCAATCTTCGATTTTTCTGTCCACCCCACGGTGGCAATATTCCTGTTTTTGAAATCGGCACTGAGAATGATCTTTTCAGGGCCCCAGGCTCTCATCCATTCAAGAAAAAGAGGAGGGTCAGTAACCGCAACAGTGCCGCAGGTCACCTGCGAGGCGCCGCTGTCAAACGCTCTTTTAAGGTCGTCATCAGACCTTATCCCTCCGCTGAAATCAACCTTGAGTGACGTTGACCCGGCAATTGTTTCAAGCACACTGTAATTCACTATCTTCCTGGTTCGTGCACCATCAAGGTCAACCAGGTGCAGGTATTTTATTCCATGATCTTCCAGCTGTCTTGCAACCTTAAGCGGGTCCCTGTCATAGATCTTCTTTTTATCATAATCTCCCTGGATGAGCCTTACGCACTCTCCGCCGATGATATCAATTGCTGCAATGATTCTCATAGCTCCAGGAAGTTTTTCAGTATCAGCGCACCTGTCTCTCCTGATTTCTCGGGATGGAACTGTGTGGCATAAAAGTTATCTTTTTGCATGGCTGCACTGAATGGGAGTATATAGTCGCAGACTGCAACGGTGTCAGGATTTATGCCTGCATAGTAACTGTGCACATAATAGACGTTATCTCCGGGCCTGATTCCCCTGAAAAGATCTCTTTGATTCAGGGAAGAGAAGTCATTCCATCCCATATGAGGAACCTTGCCGCCGGATGGTAACTTTCTGACCGCAGCATTAAAGATTCCAATACATTCCGTCTCCCCTTCTTCGGAGAAGCTGCACATAAGCTGCAGCCCCAGACATATTCCAAGTACGGGCTGCTCCAGTGACTTTACCACCGTGTCAAGGCCTCTTTCTCTCAGATACTGCATTGCCGACCGTGCTTCCCCTACACCGGGGATGATCACCTTGTCAGCCGCGGCAATCTCTTCAGGCTTGTCGGTGATGAGACTTGCATACCCCTCCCTGTCGAGTGCTGCCTGAACGGATTTTATATTTCCGGAACTGTATTTCAGAATTGCTATCATAATATCCCTTTGGTTGACGGCAGGTCATTACTGCCCGAAAATTTCAATGCCATTTTCACTGCCCTGGCAAATGCCTTGAAAAGAGCCTCTGTTTTATGGTGCTCATTCTGGCCTTCTGCTTTTATATTAAGGTTGCACTTTGCGTTGTCAGAGAACGATTTAAAAAAATGACTGATCATTTCGGTAGGCATGGTGCCTATGCTCCCCGATTTAAAATCCACTTCCCATACAAGCCATGGTCTGCCTCCAAAGTCTATTGCCACCTGTGCCAGGGCATCATCCATCGGTAGTGTGAAGCCGTATCTTTCGATACCTCTTTTACTGCCGAGTGCGTTACTGAAGGCTGTCCCGAGGACTATGCCCGCATCTTCGATGAGATGATGTTCATCTACATGCAGGTCACCGTCAGCATGAAGGGTGAGATCAATTTCACTGTGCCTGGCGAATTGTTCAAGCATATGGTTGAAGAACCCGATACCTGTTCTTATGGAGGATTTTCCTGAGCCGTCAAGATTCAGTTCTGCCCTGATACTGGTCTCCTTTGTCTTTCTTATCACTGACGAGGTTCTTGGCATATTCTTCAGAAACCGGAAGATCTCTCTCCAGTCTGTTGTGGTCAGAACCGCACGGTCATTCCTTTTATCGGAGAGACAAATGGCTCTGCACCCCAGATTTTCTGCCAGCTTTATATCTGACTCCCTGTCACCGATGACAAATGATGAGGCAAGGTCAACACCTTGCGCCAGGTACCGTGTCAGCATGGCTGTTCCGGGTTTGCGTGAAGGGGAGTTTTCTTCAGGCAGCGACCTGTCAATAAAGATCCCGGAAAATATGACCCCTTCACCCTTCAGTATTGAAAGCATCTTGTTCTGTACCGGCCAGAAGGTCTCCTCAGGAAAGGCGTCCGTCCCAAGCCCGTCCTGGTTTGTAACCATTACCAGCTCAAAATCAGTTTCACCGGCTATCCCGGAGAGTGCTGTTATCACTCCGGGAAGAAATTCCAGTTTTTCAAGGCTGTCGATCTGCCAGTCAGCCGGTTCATAAATAATGGTACCGTCCCTGTCAATAAAGAGGACTTTCTTCATAATGTTATTTTTTCAAGTTCACTTATAAGCCTGTTGTTTTCATCTGCAGTACCTACTGTTATGCGAAGGCAGTTGGTGATAATCCTGCTCCGGTTCCTGACGATAATTCCTTTTTCCAGCAGCTTATTATAAATATAATCGGCATCCATGACCCTTACAAGCAGGAAGTTGGCATCCGATGGATATATCTTTTCCACTACAGTAAGTTTTGCCAGACTCTTAACCAGCCGGTTTCTCTCTTCAATGATTCTCTTGACCTGATCCCTGCTTTCACTGATCTCATCAAGTTTTTTCAAAGCCGCAGCCTGGTTTATTGTGCTTATATTGTAGGGAGGTTTCAGCCTGAAGAAGTACTTTATTATCTCCTTGTCCGCGAATGCCATCCCGATCCTGGCGGCTGCAAGTCCGAGCGCCTTGCTGAAAGTCTGCATGACAACGAGATTCGGATACTGCATTATCTTAAGACTGAAGGTGGGGTGCCCGCTGAATTCGATATATGCCTCATCAATTATTACAATGCCTTTGAAGTTACGGATTATGAACTCAATATCGTTGCTGTTCATGCTGTTTCCGGTCGGATTGTTCGGCGAGCAAATGAAGATCAGTTTGAGCTTCTCATCATCGAAGTATGGCTCAACAGTACTGATATTGATATTGAAATTTTCATCGAGTGGTACTTTTATGACTTCAATGTCATTTGCAGCTGCAGAAACTTCATACATACCGTATGTAGGATTGAAGATCAGCGCTTTATCTCTGCCCGGGTTGCAAAAAATACGGTAACAGAGATCAATCACCTCATCACTGCCGTTTCCGGTAAAGATGTTTTCCTCCGGTAAACCCTTCAGTCGGCTGAGCACCGACCTCAGTTCCCTGTGATAGGGATCGGGGTATCTGTTCAGGTGGCCGAAGGGGTTCTCATTGGCGTCAAGAAAGATGCCTTCACCGCCCTCGTACTCATCCCTGGCGCATGAGTAGGGGATGAGTTTTCTGACATTGTCTCTGACGAGCTTTTCAGTATCAGTCATTGTTCAGTGATTTTAACCTTATTGAAACGGCATTTTTATGGGCATCAAGCATTTCTGCCTCTGCCATTAACTCTACCGCCGGCCCTAGGTTTCTAATCCCTTCAGGCGTGACTTCCTGGAAAAAGACCTTCTTCATGAAGCTCTCTGTTGACACTCCGCTGTAACTCTTTGCAAAACCATTTGTAGGCAGTGTATGATTAGGGCCGCTTGCATAATCCCCGATGCTTTCACAGCTATATGCTCCGAGAAATACTGACCCTGCATTAATTACCCTGTCTGCCAGTGAGCGGTGATCAGAAACCGTTATAATGAGATGTTCAGGAGAGTACATATTGCTGAAGCATATACAATCATCAAGCGATTTCAGCAAAATAAGAGCACTGTTATCGAGAGCCTTTAAGATTATCTTTTGCCTCTTAAGCTGCTGAACCTGGAGTTCAACCTCGTTCCTGATCATGTCAATCAACTCCCGATTGTCTGTCAGCATAATTACCTGGCTGTCAGGTCCATGTTCGGCCTGTGAGAGAAGGTCTGCAGCTACAAACCGGGGGTCAGAGGTTTTATCTGCGATTATCAGCACCTCGCTGGGTCCTGCAGGCATGTCAACAGCAATGCCGTCAGTCTGTACCAGCTCTTTTGCTTTTGTTACATACTGATTGCCGGGTCCGAAGATCTTATACACCTGCGGAACAGTCTCAGTGCCGTAGGCCATTGCAGCTATTGCCTGTGCACCGCCTGCCCTGTATATCGCTGTCACACCTGAAACCGAGGCAGCATACAGAATCAGAGGGTCAATCTCACCATTCCTTCCGGGAGGAGAACAAAGGATTATCTCTTTGCATCCTGCCTGTGAAGCAGGTATGGCAAGCATGAGCGCTGTTGAGAAGAGCGGGGCCGTTCCTCCTGGTATATAGAGCCCTACCTTTTCTATCGGCACCTCCCTGCTCCAGCATCTCACACCACTGGTACTCTCCGTCACCTGCATAGCAGAGATGGGCCGGAGGTGGAACTTTTCAATGTTTACCCTGGCCACCTCAATGGCTGCTTTCAGTTCTTCCGGGACTTTTGCTGCTGCTGCCGCTATTGCCTCTTCTTCCACTTTGAGGGCCCCGGGAGTAAAACCGTCATATTTCTCAGAGAATTCGCGGAGGGCTTTGTCCCCGGCAACTTTTACTCTGCTTATGATGCTTTTCACAAGGTTTTCCAGGTCATTAATGTTAATGCCGGGCCTCCTGCACAGGTCACCCCATTCTTCCTGTGGCGGGTATAATATTGTTTTCATCACAGTACCATTTTTTCTATTGGTATTACAAGGATACCTTCTGCCCCGGCATTTTTAAGCTGATCTATCCTCTCCCAGAATTCATCCTCCTTCACTACGGAGTGCAGGCTGCACCATCCCTCTTCTGCCAGTGGCAGTATCGTCGGGCTCTTCATTCCGGGCAGGATACGGCAGATCTCCGCTATGGCGTCACGGGGTGCATTCAGAAGGATATATTTGTTCTCCCTGGCATTCTTTACCGCCCTGATCCTGAACAGCAGTTTTTCCAGGATTAACTTTTTATCAGGAAGAATGTTCCTGTTTGCGATAATTACTGCCTGGCTCTTCATTATTGTCTCCACCTCCTTTAAGCCGTTCATAAGCAAGGTGCTTCCCGAACTCACGATATCACATATTGCATCGGCAAGCCCCACCCCCGGAGCGATCTCCACGCTCCCGCTGATCTCCTCAACTGTTGCGGTAATGTTATTCTTTATAAGGTATTCGCCCAACAACCGGGGATAGCTTGTTGCCACTCTCTTGTTCATGAAAAAGCCGGGACCGGAGTAGTTTTCCTCCTTTGAGATTGCCAGGCTCAGCCTGCAAACGGCAAAGCCAAGCTGTTCAAGGATATCCACTTCCTTATTCTTTTCAAAAGCCATATTCTCTCCCACGATCCCGATATCTGCCACACCCTGCTCAACATATTGCGGGATATCATCGTCACGAAGAAACAGTATTTCAATGGGGAAGTTACTGGCTACGATCTTCAGCGTTCCTGCACCGTTTGACAGCTTGATGCCACATTCTTCGAACAGTGTGCGCGAGCTCTCACTCAGCCTGCCGCTTTTCTGGATTGCAATTTTCAGTTTGCTCATTTTTTCTTTCATTATTATCTGAGCAAACCCTACGGTAAAAAAGAACCCGCCTGATCTGCTCAGACGGGTTCATGCTATATCTGGTTACAATACACCATTCTCACGTCGCCTGAGCGCAAGTATGAGAATGATGATGATGTAATTTATTTAATGACATGGATTTCTGTTCCGCTACAAATATAGTAATTTATGATAATAACAAAATCACGACCGTCTTGTTCATTTTACAATTTCATTTCTCCTGAGAGCTGCTTTGGTCAGAGTGGTTCCGTGCATCACTCTTTTTTTTCTCCGTTATTCATGATTCTCATCTGGTGGTTTATTGATTCCTGATGAATAGCTTTAAAAATTGTATCAATAAATTCGGCACTCAGTCCTTTGGCCGGGGTCTTGCTCATAACCCTGTTTAAAATCTCATCCCAGCGGGTTGGCTGGAGAATGGTGACGTTGTTATCTTTCTTGTACTGTCCGATGGTTTCTGCAACCTTCATCCGTTTTTCCAGGAGATCAAGAAGATGTTCGTCAAAGAGATCAATCTGCTGGCGCAGTTCTCCAAGCACATCAAGCAGCCTGGGATCTGAAGCAACTGGATTACGGATGACAAGCCTGCTTAGAAGTTCCTGCAGCCCGTCCGGGGTAACCTGTTGCGCCGCATCACTCAGCGCCTTATCAGGATCATGATGAGACTCGATCATTAGGCCATCGAAGTTCAGATCCATGGCTTTCTGGGAGATCTCCCTCAGGAATTCCCTTGATCCGGCAATATGGCTTGGGTCACAGATGAGGGGAATGTCTGGCAGGCGGCGGCGAAGCTCAATGGGGAGCTGCCAGTTGGGCTGGTTCCTGTAACTTGTTTTCTCATAGGTGGAAAAACCGCGGTGAATAGCTCCAAGATGCTTAATCCCTGCCTTGGCTATTCGTTCAATAGCTCCGATCCATAGTTCAATATCCGGATTAACGGGGTTTTTGACAAGCACCATCACGTCGACACCTTTCAGGGCATCTGATATTTCCTGCACTGTGAACGGATTGACAGATGTCCTTGCTCCGATCCACAGCATATCAATGCCATATTTAAGAGCCTCATAAACGTGCTTCTCATTTGCCACCTCAGTGCCGACAAGCAGTCCTGTTTCCTTTTTTACATCCCTGAGCCACCTCAGTCCCTCTGCTCCAATGCCCTCAAAAGAATTAGGGCGTGTGCGCGGTTTCCATATTCCGGCACGGAAGATGCTCACAGTTTTTAACTGTGCCAGCTGTTTTGCCGTTGTAATAACCTGTTCTTCAGTCTCGGCACTGCATGGGCCCGAGATAAGAAACGGACGGTTAATATATCCTCTCCATTCCTGTATCGGCACTGTATTTAATCCGGTTTCCATGATACTGTAAATTAATTAGTTAAGTATCTTTCTGATTTTGTTGGCCTCGTCCATCAGCGCTTTCAGGCCATTAAGGTCTCTTTCAGCAATCATCTTCCTGAATAAATTCATTTTTTCAGTGTAAGTATCAATTACTTCCAGGATGAATTTGGAATTCTCAAGAAAAATCGGAGCCCAGGTTTCCGCGTTGCTCTTTGCCAGACGCACCGTGCTTTCAAAACCGCCGCCTGCAAGCGTCAGGATATTCTGCTCCTCGTGTTCCTTGTCAAGAACGGTCAGGGCCAGCGAGAAGGAAGTAATATGCGAAATATGAGACACATAAGCAACATGTGTATCATGATCTGACGACTTCATATATACGATCCGCATATTAAGCGTTGTCAGCATCTTTTCAACCAGTTCAAGCGCATCATGGTCGCAAAGTTCAGGATCGCATATGATGGCAGGCTTATAATCGAAGAGCCTGCCGATAGCTGCCAGTGGACCTGAGTATTCTGTTCCGGCCATCGGATGTGCGGCCACATACCGGCCACGTTTTGGATGGTGCTCCGATATCTTTGAAATACTTCCTTTTGTCGAGCCCATATCCGTCACTACCTTGGACGTTCCGTCAATCCTGTCAAGGATGACGGGCAGCATTTTACAGTTTGCATCCACCGGAGTACACAGTATGATCAGATCACTTCTGTCAACCGCATTTTCCAGGGTATCAATTTCATCGACGAGTCCGCATAGCCTGGCGATATTCTGATGCTGAACATTTGAATCAACGCCGATTATCTTATCGGCAAAACCCCGTTTGCGAAGGTCTATCATCATCGAACCTCCTATAAGACCTATTCCAATTACAGCGATTTTCATCTTTTTTTACTTGATTTCTGGTTAACGAAGTCAGCGTATGAGGAAATTCTCTTTTTAGCCTCTTCCAGCAAATCCTCACCGGCACACAACGAGATGCGGATATAACGCTCCCCTTTGCTCCCGAAAATAAATCCCGGGGTAATGAAAACACCGGCTGTATTAAGAATTTCTTCTACGTATTCCTCGCAGTTAACAACAGATTCAGGTATTCGCCCCCATACAAACAGTCCCGACCTGGTTTTTGTCATATCTGCAACCAAGGATGTCCATTATCTCTTCGACTGTTTTCCGCCGTTTTTGATAAACCAGGTTAATCTGTTCGTACCATTCCGGCGGGTTGCCAAGCGCCTCAGCAGCAGCCTTCTGTACGGGCAGGAACATTCCCGAGTCCATGTTGCTTTTTACTCTTAATATGCTCTTCAGGTACTCACTGTGACCTGCCACCATACCGATACGCCATCCTGCCATATTGTGAGATTTGCTGAGGGAGTTCAGCTCAAGGGCAACCTCCCTTGCTCCGTCGACTGACAAAAGACTGAGGTAATTTCTGTTTAATATGAAACTGTATGGATTGTCATTGCAGAGCAGAATAGAGTGTGCGTCAGCAAAAGCTACCAGTTTTTCAAAAAGTTTTAAGGATCCCGGTGTTCCGGTAGGCATGTGGGGATAGTTCACCCACATCAGTTTCACTTTGCTCAGGTCAAGGAGCTCAAGGGCTTGCAGGTCAGGCATCCAGCCTGTTTTTTCATCAAGCTCATAGTACTTAACCTTGCCGCCAACCAGATTTGTAACTGAGGAGTAAGTTGGATAACCGGGGTCAGGAATAAGGACTTCATCGCCCTGGTTGACAAAGGCCATGCTGATGTGCATGATCCCTTCCTTGCTGCCCATCAGGGGAAGAATCTCATTGTCAGGATTGAGTTCCACCCCGAAATATTTTTTATACCAGTCGGCAAAAGCCTTCCGCAGTTCAGGAATGCCGATATAGCTCTGGTAGCCATGAGAGGTGGGTTTGGTGCTTTCGTCAATAAGCCGCCTTACGGTATTATCTGAGGGAGCCTGGTCAGGACTGCCTATTCCAAGACTGATGATACTTGCTCCGGCTTTCCTCATCTGGTCAATCTGCCGGAGTTTCTGGGAGAAATAGTATTCCTGCACACTGAGTGTGCGGTCAGCCGGGTTAACTTTCATGCAGCATATTATTTTTATTATAAACTCCCAGTACTTCCAGGTTGCTGGTGTGTTTTTCCAGCGCTTTTTCAACCATCCCTGCGTCTGTGTTATCACTTAACTCAAGGTCAAGGTAGAACATATATTCCCACTCACCGTTCAGACGCGGGACAGATTAAATCTTGGACAGATTAATGTTCATCTCAGCCAGCAGAACCAGCACGGCAGCCAGGGAGCCGGGTTTGTGGCCGGTGGCAAAACAGACTGAGATTTTGTTTCCTTCTTTATTCTGATTTTCCTTATTGCCGATAACAAGAAACCGGGTGTAGTTCTTTTTGTATGTCTCAATACCCTCTGCAAGTATGTTCAGGCCATGAATTTTTGCAGCGCTTGAAGGACCTATTGCAGCGACCCCGTAAAGGCTGTTTTCACTTATGATTCTTGCACTGCCTGCAGTATCGGCACTCTCAATGAGCGTTATTCCGGGATACTGGTTAAGGAATTCCATGCACTGGGCAAGGGCTATCGGGTGCGACCTTATTTCCCTGATGTCGGTTATTGGCTGGCCGGGAAGAGCCATTAGATTCTGCTTTATCCTGACATTATGTTCGCCAAACACCTTAAGTCCTGATTCCCTTAGAAGGGTGTAATTGTAAAGGATACTTCCTGACCGTGCATTTTCGATGGCCATTACTGCAAAATCGGCGCTTCCCTGTTTTGCGGCATTGACTGTCATGTCAAATGTCGGACATTCCACTAATTCTATTGTATCAGAGCCGAAATATTGCCTTGCAGCCACATCATGAAAACTTCCTTTTTCTCCCTGTATCGCTATTTTCATTTCAAGGTTTGTTAACAAAAAAGGGCCCCTTTTCCGGGGGCCCTTGCTTTCATCTAATTTCTATTATCTGTACACAAAAATCCCCTTATCTGTTTTTAAAATAAAACCAGAAACAGTAAAAGAGGTTAAAATTCTTGTGTATGCTATTCATATTGTTTGTCTTATTGGCTTACAAAAATAATGGAATTTTAAACAAAACAAATCTGAATGACATAAATTAATGAGATATTGTTAATTTTTAATGGATATAAGTAACTGGTATTCTTTCAATTTTTTAGAATAAAATCCCTGATCCAGTCACCTACTTCCGATGTCGATTTTGGATCAGTCCTGTTGAGGTCTTCAGTAACAAAATTTTCCTCAAGTGATTTTTCAACGGCCCTTTGAATTGCTTCAGCCTCTTCTTTCAGGTTGAATGCAAGATCAAACATCATAGCTGCAGAGAGTATCGTACCGAGCGGGTTTGCAATATTTTTTCCTGCTGCCTGGGGGTAAGAACCGTGTATAGGTTCAAACACTGATGTCGACAATCCGACAGATGCTGACGGCAGTAATCCCAGCGACCCGGTTATAACACTTGCTTCATCGGAAAGGATATCCCCGAACATATTTTCAGTTACAATAACATCAAATCTTTTAGGATTTTGTATCAACTGCATTGCAGCATTATCGACAAACATAAAATCGACCGTAAGATCTTTGTATGCCTTTGCTGTTTCAGTTGCAGTCTCACGCCATAATCTTGATGTAGCCAGAACATTAGCCTTGTCAACGACGGTAATTTTACGAGTACGTGACATTGCATAATCACAGGCAAGTTTTACCACACGTTCTATCTCATAACGGCTGTAAACACACGTATCATAAGCAGTGTTTCCGTCTTCAGATCTTCCCTGGGGTTTTCCGAAATAGAGACCTCCTGTGAGTTCTCTTACTATCAGGATATCGGCTCCCTGCACGATCTCTCTTTTAAGGGGAGATTTATCTATCAGGGAAGGGAAGGTGGTCACAGGTCTGATATTTGCATATAAGCCAAGTTCCTTTCTCATGGCGAGAAGGCCTTGCTCAGGCCTGACCTTTACCGAGGGATCATTATCATATTTTGGATGGCCGATGGCTCCGAAAAGTACAGCATCTGACGATTTGCACAGGTCAAGGGTTTTATCAGGCAAAGGAGTTCCGGTTTGATCAATGGCAGTTGCACCTACCAGGCCAAAGTTGAAAATGGCCGAATGATTAAATCTCTTACAGACAGCCAGAACAACTTTTTTTGCCTGTTCAATAATTTCAGGTCCAATCCCATCACCGGGCAAAACTGCAATGTTAAAATTCATGTGTTGTATTTGTTAGTGTTTTTCCATTTAATGCATTTTCATTATTCTCAATTATATTCAGCATTTTTTCGGTTGCCTTTATTGCTGACTCGGTCTGATCGGCATCGAGTCCTTTTGTTCTGAATTCCTTTCCCTGGTGATTCCATGTTATGACTGTTTCAACCAGTGCGTCCGTCTTACCGCCCGGTGGAATGGACACCTGGTAATCAGTCAGCAAAGGATACTCCTTTCCCAGTCTGTCATAAATTATTCTCATCGCCTTCATAAAAGCATCATATTGTCCATCACCCGAAGATGTCTCCTGATAAAGATTACCGTTTATTTCTATCTGAACGCTGGCAAATGGTTTCAATCCATACGACAGGGAGAGGGAATAATTTTTAATGAAGATTTTATAATCGATTGAGTCGTTACCAAGGACGTCTGATAATTATAAATGGCAGATCCTCGGTTGTCACATTTTCCTTTTTATCTCCGAGTTCAATAACTCTCTGGGTCACCTTATTCAGTGATTCAGGCATTGAGGAACAGGCCGAATTCTTCAAGGTTCTTTCTGATTGTCGCCTTCCCTGATTGTTTACCCAGGGCATATTTCCTTTTTCTTCCGAAACGTTCAGGAAGGAGGTTATTAAAGTAAAGGTTGTCCTTGCTGTCACCGTCAGCGTGAACGCCTGATGTCTGGGTAAATACATTCTCACCGATAATAGGTTTGTTTACAGGTATGCGTATCCCGCTGAATGTTTCCACTATCTTACTGACCCTGGTGATCTCAAACTCGTTCACACCTGTTTCTGCTTCAAGATGATCACGCAGGACCCCGATGACACTTGAAAGCGGTGCATTGCCTGCTCTTTCACCCAGGCCATTCACCGTGGTATGTATTCCCTGGATACCTGCCTTTACTGCAGCGAAAACATTGGCAACGGCAAGGTCATAATCGTTGTGCGCATGAAAATCAAAATGCAATGAAGGATATTTATCAATCATCTTTTTGCAGAAATTGAAGGTCTGTTCCGGATTAAGTATTCCGAGTGTATCGGGGAGCATGAACCTTTTTATCTTCTCATCTTTAAGTGAATCCATCATGAAATAAACATAATCTTCCGAAAAGATCATTCCGTTGGACCAGTCTTCGAGATAGATGTTGACCTGCATATCAAGATCACCTGCCTTTGCAATAATCTCCCTGATCTCACTGACATGCTGAGCGGGAGTTTTGCGGAGTTGTTTTTCAAGGTGACGCAATGATCCCTTGCAGAGCAGATTGACAACCTTGCAGCCGGCATTATTGATCCAGTTAAGGGACAACTCTCCGTCAACAAAACCAAGGACCTCAATTTTACCAAGGAGATCATTCTGGCGGGCCCATTCCGTGATTTTGCTGATAGCTTCAAATTCTCCGGTCGAAACCCGTGCAGAAGCTACTTCAAGATGATCTACCTTCACATCTTTAAGCAGCAGTGTTGCAATATGGAGTTTTTCAAGAGGAGGGTATGAAACACCCTGCGTCTGTTCTCCATCTCTCAGGGTTGTATCAGTTATTTCGATTCTCATCTGCACGCATTTTGATTTCATAGTCTGTTATAAGACTCTGAATACCCAGAAGGTATTCGATATCATCAAGACCTTTCAAAAGACACTCTTTCTTAAATGGATTTATCTCAAACCGCGAAGATTCTCCGAGTAGCGGGAATTGTTACCAACTGTTGTTGCAGGTCTATCTGCACGATTGTTTCAGGTTTTTTCTTTATAAGTTCCAGAAGATCTGCCAGTAGTTTTTCAGGTATCACCACAGGCAGAAGGCCGTTGTTGAGAGCATTATTCCTGAAAATATCTGCAAAAAAGCTTGATACCACTGCCCTGAAACCATAGTCATACACAGCCCACACGGCATGTTCACGACTTGAGCCGCATCCGAAGTTTTTGCCTGCTACAAGGATTTCTCCGCTGTATTCAGGGTTATTCAGGCTGAACTCCGTATTCTTCTTGCCTGATTTATTGAATCTCCAGTCGCGGAACAGATTTTCCCCGAAACCTTCCCTCGATGTCGAGCTCAGAAACCTTGCCGGGATAATCTGATCAGTATCCACGTTTTCATAAGGTAACGGGACACAGGTTGAATTAAGAATATCGAATTTGGCTTTCATGTCGGTTTATTCAATGGAGTTTTGTCATCTGATTAATTCCCTGGGATCAGTTATCATTCCTGTAACTGCAGCCGCAGCAGCCGTCAGAGGGCTTGCAAGGAGTGTTCTTGCTCCCGGGCCCTGTCTTCCTTCAAAGTTCCGGTTGGAAGTTGATACGGCATATTTCCCTGAAGGGATCTTATCTTCATTCATAGCAAGGCATGAAGAACATCCGGTTGTCTCAGATCAAATCCTGCCTCATTAAGGATTTCAACCAATCCCTCGCTGATTGCCTGCTGTTCAACCATTTTTGAGCCCGGAACAATCAAAGCTGTAATATTGGAAGCCTTTTTTCTTCCCCTGACCAGCTGTGCAAATGCTCTTAAATCTTCAATTCTTCCGTTTGTACAACTTCCGACGAATACATAATCAACGGGGTGTCCCAGGATCTTCATTCCCGGTTTGAAACCCATGTAGGCAAGAGATTTAAGGAATGATTCTGAAACTTCACTTCTTATCTCTTCAATTGCCGGGATATTATCATCTATTGCCATTCCCATGCCCGGATTAGTGCCATAGGTGATCATGGGCTTAATTTTATCAGCATTGAATTCCAGTTCACGGTCGAATTTGGCCTCAGGATCGGTCTTCAGCTTTTCCCATCTTCTAAAAGAATCTTCCGGGCTAAAGTTTCCGGGAAAGGAGGGAAGCGCTTTCAAATACCTGAATGTTGTTTCGTCCGGTGCTATCAGCCCGCCGCGTGCACCCATCTCGATACTCATGTTGCATATTGTCATCCGGGCCTCCATGCTCAGATCCCTTATGGCTGGTCCGGCGTATTCAATAAAATAACCGGTGGCTCCGCTGGCGGAACTCTGCGAAATGATATACAATATCAGATCCTTTGAAGTGACTCCTTTATGAAGCTTCCCATTGACGGTTATTCTCATTTTCAATGGTTTGGTCTGAAGTATGCACTGGGTTGCAAGCACCATTTCAACCTCGCTTGTTCCGATGCCGAAGGCGATTGTTCCGAACGCTCCATGTGTTGAAGTGTGGCTGTCGCCACAGACAATAGTCATTCCCGGGCGGGTATAGCCAAGCTCAGGGCCAGCGACATGCACAATACCGTTTTTCGGATGGTTCAGGCCGAAGAGTTCAATACCGTAACTCTTACAGTTTTCAGACAGTTGTGCAACCTGGTTCCTCGAAAGTTCGTCACGAATCTGTCTATCCTGATTTATCGTGGGGATATTGTGATCGGCAACAGCAAGAGTCTTCTCCGGCCTGAAAACCCTTATGCCTCTTTTATTAAGGCCACTGAAGGCCTGGGGGCTGGTGACCTCGTGAATAAAATGCTGATCGATATACAGCACGTCGAGCCCTCCGTCAACGTGACTCACCACATGATCATCCCAGATCTTATCAAAAAGTGTCTTTGCCTCCATTTATAAATTGCTTTTTAATAGTTCCATTCAGCGGATCTGTGTGTTACTTGATTTTATCGATAGCGTCAATAAATGCTTCCACAGAAGCTGTAATTATGTCAGTGTTGGCAGAGAATCCGTAGTAGATTTTCCCCTGGTGTTCCACCTGTATATGCACCTTTCCAAGGTCATCACTACCCTTTGTAATAGCCTGAATGAGGAACTCTTCGAGATGCACGGTCTTGCTTATCAGTTGTTTGACTGCCGTAAATGCAGCATCAATAGGTCCGTTGCCTGATGAGGTGGAGGTATGGATTTCGCCGTTTATTCTGATGCACACTGTAGCTACCGGTATCATTGATTTTCCGCATGTAACCTGCAACCTTTCCAGTTTAAGTGCTTTTTCTCCCTTGAAAACCTCACCTGAAAGGATCTTTACATCTTCGTCGTTAATCTCCTTTTTCTTGTCGGCCAGGAGCAGGAAACGGTGGTAGATATCATCCAGTTCCTCCTTGCCAAACTTCAGTCCGAGCATCTCAAGGCGGTGATTAAGAGCTGCTCTTCCGCTTCGTGCGGTAAGGATGATTGAAGATTCTCTTATACCAACTTCAACAGGGTCAATTATTTCATAGTTCTCCCTGTTTTTGATAACACCGTCCTGGTGTATTCCTGATGAATGTGCAAATGCATTCCGGCCTACAATGGCTTTATTTGCCTGCACCGGCATGCTCATCAGGGTAGAGACAAGCCGGCTTGTGCTGAAGATAAGTTTTGAATCTATGTTTGTTGTCAGGTTCAGGTTGTGGTGACTTTTAATTATCATAGCCACCTCCTCGAGTGAAGTGTTTCCAGCTCTCTCTCCGATACCGTTGATTGTTACCTCAACCTGCCGGGCTCCGTTAATGACCCCCATCATTGTGTTTGCAGTAGCCATACCAAGATCATTATGGCAGTGAGTTGAAATAATTGCCTTTTCGATATTCGGTACATTTTCTTTCAGGAAACGGATCTTTTCACCGTATTCTTCCGGGAGACAGTATCCGGTTGTATCAGGGATATTAACAACTGTTGCCCCGGCTTTTATCACAGCTTCAATTACCCTGGCCAGGTATTCGTTTTCACTTCTTCCCAGCGTCTTCAGCATAAAATTCCACGTCTTCGACAAATTTTTTCGCATATCTGACAGCATCGACAGCTCTTTTAATCGTCTCTTCAGGTGTTATTTTAAGCTTGTATTTTATGTGAAAGGGGGAGGTCCCGATACCCGTATGGATACGCTTCTTTTTTGCATATTGAAGTGACTCTGCGGCAACCTCAATATCTTTTTTCACGGCCCGGGTCAATGCGCAGATCACGGGATCAGAGATTGCTTTTGAGATCTCAACCACCGACTTGAAATCTCCGGGACTTGATACAGGGAATCCGGCCTCAATAACATCTACACCAAGCGCTTCAAGGGCCCGGGCGACTTCAATTTTCTCTATTGTATTAAGCTGACATCCGGGAACCTGCTCACCATCCCTGAGGGTTGTGTCAAAAATTATTATCCTGTCGTTCATCTTCGTGTTTTTTTACCCATGGTTATTTTATGGGTCTGAGTTTTCTGACCATTGCTCCTGCCTGCCACATTTCTGAATTGTGCAGTTCATCAAGCTCAGCGGCCAGCTTTTTCCGGTAATCAGGTTGTCTGTTTGCTTCAATCGTTATCCTGGCTTCATTGCCGCTGGCTACGCTTTCATACAGTTTGTCAAACACTGGAGCGACGGCATCGCGAAACCTGTTTTTCCAGTCGAGGGCACCTCTCTGGGCTGTTGTTGAGCAATTGGCATACATCCAGTCCATCCCGTTTTCTGCAACAAGCGGAAGAAGGCTCTGTGACAGTTCCTCCACAGTTTCATTAAAAGCCTCGGACGGGGAATGACCCTTTTCTCGCAGAAGATTGTACTGTGCTTCCATGATTCCGGCTATGGCGCCCATAAGAACGCCTCTTTCGCCTGTAAGATCACTGTATACTTCCTTTTTGAAATCGGTTTCAAAAAGATAGCCGGAACCTACTCCGATGCCGAGTGCAAATACCCTTTCACGGGCTTTTCCTGTTGCATCCTGGTAAATGGCATAGCTTGAATTGAGGCCTTTCCCTTCGAGGAAAAGCCGACGCAGGGATGTCCCCGAGCCCTTGGGCGCAATCAGGATCACGTCGACATCCGCAGGAGGCACAATACCGGTCTGATCATTGAAAGTGACGCCGAAACCGTGAGAAAAATAAAGAGCTTTTCCCTTCGTAAGATGCTTCTTCACTACCGGCCACGAAGCAATCTGGCCGGCATCAGAAAGCAGGTATTGAATTATTGTGCCTATTTTGCATGCCTCTTCAATTTCGAAAAGATCCTTGCCTTCTTCCCAGCCGTCACTGACCGCTTTTTCCCAGGACGATGAATTCTTTCGCTGGCCGACAATTACATTAAGCCCGTTGTCTTTAAGGTTAAGCGACTGTCCCGGACCCTGGACGCCGTATCCTATGACGGCTATTACTTCATTCTTTAGAACTTCACGTGCCTTTGAGAGAGGGAATTCATCCCTGGTCACCACATTCTCAGTAACACCTCCAAAATTGATTTTTGCCATGATTTCAGGTTATTTGATTATTATTAGTTCTTAATTTTCTATGCCAATTTCCTGAGGTTCCGGTCGCTTTGCCTCATCCATCTCCTTCAGGTAAGAATTTAATTCCTTTACCTGCTTTGTGATTGCTACACGTCCTGACCTTACAAACTGAAGGACTCCATGAGGCTCGAGCTTGCTGAGCAGATCGGTTATTTCAGGTTTGTGCCCGGTTTTTTCGATAACGATATATTCGGGCGTAACTTCCAGTATGCGGGCATGATGTCCCCTGACAATATTATCAATGATGTTTCCCGACATTAAGCCCCGGGTAGCAACTTTGAACATTGCGATTTCCTGATAAATTATTTCATCAGAGGTGTGTACAAAGACCTTCAGTACGTCAACAAGCTTTTCCATCTGCCTGGCCACTTTTCTTACCATTTCAGGGGTTGTAATAACCACCAGGGTCCACAGATGAACACCGGGGACGGCAGATTCAGAGGCTGTTATGCTCTCAATGTTTATCTGTCTCCTGGTCAGGATTATTGTTATCTGGTTCAGTATCCCGATGTGATTCTCGGTAAAAAGTGACAGGGTATATTCATTTTTCATTTTTACACTGTTTTAATTTGTCAATCTTACATCAGAAACAGATGAACCCGGTTCAACCATTGGAAGAACATTTGCTTCCTTGCTTATTGTTACGTCAAGGAGGTAAGGCACATCAGCGGCAAGCATCTCAGCCAGGGTTTTCTCAAGATCCTTTCTTTCCGATACTCTCTTTGCGGCAATGTTAAATCCCCCGGCTATCTTTATGAAATCAGGATTGACCAAGGCGGTCGAAGCATATCGTTTATTGTAGAACATATCCTGCCACTGTCTGACCATTCCGAGAAAACTGTTATTCAGGATAATTATCTTAACGGGGATCTGATACTGAAGAATGGTTCCAAGTTCCTGGATTGTCATTTGGAAACCGCCATCACCAAGAAACACCACAACCTGTTTATCAGGTCTTCCGATTTTAGCGCCAATGGAAGCCGGAAGTCCGAAGCCCATTGTTCCCATCCCGCCTGATGTCACCAGGCTGTTGGGATTCTTGAATTTGTAATACCGGGCGGCAGACATCTGGTTTTGCCCGACATCTGTAACAATTATTGCATCCCCGTGTGTCAGGTCCGACACCAGCCTGACAACCTCACCCATTCTTATCTCGCCCGATTCGGGTTCTGTCTCTGCCCTGATGACTTTCTCATATTCTGTTTTATCACAAATCCTGAATTCCCTTATCCATTTAGCAAATGAGTTTTCCTTCACCAGGGGTATGAGGTGGCGCAGCACTTCCCGGGCATCATTATTTATTTCAAGATCGACCTGTACATTTTTATTAATTTCTGCTTCGTCTATCTCGATATGTATTATCCTGGCATTCTTTGCATATTTCTTGAGATTACCTGTAACACGGTCATCAAAGCGCATTCCTATGGCAATGATCAGGTCAGCCTGGTTGGTAAGAAAGTTTGGTCCGAGGTTTCCATGCATGCCAAGCATGCCGGCATATAATCTGTGCCCAAAGGGAAAGGCTGAAAGGCCAAGCAGGGTGAGGGCCACGGGAATGCCGGTTTTCTCGGCAAATTCTTTAAGTTCATTCTCAGCACCAGACAGAAGTACCCCATGCCCGGCAAGAATTAAGGGTTTTTCAGCATGGTTGATCATTATGGCTGCTGATTCTATCTCCCTGGTATGCAATGGTATCCTGGGATTATAACTTCTCAGGTATTCACATTTACTGTATCTGAAATTGAGTTTTTCAATCTGGGCGTCTTTGGCCACATCAACCAGGACCGGTCCGGGACGGCCCGATTTGGCAATATAGAATGCCTTTGCTATTGTGTCTGGCAGATCCTCCGCTCTTTTGACCTGGCAGTTCCATTTTGTTACCGGCATGGAAACACCAAGAATGTCAGTCTCCTGAAATGCGTCTGTCCCTATGAGGTTTGATAAAACCTGTGCAGTTATGAAGACAACGGGCACTGAATCAAGGAAGGCATTCGCAATACCCGTAACCAGGTTTGTTGCCCCCGGGCCGGATGTGGCGAAGCAGACTCCCGGCTTTCCGGTCACCATTGCATAAGCCTGAGCTGCATGTGCAGCTCCCTGTTCATGACGTGTAAGTATATGCCGGAGCTTATCTTCATAATCAAGCAGCTTGTCATACACAGGCATGATGGCACCTCCCGGGTATCCGAATACAGTATCCACACCTTCCTCAATAAGACACCTGAGCAGCGCTTCAGCTCCTGAAATCTGTTCCTGACCTTACCAGGCACCGTTTATTTCGTCTCCTTACTCTGCTTATTTACTGTTGTCTTCTTCGTTTTTCTTCTATACTCTACCTACTGCTCTATGCCACGCTACATGCTCTATGCACCAATCAATATCCTTACCGCTCCCTTGTCAGCTGAGCTGACAGTTGCAGCATAAGCTTTCAGTGAAGACGGTATTTCGCGCCGGCGATTTTTTGGTCTGTAGGCCTTATCACCTTTTTCTTCTTCCTCATGATGCCTTTTAAGAATCTCATTTTCAGAAAGATTTACATTTATCTTCCGGTTTTCAATGTCAATATCAATCTGATCTCCGGTTCTGAGAATTGCAATTTCTCCTCCTGCTGCAGCCTCAGGGGAGACATGCCCGATTGAAAGTCCGGAAGTGCCGCCTGAAAAACGGCCGTCAGTGATCAGGGCACATTTTTTATCCAGCCCCTTTGATTTCAGGTATGAGGTCGGATAAAGCATCTCCTGCATACCGGGCCCTCCTTTTGGCCCTTCGTACCTGATCACGATCACATCACCGGCGCTCACAATATCATTCAGGATTCCTTCCACGGCATCTTCCTGGGATTCGAAGAGCACGGCAGGATCCTGAAAATTTAAACATTGAAGGGTCAATGCCTGCAGTTTTAACAATACATCCGCTTTTTGCAATATTTCCATAGAGGACAGCAAGGCCGCCTTCCCTGTTGTAGGGATAACTGACACTTCTGTATGCATCCGTTTTCCCTGTCAGTATCAAGTGTGTCGTAAAGAGTGTCCTGGGAAGCCATTTCAAGGCTCTTCTTCATTCCCGGAGCACTTTTGCAAGAAGTCAAAAGCAATAGGCAACGGCTTTTCTCCCGAAATATCCCAGTCAGAAATCGCGTCATGAAGGGTTGGATAGTCTATTCTTGTTACAGAGCTGTCTATCAGATTGTTTCGTTCCAGTTCGCCAAGAATTGCAAAAATGCCTCCGGCACGGTTTACATCCTGTATATGATATTGCGAACTTGGAGAGACTTTGCAAATGTTGGGTACTTCGCGGGAAAGCACATCAATATCCTTCATGGAAAAATCAACGCCGGCTTCATGGGCAATTGCAAGAAGGTGAAGAACGGTATTTGTCGATCCTCCCATTGCAATGTCAAGCGACATGGCGTTTTTAAATGCCTCCCTGGTTGCTATTGACCTTGGAAGGACCGAGTCATCACCCTCACCGTAATATCTGTTTGTAAGACCGACTATCAGGCTGGCAGCTTTTTCAAAAAGTCTCAGCCGGTTCTGATGGGTGGCTACTATTGTTCCATTCCCGGGAAGGGCCAGACCCAGCGCCTCATTCAGGCAATTCATCGAATTGGCCGTGAACATGCCTGAACAGGAGCCGCAGGTGGGACATGCCGCCATTTCAATATCATTCAGATCTTTATCACTCACAGAGCTGTCAGCAGCAGATACCATTGCATCTATCAGGTCAAGTGACCTGTCGTTGTGATTTCCGGCCTCCATTGGGCCTCCTGACACAAAAACCGCGGGTATGTTGAGCCTCATGGCAGCCATCAGCATCCCGGGAGTGATCTTGTCACAATTACTTATACAGATCATTGCATCTGCACGATGCGCGTTGCACACATACTCGACACTGTCGGCAATGAGTTCCCTGGAAGGCAGAGAATAGAGCATCCCTTCGTGGCCCATGGCTATGCCGTCATCAATTGCTATTGTATTGAATTCAGCTGCAAAGAGGCCAAGGTTCCCGATCTCTTTCTTAATGATCTGGCCGATGTTGTGAAGATGAACGTGTCCCGGAACGAACTGGGAAAATGAATTAACAATGGCAATGACCGGTTTGCCGAATTGTTCTTCCTTCATGCCGTTAGCCCGCCAGAGGCTTCTGGCGCCGGCCATGTTCCTTCCGGTCACCGTTGTTGCGCTCCTGAGTTGATTCTTCATAAGGTCAAAAACATATTAAAAAAAAGCTTCCCGGATTTCCGGAAAGCTTTTGTATACTTATAGTTCTACATATTATTCCCGGATCAACTGCCTGTGGCAATGATAAGGAGGGCAATAATATATAATACAGATTTCACCGCTTTTTCGTTAATAATTGAGTGTCAAAAGTACACCTTTTTTTTAAAAACCAAATTTATTATCTATTTTTCTTTATTTCGTCAACATTATTTTTTGGCACTCCGCAATCCCCTGCCTCCGAGGAAGCCCCAGCCGCCACTGCCCAGAATGAACCCCAGTGCATAAAATCCTCCTGTATTATTCTGAGCATACATGGTGATCTTGTCACTGAAAAGCATGCCAATAAGATCGAACGGGGCGATAAATCCATGCCAAAGGCCACCGAAGAATCCATATGTGTGACCGGAGAGGCATTGATCAACGGCTTCATGCTGGGCACAACCAGTGATCATCAAAAGGATAAGGACAGCTGCTGAAAGCAGGAAGTGTTTTTGTGAGAACAGATTTTTCATAATCAGGGTATTTTTGGATTTACCCCAACAAGGTAGACTAAAAAAGCAAGATAAATAGTATGCTTTACTTTAAAACCCCGAGTTCCCGGCCGACTTTAGTGAAAGCTCCAACTGCCTTGTCAAGATGCTCTTTCTCATGTGCGGCAGATAGCTGCACCCTGATGCGCGCCTGGCCTTTGGGTACTACCGGATAATAGAATCCGATAACATAAATACCCTCCATGAGCAGTCTTGAAGCCAGTTCCTGTGCGAGCTTAGCATCATAGAGCATTACCGCGCAGATAGCCGACTGTGTAGGTTTGATGTCAAAACCGGCTTTCAGCATCTTCTCAACAAAATATTTTGTATTGTGATGAAGCCTGTCCTGCAGCTCATTGGTCACAGTCATCATCTCAAACATCCTTATCCCTGCCGCTGCCACCGTTGGAGGGATGGAGTTGGAGAACAGATATGGCCGTGAGCGCTGGCGGAGCATCTCAATGATCTCTTTTCTGCCGGTGGTGAAGCCTCCTACGGCTCCGCCAAAAGCTTTTCCGAGGGTGCCGGTGATTATCTCTATTTTTCCCCTGAGGTTATACAATTCGGTTACACCACGGCCTGTCTCACCGACAACACCGGCAGAGTGACACTCATCTACCATGACCATTGCATTGTATTTGTTTGCCAGCTCGTAAATTTTGTCAAGCGGAGCCACGTTACCATCCATTGAGAAGACGCCGTCAGTGACTATCAGCCTGAAGCGTTGCTCCTGTGCCAGCTGCAGTTGTGTCTCAAGGTCTTCCATGTCTGCATTCTCGTAGCGGTAGCGCTGGGCCTTGCACAGACGTACACCGTCAATGATGGAGGCATGATTCAGGGAGTCTGAGATTATGGCATCTTCACTTGTAAGCAACGGTTCAAAGACACCACCGTTGGCATCAAAGCATGCTGCATACAGGATGGTGTCTTCAGTCCCGAAAAACTCAGCTATCTTCTTTTCAAGGTTTTTATGAAGATCCCCTGTGCCGCAGATGAAACGCACTGACGACATGCCGTAACCGTGGGTGTCAAGAGCATGTTTGGCTGCTTCGACAAGTTTTTTGTCTGCAGATAAGCCAAGGTAATTGTTAGCACAGAAGTTGAGCACCTTCTGCCCGCTGTCAAGGGTGATCTCCGCTCCCTGCGGCGACACAATTACACGTTCATTCTTATAAAGACCGGCCTCTTTTATTTCACGGAGCTGGATACCGAGATAATCCTGGTAACTATTATACATCTGATTATATTATTCACAAAAACGGATGCAAAGATGGTGTTTTGCAGCGATTATCCAATGATGATAATCATCCATCCCTGCTTAATAATAAACAGGATCGTCTGTCCGGCAGTGAGGTTGTTACTGCCCGTATTTTTCTATTATCTGATCTTTGGTGAGTCCGAGTATGCCGTGTTTAATGCCTACTTTAATAAAAGCAGACAGGGCTTTGTCGAGATGACTGATATCGTGCCCTGCAGATATCTGGGTTCTTATCCTCGCCTGTCCGTTGGGAACAACGGGGAAGAAGAAACCTATTGCATAGATGCCCTCATTATACAGATCCTTTGAAAAATCCTGTGACAGTTTTGCATTGAAGAGCATTACCGGAACAATTGGCGTGTTGCCCTCTTTCAGGATAAATCCTGCCTCCGTAAGTCCTTTCCGCCAGTAGGCTGCGTTTTTCTCAAGCTTATCACGCCTCTCCGTGCTTGATGAGAGAATATCAAATACCTTCAGCACGCCTGATACAATGACCGGTGCAATAGTATTCGAAAAGAGATACGGGCGTGCCTTCTGCCTGCACATGTCAACTATCTCTTTCCTTCCTGAGACGCAGCCTCCTGATGCTCCTCCAAGAGCTTTACCAAAGGTCGTGGTTATGATATCAATCTTTCCGAAGACGTTGCAGAACTCATGTGTTCCCCGCCCTGTCTTCCCTATGAAACCTGTTGCATGCGAATCATCCACAAGCAGCATCGCTCCGTATTTCTCGCACAGGTTCACCATTTCATCGAGCCTCGCCGTATCTCCATCCATTGAGAAGACTCCGTCAGTGATAACCAGCTTTAATCGTTTGTCTGCATGCAGCATCAGCTTCTCTTCCAGGTGCTCCATGCTCGAATGCTTGAAAGTATCGTGCTGTGCACTGCAAAGCCTCATACCATCTATTATTGAAGCATGAACGAGCCTGTCGGATATCATTATGTCCTCACTGGTAAGAATAGCTTCGAAGACACCGGCATTGGCATCCATGCATGAAGGGAAAAGGATTGTGTCTTCAGTGCCGAGAAATTCTGTGACCCTGTTTTCCAGCTCCCGGTGAATATCCTGTGTCCCGCATATGAAACGAACCGAGGACATGCCATAACCCCTGTTCCCGAGACCATCATGAGCTGCCTTGATAACGTCAGGGTGGCTTGAGAGGCCAAGGTAGTTGTTCGAGCACATGTTAATGACCTTTTTGAGCTCTGAACCCGAAGGAAATTCGACCTCAATGTCAGCGGCCTGGGAACTGTGGATAAACCGTTCCTCCTTGTAGATGCCGGCGTTATGGATCTCTTCAAGCTGTGCCCGGTAGAGATTCCTGGTTTTTTCGGTGTAGCTCATTGAATTAGATTGTTATTTGTTCAGGTATTGATTTACCAGTGCAACTATGTTGTTCACACTGTCAAAAGCCTCAGGTGTGGCTTTGCTTGGCGGTATCTTGATTTTGAATTTATTCTCGAGAAAAACAAGAAGTGAGACCATTGAAAATGAGTCGACATATCCGCTTGAGATCAGCGGGGTTTCATACGTAATCTCGACATCTTCATCATCAACATATTCCTTTATGACATATTTAAGGATCATCTCCTTCATCTCATTCAGGGCATTTTCTTCCATAACTGGTATTTATTTAGTTAAGAGACAAAAATAGTCAAATGGTTTAATCATTTTCAAGGGTTGAGATGTCACCGATCTCCTCGCCCCACTCCCTGGCATGAAGAACCCTTCTCATAATTTTGCCACTGCGCGTTTTGGGCAGGCTGTCAACAAATTCAACAGCCTGTGGCATGGCCAGGGGCGAGAGTCTTTTTCTGATGAAATTCATGATGTCAAGTTCAAGATCCGGCGTCGGGGCAAATCCCGGTTTCAGGGCTATGAATGCTTTTACGACTTCCATGTTGATCTCATCCGGTTTTGAGGTGACGGCAGACTCACCGACGGCCGGATGTTCCAGAAGAGCCGATTCGACTTCAAACGGGACTGACGAGGTGCCCGGCTGTGTTGATTACATCATCGTCACGACCGATGAACCAGAAATAGCCTTCATTATCAATTGTTGACCTGTCGCCGGAGAGATACCATCCGTTCACAAATTTTTCCCGGTACTTTTCTTCATTTCTCCAGTAGGTCCTCATCATTGCCGGCCAGCCTGGCCTGAAGGCGATCAGGCCTGCCTTGCCCGGCTCGGTCAGCGGAACAAATGTCGCAGGGTCAAGCACTGCTGCGGTGATGCCCGGGAAAGGTTTTCCCATTGACCCCGGTTTGATTTTCATGCCCGGGAAGTTGGTGATCATTATCGAGCCTGTTTCTGTCTGCCAGAACGTATCGTGGAAAGGTTTGCCAAATACTCTTTGCGACCATATCACTGCTTCAGAATTTAATGGTTCGCCAACGCTTGCCAGGTGACGCAGTGAGGTGAGATCAAAGTTTTTCACAACTTCCTCTCCGGCTTTCATCAGCGACCTTATGGCTGTTGGAGCGGAGTACCACACCGTAATCCTGTACTTCTCAATGAAACCGTACCAGGCCTGTGCCGAGAACCCCGAATCAAGGACACACTGTGTCGCCCCGAGACTCCATGGTCCTATTATTCCGTATGATGTTCCGGTGACCCACCCGGGGTCGGCCGTGCACCAGTAAATATCATCGTCATGCAGGTCGAGGATCCACTTGGTTGTAAGATATTGTGAAACAATTGAATAATGAACATGCTTTACTCCCTTGGGCTGCCCTGTTGTACCTGATGTATAATGCAGGACGGAAGGAGACTCGGCAGTGGACGGAAAGATATCGAATTGTTCAACCGGCTCTGAATCATCAAGGCTGAAAAGTACTTCGCCCTTTTTAAGTTCACCCGGTTTTACGGCGTCAACGATAATCACAAATTCAAGAGATGGGAAGCTTTGAACAGATCTTCCTGATTTTTGAGAGGTGTTTCTTCTGGGTAATGACGGCCCTTGTCTGTGCATTCTCCAGTCTTACGAAGAGGGAATCTTCACCGAAAGCAGAGAAGAGAGGCTGAACAATTGCTCCGATCTTAAGGATGCCGAGAAATGACAGGTACAGCTCGGGTATCCTGTCCATGAAGAGACACACCCGGTCACCGTCTGTAATACCGAGCTTGCGCAGAAAGGTGCCGATCGTATTTCCGGCAAGCCTGATATCATTAAATGTATATCTCTTTTCAATGCCTCCAAAGCCCTCATAAAACAGGGCAGTCTTCCCTGCATTGCCTTTAAGGCATATCCTGTCGGAACAATACCATCCGATGTTTATATTATCACCGTGATTGTATTCCAGTTCTTTCTCTGCTATGCTCCAGTCAAAATTTCTGGTCAGCTCTTCATATGTTGGATGGTCAGCCATGGCGGTTCTCTAAGACATTAAGTTAGAACTTATTTATAAACCAGCAGTAATTTCTGAAGAATATCATCTCCTCCAGTAACTTTAGGCACTTTAGCTCACTTTAGCTCACTTTAGCTCACTCCCAACTTAGGATGACCTTCCCGCAATTCCCTTCTTCCATCACGTCAAAGCCCTTCTGGAACTCATCAATATGAAAGCGGTGGGTGATGATCGGGTCAAGGTTGATGCCGCCGATGATCATCATCTGCATCTTGTACCATGTCTCCCACATCTCACGGCCATATATGCCTTTCAGTGTCAGTGCCTTGAATATTATATCGCTCCACGGTACCTCGAAGTTTGAAGGAAGGATACCCAGCAGGGCAATATTTGAACCGTTGTACATGTTTGCTATCATCTCACGGAAGGCAGCAGGTGAACCTGACATCTCAAGACCCACATCAAATCCTTTCATATGCAGAGGCTCGAGCACATCATGAATTTTTTCTCCTTTCTTCGGGTTGATCACCATGGTGGCGCCCATTTTTTTTGCCAGTTCCAGCCGGTAGTCGCTCAGGTCACTGGCCACCACATTACGTGCTCCGGCAAACCGTGCAATGGCAACAGCCATGCTTCCTATCAGTCCTGACCCCGTGATCAGCACATCCTCACCCAGAAGGGGAAAAGCAAGCGCCGTATGTGTGGCATTGCCGAACGGGTCCATTATGGCAGCCCATTCATCAGGTATGCGGTGATCAAGCAGCACGACATTCCTTGCCGGCACATTTACATACTCGGCAAATGAGCCGTCGATATTTACGCCTATGCCTACAATGTTTTCGCATACATGTTCCCTGCCCCTGCGGCAGTTACGGCATACGCCGCAGAAGAGATGACCCTCGCCTGTCACCCTGTCGCCTACCTTTACATTGGTCACGCCCGGCCCTGCCTTATCAACATAACCCATATACTCATGACCTATTGTCATCGGCACTTTGATGGTTTTCTGCGCCCACTCATTCCATTCGTAGATATGAAGGTCAGTGCCGCAGATAGCCGACTTTTTAACCTTTATAATGACATCGTTATATCCCGGTTCCGGAACAGGCACCTCCTGCATCCATAAACCTTTCGCAGCTTCAGCCTTGACAAGAGCCTTCATCTTATTCATATTGCCGTTATTTAAATCGTTATAATGTAAATTTAATACAAAAAGAGGAGTTTGTTTATCTTTGCCCGTGCCGATGCGCAATTTGAGCGTCGCTCTGTATTATCTTGAATATTTCTTTAAAGTTACAGAAATGACTGACAATAAAATACGCGTACGTTTTGCTCCCAGTCCCACCGGACCGCTGCATATAGGCGGAGTACGCACAGCTCTCTACAATTATCTTTTTGCAAGACATTTCGGCGGGATCTTTATCCTCAGGATTGAAGACACCGATCAGGCCCGCTATGTCGAGGGTGCCGAAGATTATATCATTGAAGCTCTTGGATGGGCGGGGATAAAGATTGACGAAGGAATCAGGGAAGGCGGTCCTCATGCACCTTACCGCCAGAGCGAAAGAAAGGAGACTCTATCACCAGTACGCAGAACAACTGCTCAGCACGGGCGACGCCTACTATGCCTTTGACGCACCTGAAGAGCTGGAGAAGCTGAGACAGGAATATGAGACACGCGGTGAGACATTCAATTATGGCTGCATCACACGCATGAGTATGTGCAATTCACTCACCCTGAGCGCTGAGGAAGTCAGGCTGAGGATCGCATCAGGCGATCACTATGTTGTCAGATACAGGATGCCTGAGAATGAAGACATTCACTTCTCTGATATTATAAGGGGAGAGATCGTTGTCAACACATCGACACTCGATGACAAGGTGTTGTACAAGTCCGACGGCATGCCTACCTATCACCTGGCAAACATCGTGGATGATCACCTGATGGAGATATCGCATGTCATCAGGGGCGAAGAGTGGCTTCCTTCCCTGCCTCTTCATGTGCTGCTCTACCGTTCCTTCGGATGGACAGCCCCTCTGTTTGCCCACCTGCCACTGCTGCTCAAGCCGACAGGCAAGGGCAAGCTCAGCAAACGCGACGGCGACAAGATGGGCTTCCCCGTCTTTCCGCTCTACTGGCCTTACGGTGAGACTGCAACAGGCTACCGCGAGGAGGGCTACTTCCCCGAAGCCTTTGTGAATATGCTTGCCCTCCTGGGATGGAACCCGGGCACGGAACAGGAGCTGTTCTCCATGGAAGAGCTGATACATGCCTTCTCAATTGACAGGGTAGGAAAGTCAGGCTCACGCTTCGATCCCGACAAGGCAAAATGGTTCAACCATCAGTATATGCAGCGGAAGAACAGTGAAGAACTGGCAGGGTTATTTGCCCCTATTCTCAGAGAGAAGGGTTTCAGTCCTTCGCATGAAAGCCTGGTGAAGCTTGTTTCAATGGTCAGGGAGAGAGCAACATTCGTCACGGACCTGTGGAAGGAATCTGATTTTTTCTTTGTTGCCCCTGATTCATACGATGAGAAAGAACTGAAAAAAAGATGGGATGACAGGTCAGCTGAGATGATCAGATCACTGCGCGGGCTGGTTGCTTCACTACAGGTATTTACTCCTGAGGAGATGGAAAAGGATGTAAGGGAATGGGTAAATGCAAACGGATATAATACCGGTAATGTGTTCAATATGTTCAGGTTACTGTTGGTGGGAGCCTGCCGCGGCCCGCGTCTCTTTGACATTGCGGAATGGTTAGGCAGGGAAGAGACACTTCGCAGGCTTGATACCGGACTCAGAAAGCTGGCACCAGGAAATGAAGCTTGATGAGGATATAAAATTTATCGATTTTCATTCGCACCGTGCAGAGGGGGAAGAACATACTCTTATTTAAAAAATCTTTTCGCGGGCGAAAAAGTGCCTGTATTGTGCTCCCGGCATCTATTTATTCAGCAGGGATACACCCATGGCATCTCACAGAGGAAAATGCCTCTGAGCTGAAGGAGGCACTGAAAAATACCCTCAGGACATCCCCGTGTTATTAGCAGTAGGTGAGGCTGGCTTTGATTCAATGAAAGGTCCGTCAAAAAATATTCAATACGATGCTTTTATTTACCAGGCACAGCTTGCTGAAGAGTTTAAAAAGCCTGTGGTGATCCATGCGGTGAGGTCATGGGATCTTCTCAGGAAGGCCAAGAAAGAGGTCAATCCTTCGGTGAAATGGATTATTCACGGTTTCAGGGGAAAGGCACAGCTTGCATCTGACCTTGTCTCCGAAAACTTCATGATCTCTCTTGGTGTCGAAGGCATTTCACCGGAGGTGGTCGAGGCTGCAGGAATGCAGAACATCCTTCTGGAAACCGACGATTCCGGCAGATCAATAAGTTCTGTTTACAGCCCACCTTGCCGAGCATAACCGGGATCAGACAGGACGAATTGATTGACAGGCTGAGGGACAATTTTAATTCCTGCTTCGTTATTAAAGAGTAATGTGATGGAAGAGTGGCTGTCACGCACTGAAATGGTCCTGGGTGAGGAGGCTTTAAAGAAGCTGAAAGAGTCTCATGTGCTGGTTGCCGGTCTCGGCGGTGTGGGTTCATGGGCTGCCGAGATGATATGCAGGGCGGGCATAGGAAGAATGACAATCATTGACGGTGATATCGTTACGTCTGCAAACATAAACAGGCAGCTGCCTGCACTGACATCGACCATCGGAAAAAAGAAGGCAGAGGTGATGGGAGAGAGGCTGAAGGATATCAATCCTGACCTGCAGCTTAAAGTCATCACCGAGTTCATCCGCGATCAGCGGATGAATGATATCCTTGAGGAGGAGAAATATGATTATGTCATTGACGCCATCGATACTCTGTCTCCAAAGGTCTTTTTAATTTATCACTCGTTAAGCCTGAAGCTGAAAATAGTAAGCTCAATGGGTGCCGGCGGCAAGTTTGACCCCTACACTATCAGGGTTGCCGATATCTCAGAAACCAATTTCTGCACTCTTGCCCGTATACTGCGGAAGAAGCTTCACAAGCTGGGTGTGCGCGACGGTTTTCTTGCCGTTTACAGTCCTGAGGTTATTGACAAGGATAAAATAATCCGAGAATCTGATGAGAGCAACAAGGCCTCCAAAGTAGGGACAATATCCTACATGCCTGCCGCCTTTGGTATTGCATGTGCGTCGGTGGTGATAAGGGAACTTTCGGGTATGAAAGCTGGTCAGGCAGTAGCAAATTAAGAATTAAAAATTAAGAATTAAGAATTTGATAATTAGTAAATCGCAAATCGCAAGTAGGCGGACACAGTCGCAATCGCAAATCGCAAACTTACCTTAGCCCTCAGACTTTCAGACTTTAAGGACTTTCGACTATTTAGTCATTTTTCCCTTTATCGGCGGAAGATCAGTTCCGGGAGGTATACTGAGATGAATATTTATTTCTGCATTCTCCTCGTCAAATATGACAGGTCATTTTTATGGAGTGCGGGCTTTCAATGTATCTTAAAACCAGCTCGAGGGTATTATCATCTTTCCAGGTAAAAGACCCTGCCGTTTTGTTCATGGACAAAGCCCCGGGCCTGCTTAAGATATTAGGTCCGGCCAGGACTGTTTCAGCCAGGGCCCATTTGCCGTCGCCAAACGGAATAATGTAATCCGTCTTATCAGCATTCATTGACAAATAGCATGTGTCTCCGGAAAATCTTATTGAAAAGGATTCAAATCTCAGGTCATTGCTTTCAAGTGCGAATGTTTTTGATGACAATTGTGAGGCCAGGGGTGATTCCGGTCCTTTTGCCGCCAGGGGCAGTGCCAGTGATGAAAGTCTCTGCTTCAGCGTTTCAGCTGCTGCATTATTTTCAGCAAGCGGTTCATCTTTCATGGCCGGCAGCAGGTATTTCCATACCATATTAATCTCATCCTGCATGTCAGGAGATTCTGAAGTGATGGCAATAACGGCATCCTTGTCCGGCATGACGATGATGAACTGTCCGAAGGCGCCGTCAGCCCTGAATGCGTTGTTGCGGCAGCGCCAGAACTGGTAGCAGTAACCCTGCATCCAGTCGCTGGAGTCTTTTTTTGACTGAAGGGCGTCAGGCGCCTGGTCTATCTTGAATGTCGTTGCCTCTTCCACCCAGCCTGCAGGAATAACCTGTTTGTCATTCCACATGCCTTTCTGCAGGTAGAGCTGTCCGAACTTAGCCATGTCTTCCGTTTTAAGGAGCAAGCCCCAGCCTCCCGTGTTGTGCCGTCGGGGCTGATTTCCCAGTCCATGCCCTCAATGCCTAACGGTTCGAACAGACGGGGTTTCAGATAGTCGATAACCATCTCTCCGGTTACCTTCTGGACTATTGCTGACAGCATGAAGGTGGCCATGGAATTGTAAAGGAATGTGGAGCCAGGATCATTCAGAACGGGGTACGCAAGAAATGACTTCACCCAGTCAGGTCCGGATGATCTGATGTCTCCTGTCGGTTCAGGCGACTGGCCTGCCGACATTGTAAGCAGATCCTTAACGGTCATGTCAGCCAGGAAGGGTGAAACAGAATCAGGCAACTGATCCGGGAAGAAGGATATGACCTTGTCGTTGACGGTTAGAAGTTTTTCAGATAACGGCAAAGCCAACAGCCGTTGAGGTGAAGCTTTTGCTTGTCGAGTAAAGTGTATGTCTCAGGTCCGGCCGGTAAGGATCCCACCATCCTTCGGCTATTACCTTGCCGTGACGGAGAAACATGAAGCTGTGAAATTCCTGTCTGCTTGCGTGCAGCAGAATCCAGAAATGTGATAATAGCTTCGGATGACACTCCCTCTGCTTCGGGGGTGCTTCTTGGTAACGATGCGGTCACGGGAGTTACATTTTTACAGCTGCCGGTGCCGATAAATAACAGGGTTGATACAAGGATCAGGAAAAGGCGGGATGTTTTCATAGGAGGATGGTTTCAGACTTTAAAAATACAAAAAACAATTATCTTTGCCACCTCAAACCGGCGCGTTCCTCTAACGGTTAGGAGTTCGGTTTCTCACACCGACAATAGCAGTTCGATTCTGCTACGCGCTACAATTCATTCGAGAGAGGCAGGTCTCAGACCTGCCTCTTCTGTGTTTACAAGGTGTAATTATTTTTCTGAAATGCTGTCAGCGGCTTGTCGTGCCCAGCCAATCACCAGGTTCTTTTCATCTGCACTGAGCCGTGCACTTTTATGCATCATTTTATAAGACCGCAAAGGCATAATGTCTTCTTCGACAACGGCGGTAACTCCCTCCAGTTTGCTTATTTGCTTCCTGGGGGTATAACCGCCGAATTCACTGAAATTCAAATCACCCTTCGCATCCGAGATGTGCCCTGCCAACCACCAGCCGGCAGGCTGAATATTAGCATACCATGGATATCTGGTGTTATTGCTGTGACAGTCATAGCATGCATTTTCCAGAATGACCTTAACAGTATCGGGCATGCTGATCACACCAGATATGTCAGATGCCGGTAACTGGCTGTTAATGTTCCGATCAGGGCGGATAAACTGTATAGCCACAAAGGCTATCACTATGACAATCAAAATCGTTTTGGCAAGTTTCATGGTTATTTTAACTCTTCTTTTATAACACCACAAGTTAGCATTTCTTTCATAAATGTAAGGCGATACTATTTCTCTAACGAAACCGTCGGATTCATCATGCTTGGCTTTCCCTCAAGCTGTGCAGCTGCATCAACACTGAAGGCGCCACTGGTAACAATCTCTTCGCCTTCTGTCAGTCCGTCAGTAACCACATAACTTTCACCGAGCATGGGACCCAGGCCAATTTCACGTATTTTAAAAACCGGTTCATCAGTATCAGGTTGTTTGACATATACGATGGAACGCTTGCCGGTCCATAAGACTGCGGATTTTGGAATCACCAGATTATCACGGTATTTAACAAGATTTGAAGAGACAATTCCTGTTGCGAACATCTCAGGTTTGAACCTGCCGGATTGATTTCCGATTTCGACCCTTACTTTAGCCACCCGGGTGACCGGATCAATTACAGGGTCAACAAAAACAATATTGGCCGAAAAATTCTCACCTGGTAACGACTGAAGGGTGAATGAGATTTTTTCTCCTTTTCGCAGGAATTGCAGGTCACTTTCATAGGCATCGAACATGACCCACACTCTTGAGAGATCAGCAATATCGAATAAAACCGTGCCCTGTGAGACATGATCACCGGTATTAACCCTTCTTGAGGTAACAATGCCGCTCGAATTCGATGTAATATCCACGGTATTCTGAACAGCTCCCGATGCCTCAATATTTGTGATCTGATCGTCAGTGAGCTTCCATTGACGGAGTTTTTCTTTGGCTGCATCGTAAATTGCCGGCTGTGTCTCTTTGGTTCTGGCTGCTTCAAGCAGCTCCTGCTGTGCTGTCACCAGTTCGGGAGAATAGACCTGTGCCAGCACCTGTCCTTTTACTACGGATTCACCGGTGAAGTTTACCGCCAGCCGGTCTATCCTGCCCGGCACATGTGCAACCTGGCTCTGCAACAACCTTTCATCTGCCTGCACCTTCCCGTAAAGCCTGATTTCCTTTACCGGGTTCTGCCTCGAAACAACAGTCGTATGCACATTGGCTAACTGAGCCGCTTCCGGAGTGAGATGTACTGCCATCGGGATCGTTTGAAGCAGAAATGTTCTGCACAAGAGGGATCAGATCCATACCGCAAATCGGGCATTTGCCCGGTTCCTCCAGACGTATGTTGGGGTGCATAGAACAGGTCCATATTGCGCCCTGAACAACTTCCGAAGAGTGATCATGTTTTTCTTCGTTTTTTGGCGATGGTGAAAGAATATCCAGCCTAAAAAGATACCCAGTATCAGTATCAGGCTGTATTTCAAATATTTATTTGAAAATATCTTAAACTCTTTAAGCTTTTTCATTGTACGTCGAACTTATTGTATTTGTGAATTTGCCATTAACCGGTTCAGCCATGCAATGGCTGTATTGTAGTCAGCAACAGCTTCGACCTGCCTGAGTTCATAGTCGAGCATCTGCTGCTGTACGCGAAGAACATCGGTAAGTCCGGATGAAGAAGTTGAAAAGCTTTTTAAGCATGAGATCGAAGGACTGTGAAGCCAGCTGGAACTGATTTTTATACAGTTCCATTCTGCGCCCGGCATCCCGGAACATCTGCATGGCGTTATAGTATTCAGTCTGCAATGCATTGACCGATGCCTCGTAATTTTGAGATGTGGCTGTCTTCATGCAGTTCAGCCTCACTTTTCATTGCATTGTATTTCTTCCGGTAGATCGGCAGTGTAACAGAAACCATTGGCATAATCATGTCGGTGCCATTCATGGTCAGATTCGGACATCACGTTTTTGTTTATAACTGAATAGTTCAAGCCCAGACCAACCATGGGATAGCCCATTGAGGTAACCATTTTCTTGCGCGCATCAACAGACTGTTTCTCAAATTCAAGCATGCTGAGCATGGGGTTTTTAACAAGCATGCTGTCTGACACTGCAATAAGTGATAAGCCAAGTGAGTCGGGAGAGAGGCTTTCTGCTGTAAAAACAGGTGAATCAGGCCGCCTGTTGAGATAGCCGTTAAAAAGGGCGGCGACACTTTGTTCCTGATTTTTCAGTAGTGCTATACTGTTCTCAAGTTCACCGGCTTCCATCTGTATCCTGTACAGGTCTGCAAGTCCCGACCCTCCTGTTGAGGAACCCATCGGTGCGGTTTGCATGTTTGACACGGGTTGACCTGTATTTGCTGCACCGGCACTTCCCTGACTGCCTCCCATGGACTGCATACCTGACGGATTGCCCGGATTGGTGGCCGGGGAGGAGCCTGGTGACATCCCGGCACCGGACGATGTTGAACCGGCGCCACCCAGAGGACCCGACTTAAATCTTACCAGGGCCAGACGTTCAATCGTTTTCAGTATTTCAATATTTTTTTCTGAAATACTTATATCCCTTTCTGATCTTGTATAGTTCGTACCATGTTCTCTGAACATCATAAAAGACCTGAAGTTTTGCGTCTCGGAAAAGTTCAAATTTTGCGTTTGCCATCAGACTCATTTCATCTTTGGCATTCTTAAGAACACCAAACCAGGGAAACATCTGCATCAGTCTGATGTCCGCCACCTGGTTCCCGTTAACAAGTTCCATCGGTTTCAGAAACACCCCAAGACTTAACTCGGGATCTGACAGGCTGCCGACCTGCGGTATCTTTTGCAGGGCAATCTGGTACTCAGTGAATTTCTGTAATACCGCAGGGTTGTTTTTAGCAGCGATCTCGAGATATTGAAGAAGCGAATCAGGGTACTGCTGGCCATGACTCCCAAGCCAGCTGCACAACGCAATAACTGTGACCAGTAATTTTCTATATGTTTTCATTTTCCTGTTGATTATCATTAGTCTGGTCAGCCAAAATGTATTTACGACTTACGGCTCTTTCCCTCCACATCGCCTGAAACAGGGGAACAACGAAAATTGTCATTACCTGAATTATCATTCCGCCGAACATCGGGATTGCCATCGGAACCATAATATCAGCACCCTTACCGGTTGATGAAAGCACAGGAAGCAGGGCAATTACAGCCACGGCGGTTGTCATCATTGCAGGACGTACCCGTTTTTTCCCGGCCAAGACAACAGCTTCACGGACATCATGGACGTTGCCAGGTTTTTTATCTTCAAACACCTGGTGAATATATGTACCCATAATCACACCGTCGTTTGTGGCAATGCCGAAAAGAGCAATAAAACCGACCCATACCGCAACGCTCAGGTTAATTGTATGCATCTGGAACATGTCACGCAGGTTTATTCCGGCAACCGGGAAGTTCATGAACCACTCCTGTCCGTATAGCCACAGCATCAGGAAACCGCCTGAAAAAGCTACAAAAACACCCGAGAAATGAATGAATGATGCCGTAATTGTGCGAAACTGGAAGAACAACAAAAGAAAGATAATCACAAGGCTTACGGGAATGACGATAGCCAGTCTCTTTGTTGCTCTTATCTGGTTTTCATAATTCCCGGCAAATTTGTATGTCACTCCGGCAGGCAGCATTATCTCTCCGGAGTCAAATTTACCCTTTAAGATCTCCGCGGCTTCTTCCACCACATCCACCTCGGCTTTTCCTTCCAGTTTATCAAAGATGACATAACCGACAAGGAAGGTATTTTCGCTCCTGATCATCTGGGCACCACGTGTGTATTCAATATCCGCTATTTCCCCGAGAGGTATCTGGGCGCCATTCATTGCAGGAACGAGGATGCGCTTCAAATCCTCGGGGTTATCACGCAGCTCACGGGCGTACCTTACTCTTAAGGGGAAGCGTTCCCTGCCTTCCACCGAAGTTGAAAGTGTCATTCCTCCGACGGCGACCTGTAGTATTTCCTGAACCTCACTCACCGTCATCCCATAACGTGCCATTGCTTCGCGGTTAAGCTTTATCTCAAGATAAGGTGCACCGACGGCGCGGTCGTAAAACACTGCGGATGCTTTAACTGACGGCACCTCTTTCAATGCCTTCTCGAGCATCATCCCGGCTTCTTCAATTTTATTAAGATCAGGGCCGTACACTTTTAGTCCCATCGGGGCACGCATACCTGTTGAAAGCATGACAAGGCGGGTCTCGATGGGTTGCAGCTTGGGAGCAGATGTCAGACCCGGTATATCCGTCACTTTGACGATCTCATTCCATATATCAATGGGTTTTCTGATCTCCGGCCGCCACTGCCTGAAATATTCTCCCTTTTTATCCGGAACAAGGCTATCGGCAGGAATAACCCTGAATGCCTCTGACTGAGGATTGTAAGTCGTACCATCGCTCAGGAGATAGCTGCCGTCCCTGTCAACTTTGAACTGCCTGCGATGACCGTTCTCATCAAGAATATATTCAGAACGGTAGTTGATTGTATTTTCGAACATTTGTACCGGTGCAGGATCAAGAGCGGAATTTACCCGTCCCCATTTCCCTACGGCCACCTCTACCTCAGGTATGGCTGACAGCCTTTTATCAAGTGTCTCTATATACTTAAGGTTCATCTCAATACCGGTATGTGGCATGCTTGTCGGCATCAGAAGATACGATCCCTCATCAAGTGACGGCATGAATTCCTTACCGGTGCCCGGGAATGTCCTTACTGCACTCTGCCAGGCTGATGTCTGCCGGAAACCTTTCCATCCGGCTTTTTCAGCCCCTGAAGCAATAAACCCAAATATCCTGTCCACACCCTGCCATATCAGAAGACCAAAAAACAGTGTAAAAGCAGGTATCATCAGGAACTTCCATTTGTTGCGCAATGCCCACCGGAGTATTTTTTCATAATAACGGACCAGTGACATCAGGGCAAGCAGAATTACCGTTACAATACCGGCTACGAATAAAAAGTTGACAACCTGGCTGTTGTGCGCTCCAAGCGGCAGCCATTCAACGGACAGATACCATGTTGCTACAAGTACGGTGATGGCAATGTTGATATAGTTTGCAAATTCCCTGCGTTTTTCAGGCCACCTGTAATCAAGAAGGTTATTTATCCCCAGGGCAGTTAAGGCCAGTACCGGCCATGTATGCCAGATAATTGCGAAAACTATCCCGGCAACTATCAGTGCGCCGTTCCATATCTTCTTTAATTTTCTTTGTATCAAAACGGATATTGAAGAAAATATGGACGAGGGTTGGCAGTACAACTATTCCCAGGATGAATGCTGCAAGAAGAGCAAAGGTCTTTGTCCAGGCCAGCGGGTGGAACAATTTCCCTTCCTGTGCCTGCATTGCAAAGACGGGAAGAAAACTTACAATTGTTGTTGCAATGGATGTGACAACGGCAGCCCTGACCTCCGTTGTTGCATCGTAAATCACCTGCATCAGTTTTTTGCCGCGTATTCCCTTATTCTCAGGCATTTCGAGATGCCTGAGAATATTCTCCACATCAACAATTCCGATATCAACCATTACACCAATTGCAATGGCAATACCTGACAAAGCCACAATATTGGCATCAATGCCGAAAAAGCGCATCAGGATAAAAGTTATTAATACGCCTAACGGCAATAACCCGGCGACAATCAGTGAAGCCCTGAGGTTGATCACCAGCACAATGATCACAATTATGCTTATGAGAATTTCATGAGACAGGGCAGACTGAAGTGTTCCGATTGTTTCCTTTATGAGTCCTGTCCTGTCATAAAAAGGTACTACAGTGACCTTTGAAACGGACCCGTCAGGCAGTGTTTTCTGCGGTAATCCGGCTTCGATTTCCTTTATCTTATCTTTAACATTATTAATTACCTCCATCGGGTTTGAGCCATACCGGGCAACCACAACGGCTCCGACAGCTTCCGAGCCTGATTTGTCAAGGCCTCCGCGGCGCGGGGCAGGGCCAAAAGAGACATGTGCTACATCTTTAATTCGTACAGGAACATTGTTACGTACTGCAACAACAGATAATTCAAGGTCATTAAGGCTCCTGACATAACCCAGTCCCCGGATTATATACTCTACATTATTCAGCTCAATTGTTTCCGCACCGATATCGAGGTTACTATTCTTAACGGCATTCATGACATCCATGACGGATACATTGTAAGCCTTAAGGGCATTCGGGTCGAGATCAACCTGGTATTCTTTGGTAAAGCCTCCGACTGATGCTACTTCGGAAACTCCTTCTGCAGCTGAAAGGCTGTATTTAACGTAAAAATCCTGGATCGTTTTGAGCTCCGAAGGGTCCCATCCTCCGTTTGGCTTTCCGGTTTTCGGGTCACGCCCTTCAAGAGTATACCAGAATATCTGACCAAGGGCTGTTGCATCCGGGCCGAGAGTTGGCTGCACTCCTGCAGGTAATGTTCCCGGAGGCAGGGAATTGAGTTTTTCAAGGATCCTTGACCTGCTCCAGTAGAACTCTGCATTATCTTTGAATATGATGTAGATGAATGACATCCCGAACATGGAGGTACTTCTGATGGTCTCCACACCGGGAATGCCAAGGAGGGCAGTGGTCAGCGGATAGCTTATCTGGTCCTGGATATCCTTAGGTGACCGTCCCATCCATTCGGTAGCAACTATCTGCTGGTTCTCGCCTATATCGGGAATTGCGTCAACCGGCACAGGATTACGGGGCAGAAAACCTGTCTTCCATTCAAACGGCGCGGTGACCAGGCCCAGGATGACAAAGGCTGCCAGGAGGATAAATGTCACCAGCCTGTTATACAGAAAATATTTTACTAATCGGTTAAACATATTACACTTTTAAATGAAAATAACCTGAAAATCCGGGCAGGTCTCACTGCCCGGATTATAGGAAGAACACCTTATCAGTTCCACCTTTCATAATGACAGCAATCGGGCAGGCTGGCATAAACGGAATCCTCTGCCCTGTACTTCTCCGTGTCATGACCCACGGCTGCAACCTTTTTCTGGATGTCATCACTGGTGACCATAGTTGGGTTGTAGGTGACCTTGAGAAGTTTTGTCTCCTGGTTCCACACGGCCTCAGCTATACCGTCAATCTTCATTGCATCTTCAATGCGCTCCTTACACATGCCACATTCTCCGAGGACCTTTATCTCCTCAGTGGTGGAAGTGACTTTTTTATTCCGATTCTGAGAGTTACAGCCTGCAACCACCAGTATCGCAATGAATGTTACGAGAATTAGCTTAACTGTTTTCATAAGATTTAAGAATTAAATTAATGGGTAATCATAAAATAACGATACCGCGCACCGTCTGACGACGGGCACAGCTATTGGGACTGATCAGAAAATCAGATACGGAAAATGCAGAGGATACTCTGCTGGTCAGGAAGAATAAGGTCAGAGCCCGGAGGACCGGCGTCATTGGTTGTAATCGGATTCCTGAATGAATTGAAAAGGCTTGCCTCAGGCGCCTGGCACAGCAGCAGGATAACCGGGGAAAGAGGTTTGTCAATCATCAGTATGCTTGAGATGCTGTAGTCGCTCACGCTGAATTTTAGCATCTCATTGTGGCAGCAATTATTCCTGAATGCAGCCGTATCGGAGCATTCCATACCGTCCTCTTCCATGCCACAGGTAGCCTTCTTGTCATCAATAGCCAATCTGACATCAACAACTGCACCTCCGCAGAAGTGCCGGTCTATGGTGACCCCCGTCGCTGAACCCAGGACCAGTAGAATTGACCAATATTGATGCTGCTCTTGTCATTCAGATTAAGAACGTTTGTATCGGATAAATGTTCTCTGAAATTACGGTTTTCTGATATTCAACAGGCCATCTCACCTGCATTCTTTTTTGCAGAAAGAAGATTATATGCGCCTTTTACAACGACTATGGCACTATTTAGTTCGAAGCCTTCGGGTAAAACAACTTCTGTATATCCATCCTGTGAAACTCCTTTTTGTACTTCAACCATGCGATATTCAGTAAAAGGCTTCCCGTCTTCTTCCTTATTTCTGTCAAAAACAAAAATATAATCCTTATCATCAAAACTGACTACTGCCTCCGAAGGAAGAGCTGTAACAAGAGTATCAGATTCTTCTATCAATGCATTCACATACATTCCCGGTAAAGCATTTTTACAGGGTTTTGCTACAGTGGCATAAACTCTGAATGTTTTGTCATCACTGATCGATTTTCCGGTTTGCGAGATTGTTGCTTCATGAGCTTCGGTTTCATTATTAATGAAGAATTTTATTTTCTGACCCGCAACTACTTTGTCAGCGTCCTTTTCAAAAAGAGTCAGTTCCAGAAAGAGCTTATCACTGTTCATGATTTCAAACAGCACATCTGTAGGTGCCACATATTTCCCTATGTTGATATTTACCGATTTCAGGTAACCGGTGATTGGGGATCTAAGGCTCACAGTGCTGCTGATGTTGGTTTCATTAAGACTGCCCGGATCAATTCCTATCAGAATGAGTTTCTGCTCAAGCGACCTTACCAGGGCCACCAGGTTCTTATACTCTACAGTAACCTGTTGCAAATTCTTTTCTGAATATACCTCATCATTAAATAATTCAGTATGACGCTTATATTCCGCTTCAGCGTACACCAGCCTGTTTTTTGCCTCCAGGTAATTTTGCTGAATGTCAACAAAATCCTGGTTTTCAATTGTTGCAAGCGCCTGCCCTTTACTGACAAAATTACCCGCAAGGAGCGTAGTACTTTTAATGAATCCTCCGAGCGGCATAGAAACGGTTGCCTGGTTCTGAGGCGCGACAGAGATGATGCCGTTTACTTTGAGGGTACTACCGACTGATTTCATCTCGATTGAACCGGTCTGAATGCCTGCAAGTTTTATCTGATCTTCCCGCATCTCGACAATATCTTCCGGAAGAACTTCAACTTCGTCTGCTTCAGCGCCAGGCTTATTATTCCCGGTGCAAGAGCCTAATAATATTAAAGTTGCACAAATGATCAGTGATACTTTATAGTTTGATTTTTTCATGATATCTGAAATTTAAAATATTTTTCCTGTGATATATTCAATTGAGATAACAGTCTGGTTAAAATTGTTAAGTGCATCAAGATAATTTTGTTTGATAGTCAATGCCCTGTTCAGCGTGAGTACGTAGTCCAGGTAATCCAGGGCTCCGGCTTTATAGCTGCGGGTTGCCTGTTGAATTATCAGATCAGCCTCAGGTACAGCCTGATTTTCATAAAAATCTACATTTGAGGAGTACTTATTGTATTCATCAAGTAATGACTGATAGTTGCCTGAAATTGACCTGGTATAGTTTTCAGCATCCGTCTGCGCTATGTTTGCAGCTATTTTTGCGGCTTTTGCCTTCGATGTATACGGGAAAAACCACAACGGAACAGTAATTCCGGCCTGAACGCCGTCAAACCGATTATCTTTCCCGAAATTTTGCGGTGACCCCGTTAACATCCTGTGTTCCGATCATTGTCTGGCTGAAGTAGCCAATATTTAAATCAGGCCACGCCTGGCTTTGTTCAAGTTTTTTCTCAATGTGGGAAACTTCGACCTGTTGCTTTATGTAACCCAGAGATGGATTCTGTTCAAACGAACTGCTGTCAGGATTAAGTTCAAGATCGATTCGTTGAAGTTCCTGAACGGCCGGTATCAGAGCATCATTGGAATTAAGCAACAGCGTAAGTTTACGACTGCTGATTCCGATATCAGAGGATACCAGATACAGCTGATTTTTGATTTCAAGGCTTTGTGAACGGGCGGTTATCATTTCAAGACGATTTGTCTCACCCGCTTTTGCCCTTAGTTCTGCAGCTCTTAATAACCCTGAATACAGGCTATCCTGATAAGATAGCAGTTTCTGCTTTGACAACAGATATGCATATTGCCAGTATACCTGTTTTACCTGTGTGGCTATTTCAAGTTGAGTAGCTTTGTATTGCCATTCTTCACTCCTGATATTTGCATTTGCCAGTTTACTGCGATTTACGTACACGGAGGGAAATGCAAATGATTGAGAAACCGTAATGCTGTTATCGTTTGTATAAGAATTAAATTGTCCGTACTCCCCGTCAATTGTCGTTTTTGGAAGATCGATCGCAGCTCCCTTCAGAGCTTTCTGAACATCGATGGAAAGTGCTGCTGACTTAACAGAAAGGTTACTGTCCAAGTGCCATCTGAATCGCATCATTCAGATTAATGACCCTGGCTTGCTGGCCATTTACAGTTCCCAGGGCTGAGGTTAACCCTAAAAACAGAGCAATAACTCCAATCTTTTTTGCTGACATACCTTTAATTCTGAATTTGTGTTTGGTTGATGAAAAAATGATGTAAAAAACAGGAAGTATGATCAATGTAAGAAGGGTTGCAGTAATAAGCCCGCCTATCACTACTGTGGCCAGTGGTCTTTGCACTTCTGCTCCGGCTGAAGTTGAAATAGCCATTGGCAGAAAGCCAAGAGAAGCCACTGCCGCAGTCATAATTACAGGACGCAATCTAGTCTGAAGTCCTTTCAGAACGCGCTCAGTTATATCTGTAACACCTTCTTTTTCCAGCCTGTTAAACTCAGCAATCAATACAATCCCGTTAAGAACGGCCACGCCGAATAATGCTATGAAGCCAACGCCTGCAGAAATTGAGAAGTTCATCCCGCGGATCCACAGGGCAAACACTCCGCCAATAGCTGCCATAGGCACTGCTGTAAAAATCAACAGAGATTGTTTTACGGAATTAAAAGCAAAGTAAAGAAGCACAAAAATCAGGAGCAATGCGGCAGGAAGTGCAATGGACAGCCTTTTCTGAGCTGCTTCAAGCTTCTCAAACTCGCCTCCGTATGAAATGAAATAACCGGCAGGCAATTGAATGCTTTCTTCGACCTGCTCCTTCACATCATTAATTACGCTTTTCATATCACGGTTACGGACATTGAAACCTATCGTTATCCTTCTTTTTGTGTTTTCCCTTGAAACCTGGGCCGGACCTGATTTGACCGAAATGTCAGCCAGTTGTTCAAATGGGATCTGGTGACCGTCAGGTAAAGCCACAGAGAGATTATTAACATCATCCATATCCTGCCTGTAATCTTTATCCAGGCGAACAACCAGCCCGAATCGCTTTTCTTCATCGTATACAACTCCAGCCTGACTTCCGGCGAACGCTGCACGAAGTACGCGGTTGACATCCTCCACAGATAGACCGTATTGCGCCAGACGGTCACGATTATATTCAACCTGGATCTGTGCAAGACCCGTGACTTTTTCTACATTTATGTCTTCCACACCGGCAATCGTCTGAATAATTTGTTCGACTTCAGCAGCCTTTTCGGAAAGCATAATAAGATCATCACCAAATATCTTGACAGCTATATCCTGCTTGGAGCCGGTCATTAACTCATTAAATCTCATCTGAATAGGTTGCTGAAATCCGAATTTGACGCCTGCCAGGGGAATCAGGCTTTCTTCCATCTTGCTTACAAGCTCTTCGCGTGAGGAAGCTGATACCCATTCACTTTTATCTTTCAGGGTGATGATGTAATCTCCGGTTTCCATCGGAGTAGGGTCTGTGGGTATTTCACCGGCACCAATTTTACAGACGGTATGCTTGATTTCCGGAAAGGTTTCAAGTAATATTTTGTTTGCTTTAATAACATTATCCACCGTATTTGTCAATGATCCTCCCTGGAGTGTTATAACACTTGAAGCGAGATCACCCTCTTCAAGCTGTGGAATGAATTCTCCACCCAGCCGGCTGAACAGTATAAGGCTGAATAAAAACAGGGTAATAGCTGAAACAGAGACCAGGAGCTTTCTTTTAAGTGCAAATGCTATAGCCGGATTAAATACTCTATGGATCCAGGCCATCAGCCGGTCAGAGAAATTTGGTTTATGAGCGGTGTCCTTGCTAAGGAACAGTGCCGAAGCCATGGGAACATAGGTCAGGGAAAGAATTGCTGCTCCAATCAGGGCAAAGCTGACTACCTGGGCCATGGGGCGGAACATCTTTCCTTCGATACCGACAAGCGCCAGAATAGGCACGTAAACTATCAGAATTATAATCTGGCCGAAAGTAGCTGAATTCATCATACGTTTGGCTGAATCAAGTACATTCTCGTCCATCTGCTGCTGATTCAGCCTGGCTACTCCGGGATGGTGATGTTTACTCATGGTAATCCTGTGAACCACACTTTCAACAATAATTACCGCACCGTCGACTATCAGTCCAAAATCGATTGCCCCGAGACTCATAAGGTTACCCGAAACGCCGAACAGGTTCATGAGAGAAACGGCAAAGAGCATTGAAAGGGGTATTACAGAAGCCACTATTAATCCTGCCCGCATATTGCCAAGCAGCAGGACCAGAACAAAGACGACAATCAATGCACCTTCCAGAAGGTTTTTTGAAACCGTTCCGATTGCACGTCCCACAAGATCAGAACGATTGAGAAAAGGTTCAATCTTAACTTCTTCCGGTAATGACTTTTGAACAGACTCAATACGGGCTTCAACATTATCAATAACCTCGTGTGCATTTGCGCCCTTAAGCATCATAACCACACCACCAACGGCTTCTGTGGTGTCAACGACAAAAGCACCATACCTGATTGCGCTGCCATATTGAACTGATGCAATATCCCTTATTAATACCGGAACTCCGGAATTGGTGGTTTTTACTACAATTTTTTCAATATCCTCAAGGGTTTTGACCAGTCCGATACCCCTTATAAAATATGCTGTAGGTCTCTTATCGATGTATGCACTGCCGGTATTTTCATTATTCTTTTCGAGCGCATTGAAAATATCAGTCAGGGTAAGGTTCATGCTCCTCAGTCTTTCAGGATTCACGGCCACTTCATATTGTTTGACATATCCGCCATAACTGTTTATATCTGCCACTCCCGCAGTTCCAAGCAATTCACGGCGGACGATCCAATCCTGAATGGTCCTCAATTCCATAGGATTATACTCTTCTTCATGTCCTTTTTCCACAGACAAGACGATACTGATATATTTCGCCCAGTCCTGTGGAAATAGGAGCAAGGGAAATTTGAGCAAGACCTTCCGGGATAGATTCTTCAGCTTCTTTAAGACGCTCACCAAGCTGCTGTCTTGCCCAGTAGATATCAACTTTGTCTTTGAAAACAACTGTTATAACTGACAGCCCCAGCCTTGATATTGACCGGAGCTCAATAATATCAGGGATATTGGCTACAGCAACTTCTATTGGTGCCGTAATAAAGCTTTCAACTTCCTGTACTGCCAGCGACGGAGCCAGAGAAATAACCTGCACCTGGTTATTTGTAATATCAGGGATAGCATCAATCGGCAATTTTGATAATGAATAGGTTCCCCATCCGATCAATGCCAGTATGAACAAGCCTATTATGAACTTATTCTTTATTGAGAATGAGATTATTCTATTAATCATTATAAACGGAATTTATTAAATATCAATTATTTGACGTTCGTAGTTGCGCCCGGTTCGGGTGTCGTTACGTTGTGCCGGCACATAATTATGCATGAGCACACAATTATCTCAACGGATGTTTCAGGAAAGGATCTGGCAATGCATGGTCATCAGATCACGTCCGTCATGCATTTGCATATTATTTGGAAACAGTCTGACACTCTGTAAGTCGTGATCCGGAATAATTGTCAGGCTGGTTGCTGCCAGGAAATAGGGTATGATCTCTGGCTGCACTTCAGTGCGGATAACCTGGACAGCGATCATCTTTTCGGTCTCAAGTGAGCAGCAGTCGTGTGAAAAGTTGTATTCACCCATGTTGTGACCGGGGCTTTCAATGTCATTATCATGCCCGCAGCAGCACTTGTCATCTGCACCGGATGATGTGAGTGAAGTGACCAGATTCTGCATGCCACAGTGGTAGCAGGTGTGCCTTATTAAAGTAAAGCCCATAGTGCCTGAAAGCACAAGGACTATCAGCAGGATGGAGATAAAGGGCGATATGTTTCGCATGCTTTTCACGCTGCAAATGTAATAAAAGAACAGATCGATTTGTTTAAAAAAAGCAGAGACGTTGCATGCAACGTCTCTGCAAAGATCACTTGATCCGCCATGATTTTATTGTATCGGCGGTATTACAAGCACCTGGCCTGGATAAATGAGGTCAGGATCTTTCAGCATAGGCTTATTAGCCTCGAAAATGATGTTGTATTTTTTTGCGTCGCCATAGACCTCTTTGGCAATCTTTGAGAGATAATCGCCCTTCTTGACCGTATAAAACTGTTTCTCAGGAGCAGGAGGGGTAATGGGCGGGGGAGCCATGACCAGCAGATGATCTTCAACGACTGATATGCCCTCAACGTTGCCGGCCGTAACAATGATCTTGTTCTTATTCGAAAGGGTATCGACCTTACCTGTCAGCACCACCTTTTCGTCATCGACGGCTACCTTGACGTTACTGACGTCAAAACCAAACTTCTTAATATGTTCATAGATAAGGTTTGCCTTATCCTCTTCACGTTTTACTTCTGATTTGAAGAGCTTTGAACCTGCGTTTTTAATGAATGAAATCAGTCCCATATTTTTACAGTTTATTTTAAATGACTTCGAAGGTGATTTTTACATTCACACGATACTCGGTGATTTTGTTCTTCACAACCAGTTGCACTCTGGTCCTGAACATAGACAGAGCGTATTTCCTTGACTGTTTTTGCTGCTGTCTTAACTGCAGAAGCAGCTGCGTCTTCCCAGCTTACCGGTGAAGATGCAAGAATTTCAATTACTTTTAGAACTGCCATAGCTTTTGTTTTAATTAGTTTATAATTAATATATTATAAATAAAAGTCAACCTGTTCGCAGATTGTGTAAGTTAGTTAAAAATTTTGATTTTTTCTATTCTTTTTTCAATATTAACCAGTACTCTAAAGGGACAATTTAGAGTTAGTTTTAGTAATTTTAACCTCTGTTAACCTGAAATGAGTTTCTAACTTAAAACCTGATTATTATGGGAATGCTTAAAGAATTCAAGGAATTTGCCGTGAAGGGCAATATGCTTGACATGGCTGTTGGTATCATTATCGGCGCCGGTTTTGGCAAGATCATTTCATCACTTGTGAATGATGTCCTCATGCCGCCGCTGGGATTGCTTCTGGGCAGGGTCGATTTCACTCAGCTCAAGGCTGTTTTGCAGAAAGGATCGGATGCCGTTATGGATGGCGCAACCATTTTACAACCGGCAGTTAACCAGGTGAGTATCAACTACGGTAACTTTATCCAGACAGTTATTGACTTTATCATTGTAGCTTTCTGTATCTTCCTGGTGATCAAGGCTATGAATAAAATGAAGAAGAAGGAAGAGGCTGCACCTGCCGCTCCCGCTGCACCTCCGGAAGATGTTGTCCTGCTGAAAGAAATTCGTGACCTATTGAAAAAATAAAAAAAGAACCTGTACGTTAAGTAATAATTGTTTGCATATTTGCGGCAATTAATAAAGCATGGCAAGAATAAGGAAATACAGGTGGTGGCACAGGCTCTTTCCCGACAGGGGATAAGACCGAAACAGTCATCATCTTTTTATAATACCGGCAGCTGCAGCTTATCACTGCAGGCTGCACTTAACAGGCATACATGAAGAAAGCCGGCTTCGCAGCCGGCTTTCTCTTTTCCCCGGAAAAGTAACCACAGAACCTGTACCTGAAAGATTATTGGATGTAAATGTTGTATTCGTAGGTCAAACCGTTTTCACGTAGCCACCTGCGAAGCGCTTTGGCAATCTTTCTTTTCCGGAGCAGGACAATTCCTATTCCGCTCGCTGATATCTGATAATATGTTTTCATCACTCATTTGCCGCGAAAGCAACTGATGCTTTCATGGCCATATCAAAACTCACAACCAATTTATGACAATGGAGGCATCGTCAAAGCTCATTTTGATATACTGAGGCCAGCTGTTGATAAACATACCATATCCATAGACATGGCATTATCCGGTTCCGGATGAAACGCCCGGCTACCTGAGTAAAGGCAGGTTAGTTGAAATCTGTCAGGTACTTATACAGTTCGCTGTCGGTCGAAAGAATGATTGTGGTGGTGGAATCAAACGTCATCCTGAAGGTCTCCATCGATTTCATGAAGCTGTAGAGGCTTCGCGATGCTGCCGACTGGTCATATGCGCCGGCATAAATTGCAGCAGCGCGTGCATCGGCACGGCCACGTATCTCTTCAGCCTTGCGAAAAGCCTCTGACTGGATGGTTTTCAGATCCTTCTCTTTTTCACCGTTTATTTTTGAAGCTTCACCCTGACCTTCAGACCTGAACCTTTCTGCTATCCGGAAGCGCTCGCTCTTCATCCTTTCATAGATCTGGGTCCTTACCTCCTCAACATAGTTCAGCCGTTTTATCCGGACGTCGAGAATAACAATACCCAGGTCTTTAACTTTTTCGTTGGAAGAGATCAGGATCAATTCTTCTATTTTCAGCCTGCCTGGTAGTAATATCTGACAGGGTGTCACCGGCTTCTTCACCAATAAGCCCTGATGAAGTCGGTGTTCTGTTTGTTGAACGCACCACCTCTTCCAGGTTGTGGCTGGCAATGAAATCCCTGGTCTCTCCGTCGAGGATGTCAGCCAGCCTTGACTGTGCCCCCCTCTCATCTGTCAGCCTTTTGAAGAACTGCAGCGGATCGGTGATCTGCCACCGCGCATAGGCATTGACAAAGATGAATTTCTTGTCCTTGGTAGGTAACTGATTGGGGTCACCGTCCCACTCCATGTATCTCTTTTCAAAAAAATTAACCTTCTGAATAAGGGCATTTTTAACTTCAGCCCGGGTGTTGTCTTTGGCTCACCGATAGGCTTGCCGAATTGGGTCAGGACAACCTGTTCGGTTTCCTTGACCATATAGATGCATGGAAGGATCAGTATCAGGACAGCTGCCAGGATGGCGAGGTATATGATTAGTTTTCTTGTGAGTTCGGACATAACGCTACTTATTTGTGTTTAGCTGCATCTGCAACAGTGGCAAAACATTGTTACCACTCTCATCGGTAATTATCTTATGTCCGAGCCTGGGTATAACTTCTCCCATCGTCTCGAGATAGATCCTGCGCTTTGTCACCTCCGGGGCTTTGATATATTCATAATACAGGGCATTGAAACGGGCAGCTTCGCCCAGTGAGTTGTTTACCCTTTCGGCAGCATAGCCCTCGGCCCTCTGGATCGTCTCCTCCGCCTGGCCTTTTGCCTTTGGTATCACCTTGTTATACTCAGACCTGGCCTGGTTGATCAGCGTCTCCCTTTCCTGCTGTGCCTGGTTGACATCGTTGAATGCATCCTTTACAGGGTCAGGGGGATTGACATCCTGGAGCACCACCTGTTCAATCCTGATGCCAAGAGAGTACTCAGTGCATAATTCCTGGATCTTCTGATGAACGCTCGAAGCAATCTCGGCCCTTCCCACCGTAAGCACTTCGTTGACAGTGCGGTCACCGACTATTTCACGCATTGAAGCCTCGGAGATATCGCGCAACGTGTTTACCGGCTCCCTGACTTTGAAAAGATAACTGTAAGGGTCCTCGATGCGGTACTGCACTATCCATTCAACATCAGCAAGATTGAGATCTCCGGTCAGCATCAGTGATTCTTCAACGGTACCTACCTTTGTGTATTCAGACTTTACTGCCGGTCTGGTGGTCCGAAAACCGAACTCCTCCTTCTGCTGCCTCTCCACTGCCACCTTATATAAGGTTTCTATTATGGGGAATTTAATTTTCAGGCCGGGTTCCACCTTACGTACATACTTGCCGAAACGGGTGATGACGCCGACTTCTTCGGGTCCGATCTGGAAAAGAGAGCTTACCAGCAGGAAGAATACAAAAAGTGAGCCCAGCAGATACTTTAAGAGCATCTGGTTTTGTTCCACCCAGCGGGTGAAACCTGATTTTGTAAATGTCTGTTCAGTCAAATTCGTATAGTTTTATTCACCTGCAATCTTTATAAGTTTTCCGGCCTGAACCTGATCTGTGAGCTCAAGGTTATTTAACAGGGCAAATTCATTCATTTTATCCTGCGGTACGCCGTAAGAGCTTAAAGCGCTGGCCAGGGTACCGGTACGCTGAACCTTTTTGACAATTATTTTCTGTGGCTTGACATTTATTTTTGAAGCGTCAGTCAGCTTTGCAAATGTCTTCATTGAAGACTCCATTGCGCCGGAGTAGCCTGGAAAATCAGGCTCGGTGGAGATACCGTGGAAGGTATAGATTATTGTTCCGTACTGAATAAAATATGACAGGAAAATATTGGTGCTGGTCGTGCCGGTCGACTGATCCTTATTCTCCAGTTTAGACAGCGTTACTATAGCCGGCATACCATTTACGGTCTTCTCCTCGCTGCGCTGAAGGTGTCAGCCCTACTGAAGCTAAAGCTGAATCACGGGCTGCCCTCAGTGTGGTCTGCCTGGAGAGAAGAAATGCTATCAGGGCTTTTCCGTCTTCCGGAGCCATATTAACCTGTGTCGGGAGTATTTTCCAGTTTCCATGCTGTGGGGATGGAGAATTTAAATTTCAGCTCCGGATGATAGAAAACATTTCCCTCCACATAACCCTGCCTTGGATCTTCGCCGTATATGATGCCATCAATCAGTTGCAGGTAACTTTCAGTGTTGACCTTGTATGACGGTAGCTTAAGGCTGTCCTGCCATTGTGTAGCCATATTGTTGACTGCAACCTGGCGGTCACCCGGATCGGGGTGGGTTGACATCCAGGTGGGTACGCCGCCCTGCTGATTGCGCCATGTTCATTTTTACAAGTACCTTGAAGAAGTCAGCCATCTTATGGGCATCATACCCCATTTTTGATGAATATGCAACACCGAGCTGATCAGCCTGAGCGTTCATCATCACGACTGAAGCTCAGGAAGAGGAGCTGCATGCCCTGCATGGCATATTGAGCATACTGGGCAAACTTTTCAGAAGCGATCATGCCTCCTATCAGGAGCAGTGTGCCGAGCTGCTGCTTGGTCTGCTGACTGACAGAGTGGCGCGCTGCAATGTGCCCCATCTCATGCGCGAGAACGCCCATCAGCTCAGCCTCGTTATTAAACTGGGCCATAATCCCGCGGGTAAGATAAATATACCCTCCGGGGACGGCAAAGGCGTTCACTACAGGAGAATCAACCACCTTGACGTGGTACTCAAGGGCTGGGGACGGTGAGAAATCTTACCCATCTCCGTGCCTTTTGCCTGAACAAAAGTCTGCATTTCAGGGTCGGTGTACTCACCGAATGTGGCCAGAACCTGCGGGTCATAAGAGAGACCCAGCGCCACTTCCTGCGCTTCATTCATCATCATGATCTGCTTCTTCCCTGTGACAGGATTTACCGCGCATGAAACAACAATGGCAACAGCTGCTGTAAAAAGCAGTACGTTTACCAGAATGCCTGATTTTTTCATTTGTTGCATTTATTATAACCTTATCAAGATCTTAATACCGAAATCAACGGTTGAACTTCAAATTTAGCAATTATTGACTAAAAAACAAAAGCCGCACTGACAATCAGGCGGCTCTGTTTTTTGCTGTTTCAGGCGGATGGTTACTCTGTTTTGGTAAGGGTAAAGTCCTGGATGGTTTTGTTGCCTGCAATTACATTAATTCCTTCAAAGCTGACAGTGTCATATCCCTCTTTGGTTGCAAAGATCGACCAGGTACCGGCAGGAACACCTATAAAGGCATAAAATCCCAGGGTATCGGCAAATGCGGTTGCCATGACAGTATCCCGGGCAATCCAGACTTTAGCATCCCTGATACTGACATCAGCTGTGTCGGTTACCACACCTTCAATTCTGCCTGCCGTGGTCAGATTTGCAGCCCTGATGCAGGGCTTGAAGATGAAGCCGTTGTTGTTGTTCATGTTGCCTCTCAGGACGAATGATCTGGAGAGATCAAAATCGATCAGGACCTCAGAGGTTAACCCGCCGGATATAACTATTGACGGATTAATATGCAGTTTTATACCAGTCTGTTTTCCGGATGGCACTTTGACATTGTATGGATTCATCAAAATCCTTGAGTTTCAGTCCGGCCTCTTCGACATATAATCTTATCTGATCATATTCACCTGCAGGGATTTCAAGTTCAAGCAATGTCTCGGTAACGCCGTTCCTTAGATTTATCAGGTCAATGGTAACAGTATCATCAGAGAGCACTACGAAAGGATTGCCATCACTCACGCCGTCTCCGACCTTCTTTATTTCGACTTTTGTGATTGTGACTGTTGCCGATTCAATTGAGCTTATGTCAAACGGGTCGTCGGTCACCTTAATTACCAGGTTTCCCTGGCCATCATCGGAAGAGATCCTGTCGCATGCTCCGGAGAAAAGGAGCAGTGCGGCTGCTAAAAGTATTAATCCTGTGTTTTTCATCTCGTTGTTATTTAGGTAACTTTAGTAATAATTGCCCAAATTAACCAACCGAATATGAAGATTTGATGAATTCTATTTCCTGAATATTTTATCGAGGATTATCCTTATCTTATTTTTGCCGGCTTCGTCGAAATTGATTTCATCATCTTCAATAAGGTCTATAAGTCTGTCAAAGAAGGTTCTTATCTTTGAAATCCGGACAGTCAAGCGCTCCCTGCAGTTCGGCAGGCAGCTCAGGGAAGGGGGTATCAAGCTGTTTCAACAATTCAGGGTATGATTCAGCCTTCTTAAGTGTCAGTGCCACCAGGGGCAGCGCAAGAGCGCTTCCCGAGCCATTTTTCCCGCTGTTAAAGTGGATGGCCGGGGATGATGCACCCACCCTGCTGACAATTACAATATGCGGATTGAAAGCAGCAAACCAGGCATCGGCATAGTTTTGTGACGTCCCTGTTTTTCCGGCCAGCGGTATCTTAATGCCGTAGACGCTATACACCGATGCTCCAGTTCCTTCCCGGATAGCCTTTTGCAGCATGGCAGACATCAGCACCCCGGTCCTGCTGGTAAATACCCTCTCTTCAGGCTGCAGGAAATCATTCTGCCAGATCAAAGCCCCGGCAGATGTTTTTATTGAAACGATGCTTTGCGGACTGATCTTCATCCCCCCGTTTGCAAATGCTGCATATGCCACCGCCACCTCAGCAATACTCGCTTCAGCAGTACCCATCGGGAGCGATGGCGTGTTATCAAGAGGGAAGGTAAACCCCATTCTCCTCCACTGTGTGTCCAGCTTGTCGAAACCGACTTTTAAATAGAGGCTGAAAGTCGGTATGTTCATTGACTGTGCCAGCGCTCCGGCAAGTGAATATTTGCCTCCGAAGGAGTGATTATAGTTTTCAGGACTCCAGTCGTTAAATCCTGCCAGGGTAACTGAGTCATTGTCAAGATACTGACATGGATACATCCCGTCTTCAAGAGCGGCAGCGAACAGGACCGGTTTAAAAACGGAGGCGAGCTGCCTCCGGGCGGATATCTGATCGTAAGGTTGTTTCTTGAAATCGATTCCGCCGACCCATGCCCTGACGGCACCCGTAACGGGATCCATGGCCATCAACCCAGCCTGAAGTGTGATCACATCCTGCCTGATGCTGTCGGGGATGTCCTTCAATGATCTCTTTCCCGGTGCAGTATTGTATTGTTCGTTGAGCCTTTTCTGCATCACGGAGAGATGTTTTTTGAAAGCTTCATTGGCTGCGTTCTGAAGGGGAAGGCTGACTGTAGTGGTGATGATAAGGCCATCCTTTTCAATATTCCATTTTTTGCCCTTAACCCCATTTGCTTCCTGCAGTATCTGTTCCGCCTCCTTTCTTACCCTGACCAGGAAATAATCTGCGGGCCCGGTAATATCATATTTGTTGTAATCGAGCTTCAGGGGGAGCCTGCATAACGAATCCGCAACGGCAGGGGTCAGATAGTTGTATTTCTCCATCTGCTTCAGTACCACATTCCTCCTGGCAGCAGCATTTGCAGGGTATAGACGGGGATTATACAAGGTGTTTGCCTTAAGCATGCCTGTCAGGACAGCCGCTTCTTCAATTTTAAGCTCCTGCGTTTTTTTATTGAAATATCTCTGTGAAGCCGCCTCTATCCCGAAGAGGTTCTCTCCGAAAGAGACAGTGTTCAGGTAAAGGGTCAGTATCTCTTCCTTGGTGAAGACTTTTTCAATACGCCGGGCCAGCAGTGCCTCCCTTGTCTTGTTAATGAAAAGAGAAAAGATGAAATAATCTTTTCTGCCGTACATGTTTTTTGCGAGCTGCTGTGTGATGGTGCTGCCCCCGCCTGAGCTCTGATCATTGAACAGAATTGTCTTGAAAATGACCCTGAAGATGCTCCTTGAATCGATACCGCCATGTTCATAGAAGCGGGCGTCTTCAGTCGCGATAAGCCCGTTTGTCAGGTGACGTGGGATCTGATCATATGAAATGCTCGTTCGGTTTTCCGAATAAAATTTTCCTATCGGAAGATTTTCTGCTGACACGACAATTGAGGCAGTCGCATTTTTATAGTTCAGCAGCTCCTTTTTGCCTGGAAGACGGCTGAATACGCCGCCATACACTGATGCCACAAAAAATCCGGGAAGAAATATTATTACGGCAACAACTATTATTGATATTTTCCAGGTCTTCTTCATCACATTAACCAGGCTCGAGGCTGCAAACGTAGTGATTTTTCAGATAGAGACGCACCTGCCCACAGATGCAGCAAGGTTCATGCATCGCGTATAAAGCACTCCCTCACAGTTTTACAATAGCCACTGTGCCTGGTTTGTGCCTCCGTCATGATTTGTTCAATCATACGGCTGTCCTTTTCCCTGAAGTCGCCGGATTCGAACAGGTCTGCTAGGTCTGACAGGGAGCCAAGTATATATCTGTTGCTTTCTGTCAGTGTGTCTCTGAATTTTGCCTTCAGTGATTCGACCTCAGGCCTTACGGGTCCGAAGCGATCGTACACGGCAAATATATTTCTCGCCCATTTCGACAGGTTTGTAAGTCCTTCAGCATCCCACAACCAGTATGCAAAGCATTCACTGACTGTTTGGTAGTAGTCGTTGAGCGACTCGGTAAGGAAGTCATAATCATAATGTCCCGGTCTTCCTTTAATCCTTCCCTGATCACGCAGTTCCTTTTCCACGCTGGTATCGAAGTAGGGCAGGAGCTTCAGCAGTTCAACGGGAGCCACACCGTTGCAGAGACTGTCAAGGAATTTCAGGTTTTTCCGCAGCGAAAGGTAGTCCGTTTCAGGTTGAAAAAGCATGAACCCATAATCGAACCCTATTCCAAGCTTGTTAAGGATCTCAACTCCGCGGAGGGTTTCTGCAACGGTGAGCCTTTTATGCATTCTGAGCAATCCCTCGTCAGTTCCGTCCTCAATGCCGATGAAAACGAGGAACAGGCCATGCATGATCATTATGGCAAAGAGGTCTTCATCGATCTCATCAGGCCTGCAGTTTATTTTCCACAGGATCTTTTCCTTCAGGCCTTTTCGCTCCAGTTCATTACAGAATGTCTTTGTCCAGTCATTTCCGCCGGTGGTTTTCAGGGGGAAGTCATCATCCTGGAAAAGGAAAACAGAGCAAGACTGTTCATGATATAACTGCTCCATTTCGCTGACTACTGCTTCCGGTTTCCTGATCCTTTTCAACGGGCCTCCGGGTGTGCCGTAAAACACCCTGGTATTGCAGAATGAACAGTCGTAGAGACAACCCCGTCCTGCCAGTATCGTTGCAAATTTCCTGCCGCAGGCAAATTCCTCCAGCGGTCGTCTCACCGGAAAAGGGAACCGGTCAATATTCTTCTCCAGGGGGCGGAGAGGGGTCAGAACTGTATTCCCATTTTCCCTGAAGGCGATGCTCCTGATATGCCGCCATTCACTGCCGCTGCGGATGCATTTCACGAGCTCGGGAAAGGTATCCTCGCCTTCAAAGCGGACTATTGAATCAAGCTCCGGCATCAGGCTGAAAAGTTCATCGGGGCGGAGGCTGGCGAATGATCCTCCTGCAGTGAAATGGCAGGTGATGCCGCCGTTCCTGAGGTACTTTGCCAGCCCCGTGAACTCCTCGAGGCATCCTTCATAGAATACTGAAAATCCGATGATCAGCGGATCATGCCGTTTGAGGTGTGCCAATATCTCCTCACCGCCATACCTGCAATCGATCAGCCTGGCGCTGATACCATCACCGGCCAGCATTGACATGAGATATCCCGCCCCGAGATTATCATAATCGCCGGTGATAACTATAAAGACTTGATTGTCAAAAGGCATTAACCCTTTTTTGCCAAATCATCAATTATCTCGTAAAGTTGGTCAATGTAGCTTATTTCCAGATTAGCGACCGATTTGAAGTAAGTCAAATTCAGCAGGGCAATCCGTTTGTACTGAGTTCGGGCTGAGATCTACATCCGAAACCATTCGGCTGGCCAGCAACGGGAACGGGATGGGACCAGGCAGTTTCATGCTGTACAATTCATTTTCATCGGGACACATGATTTCCAGTTTTTAAGGTTTAGAACAATGATATTTACTATATACCGGTTCTTTTTCCGGTAATTGATTTGAAGTCAGACGATTCGGCAAGTTTTTTAAAGTCCGGGTCCACTTTCATAAGGTTAAGCGAGAAGGCTGAAGGATTATTAAGCAGATAGTCTGCCTGCCGGGTTGCATTGGCAAAATCTCCTGCCATGATGTAAATCTTTGCCAGGTTAAAGATCGCATCACTCTTTGACATATTGTCATCATTGGCGAGCTTAACCGCTGTTCTTCCGGCTATGATCGCATCAGTCATGTTTCCTGAGCCGGCATAGGCCATGCCGCATCCGCTGTAGGAATAAGAGCTCTCGGGATGCTCAATTACCAGCTTTTTGTAGAGGACAAGAGCAGTATCACTGTACTTTCCGGCCATCTGTTTATCATTCATCAGGCTGTAGGCCCAGGCTATGGTCAGGTATTTTGCTCCCGGAGCATTAAAGCCGTCATCGGGGCTGGACACCATCTCATTTATTGCATTCCGGTAATTGCCTTCATAAATGTCAAGCATAGCCCTGTGAAAATAATCTGACACTCCGGTTCTTAGGTACATGGAGTCCAAAACAATTCTTGCTTCTGAGGTATTTCCGTGTTTTAAAACCAATGTTTCGATCAGGCTGCTGTAAGGCCCTGACCAGGTGGGCATTACCTCAATAGCCTTCCTGTAGAAAGTTATTGCTGTGTCGTAACTGTGCAGGTATGCGTATGAGTTGCCGATATTTATAAGCGCAAGGGCATCCTGCGGGTCTTTTTCAATTGTTTTTCGTATCAGATCCTGTGACTTATTCCATTCGCCCATCTTGCGATATACCATGGCCTTGTAAAACGGAGGCTGATAGTTATCCGGATCAATTTCTGAGGCGGCAGTGAAATGGTCAAGAGCTTTCTGGTAATCCTCCGCACAGTAATAGTTGTAGAATCCAAGGGCTATCCTGGCGTCTACCAGATCTTTTTCAATTTCATAAGCTTTCTCGGCATCAGCCTTGCAAAGTACTAAATGAGATGTGTCAAGCTGACCGGTATGATATCCCCATGAGCGGGCTATAGACCGTTTGGCATATGCGAGGGCAAAGCCGGGATCATCCATAATGGCCTTGTCATACATCCTGATGGCGGAAGAAAAGTTGGAGGCATAGTTCAAAGAGTCAATAAACTGGTTCCCGGTCAGATAAAAATAAAACGCATCATGGGAGGCAACGTTTGCCGAGAGGTAATTCATGTAAGCGCCGGCATTGTTTGTGGGATCCTTCTCAATTTTTGCCTTTTCCTCGGGCGAAAGCACTGTCCTGAGAACTGAAGCTATCTGCTCGGCAATATCAACCTGCATTTGAATCATGTCACCCAATGCCGGGTTATAGCTGTGCCCCCACAGCTGCGTATTTTTCCTGGCATTTACCAGGTTTACGTTTATACGCATCTTTTCATCAGCCAGCTGATAGCTTCCTCCGATTATATAATTTACATTCAGTTTCTTCCCTATTTCCTGAACCGTCGTTTCTGAACCCCTGAACCGCATCACGGATGTTCTTGGTTTTACACTTAAAGAGTTGATCTTGCTGAGCTGATTGATGATCTCATCAGCGAGAGCATCACCGAGCCATGCATCCTCAGGCTGATTTGCGATATTTTCAAAGGGCAGTACCGCGATTGATTTTTCCCGGGATTTTCCGGCCCATGTTTCTCCGGCCGCTATTTTATAAACCGCAAAAATGCCAATAGCCAAAACAATCAGGCCGATCAGCAGCCTCAGTTCCCTGAACGACATTTTGGATTTTGGTTTTACAAGCCGTTCATTATCAGATTTTTGCTTCTCAGTCGTATGCCATTCCTCTCCCTTGTCTGACCGTTCTTTATAATTCATCCGTTTTTCCGGCTGCAGCGAAGAGATGATCTCTTTTACGGCGTTGGCGGTCTTGTTGATCTGGTTGCGGTATTTCGTACCGCACAGGTTTTTATTCTCATCGTCTGCCGGAGTGAGAGGCCTGTTAACGCCGGGTTCCTTATAGATGAAATCAATGGCCCTGAGTGTTCCCCCAAGTTCATTCCCGATCATTTCCCTGTCTTCATGATCAAGCTCATGGATGCGCACAGGCAAAACCCTGCTTCCCACATTCCCGCTGTGCAGGGTAACTTTCAGTCCGAACCTGTCAAGGGAGGCTTGCGTGATGAAAGCCTTAAACTCATGTTCCCAGGCAAATGAATTGGGATCGCAGTAGGTGTGAGAGATGACAGGGATAAAAACCAGGCATTTAAGCTTTTCTTTCAGGGAGGCATCGACATCATGTGTCTCCAGGATTCCGTCATGGGGATTAATGTCGAAGTAAACGCTGACCTCTTCCTTGAACGTAGACTTGAGTTCTCCCTTCAGGCTGTCAACAAAATCAGTTACCCAGTGGTCATGCTTGTTGTCTTTCTGGCGGTAACTGATAAAGATGTCATATTCAAAACCCGGAATAAGGCTTGCCATATCATACAATCACTGTGTTAAAGTTACGAAAGAGCAGGAGGCGAGTCAAATAAATAATTACTCTGCCTCAATTACCGTTGGCTTCAGCCGACGGACCTCAGACCCTTATACCGATTATCGTTATATCATCAGTCTGGTCCTCATCCTTTTCCTCCCTCCATTTCTCAATCTCTTCATAGAGCCTGTCTCCCTGCTCGGGCATGGGTAATGCTGAGATTTGAAGCAGGAATTCACTCAGTCTTTTCCTGGTATACCTCTTGTGATTGCCTCCTCCGAACTGGTCAGCATAGCCGTCTGAACACAGGTATAACGCATCGTTTTCTTTAAGCTGAAGCTCCCCGGTGATAAAATTGACGTCCTCCCTGTCACCGATCCCTTCTCTGCCTGATCCGGACTTGATCCCGGTTATTCTGCCGTCAGTCACATGCAACAAACTGTTGCCGGTGCCTGAAAATGTCAGCAACCGGGTACGGCTATCGAGGTTGCACAATATTATCTCCATATCATCCGAAACGCCGTTCTCCTGAAGATCCCGGTGCAGAAACCTGTGAACGCCGGTATAGAGGTACTGCATGATTTCAGCAGGATTATCGAGTTTCATGATGTTAACAGCCTGATCCAGTATACCGTATCCGATGGTGCTTATCAGCGCTGCAGGGATGCCATGTCCGGTGCAGTCTGCCAGCGCAAAAATTATCTGGTCACCGGTCTTGCTGAAAAGGTAAAAATCACCGCTCACGACATCTTTTGGCTCATAGAAAACGAAGCTGTCAGGAAAGCATTCCCTGATATAGAGATCTTCAGGGAGGAAAGCCTTCTGGATATGCCGGGCATAGTTATAGCTTCCCTGGACTTCACCAATTGTCAGCCTGATCTTTTCATTGACCGTTGTGATCTTCTTATCGATCTCAGGTGAGGATGCTGCCAGGCCTCTTATCTCATCGCTCAGTTCGGTGGTCTCAACTAACAGTTTATGTATACTGCTCTGTGGCTTGATGGCGTATGACAATCTGCTGATTCGCCCGGGGTTAACAGGATAGGCTTCGTAATTAATATCCTGCAGAATAGCCGGTATTAGCCTGACCAGCTCCCTGTCCTTTTCCTTTTCAGCCTCTTCAAGCTCATCATACGGAATCAGTCCCGGGTGGATTTTCTTTTTTTCGTCTTTTACCTTGCCAAATGACCAGCCGTTCAGCCTTTTCTCCCAGCTCCACCTGAGATGCTCAACCTTCGCCATGGTCTCGATCTCTTCCTCTTCAATATGGAGAGTCATTGGCTTGAACCCCTTTTTTACGGGTCTGATCATGTAACCAATTGACAGTAATTTGGTTGGAATATGTGAGGCGTTGTCAATATTTGACTGCTGGAGCTCAGCAGGCAGGTCATTGAAATGCTGAATGCCCGTTCCCTTATTGTTCACGGCACTGTCACCCTGCTTTCTCAGTTCATGAAGATATCTCGAGTGAATTGCTCTTGCAATCTTTTTGATCATTGACTGGTTCACTCCCGTAACCTCCTCCTGCCTGAAGATCTCATACCCTGCTTTCTTCAGGCTGGCGGGGATCAAATAGTTAAGCTCAAGGAACAGGATCTTCCTCTCTTCCCGGCCACCCTTGACCCTGAACCTTTCAAGATCCATCCTGACAAGCGCGGCAATCTCATCCTCTGTAATTAAACATGTCCGGCAGTACTCTTCATACGGGCGCAGCAGAAGATTTATCGATTTTAGTTTTACCGGCACAGTGGAAGCATAATCACGCCAGAAACTCTTTTCACTCTTTGTGAGGTCCGCGAAATTCTTCAGAAATGAATCCGGATGAGCAAACAGTCCGGCTTTCTGTTTAATACCCTGGTAGAGTTCTTTCCCCACCGGGTCAATGAATTGTCTCCTGTAATCTGCCGGGTCAGCATGTTCATCGCTGAATTTGCCGGTTTTCAGTATCATATGCGTTTATCGGTGACATCATGATGCTCAATTCTCATAACTACCTGTAAAACATAATAATAACAACTGATAATAGCATCAGTTCTCAGGAAATTTTATAGTTCTTCCAGTTCGATGAATTCAAACGGGAGTTTAATTATCTGAGACATTTCAATTCCGGCTTCAAGCATATCGGTATCGTTTTTTACATAATACCATTTGACTGAAGCGTCAAATTCTTTTGAGCGTAACCGTGCCAGAACCTTGCAGATGTCAAGGATACATTTTGCGGAGGCAGAATTGAAGTAATCAAAATTGAAGTTAAATATTATGGGATTCTTGTTTTTTCCTGACAGCACCAGGTCGGCGAAATCATTCATCCAGGTGAGGATCGGCCCGAAAAACTCACGTACATCCTGAGGTCTTGACTCACCGGCGATCTCCAGAAAGTACTCCTCATGGTCGAGGATTACTTTAGGTGAAAAACTGGTTGGACTGATAATTAACTTCTCCATTAAAAATCGTGTACCATGCCCTTCCGGAAGATAAATCAAAACAGCTGCCTCTGATGCAGGCCCAGGGGGCGTTTAAAATTATTTCGCCGGATGCATATTTATTACTAACTTGAATAGCTGAAACAAAGATAAATTTTCTAACCGAAATTGTTTGGGGGATGAATATGAATATTATGTAATTCAATAATTTCTTTTTAACTCCAGGGAGATGAGTGAACCCATCCTGAAAGCACTGATACAGCTTTTTGCCCTGATAAGCGATGTTCACGATGACAAAGAGATATCGAGCAGGGGCAGGGACATTGTCAGACTGTTCCTCGCCAGGCATCTGAACAATGAACAGGTGCTAAAGTATATGGTTATGTTTGATGAGTATATAAGGATCTACCACTCTGACAATATCTCCAAAGGAAGCATCCAGGACAGGAAACGAACATCACTGACTGCAATGAGGATCCTTGCAATCTGCGAAAAGATTAACGAGGAGCTTCAGCAAAAACAAAAAATATATGTGATGGTCCAGATGATGGACTTCATTTCATTCAGTGCCGATATCGCGGAGAAGGAACTGGATTTTCTCGAGACGGTTGCGACAGCTTTTAACATACACAGGACAGAATACGATGATCTCAGATGCTTTGTCCTTGAACCTGTAAAACGAAAAGTGAGAAAAGACAGGCTCATGGTAATTGACAACAATAATGAGTTCGACCGGAAAGGCATTAAATTTCTTTTCAATGAGAATTTGAAAGGCCGGATACTTTTTCTTCATATCGTCAGCACCAATACTTTTATTTTACGTTACTCGGGCAAACAGGATCTTTTTCTGAACGGCCAGAATATCTTCCCAGGACAGACCTATGTATTTGACCACGGATCATCAATAAGGGGACCGCTCACAGATACGATCTACTATAATGATGTTGCAGGCGTGTTCACGGAGGAGGCCTTTAAACTTAAAGTATCGCTTGACGCCAGGGATATCAGCCTTAGATTCAAAGACAGCGAAAACGGACTGCAAAAGCTAAGTATTCATGAGGATTCCGGGAAGCTTGTCGGCATTCTGGGAGGCAGTGGAGTGGGGAAATCGACCCTGCTGAATGTCCTTAACGGGATGACCAGACCCGATACAGGTGAAGTACTGATTAACGGGTATAACCTCTATTCCCCGGAAGGGAAGGAAAAACTCAGGGGCGTCATCGGCTTTGTGCCACAGGACGATCTGCTGTTCGAGGACCTGACCGTTTACCAGAACCTGTACTACAATGCCAGGATGTGCCTTGATAATCTTGGCGAAGAGCGCATAAGGGAAGCAGTGGACAGGATACTGGTTGATTTCGACCTTGATGTCATAAGGGAACTGAAGGTAGGCAATCCGCTGAACAAGATAATAAGCGGCGGACAGCGCAAAAGACTGAATATTGCGCTGGAGCTTATCCGTGAACCGACGATACTCTTTGTAGATGAGCCTACCTCCGGACTGTCATCGGTTGATGCTGAAGCGGTAATGACAATGCTCAAGGAGCAGACCTATAAGGGAAGACTTGTTATCATAACCATCCATCAGCCGGGCTCTGACATTTACAAGATGTTCGACAGGTTGATGATCATGGACAAGGGCGGCTACATGATCTTTCGAGGCAATCCCACAGAGGCTGTCATCTGGTTCAAGACAAGGGCAAATCATGCAAATGCCTTTGAAGACCAGTGTATCACATGCGGCAATGTAAATACTGACCAGCTTCTTCAGATAATAGAGGCAAAGGTTGTCAATGAATATGGAAAACCTACTCATATCAGAAGGGTCACCCCTGCTGAATGGGCTGAAAGCTTTAAACCGGAGGCTGAAAAAATCAGTCAGAAGAACCGGCCTTCCACAGAACCGTTGCCGGAAAACGACTATTCCATCCCGGGCCTCTTTAAGCAATCAGGGATATTCTTTATCCGTGACTTCCTTTCGAAGCTTGCTGACAGGCAGTACATACTCATAAGCCTTCTCGGAGCGCCCCTGCTGGCATTGCTCCTGGCCTGGTTCACGAGGGACACTTCAGGGCAGGGGTACAATTTCAGCGAAAATGAAAACCTGCCCGCATATATCTTCATGTGCGTGATCACTGCCACTTTCATGGGGCTGATAATAAGCGCCGAGGAGATAGTAAAAGACCGTAAAATACTTAAGAGAGAAGTCATTCCTTAACCTGAGCTGGTTCAGTTACCTGAATTCCAAAATATTCCTGATGTTCCTGATCTCGGCCATCCAGACCTTTTCATTCATCCTGATAGGCAACTTTATCCTGGGCATCAGGGACATGACTTTTACTTACTGGATAGTATTGTTCACCACTTCCTGTCTCGCCAATATGATCGGACTGACTATTTCCTCAGCATTTAATTCAGTCGTGACAATTTATATTCTCATTCCGTTCATTATTATACCGCAGCTCTTGTTCAGCGGTGTGCTGGTAAAGTACGACAGCCTTCATACTTCAGAACGGTATACCAATGAATACGTTCCTGTAATAGGTGATCTGATGCCTGCCCGCTGGTCATTCGAAGCGCTGGCTGTTGAACAGTTCAGGAGCAACAGGTTCGAAAAGAACTTTTTCGGTTATGACATGGAGATCAGTCAGAATGAATATTACGCCTCATACCTGATCAGGGCTCTTGAAGTAGACCTGTGGGAATGCAGGCAGTTTAATGGCAATGCCGCGTATGCTGAAATCATTTCCGGCAATTTTAAAAAACTGGCTGGTTATACCAGGAAACTTTCCATCCTTGCAGGATTTGACCCACCGCCTTCAGAGCTTTTAGCCTCCCTTACCCCCGGCAGGTTTACACCTGAAGTTGCTGCGATGGAAGAAAAATATCTGGACAGCCTGGCACAGCAGTTCCTGATTCTCAGAAAGAAAAACATTGATCTGAAAGAATCAGTTGAAATGGCACTTGTAGACAAGCTGGGCAAGGAGGGATTTCAGGATCTGAGAGATGATTATACCAACAAAAAGCTCAGGGAGATCCTTCTCGATGAGTTTAACCAGAAAAAAACTATCGAGACAGCTGATAAAATTGTCCAGAAGTATGAGCCGGTCTATATGAAGCCTGTCTCAGGGAATGGACGCGCACAGTTTTATGCGCCTTACAAGCTGCTTGGAAACAGGAGGATTGACACTTTGTGGTTCAATATTATTGTCCTGTGGTTTGCTGCGTTAATATTGTATATATCATTGTATTACAAGCTCTTACAGAAGGCCATCAATTTCAGGATTTCAAATAGGACAAAGAGGGTATTGAAATAATTTTTTTCAGCGGTTGTTATTGAGGGAAGTATTGATCCAGCAACTTACGGAAGCGGACGTCATACCGGAGTGCATGGAGGTCAGGATGCATTTTCACCCAGGCAAGGTCACGGTATCCATACCTGAAAGCTTTTTCCATCTCTTCCAGCGCCTCGGGTATCCTGCCCTGGAGGCAAAGCACCTCTGCGGTCAGCGCATGCAGTGAAGAATCAATGCCAACAGCTTTCTGTAGCATCTGTTTTGATGATTCCAGATCACCTAAACGTGCATCCGCTTTAGCGATGGATATATAGGTTTCGGCATCATCAGGATACTTTGTGACCCACTCATCAGCAGCGTATTTTCTGTATTGAGACAAGTACTTACTGGCTTCCTCCTGATCGCCGCTCAGCTGGTAAACGGCCCCCAGATCATACCAGGCAGAAGAAACTTCATTCGGGTTTATTGCCGGGATCCCTTTAAGAACTTCTGCGGCTTCATTGTATTTTCCGCTCATAGCATAAGTAAATGACAGCCTGAAAAGGTTAAAGGTAAATTTTGGATTAATTTCCCGGGCTTTCTCAAATGCAGTCTCTGCTTTGGCCAGACTGTCAGCACAAATCCAGGCTGATCCGAGATAAGTATAAGCCCAAGGGTTCTGCGGATTATCCGATATCATCTTCTCAGCCCAGACAAGTGAAGAATCCGTCTCTCCCAGCTTCTCCAGATACACCCATAACAGTCCGCCGTATGAAAGTGCCTGGTGGGGATTGATCTTTACAGCCGCCTTGTATTCTTTGACTGCTTCTTCGTATTTCTCTGCCATCTGAAAGTACCATCCGAGATTGTTGTGGTAGGCGGGGTCGTCTGGATAAAGATCGGTAAGCCTCTTTGTGTACTCAATTCCTTTACCAAGATCATTTTCAACATTTACTGCATAAAACGTTAGTATGCCGTATTTTTCCTTATCCGTGAGATTATCAACGGTTTTTATAGCCTGAGCCAACAGCGTTTTTCCAACTGCCGGATCAAATCTCTCGACAAGAATATTCCCAAGCGAGGCTTTTGCAGCAGTAAAAGCAGTATCAATACGTAGAGCCTTCTCATAGAAGTCTCTTGCACCTTCAAAGTCAAGCTTGTAATGAAGTTCAATACCCTGTGAATATAGTTTCAGCGCCTCCAATGAAGATGTCGTCACTTTTGACAAGGGCTTGTCCTGCCCCGAAATCCTGTATCTTGATTCACCGAGACTCCGTCGTATCTTTCTGGTCAGCTGGTCAATTTCTGCCAGGATCTCGTTCTTATTATCAGCATAAAGTACCTCTGCCTTAAGCAGGTCTCCGGTCTTTGTATCCTGGACCTTTGCGGCAATCATATACCTGCCTCCGACCTCACTTATTCCGGGCACGATATAAAAGCCGATATCCTCCCTGGCCGCGATCTCCCGGCCAGTTTTATCATCAATGAAGGTATCCTTGCTGCGTTCCATCATTGACAAGGTTTCCAGCATCCTTGAACGGGGGAAGATGTTAATATACCTTGACTGACTGGCTGCAAGGCAGAATGCCGTGTACAACGATTTATCGAATACCTGGTCGCCGGTAGTGTTTTCAAAATCTGTTATGACGATCCAGTCACGTTTTTCGAAAGGTATGCTTGTCGAACCTGAAAAGATAAAGACGATCGCAATAAGAAGCAAGAGTGAAGGGATTAAGAGCAGTGGTTTCCTGAAAAATGAAAGAATTCCGGGTTTTGCGGCTGGTCTGCTCTTTATAACGGTTTTGTCGGGCTTCTCCTGGCTCTCAAACTCATCCTGAACCGGAACAGAGACGGATCTCATGCCTTCAATTATACCTTTGACAGCAAGCGCCACCTTGTTGATCTGGTCACGGTAACCAGTATGGTTCAGGTTGGCGTGAGGATTATCTTCGACTGACCTCAGCGGTCTGTTGACTCCGGCAGATTTGTAGATAAATTCAACCCCCCGGAGCACACCACCCAGCAGCGATTCACAGAGCTTAATATCTGATGCGTCAAGGTCATGTATTCTTACCGGCAGTACCCTGTTTGAGACGTTTCCGCCAGGCAGAGTGATTTTCAGCCCGAACCGATCCCCGGAGGCCTGCTCAATAAAGGCTTTAAACTCATGCTCCCACGCAAATGATTTCGGATCGCAATAGGTGCGTGACAGAATTGGGATAAAAACAAGGCACTTAAGTTTCTCCTTAAGTGAAGCATCCACATCATGGGTCTCAAGGAGGCCGTCGTCAGGATTGATGTCAAAATAGACGCTGATTTCTTCCTTGAAGGTTGATTCGAGCTCACTTCCAAGGTGATCAACAAACTCTGTCACCCAGCCATCATACTTGTTGTCCTTTTGCCGATAGCTGATGAAGATATCATAACTAAATCCTTCAATCAGGGCTGACATGTTAATCTTTAATTATGATAAAGTTACGAAAGACTATAACACCAAAAAAATAATATTTTAGTAAAACTCTGCACAGCCAGTGCATTGCTGTTGATTTTGCTTTTCAGCTTTTGTAACTTTAGGGCATCACAGGCGAATGGGAGAGAAGCTGCTATACAGGATCAGGGTCACGGGACAGGTTCAGGGAGTGGGATACCGGTGGAGAGCGGCGCATGAAGCCTGGAGACTGGGGATCACCGGGTTTGTGAAAAACATGTCCGACGGCAGCGTCTATATCGAAGCTGAAGGATTTGCCCATCAGCTGAATACATATGTTGATTGGTGTAAAATAGGGCCCGGAATAGGGTTCGTCGATTCAGTTGAATTTGACATTTGCCCTCCTATAAATTTTAAGGAATTCACGATCGGGCATTAATCATTGTAACAGGTAAAAAAAATCAGTTACCGTCGGTTTTAACCGACAGCTACAGGCGGTTGAATATATATCTCAGATTTGAATAGAAATAATTCCCCACTATCCAGTCTTTGTACTTATCCGGCATAGGAACCTTATTGATATCTTCAACGGTGTTGCCGGCCTCTTTCATTTCCTTTGCTATCCTCTCAATATCTTTAATATAATCCCTGGTTGAAATGATTGTTTCTGTCCCTCCCGGGTCTCCGTGCCCCGGTACGACTATCCGCGGCTTCATCTGTTCCAGCTCTGTCAGTCTGGCTTTCAGCTCTTCAGTATACCCATACCCTAGATAAGGATGGGCCTCGTTGAACACCAGGTCTCCGGCAAACAAAATACCTTCTCCGGGCAGGTACATGATCAGGTCACTCTCCGTATGGCCTGCCCCTTTATTAATCAGGCTGACTTTTATCCTGCTTCCGTCCAGACTCATTTCATTTTCCACAAAAGTGTCAGGCACCCTGGTCTTTATTTTCAGATGGCTCTGCGATAACTCTTCAAAATAAGGTTTCATCAGTCTTATTGTCATATACTCTGATGAAGCAGTGTCGCCTGTAAAGGCCTTGTCTAATGAATCATAGTATTCATACAGATCTTTTGCATAGACTTTTTCCTCGGCTATCGCTTTTGGTTCCTCGTCCCTTATGAGTTCCGCGGTTCTTTTTGTCGAAATGATTTTCACGTCAGATGAGAAGCACTGGTTCCCCCTTACATGGTCATTGTCGAAATGGCTGTTGATCACAAATTTAATCGGCGACAGCTTCATATGCTCAGCTGCCCTGATCAGTTCATCAGCCGCCTCAGGCGACAGGAACGTGTCAAATATTATTGTTGCCTCTCCGTTATCGACTATCCCGGAATTACCGATTGCCTTTCCCCCGGGCTTGTGTATGCAGGCATAGACACCGTCCGTGAGTTTTATCACACTGAAATTTGTCGTCGAAAAATCCTTGTCATTACTTCCAGCGCATCCGAACATCAGGAATGCTGTCAGGACCATCAATACTATGTTCCTCATTCTTTTTAGTCATATTACCTGTTCTCTGTGATAAAGTTACGAAAGACAATAAGGCAAGTCAAACAAAAGATGGGCACAGTACCCTTGTGACCAAAATCACCAAAAACGATACATTTATCAATGCACAGCATCTGTGCATCAAAAATTATTTGCTTCCGGCTTTCGCCGGTAATATTTTCGCTGCAGGGAAATGATTGCTCAATATTGGTATTAAATTTGAAGATACATATTGCCTGTCATTGACCAAAAAGCAGAGTTAAGTAATAAGAAATGGATTCGGGAGCTGTCGGAAACAACTCAGAAGTTATTAAAGATCAAACTGTCAGCGGTGCTTCTCCGAAAAGTAAAACTGTAAGGAAAAGCCATCTTAGCCGTCTTTTTGATGAGCTGTCTGATTCTGCGCGCGAAGACTTATTAGAGTATCTTGACAGGATGGGCCTGGTAAATGAGGCTGACCTGCTGGTCATTCCTTCAACACGTCATTATTTTTATGATGCGGAAGATATGAAAGGCATCAGGACGGTTGTGAACCTCAGGCAGCTTAACCATGTAAGGGAGGTAAGAGAATTTCTCAGGAACATTGTCGATCTGCTGCCTGTTAAAAGCAACTTTGTCGGATGCTTTGTCGACAACAAGGTCCAGAACGGTTTTTCGGATAAATACAGCAATCTGCCGAAGGATTTATCAGATAAGGCAGAAGCCTATGAGAACGGCATTGAATCAAGAATACCTTTTATCAACAGGATGTACAGCTTCATTGATTCCAGGACCAACAGGTACCTGACAAAGAGAACTGTAACGCATCTCCTTGAGGAATGCGGTCTTCAGATTATCGGAATGACCGAGTTGAACGGACTCACATACTTCTGGACTCAGAAGGTTAAACCGGCTGCATAGCATCCTGACCGTACATGAGAGTGGAGTTTGTATTGCTTGAGTTATGAAGCAGGACAACAGGGTATTCAGTTTATTGAAGCCATCGTTCTCAGTATGGACGCTGCCCAGGAATATATATTATGTCTTACAATCAACATCCTCATGTGCTTCATTCTCTGGTTTTGTTCTTCCGGAGGCATTTCCAATGCATCTTTTATCGCATCAGCTGCTTCTTCAATATCGTAGGGATTAATGATAATTGCGCTCTGAAGTTCCTGGGATGCCCCGGTGAACCGGCTCAGGATAAGAACACCGTCATTACGGTCACGGGAAGCTACAAATTCTTTCGCTACCAGGTTCATGCCGTCATGAAGCGATGTCACCATACAAAAGTTTGCTGATGAATACAACGGAGATATTTCCTGGTGGGTATGATGACGGTTGAGAAGGAGTATTGCCTTCCATTTTTTTGATTTGAATCTCAGATTAATTCTTGAAGCCTCTGCTTCAACTGCATCCATAGTGTCAGAATAGTCCTTAAGCTTCGTTCTGCTTGGTGCACCTATCTGAACGAAGGTAAATTTTTCGATATACGAAGGATTTTTCTCAAGGAATCTCTCAACCGCAAGAAATTTCTCGACAATACCTTTTGTGTAATCAATTCTGTCAACACCAATTCCGATATAATGAGACATGATACCATGTTCTGCCAGAAAAGCATCAGCATTTACTTTAAAAGAGGCATGGTCATAGTCTTTAAGAGTAAATGCAATGCTGATGGGAAAAGGTTTAACGATACTTGTTCTTTTACCCATTTTAATGGAGTAATTTTCCCATAATACCCGGGACTTAAGTGCGCCATTTACTGTCTCGAGAAAATGGTTGCAGTGGTATTGGGTGTGAAAGCCGATAAGGTCAGCTCCCAACATACCCAATAATATTTCTTTCTGCCATGGACATATTCCAAATGATTCCGGATTTGGCCATGGGATATGCCAGAATATAGCTATCCTGGAATTAGGTTTTTCACTCTTAATTAATTCAGGCAATAAGGCAAAATGATAGTCCTGAATAAGAATGAACGGATTATCCTCATCTTTTACTTCCTCAAGGACAGCTTTGGCAAAATCTTCATTGACTTTTTTATAAAAGAGCCAGTCATTCTTACGGAAAGTCGGCCTGGTATGAGCAATGTGACAGAGTGGCCACAGGCCTTCATTCGAAAAACCATAATAGTAGTGATCTTCCTCCTCTTTGGTGAGCCATACTCTTTTCAGGGTATATTTAGGTTCCTCAGGTGGCACTTCAACTTTGTTCTCGGCATTTACTGTTTCTCTGTCCGCATCTCCCATCCCCGATGCAATCCAGATTCCACCGCATGCTTCTAACACAGGTTCTATTGCAGTTATCATTCCGCTTGCAGGGACAATGCATTTAATCCTCTTTCCGTCATGAATATGCATATAAGGCTCGCGATTGGAAACCACTACTATTTTCTTATTCTGCAGAAGATTTCCCATTTCTGCCTTAAGTCGTTCCGGTGTCCAGATCGCCTCAGCTGTTGCTCTTAATCGTGCTTCTTCCTCCGCTGAAGCTTTAGCTATACGCATTTCAACTGCGATAGATTCAATCTCTTTGTGCAGAGGACCCAGAAACCTGAGATTTGATGGCGGATTATTATGCTCGACGTTTCCGGCACGCATTGCTTTCATCCAGTTCAGAATCTTATTCATCGGGTTAAAAATCCCCCATCTTATAAGGGCGAACGTGACAAAGCCAATAAATAATGTCTGTAGGAACCAGCGCATGAAATTGCGAAACCAGATCTTACTGATGTTCTGGCCTATATACCCGGCATCAGAATAGAGTACCAGGGCACCATTTGCAAAATCAGACTTACTTACCGGTCTTATATATTGAAAAACATCTATCCCGGCGTGCTCAAAGAATGTACCGAAAGAAGAGTCCTTCTCAACGGCCTTTGGAACTAAATCTACAGAGAAATTTATCAGGTCAAACGGTGAATTATTAAATAGCAGGCTATCCTCATCATAATAAAGCGCCAGCCCTAGTAAACCATTTCTGGCTTTAATGCTATCTGCCAATCGCTCAAGACCTTTGTAATCCGGGTTGTCAATAATGGTTACAAGATAACCGGAAATTTCTTCTGCTCTGGCTGAAGTCAGAACTTCAAGTTCATTGTTCAGCTTACCTCTCTCAGCAGAAATCTGGAACACTGTGAACCCCAGAGCTACGAGGCTTACCGCAAGAATGATAGAGAGAATAAATGCAAGAGTATTTCTCATTCGGTTAATTGCTGTAATAATTTTTCCACTTCAAAAATATCCTCGAATTTATATCTGGCATAGGTTGCTCCAGTTCCGATTCCCGGGAAGATTCAGTTATACTAACAACTGCCCGGTGTAACTGAATAATTCCAAAGTTACCAAATGTTTACTGTCGAGGCAATTTTATTGTCAGATGGGTAGAGTGAAATTCTGCAACGCAGTCCAAATGCATTAGTATCTTTGTCAGTGTATTTCTTGTCTACCCACTTTCGGTTGATTGGTAGACGATTTGTTAACCTTAATTATGATTTTATATGGATAATCTTAATTATGGTGTTATTGGGAACGGCAGGAGTGCCGCTCTTGTTTCGGATAAAGGCAGTATTGACTGGTGTTGCCTTCCTGACTTTGATTCCCCTTCAATGTTTGCTAAATTGCTTGATAGTGATAAGGGTGGGAGTTTTGAAATTATTGTTGACGATTCGTACAGCATATCTCAAAAGTACCTCTACCGGACAAACATACTTTGCACAGAATTCAAATCGACGGAAGGAACCTTTGAAGTCATCGATTTTATGCCAAGGTATAAAACGTCTGACCAGGACTACTTTGCCCCTGCCGAGTTATACCGATATATAAAATATATATCCGGAAAACCCTCATTCAGAGTAAAATATTGTCCCGCCTTTAATTATGCGCGAGAAGCAGTCGCCAGTATATCAGATGAAGAATGTATTGTAACATATTCAATTGAAAAACCTACAGATTGTATATATCTCTATACCAGCCTGAATTTTAATGATGTTCTCGAATCGAATAATATCGAACTTACACAACACCAGTTTATTTTACTGTCATACAATCAGAAAATTATTAAAATTGATATCAAAAGGGTCTACCTGGAGTTTCAGCGCACAAAAGTCTATTGGCTTAACTGGACAAACCGGTCCAGAAGATTTAAAAAATATCAGGAAGAAATAATAAGAAGTCAGCTGGTTTTAAAAATAATGTCATTTCAATCTACCGGGGCTTTGCTTGCAGCACTGACAACCAGTATCCCTGAAACTATTGGTGAAGCCCGTAACTGGGATTATCGGTTCTGCTGGTTACGTGATGCTTCGATGTCATTGGATACATTGCTTAATATGGGGCATTTTTATTCTGCACAGCGCTTCATGGGTTATTTGAAAGGTATTTTGAAGTCAAAAAATGACACGTTCCAGATTATGTATGGCATCAGGGGTGAGCGTGAACTGACAGAACAGGAGCTACCTCATCTTGCAGGTTATGAAAATTCAAAACCTGTAAGAATTGGCAATGCAGCATTTTCACAAAGGCAAAATGATGTTTTTGGATATCTGCTGCATGTTATTTACCAGTATTATAAATTTTTTCCCGGCACATTAGACGAAGTTGAAGATATATGGGAGATTGTACGACTGATTTGCCGGACGATTTCCACTCACTGGGAAAAGCCGGACAAGGGTATCTGGGAAATAAGGAATGAGGAGAAGCATTTTGTTATCTCAAAAGTAATGAGCTGGGTAGCTATGGACAGGGCAGTGAAAATTGCCGGATTACTTAATAAGAATAACTATGCTGAATCGTGGAGAGGAATTGCTGATGATATTAAAGAGGATGTATTAAAGAACGGATGGAAAGAGGACCTGCAGACCTTTACAAGAGCGTATAATGATTCAGATCTTGATGCCTCTTTGCTCCTGATGGCTGAATATGGTTTTATTGATCCCTTTGATCCTAAGTATAAAAAAACAGTCATTGCCGTAAAGAAGGAGCTCTTTAATAACGGACTTGTTTATCGCTATATCAGTGCCGATGATTTTGGCAAGCCAAGCTCCTCATTTACAATATGTACTTTCTGGTTGATCCAGGCACTTTTCAGAATAGGAGAAAAAGATGAGGCAAAAAAAATATTTGAGGACTTATTGACTTATGGAAATCACCTCGGGCTTTTCAGTGAAGATATTGACTTCTCCACGAAGCGATTACTTGGTAATTTCCCTCAGGCATATTCACACCTGGCTTTAATTAATTCAGCAACTTTATTTTCAGAAGAGGACATTTTGCCGAAATTCATCATGCCCTGATGTCGCCTTTATTGTCTTTCTGGCGGTAAGAGATGAAGATGTCGCATCCGTATCCGGGGATAAGGCTGTCCATTCAGTTAACGGTATATTTCTCTAAGATTCTCTCAAACTCAGGATCCTGTTTTAACGGGGCCCATCTTGGATCCAGTTCCAGAATTTTGGAAGAAAGCGGGCCTGGTATTGATAATAAATAATCTATTTGCTTTATTGCCTCGTGATATTTTCCCAGCAAAACATAGGTATAAGCCAGGCTTTCAACTAAGTAAACACCTTTCCATGCCTCTTCCTTCACAGGTAACATTCTGACAGCCTTTTCACCTGAAGTGATTGCTTTTTCTTCTAAGCCCAGGCCTGCGTAAGCAATGCCCAATGAACTGTATAATCTTTGATCCTGCGGAAAATCAATGACCTTCTTTTCAATTAGAATCCGTGTTGAGTCATAATAAGCGTGCTCTAACTCAGGCTTGTTCATTAAACCGTAAATAAAAGCGTAGTAGAGATATTTTGGACGGTAATACCACTGGGCTTCAAAAATATCGAATCCGGATCGAGTAAGATTTTTCAGAGCTTCCTCATAATCGCCATCATAAATATTAATTAAAACCAGTGTTTCTAATGTAAGAGAATCCTTAAAAAAGAATGCATTTTTCCGGGTTTCATCATCCAGGAGTTCTTTTGCCCGTATCGTATTACCATCAATTTTCATATACAGCTCGGCCAGATCTTTATAAGGATATGTCCAGTCCGGATTAATAGAAAGGGTTGTATTATAGTATTGGAGTGCTTCCGGATAATTCCTGATCAGATCAAATGTCTCCCCGGTATTAAATGCAATACGTGCAGATTTGGGAGCAAGCTTGCTGGCTTTCACAAGAAAGGATTTTGACATTTCCCAGTTCCCGTCACGACGGTAGACACACCCTGCGTAGTAAAAGGCTTCAGAATTCCCCGGTTGTTCTTTTATGACCATTTCTAACTGCTCAAGAGCCCTGGAGTAATCCAGATGACCATTGTAGTAATAAACCCCCAGCGCAAGATGTGCGTCAGGTAACTGGGGATCTATGTCGAAAGCTCTGTCAATTGCCTCTCTGCACCTCTGCAATACCTCTTCATTACGATTATGATAGAACCAGTATTGCGATAAATAACTCATCGCAAGCCTGGTATAGGCCAAAGCAAATCCTGGATCAAGCTCAATTACTTTTTCGTACATGTGTACTGCCTGTTCATAGTCTTGTGAATCATAACTCTTCCAGTAATAGAAGTTGCCCTGGAGATATAGATTGTATGCTTCAAGATTTTCGGTTGGTCTCTTCTCAATATTTTCAATTTCATCCGGCGTGAGTACCGCTTTCATTTCCGCAGCGATTGACTTTGCTATTTCACTCTGAAGAGAAAATATCTGTTCAATGGTCATCTCTCTCGTATAATCATTTGACCATAAGTGCTTATCGGCTTTTGTATCAATCAGCTGAACCCATATTTTTATATTATTCCCTTCGCGTCCTACACTGCCTTCAACTAAATAATTTACATTAAGCTCGTTACCTATTGCTGTTATAGACTTCTTCGTGTCTCTGTACTGATCGGTAGATGTTCTGGATCGTACCGTAAAACTTTGAATTTTTTGCAGATTATTTAAAATCTCTTCAGTAAAACCGTCACAAAAATATAACTGGGTAGAATTGTTGCTCAGATTACGGAAAGGCAGAACGGCAATTGATTTTTCAACTTGCTCTGATGATTTAAACAGTTTTGGAATAAATAAAAAGCCAAGGAGCGTTAATATTATGGCTATTATAGATATTGCAAGGATCCTTGTCTTACGATTTTTTTTTCGGACAGGTTCCGACTTAATTACTTCCTTTTCTACTTCTTCTTTCTGTGTACTATATTGGGTTATCGAAGTAATGATTTCTCTTATTGCAAGGGCAACTTTATTAATCTGATTCCGGTAATTGGTTTTATTCAGATTTTTCTCCTCGTTATCCTTTGTCGTCAGCGGTCTGTCAACGCCTGGTTCTTTGTATATGAATTCAACTCCTCTGAGAACTCCATCCAGGACAGATTCACATAGTTTTATGTCGGCAGTGTCTAAATCATGAATACGTACCGGCAGTACCCTGCTTGCAACATTACCGTTAGGCAGTTTAACTTTCAAACCAAACTGCTCATTTGAAGCCTGTTTCACAAATGCTTTGAATTCGTGTTCCCAGGCAAATGATTTCGGATCGCAATAAGTGCGTGAGATGATTGGGATAAAGACCAGACACTTTAGTTTCTCTTTCAGGGAAGCATCAACATCATGTGTCTCCAGCAGTCCATCATGTGGATTGATATCGTAATAAACGCTAATCTCTTCCTTGAATGTTGACTCCAGTTCTGTCTTTAAAGCGTCAACGAATTCGCTGACCCATCTGTCGCCTTTGTTGTCTTTCTGGCGGTAAGAGATGAAGATGTCGTATTCGTATCCGGGGGCAAGACTTGCCATGTCGATTAATTACTGGTATTTTGTCTTATATTCTGTTGTGAGAATCTTTTGAAAGCGAGGTAAATCGCGCAGTTTATCGTAAGCCGGATCAATTTTAAGCAGCGGAACAGACAACTCACCCGGGATTGTTAGGAGATATTCAATCTTATCCATTGCCAGATCATATTCTCCTGCAAGTATATAAATATTAGCAAGATCATTCTCCTTTACAAATCCTTGCCAAACATCCATTTTCATTGGCTTAAGTTTTACGGCTTTTTGTGCGCTTTCGATAGCTTTTTTATTCTCTCCTTTATAAGCATAAGCATATCCCAGGGCTGCATAAAACCTGTCATCATCAGGGAATTTCCTGATTTTCAAATTTAACTCAGTGATAGCAGAATCCGCATATCTCCTGCTCATCTGAATATTTGAATTAAGAAAGTAAGCCTTTGCGAGATTTAAAGTCTTCGGAAAGTAGTTAAATTGAGTTTCAGTTTTTTCTGTTACTTGTAATAACTTATCAAATTTCCTGCTGTAATAATAATAGCTGTCCCCGGGATAGTAGTAAAACCACAATTCTGAATTACTTAACTCTGATACTTTCAGAGCTTCTTCTACATTACCCTTCCATAAAAGGATAGTCTGAAATTTGTCATATTTGATTTTTGTATCGGGATCAAGCTGTATCCCTAAAACCTGCGGTCTGTTAAAAAGATCCATAGCCTCAGAATATCTCCTTAACAAACGGTAGGAATAACCTGCCTCAATGATATATTCTCCATTAAACGGATCTAAAAGAAAGTACTTTTGTACTTCTTTCAGGTGTTCCTCCCAGAGTCCATTCCGTCGCAATACAAAACTTTTAAGATAAATACAATCTGAGAAATTTGGTGTTTGAGATAACAATTCATTCAATAATTCCAAGGCTCTGTCATTATCCCGATCAAGATTATAGAGCAACCTTGCTTGCGTAAATTTCACTCCAGGCAGATCGGGATTTATCTTCATTACAGTTTCAATATCTTCTCTTGCCAAATGATCAAAATCTTGCCAACTTTCAAAGTTTTTATACTCGTCTTTTGTAAAAAATATGTTGCTGTAATAAGAGGCTCTAAATAAATATGCCAAAACAAATTCCGGATCATGCTCAATGGCTTTATCCAGCATTCTGATCGCTGAATCCTGCTTTATTTCTGATGAATATTGTATTGCTCTGAGATAATAATCGTAAGCTATCGGATTTTTTGTTGGAATTTGCCGGATCTGGCTTTCTTCCTGACTTGTAAGAATAGCTTTTAATTCCCTGGCAACATTTTGAGCTACCTCAGTCTGTATTGAGAAAATATCCGCAAGGTTTTTATCATATGTTTCTGACCATAAATGCGTATCAGTTCTTGCGTCAATTAGTTGTGCGGTAATTCGTACATTGCTCCCGATCTTTTGTACACTGCCCTCGAGGATTGAAGAGACACCTAGCTCTTTGGAGATCTCTCTTAAAGAGAGTTCTGTATTCTTATATTTCTTCGTTGAAGTGCTGGAAATTACTTTTAGTTCACCAACCTTGAACAGGTGGTTTAAAATTGCCTCCACAACACCATCACTGAAATATTCTTGTTCAGGATCATTGCTGAGATTAACAAATGGTAACACAGCAACGGATTTTTCAGTTGGTTCTGAAGACTTAAACAACTTAGGAATAGTAAAATACCCAATGAATATCAGTACCAGCAAAATGACTGATGTAATAATAATCTTTGTTTTCAGGCTCTTAGGCTTTTTGTGATTTGCCTTAGTAACATTTTTTGTACCCTCTGCATTCTGTTGATTATGCTTTTTTATTGCAGTAATTATCTCTTTAACAGCATTTGCAACTTTATTGATCTGATCGCGATAATAAGTCTTATTCAGGTTGTCCTGAGGGTGATCTTCATTGGCTCTCAAAGGACGATTTACACCAGATGACTTATAAATAAACTCTATGCATCGAAGTACTTCCTCAAGTTCATTCTCAAGAAGTGTATCATCGTCCGGGTCGAGATCATGAATCTTGATTGGCAATATCCTGCTGGCAACATTCCCACTTGCAAGTTTCAGGTCTCTTCCAAACCTGTCTTCCTTTGCCAGCTTATTAAATGCGCAAAACTCGTGTTGCCAGGCAAAGCTTTTTGAATTGCAATAAGTTCTTGATATTACAGGAATGAAGATCAGGCATTTCAATTTATCCTCCAGAGAGCGATTTACTAAATGGGTTTCAAGTAAGCCATCTTGTGGATTGATATCAAAATAAACTGATATTTTGTCCTTAATGTTAGCCTCTAGTTCTTTGTTGAGATTATTTACAAACTCAGTAACCCAGCCATCATATTTATTATCATTCTGACGGTAACTAATGAAGATGTCGTATTCAAAGCCTGGGATGATGCTTGACATCAGGGTTCTATTTAATTCATTATCAAAAATAAACCTAAGTAAGGCCAAATGCAAATATTAGTTTACATTGGTAGGACAAAATCCTTAATTGATTTCCCTTTGACAAGGGTTTTAAAGATGTCGTTGATCAAATTAGCACTAGAATGGTGTTAATCACCAAAGACCACTGTTTATTGGAAAACGATTTCGTTGGAATTCTACCAAAAACCTAGCAAGAACCTAGCAAGATGAAAAAACCACTTATCAGGATTTCTTGTTAAGTAATTGATTTTGTGGTTGCTCCGTCCCCGCTTCGTTAAGGCTTCGCGGGGCAAGTCAGGGCTTCCAGATACGCTCTCGCTGCGCTCTAACTATCGGGACTACTCTCCCGATAAATCGGGATCGCAGCTTCTGATCCAGAGTTATACCGAAATAGGGGCGATATGGTTCTTCAGAATGCTGCTTTTAACCTGCTTTGATAATTTCATTGCAGCGTTTCAGAGACTCATTTCGTATTACAATAGAAAAGCGATTTTAATGAAGAACAAAAAATTTAAAACACCATGTATGAAGGACTCATTAATAATGCTTTTCAGTCTCGTTACAATTACCGGGTTTATATCATGCTCTAAAGAGAATACCGGACAGCAGCCCGATCTTACTCCAAAAGCTCTTGAACTGACCGCTACGGGTCTGGAAGTTATTGCTTATGGCAATGAATTTGGAGTTGAGCTTTTTACAAAAGTTGCTCAGGAGGAGAACAAGAACTTAATGCTTTCGCCGCTTAGTGCCAGCGCCGCGCTAACTATGTTACTAAATGGCTGTGATGGAGATACTTATAATCAGATCAGGGACATGCTCATTTACCCTGAAAACATGACCATGAGCGAAATAAACGAGGTGTACAGAAGCCTTGTTGCCCAGCTGCTGGTTGTCGATCCAAAAGTTAAGCTGGCCTTTGCAAACGCAATTTTCTACAGGCAGGGATTCAACGTCAAGAATCCATTCCTTAGTACTATGAGCACGGATTTTGATGCGGCAATTGCTGGCCTTGATTTTAGTCTGCCATCCGCCCTCACAACCATTAACAAATGGGCCAGTGATAATACCAACGGGAAAGTCCCGAAAGTGCTCGATGAGATATCCGGCGATGCAGTAATGTTTCTTATGAATGCCCTTTATTTCAAGGGCGATTGGAGCTATCAGTTCGATAAGCTTCTGACCTCCGACAGACCATTTTACAAAGAGGGTTTAAACTCAGTAGACGTAAGTACAATGAAGGGGGATGTGGGTTCAAAAGTGACATACGGAAGCAATTACAAGGCAATTGAACTGCCATATGGCTGCACAAATTTCACTATGGTGGTGGTTGTCCCGGAGGGCACCCTTTCTGATTTTATTTCAACTTTGACCGCAGAGAAATGGAACACAATCACATCAGCTTTTAATGACCAGGAAGAATTCGGTGAAATGACAGTTTATCTGCCAAAGTATAAATTCTCGTACGAGAAATACCTCAACGACCAGTTACAAAGCATGGGTATGCTGGATGCTTTCATTCCAGGCGTAGCGAACCTGTCCGGAATATCAGATGCCTCAATTTATGTTGATTTCGTAAAACAAAACACATTCGTGGAGGTTGACGAGAAAGGTACTGAAGCTGCTGCAGTCACTACCATTGGAATTGTAGAAACAAGCTTTCCACCTCAACCACAGGAGTTTGTGATTGACAAACCATTTGTCTTTGCTATACGGGAACGAACTACCAATGCTCTCCTCTTTATCGGGCAGGTAGTAAATCCGCTAAATCAGTGACCATAAGAACCAGTATAAGAGAGCTATTTCCTGAATAATAACCAATAACAAATAAACCCGTTATGAAAAACCTGATCAAGTCTGCAGCTTTGCTGGTCGTTATAATGGCTGCTCTTACAGCCTGCAACGACAAAACCAAAGAATTAATAACATATGACGCAAATGTGCCTGTTTACATGCCATTTGATGAATTCAGGGCCAGCTTTGAGAAAAGTGCCCCGATCGAGATTTCTCACCCCGGGAAAATGTATTTCAAAGACGGGTATCTTTTTATTAATGAATATGGTAAGGGTATTCACGTGATTGACAATTCAGACCCTTCAAACCCTGAGAAAGTAGCCTTTTACGAGATCATGGGCAATGTCGATATGGCAATAAGCGGTAATGTACTGTTCGCCGACAGCTATGTTGACCTTCTCTCGATTGATATAACAGATATTAATAATCCTGTCGAAATTGACCGTATTGAAAATGTCTTCCCGGAAATCGTTCCGGAGGGGGAGCTATGGTACCCTTATGCAATGGTCGATAAATCGAAGGGTATAATCGTTGACTGGGAGGTAAAGAAAATTACTGAAGAGATCGATGATTATAATTATGGTGGCGTGATATATCGTGGCGGCATGGACTTTATCATGAGTGCTAAAACAGAAGGTAATTGGACTGGAGGTGCCGGCACCGGTGGCTCCATGGCCCGCTTCATGCTAAATGAAGACTACCTCTACGTTATTGCCGTACCCATAAGGCTAAAAACTGTCGACATCACCAAGGCATCCGACATGGTGGTTATCGATAGTGTTGATGTGCCGCGTAATATGGAAACGCTTTTCCGTCTTGAGAACAATTTATTTGTGGGAACCACAACCGGTATGCTGATTTTCGACCTTGTAAATCCCCAAAAGCCTGTTCAGATATCATCATATGATCACATCACGGCCTGCGATCCCGTTGTTGTTGACGGTCAATATGCCTATGTAACTCTTCGTACAGGAAACATGTGCAATAATGGACAAAACCTGCTGGAGGTTATTGATATTTCATCAATAACAAACCCATTCCTGGTTAAGTCGTACCCAATGTTTAATCCACACGGACTGGGAACCGATGGCGACCTGCTGTTCGTTTGTGATGGTGCAGCCGGACTGAAAATTTACGATAAATCTGACCCATTGGCCATAATAACCAACCAGATTGCATATTATGAGGATTTTGATACATACGACGTTATCCCGATGGATGGCATCCTTATGCTTGTTGGTGAAGGTGGTATATACCAGTATGACTACAGCGACCCAACAAATATTATCCAGATAAGCCACCTGGTCATTAAAGAAGAGTAGTTTTATGATAAGAATTATTGCGACTGCGGTTTGTGTTTTACTAACACTCTCTTTAACAGGTCAGAGGCAGCGTAAACAAACTGTTGTGCTTTACGATGGTTCCCGGATTTCGGGGACCATCGTAGGTGATTCTTCCGACTACCTGGATATTAAGGTTATGACCCCACAGATTATCAGGATCGGCAAGTCACAGATATCATCGCTTGAGGTATCGGCATATCCTGTAAAGAAGAATCTGAAAACGGAAGGTTACTATATACAGTTATCGGCCAGTGTTCTGACCGGGAAAGACAGTACCGGTTTTTTATCGAGCAACAGCTTTCACTTTTCCAATGGTTATCAGTTCAGAAATGGTATCGTTGTTGGCATTGGCACAGGGCTGGAAAAGATGAATGTAACTATTGTGCCACTTTACGTCGATTTCAGATATTACCCTCTCAGTACAAGAATATCGCCCTACGCATGGATTAAAAGTGGTTATGGTTTCACAACAACCGATAAACCTTATTCGAATACGAATTATGCTGAACCGTGGGGAGAATCAGAAGGAGGATTTCTCTTTAGCGCAGGTGCTGGAATCGCTTTGTTTACCTGGCAGAGGGCTGCAATAAATATTGGTATCGGATACAGGTACCAGAAAATTACTTTAAGTCGCGATGAATACTGGTGGGGTGGAACCTCAGTCAGAGAAACAGTTACCCAATTCAACAGATTGGAGTTGCAACTGGGTTTTATCTTCAGGTAAATGAAGAAATATAGATAATGAGATTATAAAATCGTTCGAATTAGGTTATTTTGGAAGAGCTTAATTCTGACCGGTATAATGGGTAGAAGAGAAACAGATGGTCACGAATATTCTGACTCGGATCTTGTTAAAGGATGTGCCGGTGGCGACAGACGCTCACAGGAGATCCTTTACAAGCGCTATTTCTCGTTTGCAATGTCGGTCTGTATCAGGTATACGCGTGATGAAAATGAGGCCATGGAAATAGTGAACGATAGTTACATGAAAGTTCTGAATGGCCTCTCAGACTACGACACTTCGCGACCGTTTAAATCGTGGTATGGGAAAGTGCTTGTAAATACGGCTATTGATAACTACAGGAGAAATCTTAAACACAATTCATACCTCTCAATCGATACGATAACAGAAACTGAGGAGCGGGAGCCTGAAATTGAAGCGGAGCTTTCTGTTAATGATATTCTGACACTGTACAGACACCTCCCCGGAAACTATAAGGTAACCTTCAACCTCTTCGAGATAGAGGGATATTCACACGAGGAGATCGGCCAGATGATGGGAGTGACTGCTTCCACATCCAGATCGACCCTTGCCAGGGCAAAAAAGATGCTGCGGGAACTTTATAACAAGCACATTATCTCAGTTAAAAAGGGCCATGAAGCAGTTTGACGATAAATTCAGCCGGAGTGCAAAGGAGGCCTTTGACAACTACAATGCCGACCACCTCGCAGGGGAAGGATGGAACTCCTATGTTCAGAAGTATGGTAAGAAACGCAGCCTGGTATTTTTTATTCCACTCTGGGCCAAAGTCGCCTCAATAGCTGTAATACTGACTATCGGAGTGCTTTATATAAACCGGATAACCCACAGGAATGCCGATGAAACCGCTAATCAATTAACAAAGGAAAACCGAAGTGAGCTGACGGAACCTGGAATAAATGAACAGATTACAACCGAAGACAATCTGATCATAGCGGACTCCCATCCGGTTTCTGAAGTGGCGATCACAAATGCAGGGCAGCCCGTTTTTTCAAACGCTGAGATTACAAACAGCGAAGTCAGTGAACTAACCGGATCGCTTTTAATTGACTCCGTTAGGGCCGTCGAAACGTCTGCAGATATGAATTTATCAGTTAATCCCATTGAAACAAGGTTAGTTGATGATTTTGATGTGAAATTGAAACTGAACCCTGAAGAGGCACATCCGGTTTTAGCCGATATCCCCCGTGAAAAGAGGACGACGACCATTATGACCGGTTTATCAGGCATGATGGCCAGTATCGACAATGCGACATCAACTTCCCAGGGTGTCTCAATCGGCTTTTATGTGGAGCAGCAGCTCACCCGCAGAATCTCGGTTCGTCCCGGTCTGGCGATGGCAAAACATAATTATGGTATGGAAAGCACATCAGGAGGTAGTATGGCTCTGGATTATGCTACACCGGAACTGGATGGTCTGTCGGGCACAACCACTTCTTTTGAGGCGAATGTTGAAGTACTTTCAATGGAGATCCCCGTTAATTTTGTATTCTCCCTCCGGAAACGATCAGGAGGAAACTTATTTGTTACGACAGGGGCGTCAACGGTGATATATCTTAACCAATATTTGTCAGGCAATTTTAACAATACTTACATAAGGTCAACAGTCGATGCCAATACCGGTGGGGTATCGTATGAGTCAAAGACCACCTCCGTAAAGATTGAAACCGAACAGGAGCCTTTAACCCGTATTGATTTTCTGGGACTTGCCAACTTTTCTGCAGGGTACTCTATACCATTTGGCAAGACCAGTCACTTACTGTTTGAACCGTTTGTTCAATTACCGCTAAAGGATCTTACAAGCATGAATTTGCGTATCAGGTATGGCGGCCTATCCATGAAGGTTCAATTCTGAAAGATAGTTTGGAGATTGTTTGGAAAAACCGGCTGAAGATGCCGGTTTTGCAGTTGCTCCGTCCCTGCTTCTCGCCCTGACGTCGCAAAAAAAGCCGCAGTGTTGTGCGGCTTTTTGTTGTCCCGTCAGGGCTCGAACCTGAACTCTTCTGATCCAGAATCAGACGTGTTGCCTATTACACCACGGGACAGTTACATGAGGGTGCAAATATAAATATTTTTCAGAAGACCCTCCCCGTAAAATAAAAAAAGTGCACCGGATCAACCCGGTGCACCTTCTTCGCAAAGACCAATGTGACTTTCTTAAGGTAACGTATAGTAAACAGTCAGCTCCGGACGCAACCTGGCATCTGGATTATCGCTTGACCCAAAACGGAACCCGGAACCCACTCACGCGGCCATAACCTGAAGAACATTCCGTAATTGGGATATTCAACATTATCTGTTGTGGCGGATGACACGATAAAGTGACGTCACATCAACAGTAATGAAATTAGCGTTCCGTATGAAAGGCGAAATATATACCTGACCGGCTTCAACAGTCTTTGGCTGAGTATTCCATGTGACATTATCTTCTTCCCATGGCTCGACTATCTTCTGCAGTACGCCTCCGCACCATTCAGGTACTACGCCTCCGTCAGGATAAAAAATTGTGCTGTCCCACACCAGCGGCAGATCATAAATGAGCCGGAGATCGACTTTTTTAATCGTGGCCGACTTGGGTAGCGACATTCAGGTCAAACCATATAAGGCTGTTGTTCGAGCGCATCACTGTGAGCACCGGCTCAGTGATAAAGGTTGCTTCAAAAAACGGGTGATTGCCGAAGTTCCTGTCGGGTTCGAGGTTTGATATCATCGCATCCTTGCCCTCACCAGGACCCGGCTGAAGGGTCAGAACCTTCCATCCGCCACTGTCGTAGGGGATCCTCGAGAATAAGAGGATTATTCATTGATGTGGCTGCCAGCTCCCTTGCCAGTGAAATAGAACTTCTGCGGCAGATACCCCTCTTTTTCCAGCGAGGAAGGTATAAATTTCAGACTCCGCCTCTGATAAGGACATGATTGACACTTGCCTCAAGACCGAACATGTAATACCAGTAGTTTTCCGCGAAAACAGTCAGGTTAGCTGTTGTCGGCAAAGGCATCGGTGACATTGAAAGAGGATTGTCTATAACAGCCATGACATAAAAACCAAGTGGCTTGATGATCTGGCCACCGAAACTGATATACCCGAAATCACCGGGGTCATAGTCACCTACGGGCAGCAACTCGGGTGCGATCATAGTTGCTGTGCCTGCAACTATACTGAAGCTGATTGGCAGAGGGTCATCCACCAGATAGGCCAGCGGAGAGCCTTCAACAGGCGTGGCCAGGATCACCTCACCGGCAGGATTAATTACCATAAACTTCGTGAGAATGTAGTCCCCCGCCGCCATTTCCACCTCCTCGCTGATGAAGCTGCTCCCGAACACATATACGGGAATAAGCTCATCAGTGAGCACAGGATTGCCTTCCGTGTCTTCCACGGATACCATTACATGGTGACGAAACCAGCACGCTGTCATCTGATGAGACGGCGGATTTGGTCTGGATGGATTCATCAATCGAAGCGATTGAAAATTTAGCAGTTCCCTTGCTTGTGTTATCGGAGTTCTTTTCACAGGAAGAAAATGTTAAAACTGCAAGCAGGATCAAAACAGTTGATCTGATCATGGTTTTCATGTTTCTTCGGTTTAAGTTGTGAAAGAAAACAAAGCAAATACCTGATAATGAAGCAAAAAATGTGCCAGAAGTCAGGCAATAGGCAGTAGGCAATAGTGTTCTGAGCTACTTATTTAGCTTGGCCCAGGTATCTTTCAGCCCCACGGTGCGGTTGAAGACCAGGCTACCGGGTTTGCTGTCATAGTCAACACAGAAATACCCGATCCTCTGAAACTGGAATTTCTCCAGAGGTTCAGCCGATGCCAGCGATGGCTCAATCTTGCATCCGGTGAGTATGGTCAGAGATTCCGGATTCAGGAACTCCCTTGCATCCTTATCCTTATGACCCGAAGGATCTTCATCGTTGAAGAGCCTGTCGTACAGCCTGACCTCGGCTTCAATGGCATGTCCGGCCGAGACCCAGTGCAGTGTGCCCTTTACCTTGCGTTCAGCCAGCAGACCGCCGCTGCGCGTCTCCGGGTCATAGGTGCAGTACACCTCTGTTACTTCACCCGAGTCATTCTTTTTAAGGCTCTGGCATCTGATGATATATGCGCCTTTAAGCCTTACCTCCTGTCCGGGTGTCAGACGGAAGAATTTATGAGGAGGTGTCTCCATGAAGTCATCCTGCTCTATGTATATCTCACGGCTGAAGGGTACCATGCGTGTACCCTGGCTTTCGTTTTCCGGGTTATTGAGAATTTCCATCTGTTCCGTCAAACCTTCAGGATAGTTACTGATGATCACCTTTAGCGGCTTAAGCACTCCGAAGACACGCGGTGCCCTTTTGTTAAGGTCTTCGCGGATGGCATATTCAAGGAGTGACACATCATTGATGGCTTCCACTTTTGTGTAACCGATCAGGTCGACAAAGCGCCTGACAGATTTAGGAGTATAACCCCTGCGACGCAGGCCGCACAGTGTAGGCATGCGCGGGTCATCCCATCCTTTTACCACTCCGTCCTTCACGAGCTCAAGCAGCTTGCGCTTGCTCATGACGGTGTAGGTCAGGTTCAGGCGGTTGAATTCAATCTGACGCGGACGGTAGTCGCTGTCCATCAGCTGGTCAACGAACCAGTCGTACAGTGGCCTGTGCACCTCGAATTCCAGCGTGCACAGTGAGTGGGTTATACCCTCAAAGTAATCGCTCTGGCCGTGCGCGAAGTCGTACATGGGATATACTTTCCATTTCGTTCCCGTACGGTGATGCGGCGTATTAAGGATACGGTAGATTATAGGGTCACGCATGTGCATGTTGGGAGAGGCCATATCGATCTTTGCTCTCAGCACACGGCTGCCCTCTGCGAACTCGCCGTCGTTCATGCGGAAAAAGAGATCGAGGTTCTCCTCCACGGTACGGTCGCGGAAAGGGCTGCTGACGCCCGGCTGTGTGGTGGTGCCTTTCTGTTCGGAGATGGTCTCAGCGCTCTGGTCATCAACATAAGCCAGCCCTCGTTTGATGAGGGTGACGGCAAAATCCCACAGCTTGCCGAAATAGTCAGAGGCGTAAAACTCGCGGTCGTCCCATGTGAAACCAAGCCATTGTATGTCCTCTTTTATTGAGTCGACATATTCAACGTCTTCTTTTGTCGGATTGGTGTCATCAAACCGGAGGTTGCACCTGCCGTTGTATTTCCCGGCCATGCCGAAGTCGAGACAGATAGCCTTTGCGTGACCTATATGCAGATAACCGTTCGGCTCAGGAGGGAAGCGTGTATGTACCCGTCCCCCGTTTTTCCCGTCACTCAGGTCCTTCTCAATAGCTTGTTCAATAAAGTGCTGTGATTCAGGCTTTAATATCTCTTCTGGCTCTTTCATCTTCTTGTACAAATAGGAAAGCACAAAAATAGAAGGAAAAAGGGGATGTGGTGCAGTTATACAGTAATTTTGGGAGAAGAGAGGTCACCTTGTTAATTCTACACTGACCCTGCCAATCCTGCCCCCCATGACAGGATTTAGTTTTGAAACCTTGACAGTGGCTTTCCTTATACCGGTTAATTCATTATATAGGGCATCAAGGATCCTTGTTGCTATGTGTTCCAGAAGCTTGGAGGTTATCTCCATTTCCCTCTTTACAACCATATAAGCCTTCTGGTAGTTGAGAGTGTCACGCAGCTCATCGCTTTTTCCTGCCGTGTCTGTGTCCGTCTCAATTGCAACATCCACCATGAAGTGATTACCGACGATCTGCTCCTCGCGGTAATGTCCGTGAAAAGCATAAAATTCCATATCCTCAATCCTGATCAGTCCCATATTTTCATTTTATCAGATAATTACTTTGACAATATGTTCAGTTCCCTCCGGAAATACCGGAACGATGTTTGTCTCCAGCCTGTTTCCGTCAACAGTGATTTCCCATGCACCTTTTGTTCTGTGCACAGGGTTCAGAAACTCGATATGGTAGGTGGCTCCCCGGAACTTGCGTGTAACAGTAAATCCGTTCCATTCGGGAGGTATGCAGGGTCGATCATCAGCCCGTCATAATCAGGGCGCACGCCCAGGATATATTGCGTGACTGTATACATGCACCATGAGGCTGTACCGGTCAGCCAGCTGTTCTTGGCCTCACCGGGGGTGAAGGCGTCCTTGCCGGCTATCATCTGCGCATAGACGTACGGTTCTGTCTTGTGCAGTTCGCTTATCTCCTCAAGGTAAGACGGCGTTATACGGCTGTAATAGTCAAAGGCCTTCCGGCCGTTACCGGTGAGTGTCTCGGCTATGATGATCCATGGGTTATTATGGCAGAAGACACCGGCATTCTCCTTGTAGCCCTCAGGGTAGCTTGAGATCTCTCCCAGGTTCAGGTAATACCTCGTAAATGCCGGGTTATTGAGTACTATACCGTAGTCACAGGCCAGGTATTTGGTGACGGATGCAAGTGCGTCCAGAGCCTTGTCGTCATCGAGACCCATGCCGGCCATTATGCACATTCCCTGTGTCTCTATGAAGATCCTGCCTTCTTCGTTCTCCCGGCTGCCCACTTTCTTTCCGTAGTAGTCATAGGCACGCAGGAACCATTCGCCGTCCCACCCGTGGGTTTTGATGGCCAGTTTCATATCATCGATATGCTTCTGTGCCTCCTCTGCCAGGGCTGTCTCTCCGCGCTTCTGTGCCATTTTCACGAAGTCGGCGCCGTACAGCACAAACATCGCTGCGATAAACACTGACTCTGCCACGCCCCCCTTCTGGTTCTCCGTTGTCTGGAAGCTCTCATCGGGGTTCGATGAGAAGCAGTTCAGGTTCAGGCAGTCGTTCCAGTCGGCCCGGCCTATCAGAGGCAGCCGGTGAGGCCCCAGGTGGTTGACTACGTGCCAGAATGAACGCTTAAGATGCTCGAAGAGGCTGGCGGCGTTTTCGGCGATTATTGTTAAAAGGAACATTTTCATCAAGCAGCGACCAGTCACCTGTCTCCTTGATATATGCTGCCACACCGAAGATAAGCCATAAAGGGTCATCGTTGAAGTTGCCGCCGATCTCGGCATTGCCTCTCTTTGTCAGCGGCTGGTACTGGTGATAGGCGCTGCCGTCTTCGAGCTGGGTGGAGGCGATATCGATGATTCTTTCCTTTGACTGTCGGAGCTATCATATGCACATATCCCACAAGATCCTGGTTGCTGTCGCGGAAACCCATACCCCGTCCGATGCCGGATTCAAAGTAAGAAGCACTGCGTGACATGTTGTAAGTGACCATGCACTGGTACGGATTCCAGATGTTGACCATCCGCGACAGGCGCGGGTCAGGATGATCAAGGGTTATCACAGAGAGCTGTTTCTCCCAGTAATCCTTTAGTTCTCCGAAAGCCTTTTCCACTTTGGCGTTGGTATCATACCGTGCGATCATCGCCTTTAGCCCTCTCCTTGTTTATCACTTTCGGGGCAATGAACTTTTCGTTTTCGGGATTCTCAACATAACCAAGAACGAAGACCAGGTTCTTTTCCTCACCGGGCTCCAGGTCCACCTCGATGCAATGTGATGCCACGGGAGACCACCCGTGGGCGACTGAGTTGCCGGGATTGCCCGAGAAGACTTTGTCAGGGTGATCGAAGCCGTTATAAATACCGAGGAAAGCCTCCCTGTCTGTATCGAAACCGGCCACAGGGGTGTTGGCGGAATAAAAGGCATAATGGTTTCGCCGTTCACGGTATTCTGTTTTGTGATATATAACCCCGTCTTCAATCTCCACCTCACCGGTGGAGAAGTTGCGCTGGAAGTTTGTCATGTCATCATGAGCATTCCAGAAGCACCACTCGACAAAGGAAAAGAGGCGGAAACGCTTTGGAAGTTTTCCGGTGTTGCGGAGTGAAACACGCTGCACCTCGCAGGTATCTCCTACAGGTACGAAGAACAGCATTTCAGCCCTGAGATTGTTTTTCTCCGAGCCTATGACCGTGTATCCCATGCCGTGACGGCACGAGTAGTTTTCCACATCAGCCTTTACCGGCTTCCACCCCGGTGACCATACTGATCCGTTGTCGTTGATATAGAAGTATTTACCTCCGTCATCCAGCGGCACGTTATTGTACCTGTAGCGTGTCAGCCTGCGGAGACGGGCGTCCCTGAAGAAGCTGTAACCGCCTGCTGTATTGGAGATAATTGAGAAGAAATCCTTGTTGCCGAGATAATTGATCCACGGGTAAGGTGTCTTGTACCGGGTGATGACATATTCTTTTTTCTCGTCATCAAAGTGGCCGAATTTCATGATCAGGTCTCCTCTTATTAGTCTTTGAGTTTATTCCACCAGGTAAATTTCAGGATGATGCTGGTGAGTATCATTATCCCGGTTGCAGATATAGAATGGTTTCCATTCACGAATGATCAGAAACACGGGGAAGGCCATAAGCGATATCTGCCATACTATTCCGACAGCAACATTGAACATATCCCTCCAGAAATCCTTGTTCCCCTTGAATGACGGATCTTCAGCCACCACCATTCTGTGCACCGGTTTCCAGAAGCCCCAGGGACGGACCTGCCTGTAGAATTTCTTCAGGGTCTCGTCACTTTCACGTTCCGAGAACAGAGATCCCAGAACGCTGCCTATCAGTGATATGAGGAAAATTACCGGGAACGCGTTCATGCTGAAGTTTTCCGTCAGCGGCCAGTTCTGAAGTATATCCAGGTTAAGGGCAGGCAGGACGAGGGCTGCAACTATACCCGACAGCATGCCCCAGAAGTAACCGTAACCGTTAAATCTCCACCAGTACCATTTCAGTACGTTGGGTGCGGTGTAACCTCCCCAGAGGGCTGCGGTGATCCAAAGCACGACATCATTTATGGATGTTACCAGGAAACCCACAATGATGCCAACAACCACTATCAGAAGCGAGGCCGCATAGCTCATCCTGACGTAGGTCTTTTCGCTGGCGTTGGGATTGACGTAACGCTTATAGATGTCATTGACGAGGTAAGCAGGGGCCGCGTTCACCGTGGCTGCAAAGTTGCTCATGAACGCTGCAATCAGGCCGGCCAGCAATAAACCCAGCAGGCCGACCGGGACATAAGTGGCGAGCACTTCGGGCAGTATGCTCTCGAAGTCCGGATCGGTCAGCGACCCGGTGTAGAGTGTGTCAAAATGCACAAGGGCAAGGATGGTGAGGCCGGCAACCATAAAATAACGTGCCGGGTTGAGCACCACGTTCACAAGTGAGCTCATCTTCGAGGCTTCCTTGGGATTTTTGGTGGCAAGGATGCGCTGCATGTCATAGTTTGGTGCAGGCCCTGCAGCAGCCACAAAAATGCCCTTGAAGAGCATCATGACAAAGAAGAGTCCGAAGAGCTCATAACCGTCACTCTTGATCCATTCGTTGAACATATGGAGCTTGGGTGAGGCGGCAGAGGAAATATTGTTCCAGTCGAGCCCCGTGGTATGTCCGAACCACAGGCTCTTCCATCCTTCGGGGATGACGGCGTTAAGAGCTTCCGGAGAGATCTGCCTGATGGCGATGATGCCCACGGCTACTGAAGCGATGGTAAGTATGACATACTGTATTACCTCGGTGATCACCACGCTGAACATACCGCCCTTGACCACATAAAAGGTGGTAATAGCCATCAGTATCAGGGCGTACAGGTTGACGTTTATCTGCGGATGCGCAATGATATACTCAGGATTGGAAACGATGGGAGGAAGGAACGCAGCCACGAACTTGCCGACACCCTTGAACCCGTACGAGAGAAATCCTATCACGCTGACTAGCGCGAAGACTACCACTATTATATGCGAGAGATTGGCAGCTCTGCCATCGCCGAAACGGGTCTTGATCCACTCGGCCCCTGTCATGACATTGGAACGGCGGAGCCAGGCCGAGAGAAATACCATCAGAAATATCTGGTTGAAAACGGGCCACATCCAGGGCAGCCACATGCTCTTCAGTCCGTAAACGGCCAGCCAGTATACAAGAAGCATCGTTCCTGCAATATCGAACATGCCGGAGGCATTCGATATTCCCAGGAAATACCATGGAAGGCTGTTCCCACCAAGGAAATAAGACTGGATGTTCTTCGATGCCCTTTTTGACACCCAGTTTCCGATGAAGACGGTTGCGACCAGGTACAGAATGACTATGCCCAGGTCAATAAAATTCAAATTCATGGTTCTGTCGGTTAGTTAGGGGTTTCAGATAATGAATGAGATTCGTCCTTTTCTTGTCTTTTCATACACCTCACGGCTGAACAGATAATACTGTGCGGGTTTGTGCGCCACACCCTGCTGCTTTTTCTTCAGCGGGATGACATAGTGCATCTGTGAAACTTTTTTCCTGAAGTTACGCTTGTCAAATGATGTTCCGAGCACAGCTTCATAAAGTCTCTGAAGCTGAGACAGTGTAAAATAATCAGGCAGCAGTTCAAAGGCAATAGGCTCGACTTTTACTTTTTTCTGAAGAGCCTCAAGGGCTTGTGAAAAGAGATATTTATGGTCAAAAGCCATTTCCATGTCTTTTATCGCAGTGACAGGAAACCATTGCACATTCCTGTCCTTCAGACGGAGTGTGACTTTCGTGTTGTCAATGAGGGCAAGGTAGCCGACAGTGACTACCCTGTCAGGAGAATACTGGTTGATAGATTTCATCCACTTAACATCTTTTTCGGCAGATAACCTGTCAAGCTGTCCGAATGCCCCGAATTGTTCAAGGAAGATGTTGTCAAGTCCTGTGAGACCCATTAATATCCGGCTGGCTGCGCTGTCAAGATCCTCGTCGTCAAAAATAAAGTAGCCGGTCAGAGTATGATCATTGATCAGCAGCTTACCTGTTTTTTTGTCTTTTAACTGACGCTCAACAAGGAGCACATTGAGTTTCTGGAAGTCAAAACCAAATACGACACAATCAACTGAAATGTTCGGAACAATCTTATGAGATATCATTTTATTATGTCAGATAAACTGCTGAAATTACTTAGTGTACAAAGTATGAACTTCAAAGATATTGTAATTACATTAGATAATCAATACGGGATTTCTGAATAATTAATGCCTGCATAACGGAATCCCCGAAAACCAGCGCTGCCTCTTTGTTCAAAGAATGCAGTGATATGATAAGAATTATGAGGATTTAAATTATTATCAATGACATACCTTAGTATAAATTAGGAGTTAAGAATAATTGACAGGTGATTACACGCCAAGCCGCACGGGGCCTTCAATTTAAGTGATAGCATCAGATAATTTATTCATTAATATATTCAGGAACCCGGTGCCGGACCAGCACAGGATCTGATGTGCTATCAATGTTAGTGTAATAAGTACACGAACAAGGTTGAGGTCAGCTAAAGGTTGGTCAGGAGTAATCAAATTACTACAATAAACAGACAAAATAGTATCAATATAACGCAGGTCAGAAGAATTACCTTTAAAAACCTAAAACTGTACAGCTATGCAAAACAAACTCTTCAAATTATTTTTTCTGATTTGTCTTGTAGCTGTTGCATCATCAGCAGCGCTTTATGCGCAGCAGACCAGAACAATCACGGGAACCGTGTTTGATGAAAGCAACGCTGCTCTGCCAGGAGCTACGATAGTAGTGAAAGGCACGACAATCGGAGCAAACTCCGGACCTGACGGTTCATTTACCCTGCAGGTACCGGAAGGTGCAAATATCCTGGAGGTGTCCTTTATCGGGATGGAGCCCAGGGAAGTAACGATTACTCCGGGTGTTCCGCTGAGAATCACAATGGTGACAACACAGTCAATGCTGAATGAAGTCGTTGTGATCGGTTACGGAACTGCCAAGAGGTCAGAGGTAACATCAGCTATTTCCTCTGTGGCCGAAGCGGAAATCAGAAATCTCACAGTCACCGGCGCTGACCAGGCACTGCAGGGTAAAGTGGCGGGACTGACCACAACGTACAACAGCGGGCAGCCCGGCGGCGGAGTCTCGCTGCGTGTGAGGGGTATCACATCTATCAACAGCAATGACCCGCTTATCGTCATTGACGGTGTGCCTTTCGCGGATAATACTGTTGAGAACAAAGGCTACGATAACCTTGGCGGGTCCAACGGACAGACAGGAAACAGCTTCCTGGCTACCCTGAACCCTAATGACATTGAATCGATGGACGTTCTTAAGGACGCTTCAGCACAGGCAATATATGGTTCACAGGCTGCCAACGGGGTTATCATCATTACCACCAAGAAAGGCAAGGCGGGTCAGGGTAAGTTCACCTATGACTTTTCATATGGCCAGCAGAATATTACCAAGAAGCTTGACGTGATGGATCTGGGGGAATTTGCAGAATACCAGAACGCTGTCAATACGGAGCTTGGCTGGGAACTGACAGAAGAGTTTGCCGATCCTTCAATACTTGGCGTCGGAACTGACTGGCAGGAAGCCATCTTCAGGCCGGGAGCAATGATGGACCATCAGCTGAGTTTTTCCGGAGGCAAGGATAAGGTAAATTACTACATCTCATTAGGCCTTTTCAACCAGACCGGTATTCTGATAGGCTCGGACTTCAAACGGTATTCCACACGCTTTAATATAGATGACCAGGTAAAAGACTGGCTGAAAGTAGGGATCAGTGCAAATATAAATAAGAGCATTCAGAACGTGACCCTTGCTGACGCTGCTGAAAGTACAATCTGGTGGGCAGCATTGCAGAGCCCCCTGGTACCTGTTAAAAATATTGACGGAACATGGGCCGGCAACACAAGTGTTGGCGGTTACACATATTCACAGGATAACCCTGTAGCAACAAGCAGTAACAGGGGTAATACATCCGACAGATCCAGTGTCTTCGGCAACCTTTATGCCGATCTGACACTGTTTAAGGGGATGTCGTTCCGCAATGAGTTCTCATATAATATAGGGTTAAGCAGAAACATTGCATTCCAATATGCAGCCAACGTAGGTACCCGGTCACTGCAGTCCCAGTTATACGACCAGAGATCTGACAGTTATTATTATGCTATCCGTAATTACCTGAATTACGTAAGGGATTTCGGAAAACATAATATCAACCTCACCGGTGGTCATGAAGCACAATATTCTTACTGGCAGCAGGAATGGGGTAAGAAGTATGATCTTCAGAACAATATCCTCGATCTTAATGCCGGCAGTACCGATAAAACTACATGGGAACTTGGCGGAGGCAAAGGTGAATGGGCAATGGAGTCCTACTTCATAAGAGGTAATTACACTTTCGGCAATCGCTATTCGGTTTCTGCCAGTTTCAGGGCTGACGGTTCATCAAACTTCGGTACCAATAATAAGTGGGGTTATTTCCCCGGTGGTTCAATCGGATGGACAGTTTCAAACGAGAGCTTTGCAGCCGGCATGCTAGATATTGTCAATTACATGAAGGTCAGGATTGGCTTTGGTGCAGTTGGCAATCAGAACCTGCCCGGCGGCGCCCCCAATCCTCCTTATTCAGCAAACGTTAATTTCTGGCCCGGACCGGTTGGCTTCGGCACCGTGGGTACTGCCACCACCAATTTCCTGGCCGGGATACCGAATCCTGACCTGGGTTGGGAGTCCGTTATTACATACAATGGCGGGGTGGATCTTGGATTCCTCAAGGGAAGGATTGATATGTCTATTGACGTGTACAAGAAGATAACTTCGGATATGCTTCTTTTCAGTACCGGTCCCAGCCTGCTTGGTATAGGATCCGCATGGAATGACCTTAAAGCGCCGATAGGCAACGTGGGTGAGATGACCAATACGGGTATTGACCTTAATATCACAAGCCGTAACATAGTGAAGAGTGATTTCACCTGGACAACGACGTTGATCTTCTCTCATTACAAAAACGAACTGGTTAAGCTGATAAATGACCAGTCTTCAATTGAAGGTAAGGTTTACTACGACTGGTACACCATCACTCACACTGTTCCGGGTTATCCGGTTGGCTCATTCTGGGGTCTTAAAACCGACGGTTTATTCAGGACCCAGGACGACCTTGACAATTCCCTGCCGCAGTTTGGATATGCAGTTGCAGAAAACCAGACATGGCTTGGTGACATAAGGTTTAAAAATGTCTTTGATGATGATGTAATAGATTCCAAAGACCTTACATTTATAGGCAGCCCCATTCCTGATTTCACCTTTGGCCTGACAAACAACTTCCAGATAAAGAGCTTTGACGTTTCGCTGTTTCTGCAGGGAAGCGTAGGGGCAGAGATCTACAACTTCATGAAATGGCAGCTTGAAAGGATGAACAATAACTATCACAACCAGTCTATCGATGTCATGGACAGGTATACTGCCGAAAACACTGACGGGGCGCTGCCAAGGTTCACAACCACCAATACCAACAACACAGCCATGTCAGACCGTTATGTTGAAAATGGTTCCTACATGCGTATTCAGAACCTGACCCTGGGTTACACCCTCCCGAACAGAATCTCGAGCAAGGCATATATCAGTAACCTCAGAGTCTGGGTTTCTGCGCAGAATCTCTATACGTTCAGCGGATACAGCGGTTACGATCCTGAAGTGGGTGTTTATAACAACCAGATCACCCTGATGAACGTCGACATGGGACACTATCCCAACCCACGTACTTACTCGGTTGGAGCAAATGTCACGTTTTAATGATCACATGTAAAAATATACAATCATGAAACATAAATACATATTAGCACTTGTAATACTGGCTGTTACAATTGCATCATGTGAGAAATCATATATCGAACGACCTTCACTGGATGGCGCAACCGTAGCCAACTATTACAATACTGCAGACCAGGTAAGGGGCGCCACAAGCACACTTTACTCAGGGCTGGCATGGTCTGGTTATGAAGAACGCGCCATGGACGCCATTGCTGAGGTGATGGCAGGCAATGAGCTGTCAGGCGGAACCGATGACCCTCCGTTTCAGCAGTTCACCATTTCTGCCACTTCCGTACGGCTTCAGGATGCATGGAAATCATGTTACAAGGTTAACGGATGGACAAGCGCCCTGATAGCTACCCTGGAACAGAAGAAGATTGACGGCGGAGACGCTTCATTTCTCGATCCTGCTATTGCAGAGTGTCACTACCTGAGAGGATTGGCTTATTTCATTATCGGCCGTATCTGGGGCGATGCCCCGATAATAACGGATCCGGGTGCCATTGCCCTGACAGGCGAATTCGGCATACCCCGTTACTTCCAGGCAGATGTGCTACGGTTTGCACTTGAGGAGCTGCAGCTTGCAGAAGCAGGGCTGCCTGAGTCGGATGTCCCCGGCAGGTTAACTACCTGGGCTGCGAAAGCAATGATGGCCAAGCTTTATCTCTACAATAAGGATTACGCCAACGCCAAGATCAAGGCACAGGAAGTAATGACCTCGGGATACTATGACCTTTTTTCAGATTATGCAGGAATGTTTAATTCGAGCGCCAATAACAACAACATCGAATCAATATTCGCAATCCAGCATCAGGCCACGGGTAACCCGTGGGGTTCAGGCAACCAGATGAATCCTGACCGCGGACCATCAAATCTGCAGACTGATCAGGCCTCAATGTGGGAACTCTACAGGCCGTCACTTGACCTCCTTGCTGAATATGAAGTAGGAGACCGCAGACGTGCCGGTTCAGTCATGGAGCACGGATGGATCAAGCCCGAATGGAAACCGCAGAAACTGCCCCAGGATGATGGCTCATTCAAGCCTGATGACGCTGCATACAATGCCTTCATGGCCAACGGCTACAGGTTTGATACTATTCAGCCTGGAGGCCAGGGTGGTTATTATAATCAGACCCGCGCAGTCATCGCAAAATATGTTGTCGGACCAGGTTCAGCCTATGGCGGAGAGCCGGTGATTGGGATGAATACCGGGATTAACTTCATGGTACAGCGCTATGCCGATGTACTGCTGATATATGCAGAGGCAACCCTGGGAACAGCTGCATCAACGACTGATGCATCAGCCCTGGATGCTATCAACAAGGTACGCGCACGGGCTGAACTGGTACACCCTTACCGCTATTACCCTCGAGGATATAATGCACGAACGTCGTGTTGAATTTGCATTCGAGGGCGATTACTGGTATGATATACAACGCCAGGGATTTGCAAAGGCAAAAGAAATCATTGAATCACAGAACAGAGGTACAGTGGGGAATTCTCCGGAGTGGATGGTCCCTGTTTATGTTACCAATTTTACCCAGTCAATGATGTTCCTTCCGATCCCTGCTTCAGAATCACTTCAGGATCCGAAGCTGCTGGAACCTCCGGTATCTTATTATGACAAATAGATATATCTGAAAATGAAAAAGACGATAAATAATAGTATTGCATTGCTGCCCGTCCTGATAATAGCACTGGCGCTTGCATTCAGCTCCTGCCAGAAAGACAGTGACGGGAGCCCTGAGGTTAAACCGGGAAATCCCGTGCTGACATCTGTCTCTCCTGCTTCTGCGGCAGGCGGTGAGATGGTAACAGTTTTAGGCACCGGCCTGGGTGATATGCAGGCTGTGATCTTTGAAACGGATTCAGTGTATACATACCTTAATCCAACGCTGAACACTGAAACATCTGTTCTGTTCAGAGTACCGGCAGATGCCTTCGGCGGAAATCAGAATATCATCCTCATCAACAGTGAGGGCAAGGCGCTTAACGTGCCGTTCAATGTTCTGGCTTTCCCGATTGTGACTGCAGCATCAAACTATAACTTTGAGGAAGGTACCCAGATCACAATTACAGGGAACAACCTTAATGATGTTACATCCGTTAAGCTGACAGGTACTTCTGACGCAGCAACAATAGTCTCGCAATCGAGGAAGGAAATGGTTATTGAAATGCCTTCTACCACCGTGGTCAGGGGGACCCTTGATGTTACAAACAGTACCGGTCTTACCACAACAACACAGGAGTTTATCTGCATACCAAATACATTTATAATGTATGCGGATGCCTGTGGTCCGGGTGCTTTTAACGGTGGAATTCAGAACTGGGGTTGGGGTTGCTCGGTGGGAGAGACAAGCTCATTTATGAAGACAGGCACAAAATCGCTGAAGGTAGACTATGTTGACGGTGGCCTAAGTCTCTTCCTTGGCTCGGATACCTGGGCTGACGGGCATTGGTTTACAGATTATTACCAGGCAACCTACCTTGTCTTCTGGGCTTATTGCGAGGCCGGAGTGGCTCTCAGGATTGTTCCTGACAGCCCGCCATGGTCAGGTTTCGCTACGGGTGAGAAAATAGTAGATGTACCGAAAGCTGCCTGGACTTACTTTAAAATCCCGCTTGCTGATTTTGTGGGAGGTTCAGAAATGTTCGGAAGATTAAATATTATAATCAACGGAAGCACAAACAAGACAGTCTACTTTGATGACCTGCTCTTTGTCGAGTGATTCACCTGAAAAGTTATAGTGGTTAGTTAAACCAGGTCGCCGGTCGATAGTTTAAGTTATCTTTACCTATCGGCCGGCTTCCTTTGTAAGATGTATTAACAATAGGATGAAGATAAAAAGAAGTAATTTTTGCAGGACTGATACTTGGATTGGTTCCAAACAGTTTTTGTCAGTCGCCACAGGGTTTTTTCCTTGCTGACTGGCAGCCGAGAACAACCACAAGCCCTGAGTATAATGATGTCCCTGCAGTCAACTGACCCGGTGACACTGGCCGTCACGGTTGATTTCAGTGATACCCTCACTAAAATACCGGATTATCTTTTTGGCGACAACGCCAACCTGTGGACAGGCTGTATGTCTGATAACAAAACCCTCATGAAGCATATCGCTGACCGTGAGATCGGTGTGCTGCGCGGACCCGGAGGAAGTATCTCAGACGTTTTCTTCTGGAACCGGAATGAAAATCACAGACCTCCGGATGTGCCGCAATACCCTGGTGGGTTCTACCACGGTGGACTGGCCATGGTACGGTGACAGGCCATATTCATGGGAAAGCTGGACCATGGATGTTGATTCATTCTACAGCATTCTAAGCAAACCGGTGCCACGGGCATGATCACAGTCAATTACGGTTATGCAAGGTACGGGACAAGTGCAAACCCTGTTGCACAGGCTGCCCACATGGCAGCCGACTGGGTAAGGTATGATAACGGAAGATCAAAATTCTGGGAAATTGGCAATGAGGTCTCCGGCAGCTGGGAGGCCGGTTACCGCATCGACAGAACCCAAAATCAGGACGGCCAGCCTGAATACATTAACCCGACATTGTACGGGCAGCACTGCCTGGTCTTTATCGATTCGATGAAAGCTGCGGCACAGGAGGTGGGAGCCGATATCAGGATCGGTCTGGTGATGCATGAAGGCTACTCATCTTCTTTCCCTACCTGGAACAAGGATGTGGCTGCCGTGGCAGGAGATAAGGCTGATTTTTATGTTGTCCACAGCTACTTCACTCCTTATAATACAAATTCTGATGTTACAACCGTTCTGAACTCATACACCTATACAGGCATTTACAAGGATAATGTCTGGAACGAGGTGGCAAAAGCCGGCAAGCCAAAACTGCCGGTAGCCCTGACAGAATACAATATTTTTGCTGTCAATTCAAACCAGCCTGTGTCCCATGCCAACGGGATGCACGCGGTGCTGGTGACAGGCGAAGCCATGAAGACCGGTTACGGAGCGACGACAAGGTGGGACCTGGCAAACGGATATGATAACGGTAATGATCATGGCATGTTCGCATATAATGAACCTGACATACCAAACTACACACCTCACCCGGCATTCTTTCACCTGTATTACATGCGGAAACATACAGGCGACGTGCTGCTGAATTCATCCATGACCGGCGCGCCCGGAGTGGTGATAATACCAACGGCATTCAGCTCGGGACAGGTAGGCGCTTCACTTGTCAATACTGCAAAGATACGCAAGGTGGTTCGTCTCAACCTTAAGGACTACAAGGTGGGTGACAGGTTCTATACCTATACCCTCACCGGAACCGAAGGTGTGGATTTTTCAAGGAAGGTATTTGTGAACGGCACAGGACCCACACTGGTCGCCGGCGGACCGGCAGATTACGAAGCTGTAAAAGCAAACTCTTCTGTTATAGGGGACGAAATAAGGATCGTTCTGCCTCCCTTATCTGCAGTCTATGTGCTTGTTGAACCGGGTACAAAAACGCTGGCCATCAATAATGAGGTTACTTCAGTCGCGGGTTCACCTGAGGATGACCAGATCATAATCTATCCAAATCCTTCCGCTGGTTCATTCACGGTAAAAGGGCTGCCTGAATTTGTTAACAGGATTGAAATTCAGGATCTGATTGGCGCTACGGTCTTTATCAAAGACAGCGGCATTGATGGTTCTGAAATCCAATTACATACCGGACTCACTCCGGGAATGTACCTGGTAACCTTCAGCGGGAGCTCACATTCTGTTTCTAAAAAATTATTAATCAAATAGTTATTGATATGAAGAAGATTTCAGCCATGGTTGCGGGAATAATGGCAATGGCCATTCTGGCGCTGACCTGCCAGTCGTGCAGCAACGGATTGTATGAAAGGACCGATGACGGTATTGTGGTCCGTCTGGGTGACAAGGCGGTTTATCCTGGCCAGGCCGTAAGGCTCAGCGTGGTCACCGACAAGATCATCAGGGTCACCTCAGTGCCTTCAGGAGAATTCTCGGAGACGCAGAGCCTTATGGCTTTGCCGCTGCCTGAGCTGAAGGTTGAGTTCACAATTGAAAAAGGTGACGGAACCATCACCCTGAGCACTGCGGCGGTAAGCGCACAGGTCTCCCTCACAACCGGTGAAGTGGTTTTCACCGATAATGAGGGATCGGTCTTTCTGGCTGAGCAGACAGGAGGCGGAAAATCATTCACTCCTGTTATTGTGGAAGGTGATACATACTTTGCAGTCCGACAGCAGTTTGAGTCGCCCGAAGACGAAGCGCTGTACGGCCTTGGTGCCAACCAGACATCATTCATGAACCTCAAGGGAAAAGATGCAGATCTGTTTCAGTACAACACTATGGCTGTGGTACCGTTCATTGTTTCAAACCGCAATTACGGGATACTGTGGGACAATAACTCACGGACAAAATTCGGTGATGTGCGCGAGTGGACAGAGCTGTCAGCCCTGAAACTTTACGATACAAAAGGTGTTGAAGGCGGTCTTACGGCCGTCTATGCAGACAGGAAAAACTTAAAAAAAGTATATACAACCCGTAACGAGACAGAGATAAACTACCAGTTCATTCCTGACCTGGTGAAATTCCCTGAAAACTTTAACCTGGGTGAGGGTCAGGTGATTTGGGAAGGGTCCTTTGAGTCTGATACTTCCGGGATTCATAAGTTCAACTTCACTTCCGCAGGATATGCGAAGCTCTGGATAGACGGGAAGCTTATCTTCGACCGCTGGCGCCAGTGCTGGAATACCTCCTCCAACTTTTTCACCCTTGACCTCGAGAAGGGCAGACGCTATCCGCTTAAGATTGAATGGATACCTGACGGCGGCGAGTCATTCATTACCATGAAGTACCTGAAGCCTGCAGATACCGAGGAGCAGCAGAGAATCTCATTCTGGTCGGAAGTGGCACATCAGATAGATTATTATTTCATCAGCGGCACAGGCATTGATGATGTCATCAGCGGTTACCGCACAGTGACAGGCAAAGCACCGATGATGCCGAAATGGGCCATGGGTTTCTGGCAGAGCCGCCAGCGCTATACGACACAGGATGAGTTGCTTGGCGTTGTGCGCGAATACAGGAAAAGAGAGATCCCTCTTGACAATATTGTGCTCGACTGGCAGTACTGGCCGATAGACAAATGGGGCGACCATCAGTTTGACTCCATCCGTTTCCCTGAACCTGATGAGATGATCAGCACACTGCATAACGAGCTCCATACGAATATCATGATATCGGTGTGGCCCAAGTACTATGTGGGCACAAAGAACTATGATGCCATGAACAGCAACGGATGGCTGTATAAGAGAAATGTGGAGAAGGGTCAGAAAGACTGGATCGGGTATGTCTCTACCTTCTACGATGCCTTCAATGCCGATGCCCGGAAGGCTTTCTGGGATCAGATCAATACCTCACTTTACAGCAAGGGTATCGATGCCTGGTGGCTGGATGCCACCGAGCCGGATATATGTTCCAACCTGCCAATGGATGAGCGCAAGGCTCTCATGAACCCGACTGCGTTGGGCCCGGCTGACAAGGTCTTCAACGCCTTCTCGCTTGTAAATGCCCAGGGTGTCTGGGAGGGCCAGCGCGCCGCAGATCCCGATCAAAGGGTCTTTATCCTTACACGCTCAGCCTTCGCCGGCCTGCAGCGCTATTCGGCCGCAAACTGGAGCGGTGACATCGCAGCCCGCTGGCATGACATGAAAGCACAGATACCCTGCGGACTGAATTTCAGTATGTCAGGAATACCCTGGTGGACAATGGATATAGGCGGGTTCTCTGTTGAAAGCAGGTATTACAAACCCTCTCCGGCAGATCTCGAGGAGTGGCGCGAGCTGATGACACGCTGGTTCCAGTTCGGCACATTTCGTTCCGATATTCAGATCACACGGCGAGTTCCCCTACAGGGAGATATATAATACGGCCCCGGAGAACCACCCGGCATACCAGGCCATAGTTGCCACCAACAGGCTCAGGTACAGCCTGATGCCTTACATCTATTCACTGGCAGGTCAGACATACCTGAGTGATTATACAATCATGAGAGGCCTGGCAATGGACTTCCCCGGTGACCGTGCGGTGAATGATATAGGCGATCAGTACATGTTCGGAACGTCACTTCTGATAAGCCCTGTCACTGAGTACAAAGCCAGAAGCCGCGATGTTTATCTGCCCGGACCATACGGGTGGTATGACATGCAAACCGGCCTGCATTCCACCGGCGGCAAGGTGATCAGCGCCGATGCTCCATTCAGCTCAATACCGGTATTTGTCAGGGAGGGAGCAATACTTCCCCTCGGTCCTGACATGCAGTATACATCAGAGAAACCGGCTGACCCGCTGACACTTTTTGTGTACACAGGCATGGATGGCACATTTACCCTTTACGAGGATGAAGGGATAAACAATAATTATGAAAGCGGCGCTTACACGCTGATCCCATTCGTTTACAGCGAGGCTGACCGCACCCTGACAATAGGAGCAAGGAAAGGCGAATTCTCCGGGATGCTGCAGAACCGCACCTTTCAATGTGAAAGTGGTATCAAAAAAGAGCCCGGTGAAACTTGATTTTAATGCTGCCCCTGATAATACAATTCAGTATTCGGGAGAAGAAGTAATCATTAAACTGTAATACCGGTAAATATTACTGATAAGTGCGTTAATGAAATTAAATTATTGAAAGTACAATCTGAATGAGAGACATGATAATGAAAAAAATATTCTTTTCGGTTTTGGCAATCATGCTGTTAAGCCTGTCAGCCGGTTCACAGAGCATAGTACCCGCAGAGTGGAAGTTTCTGAAGGGAGACAAGGCGGAATATGCCGATTCGTCGCTGAACGATTACTGGTGGGATAATATTTCCCCGCTGAAGAAGTGGGAAGATGCAGGGTCACATGGATTATGACGGATATGCCTGGTACCGGGTCAAAGTTGTCGTTCCCAGATCAATGAAAAGGAGTGCATACAAGTACGACGGCCTGATACTGAAACTCGGCAGGATTGATGATGCCGACTACACTTATTTTAACGGTCATCTGGTTGGCAAAACCGGAGAGCTTCCTCCTTCTTACGTTTGCGCATATGATGCACCTCGCGCTTATCTTATTCCGCCTGAGATGATACAGTGGGGGAAGAAGAACACCGTTGCAGTCAGAGCCTATGACGCAGGCGGTGACGGAGGTCTCTACGGCGGACCTGTTGAGCTGACAAACAGGGGCAATCCTGACCTGATCAAACTGAGTGCCACTTTATCTGAACCTGACATGATCTTAAAGGGTCCGTCGGAGATTGAGATTCCGGTATCGTTGAAGAGCGACTTCAAAAAGACATACCGGGGTATGCTCTCACTGAAGATCATCACTGACACCGGCGAAGACGTTCACGACGAAATACCAGGAGATAACAGTAAAAAAGAACAGCACCGGTATGGTTGACTTTCAGGATTAAAGATCTTGTCCCGGGCTTTTACAGGGCCACAGCCGCCGTTGAGAGCAAGATGGGCAACAGCGAACATAGGTTTAACTTCGGGTATGAACCTGAAAAAATAGTCTCACCTGCAGACCCGCAGCCTGACTTCGCTGAATTCTGGCAGAAAGCGAAGGCTGAACTGAAGACCGTTGATCCGCAGTTTAAGATGATCAGGATTGACAGCCTGTGCACAGAGAAGCACGATATCTATCTTGTTGAGATGCGTTCACTGGGCAACGCACTGATCAGGGGCTGGTACCAGGTGCCTGTCAAACCCGGACGTTATCCTGCCGTTATGCAGGTGCAGGGGTACAGCTCCACTATGGTTCCCTCCTATGTCAACTTTGGTGAGGATATCATCGGCTTCGGACTTAACATACGCGGTCACGGCAACAGCAAGGATGATGTTAATCCGGGTTTCCCGGGATACCTCCAGTACAATCTCGACGACAAAGAGAAATATATTTACAGGGGTGCTTATATGGACTGTGTCAGGGGAGTTGATTTTCTCTGCTCACGACCGGAGGTAGACGCATCACACATTGCTGTTACAGGAGCCAGCCAGGGAGGGGCCCTGACCTTTGCCACAGCAGCGCTTGACAATGAAAGGATAGCTGTTTGCGCTCCGGAAGTTCCCTTCCTGTCTGACTTCCGCGACTATTTCAGGGTGGCGATATGGCCCGGAGATGAATTCACAAAATATGTTGAGACTGATAAGAAAATGACCTGGGATGAGGTTTTCTATACCCTGAGCTACTTCGATATTAAGAACCTTGCCCCGATGATCAGGGCGCCTCTTATTATGGGTGTGGGAGCGGATGGACGAAACGTGTCCGCCCCATATAAACTTTGCTGCATACAACAATGTCCGCGTTGAGAAGAAGTATATAGCTTATCCTTTGGCAGGACACAGTCTGCCGGGGGACTTCTACAATGCAAAGATGGACTGGATACTAACCAGGTTTGGAATGAAATAATATAAATTCCCTGAGCAATGATAAACAGATCAGCAATTCTCCCGGTATTGACAGTTGCAATACTGTTGATGGCAGGCTTGTCAGCCTGTTCAACTGAGGAACCGCGTGACAGATCACAGTTTTAATACCGGATGGAGATTTTCTCTTGCCGGCAATGATGATTTCCGGATGGAAGATTTTGACGACAGCGGATGGCGGCTGCTTGACCTGCCTCACGACTGGAGCATCGAAGGTGAGTTCAGTGAAACCAATCCGGCCAGCGCCGGCGGCGGAGCCCTGCCCGGCGGAACAGGATGGTACCGTAAGACATTTAAGATCGATCCTTCAAAGAAGGACAAGCTGATTTACATTGAATTCGACGGCGTTTACCGCAACAGCGAGGTGTGGATAAACGGCAACTACCTGGGGAAACGGCCTTACGGCTACAGCTCCTTCAGGTACGAACTGACTCCCTGGCTGAAATATGGGGATGAAAATAATGTTCTGGCTGTCAAGGTTGATAATTCACAGCAGCCTAACTCCAGGTGGTATTCAGGATCAGGAATATACAGAAATGTATGGCTTGTGTCAACGGGCAGGATTGCAGTTGACCACTGGGGTACTTACGTTACAGCACATGATGTTAGTCCGAAGGCAGCCCTTGTCAGGATCACTGCCCGGGTTAAGAATGCTTCAGGTTCATCGGCAGAAGCTACGGTGGTCTCCTCCCTTTATGACAGGGAAAACAGAAAAATTGCTTCAGTTAAAAGTCCGGCCATAACACTGTCAGACACTGTCACAGTGGTAACACAGGAGTTGAAAGTGGATAACCCGGAGCTCTGGTCGGTTGAGAATCCCTACCTGTACCGTGCAGTTACTGAGGTGATGTCAGGCGGGAAAGTTGCTGACAGGTATGAGACAACCACCGGTATACGGTCGTTCGCCTTTGACAGTGAGAAAGGTTTCTTCCTTAACGGCAAGCCGATGAAAATACTTGGTGTATGCAACCACCACGACCTGGGATGTCTCGGCGCTGCAGTTAACACAAGGGCCATTGAGAGGCAGCTTGAGATCCTGAAGGAGATGGGGTGCAACGGAATACGCACATCCCATAACCCTCCTGCACCTGAGCTTCTCGATCTGTGTGACCGCATGGGTTTCATCGTGATGGATGAGGCTTTTGACATGTGGAAAATAAAGAAAACCGATTTTGACTACCATCTGGACTATGATGAGTGGCACAGGAGGGATCTTGAAGATATGGTATTGCGTGACCGCAATCACCCCTCTGTCTTCATATGGAGCATAGGCAACGAGATAATGGAGCAGTGGGATACGACAGGCACAGGCACTGACATGGCCAGGGAGCTGGCAGCCATTGTGCGGGCACTCGATGACACCAGGCCCATAACCTCTGCCTGCAATGACCCTCAGCCGCATAACCCTATCATCATTTCCGGAGTTCTTGACCTGGTAGGGTATAACTACCGTGACACCCTCTACGCCGGCTTCCCTCAAGCCTTCCCGGGAGGGAAGTTCATTGGCGCCGAGACCACTTCGGCGCTGGCTACCAGGGGCAGCTACGATATGCCCTCAGACATCGTCAGGCGCTGGCCTGCACGCTGGGATCAGCCCTTCATGGAGGGAAATGCCGACCTGACATGCTCCTCGTATGACAACTGCTCGGCGCCGTGGGGTTCAACCCATGAGCATGCCTGGCAGCTGACAAAAAAATACGATTACCTGTCAGGAATGTATATCTGGACCGGTTTCGATTATCTTGGCGAACCAACCCCTTACTGGTGGCCGGCACGCAGCTCATACTTCGGTATAATTGACCTGGCAGGGTTCCCGAAGGATGCATACTATATGTACCAGAGCGAATGGACTGACAAGCCCGTGCTGCATATCTTCCCCCACTGGAACTGGACACCCGGACAGCTGGTAGATGTGTGGGCCTATACAAACTGTGATGAGGTCGAACTCCTGATAAACGGCAACTCACTTGGCCGGCAAAAGAGAACGGATGAGAAGCTGCACCTCGTGTGGAGGATCACGTATGAACCGGGAACAATCACAGGTGTGGGTTATAAGGATGGCATCGAGACAATGAGGGAGGAAGTAAAGACTGCCGGTGACCCTGCTGCCATCGTCCTGACACCTGACAGATCGGAGATAAATGCTGACGGATCAGATCTTTCCTTCTTAACTGTGACTGTGGTTGACAAGGATGGTGTACCAGTTCCCAAAGCTGATAACCTCATTAACTTCAGTGTGGACGGGAGAAGGCGCCATTGCAGGTGTTGACAACGGCTGCCAGACAAGCATGGAACCCTTCAAGGCTGACTACAGGAAGGCGTTTAACGGTAAGTGCCTGCTGGTTGTGAGAGCCGGAACGGAAGCAGGCAACATCAGTGTGACGGCAACATCCGACGGACTGACCGCCGCCACAACTGACATAGGGGTCAGATAGTTTTAAGAGAAAAGGCGGGGCAGTTAATCGAAGTGTACTGATGAGAAAAGTGTATTGTCTCTTACCTGTTCTGTTGCTGCTGTGCTTACGGCACAGCACTGTCACAGACGCCCTTCAGCCGCGGGGTGAACCTCACCGGCTGGTTCCAGGCTGATGGCCCGGGTCAGATACAGTTCACAAAGTACACAAAACAGGATCTTGTCAATATAAAAAGCCTCGGATGTGATGTCATCCGCCTGCCGATAAACCTTCATTTCATGACGTCCGGCAGCCCCTCGTATACACTTGACCCTCTCTTCCTGTCGTTTCTTGATTCAGTAGTCGTCTGGGCAGAGGACCTTGACCTGTATCTAATTCTTGACAATCATACTTTTGATGTAAGCTCAAACACCAGTCCTGATGTGGGAAATATCCTTAACAAGGTCTGGACCCAGATGGCGCAGCATTACAAGGACCGTTCGGATTATATTATCTATGAGGTGCTTAATGAACCTCACGGTATATCTGCTTCACTATGGGGAACGATACAGGGAGATGTGATAAATGCAATACGTACTGTTGACACGAAGCATGCCATTATGGTAGGAGGGGTGAATTTCAATACTTATACTGAGCTTCAGAACCTGCCGGTCTATTCTGATCCGAACCTGATCTATACTTTTCATTTTTATGATCCGTTCATGTTCACTCATCAGGGTTCAACGTGGAACACCCCGTCAATGGCTCCGCTTGCAGGTGTACCGTTCCCGTACAATGCTTCTGAAATGCCTTCCATACCACCAACTTTTATCGGAACATGGATGGAAACAGCCATGAACAACTATCCCAGCCAGGGGAATGTGGCTTATGTTAAGTCATTGATAGACATTGCTGTTGCATTTAAAAACTCAAGGAACGTAAAGTTGTTCTGTGGCGAGCTGGGAGTTTTTATTCCCAACAGTCCGGCCGATGACAGGGTTTACTGGTATGAAGTGGTAAGACAGTATCTTGAAGAAAAGGGTATCTCATGGACCACCTGGGATTACCAGGGCGGCTTCGGGCTCTTTAACAAGGGATCAAACGAGCTCTTTGACCATGATCTTAATGTCCCGCTGCTTGAGGCGCTGGGATTCACCGTGCCGCCACAAACGCCATTTACCGTAAAGCCTGATTCTGTTGGCTTTTATAATGTACAGCGATTACGTAGGACACAATATGAGTAACATAAGTTACGGCACCGGGACGCTGAATTTCTACTCAGCCAATCTGCCTAACAATAATAATTACTGCACAGATTGGAGAGGTTTCAGCCAGTACAATACAATCGGTATAGGATTCAGTCCTGTCAGGGATCTCACCAGGTTGAAGACAGAAGGCTATGCACTTGATTTCATGGTACGGGGGAATGCTGCCGGGATAAAATTTGATGTAAGGTTTATGGACACCAAATCGGATGCTGCGGATCATCCGTGGAGGATGGGCTTTACGATAGATGAGAGTTTTGCAGCATGGGATAATCGCTGGCATCATGTACATATTGCCCTGAACAGCTTCACTGAGCGCGGGTCATGGGACAATGGCACATGGTACAACCAGGAGGGCAAGTTCGACTGGTCGAAGATTGACAGGTTTGAGGTTTCGACTGAGTATACGGGAACTACAGGCAAAGTGCTGTGGTTTGATAATATTCACATTACCAATCTTGACACAGCGCTGTGTAAGAGAAAGCGGTACAGTGGGTATAGGCGATGTCAGGGAATCTCCTTTCACGGAGCTGAGTGCAAGTCCTAATCCCTTTGATCAGAGAACAGTAATATCCTATTATCTGCCTTCCCGGATGAAGGTCTCCCTTGAAATAATTTCTGTGGATGGCAGGAAGGTCCGAAGCCTTGTCAGCGGGGTTCAGCCGGAAGGATATTATAATCCGTTCTGGGACGGATGCAACGACAGCGGAGCGCCGGTACCCGAAGGTGTGTACCTGTGTGTTCTGTCGGGTGATGACAGGTCAGGTGGTGTACAGGATAGTAAAGAGCTGAATACCCGTAAAATCAGATGAATACCCTTGTACCCTGATCGTAGCTCTCCCTGAGCTCACGGGGCGTGCAACCTTTCTTTTTCCTGAAGATGCGGTTGAAATTTGATATGTTATTGAAGCCGCAGGAATAGGCTATTTCAGCGATCGTCTTGGTCGTGGAGATCAGCATCCTTGAGGCATGGCCTAGCCTTACCTCCGTCAGGCAGTCGATGAAGGTCATACCTGTCCTGATCTTAAAGAAACGGCTGAAGGCTGATTCGGTCATGCTGGCAATCTTAGCTGCTTCGCCAAGGTTCACCTGTTTGTCAAAAGAGGTGTGAATAAACTCCATCACCTTCTCTATCCTCCGGCTGTTGTATGAAAAGACCTCTGTATCGCTGAAGCCTGAAATCTGAAAGCATCCGGAAATCCCTTGATATCGACAGGTCATGCAGGATGCTCATCAGCTCGAGCACAGAATCAAAACCCTGCTTCCTCCCCAGCCCGTAGATCCTGGGCTCGAGACGGAGGGTTGTTTCAGTCGAGAACAGGATGCCGCGCAATGACCTGACGAGCATGTTGCGTATGAAGCTCAGCTGGTTCTTCTGAAGGAACTTCTCATCAAAAAAATCCTTGTGGAACTGTATGGTGATCTCCTCTATCTGGTTCTTTCTGAACCCGCTGCCGAACCACCCATGAGGCATGCCTGGCCCGACAAGCGCAAGCTCTATGTCTCCTATCTCCTCTACATGATCACCTACGATGCGCTTTGTGCCGCGCCCGTTCTTAATGAAATTAAGTTCTACCTCATCATGATAATGAAGAGGGAAGTCAAATTCTGACTTGGCACGGTAGAAATACGTGAAACAGTCTGACTGCGTCAGCGGGGTTATTTCCCGAAGAATGGAATCATGCATAACAACGTGTTCAGTAATGTTCTCAGATGCAAAGTTACAATTATCCGGCATAAATTATATCTCCGGAGATGCAATTATTGTTTAATGTAACATTACATATTATGAGGATGATGCATTTAGAGTAACATTTATTTTGGACGGAAAATGTGCGCCAGACAGGCAAAATAGTATCAATTGACAGCCTTCTGATTGCCACAATAACTCATCATGGCATTAAAGTATCATGAATTAAAAGAATGGTATTATAAAGCAGGACTGGTGAATGAGTATTTTTGATAAGGATCATTAAAAACCGTAAAATGAAGCGGATTCTGTTGGGTTTATTACTGGTTGTTATCCTGGCCGGATGTAAAAGCAGCGCACCGCAGGATTTTGTCACAGTTGATGACGGAACTTTTCAGGTCAGCGGGAAGCCTTACACTTTCATTGGCGCCAATTACTGGTATGGTGCAATTATTGCCAGTCCCGGTAAACACGGCAACAGGGAGCGGCTTCTGAGGGAGCTTGACCATCTCGCCGGAATGGGGGTCACTAACCTCCGTGTGCTTGTCGGAGCCGAAGGACCTGACGGTGAGCCCTTCCGCGTCACACCCGCCCTGCTGCTTTCACCCGGTGAATACAATGATGAAATGCTTGACGGTCTCGACTTCCTGCTGGCGGAGATGAGGAAACGGGGGCAGTATGCCATCCTCTTCCTGAATAACAGCTGGGACTGGACAGGAGGTTATTCCCAGTATCTTAACTGGAACGGCTACGGCGCTATTCCTTATCCCAACGTACCGCCTAACACCTGGTCACAGTTCATGAGCTTCTCCGGTCAGTTCAACTCATGCGATGCGTGCATCAGCATGTTTGAAGACCATATCAGGTATATTCTGGGGCGCACAAACAGATATACAGGACTGAAATACACCGAGGATCCGGCTATCATGACCTGGGAGATAGCCAATGAGCCGAGAGCCTTTTCCGATGCAAATATCCCGGCCATGGAGGCAATGATAAAGCGCGTGGCGGCCCTGCTGCAGGAGCTCGACAAAAACCACCTGGTCACCACCGGCACAGAGGGTATATGGGGATGCGAGACCAGGGTGGACGTGTTTGAACGTGTGCACGCTGATCCGAACATAGATTACCTGACCATGCATATATGGCCCAAGAACTGGAGCTGGCTCAATATAAAGGATATAAGCGGGACCATTGACTCAAGCATTGTGAAGACCAACAAATATATGGATGACCATTTCGCAGTGGCGGAACGGCTCCGCAAGCCTCTGGTGCTTGAGGAATTCGGCCTGCCGCGTGACCACCATGGTTATTCCCTGAAGAATCAACGGTGTGCCGTGATCAGTATTACCGCAATGCCTTTGACCGCATCGTTGAACATGCAGCCCGGCGCGGACCTCTTGCTGGATGCAATATATGGGCTTACTCGGGCGAGGGGAGACCGGCAAAGGACCACATATACTGGCAGCGGGGTGATGATTACCTCGGCGATCCTCCTCAGGAAGAGCAGGGACTGAACTCGGTGTTTGACACTGACACTACAGTTGAACTGATTGCTGACTATAACAGGCGGCTGAATGAACTAATGAAAAAATAATCCGTTTATGAAAAATTTGATTATGCTGACTGCGATGGCTTTGTCCCTCACAGGCTGTCCGTCGGGACAGGAGAAAAAATCAGGCCCGTGCAGACCCTTCTGCCACGCTTGAAACGGCAAACCTGCTGGCAGGAATGAAGGCAGCTACTGAACAGGGCATCATGTTCGGGCATCAGGATGCACTGTCCTACGGAATAGGGTGGGTCTACCCTGAAGGTGAATCAGACGTGAAAAGGGTTTGCTCCGATTACCCTGCTGTGTACGGGATGGATCTCGGAGATATGGAACACCTGTCCCCCGTAAACCTTGATTCGGTGCCGTTTGACAAGATGAAGCTGTTTGCCGGGGAGATATGGTCACGAGGAGGAATAATCACCTTAAGCTGGCACGTAGATAACCCGCTCACGGGGGGGAATGCATGGGATATCACCTCTGACAAGGTTGTGGCTTCTGTGCTACCCGGCGGAGAGAATCATGACAAATTCAAAGGCTGGCTTGATAATGTAGCCGCTTACATTACTTCGCTCACAGACGAGCAGGGAATTGCCATCCCGGTTATCTTCAGGCCTTATCATGAACATACCGGCAGCTGGTTCTGGTGGGGACAGAACCTTTGCACCACTGAAGAGTATATCAGCCTGTGGAGGTTTACAGTTGATTACCTGTGCAGGACAAAGAACGTACACAACATGCTGTTTGCCTACTCCAGCTCGGGCGACATAGCAGACAGGGAACAATATCTTGAACGCTATCCGGGTGATGATTATGTTGACCTGGTTGGCTTTGATTATTATCAGATGCCTGATGACGGCAACCAGTCATTTACTGACAAGGTGAGCATGGTTATGGGTATTGTGGCCGGCGTGGCGGAAGAACACGGTAAGATTGCCGCGCTGACAGAAGCAGGGTATGAATCGATACCTGATTCAACGTGGTGGACCAGTACCCTTTGGCCTGCCGTCAAGGATCATAAGATATCGTATGTACTTGTATGGAGGAACGCACACAACAAACCGGGTCATTTCTATGCACCTTATCCCGGACACCTGAGCGCTGACGACTTCATGGATTTTTATAATCTGCCCGGCACTTTATTCCAGGGTGATCTGACGAAACTTGATATTTATAAGTAAGGTTTTATTTGACAGGGTATATGAACATTTTTGAACTCCGTCTAGAGAAGCTGAGCGTATCCCATGAGGAGCTTATCACTCGCAGGAACAGAAAGATTGAGCCGGGCAATGGCATTTATTACCGCTTTGAAAATCCTGTGCTTACAGGCGCCCATGCACCTCTTGAATGGCGATATGACCTGAACCCATCCACCAATCCTTACCTGATGGAGCGTTTTGGCATCAATGCCGCCTTCAATGCCGGCGCCATGAAGCATGAAGGCAAGTATCTTCTTGTCGCCAGGGTTGAAGGCAACGACAGAAAATCGTTCTTCGCCATTGCCGAGAGCCCTAATGGTACTGGACAACTTTCGCTTCCGTGATCATCCCATAACCATGCCTGAAACCGCTGACCCGGATATAAATATCTATGACATGCGGCTTACCAGGCACGAGGACGGGTGGATTTACGGCGTCTTCTGCTCCGAGAGAAAAGATCCGAAGGCATTGCCGGGCGATCTCTCTTCAGCCGTTGCTTCGGCAGGGATAGCCCGCACACACGACCTTGTCACATGGGAGAGGTTACCTGATCTCATCTCGTCGAGCCAGCAGCGCAATGTGGTGCTTCATCCCGAATTTGTTGACGGCAGGTATGCCCTTTACACCAGGCCGCAGGACGGCTTCATCGATGCCGGCAGCGGAGGAGGGATTGGATGGGCGCTTGTGGATGACATTACCAGGGCTGAGGTTAAGGCTCGGGATGAGAAGATCATCAATTTCAGACACTACCACACAATCAAGGAGGTTAAGAACGGTGAGGGACCGCACCCCATAAAAACACAAAAAGGATGGCTTCATCTTGCCCACGGAGTGAGAGGGTGTGCGGCAGGACTGCGATACGTTCTTTACCTTTACATGACCGACCTGCATGACCCTTCCAGGGTGATTGCCGAGCCGGGCGGTTACTTCATGGCTCCTGAGGGTGCAGAACGGATAGGAGATGTTTCCAACGTGCTCTTCTCCAACGGCTGGATCGCCGATGACGACGGCACGGTTTATATATACTATGCCTCGTCCGACAGCCGCATGCATGTGGCTTTGTCGACCGTGGACCAACTGACGGATTATTGTTTTAATACTCCTTGTGACGGTTTTCGTTCAGCTGCATCGGTGAAAGCAATCAATAAGATTATTGCGCACAACAAAGAATACCTTAAGAAATGACCCTGACCCCGGAACATCTGCCGGCAGCAATGCGGATTGATGCCCTGGAAGAGCTGAACCGTAATATCCTGCCTTTCTGGACAAAAAGAATGCCTGATGAGAAGCAGGGTGGCTTTTACGGCAGGATTGACGGAAAGAACAAGGTTATTGCCGGTGCCCCCAAGGGGGCAATACTCAACGCCCGTATCCTCTGGAGCTTTTCGGCGGCATATATGTCAGTGAAAGACCCCTTGTATCTTGAGATGGCCACGAGGGCAAGGAACTATATCTTCAGCCACTTCTTCGATGAAAAGCATGGCGGCACCTACTGGTGCCTGAAAGGCGACGGCACACCGCTCGACAGCAAGAAGCAGATTTATTCCATGGCCTTCTTCATCTATGCCCTCAGCTGGCATCATATGGCAACAGGTGATCAGGAGTCGCTTGAAAGGGCTGTGGAGCTTTTCCGGCTCATAGAAAAACACAGTTTTGACAGGGAGCTGAACGGTTATTTTGAGGCTTTTGACCGCTCATGGGGTGAGATAGCTGACCTGCGTCTGAGCGAAAAGGATGCGAACGAGAAGAAGACGATGAACACGCATCTTCACATCCTTGAGGCCTACACCAGCCTGTACCGGATCTGGCCTGACGCGAAGCTGAAGAAGCAGCTTGGCAATATGGTGCGCATCTTCACTGACAGGATTGTCGATCCGAAGACATCGCATCTGAATCTCTTCTTTGACGAGAAATGGAACTGCCGGTCGACGATCGTCTCCTACGGTCATGACATTGAAGCCTCATGGCTCCTCTATGAGGCTGCCTCGGCTCTTGGCAAGGAGGATACTGTCAGGGACGTCTCACTGCGAATAGCCCGTGCTGCTCTTGAAGGTCTGGCTGATGACGGCAGCCTGATCTATGAGAGGGATGATGCAAAGGGACATATCGATCGTGACAGGCACTGGTGGGTGCAGGCGGAGGCGGTGGTGGGGTTCATCAATGCCTGGGAGCTGAGCGGCGACAGGAGCTGGCTTGATCATGCTGTCAGGGTCTTTGAGTATATCAAAGCGAACCTGGTCGACAGGGTATAATGGCGAGTGGTTCTGGAGCATACGCGCCAATGGTGTTGTCAATACCTATGACGACAAGGCCGGGTTCTGGAAGTGCCCCTACCACAATACCCGCATGTGCCTCGAGATCATGGCACGGGGCAAGGAGCAAGGAGCTAGGGGCTAATAGTTTTAAGTATATAATTGTCTCCTCCTAAAGTTAGGAGGAGTACCCCGACGAAGGAGGGGGGAGGTGGTTTCGTTTGTCTATATGCAAAAGATTAACTCCGTTAACTGCTGACTGCCGCATGCTCCATGCAACATTTTTTCAACCTTTCAACCTTTCAACTCTTCAACATCTTTTAAACCTCTCAACTATTTTCGTAACTTAGTAGGATAACATTTATTAACTAATGAAAGGAGTATTGCTATGCTTTGGGGAATTATCATTTTCTTCGTTGTCCTTATTTTCTTCGCAGGAATAAGAATTGTAAGACCTACGCAGAGAGGTCTTATTGAGAGACTGGGTAAGTACCACAACTTTGCCAATCCGGGTTTCCACTGGATCATACCGATTATTGACAAGATGTACCTTGTGAATGTGACCGAGCAGATGGTTGATGCCGAGCCGCAGGAGATCATCACCAACGATAACCTGAATGCCAGCGTTGACGCCCAGGTTTATTTCAGGGTTAAGTCTGATGAAGAGAGCGTCAAAGGCTCCATATACAACGTTGCTAATTTCAGGTGGCAGATTGTGAACCTGGCCCGTACCACACTCCGTAACATCATAGGTACGATGACGCTGAAGTCTGCCAACAGTGAGCGCGGCAAGATCAATGCCGAGCTGTACAACACACTGCATACTGAGACAAAGGGGTGGGGTATTGAGATCGTGCGTACTGAGTTGAAGCAGATCGATCCGCCGAAGGATGTTCAGGAGACGATGAACAAGGTTGTAAAGGCTGAGAACGAGAAGATAGCGGCTATTGATATGGCTTCTGCCGCTGAAACCGTAGCTGATGGTGTGAAGAGGGCGAAGATCAAGGAGGCTGAGGGAGCCAAGCAGGCGAAGATTCTGCAGGCAGAGGGAGAGGCTGAGTTCATAAAGCTGGTGAATGAGTCTGCCGAAAAATATTTTATCGGTAACGCACAGATATTAAGAAAGTTACAGGCGCTGGAGACATCGTTGCAGTCGAACACAAAGATTGTTGTTCCGACCGGCAGTGACCTGGTGAATGTGATTGGAGACATGGCTGGTGTTGCTCCGCTGCCAGGGAAAAAATAGCACTTTTATTTCGGACTCCACATCAATCTATTGCCGTTGGCTTAAGCCAACGGCAAATAAATATTTGGATTCTTATCAGTAATTTTCTATATTTAGGCTATTGCTCGCTGGCATTTTTTACATATGTCGCATATCAGAATCTGGGTCCATTGTGTATGGGCTACAAAAAACAAAATCCCTTATCTTAAAGATTTGATAAGGGATAAAGTAATTTTACATATCCTAGAAAACTCAAGGCAGAAAGGAATCTATGTAGATCACATCAACGGATATGAAGAGCATCTTCATGCCTTGATTTCGGTAGGTGGCAAACAGAACATCTCTGATCTTATGCAAAAAATTAAAGGAGAGAGCTCCCATTGGATCAATGATAATAAACTTACGAGAGTCAGATTTGAATGGCAAGATGATTTTTATTGTGTTTCTGTTGGAGTATCAGATGTAGACAGAGTAAGGGAATATATCAGAAACCAGAAATCACACCACCAGAAAATCTCTGGTGAGGAAGAATTAAGCAAGCTGCAAGAAAAATGCTGATCCGTCGGCTAAAGCCGACGGGAAGGCAGAGATGGCTGTAAAGAAATTTTTATTATTTTTGCACCCACAACCCAATGGTCGGTTGTCCGAGTGGCTAGGAATCGGTCTGCAAAACCGGGTACGGCGGTTCGAATCCGCCACCGACCTCAACCCCACTAAAACCCCTTGATTATCAATGGGGTTTTTTTGTTGTGGGGCAGATTTTGGGGCGTTTGGGGCAAGTTTTGAAAGTAATTAATTACTTATTTTTATTTCCATATTGGATTTAAGTAAATATTTACTCTTTTTATCGTATTCAAAGAACGTCTATTCTTTACCTGTTGTTTCTTCTGAATCTTCAGGTTTTTGTGTTTTATCCAAAGCAATACTGGTGATGTCGATGAGTTTGTTGTACCGATGAACTGCTCGTTCCAGTTCTGCCTTACATTTAAAAAGTTCATCCTGCAAGCTAAAGAATTTTCTTTCCCATTCCGATTTCTCTTTCTGGATTGCCTCTAATTCATTCTCATCTGTTAGAAACATTTCACCCTTCCCCAAAAATAGAAAGGTTGGATTAACATTTAAATTTAAGATTAAACCAACAATTGCTTTTGTTGAAATAGATGTTGTCGCTCCCATAGCATTATGCAACTGAGTTGTAGTTGTGAAACCCATTGCTTTTGCTATGTGTGTAAATTTCATGTTGTGACGCTGTTCCAACGTAATGACAATCAGTTTTAAATTGTCGCTCAGGTTAATTTCCATAAGACGTAAATATTTACTTCAAATATATACTTAATTACTTAATTGAAGTAAGCAATTACATATAAAATATTGTTTTTTACTTTTTTTTAATAAAACATGGACAGTTACATGTGGGGCGATAATGAATAAATTGAGAGTTTAGCTGGTATTTATCCAGCCATTTTCTTAATTTTAGGCATCTGGTTGCTTTTGAGAACCATGCTTTTATCATTATAAGCACTATTGGAATTTAAGGTCAATGTCTATGTTTCGAGAGAATAGTTCAAAATAACATATTTTATCACTTTGCAATTTAAATGAAATGAGTATCCAAGTAATTCACTGCTTTCTTGTCCATCCTGAAAAAGGTAGTAAGGAGAAGACACAAATAATTGGCACTTCTGTCCCTCATAGTGGGAGTTTGTTTAAAATGTTAAAAGGAATTTATGATAAAGCATTGGTTGAATGCACATACAAGATTGCGTTCTCACCAAATGAATCTGGAGAACAAAAAAATGAATGTCGTGATTTAATTATTCAGTACATAAACCACTCTGAAATTGAATTGGCAGAAAGATTGCCCAACGCCTACAATCCATAACAACCAATCGTTCAGGAATGGGTTTATTCTTTATTATGTTTGGGAAAGCTGAACGTAAAAGTAGAGTAGTGCTTTCAAGATTCCCTGCTGAGACAGGCATCCTTGCTGAAGAAATTGGACATTCGCTGACTGTCCAGTTTATAGAGAAAATATTTATGAAAAATGCATTTGCGTATAAGAGCGCAGTTTTTGAAGGAGAAATCATTCGACCATGACCTATGGACAGGTCAGGCAATAGATAAGCAGATTACAACAGATAGTACCATGGCTCATTATTGGATAAATGAATTTTTAATGGCAGATTTTGCGACTACTGGAGAAAGAGGTACTCGAAGTCTCGCTTTCGCCTTGAGAAGTGCGGTTAATTCTACGAAGAGTTTACAAATTAAAGAAGAGTTAGTTGCTTCAATTTTATTAGCTAAAGGTATGAATAAGAAAATTATCAGTGCGTCAACCTTTGGAGATTCGTTTGAACTTTCTAATGAAGCAAAAGAGGCTATCAGAAAACAAATGAAGTCAAAAAGTTATGAAGAACAATTCTTTTTTCTTGCAGACGAATTCCAGAAGCATATAAAATTTAAGTCATTGAAACTTGACAATGGCGCAATTCTTACAGCAGATGCATATGAATTTGATTCCATATTTCACAAACAGCAGAAAATAAATAATGAGGTAACCTTCTCAACAACAGGAAAGGTGGTTGAAGAAAGGATAAAAAAGACTAACATATGAATGACCTGAAAACTATTTATACCGAGAGGTACTTTAGAGCATTAGTGCCATTAGCAAAATCAATAGAGTCTGAATTACAAGATACTTTGAGGGATTTTCCCCGAATAGATAGGGTAGGCGCACGTGCAAAATCTGTAGACAGATTTCTTCAAAAGGCGGCAAAAGTTGAAAATGGAATATTAAAGTATACTGACCCCATCAAACAGATTCAAGACCAAGTAGGTGCACGAATAATAACATTCTACTTAAATGATGTAAATACGGTTTCTGACTATATTCGTAAGTATTACAGTCCTATTGAAATTAAACAGCACATCCCCAATTCCGAAAAAGAATTTGGATATTTTGGAAAACATTTCATCTTCCTAATACCTGATGAATTAAAACCCTCAAAAGTTTCACCAAGTCTCATCCCAAATTTCTTTGAATTACAGGTTGTTACTTTATTCCAGCATGCTTGGTCAGAAGCAGAACATGATATAAGTTACAAACCTACTTGTAAACTGAACAATGCGCAACTTCGTAAAATTGCATTTACTGCTGCTCAAGCATGGGGTGCTGATATGATTTTTGAAGAGTTACATAATGAAATACTAAGTAATTAGTAAATCCAGAATAATCAATTCTCCTGAGATGAGCGAAACAAAAAAGACAGAACCAAAAGTCTTTATTATCGAAAGCCTTACTTTTGAAAATGAAGAAATGAACCTGTTTGAAGGTCAAATTATTTCAAATATTTTGCAATTCAGTAACATTGAAAGCAAATATTATTACATACGAACCAAAAGAGAATTTGAAAAGGTGGTTAAGTTATTTGAAAAGAGTCGTTATCGTTATCTACATATATCCTGTCACGGTGGGGAGAATTCTATATGGACTACATTAGATAAGATACCATTTGAACAACTTGGAATTATTTTAAAGAATTCTTTATCTAATAAAAGATTATTCCTTTCCGCATGCTCGGTGGTAAACAATGAGTTAGCAAAGCATATTATTCCTACAACCGATTGCTACTCAGTAATAGGACCTCAAAATGACATTGAGTTTAGAGATGCAGTGATAATGTGGGCATCATTTTATCATTTAATGTTTAAAGAAGATTATAAACGAATGTCCAGAAGTGGAATAACAGGAAGCCTTCAAAAAGTGGTAAATACTTTCCAACAGCCATTTAGCTACTTAAGTAGTAAAAGAACAGGAATTAAGAAGCTGGTTATAGATGTTTGTTAGGTTTTAGGATGGTAAAAAATTTAATTATCAAATTAATATGGAACGCCTAATCAGCGATAACAAAACATACAAGTATTACGAATACGCTCTTGAGAATGAGTTTGAAAAAGTAATTGTTGACCATGCCAAGCAGATATTCGGTAATAATACAGTCTATATTGATATCAAGAAAAAAATTGGCGATAATATAGTTACCATTCCTGATGGGTATCTGATTGACTTCTCCTTTGCTGAGAAACCCAGATTATACATCATTGAGAACGAAATAAGCACCCATGACCCATACAAACACATCGGGTCACAGTTACTTGAAATTTGGTATCTCATACAAAGCCAGTGGTAGGAACATAAAGAAGTTCATTCTGGACTTTCTAATTACGGACAAGGTTTCATACGACTTTGTTGAGAAACGCTTAAAAACGGCAGGATATCGCAATATAGACGCATTTCTGGATGCATTAATCTTTGACATTCCAGTTGCTGCAATTGTTATCATTGATAAAACATCCACAGAACTTGAAAATGTTTTGGGTCAGCTAACAATGGATACTGATATTATTGAATTTCAGACTTTTGTTGATGAAGAAGAACGAATTCACAAGTTCATGCCATTCAATGAAGAAATTCGTGACATTGAAGAGGGCACAAAAAAGATGTTAATGTTGAGGAACTGGATACAATTGTTGTTCCTGCTCAAGCAGAGGGATTTCAATCTGCTTTTATTGAAACCAATGCATGGTGGTCAATCAGAATATCATCATCAATGCTGAATCGCATTAAATATATTGCAGCATATCAGGTCGCTCCAATATCGGCAATCACACATGTAGCTGAGGTAGCAAAAATCGAAAAATATAAGGATACCAATAAGTATATCGTTTACTTTAAAGACCCAGCAAAAGAAATCAGTCATGTTCTGTTGGATACCAAGAAGAAAGGTACTGCTCCACAAGCACCAAGGTATACTACCTATGAGAAGTTGATGAAAGCTAAGGTTTTATCTGATGTGTTTTAGTCTTCTCTTCAACTGAAAAAAGAAATATTATAAGCAACTTTACCAACACATTATATATATTCCATGTCATTAGCTTTTAAACGAATATTGGAAAAATTCAGGGCGCAAGCGTTTTCTGAGAGAGATAAAGGAGATAGGTTTGAACGTTTGATGCAAGCATATTTAAAAACAGACCCAAAATATGCATACCAGTTCAAGCATGTATGGATGTGGAATGACTTTCCATGCAAAAAAGATTTTGGTGGAAAGGATACTGGAATTGATTTAGTTGCACACACTCATACAGGAGATTACTGGGCGATTCAATGCAAGTTCTTTGAGTAGGGTTCAACCATTGATAAGAGTGCCTTAGATTCATTCCTATCAACTTCCAGCAAGCATTTTATGGATGTTGAGACCATGAAGACTGTTGGATTTCTCAGAGACTCTGGATTTCAACAACGAATAAATGGGGTTCAAGTGCACAAGAGACCGTCAGACATCAAAATCCACCATTTACACGAATAAATTTAACAGACTTAGAAAACGCACCTGTTGAATGGGAAAAACTGGAACAAGGACTGGTTGGGGAATTGTCACAACAAGTAAAAAAAGAGCTATTCCCACATCAGAGGGTTGCAGTCGATAAAGCTCACGAACATTTCAAAATCCATGACCGTGGACAGTTGATTATGGCGTGTGGAACTGGGAAAACTTTTGCTTCTCTACGAATTGCTGAAAATGAGTCTAACGGGAATGGATTGGTTCTATTCCTTGTTCCTTCCATTTCTTTGCTGGGACAAGCTCTGAATGCATGGACTGCTGATGCCAAAGAACCCATTAATCCAGTTTGTATATGTTCAGACCCGAAAGTGTCGAGAAAACAATTATCCAATGATGATATTGACACTTTTAGTGTTGTGGATTTGGCATTACCTGCTTCTACAGATGTAAAAGCAATCAACCGCCAGCTTAATGCATTCAAACAAGCTGAACCCAAAGGCATGACTGTTGTTTTCTCAACATATCAATCAATTGATGTCATTGCTGAAGCTCAACGAGAATTAATAAAACACGACAATTCTAATAGATCCATTTGGCATATTTGATTTAATCGTATGCGATGAAGCACACAGGACAACTGGGGTAACGCTATCTGGAGATGATGAATCTGCATTTGTTAGAGTGCACGACAATGATTTCATCAGAGCCAAGAAGCGTCTTTACATGACCGCAACACCAAGACTTTTCAGTGATGATTCAAAGTCAAAAGCGGCACAATATGATGCAGAATTATGTTCGATGGATGACCCCAGTAAATTTGGTGATGAAATTTACAGGATTGGTTTTGGTGAAGCCGTTGAAAAAGACTTGCTTTCAGATTATAAGGTCTTGATATTGACAATGAGCGACAAGGATGTGCCTATCGCAGTTCAAAAAGCTATTGCAAACAAAGAGAGTGAAATAAGCTACGATGATGCTTCAAAACTCATTGGTGTAATCAATGCGCTATCAAAACAAGGTTTTGGGTGATGATGGTGTTATTACAGCAAACTGACCCAGACCCGATGAAACGGGGTGTTGCCTTTTGCCAAAACATAAAATTTTCAAAAAGAGTCACAAGTCATTTCAATGAAACTACTGAAATCTACCTGAATTCGTTGGATAGCGACACCAAAAAAGCAAATGGTGTCAGTGTTGCAGCTAAGCATATTGATGGAACAATGGGTGCACCTGAACGGGATGAATTACTCAGTTGGTTAAAATCTGATGCAGAGAATGAAAACGAATGCAAAGTACTTACAAATGTTCGTTGTTTGAGTGAAGGTGTTGATGTGCCGTCATTAGATAGTGTGATGTTTCTTTCAGCACGAAATTCTCAGGTTGATGTTGTGCAATCCGTTGGTCGTGTAATGCGTAAATCACCAAATAAAAAATATGGCTATATTATTATCCCTGTTGTGATTCCTTCGGATGTCGACCCTAAACAAGCTCTGGATGATAATGAACGCTTTAAGGTGGTGTGGTCAGTCTTAAATGCTTTACGTGCTCATGATGACCGATTTAATGCCACTGTAAATAAAATTGAACTCAATAAAAACCGTCCAAGCCAGATTATTGTTGGGAGTATTGGTGGTCGAGAACAGGGCGGTGGAGATGAAGCTGGTGCAGGTGAAACAACGAAAGAGATTAATCGTCAACTCGCAATGCAATTCGAGCAATTGCAAGGTATTGTGTTTGCAAAGATGGTTCAAAAGGTAGGTGACCGCAGGTATTGGGAACAATGGGCAAAAAATGTTGCTGATATTGCTGAACGCCAGATTGCAAGGATTACAAATTTAATAGACGGGGATGGTACGCATAAAGAGGCGTTCAATAATTTCATGACGGGATTGCAAGACAATATTAATCCGTCCATTACAAAAAGAGAAGCAGTTGAAATGCTCTCCCAGCATATAATAACAAAACCCGTTTTCGATGCACTTTTTGAAGGATATTCATTTGTTGAGAGCAACCCAATTTCTGTTTCAATGCAGACTATGCTTGACTTACTCGAAGCTCAGGCAATTGAGAAAGATACCGAGACCTTACAGAAGTTTTATGATTCAGTCAGGAAGCGTGCAGAAGGTCTTGATAATGCAGAAGGAAAGCAAAGAATAATAATAGAACTTTACGATAAGTTCTTTAAAACAGCTTTCCCAAAAATGGTAGACCAATTGGGTATAGTATACACCCCAGTTGAGGTTGTTGATTTTATTATTCATTCTGTTAATGATGTTCTAAAGAAAGAATTTAATCGTTCCATTTCTGACGAAAACATCCACATATTAGACCCATTTACTGGAACTGGAACTTTTATTACCCGACTACTTCAAAGTGGATTGATTGACTCCAAAGACTTGCCACGTAAGTATCAACACGAGCTACATGCTAACGAAATAGTCTTACTTGCTTATTACATTGCAGCAGTTAATATTGAAAACGCATATCATCACTTAATGGGTGCTGCAACCGATTATAAATCATTTGAAGGGATTGTCCTAACAGATACTTTTCAGATGAGCGAAACAGAAAATGGCGATAAGCTATTTTCAACCATGTTTCCTCAGAATTCCAAGCGTGTGGAAGCGCAAAAGAAGACACCACTAAGAATAATATTTGGGAATCCACCATATTCAGTTGGACAAAAATCAGCAAATGATAATGCTCAAAACCAATCATATCCAAAATTAGATAATCGCATCGCTACAACATATGCGAGGGATACTAAGGCAATTAATAAAAACTCGCTGTACGATTTATATATTAAAGCATTTCGATGGGCAAGTGACCGTTTGGACTAAAAATGGTGGTATAATATGCTTTTGTCTAATGCGTGCATGGCTGGATGGGCATTCGCAAGATGGATTTCGGAAGCATCTTGAAAAAGAATTTTCAACGATTTATATTTTCAATCTACGAGGCAATCAAAGGACAAGTGGTGAATTATCACGAAAGGAAGGTGGAAAAATATTTGGCTCTGGTTCACGCACACCAATTTCAATCACATTATTAGTTAAAAATCCAAAATCAGAAAACTCAAAAGCCAGAATTTATTACCATGACATAGGTGATTATCTAAGTAGAGAAGAAAAATTAACGATTATCAAAGAATTTGGTTCTGTTTCCAATGAGAATTTCAAGTGGAAAGGGTTAACACCTAATGAACATTGGGACTGGATAAATCAACGTAATAATATGTTTGACAACTTTATTCCAATTCAACCACAAAATAAATTCGATGTAAAAAGCAAGTCCTTTTTCGTGCTCAACTCTATGGGTGTTGGAACAAGCAGAGAACTCTTGGGTATATAATTCAAGAAAAAGTTCACTCGCTGAGAACATGAAAAAGACAATAAATTTTTACAACCATCAAATTGACTTATTCATTAAGAAAAGAAATGATAATCCTGATAGTGACATTAATAAGTTCATTGAAAGAGACACTAAACAAATTAGCTGGTCAAGTAGTTTAATTCCCAATGCTGAGAGAGGGAAGAAAACAAAGTTTGATGAGAATAGCATTTATACTTGTTCATATAGACCTTTCTTTAAACAATATTTATACTACGGTGATAAATTCATCCATAGACGTGGTCAGTTCTCCAACATTTTTGCGGGTGATAAAACAAATTTAATAATTAATGTTTCAAGCTCAATTAAAGGGGTAGATGCCCTACTGACAAACACAATTGCTGATAGCCACTTTAATGGCGACACTCAATGTTTTCCTCTATATTATTATGAAGAGGCTAAGCAACATCAAGCCTCTCTGTTTGATTCTATGCATGATAACCAGTACCTTCGAAGAGATGGTATCTCTAATTATATTCTTGACACGCCATAAAAATTTATGGTAAGAGTGTAACTAAGGAAGATATTTTCTATTATGTGTATGGCATATTGCATAATAAACAATATCGGGTGACCTTTGCCAATGACTTGAAGAAAATGCTGCCACGTATTCCATTGGTCGATGCGCCAAAAGATTTCTGGAAATTCAGCAAGGCAGGTCGGGAACTGGCAGAATTACATATTAACTACGAAAATATTCCAGCGTACGATGGTGTCACTGTAAACGGTGCTGAGAGTGAGTTTTATGCTGTTGAAAAGATGCGATTCCCGAAGAAAGGTCAGAAAGACACAATCATATACAACAGCCGAATTTCTATTGAAAACATACCAGAGAAAGCATATGAGTATGTGGTTAATGGGAAATCTGCAATAGAATGGATAATGGAACGCTATCAGGTTACTGTTGATAAGGATAGTGGAATTAAAAACAATCCAAACGACTGGGCAGATGAAGTCGGGAAGCCAAGATACATATTGGATTTGTTGTTGAGTGTTATCAATGTAAGTATCCAGACTGTGGATATAGTAAATGATTTACCTGAACTTAAATTTGACAATTAGTCTTGACTTTGAGTTTGTTCTACGTTCAGGTATATATTGTTTAGCCAGTTGGCTTAGGCTTCTCATTGGCAAAGTCCTGCCACGATATGCAATTCAGGACTCCACCCAAACGAGCTAATTCCCATAGTACAGGCATATCCACAGCGATAACCCTAATGGGTTGATTATTCCGTTCCAGTTCTAAAATAAAGTCCTGCATTGGCTTTTTCGAAATCTCATCACTATAATACGGAAACAGAATGGTCTCGTTTAATCTTAGAAAGTTCATGTGATTACCAACTGCACTTCCGATTCCCTCAGATTCCCAGTCTTCAGGAGTACCGTTTTCGAGTCTTATTATTGTGAATTCGCTCCCAAGGTCTTTCTTAAGGTTTTCAGCAAGTATTTCCATGAACTTTCGATTGGGACAACCCAAAGGATACGACCCCACTACCAGTGTCTTTTCATCAATAAACCTTACCATTCCATCAACATGACCAGTTGCATCATCAGGTTCTGTGGGTATGAAAATCAGATTTTTAAATCCAGTAAATACATGTAACATTGGTCTGAGCTCATGCTCGAAATTAACACCTTGATTATCGGCAATGAGTCTATTGGTGACAATAGCAGTTCCGCTACCATTATGGGTCAGGTTACCCATATCCCATTTGAAATAAGCAGAACTAACTCCGAATCCATGGATGTGCTTCCAAATTTGTTCTCCTGCGATATGGTCATATTGCAGATATTTCTGGTGCGTCTTTTCAACATAGGCTGGTGAATACTCAAACTGCCATGCATTCATTACACTGCCTTCCAATATCGTTAGAGGGGCAAAATCACGAATCCAAATATCAGAGATTTCTTTGCATTCGATAAATTCAATATTATTGGTTATGCCATTTTCACGACATTTCTTCAGGTATCCTTGAGTAAATGACAAATCTTTAACCACCAGAGTAATGCCAACATCATTTGGGATGTACGACCACAGTTTGTCATAAAATGGAATAAGATGCTCTCTGTCTTTTAATTTAATTGGGTATACAAATGCAATAGATTGACAATGATACCAGTCAGGTAGAGTATGGCGGTTAACAACTAAGTCTTTCATTCCAGATTTGTTTAATTGCTTCTCCAATGGGTTTAAATTCAATTTCATCAAATTCATCAGTCTTGGCACTGTTGCACCAGTAGCAGCATCTTACACAATTTTCCTCTGTATACTCAAGGTTTGGTTTTTTCCTGTCAACCTCCAGTGTCCACCCTCTGGTTGTTTTCTTCTTAAAAATTTTGCGTTTGGAAACTAATTGTGCAATCATGTCTTCTGAGATTCCACAGTAATAACAAGTCTTTGTTTCGAGTAGTTGAATGAACTTTTCGTATGGGTAGATATCAAAGAACTTGTTCCTAACATAATATTCGGTTGCGAGATGCAAGGTCTCAATATTAACCTTCTTCCACTTATATATGAGGGTTTCAATCTGTTTAATATCAAATTCCCATTTGCCTTGTTTTTTGTATTTATAGCTTTGTTGCCAGTACTCATTGACATATTCATCAATTATATTCTGAGTGACCACAAAGGTCTTGAAATTATCACAATTGATTTTTTCCTGAAAGCCTCGGCTAAAACAAAAGAACAAATACTGGTCGAACATAGTTGCAAAACTCCTTTCTGCAATTTGCTTATAATATTGACGTTTCTGTGATTCCGTTTTTTCTTTTTCCATGATGTGTGGTTCTGTTATCAAACAAATTTATGAATGTTATACGGACTTTTGGTATAAAGTGGCATGATGTATAACATCGGAGAAATTTTGCAAAATTCTGAGATTTTATTAAGTTAAATATTATATAATAAATTAATTATCAAATTATTATATAAGATTCATTAATCATTTCTCAATATTTATTTCTTTTACAACGACTTATTGTAATCATCAATGATTCTCTGAAGTTCTTTCATCCTTTCAGCATATCGTTTATCAGTTCTGTACCGACTTGCTTGTTTACGTGACAACCCCATATATTCAGCAATGCGTATTGACGTGATTTTCTTGCCGTCCTGAAGCGCAGATATGGCTTCTTCATAGAGTCTGATGTTCTTATTGCGTTTGGCTTCTGAGAATGTCCTTGTGCAAACCTTATGCTTCTCATCAGCATTCATCTTAACGTGGAATCTTGAGCAGAAGACCTTCTTTTTGGAAATATCCTTGTAGTTTTTCTTTTTCCTGATGACCTTGGTAAAATCCAGTTCACCATTAATGAATTTCTGGTAGCAGGTTGAGACAATGGCATTTATTTCTTTTTCATCAGGTGCAGGGTTTGTTCGGGATTTGGGTCTTCGCAATGATTATAATTTATGCTCTGAAGTTCTTTTGCAATCAATGCAGGATGACAGAAGGGATTGTTGAAAATCAGTTTCATGCAAATGGAAGTCAGAGTCTTTCCACGCTTGCCTTCTTTTATTACACCAATTGATTTTACTTCACATACTTCCAGACCATCAAGACCTTCAAAATCATCAGTACTTAATCGTTTATCGGGATAGTCTTTAAAGTATATTTCATCAAGTCTGGTCTCACGTTCAACACTTCGATGGAGTGCAGTATTTCATGAAGAGTATTTCAAAAAAGGGGACATTAGTACTTATCACACTATCCTTTATAGTATGGAATCTGTATTCATTGAAGATGCAGTCATATATACCCACTGATGTCCCTGACTGATTTTCTCTATTACCCACTAATGTCCCATTGGCATCTTCAGCAGGTGTTAATTCTCCGCCATTTTCAATACCCACTGATGTCCCCTTCTTATTCTTTTCAATACCCACTGATGTCCACTTATCTATAACTTTTTTCATGTTTTCAAAGTGGTCATTATATGAAAGATATTCTACCTGAAGTAAAGGTTTAGGTAAAGACCCATTGGCTGATTTCATGGGATGTGCTTTTATGTACTCATCAATATAGTCCTGACTGACTTTGAAAATCTCAGCGTATGGATTCAGATAAGCATTGTATTAAATGGCAGAGTAACAGGCACGGTTGACATTTGAACCACTGGTATCGATTTCATGGATTTCCTTGTAGTGGTTCAACAGATACTCTGTTATTGCTTGAAAATAGGCTTCATGATGATTAACGTCTTGCATATCGGTATTGAATAATCAATTTAATTCCATTGCTTGGTGACCTGAAACACGCAAATGTGTAGGTGTTCCATTGTAAATTGTTGTAGAGCAATTCAAAGTCGGTATTCGGGATTGTCATTTACATCAATGTCAATTATTATCAGACCAGAATGCTCTGTGACGTTATTAGCTGTTTTGCTACCATTAAAACCAACAACGCTGAAAAATGCAACTGGTAATCGTTCTTTTTCAATAGACTTCCTTGAAATATTGGTTCGTAATACCTTTGATTATTTCTTCTACTAGTCTCTTGTTTTCCATTATTGATTTCAGACTTTGATGGATATACCATTACCCGTTTCTCACTACTTTTTTGTTCTTCTTGCGTATTTATGTTTGTAATCATGATTTTAAGTTTTAATTATTGGTAGCATGACCATTTTTCAACCATTGTCATGCTACCGTTATTTTACAATCATCTTATTCAATTTAATCTTCAGGTTGATTGAACCAGTTTCATCAACTTCCTGAAGCAATCTTCTTACTGATTCTCGGATGATTTCACTTACTGATATTCCAGTCTTCTTTCTGATATCACGTAATTTATCAATCATTGAGTCGTCCATCCTGCAGATACAGAATGTTGCTTTTTAATCTCAAATCGGGTTTTGTAACCTTTTACACTTTCCATAGTAAATATTTATTTAATACATGTTATTTTTTGTCTGTGGTTTGTGCCCCAGACGTATATATAAATACGTACATGTTTCAAAATAATTCCATGTAAAATGATTTTCGACCCACATTCTTTTCCAGTTATATCCAAGTCAGTTCAGTAATTCCTTGTTTCGGTTTGAAAAAGACTGCCTGATTTCATTTAAGAATATTCCCGAAATCTGAAATCCCATTGACTGTTGATTATTCCCTTCAGATTTTCTCAAGTTCTCAAGTTCTTCATTTAGCAGACTAATTTGTTCCAATAAATCTTCAATCTTTCTTTCATCGCCAATCCCCAATCTTATTCTGAAATCAAGAAACTGATAAAATTCTTTCATTGAAATATTTAATTTACGAAATACGAGGTACTGTTGAAGATAAATCAAATTCATATACAATTGCTTCCTCTTTTAGTAACTTGATTATTTCATCAAGCCATTGAACATTACGGTCATACAAGGTTAATACAAGACTAAATCAAATTCTTTATTTTGTTACAATTTCTTTAAGTTCTTTGTAAATATTTTCACAATTAACATTGTAATTGTGAAAGCAACTCCTTCAGTCTGTGAGATTGGATCTATCCTTTCTTTGTAAGGTTCTGACAACAGCTTCTTTGTCATCTTTTAACTTTCTCTTTTTCATGATAGTAATTTTTAATTATTATTACTTCTTACATATTTTAACCAATTAGTGTTTTCTCATTTGTTATGTTTCTTCATCACTATCTGTTTGATATTTAATTAATAATATAATTACATCAAATCTCATACGCAACATATCGCATAGTAATTCCTTAGCAGACACATGTGTATCTACACCTTTGGTTGTATTGCTTGGTTTCTTGGTTTACTTGTAACCAGCGTTGGTTACGTTGACAGTTCAGTTCCCTTCTGGTTTCAGGGCATTTTGACTGTCTGGTAGAAGCACTGCTTCTGGAATAATTATACGAATGTTAATCTCTTTTGTTACAAATTTTTACAGCAGTTTTGACGAATGAAAGCAATCTTAATTAAGACGGCAATTTTAATTAAGACGAATATTATAAGGTTGTAAATCAATTAATTGGCGTTTTAAATAAAAAATGGGTTTTATACCAATTTTGGACGAATGGCTGAAAATAATTGATGAAGGTTTTCAAAATAGAAAGCCAAAATTCATATCAGATATTTGCAACAAAATGCTGTAACGCATAGAATAACAAGGTTATATATTTAATTACTTGATGTCTTGAAATAAATCGTTCAGATTGATATCCAACGTATCTACCAACTCAAAAACGCTTAAAAGAGTAAGGTTCTCGGCATTTTCTGCACGGATAATTGTATTTCTATGTAGATTGGAATTTATGCTGAGTTCTTTTTGAGTCATACCTTCACTAAGCCTGAACTCTTTAAAGAATGTACTTATATAATCAAGCCGTTTCTGGTGCTGGTCAGGTATTTGTTTTTTTATCATGGGAGTTGGTTTAATATAAATACCTTGCAAGAACAATATTTGCAACTTAAGCATGAGACATATCTTGCTTTTATTGTTCCTTTTACATGTTTTATCCAGAATTTACTGGGTCTAGCAAAGAAAGAATTACTATGAAAAACAGCAGATTTAACGCTGAATTGTATGGAAATTAGATATAAACTACTGAAATTGGCTTGTCTGTGCCGCCAGCATGTAATATTCGAGCATGGATGTTAATATTTCCAAAACTTACCCAAATAAAAAAACCTTGCCGACTTTGCAAGGTTCTCTTCTTTTTAAGTTTGTTATGCATTTCATCAACCAGTTCCTGAATTTCTTCAATGGCAACTTCTTTTATGTAACAATCCAATAAATTAATGTTCTTCTCCATTGCATATCTTTCATCTTCGTTCAACAGACCATTTGAGTATGCGTATTCTATGGAAGGGATGTTACAAAAAATAATAACTATTTTCTGAAAAAATAATCAGATTACAGGTTTTAAAAAAGATTGCATTCAAAAAGTCATTCTACAACTCTTTGAAGAACTCATTTGCAGTCTTATTATGAAAATCCAATACTTTAAGCAAATTCAAAAGATAAAAATAGGTCTTTCCTTTTTCCATTTGACTATAGGCGTTTCTTGAAATACCAAGTTGCTTAGCCAGTCCAGATGAGCTTAAATTTTTGTTCTTCCGTAACTCCTGTAGTTTATTTCCGATAGTTAACAAGAACTCATGGTGTTCTGGCTTAACTTCTTTGGGTGGCTGGTATATACTCTCATCCTGAACCTTCTCAGGTTTTGGTACTCTTGATTTCATATGAAATAATTTTTACAAAGGTACTGAACGCACATAAATATGTTCATGGGTTTGGTATAATTTAAAATATCATCTATCTTTGCACATAATTATGAGCAACATTTTAAAAAATAGAAGAAGGTTTATTATGGAGTATCTCAATATTGAAGATGAAACTCCTGATTCTTATTATGTTATAGTCGAAATCTTAGATGACATCCCTGTTAAGTCCTATCTCTGTAAATTTCCTCGACCTTTTGTGCTCTTTCCATTTAATCTCTATTTGCAGAATTAATAGTGAACTTTCATGATATGGTGAAGCAAGGTTTAGAATATTCACTTTTAATAAGAACTGAAACAACTTCATTTTTGCTTTATGTAAGAATATCAGTTGATTACATCACTAATAGCAATAAGTGTGAAAAAACGACATTCACTTTTGATTAAATAACCACAAAACTGAAACAAATGAGCGCAAAATTTTCAACTACGACAGCAGACTATCTGGAATGGGATGAAGCCATGAATTTAATTCGGAAGTTATATGACGATGAAAAGTATACCCTCTCACTATACATAGCATGTTCTGTATTTTTTGGCTTACGTGCCAGTGATACCCTCTAATTAAGATGGGATGATTTGCTTGGCAAGGATGAATTCCAGCTTATCGAAAAGAAAACCAAGAAGCGAAGGGACATTAAAATAAACCAGCAATTAAAAAAGCATATATCGGACTGCTACAATAAAATTAAGCCAGCCAGCTTGAATGATTTCATGTTTATTAGCCAGAAGGGTACTGTTTACTCATCCAAAGGCTAAATGTGATTCTGAAGGATTTGAAAAAGCAGTACAATCTTAAAATCAAGAACTTGCTCCACTCATTGTCTGGGAAATGTTTTGGGCGAGAAATGTTTATTCGTTCTGGGTCAAATGCGGAACTGTCACTCGTGAAGTTGAGCCAACTGTTTAACCATTCCAATCCTGCTGTGACACGGAGATATTTGGGTATTGCCAAGGAAGAGTTGATGGAAACATATAACATTCTGAGTTTCTAAGACAACATATATGAAAAATAGTATCAGAGAATATCATACCATTAAATTCTTCAGAGGTAGCAAAAGAAATAATTCGGAAATGCTGAGACTTGCTGAAGCCAGACTGGATTTCGAGTACCGTAGATTGCTTATCAAAGAGAATGAGCTTGATTTACACGTGTACTTCAGCAGAATGACTGTTTATAGTTGGCTATCATGGTCTTTTCTTGCTCTGGTGCTGCCTGTTTACCATTTCCACTCTTTCCTTCATAATGTTGGGCTTTGCTTGCTGACCCGAATCCTGTCATTTATAAGCAAAAGGAAATTTCAGTTTGTGTTCAGGAGCTATAATCTGGCGTTTGCAATTGTTGACTGGTGTGATTTTCGATGAACATGGAATTTCATTTCGGTAAACTCGTTATTAAATAGACAGTAGACCCCTGTGTATTAATATGCTTCGATTAATTAATACATAGTCGAGACATTTTCAGTCAACATATGAAGGACCTTGTTTAACACTAATATTACTTCTGATAAAAGTTTTGTATCTTCATGCAAACCATTATTTTGCACAATGACACCCCTCCTTTTTGAAAAATATGTTCCGTTTCTAAAAAAGAATGGTTTAGACATCTATGTTGATGCTGTGTCAATGAATCCAGTGTTTAGTGAAGTAGAATTTGAGTTGCGGGATTGTTTAATAATAATTTTGCCGTTGTTAAAAGAAATGGGAAATATGGTTTTATTGACCAGGAAGGGAATATGGCTATTCCGAATATCTATGATAGTGCGTCAGACTTTTCTGAAGGACTTGCAATGGTCGAAATAGATGGTTCGAATGGGTTCATAAATGCGCAAGGAGATATTGTAGTCCCAATAAAGTATGATAATGCAGGTGATTTTGATGACGGTTACGCCCAAGTAGAGTTAGATAATTTATATGGTATTGTTGATTCGACTGGCAAAGAGATTTATGCTCCTTTAAGTGGCGAAGTTGTATATTTCCAAGAAGGATTAGCGCATGTTAGTGATGCCCCATTTTACAATCATGGATTTATAGATACTTTTGGCAAGATAGTCATCCCCAAAATATATTATTCGGCAGGTAACTTTTCAAACGGACTTGCGCCAGTTGCATGGAAGGAAGTGTGGGGATTCATTGATAGAGATATGAACTTAAAAATCCCTCAGATATACTCCAATGCCTATGATTTTCGTGAAGGTATAGCAGGGGTAATACTGGCTAAAAAATGGGGATTTATTGACACTGAAGGAAACGTGGTAATCCCATTTATTTATGATAAATTGACAGATTATCACCGCTTTATTATAGAAGGGATGATTGGTGTTATGATAAAAAATCGCTACGGATTTATTGATAAAACGGGCAAGGAAATAGTTCCACTAAAGTATAATGAAACAAAATGGTTTTCAGAGGGAAAGGCAGGGGTTAAGCAAAAAAATAAATGGGGATTTGTAGATAAGTGCGGGAAGAGGTAATTCAACCAGAATTTCAACACGTAAGGTTCTTTTCCGATGGACTTGCTTGGATTTACGAGGATAAGAAAGAAGGATACATTGATAAAGAAGGGAACGTAGTTATTCCACCAAAATACACAAGAGCAGGTAATTTTTGTGACGGACTTACACGAGTTGAATTAGATGGAAAATCTTTTTTCATTGATAAATTGGGAAGGGAGTTCAGGGAATCATAAGTTTCATACATAATAATTTAAGAGACCATGTAAAGAAATATCAATTATGGCTACTTTAAAAATTAACGAGGTTGAGGAAATAGTAATTAGATATCATGATATCGACAAGTGTGGAGATATCCTTTACTCATATCAATTTCTTTTTGACGGGAAGAATGTTATAAATCCTGAAATATTTAATGAGCGTAATAAAGACGGTGTTTTTATTGTTACTGACTGTGATTTTGAGAAATGTGGAGTTATCAATTTTTTCGATAATATCATCGAAACAAAGAAAAGTTTACATTATGAAAATATTGAACCTCCAGTTATACAAATTCATTGTAGGGCATGGGATGAATTTAAAGATTACAGGAAAAAAAGTTGGGAAAATTCACGACATCCCGATGGAACTAATAGATATAAAGAAGGATTTATTGAATCCATGCTGGAATTTTGGGAGAAAGATGTCGAAATAACATTTTCATTAGACCCAATATTTACAAATAACCAAGAAAAAGTTTCACTCACATCCCCACACTATAAAACCACTGTAGATAATTTGCGGAATTTTGTAAATGAACTTAAATCAGAATTTCAGGACTTTAAGAGCAAAAATCTTCAGAAGCATCTGCAAAACTGTATATAAATTGAAAATGTTATAACCTTTCTTTTTTCCAGTAAGCCTTATAATATTGAATCTGTTTGTCAAGTTCGTAGTCTTGGTGTTTTAAATGCCTATAATAACACGTCATAATAATGCTTGACATATCATCAGGATGATGTACTCCCAAATTGTTAAAAAAAGCCGTCAAATTATTATCTTTCCAAAGTCCCCAATTATTCCTAAGCCACATGCCAACAGAAAAATGAGAGTCACTGATAAACTCGATTTCGCTCAGGCTTACTATCTCATTTTTTTGTAATTCGTCAAATTCACTATCTAATTGAATAATTGCTTCATTTAAGGTATTTGGTATGATTCGCAAATCGTTGGTTTCCATAATAGGGATGTCAGGTTTGGATAAAAAATGGTAATAAGTGGGTTATTTATTCTGTGTCTCATCTCTTTTCAATATCTGTTAGAGTTAGATATAATTTGGTGCAAACACGCTCGATTTAAATACTTAAATTAGTGGGAAAAGCATTAAGACTGCGACTTGTTTCCCTATACTTCCCAACCAAACAGTGGTTTATATTTGTCAGTCACAACTGCTCTTGGTGCAGTCATTGCATCACCCTTTTTAGTTTTGTAAGGGAAGAGGTCGTCTATTTCAGGAGAACGTGTATCAATATAATCGTCATTAAATATTCGGTCTTCAATGGCATTCATAAATATGACTTTTGAGTCAACGTTTTTTATCATTTCTGACATTGACTTTTCATTTCCATGTAAAAAAATCATTAATCCACTGATTTTCCCATTTGCATATATAGTCTCGATAGCAGCCTCTTTTGCAAGTTGAGTGGCAATTAAATCGAAATTCTTTTTTGGAGAAAAGAGAGACATTTTTTATTCGCTTTAATTTCTAATTATTTCAAGAAATGAAAAATAATAAATTATTCGCAGATTTTAGGTTTAAACCCTCAATTAATTATTGTTAAGATGTAAATCAAATAAAGTGCGAATTATTTCATTAAACTGGTAAAAATTATTGTAAATTCTTGGTTTAAATGCAGATTTTATTTAAATTAGCACAAATACTCGCAGTATTCTTGTGCAATCAATGTTTCAGACCATTCGTAATTACAGGATTGCGTGTATTTAATACGTTCTCTCGAATATTTTAAAGGCGGCACATCTTTCCTTGTAGCACGAGGAAATGCAGCGAGACATATTTATTCCACAATTGTGCCGCCTCTTTATATTGTTGGGCGACCAACTTTGAGGCGGTACTTCCCATTATTCCTTTAGCACGAGGAAATGCAGCGAGACATCAATGAGTACCGCCTCTCTTATTTATCCCTGTTGATGATTATTTACCTACCACTGCTCTTAATAAACCAGCGTTGTAAAGTGATATGAAGTCCATGTTATCGTATGACAAGCATCTGCTACTTTCAATATTTTCTCTGGAAAATATAAATGTTCTTGTGATATTATGGCTATTATAGATTCTTGGGTCTTTAAATCTCTCAAAGAGCTTCATTATTTCTATTACTTCACTTTCAAATTCAGTCAGAATAAATATTGGCTTTTGCTGGTCAAAGTCCGAATTGCCAGATATATCATTGAAAGAATTGTTTCTCCAGATAGGAAGATTGTTATCGTGTGATTTCCAAAACTGGTTAGTCCAACGCCACTCCCTTTCGTGAGTCCAATCGTTCTTATCGTCAATCTTAGTAAGTATATATCGGTATTGCTCTCTTTCAGGTAGATATGCAGTAAATCGTCTTGCTTCTGAGTCAGGTTCTCCATTGTTTTCAACCAGATTAGTTGTGCCATATATGACATTTCGTGCACCCAGCCTGAACATCTGGTCTTTACTTAGAGCAATCCCATAGAAATCCACCTTGGAATCAGCATGTCGGTTTTTAACGTATTGATAAAAACTGAAGAGAGGCATTTCTGAGAAACATACAGCAGGGTAATTCCCATATATGCCTCGCTTCCCATTCCTTACTGCGCAATCTGATTTAATTTTGCCACATGCAATGATAGCTTTTAAATTTTCGAAAGCACGGTGACCAGTACTTCTGGTGAAATGAATCAAATAATCGGAAAGGTCAAATCTGTTGACCTTCATTGATTTAATTATATCATTATCATCCATGTGATTACCTTTTAAAATATGGGAAGTTGGGAGAACAAAACTTGCCGAAACAAAATTATTATAATCAGGAAATTGAGAAGCATCAGTCAGTCCTTCATGACTTATGCTATTGAATTGAAATTCAGCAGAGGAGTGAGTCCTATTATCTGGATTCTTAGAAGGTCTGCCAATTATCTTCCCACTCAATATCTAATCCAGTAATCCTTCTGGCATGTTTGCTGGCATTGTTGAAAAACGCTGGTTTTCCATTATCTTGTTTCTTCGCAATAAATTTATCCACCATTGCAGCATCCAATTCCAAGAATCCATTTTGATAGATGGTTTCCTTTAATGCGACATTGAATCCTTCTCCCCCTAATGGTACGCTTGGATACATTATTCCATCACTTTCTTCATATGCAAATACAATATTTGTATATGCACATGTTATTAAATATGATTCATCGATTTCCTGAGCCACTTTTGAGTATTCTTCACCAATAAACTCAAAGAATTTAATAGTACCCTTTCTCAACTCAGCAGGTGTCTTGGTTATAAATTCATCAAAGGCTTCACCATGCATTTTACTGTATGCATTATCTCTTGGCAATGATGGATTGAAAATTAAAACAAGTTCAACTTCACCTAACAACTTCCATGCACCCATTGTTATCATTCTTTCTTCACCTATGGGTGTTGTATTCGTTAATTGATTAGCGAATTCAAGATAAGATACAGGTCGTGTCTCAGACCCATAAAATAATGTTTGTAAGGGTTTGTTTGCCCGTCCATATTTATTAACATATTTCTTTTCAGGTGATGAAATATCCGAAACCTTAGAAAATAAATTTAAGTTAGTATTAATTCGAGAACGGTAAATGTAGGAAGTAGCTGGTAGTTTAAACAGGATTATTGGCAACTTCTGGATTTTTAAAATAGCATGGACAACTTTTTCATATGCCCAACTATTGACCATGTTTACCTCACGTATTTCCTTTATTGAATCTTCAATATGCTTCAGGTATTCTTGTTCTTTCATTTGATATTATCGAACATGATTTAGTTACCACTATTTATTAAATTTACTCTTGATGAGATTAAGAAAAGTAGAATTTCTGGCATCAGCATCCTTAATGACAGAATCTAAATCCATGATAAATATCCCAATGGGTAATTTAATTTCTGGTTCTAACTGTATGGCTACTTTAGTTTCTTGGTAGTACATTTTACCAGTAGAGTATAGTTTGGTATAATTGCCAGAAAGATGCATTTCAACATCGGAGTTAAACTCTATTATCCCATAAAACCATATTCGTTGTATCTGGTTGTTGTAGTGCTTCATTAATCTTCTCGCCCTGCTTTCCAGTTGTGTGACAACTTTCATATTTTCCTCAAGCGTAATTCCCTTTTTCTTAAGTTCCACAATTACTACATCAAAAGGTTTACCCAATTCGGGGTCACTTGAAAATATTAAAGCAATATCAGGCTGACCTTTATCAGCTTCTTCATACTCACCTTTGGTAATTACATCAACTAACTCTGACATCTTTTTGTCGCTCAGAATAGTCTCATAGGTCATGTATTTATCATCCAATACCCAAGCATTGTTCCTGTATATATCATTTGTCAAATTTGTTTTATGAAACTGCTCATATTTTGGTACTATCAAATTATGTATTATGGCTTCATCATCCTTGTCGCTGATTTTCTTAAGTCCCTCAATTGTAAACTGCCTAAACAGAATATATTCAGTTAATGCTCTGGATGATAATTCAAGAGATTTATTAAATTGTTCATCTGACAAAGATTGAGCGTCTAATATTTCTCTTTGTGCTCTGAAGAAACTATTCTGTGCTTTTTTAATAATATCATCTCTTGACACATACCCAATATTCTTTTCTTCAAAAAAGCCAGCTAAATGAGGGTATCTATTCGTGAGCGAAACTTTTGTGTCGTGGTTACGTTTGGTTATTTCTGGAATGTTTTTTTCAATTATTTTAATTACTTCATGACGAAACATAGTCTGAATGTCTTTGAATTCACTCTCTGGCAGGGTAAAGTTTTGTCTTGTGTGGTCAACTTTACCGTCAAATAAATCGGAAAAAAGCAAAAAAATCATTTTGTACCCAGTTGGGACATTCTCCTTTGCGAGTAAATCAATTTGTTTTGTTCTATTGTCAACAGATAAAGCTGCAATAAAGGTTTCTTCGCCAACATCTACCTTTTCAATCGAATAATATATTCGCAATACATCAAACAGAGCAAAAGCTGAATCAAATTCAACCATTTCCATGTCAGAAATATCATCTAATGTTATTGACTCATGTAATTGGTGTTCGCTGATTCGCAGGGTGATATCTATTTGGACTTCTCTCTTTTCTTGTTTAAACTTGAAAAATCTGGTGTAAAATTCCTCTATAATTCTACTCTTCAAGTCCTTGGGAGTTAAAAATGCATGGCTCTTTACTTTGCTGTAGGTATATTTTGATAAACTAATGGTCGAACCAGATGGTTGTTCCTCTACAACAGTAACTTCGGAAGAATTTGCATCGAAATTCTCATCAAACCTGAAAAAGCGGTGTCTGGTCTTTTCAAAATTTGAACTAATTGTTACATCATCAAAATAACACACATACACAAGTCTTCCAAGACCCTTATGTGAACCCTCATCAACGTCAAATAGCCTACCAAATTTTCTGACTCTTTGGTCTGTGAAGCCTTCTCCATTATCAGAGATTTCAATTGAAAGGGTTTCAGGCTTGTCATAATTTGCTATACTAATGGATATGTTTATTTTAGAAGCACCCGCATCGAATGCGTTGGCTATAGCCTCAATATAGACCATTTCCAATGAGGAGTTGCCAAAAAACATCTTAACAGCCTGACTCAATTTAACTTCCATATATCAATCTATTTTAATCAAAGAAACTATTCTCTGTTCCATCAGAAACATTCAAACAATGCTTGTTTTATTAGTGCTCAAGGCTCTTTTGAGAAACAGTAAATACTAATAGCCGAAGTCTAAAGGTAAATAAATAACTACTCATTTCACCGCAGTAAAAACTTATTAATATTAAATTATATGGATTAAAAATTAATTCAAAGAATATGGAATCCCAGCAATCATTGATACTCTTTCGGCTTGATTATGAACACCGTTGTCAAGAACTATTAATACAATTTCATCGAGCATTTCACCAAGTTCCCATTGGTCTTTAGCCTGAGCCACAATGAAGCCATTTAAGACCTTAATTTTGCCTATGACGATTGGACTGCCATCTGCATCAAACTCTCTTTTAATCGTGCCGTGAAAACACCTATCCCAGCCTTTCCTTCCAGCTTTTGCCATAAAAATCTCGGTAAGCTGAATCTTCATATCTTTCTTTTTATTCATGCCTGAAGAATTTGACTACAAAAATACATTAAACGATTGTATATCTGTGTTTTGTGTGTGATATTTTGACCAATGCTGGATTTCTGTTTAGTAATCGAAGTCAAGAAGCTCCGAATTATCAATGGAACTCTTTTTAGTGGAGTCGAACATGCTTTTAATGTCATTCCAGTTGACGAAGAGTATGCTGGGTTTCTCTTCATGGATTTTTACATGGACACTACTTAATTCGTGAGTTTGACAATCAACATAATCAATGACAACAGAGTTGTTCTCAACGCTTAGGTTTGTGATTCTAACCAGTCCGAAGCAGGAAGGACTAACCAGTAAATATTCGGTTTCTAAATGTACATTTATTTCTCTGTCCCAGTGAAGAAAAATTTGCAAATTCTTGTAATCATATGGAGCACAACTCATTTGATTTACAAGCTCTTCCATTGAGATATCTTCGCTATTGGATAACTTCATGGCGATTACTTTTACTTTCATTATTGTTCTCTGGATTTGTGAACAGGTCGGTTAAAACCCAATTGCACGCCTGAGCATCGCTATTATAGCAATGACTGCGTTTCAACAAGTTGCCAGTCTTAATGTCAAAACCGACAATCGTGACCTTGTTTCCAGTCTTGTAAGCCTCAAGGAACTTGACCGTGGCAAAAGCAATTTCTCCATTATCACCAAAATCCAAGATGTCATACAAGCCACCAACATCAACTATATTATCATTGGTAATAATGCAAGGGAAGCACAGCAGGTATTCATCTATTGTGTGTTGGAAACCTTTGGGTGCGTTCTTTCTGGATTTGATTTGGTCTTTGGTTATCATTGCTTACACTTTAACATAAATACTCTCAGACATTGAAAGTGGAAATGGGGGTGGGTATCCCCCCCAGATACCGCCATACCCATGCCCACTTCTGGAAGACCGTGGTGGGGCAAGAGCTTATTATTCAGATAAATAGGTGCTGGCTAAACGAAAATTATAAAAAATTATAATTTTCTATAAACCAGAGAGTTTTGCGATTCTTAAATATTAACGACTCAAAAAAAATAATTAAAAAATTTTTCAATTTGGTATAAAACCTTGATTCGTACCACTGATATAAGACGAGTTTAACTGCGATTTCTCCACCTCATAATTTCATTTACTATATCATCGTCAGAAATTCTTAAATAATGTGCAGTGTCGGCTACATCTTTGTGCCCTAATAGAATCTGAAGATAGTGAATCGGAATTCTTTTATTGAAGTACAAATAGCTGGCAAAAGTCTTCCGAGCCATTTTATTTGTGATTTTAAAGCCTGTGCCAGCGAGATGACTAATTCTGCCAAGATGCTTGTCGAAGTGTGTTAAAGAGAGCTTTAATGGGAAATTTGAGCCATTTTTTATTTTGTACTGGTTAATGATTTCTTCACCAATGAAAATTTCATCATCTTCTATTGGTATTGCCTTACAGAGACTTCCGTTTTTGGCACGTCTATACCGAACATGTGAAGTATCACCAGAATTTGAGAAGTTTAATTGGGATTTCATGACATCAGCATAATACATCCCAGTGCTTACCATAAATAAAAAGCAATCAAGACACTTTACAATATTTTTCAATTTCATATTAAACTGGTGTTCTTGCAATTCAGCAGGTATCCTATCCGATTTTTTATATTGGTCTAATAGAATTTCACCTCTTTGAAACTTCTCTCTTAGTTCTATTAATTTACGAACATCCTCTACTGATAATGCAATATCATTATCTTCAGGACACTGGTTGTCATACTCTTCAGTAAAAACTGATAATTTGTAGCTGGGGTCAATTGGTAAATGTTTTACTTCTTCGAGATACTTTATAAATCCCTTTAGTTTTGTATGCAGTTTCGTTCGATAGTTGTGTGAACCCTTAATGAAGTCGTAGTAGTTGTTTAACACAGTTTCAGTAATCTGTGAGGGGTGTGGCGAAATTCTCTTTTTACTTAAATATTCTTCGAAATATTTTAATGCTGTTTTGTAACCAGAAACTGTACTTTTCGAAAGTTTCTTTCTTATTTTCTTATTGGTTAAGCCTTCCTTATAACCAATGAAATCATCCTTATATTCAAAGATGGATGCACTACACTTTACATTCATTGACACATAATTATCAATGAAAGATTCAACCTCTTCTTTGGTTATATTTTGAGACGAGAAGTGCTTGCCAAGCTCAAATTTTAAATTGAAAGCAATGGTTTCTAAATCTTCGTAGGGTCGGTCACCAAGTCTTTTTCTGACTCTCCCCTTGAAACTTGAGTGTGTAACATATAATCTATAATAGTCCTTTTCAGCTTGTAGCTTAACATTAAATGGTTTATTTATCTTTTTCTCCATATAAAATAAGTATTGATTTACTTACTTATACGACAGAAAGAGTAATATGTTACGCTTTGGGGCAAGTAATTTGCTTAATTTTGAAGTTAAAGAGTATTACAATACTCTATAATGCAGCTTAGTAAGTATTAAGATACTCTTTAAAGATATATTATAAGTAATTAGTTACCTTCCGCCACCGACCTCAACAAAATCCTCCCCACGCAGTGGTGGAGGATTATTTTTTATCCCGACCTGAACTTGTTCATGGGAGGGAGTAAAAAATAACCCTCCATGATCCGCCGATTGGCGGATCGGAGGATTTTGTTGCAAGGGTCCCCTCCCTGCGGATCATGAAATAATCCGCAGACGTATTCTTGCGAGGCGGAGGAATGGAAACAAAAAATCCCGGAGAGCGCTGAAAGCGCTCGGGGGTTTGTTGATTACGGCCCCATAAGAGGATATGGAAGTTAAGTAATAATAATGTGTCAGATAGTTTATCCTTTCCTGAAAGGTTAGGGCTGCGGATGTTTTCACCGACTAATCATTTCAATAGGATAAGTTTTCCCGATACCGACTCCCTCCCCACCTGAAAACGGTAGAAGTAAACTCCGGCAGGCAGTTTACCTCTATTCCATTTTGTAATATGGTCACCCTGTAGCCTGACACCGTTTATCAGGGTCGCGACTTCCTGACCTTTCTGATTAAAAATTTGCAGAGTCACCTGGGCTGGGTTCAGTAAAGTGAAATAAAATGATGTCTGGCTATGTATTGGGTTGGGGAAATTTCTTATTGAAAAGGATGGCTCAGCAAACAATTCCGGTGAGTTCGAAGAGGTATTTATCTCTGCTCCTTTCTTCAGAAGAATGTTGTCAAAATATAAATTTCCCGCATTACCCCCAATGTCAAAACCAAGCCGGGCATCCAGGTCTGTTGCCTGGTTCATTGGAAAGGTGATTGAGTAGGACTGACGAGTAGTGGAGAGTGTTACAGGCTCTCCATCACTGTAAACTGTCCAGGGCTCACTGTTTTCTCCCACAATAGGGGTTATTTGCATTGGAGCATTGGCATAGGCATCGAATGAAAATGTGTATTCAAACCCTTTTTCCAATTGCATATCCGCCTGTCCAAGGTGAACATCCCAGGCATTACTGCCGGCATTGCCAATGGCAACAGCAAATTCGCCATCTGTAACGGAGCCTTCTACTGTGGCGCCAGAAAGTGTTGTAAGGGTCCAGATGCTGTCCCCGTCAAAGAAATCAGGGTTCTGCACCTGGTTCATTCCTGTAAGTTCCGGGGTGGTTAGTTTAAAATTGTCGAGATAACAACTACCTGCATTTGCCCCCATGTCCATATTAAATAGGGCAGTAAAGCTCTGGGATGGCGTGAAGTCAAATACGTACAGCTCCCAGTCTTCTCCGGGCGTAACTGTTTTTTGGGCAACCAGTGCAAAGCTGGATGCATTTGTAACCGCTGCAGTGATCTCATTTGCTGTTAATCCTGCTTTAGCCGAAAAGCTTCCAAAGTAACGAGTGCCAGCCTGAAGCTCAATTTCACCCTGTGAAAGTTGCACATCCCATGGATTTGCAGGGGGTTGTTCTACAGTAGAGAATACCGATCGGGAACCACCATAGGCTTCATTATTATCGAGTTCTTATTTCTGCCTTCCCCGGATATCCCAGGCGACTGTCCCAGTACTTTGCCCCTGTTTCAAAGCTGCTGTTTTTAAGTAGATTGGAAGAGACACGGACAGGAAATTCTTTAAGATAAGATCCCTGGTCGGTTGTAATTAATATCTCCACGTCTCCACCAAAGATACCCCAGTCTACGGTTATACCTGAAGTGCCCTGGCCCGAGGTAATCTGGGCACCACCGGGAACGGTCCAATGATATGAAGCTCCCTCAATTTTCCCAATACTATATTCACAGTTTTCTGAGTTGTATGTCACGAAATCTGTACCATTTATCGACAGGTTCTCGGGGAGCTGGTATACTCGCACAAAGTCGATCTCCATCACAGCAGGGAAAACTGTCGATTTATCCGGTGTCCCAACCCATCCTCCGCCAACTGCCAGGTTCAGGATAATATAAAAAGGCTGATTAAAAGGCCAGGTTGATGAGGTCCCGTTATTATTCTGGAAGGTATAATACTTTTGATCATCAACGAAAAAATCAATCTTTTGCGGCGTCCACTCTATTGCATAGAGGTGAAAATTACTTGTTACATCAGTAATATCAATTGTTCCTCCCTGGGGAGGGAAAGGGCCTCCGGCAAGATTGAAATTTTCGGTGTGTACGGTGCCATAAATTTTTGTCAACTCATTGGTAGGGTACTCCATGATGTCTATTTCACCGCTGTTAGGCCACCAACCGTAATAACCGTCCTCGGGCAGTATCCAGAATGCCGGGACAAACCCTTTTGTGCCCGGTAACTTCATTCTGGCCTCAATTCTACCGTAACGGAAGCTCCATGAATGCTCTGTACGGACGTGAGCCGATGTATATTCAAATCCCTGGTACGTTTCTTTCAGGGCAATGATCTGCAGTTTGCCATCCGATATTTTTGTATTCGTTGCACGACTGGTGTAATAGTGGACATTGTCATTGGTTGGACCGGTCTCATATTGCCAAGTCTTGTTGTCAATAGTGGAGCCTTCGAATTCCTCAGACCATACCAGGTGAAGGGTTTGAGCTGATATATTCAATGCGGAAGCGATGAATAAAATGAAAAAACCTATCCGCATTATCATGTTTGAAATTATTGGTGTCATATGATAATAGTGGCTAAAAAGGATTCACATGATAGCTAAGGGAAGTTACGCTAAAAAAAGGAAGCATCTATAGGATTTCGAAATTTTATAAAGTCAAACATGCATTTAAATTCGGTTTTTTTAATCATGCTCAGTCGCACCTGGTGCTGGAAGCGCCCTTCGCGACCCCGGTGAAAACGCATCAGACCAGAGGACGCCGGTGGCGGGCAGGGAGTTTGTTTTTCAGCCCTCCCACCCGCGGGTCACGAAGTAATCCGCTGCCGGCAGGCAGCAGGGATTTCATTGAAGGGCTCCTGATTGCGGATCACGAGCCCCGCACTCCGGGGCGAATAACCTGCCACTGACCTCAACCCCACTAAAACCCATTGATTATCAGACGAGTTTTTTAGTCTTGGCACAGATTTTGGGACGTTTAGATCAAATAGCTTTAAGTATTTCCGGCAATATGTATAAGCTTCTTGGAATATCAATTCTACTTTTTGCTTATAATCTGGCATCAGCACAGAAAGTGTTTAGTGTTGAATATCCTAATCAGGCAGATGTGAAAGTATTTGTTGTGAAATATGAAAACCAGGCTGATTTAAAGGTTTTTAAAGTAAAATACGAGAATCAGGCAGGTGAGAATAACGGTAAATGGTTTTTTACTGAATATGCAAATCAGGCAAAAAAGAAGGTATATTTTGTTGAATATGAAAATCAGGCTGATTTAAAGATATACTTCGTTGAATACGAAAACCAGGCAGGGTGGCGGGAAAAGAAGAAAATGCACCTGATGTTTTGATGATTTTTTCGACGCAGAAAATATTAAATCAGATAAATTGTATTCTTTACCAGTTAAACAACATACGTTTTTTAACCTTAGTCAGCTGTACTGAACTTTCAAATTATACATCAGATCTTTTTTGTGACTTGTTGTTGGTAAAAGTCAATGATAATTTAGAACATAGTAACGCATTTAACCTGCTGTCAGTTTTAGCCGTCAGATCAGGGTGCACTTAATACATTACGGACTTCAGTCTCGAAGAGTCAGCTATTTAGCGAATGATTCGTAAAAAGTTCCCGGCGAGGTCTCAGAGAGAGATGAGAAATTAATGAAAGAAGAAATCAATTAGTCTCTCTTCAAGCCTAAAAATATATATACCCACCAATACTACTATCAGAATGTAAATCCAGATTTTCTTTCTCATGATAGCTATTTTGCCCCGTTAATATAAGAAGGACCTAAAAAATTGACCATATCGAAGTTCAGCCTTTTTTAGATGATAAAACCTACTATAAACAGGAAATTATTAACATAAAGTAAACAGTTTCTGTTAAAATCAGGCTAATATCATGTGGCACTTTGAGTAAACGGAATTCACATAAGGAACTTCCTAATTCCCAGTAGTATACAGTTCGCAGTCAATACCCTGACCGAAATGTGTTGTAAAGACCCAAAATAAAAACATACCCCAATACCATTGCAAGCTTTTTTCGCTTGTGATTTTTTTATGTGTACCTGAGCTGAGCCGCTTAGCAGTTTGTTGAAGCCTTCGGAGCTGATCTATGAGCTGGCAATTAGTTTTCGAGAGATTAAATCAATATGGATAAGTAAGGTTTTGACGAAATGACTAATAATTTTGACAGAAATGAAAAAATGACATGTACAAATTATAACAGTTATTTATCTTTAGATGACTGAATTACTTGGACTTAACATTAATTATAATCTTGTAATACTATGAAAAAAATATCTTCTCTTTGCGTGGTAATTATTTTAATTTGTGTCTTCTCATGCAAGGAAGATACTCCAACACCACTTAAAACATTAACGTATCAAAATCAAATTGTTGAAGGATCAACAAACTCTGAAGGTAAGATTTTGGTAAAGAGTTCATCTGCTGACACAGAATTATCTTTTGATATAACAGTTGTGGACGCCGCTGGTAATCCTGTTGAAAGTATCGACGTAACCTACAACCAGATAAATGAGAATTCAATTATATTTATAAAAGATCCATTAAACCGATATAGTTCTGCTTTCTTATATGGTCCGCCAATTGATATTGACAAAATTGCCGGAATCACTGATTCTGACAAATCTGGATCAAAATACGAATCCAAAAGCCTTATATTAACCATAGGATTACTAATAACTGTCGGCACTATAGCTGCTGCGGAAATAAGCATTATTAAGAATGCCTATGTTATTCAAAAATTCTATATTACAGATGCTGTCCTGGCAGACAAGGATTACATATTATATTGTAAAAACTTCGGGGAAATTGCAGAGCTGATAAAAGCAAGGACAGGAATTGTCCTTGATGCCACTTCAATAGTGATTTCATTTATTGGAGCTGGCAACCCCACTGCGGTGGAATTGTCGAAGGATATACTAATGGAAGGCGCTGAGATGGTGAGAGATAAGCTCTTGAATTTGGCTATAGATATATGGGGTAAGACACTGGATGAGGTAGTCAATCGAAGAGTAGCAGTTAAGGTATTTCCCTTTGACAGGGATGAAAATTTTGCAAACATTAAAAATCTATATGCATTGTACGAAATAGATTTTAATAATTCAATTTGTGACGATTATATTAATGATGTCCCATTTAAGGTTAATGATATTATAACTCAGGAAATATTAACCACACTGGAAGATCAAGGACTTGTTATTCATAAAGGATTTACTCCACCAAATGTCACAGGAAATTATTTCGTGAACGATCTTGAAAATATTGAAAATGGTGACCAATACATTGATTATTCCTACCAGTTCTTTAATCAAAGCCAAGATTTTTCCATCGAACTTAAAACAGCCAGTGCTTCTTCTGATGCAACAGGAAAAGGAGCTTTTATCTCCGGAGAATCTGGTGGTTTTTCGATTTATTGTGAAGTTGAAAGTAATATAAGTTATGATGGAACAATGGTTTATATTAAATCTCTTGATATTTATTCAGGGGTTGTAAGCACTTCCGGTATTGAAAATTGGCAGCATGGATTCATTATTGTCGATAAAACAAATGATATATACGGCAATTTCATGGATATTGGTGATACCAGGATAGTATATGAGGCAGATGGATTAGCAGAGAAGGTAGAAACGTTTCCCTACTCACCAGCTAAAGGCATAAATCCTGAGAACTGCCGATATATATATCTTAAATAAAATTGTATCACTTTAAAAACAGAATAACAACAACACTTATTAGTGAAGCAAGAAAAAATTGTCACCGGAGTGACCCGAGGACTTTCAATATTATTGTCGGTTCCAGTCCTAAAGCAATAACAATGATGACCAATATCTATTATTTAATCTCTTGTTCGCTCTTTTCCTTTATTAATTTAATATGCTTTGAGAAATTATGTAATTCTTCTTTCGAGAACAAACGTGCATTCGATGCAATAGCTCAACCAGGATAATGAACTAAACTTTTCTTTTTTTCAAGAAGTAAATGAAAAAGCCCCCGGGATCCGAGGGCTTCAGAAATTTAACATTTCGAAATTTTAATCCTTCAAGCAGCGGACATTAAGACCATTACTTTTTGATGCGTCGCCTAATAATGCACGAGAACAACCTATTTCAAATGTGGTCATATTATTTATTGCATCCCACCTTGATGGGGTGGTTGACCAAAACATGGCATAGACCATGATCGAACTCCAAATGCCATCATTATTTCGTGAACCATTTGGGAAAGCACTAAAGCGTGACTCATTTCTACATTGCTGTGAAGCATCACAATACCACGTTTCAAAGCTATCTTCGTTTGTTCTTAATGAAGACGCATCATCCCCATAATACTCCTCAATATGTGTCAAGAATATCTGCCAATCATCTGCTGAGGGTACATGCCATCCAATAGGGCATAACTTACCAGTATTAACAGCATGCCAATTATAAAAAAGAACATAACAGTCCCAATCATTATCATACCTGTGACAATAACCAGGTGAAGAAAGGCTACTCCAAGCCAATGGGTCAAATATCTCGGGAATCTCGGTACCGTCGTTAAGTTTTGTTGCTTTTAAATCCTCTGTCATCCATATTTGATCGCCAATTTGATATATATCATACTCCTGATCATAATAGTTATATGTAAGATCGCACGCATCTCCAATCCCATCGCCATCACTATCCAACTGATCCGGATTAGCTTCAATAGGGCAGTTATCGCTTCCATTAGGTATGCCATCATTATCTGTATCAAGAGGACAAACTAAATCACTCCCATCACAATCCTGGTCAATTCCGTCACCGCAAGCATCAGTTGCACCAGGGTGCACGGTGGGGTCAGCATCGTCGCAATCCGAAGTGTAGGAGAACCGATCGTCAGGGATGGCATAACCATCATTATCCTGATCATCATTGAGGGTAATCCTATGTTCTCTTACTGCGACGTCTCCGTGGTTATCAGTTACCCTTAAAACAATATCCAGCGTTTTTGTTGTAAGGGGTGGTATAATGTCGTACGGCGTTCCGTCGAACGAATAAGAAAAGATATCTCCGGTCGCTAAAATACCGGCATACCCTCTTACACTCCACTCATAACTCAAAATCGTGCGGGTAGGGTTCGGATGATAGGAACAAGTACCGTCAAAAGTTAAGTCATCGGTGCTGTAGCCAATACCCGGAGTCACGCTAAAGCATGCTACAGGTTGTGCGTCCCAGATATTGATATTCACTGCAGAGCTAACAGCGTGCCCCTCCTGATCTGATACCGTAAGTGTAACGGAAAACACGGCGGGCGGTGTGACAGAACCCAGGATAGAAGTAAGAGTAACCCAGTTTACCACAGCTGTATGGCCTGTAAAGTCATAAACCCCGTCACTCATAATATCCCATTCATAAGTAAGGTAATCGATACAACTCGGTGACAGGCCTGGCAGTTCAGCGATTGTAAGGGCCAGCATACTGCCAAAGTCAAGGTCTGTGGAAGACGATATTTCAATTGAAGGTGGTACATCCGGATCTTCGTCGACTAAACCATTGCAGTTATTATCGATACCGTCTCCGCAGGATTCCGGTTCCCCGGGGTTAATAGTTATTTCTCCATCATTGCAATCGCCCTGGTTTTCTGTGTATCCGTCAGTGTCATCATCAATATCCAATGGGCATAACTGATCTTCACCGTTACAATCCTGATCAATAGCATCTCCGCATATTTCAGTTGCGCCCGGATAAATGGAAGCATCATTATCATTGCAATCTCCTTGGCTAACCTTATAACCATCACCATCAGAATCAATAGAACCGCAGAAAGCAATTAATTCTGTAAAAGCATTGTTCTTCAGGATAGCAGTAATTTGCAGTGTTGATGCTAATGGACAAACGTTGGAATAAAATTCCGTTTCAGAGAATATGTCATTGTATTCAATTGCAAAAACAGCCTTACCCTGACTAATATAGGGCGATGTGGATTGGGCTTCATTATATTCAAATGCACGTTGTACAAGTAACCAATTAAACTCATCTGAAAGCTCTTGGACTAAGCCTAAAGCATCAACCTGCCCGCATGACAGCCCTAAGGAATGTGCCAAATTGAGTATCTGCCTGCAATAGTTAATTTCATCCTGAATTGTAAGTGGAAACCCGGACGTACTTTCATACGTACTCATATCATCAAATGCAACACCCTCAAATCCCTTGTCTTTGATCATATTTAAACGATTCTGCATCAGAGGTAACAAAAGAGCTTGGTTTCTGATATCCAAATATTTTTCGGCTCCGTATGCATCCGCATCCCCACCTAATAATACAGCAGGAAAGAAACTAGCATCAGTACGCCAATTTTCCCAAATACCAACCGATACCAAGGCAATGACTTTCTTGTTCCCTGATTTAAAGGTACTGATATCGCCTTGTGTTGTTTCAAAGGCATCTAATATTAAAACCTCTGCGCTTTCAAGATAAACACTATTATCAGACGTCAAATCAAAAGATATCCCTGGTTGAAGGTCCAGTATTCCTGATTCGCACGCATCTCCGGTTCCGTCACCATCAGTATCAGTTTGATCAGGATTGGCAACATTAGGACAATTATCATTCGTATCAGGTACTCCGTCACCATCTGAATCGTTTACAATACATCCTTCATCAACCTCACCATCACAGTCATTATCCAATCCATCGCATGAAGTTTCAGTAACCTCATAATTGGGAATTGAAGTGTAATCAGGTTCCACCCAGCCGGTGGCGCCGTTACAAATCTTTGTCAATCCCATGCATACACCAGTACCACAAAGATCGCACGGAGGTGCAACAAGTGCTTCATCAACCTCTCCGTCACAATCATTATCTTTCCCGTCACAGACTTCATCCGCCTCTGGATTAATTGCTGAATCATTATCGTTACAATCTCTTTCTGTTATTGTATAGCCATCATTATCATCATCCGGATCTTCACACAGTAGATCATCTCCGTCACAGTCCTGATCTATCCCATCTCCGCATATTTCTTCTGAATCAGGATACACGCCGCTGTTACTGTCATCACAGTCACCCTGCTGCTCGGAATAGCCATCTCCGTCATTATCAGTGCAGTATGTCAGATCAGGGTCAGAACCATTGCAGTCCTGGTCAATACCGTCTCCACAAATCTCAACTGCTCCCGGATGTACAGAAGCATCATTGTCATTGCAGTCACCATTAATAGTTTCAGAATATGGCGGCATTCCATCTCCATCATTATCATGTATACCACATTTACTTATCATGTAAGCTGCCTTTTCATGGTTGTCCCATGTTTCATCGAAGGGCAAACCAGGGTCTACTAAGGTCGCCATGAGACAACTAAACTCCCAACAATAGATTTCCATTAATGATGAACACTCTGATTGTACTATACAATCTAAATCATTGTATGCACAGTTATGTAAATCCATGCAAGTAAACCAGTCATTAAGTTGATTTATACATTCAGTGACACAATTATCATCAATCATTCCGTCACAGTCATTATCGACCCCATCACATATATCCCCTAACCCTGGATTAATGCCAGGATTGCTGTCATTGCAGTCAGTTTTGTCAATAACAAAATGAGTTGGAGATTCTACACCGGACGGTGTCCACACTGGGGAATACTGATCACCGTAGCCATCATTGTCCCTGTCAGCAAAGTAAAACTGTCCGGTGACTGTGGGTAAAGTAACAGCTCCTCCATCAGAAAGTGATAATACGTTTCCTACTAGAGTCAGTGTCTGGATTTCATTTGTAATTGATCCGTCAACTTCTGTGATTAAAAAATCAGGAATCCAATTTTCCCATTTGCCGGAAACAGAATTAAACCTGAGCAGCTGGTTTGCCATAGGCGATGTTATAAGGAATGGATTTTCCGTAATATCAGACCAAGAAGGGACATAATTGGCAGGCCGATAAAGCCCTGCATGGTTTCCCCAACTAAGCGCAATATTCCAATTTGCAATATTTTCTGCTGTAATCACATAAGCTGGATGTGTAGTGCTCATAGCATTGGTAATCCCATATCCTGATAAAGTCACAGGAGTATTATTCAGATCTTCCCATCTGCCGCTTAAAGCAATCGGTGCAAAGACTGGTTTACCTGACAGCGCACCCCAAGTGCCATCAAAGAGTGTTGGCTTGTTAAGGAGATCATCATAGTAACCACTAAACAGATTTGGCTTGTTGAACAAAGCATTGTAATCACCAGAAAAAGGTACAGGTTTGTCAAGCAGATCAAAGTAACTTCCTGATAAGGCCACTGCTGATAAAACAGGCGCACCGATAAGATCTGAATAATGTCCACTGAAAGAATTGACCGCTGAACCTGAATAAAGAGCATATGGTACTGACAGTAGTTGTGAAACTGACATCACGTAGAAATTTATGCCTCCTTTAGGATCAACTTCAACTTTAAGATAGTACTCATCGGCACCCCAGTCAATAGCTGAGAAAATCCCGCTGATGACAGTGCCGCGACCTATTTCAACATCAATCTGTGCGTAAAGATTGGTAGTTGGTCTGAATCGCTCGGAGTACACAACAATACCATTGGCCGCACCCTGAAGAATGCTGATGCGCAGGGTGACGGTTCTGTTGACTACCGGAGATCCGGTTCTATCCTTTATCATTGCCTTGAAGCTGAAAGCCTGTGGCGGAGCATCCTGGGCGTTCAGGATCGTAAATGAAAAAACGATACCTATCAATAGGGTAAAAATCTTTTTCATATATTTTAGTTTTTGATTTTGATTATCTTCTCTACGCTGAACAGCTGGTCGTTATCAACCTGCGTAACCTTTAAATAATAAGACCCTTCAGCAAAATCTTTAATATCTACCTGCATGACTGGCTCATTTTTGAGCGTCTTATTGTATAGAACCTTCCCCTGCAGGTCAATTAGTTCAATAAGTATCTGACAGGTGTCGGTGGGGCTGATCTCAACATTCAGGAGTTCAGTAGCAGGATTTGGGTACACTTTCAGAGAAAAAGCTGATTCCATAAGCTGTTTCATCTGTTCACCGGCAAAGAAACCAAGGTCAAAACCTGATATATCCATCAGGCTTCCACCTATGATCCAGTCAACAGATACTTCGGATTCTTCTGCGTATCCCCCTGATGAGACTACCTGCTGTGCAGTACAGAAGCCACTACAGCAGAGAAAAACATAAAAACAACAGATTTTTTTCTTCATGAGTTAGTCTTATTTTACTTTTTTGGGCTATTATCCAAAGTAAAGTTCGACTAACATTTTATGATTTATTTTGCTATGCGTCCCAAAGATTGTTCTCTGTGTGCCAAAATCAAAGAAAAGGCCTCTATTCAAGCCCATTTAGCATTGGAGTCCACCCGAACCGGGGAAACATCACGGTAGTCACTTAACAATGCCACAGAAGCATCACGGAGAGGGAATTACCAGTGGCGGAAAGACAGGTTCTCAGAGCTGATTTCCGAGGGCGCAATAAGTTATTGTTGAACAAATTAAAACCTTACTGTAATTCCCAATCCCAGGGCCATTGAACCCACAGGCGCTAAATTGTACTTCTGCAAAGAAAGCTCCGCTTTAGTCTTCCGGCTGCCTCCGACTGCCCATAAAGGAATGCCAACTGCTGAACAAGAAATTCCAACCAAACCAGTAAGACCTATGACAGCTGCACCAGCCCACGGACCATGCTTTTCTTCCGGGGGAACATTCGGGTCTCCGTTGTTCATCAAAATTATTCCAGTAACAAAGCCTGTTGTCATTACACCGAGGCCGGTTAATGTCAAAACCCTCCCTGTATTTCTCATCTTAACGGCTTTGTCCGTATACAGATTAAGCTGGTCAGCATTTAATGTGTCAGGATTAACTTTCCTCATTGTCATTTTCGGGGTGGTAACAACTCTTTCTACCTCCTCGGGCAGAAAAGTGAACAATATTCCATCGGATGACCTGAACCTGCATTCTGTCTTTGATTGCCAGAGCAATTTCCCGACTGCCTTATACCCGTTCTTCAGATACAGGGTGTCTTGTGATTGCTGTCCATTTGCCTGGACTGCAATAAAAACCAAAATTATGGCGCTTATCAGTAACCTTTTCATAGCTGGAAGGTAATTAGTCCGTCAAATTCATAACAGCAAAAAGCCAAAGTCAAATTTATTATTGCCTGGTAAGATGTCTTGACCAATCTCCTAAATCGCCCTGATACAATGAATTATCTGATGTAATAAGCCCAGATTCCGTAATAATATTTCCATCTATTGAGCCTGTACCAGAATAAGTTCCTGATATGACCTGAGTTGCTGTAAAGTCCTGATAAACATAAGAGTTACCATTTACAGTCGCAATTCTGCCCGAATTTGTAAAAACAATCTGGGCTGAATTGGTTTTGCTTTTAGTAATTATTTCTGTTGTAGAATATTCTGTTCCACTTCTGGCAAAACTCATATTGCCTGTCCATGTCCCTGCAAACTTGTCTCTATCATCCAGTTCTTCTTTGCACGAATTAAGTATTGTAATGAATAAAAGTGTGCCGATTATCAGAATTGTTTTTTTCATAATGCCCCAATATTAATTATCCGGCTCAAAGTTCTGCCTTCTTTTGGTAACTGACTTTTCTCTGCGTCCCAAAGATTGTTCTCTGTGTGCCAAAATGAGAGGACACCACCGGTATCAAAATGGATGGCCTGAGAGAATTTCCGGAAAGAGCGGATTTTTTCTTGTTTGCAGCGGGGCGAGGGGTCCGCTACTAACACCTATTTCCTGTAAGGGTAAATACTAAACTTCAGTGTATCGCAAACTACTAAAGTTGTATCCCAATAGCCCCACGGTGAATTTTCATCGTCTTCCCATATTTCTACAGGGCCGGAGGGAACGTTGTCATATATTGTCGATTGTCCGATATCAACAGAACGCTCTGACAGGAAACCATTTCCGGGATAAACAGCAGAATAGATTTTCACTTTAATTGTTACACCTGTATTATTGAATATTTTTGCGAATCCGGTGTTATCACGTTCACAAACAGGCTGTTTCTTACATGAAATAACAGCCATTATTATTATGGGGAATGCCATAATAAGCCAACTCAATTTATTCTTTTTATTCATGTAATTCAATCTCGAAGAATTTACTCAAGTTATGAACTTATCCATATATTAAAAAATAAGCTCTGATTGATTTTCAGAGCTTATTTTTAAAATTTCATTTTCTCATTCTGTTTCATGTCATATCCCGTTGTGACATTTCCTCCAATTTGGAAACATAACGGGGATCGGCTGCATAATGAACACAGTTTAAGAATACCAGATAGAATGCATCATCTGTGCTTCCTCCTATCCTGTATCCGCGCGATAAATACCAGTTTTGCCATAATGCATAGTCTATAACAGAATCAGACCAGTGAGCATACTGAGCATGCTCTTTATAGGTTCCTGTTGCAACAGTTGGCCTGCGGTTGGGAAACCTCATGCCAAAGCAATTATGTCCGTTCAAAAAGATATCAGAGGTATAATATCCCGTTTCAAGCTGGGACTGTAAAAGAACTATATCCTGATATTTTATCCGTTCATAATAAATGCATTTCTTCAATAAATCTTCACTGAATGGCTGGTCCCTGATCTGAAAATAAAAGAGATCTCTTTCATTTTGAAATCTCCTTTCTTCTGTTATAACAGGTTTCCCGCCAGGGACTGTAAATGAACTCAGCAAAAATATTATGCCTACAAGAATAGCTCTTGCGACAGAATTGAATTTCACCGGTTTGTACTGCATTTCCTGAATTCTTTTCTGTATCCGACAGCTCAGGAAAATCTTAAAGAACTCTGATAAATGGCCAATATGTAATATTGAGTTATTCATCATGTCAAAGATAATGGTTAAGGATACTTCACACAAGCACATAAAGTCCAATTAGTGGGCGTTTGCGGAAGTTAAAAAGACTCCCGGTCAAAAAAAATGAGGGGTTCATTTACGATTGAAAACGACTGACGGCCGGAATGAGATGATTCGTCAAAAAGGAGTCAATTTTTACCGGGAATCAAGGGAGAAAATGGAATTTCAGGTACTGAAACATCCCAGAGTGTTAATTATCTGAATTATAGGGAAGCATAATATTGGATATTCGAAAGGGCGCATTTTTGACAAATGAAAGGTTTCAGGGGACAGGATTTAATCAAAAAGGCATGATTCGAGTTGTTACATGCTGCAAAATCAAAGAAAAGACCCCAATTATTGCCTGATGTAACATAGGAATCCGCCGGAAGCGGGGAAATTTCACAGGAATCACGTGGCAACGCTTCAGAAGCTTCCAATGAATATCTGTAGTGCCCAATGATCCTGAAGTCAAAAAGACAATCGGCAAGTACTTGCCCATAACCTATGTTATGCACGATCTGGAACTGGTTACCATTGGCAGATTTAATATTGACAACAATTCCGATATGCGTAATCCCGCCGCCCAGATCCCAACAGACAATATCTCCCGGCATATAATCTTCAGGGTTTTGTGTTATTTTGAGAGTTGTACCTTTTCGTGAAAAGAAAGTCATGAGGTTAGGTACTCTTCTATGATCAATGTTGGTATCAGTATGCGATGAGCCCCAATTCGCAGGATATGCAGAAAACTCTGCTTCCATATCCTCATGTACTTCTTTCTGAAGGTCTATACCTGCCTTCCGGTAAGCCCTTACAACGACATCTGTACATACCCCTTTATCGGACGGTACGTCCCCGTTGGGATAGGAAATTACGTAATACTGAGGATCATAATCAACTTGCTGTTTCGTCAGATCTAAGGCCGCATTAACGAGTCGGCAAGAGAATTCGGTTTGCGCAATACAAATTTGGGAAAGAGAAAATAACAATATTATCGATATATGTCTCATTACAAGGATGCCAGCTCGTGCTAGAGTCACCTAAAGGTAACTATAAAAACGAACAAAACGTCCTTGTACCCTACGAGAGGATGGCATTTAAATCAATTCATTAAGAGGAAAATATACCCTGCATTTTCTTGCTATGCTATAAAGGCTTTAAAGAAGCAATTTGAAAGCAATATTGTAGATTTTGCTTCTTAATTTTGAAACAAATAAGTAATTTTATTTAAATTAAGGCCAGGTGAAAAAATCAAGGGAAATGCAGGTTTTACTCTTTTGTTTGATTCCGCTTGGGATACTGATTCTCATATTTTCGATAAAATTATTGCAGAAGAATTTTAGCGGAAAAATTATTCTTGAGATTCCATATTCTCAGAAGTCAGCAGAACTGATAATTCCTGAAACAGGCTATTACTCGATCTGGCATAAGGGACAATTTTTCAGAAAGGCTCCTCTCGATGAATTCAGACCTCAGATCATAAGCAAACTGACAGGTGAAAAAGTTAAACTGTCCACCCTGTGGTTAAGACCAAACACAAACAACGGCAAAACAGCAAGGATGGAGCTTTTCCGTTTTTCAGCACCGGCCGGGAAATATTTTCTGGAGCTGGCAGATGGTTCAAGTATTACAGTGACGGAGAAGACTTTATTGCGACTTTTACCTGTTAAAATGGTTGATTATAAGGAATACTTCATTCAGATCAGGGAAACAAGTTCTGTTTTTCTTGTTCTGGCCGGGATCGTGTCAGCGGTTCTGGCCGGATTGTGCATAATTGGCGGACTCGTTTTCGGAATTCTGGCAGATCAGATATTTACAAATTGATACAATTTACTGACGGGACTACTTCTTTGATGTGAACAACCAATAATTACATTTATACAGGGAATAAAGAATGAAAAATTTTCTGACTGGCTTCGATCGGGCCCTCTTCGACAAACGCATTGCTGAGGTTGAATTGCAGATCAAATCACAGGTTGTACTGGCCATAGTAAAACGCTGTGACAACTACTCGGAAATTCCATGGAAAGCATTCGCCATCGGCGCATCTACGGCAGCATTAATTGTAGTTGCACTTGACATGTTAATGATGAGATGGATGATTGATACAGTGATACTTTTATCTGTCGTTGCAGTTCTGGGATCAGGGACTGTTCTGGCAATGCTGACACTCGATATTTCCCGGTTTCGCCAGGCTTTTTCTTCCAAAAAGCCGCATGGAGACCGAGACCCGGCAATACGCAGAATCTCTCTTCCTTTCCAGGGAACTTTTTACTGCTGACGACCGTAAAGGTATCCTGCTCCTTGTCAGTCAATTCGAACGGCAAGTGGTTATCCTTCCTGATAAAGGGGTCAGGGAACGGCTAAGTACTGATGTCCTGAAAAGGATTATTTCCAAAATGACACCACATCTCAGACAAAATGACGTGAAAAATGCCCTGGATACAGGACTGGATGAACTTGTCACCGCACTATCCCCACCCAAGGCAAAAAGGACTGGTAAAAGCGGGCTGTCAAACGAAATTATTGAGGAGGATGGCGTATGAAAAGAATTTGGTTTTCTCTGCTGCTGCCTGCTCTGCTTGGTGCAACCCTGGCAACCAATGGCACTGATGTGCCTTATCTGACCGGCCGGGTAAACGATAACGCCCGGATCATGTCTGAGGCTACGTGCAATTCACTCGGTGAGAAGCTTAAAGAGCATGAGGTAAAAACAACAAATCAGATTGTCGTTCTCACAATACCTTCACTGGAAAATGAAAGCATAGAAGATTATGCTTATAAGGTTTTCAATGAATGGAAACTTGGGCAGAAGGACAAGAACAACGGGATTCTTATTGTCGTTGTGCCTGATGAAAGACGTATGCGTATCGAGGTGGGTTATGGTCTTGAGGGCACACTACCGGATATTTTAGCGGGTCGTATCATCCAGAACATTATGGCCCCCCGGTTCAGGGAGGGAGATTTTGATACCGGTATTACCGAAGGTGTCACTGCCGTTATTACTATTCTTGAAGGCACTGATCCGACAAGTATGGAAGGCCTGGCTGAGACATCCGGTTCATCGGAAACTTCGAATTTTGCAGATCTTGAAAGTCCGGATATACCTCTCGGCATGCGTATCCTTTTAGGGGCATTTATTTTTGGGATTATCGGATTGTTCACCATACTGGGAATTCTAACTCCCGGATTTGGATGGTTCATGTATCTGTTCCTGATACCATTCTGGGCGATGTTCCCGGTTGTTGTTGTCGGTACAAAGGGAGCCCTGGTCTGCTTCTTCACTTATCTTATCGTTTATCCGGTGGCTAAACTGTATTTAAAAAAATCACCCTGGTATGAGAAAGCACAAGGCGATTTGAGGACCAAAGGAAAGGCTTCGATCGGAGGCTTCACGTTTACATCGGGTGGCTCGGGCGGGTCATCGAGCTCCGGCAGCTCAGGAGGAGGTTTTTCAGGAGGTGGCGGATCATCAGGAGGCGGAGGAGCTTCAGGAGGTTGGTAAAATGGAAGAGTCTACACCGTTATCAGAACTGGAGGATTTTGCCAGACAATGCATTGACAGCCAAAATCACCCTGATGACTATCATAATTTCACTTTGTATGCATGTAGCTCATGCAGGTCAACAACGTTCAGTTTAACAATTGAGCATCACTCCGGATCATGTGAATGGAACTTCAGAGGAATAATCTGGGGCGAATGCACTGCATGCGGATACCTAATGCGCCTGTTTACCTTTACCGGGGCCCACAGGGAAAAACTCAGGGATGAAAGACCTGAGTGTGAGTGCGGCAGCAGGTTCTTTACGGCAGGACAATGTGAGCGAATTGAAGGGGAGCAGGGCATACCTGGATTTTTCGATGAAGGAGTCATTGTGGGGAATTGTACCCAGTGTAAACGAAACAAGACCTTTGTGTTTACAGATTGAGTAGCTGAAATTCCACAGGCGCAACAGGTGCGTCAACCATTTTGGTCAGTACTATCAGAAGCGATAAAAGAAACATCCGCCCAATGCCGGCACAACCGGTCCAATAGCTAAGTCATCTATTATAAAAAACCCCACTCCGGCATCCAGACTAAAGCCGAAGCTTCTGCTAAAATAAAAATCCCTCCCGACCCGAAAGTGAGGCTCCAGATTATTTTCAATACCATCATCAAAACCAATTCTAAGGAAATCCAATCCAATCCGTCCATACCATGGCCGTATATCTGAAAACTCAGAGAAACCGCCAAAATGATAATAGAAATCTCCTGAAATTGAAATAAGACTATTCCAATCAAACCATGAATTAGCTACAGACGGCCAGGTCCCAATACTTAAACCTATTTGTGACTGATTGAGTTGATACCGTACACCAATATTTAATGCTTCGTACATTCCGGCTCCGGCAGATATATTTATTTTCTCCTGCCCGGACATCTGCCTGCCAGAACATAATAACAGAGCCATAATCAACAGAATACCGGTTAATGTCTTCAATTTGTTTTTCATCGTAATTTGATCAGAGCTATTAACGCAGACTTTGCTCTGCGTCTGGCCTATGAATTCTTTTATTAACATTATGCTGAAGGAATGAGAACTTCTTTTTCATATTAACATTGGCATCGGATAAAGAAGACTTTGCTATTTTAAATATTGAATCATAATTCTTTATAATAGCTGAAGCTATTTCATGTCCTTCACTAAAATACTGTCTTGTAGCTTCATACAGTGTCGTCTTTTCATATTTATTCAGGGTCCTGAGTCCTTCCAGATACACATATTTAATTCTTTTTTCATGGGTTTGGAAATACAAATTTATATACGTTTCAATGCCAAATCTTGTATTTCGTATTTCATCCAATATGGGCAAGATATCTTTTTTATGTAACACCCTTTCTCCCGTAAAGGCTTTAAAGGGTGTGAGCTTTAAATTAATGACAGTTGCTGCAGTATGACCTAATACCATATCGGCTTTGTTTTCCCTGACAGGGAGTAGCAAGTCAGCAAAATGTTCCTTTTTTATTCCAATGCTGTCTGCATCAAAGAAAAGCAGGATATCATTGCTTGCATTTTCAACGCCGATTGCCATAGCATAGCTTTTACCCCTGTTTTCAGGAAGTTTTATATAGTTGAATTCGACTGATTTATTGAGATTTAGCAGTAATTGTCCTGTATTGTCCTTAGAACCGTCATCAACTACTATAATTTCACATCCCTCATTATACAGACGGCATGCTTTAACCACATCACAGATGGTTTTCTCCTCATTAAATGAACATATTATAATGGTCAGATTCTCCAATTTTTTAAGATTAAAGAATATCTCTCATTATCAAGTATGACAAAGTTACGTCTTGATTAAGCTGAAGTCAAGTTTATTTGCCCTGAAGTAATTTCACGCCAATATCCCTCACTGCGATTTAATGGGTTTAACCCTTCATTAGATGCTAAAGCGAAGAACAAAACACTAATTGAAGCTTATTCAACATAATTCATGTCGACTAACAATGCACAGGAAATCTTTACTATCTCCCTGTAATATTGAAAATTAATAGTAGTGACGAGATCACTTTCTGTATGATATGTAATGCCCGGTGTGTTTTGAATGAAGAAGAGGGACTTGAATCCGTTAAGATAGAATGGGTAACTGTCGCTTCTTTTAGCACTGGTATTATCGTTGATATATGCTACTGAAGAATACCTTTCACATAATCTCTGGGCTTCGGATCTCAGATAATGTGAATTGTCATAATCAATGATGTTCACGTACCACATCCCGGGATCGGAGGAAGAGGGGATACCTATCATATCATTATTAAGCATCATCCTTATATTTTCTCCTCTGGCACTTGCTTTCAGTGAAAAATCGATGCTTCCGAATAATCCAAACTCCTCAGCTCCGAAAGCGACAAATTGTATGGTGGAGGATGGAATAAAAGATTTTTGCTTCATTACCCTGGCTATTTCAAGCGTAGCACCAACACCTGTGGCATTATCGTTTGCTCCCGGTACAAATACAAACGGATCACCGGAAGCTGAACTGATCCTGTTGTCATAATGGGCGCCAAGAACGCATATACTGTCAGGGTATGTATTCCCGGTCAAAGTTGCAATGACATTGTATTGAGTTGTAGTATATTCAAGTCCGTTAAAAGTGACTGTTACATTGAACGAATCCAGCTTGGTGTCAGGATAACCAAGCCGGATAAACTTATTTTTTATATCAACAGCAACCTGCCTGTGGTTGTCAGCAAGCATAAAGCGGGTAGACATGTTCTGCATCCAGGTGACATAGGATAACAGACTATCCGGGTTTATTCTATTCACAAAGCCGGAAATATACTGGTCTTTAATTTCTTCCTTATCAGGTTTTGTGCAACCTGAGACAATCAGGACAATAAGAATCGCAGATAATATTTTAATTATGGAACTGTACTTAACCATTCTGGTTCTTTTGGAATATCTGATTTATAAATCCCGCAATAAGTAAGACCGTTGATGATTATATTAACCCTATTAAACCAGACACACAATGTCTCTGTGAATTTCTTAATTTAGCCTCTGCAATTTAATAAATGCCTTCAATGGGTAATCAAAGAAATCTGGTCAGGACACTCGGGTTAGGTTACGTTGTCATCTTTCGTCATTGCCAATATCATTGGCTCAGGTGTATATAAGAAAATTGCCCCGATGGCTGATGAGCTTCAGTCATCTTCATGGATACTTCTCGTTTGGATCGTCGGTGGCATAATCACCCTGTTCGGCGCTCTCAGCAACGCCGAAATAGCAGGCATGCTTGCAGACACGGGAGGCGAATTCGTCTATCTTAAGAAAATATACAACCGCTTCTTTTCATTTCTGTATGGCTGGTCACTCTTCGTCGTTATCCAGTCGGCCACTATCTCCTCACTGGCTTATGTCTTTACCCAGTCGCTGAACAGCATCATCCCACTTCCTGAGATGCTCCCCTCCTTGCAGGACTTTACGATAGGCGGCGTATTTTTTCCTTTCCGGGATTTCGGTATCAAGCTGACAGCCATATTGCTTATTATGCTGCTGACCCTTCTCAATATGGCAGGACTGAGAGGCGGGGCATGGCTCAGCAAGGTTATCCTGTTCCTGGTGGGAGCGGGTCTGCTTGCGATAGTGATTTTTGGGCTGAGCAGCAATGTCGCCAGACCGGCTAATTTCATGAATGTCAGAGAGCTGACAAACGGTACCGTTACTCTCTCTTCTTTTTATACAGCCATGCTCGCTGCCTTCTGGGCATACCAGGGATGGGTCTCTGTTGGATTCATCGGAGGAGAGATCAAGGATGCAAATAAAAATATTCCCAGGGGAATTGCAATAGGTGTTTTTGTGGTAATCGCTGTTTACCTGCTGGTTAATTTTACATACCTCTCTGTTATGTCTGTTCCGGAGCTGGTGCAGGTTCATGAGGCAGGCAATCAGATAGCCGCGGTGGAGGCGGTAAGGAGTTTCTGGGGAACAGGTCGGGTGTGATTTTTATATCGCTGCTGATACTGGTCACTACTCTGGGTTGCCTCCATGCCAGTATCATCACCGGCGCCCGGCCTTATTATGCCATGTCGCGCGAACGTCTTTTCTTTTCAGGTATCGGCAAACTCAACAGGCACAATGTGCCCGGTAACTCATTGCTGTGGCAGGGGATATGGGCGTCTGTACTGGTTTTGTCGGGCACCTTCGACCAGCTGACAGACATGCTCATTTTTGCCGTATATATTTTCTACGGAGCAACAGCCATGGGAGTATTTATTCTGCGCAGAAGGATGCCTGATGCGCACCGACCCTACAAGGTATGGGGATACCCGGTTGTGCCGGCCATTTTTGTTCTGTTCTGTGTCGGGTCTGTTCTGCAACACAATCATCACCCGTCCGCGCGAGGCAGCCATAGGCCTGGCGCTTATCCTGCTGGGTATACCGGTTTATTTTCTCCTGCGGAGAAAATTCTCAAAAAACAAGGTCTGAGTAACAGATCAGGAGTGCTGCTGCATTTTGCTCCACAGCCTTTCAGCCTGCTGCCTTGATTCTTTAAGGATATCATTCTCATCGACAGTCATGATCTTTCTGTCTTTCACCACCAGCCTTCCGTTGGAGATGACATCAGTGATATGATTTGAGGTGATGCCAAAAAGAAAATGCCCGAAGAAATTTTCACGCAAAACGGGAGTGGGGGAGTTATAATCAAGGATGACCAGGTTGTTATCATCGTCGCCCCCGAAGCTATTGTCACTCAGGTAACGGTGCACATTCCTGAACCGCTGGTAGGCTGATTCAAATGTGATGTTGTCGTAACGCTGTCCGACGAAGAAGGCTGCTTTGGCACTCTGAAGCATGTCACTGTGCATGCCGTCGGTACCGAGCATAATATTCTCTCCGAGACCTGCGCCGTTGAAATAGCCGACATTGTTGTTAAGGTTACTCTCACAGTTCTGAACCACCCAGGCGGGCGACATTACGGATAAGTTCCTTTTCGTTCTCCTCGAGATGGAGGCAGTGAACCAGCAGGGTCTTTGGTGAGCTCAGCACCCCTGCCTTTTCAAGGCGTTCTATCACTCTTCTGCCGTGTTTGTTTATGCTCTGCCCCTGATCGTATGCATCCTCGGCTACATGGATATGAATTCCGGTATTATGCCTCTTCATCAGCTCAACGGCTTTGGCCAGGGTGCGCTCACCAACAGTGAACGATGCGTGCAGTCCCACGAGACCCTGGTGATCCCTGAGGTAGTTGTCCGTCTCGGACAGACCTTCCCTGGCAACCAGGACACCGTCACGGTCGGAGATCTCGTAACAAAGAAGGTGCGACACACCGACTTTTTCAAAGGCTTTTGCTATTATCTCCAGAGAGCCCCTGACTGCAAACGGAGAGGCATGGTGGTCTATGACGAAAGTAGAGCCTGCCTTAAGACATGCCATGGCTGTCACCAGTGCACTCGACTCAATCATTGCAGGGTCCAGACATTTGTCGAGGGTCCACCAGACATACTTGAGAATCTCAAAAAAGTTTTGGGGGTTTTCCTTTGGTGCAATCATCCCTCTCGAGAGGGCTGAGTAAACATGATGATGACCCACTGCAAAGGATTTTGTAACCAGCCTGCCCGTACAGTCAATTATTTCAGTACCGGGATCAACCGCACCGGTGTCATCGTCAGCAATAAACTGAATGCTGCTGACATTCTCACGGACAAGTATATTCTTTACACTGAACTCGAGTGTTTTCCAGTCGATATATGTAGCGTTTTTAAGAAGCAGATCCATTCTGAATTGGTTTTGTTTTATTTCTTCCGTCTGAGAGGAAGCTTTTTCCTCCTTATGCCGTCATAAGTGCACAGTGCATTGGCTATTGCCGCTGCAGTAGGGACCATTCCTATTTCACCTATGCCTTTTGCCCCGTACGGTCCGACAGGGTCTTTTTCTTCTATACCGATCACCTCTATCTCCGGTGACTCATCGGCTCTTAAGATACCAAGGTTGTTGAATTTAAGACTCTCCGGCCTGCCCTTGTCAAGTGGCAGATCTTCGGTCAGGGCATAACCCATTCCCATTATCACAGCGCCTTCTATCTGTCCTTCAAAGAGCATTCTGTTCATTATCTTTCCTGCGTCATGTGCCGCGATGATCTTTCTGACGGTGCCGTTATCATCAAGAATTGCAACCTGTGTCGCATAACCGTATGCAAAATGAACGACAGGGTCGTCGGATTTTTCTCCTGGCTTGCTTGTCCAGTCGCAGACATATTTGCCTTTATAGACCCGTCCTGCAAGCTCCTGCAGCGATCCGTGAGAGAGGTCCTCTCTTATCCTGACGGCTGCATTGATGATTGCATTGCCCAGCAAGGCTGTAGCCCTCGAAGAGGTAGTCATGCCCGTGGGCAGTCCTGCCCCGGTGTCAACCCTTACATTTATTATTCCGGGATCGATTCCCGTTTCCTGGTGCAGGGTCTGTACAGCCATCGTATGTATTCCCTGTCCCATCTCGCTCCAGCCGTGGTGCACTATAACTTTTTTGTCTGAAATGATTTGGATTGACACCTGGCTTTCGTCTGTCATGCCGTTGCCGACGCCTGTGTTCTTTAGTCCGCATGCTATGCCTGCATACTTTGCACCGGCAAAGGCATCTTTAACTGCAAGAAGAGTCTTTTTCAGTCCCACACCGCGCAACAGCTGTCCGGTTGCCGTTCTTTTGCCGTCTTCGAGAGCATTGTCATACCGTATCTGCCAGCGGTCGAAGCCGCCCATCCGGCACAGTTCGTCGACACAGCCCTCAACGGCAAAGGTGACCTGCGGCACACCGAAGCCACGCATGGCTCCTGACGGGATATTGTTCGTATAAACGGTAACAGCTTTTATATCCACGACAGGGACAGAATAACCACCTGTGGCATGACCTGTGATGCGCTCCATCACCTTGGTGCCCACGGAGGCATATGCACCTGTATCGCCCACAGCATTAAGTCTCAGGGCCGTAAATTTACCGGCGCTGTCACATGCCAGGCTGATCTCCATCCAGACAGGATGGCGCTTAGGGTGCATGATAATTGATTCATCCCTGGTCAGATGGACTTTCACCGGCTTTTTCAGCAGGTATGCAAAAAGTGATGCATGTCCCTGTACGGTGATATCTTCCTTACCGCCAAAGCCACCTCCGTTCTGCACCTGTACCACCCTTACCTTCTCCTCCGGCAGTGCGAGGATTGATGCTACAGCTGTCCTGTCGACGTAAACGCCCTGTCCCTGGCTGTATAACCTTATGCCATCGTTTTCCGGAAGAGCGATGGCTGTCTCGGTTTCAAGAAAGGCATGCTCAATGCGTTGTGTCTCGTAGATCCCCGAAGCGACCCATGCAGCTTCGCTGAACGCTTTTTCAACATCCCCTGACCTGATGCTGCATGTCTCAAGCACATTTGATCTTTCATCGTTAACGCGGATACTGTCAGGCTTTATGGCCTCATGCATATCTGTCACAGCAGCAAGGACTTCATACCTGACCCTGATAAGCTCCGCAGCGGTACGTGCCAGAGCCTCGGTCTCAGCCACGACACCCGCCAACACATCTCCCACATAATGAATTATCTCCCTTTCGCCGATCATCAGAGGCCAGTCCTTGAAAATAAGTCCGGTTTTATGAGCCCCGGGAATATCTTTTGCAGTAAAGATCCTGATGACTCCTTCAGCCTTCAGTGCCTCTGTGGTGTCAATGCTTATGACCCTGGCCCGGGGATGATCACTGAACTTCAGCGCTCCGTAAACCATTCCATCAAAATACATATCATCAACAAAGTCCCTGCGCCCCAGTGCAGTCTCTGCAGCCATGTATTTCGGGTAGGGCTCACCTATGAGAGCTGACGCAGGTGTCTTGCCTGTCTCACCACTACGCATTTCAGAAAAAGCTGCTGCGATGGCGTCAGCAATTTTGACATATCCCGTGCATCTGCAGAGGTTGGGAGAGATGGCTTTTATGATTTCCTGACGGGAAGGTTTTTTGTTGGTGTTATAGAGCGCTTTAGCTCTCATCACCATTCCCGGGGAGCAGAAGCCGCACTGAACAGCGCCTTTTTCGGCAAATTTCCGGCTGATTAATGTCCTGAATTTTGCTGGTAATCCTTCGGCAGTAACGACCTCAGCGCCTTCGAGGTTCTTCATTTTTGTCCTGCACGCCATTCTTGCCTTGCCGTTGATCTCGACGGTGCATGCCCCGCAGACACCCTGTCCTGAGCACCCGTCCTTATGCGAGGTGATCCTGTTTTCGAGCCTCAGATGATCGAGGAGGGACTCCTCCTCATCTCCCAGGAAGAATCGTTTAACTCCGTTGAGATAAAAAGTGATCATTGCAGGAGCTTCTTCAGGTTAGCGATGTCAGGTTCTATTGAGGCAGGCATATTAAGCAGCGGGCCGACAGCCTTCAGGTCTTTCAGGCCGCTTCCTGTAAGCAGTACGACATTCGATGAGCCTGACGGTATGCGGTCATTGTTTCACGTATGACAGCAATCCTGCATATGCCGTGGCGGCAGCAGGCTCTGCAAACAGACCGGTGTTCCCGGACAGGTTCCTTGAGGCTGCCAGTATTTCGTCATCGGATACTGCCAGGGTTTCACCGCCGTATTTCTGTATGAAATGCTGCGCCATGTAAAAGTTCCTTGGGATGTCGACAGAGATGGAGTCTGCAATAGTGGTGGACGCGATGACTGTGAATTCTTTCTTGCCTATGTTCCTTACCAGGTTATCGCTCTTTTCTGACTGTACGACAACCATCACCGGCATCCTGTCAATGATATTCAGCTGGAGCAGGTCCTCAAATCCCTTGTAAACGCCGGAGACGATCACTCCATCGCCTGCAGATATAAAGATCCTGTCTGGTACAAGGTTACCCATCTGGTCAAAAATCTCAAATGAGACTGTCTTTTTCCCTTCGATAGTAAGCGGGTTGAAAGCGGTATTACGGTTATACCAGCCGAACTCTTCAGTGGCCTTCACGCTCAGGTCAAACGCTTCGTCATAGGTGCCTTTTACCGGAATAAGTGTGGCGCCGTACATGATGATCTGGGTGAGTTTGGCCAGCGGCGCCTTTTCCGGGACTATTATCACTGCTTTTTGTTTCTGGGAGGCACAGATGCCTGCAAGAGAGGAGCCTGCATTTCCGGTTGAGGCGGTAATAATTATTCCCAGTTTTTTCTCCTTTGCATACGCCGATACCAGCGCCGAGGCTCTGTCCTTGAGTGACCAGGTGGGATTCTGGGAATCATCTTTAAGGCGAAGGCTGAAAGGCAGTCTGGAGCCATCAAGCTCGGTTAACTGATAGAGTGGAGTGTTGCCCACCCTCAGTCGCGGCAGGCTGGAAATATTTTCAACAGGAAGAAGGCTGATAAATCCGTTATTCTTCAGATCCGCAAAACCTGTAATTTTTTTCCGGATCTCCGGAAAATCATAGAGTATCCTCAGTACCCCCTTTGGCGGTGCAGTTTTATTATTGCCCGTACTGCACCACGGACAGAGATAAAGTGTCCCGAAAGTACTGTATTCCTTACCGCAGTCATTGCATTTATAAATAAAGCCGGTTGATTTCATTGAAGAAGTGATATGCCTGATAAGTTAGTAATGGGATTAAATATCTTTCAGCAGGCCTGTTCTCCCGTTAAATTCGTTTATCAGCTCATCCCACCTTTCAACCTGGAGGAACATTTCGTTCCAGATATCCCTGTCGTACCACAGCTGATTCAGGTCTTCAACATCCTTTCCCTGTTGTTCAACCCATGTATAATATTTCAGGTTATGTATGGTCTTCCTGTCCGTGTAAATCAGCTCTTTCATGTTGTCAGTGCGTGAGCCGTGCAGGCATTTTTCAAAGTCCCTGACAGCCTGCAGGATATCATATTCACCTCTTTCCTGATTCAGTTCTTCAAGTCTCGACCTGTACATCTCAGCCGAGTCGGTAGCTATTGTGACAATTATATCGTCAGAAGTCATTTCATAATACTTTGCAGTCTTGATTGCCGAGATAAGATTACCGATGCCGGAGATGCCCAGCAGAGGCAGGTTATTGACAACATCTTTTGGTATGCCTGCTGACCTCAGGTAATCCTGCCCTTTTTTCTCATTGAACAGCCGGAAAGTCTTCATGCAGTCTTCATCGTCGATCGCGGTGACAACATCGGTGTTTTTCACATTGTGTATCCATGGGACATGCTTGTCGCCTATGCCCTCTATCCTGTGACCGCCGAAGCCGTTCATGAGCAGTGTGGGGCACTGGAGGGCCTCCGAGGCCACCACTTTGATGTCAGGTGCTATTGTTCTCAGGTAATCTCCTGCCGCTATTGTACCTGCTGACCCTGTTGCAGAGATATAGGCTGCGAGCCTGCTCTTACCGCTCCTTACCATATTGAAGGCTTCCTCAATGGCATGGCCGGTGACGTTATAGTGCCAGGCGCTGTTGCCGAACTCATCAAACTGGTTGAAGATGATGCATTCGGGACGCGTACGGCGTATCTCCCAGCACTTGTCATAGATCTCTTTTACATTGGATTCGCATCCAGGCGTTGCAATGACCTCTGACCCGATCACATCGCGCAGCCATGTAAACCGTTCCTTGCTCATCTCTTCCGGGAGGATGGCAACGGATTCTGTTCCCATGAGTTTCGAATCGAATGCACCGCCCCTGCAATAGTTACCTGTTGATGGCCATACCGCCTTGTGCCAGGTGGGGTCGAAGCCGCCGGTGATTATCCTGGGAGCCAGGCACCCGTATGCTGCTCCTACTTTATGAGCGCCTGTGGGAAACCATTTACCGGTGAGAACGATAATGCGCGCATCCACCCCCGTGAGTGCTGCCGGAAGCTCAATATAGTTGACATTGCCGTAGAGGCCGCCCTTTTCAACCGGCTCATTTTTCCAGGTAATACGGAAGAGATTAAGAGGATTGATATCCCACAGCCCGACATCTTTCAGACCGGATTTGATTTTATCAGGGATCAGGTCAGGATTTCTCTGCTGTGCGAAAGTGGGAAGGATGATCCCCCGTTCCCTGAAACGGTTGACAGCATTCTCAAGCGCTGTCTCACTGGTAATTTTATCAATTGGCTGGATCATTATGTCCGTTGGTTTGAAATAAATCAGGTTTGCAAGTTAACCATTATGCAGATAAAAAACCGGAATCCTTCATCATACATACAGCAGGTTTTCAGCTGCCTTCAGCAGGACAGACATTTGCGCGGCCTGGCGGAAATGAGCCTCTCTGACACATGGGGTATTGAATTTTACTGATGTCAGGCTGAACTCTTGCTTACTGAATGTTGCTGTCACATAGTCATTTTCAAAAACGTACTTATCCGGCAATTCGGAAAGGGTGGAAATATTGCCGTTCTGTTTATATATCAGGTTCTTTTTGTCTTTCAGCACGGCAAGGTAGTATCCCTCTTCAGCCTGGTTGAATGAGGAGACTGTCAGGTAAAACCTTGGTTTGTCCCTGTAGGGAGCGCCGGCGGTGGGGCAGAAGGTGTTGCAGTTACCGCACTCGTTGCAGAAGTTGGCTATGTTGATGATCTGATATTTCTGTTTAATCTCCAGGGAGCCGTCGTCTGAATATACTATATCTCCGTTTTCAGACCTGGACGCTTTCTGCAAAAGGAAAGTGCGCGGAATTACCCCGTAACAGCGATTGGCAAGATTTGGACATACGGTTGTACATATACTGCACATCTCATCGCACGACAGGCATCGTTCTGCTTCACTGACCATGGTGTCCCTGTCGTGTGTCTGGCTGATAAGGCTGAATGTCCTCCTCTGTTCCGGGGTCAGTTCTGCATGCTTTTTTGCATGGATGCGTTTTGAGCGCTTGATCATCAGCTCCTTTGCTGAAAAATCCCTGTTCTGGTCCGGTTTTTCAATGGAAAAATCTATGCCTGCCTCACGGATTACCTGTTCTGCAGCTTTCCTGCCGTCGCCGATGGCGTTTATGGCTGTGGATGCCCCGCGCATGGCGTCACCACCGATATAAACATTACCCAGCCGGGTCTTGAATGAGCCATGGCCAGCTGCAAGCTCTTCAGGAGTGGCAAAACCGATATCTGTCAGCTGCCCTATGGCGGGGATAATTGTGTCGCACGGTATCTCAAAGGCTGAACCTTCAACCTTCACAGGAGCGGGTCTGCCGGACTTATCGAAACCTTTCAGCTCCATCCTGCTGCACAGAAGGCCGGTTACCCTGCCGCCGGTCTGTATTACTTTTTCCGGCGCTGTGAGTTCAATTATTTCCATTCCCTCTTCTATCACCGCTTTTATCTCACCCTGGTCAGCGGGCATCTCGTTGACGGTGCGGCGATAAACAACAGTCACCCTTCCTTCTTCGCCTGCCAGCCGGTATGCGGTACGGGCAGCATCCATAGCGGTATTGCCGCCCCCGATGATGACCACTCTCTTACCGATGCCGGTCGGTTCACCCTGTCTTACGCGAAAGAGAAACTCCAGAGGCTCAAGTACTCCATTAGCGTCTGCTCCTTCGATTTCAAGAGGGGTGGAGAGCTGAGCGCCGGACCCGATGAAGATATAGGAGTAATCCTTTTTCAGTGACACAAATTTAGCAGTGTCAACAGGGCTGTTGTAATTTATATTGACCCCGAGATCCGTTATGCGCCTTATATCATTTGCCACAGCCTCATCGGTGAGCCGGAAGCCGGGGATAGCGTACTGCACCATACCACCGGCTTTTGATCTTGCTTCAAACACATCAACCCGGAATCCGGCCATCCTGAGATAATATGCAAATGAGAGCCCCGATGGCCCTGCCCCGATGACGGCTGCCCTGATGCCATTATCTGCAGCCGGTTTGAGACGTACCTCATCCTGCTCCGAAATAAAACGCTTGACCTCGCGGATCTGTAAGGGATCATCATAATTGATCCTCGTGCATTTACCCTGGCACAGATGATCGCAAACCATTCCTGTCACTGAAGGAAACGGATTGGTTCTTAGTATCACCTCATAAGCTTTGTCAAACTGCCCGGCTGCAGTGAACCTCAGATAATCGGGAATATCCTGGTTCGCAGCACAGGTATCACGGCACGGTGCCGAAATGCAGTCGAAATTATTAAGCGGACGGTCTGTTTTTATGTCAGGCGGCTTTATATATTCCCTTATGTACTCTTTCCTGGTAAGCACTTCGGCGCTGTACTTCGACAGATTGGACAGAGCCGCCGCTGTCAGTTCTTTTTGTCCCGATAACCTGATAATATAGTCTTCAATGCTGCCTGCACCTTTGTCCTGAAGAGCTTTATTCATCTCCTCAAAGTACTGGTTCAGCCTCATATAACCGCCGGGTTTCAGAAGGTCGGAGCAGACTGTTACCGTTCTGAAGCCGCATGAGACCAGTGAGGATATATTGAATGCATTTGCACCTGCAGAAAAAGAGAGCAGCAGTTCACCGCTGAACTCTTCCTGAAGCTTATGGGCAAGATTTACAGAGACCGGATGCAATGCACGGCCGCTCATGTACATCATGGTGACATCGCTGCCGAAGACATTTTTGTTGTTGATGGATTCAAGGGTATTTGTCAGTTTCAGGCCGAAATGAAGATGGCTTTCAGCGGCTGTTTTTTGAAGCGACTTAATGATCCTTATTGCATCCGTATATTTAAGGTCGTGCCCGAACGCCTCATCAGGAACCGTTGTCCTGAACCTGAGTTTGCTGTTCAGAATATCTCGCAGCCTTTCAGGACCCAGAAGTGTCGGATTCAGCTTTACAAGAGTATGCAGTTTCCTCTTTTCGAGCAGATAACGGGCAATATCCTCTATCTCATCTGCCGGGCATCCGTGCATTGTTGAGAGTGTGATGTTGTCAGAGATTTTTGCAGGGATTTCAAGACCGCTAACACCAGGATATATATCAATGATTTCCTTAATCTTACCGGCGAGTTCAGCGCTGCTGTCTTCCATTTTGTCAAGGAACCACTTAACGTTCTCATTCATGATCCCCCGGAGGTCATATCCAGCGCTCATGTTGAACACGGTCCCCGGATCATTCCCCCATCCGAACCTGTGATTCAGGATGTGGATAATTATCCAGGCATTCAGGTATTCATTGTAGCTCTCTTTTATGGTGAGCTCCTGTGACCATTCGCAGTTATAGCCCTCATCCTGCATGTCGATGCAGGGCTTGGGGACTTCAATCTCATCGAGTGTCTGTACTGTCTTCAGTTCGATGTAACGGGAGCCCATGAGCCATGCTGCAACGATATTCTGTGCAAGCTGGGTGTGCGGTCCTGCTGCAACTCCCAGGGGCGAATGCAGCTTATGACCGAAAATCTCTGTTCTTAAGGCTTCATTGTCACGCGGGACGAAAAACAGCTCCTGCGGAATTCCGAAAACACCGGCTTCGCTGTCAAGCTCATGAAGAATGAGTTTGAGGAGATAGCTTATGGAAACAGGATAGAACTTAGCGGGCATAAAGTCTCATCAGTATTTTTTCAGGTGTAAGGGGTGCATCAAGGTCAGGCTGCCATCGCGGATTGAATGCCATGACAGCGTTCTGGAGGGCGAAAAAAGCTCCTATGCCGTACATTAACGGTGGCTCTCCTACAGCCTTTGATTTAAAAATGGCCGGTTCGGGCCCATCTGTCTCCAGCGGCATGGCACACCAGGGCCTCAGGTGCGGAATAAATATCCGGCACCTTATAAGTGGAAAGGCTGTCAGTGAGCATCCTGCCTTCACTGCTGAACAGGACCTCTTCCATTGTCATCCAGCCTATTCCCTGCATTACCCCGCCTTCTATCTGACTGATGTCTATTGACGGATTGAGGCTGTTCCCGAAGTCATGCACTATCTGAACGTTTTCGATCTTATAAATACCCCGCAGGCAGTCAAGTCTGACGATGACAACTGCTGTCCCGTAGACATGGTAAGCAAAGGGCTGGCCCTTTTCCTTCGATTTGTCAAACCATATCTTAGGAGTGGCATAGTGACCCTGTTCCGACAGTGACACCCTGCCGAGAAAGGCTGCGGTAACCAGTTTCTCCCATGTTATCTCAGCCGAAGAACCGTTCTTAAGAACCTTCTCATCACGTATTTCAATTTCTCCGGGACTGCAGCTGAGGGTAGCTGCAGCCACAGACTTCAGTCGCTCAAGCAGCTTGTTACAGGCGATCAGGAGGGCATTGCCGTTAAGATCGGCACCTGAGCTGGCAGCTGTGGGTGACGTGTTGGCAACCCTTGATGTATTGGTGGTTTCAATCTTTATCCTGTCTGTGCTGACAGAGAACACTCTTGCTGCGACCTGTACCAGTTTGGTGTTGACACCCTGTCCCATCTCCACCGCTCCGGTGCTTATCCCTATGCTGCCGTCCTGGTAGATGTGAACAAGGGCACGGGCCTGGTTCATTGATGTATTGGTAAACGAGACGCCAAAGCAAACCGGCATGACAGCCATACCTTTCCTGTATATTGTCTTTCTGCTGTTGAAATCAGAGATTTCTTTTTCGATTTTTTCAATATTAACACTCTTTTCAAGGGCAGTAAAGCATTTGCCTATGTTCACGTCTCTGGCTTTCTGGCCAAACTGGAACTCGTCGTTTTCCTTCAGGAAGTTTTCCTGCTGTATCAGACGGGCAGGAATCTTCAACTCCCGTGCCGCCGTTGCTATGGCAGCTTCGATGACAAACATCCCCTGCGGGGCGCCAAAGCCCCTGAACGCAGTGTTGGGAGGAAGGTTAGTCCTGCAGCTGTGGACCGTCACTTCCGTGTTAGGGATAAAGTAGGCATTTGTCGAGTGGAACAATGTCCGTTCCATTATCGCCGGGGAGAGATCGGCGGCAGCGCCACCGTTCTGATACATGACAGACTGAAAGGCCTTTATCCTGAGGTCTTTTGTAAGGCCAATCTTAAAATCGGAGCTGTAGGGATGCCGTTTGCCTGTCATGCGCATGTCATCTCCGCGGTGCAGAGTGATCTTGACAGGACGATCAGTCAGGTGCGCAGCCAGGGCTGCCATGACAGCCACTCCTGTAGCCTGGTCTTCCTTGCCGCCGAAGGCACCGCCCAGCCGGGTTACCTCTACCTCGATATGATTCATTGGTACGGCACAGTACCCTTGCAGTTACCTTCTGAACAAGTGAAGGCCCCTGCGTGGAGGAGTGGATCTTAATGCCTCCGTTGCCTGAGGGATAGGCATAGGCCCCCTGTGTCTCAATGTAAAGATGTTCCTGGGCGCCGCTCTCAACCCTGCCCTCAAAGATATGATCACAACCGGACCAGGCCGCGGATATGTCACCCATCCTGAAGGTACGCGAGGGTATAAGGAGAAGACCTTTCTCCTTAGCCAGACGGGGGTCTGTGATCACTTCCAGCCCGCTGATATCTATTTTGATGAGCTTCGCAGCGTTTCTGGCGGTACGCTCATCATTTGCTACAACAAGCGCAACAGGCTGACCCATGAAGTGTACCTCATCCCGGGCAAAAAGCATTTCATCGGGAATAATTCCGCCGATATCATTCCTGCCGGGAATGTCTTTCCAGGTAAAAACCTTCTGAACACCTGGAAGCGACACTGCTCCGGAGACGTCGAGACTGGTTATAGTCCCGTGAGCCGAGGGCGAGCAAAAGACAAAGCCATGCAGGCAGTTCTTCAGAACAGGTATATCGTCAAGATACACTGATCTGCCTGTTACGTGTCCGGTGGCATCGAGGTTGTTCATAGCTGATCAATACTGATATTCAACTTTTCAGGGAACAGCCTGAGAAAATGAGCCAGAAGAAGTTGTCGCAGCAGCAGCCGCTTGTATTCTGCACTGCCCCGTGACATCACTGATAGGGGAGATCTCTTCCTGCATCACTGTGTTGGCCTGCAGGATGATCTCTGCAGTGACAGGCTTGCCGGAGAAAAACTCACCCGTCTTCCTGAGAAATAAAGGAACAGGACTGACGCCTCCTGCAGAGAGATGACATTCACTTATGTTCTGACCCTTCATCGTTATCCGGATGGCGCTGTTTACGCTAGCAATATCGAGGTGCGTTCTTTTGCTTACCTTCTCGAAGTTGAAGAGGAGAGGCTCCGGCTGGTAATCAAATGCTATGTGGCTGATATATTCATCTTTAGCGAGATCAGTCTTTTTGTAACCCAGGAAAAAATTCTTCAGCGGGACACTCCTGACCTGTGCGGCTCCTGCAATGGTCACTTCGGCATTGAGCGCAAGCAGCATGACAGACATATCTCCGATAGGTGATGCATTTACAATATTCCCTGCAACAGTAGCCATGTTCCTCACGCTTTCGGAAGCGATGAGCTTCATGTAAGAAGGTAACCCGGGAAGCATTTTCAAGAGAGGCCCTGATTGCCCCGCCTCGCTCATTGTAACAGCGGCTCCGATGATGCATCTGCCGTCGATGATATCAATTCCTTTAAGATCTTTTCTGTCCTGAAATGGAATGATGTCAGAATCAAACAGCTCTTCAGCCTTCTGTACCATGAGGTCAGTCCCGCCCGCGATCCTGATGCCCTTGTCTGCACTGAGGGAGGTTCAGAGCTGAGGATTTCGGCAAGTCTTTCAGCAATAGTCAGGAAGTATTCCGGAAGATGCTTCTGCTCTGTGAGCCACCTGACGGGATCACTGATATTTTTGTTTTTGAGGAGTATCGGCGATGGCTTCTGCTGCCTTCTCTATTGATTTGTAGCCTGTACAGCGGCATATATTACCGCTTACTGATGCAATTGCTGTCTCTGCTGTCGGTTTGGTGTCAGCCAGGCTGAATGCTGTAAGAGACATGACAATACCGGGTGTGCAGAACCCGCACTGGGTTGCTGAGTTATCCACCAGGGCCTTTTGTACCGGCGACAGATGCCCGGTGTTGATCCCTTCCACGGTGACAATATGTTTGCCGTGGACATTAACAAGGGGAGTGAGGCACGAGACGATGCTTTTATAGCTTACGGTTCCGTTTTCCAAACTGCCCATGAGCACAGTGCATGCCCCGCAGTCACCTTCGCGGCAGCCGATCTTTGTCCCGGGAAGGCCCGTTTCATACCTGACAAAATCAAGGAGAGACGATCCGGCAGGGCTGCCTGTGCTGACCTTCTCGTTGTTAAGTATGAATGTTATCATCTAACAAAGATAATTTAAACGCTATTTAATATAACTTTGATTTCCTTTCAATTTAAAAGAATGCCATGGATAACTATAAGTAAGCGGATCAATGAGCTCTCTGAGAAATACAGGGACTATACAGCAGGAAACCTGTCGAAGCTGATCAGGATCAAGTCATTGTCAACCAGGGAGAAATATGTTCAGCTTGAGCTGAAGCGCCAGATGGAAGAGGCCGGATTCGATGAGGTTTTCATCGATGGTCTTGGCAATGTCATCGGACGGATAGGTCAGGGAAAGAAGGTACTGGCCATCGACGGTCATATGGATACGGTTGACCTCGGAGAACTGCATAACTGGAGTTTTGAGCCGCTGGACGGTGTTATTAAAGACGGTTTTGTGCATGGCCGCGGGTCTGTGGATCAGAAAGGCGGAGCGGCAGCATTTGTCACTTCTGGAAGGATTTTAAAGGAGCTGGGATTTGATAAGAAGATCACGCTCTATTTTGTTGGCAGTGTGATAGAAGAAGACTGTGACGGACTGTGCTGGAAGTATATTGTTGAAGAAGATAAAATCAGACCTGATACTGTGATACTCACCGAGCCCACTAACCTGAATCTTTACCGCGGTCACAGGGGCAGGATGGAGATGCATGTGCATTTTTACGGCAGATCATCGCACGGTTCAGCTCCTGAACGCGGAGTGAATGCCATCTACATGGCTTCCAGGACAGCCCTTGAAGTTGAGAAGCTTAATGAAAGACTGGCTTATGATGAGTTTCTGGGTAAGGGAAGCATTACGATCTCGGAGATAATTTCAAAGAGCCCCTCGTTGTGCGCCGTGTCAGACTATGCCCGCATACACCTTGACAGGAGGCTGACTGCAGGAGAGACCAAAGAGACGGCCGTCAGAGAGGTGGAAGAGATACTGAAGGGAATCAATGCAAGGGTGGATCTCCTCAGTTTCTCGGAGAAAGCTTATACCGGGCTGGAGTACGGCATGGAAAAATATTATCCGACATGGACCGTGCCCGAAGAACATAAGGCTGTTCAGGATGGCATCACTGCGTTCAGGGACCTGTTCGGTAAAGACCCGGCGACAGGTAAGTGGACCTTCTCGACAAACGGTATTATGACCTGCGGAATATATGGCATTCCGACGATCGGCTTCGGACCCGGTGATGAGGTGCTCGCCCACTCACCGGATGAAAAAGTTCCTGTAAGCGATCTTGTTACCGCTTCTGCCTTTTATGCGGCATATGCCTATGAAGCAGCGAAATAAAACCACCGGACCCGGAAATAACAGATAGTGATTTATGAACAAGGAACAAGGATTTAGGATTTTAGAAGATAAGATTGAGAAGCTGGGCGGAGTGAAATCCGGATTGGCCGGCAAGGATTTTCTGCTTACCTGGGAGAAGAGTGAATCTGACCTGAGGATAGTGCTTGATGTTGCAGAAATTCTCAGGGAGATGCGTTCTGAGAACATTTCCCCGAGGGTTTTTGACTCAGGCCTGGCTATATCGAATTTCCGTGACAACTCAACAAGAACGCGTTTTTCTTTTGCCTCGGCCAGCAACCTGCTGGGCCTGGCAGTGCAGGATCTTGACGAGGAGAAGTCGCAGATAGCTCACGGCGAGACTGTCAGGGAGACAGCAAACATGATCTCCTTCATGTCTGATTTTATCGGCATCCGTGACGATATCTTTCTGGGCGAAGGCAATAAATACATGCGTGAGGTCGGGATGGCACTCGACGAGGGCTATGAAAAGGGAGTGCTGCCGGTGAGGCCGGGGATCGTCAATCTTCAGTGCGACATGGACCACCCGACACAGGCGATGGCTGACCTGATGCACCTTCAGAATGTTTACGGCTCTCTTGAGAACCTTAAGGGGAAGAAGCTGGTGATGAGCTGGGCCTACTCGCCCAGTTACGGCAAGCCGCTTTCAGTCCCGCAGGGAATAATTGCGCTCATGTCACGCTTCGGGATGGATATTGAACTGGCTTACCCGGAGGGATATAACCTTATCCCCGAAATAGTGGAAGTAGCAGAAAACAACGCCCGCAGGGGAGGAGGCTCTTTCAAAATCAGTCATTCCATGGAAGAGGCGATGAGAGATGCAGATATCGTCTATCCGAAGAGCTGGGCTCCGTTCAATATTATGGAGCAGAGAACAGAGCTGCTGAAGAAGTCAGACAAGACAGGGCTGAAAGAGCTGGAACAAACTGTGCCTTGCCAATAATGCCAGGTTCATCAACTGGGAATTCGATGAGGCGAAATTAAAGCTCACAAGGAACGGGGATGCCCTGTACATGCACTGCCTGCCTGCTGACATAAGCGGCGTGTCATGCCTGAGGGGAGAGGTGAGCAGGGAAGCGTTTGAGCGGTCGAGGATAGATACATACAAAGAAGCCGGATTCAAGCCGTATATCATTGCTGCCATGATGCTCACAAACAGGTTCGCAGACCCTGGTGAGGTCTTGCACAACATCATGGAGCGGAACCGTAAGCGCGTTGGCTAGCCGGTTGTCCGGAATAAATATCTGCCGGTTTGTTTCCGGTCCGATAGGTGCCCGTTTTCAATAATTGGGTTACCGCCTGCTAAGACATACTCTGCTTTGCCCTTTACCCGAAAACCTTCGTAAATATTGATGTCACAATTTTGGTGATGCGTTACGGCCGAGATTGTTCTCTCATGTTCAGGATCCCATATTACAAGGTCGGCGTCTGAACCTTCGGCTATCTCACCCTTATGCGGGTAGAGACCGAATATTTTTGCGGGCTGAGTTGAATAGATATTAACCATCTGGTTAAAAGTTAACCTTTTGGTTAAAAAACCATATGTATACAGTAATTCCAGCCTGTGCTCCACTCCGCCGGCACCTCCGGGAATCTTCCGGAAGTCATTAATGCCTGCTCTTTTCTGTTCCATCGTGAAGGGGCAATGATCGGTGCCAACGGTGATTCAGGGTACCGTCTCCAAGAGCATCCCAGAGAGCATCAGCAGTCATCCCTGGTTCTCAGTGGCGGGCTCATGACATATGGAGCCGTCTGGTGAAACTCTCCACGGTATTTTGAATTGTCAAGCAGCAGATACTGCGGGCATGTCTCTGCATAAACACTCTGTTGCCGGAGCCGGGCTTCCCTGATGTATTTTAATGATTCCCTTGATGATACATGGACGATATATAGCGGACAGTGCACTTTGTCCGCCATTTTAACGGCATTTTCCACTGCAGCAGCTTCCAGAGCCGCCGGCCTTGACAGGGCATGGTAATAAGGAGAAGTATTGTTCTGGCTGAAAAATGAATTACGTAGCTTTTCAATCTCATCACCCAGCTCACAGTGGACTGTGACTATTCCTCCGGCTTCGGCTACACACTTCATAACCTTCAGGAGATCATCATCATCCAGGCCTACGGTGTCTTTGTAGGCCATATAAACCTTGAATGAAGTCACTCCCATTTTAATGCATTCCCTGATCTCATCAGCGGTGCTCTTCCGCCATTCGACAGGACTGACGTGGAATGCGTAGTCAGTCATTGAGGTTTCTGCTTCCCTTTTTCTCTTCTCCAGGGCTGCAGGAAGAGATTCTCCTCTTGAGGGTGTTACAAAATCAATTAATGTGGTTGTACCTCCATAGAGCGCTGCACGGCTGCCAGTGAAGAAGTCATCTGAAGAATAGCCACCACCGGCGGGCAGATGCATATGAACATGAGGGTCAACACCGCCGGGGAGTATGAACTTACCTGCGGCGTCAATAATCCTGTCCGCTTCACCCTCAGGAATGTTTGTGCCTATCCGGGCAATTGTACCGTCCCGAACGAGCACATCTTCAACAGAATTTTTTGTACTTGTTACTACAGTCCCGTTTTTGATCAGGATTTTCATGAGTTTCAGGGAGGGTCGTTAATTTACCCCTAAGATAATAAAAAGGGGAGGAGCCACCCCCCCGTTTACAGATTCATACTAAGTCTTTAAATCTTGATTAAATCGCCAGTTCCTTGAATGCTGCCAGGACAAGAAAAACAGGCCAGACAATGGCTTTCAGGAAACCCAGGACCCCCATCCAGAAACCTGTAGCGCCTCCGATAAAATAGATTGCTGCCCCGATGAGGCCAAGGCCATAAACTGCACTGGCTGCAGGAGTACTTTCATAACGTGTGTCACACTTGCTCATTTTTTAATGTGTTAATTGTTGATAGTTAAGGTGGTTCTCATTTACTACAACTAAGTTACACATTTTTAAGTTGACGGATAGATGTCCGGAGAAAAACCCCCAGGGCAGAAGACCGCCGGGGGACAGTATTTTTATTACAACAGGTTTAGCCTATTAATAACTTTTACCTAAAATACCGTAAATTGTGAATAACTTGTTCTAATTGGATTAACTAAATATTTATTTTTGCAGGACTGGCAGCCCCTAACTGCCTTGCCCGACCGGGCAGCAGACGTAGCAGACATTGACGAATGAATATTTGACGAACATTTGACAAACACGGGGCTGCCTTTTTTTTCGTCAAAAATTCGATTTTCTTTTAAAAACGGCCAAAATTTAATGTTATTGTTCCATGTGGGTTAAGCCCGGTGCCGCGTCAGATAACATCTGCGAATTTTTTACCGGACCATTGACTGCAAACTTTTTAGCATGCGGATTTGTTTTATACGTATAATATTAATATATTTGTACGGATAAAGAACAATTGCAATGGATACAAAATTGACCATAAAGCTTGATAATGATGTAATCTCTCGTGCAAAGAGATATGCTCAACATCGAAGAACCAGTCTCTCTAAAATGATTGAATCTTTTTTGGACTCGGTTACAAAAAATGAACCTGATGATATTGAGATCACGCCACTTGTAAAAAGTCTTAGTGGTGTAATCAAAGTGCCGGAAGATTTTGATTACAAAAGGGAGAGGACTGATTACTTAATAAAAAAGTACTCATAATATGAAAAGCATATTCCTTGACACAAATATTGTACTCGATCTTCTTGCACACAGGATACCATTTTATACCGAAGCTGCAAAACTATTTTCGTTGGCTGATAAGAAAAAGGTGAAGCTTTCTATCTCAGCACTTTGTCTGGCCGATATAAATTACATCTTATCAAAACAAATTCCTGAAATGGAGGTAAGAACCATCCTGAGAAAATTTAAAGTACTTGTGAATGTTCTCCCATTGGATGATAAGATAACTGATCTTGCATTAAATTCGGAATTCAGGGACTTCGAAGATGCTATACAGTATTATACTGCAATTGAGAATGATCAGGATTTAATCATAACCAGGAATCAATCTGATTTTAAAGAAAGTAAAATCCCTGTCATGACAGCTGGAGAATTCATTAAATCGATTAAAAAATGAATTCAGCAATATTTCACCCGTATAAAAAAACTGAAGGAGCCAGTTTTGTCTGACTCCTTCATAACTTCTGTGTGGGACGTGGCAGGTTCGAACCAGCGACCTCTTGCGTGTGAAGCAAGCGCTCTGAACCGACTGAGCTAACGTCCCGGGGAGGGCAAAGATAAATAAAAATCTCTGCTTCACCGTTTCACTTCTGCAACCAGAGCTTTGCTGCGATCAGAGCTCTGAAATCCATGCAAGTTACTTCTTCTCTTTTTTGGCCAGGATCTTTTCGATCTCGTCCATGACCTTGTTCATCGACGCGATCGTCTTGTCAAACGGATCAGAGGTAGTCATGTCAACCCCTGCTTTTTTCAGAAGCTCAATCGGGTAGTCCGATCCTCCTGACGAAAGTAACTTGATATACAGATCCAGCGCTGTCTTATCGCCACTCATGACTTTCTCAGCAAGTGATATTGATGCTGTCAATGATGTACTGTATTGAAAAACATAGAAATTCATGTAGAAATGCGGAATAAATGCCCATTCCATACCAATGTAGTCGTTAATGTGGCAAACCCCCTTATCGTGACCATAGTATGCTTTAATGATATCCATGTAAATGTCAGTAAAAGTATCACCTGTCAGCGGCATTCCTTTTTCGGCAGCATCATGTATCTTCAGTTCAAACTCAGCGAACTGTGTCTGACGGAACAGTGTTCCCTTCAGTCCGTCGAGCCAGTCCATCAGCAAAGAAAGCCTGACATCATCATCCGCAACATTTTTGGTCATGTAGTTGAACAGCAGCACTTCATTGAAAGTGGAGGCGACTTCTGCAATAAATGTCTGATAATCTGCAGTGGGGAACGGCTGTGTCTTATTTGAAAGATAGCTGTGCATTGTATGCCCCAGCTCATGGGCCATGGTACTCATATCACTGTACAAATCGGTGTAGTTAAGTTTAACGAACGGATGCACACCGTAAATTCCTCCGGAATAAGCTCCGGATTGTTTTCCCAGGGTAGGATATACGTCGATCCAGCGTTCATCGATGGCCTGTTTCACAACCGCAACATAATCTTCTCCCATTGGTTTCAGGGCCTCAAGTATAATCTTCGATGCTTCTTCGTAGCTGTATTTCAGATCGACATTTTTTACCACCGGTGCATAGAGATCGAGATATTTCAGGGTGTCTACACCCATCATGCGCTTTTTAATTCCGAGGTAACGGTGGAATGCCGGAAGGTTTTTGTTCACATTGTCAATAAGTGCGTGGTAAACCTCAACAGGTATATTGTTTGGATACAATGCTGCCTCAAGTGATGATCCGTAATTTCTTGCTTTGGCATTGAACCAGTCCCCCTTCACGTTTCCATAAAGCATCTCGCCGTACGAGGCCTTGAATTTTGCGTAGTTGTCCCAGAAGGCATTAAAGACAATCTCCCGGTCAGCGCGGTTGGCTGAAGCACGGTACTTGCCGTATTCTGCTTTGGTTACAACGACTTTTTCACCGTCTGAAAGAACAACTTCAGGGTTTGGCATTTCGGCATTCGAGAAAGTATTGTACACAGAAGATGCCACTCCGCCTGTCATACCTGACAGCGCCATGATACGCTCTTCGGGCTCGCTCAGGGTATGCTTTTTGGTCCGGAACAGATTGTCAAGCCCCATCCGGTAAGGCTCCAGTTTAGGTTCTGATCTGATGAAACCGTCAATCACGCTCCAGTCAGCGGTCAGGATTTCCGGTTCAATAAATGCAGCCCTTGCGCCGAAGTCAGCAAACATCTGCTCCAGCTCCTGCTTCATCCCGGTGTATTTCATATCGCGGGTGTCAAGATCGGAGCTCATGGAAGCATAGGAGAATAATTTGTATGCCTCCTTACTGAGTTCAGTAGTATATTCCATGCACTTCAGCAGGTTTGCTGCCGAGGTGGTCAGGGTCCCTTTGAATTTTTCCACACCGTCAAGTTTCAGTGCAATGGCGTCTTTGGCTGCACGCCAGTCGGCATCAGACTTGTAGATGTCAGTCAGATCCCATTTGTATTTATCGGGGATTTCTTCCCTTGTTTTCTGGCTATAACCGTTAATGCAGAAAAGCGTACTGAAAACAACAATGAATGCTATTTTCAATGTCAATGTAATTCGTTTCATCTCTCTGTTATTTGGGTTATTGGATTAATAAATGGATCATATAAGCACAAATGTCTTACGAACTCCCGGATCAAAGTTACACGTTCTTCAATGCGAAAACACTTTTAATCTGCAATGCCAGTACCGCAAAGCGACCGGGAATATTTTTAAAAGAGAAAATACTGCTTGAATTCAGAATCTACTTTATCAAATTCCCATCCGCATCGACCTCTATTATCTCATAGCCTGTTTCTTTCAGGCTGCTCAGTATTTTAGTTTTATCTCCCACAACAAAATAAATGACCTGTTCCGGTTTTATTATTTGATTCCCAACTTGTTGTATTTCATCACGTGTTAAGTTCCTGACTTTCACATCATAGGTCTTAAAGTAGTCGTCACTTAAGTTGAAAACAACTTTTTCATTCAGTGAACCAGCGACTGAGCTGTTGGTTTCCCACTGTCCGGGGAGCTGCAGCAACATGTTCTTTTGTACCCTGGCAAACTCGTCAGCGGTTACAGGCTTATCACTGATAATTGAGGCAAGTTCCTTCTGGAATTCCTGTATTGTTTCCTTAGTCTTATCCATTTGAACAGGTGCAAAGGCTATAAACGGCCGCTGGCCTTTAGTATCCCATACAAAGCTGCCGGCGCCGTACGACCAGTGCTTGTCTTCCCTGATATTCATGTTCAGACGCGAAATGAAATCACCTCCAAACAGATTATTCAGAGCTGTCAATGCAGGCTGAAAGACCTGGCCATAAGGGGTGATCAGATACCCTGCCATGACTACTGATTGGGTTGATTCGGGCCTGTCAATTAAATAAATTCTCTTTTCTGCAGTGCTTTTCAACTGAGCAATTTCATTCTTCGGGACACTACCTTTTTTCCACCCTGCCAGTTTAGTCTCGAGACTTGAGATCAGGCTGTTCATTTCGACGTCACCGACAATAACAAGAGTTGCATTGTTCGGCTTGAACCAGGTATCGTAAAAGTTGGTTACATCACCTAAGGTAATGGCTTCAACAGTTGCCTCATAGCCTGATCCTGTAAGAGGATAACCATAGGGGTGTCCTGCTCCGTAGAGGATTTTCGGGATGACGCGTAAGGCTATTCCAAATGGTTCAGCTTTCTCCTGGAGAATGGAATTGAGATGCTCTGTTTTTAACCTGTTAAACTCATTCTCGGGGAAAGATGGATTTAGCAGCACATCAGCAACCAGCTCGAGAGTAGGTTCGAATGTTTGTTTCAGGGTGGTAAAGTTTAAGAACGACTGATCAAGGCCGGCCCCTGTGCCCAGTGATGCACCCAGAAGCTGCAATTTATCGCTGATCTCGAGTGTTGAAAGGCTCTTTGTACCTTCATCAAGGAGGTCCATTGCAAGACTTGCAAGGCCGGGTTTTGCTTTTATGTCAGCCGCGTAACCTGAATTTACTATCAGGTTCCCGACAATTGTGGGCACACCTTTTCGCTGTGCCAGGATTACATTCATCCCATTTTTGAGTGTGGCTTTCTGCAGTTCAGGGAATGATGACGGAACCGCTGTTCCCAGTTCAGGCAGTTTACTGCGATCAACACCTGAATCCGCCGCTGTTAATGATGGGAAAGGTGTGCATACCAGTACATACTTGCCTGTTGTCAGCCACTCCCTGCAGACTTTCATCATATCTTCCGAAGTGGCTTCCGCAACATATTTCAGAGTAGTTTTATAATAATCAGCCGATCCTCCGAAAACCTCATTGGTGGCCAGAATGTCTGATTTCCCTCCGAAACCGCCAATCCGTTCGATACCTTTCAGAAAGCTTGAGAAATACCTCGATTTGACTCTGTCAAGTTCATCCTGTGTTACACCTTTATCAAGAAACTCCTGTATCACGGCATTCATTGTTTCCTCCACTTTCCCGGCAGACATGCCCGGCTTCACGGTAGCTTCGACATACAGGTTACCGCCAATTTCCATATCATCGACGTAAGCATAAGCACTGCTGGCTGTCTGGTCTTCATAGACCAGTTTTTTATAAAGCCGTGAAGTCTTACCTGTCGACAGGACATCAGTAGCCAGATCCAGAAGAGTCATCTCCCTGGTACCCCACTGGGGTACATTCCAGACCATCGTAATTCTTGCCTCGGGAACCCGGTCTTCGTAATAACCGCGTGTATTTTCAATGCGTTTCGCAATGTTCACACCCGGTTTTGCCAGGGATGGGCCGGGGGGGATATCACCGAAATATTTTTTGACTTTTGCAAGTATCTCCTCAGGCTTCACATCACCGGCAATACTTAAGACCGCATTGGATGGGCCATAATATGTCTTGAACCATTCTTTGGCATCGTCGAGGCTCGCAGCGTTCAGATCTTCCATTGAGCCGATGACAGTCCATGAATAGGGATGTCCCTTGGGATATGTAGCCTGCGTTATAATTTCATATTGACGACCGTAGGGTTGATTGTCACCCTGGCGTTTTTCATTCTGCACCACACCCCTCTGTTCATCAAGCTTTGCCTGGTCAATGGCATTCAGGAGATGCCCCATACGGTCGCTCTCGAGAAATAAAACCTGATCGAGTGCAGCTAAGGGCACATTCTGGAAGTAATTCGTACGGTCATTACTGGTGGTTCCATTCAGATCTGTCGCACCGATGCTTTCAAGCGCCTTGAAATAGTCAGTGTTAAAATTCTCACTGCCGTTGAACATCAGGTGCTCAAACAGGTGAGCAAATCCGGTCCGTCCCGGTTTTTCATTTTTCGATCCTACATGGTACCAGATATTTACAGCTACAATAGGCGCTTTGTGATCCTCGTGGATGATAAGGGTCAGACCATTATCAAGCACATATCTAGTGTACGGGATATCAATCTGGTCAGGATTGAAATAGGATGTTTTTTGTCCGTACCCGGTCAGGGTCAACAGTGCAACCGCCAGGGATGCAACAGCAATTCGTAATGGTTTCATAGGGTTGAAGAATAAGGTGAATAATCAAAAGCCGGGTAAATCGGGTTTAAGCCAATTTCCCAAATCCTGCTCAAATTTACAAGTTGTTTAAACCGATATCAAATTTATTTGCATGGGTCCGGTGACAAAGCGATCACGGGTTTGTTGTGACCCCATCCGGATTTATTTTTATCTGACTGCTACAACAATTCAATGGTGTGCGATCATCTGATTTACATTTTTTAGCGGGAATGCGTATATTTGATCTTCATCAAACATAACATTTCGGGTATGAAACACCTTTTTGTTCTTCTGTTGTCGCTTGTATTACTGACTATATCTACATACGGCCAACAAAAAAAATTCTACACTCACACCGGTGTCGAAGTAATCTTTGCATTTGCTGATGTCGAGCAAAACGGCACAGACTATGGCACACCCCTGAGATTTACTCCGGTCATTAATATTGAAACTTTTCTCAGCACCGATCTCGCAACCCATTTCGGGTTGTTCACTGGGCTGGCTGTAAGGAATGTAGGCTATGTTTTTGATGACTATTATGACTTTGCCGACGTTAAAACATACCAGAAGAAATTTCGCTCTTATAACCTCGGCGTTCCGCTGGGCTTCAAAATAGGTAATCTCAAGGAGCTGTTTTTCTATGCAGGTTATGAGGCTGAGGTTGCCGTTCTCTATAAGGAAAAGACCATTGAAGCAGGTGACAGAATCGACCAGAAGGTAGAGTGGTTCAGTGACAGGCAGGATATATTTCAGCACGGTGTTCTGGTTGGCGTTCAATTTCCAAAGGGAGCTAACCTGAAGTTTAAATATTACATCAGCGACTTCCATAACCAGGATTTTATCGACTCAGACAACCACAAACCTTATGAAGGACTAAACTCAAATGTGTTCTATTTCTCTTTTAATATTATGCTCTTCAGAAACAGGAAACCGTATCTGTTTGAATAGAATGGCTGCATGCCCTGAAATAATCCCTCAGCTTCTTTGAACCAGAACCCCGAAAACGAAAATAGCAGGAAGCCCAGGTTTGGTTTGATCCTTCATCTTCATCCCCGCAAAATGAAGGCATCGACGCTGCGTTTCAACCTCACATTCGGGCTCGGAGGCATGGCTGCCCTTCTTGTGGTTCTGCAGGTGATCACCGGCCTGCTGCTTAAGTTCCATTATGAACCTTCGCCAGAAAATGCCTATAATTCGATACTGAACCTGCAGGAAAGCCTCCTGTTTGGCAGGCTGCTGCGCAGCATCCACCACTGGAGCGCCATAGTCCTGCTCTGGATAACTTTTCTGCATCTGCTGCGGGTGATTTTTACCGGGGCATATCGCAAACCCAGACAGTCAAACTGGATTTTCGGACTCTCATTGATAATTCTGGTTGTCTTGTCGAATTTTACCGGATACCTTCTTCCATGGGATCAGCTTTCTTACTGGGCGGTTACTATAAGCACAAGCCTGCTGGCCTATATACCCGTTGCGGGTGGTTTTATCAGGGAAGCGCTGTTAGGCGGACAGGAAGTGGGACAGGCAACACTAACCAATTTTTTTAATCTCCACACCGGCATCATCCCTCTGCTTATGGTGATAATCATGGGATACCATTTCTGGCGCGTCCGCAAGGCCGGGGGAGTAATTCTGGCAGAAAAAGATAAGGAGAGCCCGATGATTGATACGCAGCCTCACCTTGTCAACCGCGAGTTCGTCGTTGCCATGGTGCTGCTTGCCTTCGTTTTCCTGATCAGCAGTCTCTTTGACGCACCTCTCAGGGAGAGAGCCAACCCATCGTTCAGCCCAAACCCCGCCAAGGCACCATGGTACTTCATGGGCCTGCAGGAGCTGCTGATTCACTTCCATCCTTTCTTTGCCATCGTGGTCTTCCCGCTGACTGTTCTGATCGCTGCCTGCCGACTTCCCTATATCAGGCTGGAAGATAACGACCAGGGCATCTGGTTTTTGTCTGAGAAAGGAATTAAATCAGCGAAGTTTTCTCTTGCTGCAGCAATTGTCCTTACAGTTTTTTTCATCGGACTGAGTGAGCTGCTTCCTGATCCCGAGTTACTCCTTCCTTCCATAACATCGCTTATCACCAAAGGACTCGTCCCCTTTACAATCCTTGCTGTGACATTTTATTTGTTCCTGAAGTATATTCAAAGGAAGTTCTCATTGAACCGGTCGGAGATTATTCAGTCGGTTATCATTGTAATGATCGTGTCATACGCCGTTCTGACCCTTACCGGGATATTTTTCAGGGGTGAGGGAATGAACATCATGTGGCCGTGGGAGGTGTGATCGGATAAGATAATATGAGAGATGAAGAAGACGGTCAAGAAAACAGGCGGAACCCGCGACAACGGAAGGAGAGATTTCCTCAGAAAAGGATGGAAGATACTCGGCGTAGTAGCTGCAGCTGAGCTAGGGTTTTTCCTGATAAGCCTTATGAAACCCTCCAGGGAGCTGAAAAAGAGCAAACCCGGCTCAACAGTGCGGATCATTGGTAATATCGAGGATTTTTTTCCGGGGACAGTCACCCCCGACAGGATCAACAAGCTTTATATTGTCAGGGACAAGGAGGGAGGGTTTCTGGCCCTTTCACTCACTTGCCCTCACCTGGGATGCTCGGTCCTGTGGGACAAAACGAAGGAGCAGTTTGACTGCCCGTGTCATTCTTCAGCATTTGACAGGTACGGTGTCGTACTGAATTCTCCGGCACCGAGGCCGCTTGATTATTACCAGGTGATCCTGGAGGAAGGGAAGGTGAAGGTAGATGTAAGCCTTAAGGAGAAACGGAAAAAGTTCGATAACAAACAGATGTCATATGCCATCTGACGCAGGGAATGATATAATGAGAAAATGGAAGATTACCGGGTTCGTGGCGACGGTAGTTTTTGTTGCTGCGTTTCCCTTGTATATCTCCAGGATGGCTATTGAAAAATCAAGAGGTCAGGTTGAGGAAAAGGCACAGTTCGTCGGAAGGCAGACATGCATTGAATGCCATAAAAAAGAGGATGACCTCTGGCTCGGCTCACACCACGACCTGGCCATGGATGTAGCAAACGACACCACCGTTCTTGGCGATTTCAACAATTATGAGTTCAGGCACAGAGGTAAGACGCATCGCATGTTCACGAAGGACGGTAAGTTTTATATTAATACACAGGGCCCCACCGGTGATTTTGCCGATTTTCAGGTCACCCACACTTTCGGCTACACCCCACTGCAGCAGTACCTTGTTCCCTTCGAAGGAGGACGTCTTCAGTGCCTTCCCATAGCGTGGGATACCGAACACGGCAAATGGTTCCACCTCGGAGATACCGTTTACACAGGACAGGATATCAAACCTGACAACTGGCTTTACTGGACCAACCAGGCACAAAACTGGAACGGCATGTGCGCCGACTGTCATTCCACCAACCTGAAAAAGAATTACGATCCTGAAACGAAAACCTTCAACACCACGTGGTCGGAGATCGACGTCAGCTGTGAAGCCTGCCACGGACCTGCCTCGGAGCATATCACCTGGGCAAATCTGCCCGAAGGCTCGAGGCCGGTGGATGTAAATACCGGGCTGATAGTCAGAACCAGGGATCTGGATAACAAGGAATTGCTGAATGTCTGTGCCCGCTGCCATTCGCGGCGCGCTATCCTGGGCGATTATGAAGATGATAACAGCGATCTGCTGAACTATATGATCCCACAGCTGATTACACAGCCAATCTATCATGCCGACGGTCAGATCCTCGATGAGGACTATGAGTACGGCTCGTTCACCCAGAGCAAAATGTTTGAAAAGGCGATCAAATGCAGTGACTGTCATGACTCACATTCGGTAAAAACAAAGGAGCCTGATAACCGGCTCTGCCTTCAGTGCCATCGTCCGGACATCTATGATACGCGCCGCCATCATTTTCATAAGCCGGATCCCGGAAAAGGGGCAGACCGTCTGGTAAACCGCGGAGAGCCTGAGTACGTTGAAGGAACCGGAGCCCAGTGCGTCAACTGCCACATGGTTGGCAGGTACTACATGGGAAACGATTACAGGCGCGATCACAGTTTCAGAATACCCAGTCCTGCCATGACACTGAGCATCGGTACGCCCAATGCCTGCAACGACTGCCACAAAGACAAGACGGCAGCCTGGTCGCAGAGCTACATGAAGAAGTGGTACGGTGAAAAAACACTTCCCCATTACGGCGAGACTTTTGCTGCAGCGCTTAAAGGAGACATAAGCGTGATACCTGATCTCATACTGTATTCCGGCAATGAGCTGTTTCCTCTGATGGTAAGGGCCACAGCGGTCCATTTCCTCGGCAGCTTTAACACCCCGGAAAGCAATGATGCCGTTGACAGAGCTCTCAGCGATCCGGCCTCGTTGGTGCGACATACAGCTATCATGAGCTTTAGCTCGACTGATGCTGTGACGTATGAAAGATTGTTGATGCCGCTTCTGAACGACCCTGTCAGGGCAATTCGCGCTGAAGCCGGGATCAGGCTCTCAGAGGTGCCGGAGACCCAGCTGAGTGAAGCCGCAAGAAAAGCCAGGAAGGCTGCGCTGGAGGAATACAGGAATATTCACCTGTATACTTCCGACTTTCCGGGAGGGCGGTTCAATCTGGGGATCATGTATGCCAATGCCGGAGAGCTTGAAAAGGCTGCTCAGTCTTACCGTGAAGCGCTTGAGATTGACGGGTTGTTTTACATGGCAAAGGTGAACCTGGCGATGGTCCATACGCAGCAGGGAAAGAACGATGAAGCGGAAAAACTTCTTAAGGAGGTGCTGGTTGAAAATCCCGAGGTAGCAGAAATAAACTACTCTCTGGCACTTCTGATGGCCGAGATGGGCAGGTATGACGAAAGCAGGAAGTTCTTTCTCAGGGCAGCTGAGATGATGCCGGCGCAGACGAGGATACTTTACAACCTGGGATTGCTTGAAAATTCACTCGGAAACACGGCGGCGGCGGAAGGATACCTGCTCAAAGCGCTGGATCGCGAGCCTGATAATTATGATTTTCTTTATGCCCTGACTACTTTCTATCTGGAGCATAAGCAAAATGCCAAGGCCCTGCCTTATGCAAGGCAGATAGCTGATAAATTCCCTTCCAATCCTGCCGGAAACCAATTGCTGGAGGCGGCAAGAAGGTAAGTGGTTAGTCAGACCTCTGATGCAATCTCCTTTTTATCTGATAAATCAGGCGACGATTTCCTGGTCAGTAATTTGATGAACGGATTAGCAGTCAGTCCATGTAATATCACACTTAGCAAAATCGTACAGGCTGCGGTGAGAATGATCGTTTTCTGATGTGGTAACCCGATCTCCAGTATTATTATGGCAAATACAATGCTTGCCAGTCCGCGCGGCCCGAACCAGGCAATGAACAGTTTTTCTTTCCCCGGGATTCCGGATCCGGTAAGCGATATGAGCACAGGGATCATCCGGATGACTGTAAGACTAAGCAGGGCGTAGATTATTATATCCCATGTAAACTGCTTGAAATTGGTAGCAATTACGACCGAGCTGAAAATAACCCATGTCAGCATACCCAATGTATCACCCACCCCTTCAGCTTCCTCAAGGATATCATGCTTATACTTGCGATTTATTGTGCTGTACAGCAGTCCGCCCGCGAAACAGGCAATAAATCCGCTTCCTCCAGCAATCTGGGCTGCCGTAAAACAGCTGAATGCAAGAGCGACTATTACTACCGTCTCCCATGATTTCGTTATCCATCCACGGTGTTGGGAATAATTGATCAGCCTGTCACCTATAAAAGTGATCACAAGACCTGCAAGAAGTCCGATGCCAATTTGTTTGGCAAAAAGGGCAAGTCCGTAAGAGAATTTGATGCCTTCCCCGGTTTGTGCAGAAAAGAATGCAATGAATAAGAACAGGACAGGGACACAGATGCCATCATTCAATCCGCTTTCCACATTTAGGGATTCCCTGAGTTTTGATGGAACTGACGGATTTGTGACGACCGGTTTTCCGAGAGCTGCATCGGTAGGAGCCAGCAAGGTGGCCAGGATCCCTAATTCAATCCATGAAAAATCCCTGAAGATGGCAAATCCCCCTGCCATGCCAAGCCCGATTGTCAGGGGAAGCCCGATCAGCAGCAGCCTTGTCGGGACAGTGGCGTGTTTTACCAGTTCCCTGATATTGGTATTCGATGCATCCGTAAACAATACCAGTGCCAGGGCCAGTTCAGCTATCACTTTGTAACCTTCAGCTTCGACCCTCACCACAATGAGGTTCAACACCAGCGGCCCTGCCACAAGTCCGACAATAACAGCCAGCAAAGGTCCGCTGATGGCCGTTTTCTCCATTCGCTTCGCTATCAGGCTGTAGATGAGAACGAAGGAAGCGAAAATCAGAATATTCTGATAAACCATGCTTTTATAAACATTCCAGAGCTTTCACAGTGTCGTTCACTGTTCGGCTGCGGACAGGTTAAATCTGAATGTCAGATCACTGGATTGTATAACCCAGCTGGCGAAGCGCGTCAGCTTCATTGTAGAAAGTCCTGCTATGGACGATTTTACCGTTTTCGATTCTGTAAACAACATTTACCCATAAATTTATGGGGCCCCTTCCATCCTTGTATTGAATGGTCAGGTAGGCCCAGTTTAAAACCCAGTCGCCTGCAGCTTCTCCCTCCTTAACGGTTACAGCTAATTCCTTATGGCGGGTATATTCAAAGGATTCATACAGGTTTTCTGCATTGTATTTAAAGTTCCAGACAGCAACTTCTTTGGTAACGGAATCTCCTACGGAAGGGCCGTAGCCTATATAATTATCTGCAAGAAGTGATTCCATTGTTGCGGCATCCATGTTCTGGACGGCCTCCATATACTTTTGAGCGATGGCAAGATTTTCACTTTCCTTTTTGTCATCGGCAGAAGAGCATGACAACAGGCCGATGATTAAAGCTGATAAAAAGATGAGCTTCTTCATTATGCTTCTTATTTGAGTTGTGATTATTTAATAGTGTAACCTTTTCCTTCCAGGCAGACTGAGAATGCTTTTGTGAAACTGTCCTTGATTGCCTGTTCCTGTGCTGCTGCGTTAGTCTGTGACTGCTGGTTCTGCTGAGCCTGAGCCTGTTTTCCGGCCCGTCTCCCTGCCATAGCGCCTGCTGCGGCGCCTACGGCAGCACCCTGGCCTGCATCACCTGTGATGGCTCCGATGGCAGCGCCTGCTGCTGCACCTTTTGCAGCACCTTTGACAGCTGCGCCGGTCGGGCCAGACTGAACAGGGGCTGCCTCTACTTTCGGAAGGTTAAGGGGATCAATACCCGATTGTTCCATCGCCCATTTATAACATTCGAATTCATCTTCCTTTTGCTGCTGCTGGCTCTGGCCCTTTGCAGGATACACATACAGTTTCAGCCCCTGGGACATCTGATTATAAGTCATTTTTGATGTGTCAGGGATAGTTGGTGCTGTCTGAGCAAACATTGTCTGGCCAAATACCATAATAACAGCTGGTATAATAAACCGGATAAATGTCCTGAATAAATTGCTGGTTTTCATTTTGTTATATGTTTAAATTACCTTTAAAACAGTATTAGACTGATCAGTCTGATCAACAGTGATGCAAGCTGCCCTCTTAAAATTTAAAACCTATTCCGCCTCCTGCTGTATTGATCCATCCGTCCTTGTAATAGCTGTTCGAAGCCCAAGCTATTTCATACTCGCCGTTTATGAAGATGTTCTCCTTAATAAAAATCATCACACCAGCGCCACCGCCGCCGTAAAATCCGAAATCATGGTCACTTAATTCGACAAGGCCTTCTCTTTTAAGAGTTGAGAACTGCATCCCAAGGGCACCCTTGACAAAAGCTTTGATTCTGTCATTGCCGAACATCAGCTTCGGCGCATAGTAAAGCGGGAAAGAATTAACGGTGCTGGTAACCGAATTATCTGTTCCGCTGAGGCTGATATAACCGAATGATAATCCATGTGCGACATTCCCGGAACTGGGATTAAATTCATAAAGCCCGTTAATTCTCCAGCCTGTAAGTTTAGTATCAGTATCTTCAATGTTGGCAAATGAGTAGCCTCCGCTGACAGTAAACATGTTTTCCTGGCCCCAGGCAGCAACGGCACAAAAGACCAGAGAGATAATAAGCAAATTTCGTTTCATGGCAGTAATGATTTTAGTTATACAATAATCTTTTATATGTTTCTTTCATTTAAGCAGTTATACAAGCAGATTTATCATTTTCTTTAACAGATCAAAGAAGGGAACTTCAACAAGTACAACAAAAAGAAACGGAATGGCTGTCATTAACCAGAGAGGAATCAGATCCCTCAATCCAAATGGCACAAATCGCATTTTTAAAGTATTATTTATTAAGCTGCTGAGATCAGTCGTGGCTGAATAATCGGGCAGGCTTAAATCTTCGGCAGAAACCTGGTCATAATTCTTTAACGTCTTTTTTCGAAGTTCCCTGAAAAGACCGTTGGCAAAATCATTGTTTTCAAACATGGCATTATCCCTGGCGTTTAAAAGGACACGCATAAACAGCATCAGGGGAAATGTAAACAGCAAAGTTATAACTATGAAATAGATCAAGGCATAAACTCTCAATTCTGAAACATGAGCACCGCCGATAAGAATAGCGTCAATCATTCTCCCTGCCACAGCTGTTGATATTGCCAGGGCAACAGGTGCGAAATACCTTATGGAATAGCCCAGGAAGCCCAGTCCGCCAGCCAGATCGGGGTGAACGGTGTAAATATTTAAATTGAGTTTTGAAATTCTCAGAAGCAGCAATGCCCAGACAATTACACGAACTACCCAGCGGTAAAAAAGGAAAAGCACCAATGGTCTGCTCACCAGCAGGCTCCACCATCCGGCGAGGCTAAGTCTTGCTTCACCACCTGTGGTGACGATGCTCCAGGTAAGGATTACCCTGTCAGGATCTTCGACGAAGCCCATCACCAGTGTGTGGGTATAGCTGACAGCTAATATTACCAGGTCAGTCCAGTATGAATTCATAAAACGGGTGTTTCGGGCGATGATTTCCCCGAAAGCGCCACGGTCCTCTCTCCTGATTGTACCACCATTTAAAAATTGATCTACTATCATTCCCAGACGCGGCAGTATCCTCCTTTCAGCAAGAACTAATATCGGCATTGAAAATAAAAGCCGTGCCTGTGTATCGAAGTTTGAGATAAAGGAAGTACTACTGTCGCCCGTCCAGAATGTCCGGCTCAGGATTGTAAAAACTGCCAGGGGCAACCAGCATACAGAAAGCGGTATAGCCACCCTAAGGAAGGTTGCCTTTATACCGCCTCCCGTAATGCCGATTTTTCTCAGCAGTTTATTATAAGCGTAATCTTCTGAAGTAAAACTCATCTTCAAATTGGATTACCCTAAAAACTACTTTTTCCTGTCAACGGTCACATAGTTGATTTTCCCGTTGAATTTTGCGGAAGTTCCATAATCTGCAACATGAGTACCATCATCGGTGCCAATATCTGCCAGATCATCAACTGAGAATATTCCCGGTTGTGTTTTTTCAATCCTCTTTTCTGCAACTTTTTTATCATTTACGAAAATGGTACCAACACCTCCATTGCCCATTCCGCCTCCATCGTACTTAAAGTCGTAAACCAGTTTGTAATTACCGGGTTTAAGTGCCTCAGGAGCGATTATCTGTGTTGATTCCATCCCCAGGTAATTGTAGCTAAATGCCGGTTTCCCGCTCTTCAGATAGAAAGCAAGACCCCCAAACCGGCCACCCTGGCATACAATTACACCATTTCCTTTTGCATCGATTGCAACTTCTGTGGTGATTGTATAAGAGGTGTTTCTCAGGTCAATAAAGACATCAACGCCCATTCCTTTCATGCCTTCGCCGTACGTTACAGTGTTTCTGTTGCCCATGACAGTTGGTCTTCCCATCAATTCTGCATTGGTTCTTTCCAGCAGACGGTCATCTAATGGTAAAACATGATATTTTTCAGCTTCTGCCATAAACAGATCTTGCATTGTCTTAAGTTTATCAGCATTTTGTGATGCCAAATCATTAGCCAGACTGAAATCTTCTTTAGTATTGTATAACTCCCACTTATCCTCCTGCAGTGTGTTATCGGGTTTCTGTCTCCATGCCGGTCGGTGAATAGTACGTGCAAACCATCCATCCTGATAAACACCCCGGTTACCAAACATCTCAAAATACTGTACTTTATGCTCCTCGGCTGCTTCGGCAGAATTAAATGTATATGCCAGGCTGGTACCCTCGATCGGATCCTGCTGAATGCCATTTACCATTTTTGGTGCCGGTATCTTAGTTATTTCATAAACGGTCGGAGCGATATCAATCACATGACCAAACTGCGAACGTACTTCTCCTTTGGCTTTTATACCTGCCGGCCACTGAATGATCATTCCGTTGCGTGTACCTCCAAAATCAGAGGCAACCTGCTTTGTATATGAAAAAGGAGCATCCATTGCCACTGCCCATCCGGCTGAAAAATGCGGATAGGTACTTGGGCCGCCCCATTCGTCATAGTGCTTTAACATATCAGGAACAGTCTCAGGCACTCCACTGAAATAAGTCATTTCACTAAACATGCCATTCATTTGTCCTTCGGCACTTGCTCCATTATCGCCTGCGATGAATATAATTACAGTATTATCCAATACCCCTAATTCCTTAATGGCTGAAATAAGTCTTCCGGCTTCATAATCCGTTTGTTCTGCAAATCCTGCATACACTTCCATCTGGCGAGTAAACAATTTCTTTTCGTCAGCAGAAAGTTTTTCCCAGTCTTTGATATCGGAAGGTTTTGGTGCAAGCTTTGTATTTTCCGGAACAATGCCCAGTTTTTTCTGACGTTCAAGAGTAAGTTCACGAAGCTTATCCCAACCCTGGTCAAATTTCCCTTTGTATTTTTCGATCCATTCTTTTGGAACATGATGTGGTGCATGAGTTGCTCCCGGTGCATAATACATAAAGAATGGTTTATCAGGAGATAAAGCTTTCTGGAAACGAACCCATGAAATAGCCTGGTTGGTCATGTCTATGGTAAAGTGATAATTCGGATCTTCCGGTGTTTCCACCAGCGTGACCCCATCATAAATCAAAGGGGCCCATTGATTGGTCTCACCACCAATGAAACCATAAAATTTCTCAAATCCCGAACGAGTTGGCCATCGGTCCTGAGGACCTGAATTTGATATTTCCCAGGGTGGAGTTTCATGATACTTACCAAAAGCAGCTGTATTGTATCCATTCTGTCTCAATACTTCTGCCATTGGCGTAATAGATTGAGGCCTGACCGAAGTATTGCCAGGAAAAGTCGTTGCAGTTTCTGCAATAGAGCCCATATTGTTGCTGTGATGGTTATACCCGGTTAGTAAAGCTACACGAGTAGGGGAACAAAGCGCTGTGGTATGAAAACGGTTGTATTTTAAACCGTTGGAAGCAAGGTTATCCATTGTTGGCGTGGTAATTGGGCCGCCAAAAGCTTCGGATACTCCAAAACCCATGTCATCAATTAATATAACCACCACATTTGGAGCATCTTTCGGGCGCTTTCACCTCAAACCTGGGAGGTGCTGTTACATTTCGGACATCAAGTTCCGTATAAGTAGGGCGGACAGGTTCCTTTATCGGCAGTGAAGTCCGGTCAAGGCCGTCAGCAGAGGTTGCTGCAGCCGGCTGGTCTGCTTTTTTCGGGGTACACCCATAAAGCAGGAATCCGGTAAGCAACATTAAAGCAAATAGTTTCCTTTTCATTATTTGGATAATTAAGTGTATATTATTCTCAAAATTACGAATAATAATTTTCTTTTCTTCTCCCGGCCTGCGGGTTTAAATTATAGTCATCATTTACCTTGTCTCCGTAGCAGTACGTCACCCTCGCTCTCGCTGTCGAAGTGATATATCTTGGCAATTGTTATCCGCCTGGCAAGCGCACTGCCGGCAAGGGCGGCCAGCAAGGCCCCTGTCAGTGGGCCAATTATATATATCCAGAATGCAGTCCATTGTCCTGAAATGACTGCCGGTCCCAGGCTGCGTGCCGGATTGGTGCTGGTTCCTGATATAGCGGCTTCAAGCGGGACCATGATGGCATACAGCACAGGAAACATATAAGGAGTGAACTGGCGGATCCGTCTGAATCCTATGAAAACAATCAGCAGCAGGACCATTGTAAATGTTGTGATCACTTCACCAAGAAACGCTGTCTGTGTTGTGTAACCCTGGCCCGGGACAGTAATGCCGAAATCTATGCTTCTCCCCATACTACCCCATAACAATAGCGGTAAACACCCGATGACAGCGCCTGTCAGCTGCGACAAAATATATGTAATGGCCAGACGCCCCTCAATCTTCCTGAACAGCCAGAATACCATCGTAACAGCAGGGTTGATATGCGCACCGCTTACTCTTCCGATAGGCGACAGTGCTATTGTTGCCCCTACAGATCCGAAAAGGAATCCCGTCATCATCTGGCGTATCTTGACATTCGGAATAAGCTGAGCCATAGGGCTGCCTGTCCCAAACATGAAAATTACGATGGATAGTCCTGCCAGCAATAACAAGGCCGTGCCTGTCAATTCGGCTACTCCAAATTGGGTACGGTATTTCAGGTACCTCGCATTGTTACGGTCTTCAGTTTCGGTTGCCATAGTGAAAATTTTAGGCTTAAAGGTAATGCATTGCGGTCATTTAGCCATCTGTACAGGCCGGTCGGCCCGGGCACGCGAACAGGCAGGGCACAACTCACGGTCCATCAGCGCTGCCATATGCTCCGGCACCCTCTTGCCGATGAACTCCCTGTGTGCAGGTGTCTGAGTGGTTGCACCGCATTCACTGCAGGTAAGCAAAGGTTGTTCACGGATCACTGTCCCGGTGATGACGGTGCGGCGCATGCCATCCTTATCTTCAAGTGAGATAGCTCCTGTCGGACATACCTGCGTGCAGGCTCCGCAGCCGATGCAAAGCTCCGCCGGCCTGGTGTAGTCAATATGAGCCAGCCGGCCCTCCATGGTGTCGGCCATTCTCAGGGCATCTATGCCCATCTCACTGCATGTGACCATACACAATCCGCACCCGATGCAGATATCGCAGCGAAGGCAGCGGCTGGCTTCATTAATTGCCATCGCTTCCGTCAGTCCCTCCTCGATCTTTACATAATTTCCTTCTCCTGAAGTCTCTTCAACAGTCTTTTCAGGCATCATTGAACGTCTCAGGTGACTCCGGTTGTCAGCATTCACAGCCAGGGGACCCACATCAGTGCGTTTAACCGGCTTTCCTGTATCTTTATCAGGCGATGAGTTCCTGAGCCATGCATCGATGGAAGCTGCCGCAAGCTTTCCGGACCGTATGGCTTCCACCGCGGTACGTGGTCCGTGCTGACCGTCACCACCGGCGAAGACACCCGGCACACTGGTCATTTTGGTCAGAGGATCTGCAACAATGAATCCCCTGTTGTTCTCAACACCGCTTCCTTCAAGAATTGCGAGATCGGTACCCTGTCCGACGGCAAGTATCACGTGATCAGCTTCGAGAGTAAGCAAGCGGTTGGCATCAAATACCGGGTCGAATTTACCTGTCGCATCCTTTACCCGTTCACAGTATTGCAGCACAAACCTGCCATCCTCTTCAATGCGGACGGGTCCCCACCCTGCATGTATCTTAACACCCTCAGCCACTGCAAGCTCAATCTCATGAGGGCTGGCGGGCATATCACGTCGTTTTTCAAGCGAGGTCAGGTCAACATTGCAGGCTCCCTGACGCAGCGCTGTAAGAGCCACGTCGATTGAAACATTACCGCCGCCAACAACCGCAACGCGTGGTCCTACGCGAACAGGTTTGCCGCTGCGTACTGCCCTGAGGAAGTCGATCCCGCCCATGACAAACGGGAGTTCAACACCCTCAATGGTTAGCAGGCGTGTCCGCTGTGTTCCCAGTCCGATGAATACTGCGTCGTAATCCTTACGGAAAGCCTCAAGGTTTTCAACAGGTGAGCTGGTATGAATCCTCACGCCGAGTGCACGGATCTGGTCAAGCTCCTTCTCAAGGAGTTCCGGAGGATTACGATAGGCAGGAATACCGTATCGAAGCATCCCTCCCGCAAATTCCTGAGCCTCAAAAATATCAGTTTCGTGTCCGAGAATTCTCAGATAATAAGCGGCAGTGATGCCAGCCGGCCCGGCGCCGATAATTCCTATTTTTTTCCCCGTGTCGGGTGCAATGTCAGGTTTCGGATAGCCTCCATCAGCGAGGCAAAGTTCAGCCGCCCTCGACTTCATGGATCTTATGAAGACGGCGCCGTTTCCTTTTCTGCGGACACATGCCGATTCGCACGGTGCGGGACATACAAGGCCGCAAGTAAGGGGAAATGGATTATCCTTCCTAATGACTTCAATTGTGGAACGGTGGTCTCCCGCACCCAGATGAGCCAGAAAACCTGGTATATCTATGTTGGCAGGGCAGGCATTATGACACGGTGCGGCATTTCTGACGAGGCAGAGATTCTCGGGACAGGAAACATTATTTGCATGATTATCCCATTGCTCGCGGAAATAACGGAGCGAGCTGCCCAAAGGCCAGGCAGCTTTTAGTCCCTGTGTGGAAAGCCTGACTAATATTTCTTCGAGAGCTGCAAGATGGCCGGGGCCACCGAGTGCAAGAGAAATCTCCGTTACAAGCCTGGCTGCCCTGGCCAGTAATGACCGTACTTCCGTATCCTCATTTTCAGCAAGCAGCCAGTGGCGGTAGAGTGCCCGGCGTGTCTGCTTTACCAGGCAAATATTACCGGTCATAACCATGAGGGTGGATGGCACCGGGATGACACCTGCTGCATTAAACGACATTGGATCGCAGCTTATGTCGGCTTCTGAAAGCGGGAGAAAGCCTCCCATACCATCGTCGAAAACTGCAACAGAATCAGAAATGTCAGTATCAGTACCGCCTCGCCATTGCTCCAGTTGTCTGAGAAGATTCCCGGTCCTGTCGATTTCGGTAACGCCTCTTTCCTTCATACCCTTCCTGAGAGTAATCAGGGAGGTGTTCTGACCCCCTTCACCCCTGAAAAGGAGGGCTATCCTGCACCATGTCTCAGGGTTATGGACCAGCCTGTTCCTGTCGGTCAGATAGCCTTCTGCAAGGCAACTGGCGAAGCAATTGCGCCGCACCTCAATCTCACGGCCCGGGGTTGATATATCGGCGATCTGGCGTATGGCATCCACCGCATTAAGAAATGCAGCTTCATGCCCGTTAAGCTCAGATGGCAGAAGCAATTCAATTTTTCCGCTGTCGCGGAGGCCAAGGGCTATAAGCACTCCCTCTGCCAGGAGCCACGGGGCTCCGTCCAGTACAGCAGCATTGCTGAGCTCCCCGGGGTCCATTCCGGTAGCGTCGATAACCAGTTCCGAAGGTCCATGGCCTCGCATGAACTGTCGCCAGGTAAAGGAAACCGGCTCGCCGGATGAGCTGCATTCTGCAAGCCCTGAATCCTTAATTATCTGTAATCGCTGTATTGGCGTCAGGGAAAGTGCTTTCGTGAAAGCAGGAAGCGCTCCGGCAAGTGTACGGGCAGGAGGAATTGCTCCTGACAGTGTAGCTGCACCCTGATCGAGCCACGAAGGGAGAGTCAGATGATCGCTCATGACTGCCTCCTTCCCGGCTCCGGGGGCTCTGCAATTATCTGGCGGGCATATCGTTCGCGTCTTGGGTCCTCCACTTCATTTGTAACACCGAAGGAAAGGCATCCGGTCACGCATTTTGTGACGCAGGCCGGCTGCAATCCGTCATCGAGACGATCCTTGCAGTAATCACATTTAACCACCTTGCGTGTTACAGGGTCCCATTGCGGTGTGCCCCACGGGCAGGCTGCCATGCAGCTCTTGCACCCGACACAGAGGGTTGACTGGACGAATACTATTCCATCCTTCTCACGCCTTTGCATCGCCCCGGTCGGACAGGCTTTTATACACCAGGCATCTTCGCAGTGAAAACAGGGCATATAAACAAACCTGACACGTGGTCGTCCGGCAATCTCCATCGGGCCGGAACTGATTATCCTGCAGGGAGCCGGTCCTGGTCCGAGATTCTTATTTGTTTTACAGTGCACCTCACAGGCTTTGCAGCCTATGCAGCTTGTATCATCATGTACCAGCGAATACTTGCTCATTTCCTGCCTCCTTTCGATGTAACCGGTTTGACAGTTATGACTGTTTCAGTCATGGCACATCCGCCTCCGGCAGGGTCGAAATCATAGAGTTTCCCGTGCTGCAGGCGCTGATCAGCAACCCCCAGTCCGCGTGCCCTTGTTGCCAGGGGAACAGTGGCGCCATAGCCATGAAGCATGAATACAGCTTCCGGATGGATCCACGGGGTCACCATAGCTTTCATAATACCTGTATAATTCCCTCCGCCGTTGACTTCCACATCATCTCCATCCGATATTCCGATAGCACTGGCACGCTCCGGATGGATCCATAATACCTGTTTCGGGGCAATTTCGTTCAGAAGGGGATTGTTCAGCGATTGTCCGTGTGCAAGGGTAGCTGTTCTCCCGATAAGCATATAAAAATTGTTTCCTGCCGTTGGTTCCTTTGATTTGTATGGAGGCAGGTTTTCCAGCCCTGCTTTTGTCAGCGCCGCGCTCTCAAACTCGATTTTGCCTGAAGGTGTAGGGAACTTAAGTTTTTCACGTGAGATCAGTTCAGGTTTTTTTGCCAGTGCAACGAAACCTGATTCACGCATATCTGCCACGGTTACTCCCGTACCGTCAAGCTGGTAGTTCCACAACTCTTCTATGGTCTGGAAGTCCAGGATGTCCTTAATCCCCATTCGATGAAGTATCTCCCTGAATATCCACCAGGCAGGACGGCTGTCGAAACGGGGGGCGATTGCCTGGTCACGCATTGCAAACACCGGTACGGGACCATTCATCTGGCACAGGATATTTGCTCTTTCGAGGTAAGTCGATTCCGGAAGGATCACATCTGAGAACCAACCGGTCTCCGAATACCGTACGTCGATAGAAACGAGCAATTTCAGCTTGTCGAGAGCTTTTTTTGTGGCCTCAGGATCGGGCAGGCCCGTCAGCGGGTCATGCCGGTAAGCGAAATAGGCTCCGATGCCGTAAGGCTGACCGGTTTCCATTGCGGCAAAAGCCTGGTGAAGCATCCCGATATGTGGGTCCCATTGAGGTCTTGTGGTTCCTGCACCGTCTACCCTTGGTTCATTTATTTTGGGAACCCTTGCAGACAGTTTGTTAAGGCTTTTGCGGCCGTAATGCTCCGGTGATTTACCCAGGATAATCCCTCCCGGTACTTCAACATTTCCCATCAGGGCATTAAGTATCAAAGCTGTGCGGCTGACGTAGAATGACTGCTTATGACGGGCAGTCATCCAGCCCGGATGGAATATCACCTGTGGTGCATCGGCTGCGATCTCGGCAATAAATTCGCGAATCTGATCCGGAGAGATACCGGTATGTTTCTCCTGCCATTCGGGGGTAGCCTCTCTTACTGCCTCTTGCAGGTAATCCAAACCGGTGACATGACTGGCGACAAATTCCTTGTCGTAGAGATCATTCTTAAGTACTTCGTGAATGATGGCAAAGGTTGAGTGCATAATCGCTGTTCGGTCTCACCTGCCAGTAGCGTGTTGCTTTACAGGCTGTGATGCTGGCGCGGGGATCGATATATGTACATTTCATACCGCGTGCCAGGGCAGCCATAAAGGCTTTAGACTCCTTGACCATCAGATGATTCGACTATATTACGGCCATACAGAACCATGTGTTTTGTATTCTGATAGTCAAAGATCAGTCCTCCGGGGCCTATTCCAAAGACAGAGAGTGCGGCATTATGAATGTTTCCTGCGCATCCGGCATCGTGGTTGAAGTAATTGGGCGATCCGAGGGCAGCCACAAATGTCCGTGTCAGGTCGGTAAAAAAACCACCACGGTCCGAAAGCATTATACCGCGACCTCCGAAAGTCTCAATGGTATCCTGGAGCTTATCAGCAATGTAATCGAGTGCTTCATCCCATGTTGTACGACGCCATTGACCACTGCCCCTGGGGCCTTTCCGGATCAGGGGAGTCTGGGGCCGCTCATCATCAAACTCAAATGCCAGTCCGGCAGAACCTTTTGCACAAAGGCTTGTACCGATGGCCGCATCGTGGTGATTGCCCTGTATCCAGGTGATCCTGCCGTTTTCAACCGTTACCTCTATGGGACACCTGACCGCACACATCCCGCACATGCTGTAAACCGTTCGCCTTGCGGGTGTTCCCACACCGGAAACATTTGGCGCCAGAATGGAATTCATTGTATCCGATCTTTAAATATCCGAAAACTGAATGACCACCTTGATATCATCGGGCTGTCTTTCAAGAGCCTTCATGAAATTCTCAGGTTTTTCCCTGCGTGTTATAAGCTTTGCCAGCCAGACCCGGTCAGCTTTGGCAAGTGTTAATCCGGCCCTGTACCACTGACGCTTATTCGCGTTGACACTTCCCACGATCACAATGTTTTTCAATACTGTGGAGGCTGCCACATCGGCCAGTACGCCTGCACCGACAACGCCTCCCTGTCCGACCCCGGTCAGGCATAGGATCCCGCTGGCCCCTATTTTATGAATACAATCGGCAATTACTGCACCGACGCCCGTACATTCAATGATGGCATCAGGTTCGAAATCCAGATCAGCCACTCTGCCTGAATGATATATAGCACCCAGGTCACGCACAAGATCAGGCTTGTATCCTTTTTCCATCCTGTCGAGGACGTGAACTTCCGAGATTCCCCACAGTTTCAGGCTCAGGGCAGCAAGAAGTCCTATCGGGCCTGCTCCCGTAACAAGAACAGTTTTCGGTTCCCAGTATGACCGCCGGCCAATCATTCCTATCTGCTCCATTGCCTTTGTCACTACTGTGGTAGGTTCGAGAAGAACACCAAGTATACCCAGTGATGAATCAACTTTTACGGCATATTCAGGTTCAATTCTCCACCTCTCTGACATATATCCGTGAATTTCTTTAATTCCTCTTTCGGTATACAATCCGTTTCTGCACATATCCCATTCACCGACTGCACAATTCGGGCAGGGTACAGGATCTGGCCTTCTTACAATTCCTACCACGAGGTCGCCTTTTTTAAATCCTGAAGATGTACCTGGATCAATCACGCGGCCCAATGATTCGTGGCCAAGTATAAGGTGTTGTTGTCCGGGAGGGGCCCATCCGTATTTTCCCTCGGTTATTTCGACATCGGTACCGCAGACTCCTACTGCAACAGCTTCAACAAGTATTGACCCGTCGCGCATGTCTGGTTCGGGCATCTCCATGTATTTTGCCGATCCGGCTTTTTTAGGCTCAACTGTAATTGCTTTCATAGCGTAAAATTTATTTGTCTTATTCTTGTTTATTCCCTTTGAAAACCTTTTCCTTGCTGAATTTCAGGGCGTCGTCTTTCGTTATCTGTGCGAACAGGTGCATGGTTCTTGCTATCGTGCCGCTCCATCCGGTCTGGTGGCTCGCGCCTATACCTGCACCGGTGTCACCGTGGAAGTACTCATGGAACAGTATGTATTTGTTCCATTCAGGATCCTCCTGAAACTTGCCGATGTTTCCATATACCGGCCGGCGGCCTGAATCATCTGCCAGGAAAATTGACGAAAGCCTTCCCGAGAGTTCCTCTGCCACCTCGTAGAGATTCATCATTTTTCCCGAACCGGTAGGGCATTCAATAAGAAAATCATTCCCGTAATACTGGTAATAATTCATGAGGGCCCTGATGATGATCATATTTACCGGCATCCAGATCGGACCGCGCCAGTTTGAATTACCGCCAAACATTCCGCTGTCGGAATCACCCGGAAGGTAAGAAACGCTGAATTCGTCATTACCGACCCGAATGGTATAAGGATGCTCTTTGTGGATCCTGGAGAGAGCTCTTATTCCGTACTGACTGAGGAACTCATTCTCATCAAGCATTACTGTGAGTACCCTGCGTAAATTTTGCTCATTCAGGATTGAAGCCAGCAGCCTGTTGTTATGGCCGGGTTTTCCGGGATTATGGATAAAGGCTGTCAGTTCAGGCCTCGTGGCCAGGAATTTTGAAATCATCTGTCCGACCTCGGGATATTTTTCAGCCATATCCCTGTTGTAAACTGTAACGGCACACATTGGCAGGAGGCCCACCATTGAACGGACCTTCAGTTTCTGTGTTCCTCCACCGGGAAGGCACAGGACGTCATAGAAGAAACCGTCAGTCTCATCCCACATCCCTCCGTCTTCATCAGGCCGTATCATGGCTGACGATATCCTGAGAAAGTGTTCGAACAGTTTCATTGTAATGTTGACATATGCCGGGTTGACCATTGCCAGCTGAACACTGATCTCTATCATATTCTGACAGAAAAGCGCCATCCATGCCGTACCGTCAGCCTGTTCAAGATATCCTCCGGTAGGCAGTGCGGAACTACGGTCAAATACTCCTATATTATCAAGTCCGAGAAAACCTCCTTCAAAGGCGTTGTTTCCAGCCCGGTCTTTCCTGTTAACCCACCAGCTGAAGTTAAGGAGCAGCTTATGGAACGAGCGTTCAAGCCATTGAATATCACCTTCTCCGCGGCTTGCCTTTTCAAGGAAGAAGCTGAATATTGTTGACCAGGCATGGACAGGAGGGTTTACATCTCCAAAATTCCATTCATAGGCAGGTATCTGGCCGTTCGGATGCTGGTATTCGTTACTCAGCATCAGTTCAAGCTGATCCTTTCCGAAGTCTTCATCAACAAGCATCAGTGCGATAACATGAAATGCGAGATCCCATGCAGCATACCACGGGTATTCCCATTTGTCAGGCATCGAGATAATGTCTTCGTTGGTCATGTGGTGCCACTGTGAATTGCGGATCGCATGCTGACCTTTTTTTGACGGATCCACACCATGCTGCCTGAGCCACTTGTGTACATCATAGTTGAAAAGCTGCTTGGACCACAGCATCCCGGCGAGTGCCTGGCGCATTACCGCAGCCTGATCGGCACTAAAAGACTCCGGAATGATGCTTTTGTAAAAATCATCAGCTTCCTTAAGCCGCGATTCAAATATATTTTCAAAGCTTCTCCCGAAGGTGTCATTAAGTTCTTTTTCCGAAGGTCTGTTGTCTGCTGAGGTTTTTACAAGCCTCAGATTCAGGGTATGGGATTTTCCGCCTTCAATTTCAATGAGATGATGTGTTGCCGCTTTCGTACCCTTCTTTTCTGGATTTACCGCATCAATATTGCCATTAACAATATAGTTATTGATGCCATCCTTTACATAAGGGCTCTGATTAGGTGAACCCCATAAACGCTGAGTATTTGTTTCATTGTTCGTAAAGAGCAGATCCTTCGGTTTTTCAGCGTAAAGCAGCCAATCACCGCTGCCCTCCTGAGATGCTCCGATGACACCGTACGAATCGTCAAGGCGTAACTGTTTCAATGAAGGGATATCACTGCCTGGTGTGTCACTCCAGATATTCCTGTACCAGAGGGAAGGCAGCACATGAAGTGATGCGGTTTCAGTGCCACGATTAAAAACTGTCACCCTGATCAGGATATCCTCAGGGGAGGCTTTAGCGTACTCCACAAAAACATCAAAGTACTGATTATCGTCAAAAACACCGGTATCAAGAAGCTCATATTCCGGGTCATGAAACCCGCGTTTGTGGTTGGTGACTACCAGGTCCTCATACGGGTATGCCTTCTGGGGGTACTTGTAAAGGTACTTCATATAGGAGTGGGTAGGAGTGGAATCGAGATAGAAATAGTACTCCTTGACGTCCTCTCCATGGTTACCCTCGCTGTTAGTCAGGCCAAACAGCCTCTCCTTCAGTATCGGGTCTTTACCGTTCCAGAGGGCAACAGCAAAGCATAGCAGCTGTTTGTCATCAGATATGCCTGCCAGTCCGTCTTCTCCCCATTTATATGCCCGTGAACGGGCATGGTCATGCGGAAAATAGTTCCATGCATCACCGTTCTCACTGTAATCCTCTCTGACAGTTCCCCACTGCCGTTCACTAAGATAAGGTCCCCATTTTTTCCAGGGGACCTTGTTTTCACGGGATTCCGTAAGTCTTTTCTTTTCCATATGATGTAGTATTTGTCACTGCAGCGCCTGACAGATTTCCTGCAGCCAGTGTCAAATTTATATTACTGTTCAGTCCCAGTCCATTGATCTGGTTTCCGGACCGGGTGCAGTGGCACTTTCTTCCGGAGCTCCCATTGATTGTTTTGCGATCTCTTCCCTGATGGCTGACACTGCATCAAAATGGGTAAGGTGTATTTTCCCTGTCAGGTGTCCCGGAAGGTGAGACTTATTCAGACGGTCCATCACCGGCCCCTTCACCTCGGAAAGATGCAGTTTTATCCCTGAATCCTTAAGCCTCAGGTTCACGGCTTCAAGGCTTTCAAGCGCAGAGAAGTCAATCGTATTTACGGCTGGGCATTCGAGGATAACATGCTTAACGGCAGGATTGGCAGCCACTGAATCATTTATGAGGTCCTCAAGGAACCTTGCATTCGGGAAATAGAGGCTTTCATCAACCCTGAGAGAAAGTATTTCAGGATCGGTTATTACTTCATGGCGTTTTACATTTCTGAAATGTGTGGTGCCGGGGATCTGTCCGACAACCGCAACATGAGGTCTGGATGTACTGTAGAGGTGAAGCACTATTCCAAGTGCAACCCCCGCGATAAGTCCTGCCTCAACACCTTCGGCCAGTGTGACGAGTATTGTGGCCAGCAGTGCTACAAAGTCAGCTTTTGAGAATGCCCAGGTATGTTTCAGCGCCGTGAAGTCTACCAGCGACATAACGGCAACAATTATCGTTGCTGCCAGTGTGGCTTTGGGCAGAAAGAAGAGAAGAGGCGTAAGGAAGAGCGTTGCCAGGGCAATTCCCACGGCAGTGAATGCTCCGGCAGCAGGTGTCTCAGCCCCGGCTTCAAAATTCACCACTGAACGTGCAAAACCTCCGGTTACAGGAAAACCACCTGAAATCGCAGAGCCGATATTCGAAGCTCCCAGTGCGATAAGCTCCTGGTCGGGGTCTATACGCTGGCGTTTCTTTGCTGCTAGTGTAAGTGCCACTGAAATAGATTCCACGTACCCTACAATCGAGATAAGCAGTGCCGGAACCAGGATTTTCAGCCACATGGCAAAATCAAGGGGCGGCATTGCCACTTTCGGTAATCCACCCGGTACCTTGCCAACGATTTTTACCCCTTTTTCGTCGAGGCCAAGGATAGCTGTTATTACAATGGTAAGAATTATTGCAACCACCGGTCCGATCTTCACCAGAATATCCGCCACCTTGGCTCCCATGCCCGCCTTTACAAGCAGGGGTTTAAGACCTTTCCTTACCCAGAACAGGAAAATCAGTGATCCGATACCCACTGCTGCTGTTGCCAGGTGAACTGTTGTTATACTGTGAAAAATTGAGATGGCAATTTCAAGGAAGCTCTCTCCCTCGGCGTGTATGCCCAGCACGGGGCCCAGCTGACCGGCAGCAATCTGAATGCCGGATGCAGTGATGAAACCGGCAATCACCGGGTGACTTAAAAAGTTGGCCAGGAAGCCCAGCTTGAGGAATCCCATCAGCAGGAGCAGTAACCCTGATACCATTGCAAGGGCAATGGCTGCCCCCAGGTATTCAGGTGAGCCCTGTGACGCAAGCTTGCCGGCAGCAGCGGCTGTCATAAGGCTGGCCACTGCAACCGGCCCCACGGCAAGAGATCTTGAGGTGCCGAATATGGCATACAGTATTAGCGGGGCCATGGAAGCATATAAACCGATCTCGGGAGGCAGGCCGGCCAGTATGGCGTAGGCGAGCGACTGCGGGATCAGCATCATTGTTACGATCAGCGCAACTATGATATCGTTTGAGAAAGTTTTGCTGTTGTATTTTGCACCCCATTCAAGGATTGGTAAATAGCCTTTCAAAACACCTGAAAAGGACTTCTTGCTTTCTTTGGTATTCATTTCAGATTTATTATAGATTATACTCCCTTATCATGGGTCATCTTTTCTATACTGGCTGTACTTCCTTACCAGCCTTTTTGCCCATAAGAGGAGCAATAATTATACTGAGAATAAAGGACCAGAGAGTCCAGATGATAACCATTGCCACCATATTTGGCGTTACATTGGCAATCGTAAGTACTCCTATCAGTACCGCTGCAATGTTTCTCGTGCCCATTCCCAGTGACATGACAATTTTCTCACCACGGTTAAGGCCAAATCCACCATAGAAGGAGACCACTGCCATTACAACCATGAAGATTGTCAGTGATAGCATTGCCATGCTGCCGGCAGTAGCCCACATCTGTTTGTAATACAACAGTAAGCAGAAGATGACCGTCAGTAATGTAGACAAGCCTGCAAGCTTCTTAACAGGATTGAAGATCTTATCAGCCACTTTTTCGGCGAAAGTCTTGAGTGAAGCGCCAATAAGCAGGGGCAACAGCACCGTAATAAAGAGCGGTTTAAGGAGCGACATAATGCTCAATTCAATTCCCTTAACAAGGAAGGGTGCGAATAATGGCATTAACAGTGATGTGCCGATAGCTGCCACCGGGATGAAGGCTCCGGCAAAGACAACGTCTCCGTGCGCCTTGGGGAGAAGCGGGGGCAGAAATGGTGCACATGGTGCCAGACTGCCTATGAACAACACTATTATGTACTCATTATCAAGGGGAAGTAACAGGGTAATCAGGTATGCGATGGCCGGGCCTACCACCCAGCCTAATCCGAAGGTCAGACCCAGGAACTTCAGGTTGCCAACTGTTTTGATCATCTTGCGGAGATCCACCTGAAGCCCCATGCTTAGGAGGTTCAGTACGGTAAATACTATTACCAGCGGGCTGAAAATCGACTGAAAAAACTGTAAAATTTCGTTCATGGTTAACTGTTTTTTGAGTTTATACCTGATATTGACCGGGCCAGCATGCTTCCCGGAATGTTCACTGCTTTAAACCCGTTTTGCAGAAGAATACGGGTTGCATAATAAGAGCGCTGTGCGGATCTGCAGAATGACGCTATCTGCTTGTCCTTCGGGAGTTCAGCCAGGCGGGAACGCAGTTGCGGAAGAGGTATATTTACTGCCCCCGGAACAGGATCTGCCTCAACCTCCGGCGGATTACGCACATCGAGGAGGAAGCTGTCGCCCAGATTGTCCCAATGAGCAACCGGCATGTCGCCTCTAAGGATGTTCGCGGCGATCATACCTGCAAAGTTGACAGGGTCTTTCGCGCTTCCGAACGGAGGAGCATAGCAGAGTTCAGATTCCTCGAGATCATAGATGGTACATCCCATCTGAATTGCCATCGCAAATGAATCGATTCGCTTTGGAACTCCATCTTCTCCGAGTACCTGCGCACCAAGCACTTTGCCATCTGACTTGCGGAAGATCATTTTCACGATGAGCATCTTTGCTCCCGGGTAATATCCTGCATGTGAGTTGGGGAAGAGGTACACTTTCTCGTAATCGGTATCTCCAAGTCTGATCAGGGTCTTCTCGCTTACACCTGTCTGCGCTATGGCAGCATCGAACAGCTTGCATATTGATGTACCCTGTGTACCGCGGAACTTCGATTTGCGCCCGGCTATCACATCGGCTGCAATGCGTCCCTGCCTGTTTGCCGGACCTGCCAGCGGTATAAGGGTCCACTGCCCTGTGACAAAGTCCTTCACCTCAACAGCATCGCCTACAGCCAGGATATCGGGATCGGAAGTGATCATCTGTTCATTTACCCTTATTCCACCAAGCTCCCCAACCTTAATGCCTGCCATTTTTGCCAGTTCAAGCTCAGGTTTGACTCCTATAGACATGACGACTATATCAGCTTCATAAACCTTTCCCTTTTCGGTAAGAACTTCCAGGCCGCCCTGCTCACCTTTACGGAAACCAGCCACACCGTCACCTGTTTTCACGGTTATCCCGTGTTTTTTCATATATCGTTTGACGATGCGAGCCATTTCCGGATCGAGCGGAGGCATTACCTGGTCAAGCTTTTCAATGAGTGTGACATTCAGGGCTCTTTCAACGAAGTTCTCAGCCATTTCCAGTCCTATGAATCCTCCACCGATAACAACTGCTTTCTTTGGCCTTGAAATCTTGTCTACGCCGGTGAATGAATTTCCTACCGAATTGTCAGTATCCCGGACAAGCCACTCTTTGATATTTTTCGAATCTGCAATAGTTCTTACTGAGAATATACCCGGAAGATCGAGTCCCGGAAGGGGAGGTCTTACGGGCGCTGCACCAGGAGAAAGTACCAGTTTGTCATATTTTTCAGTTGTCACTTCACCGGTAAGATGATTCTTCAGCTTAACAGTTTTTTCTTTCGGGGCAATGCCGACAACTTCACAATTTGTCCGGCAGTCAATGTTGAATATCACCTTGAACATCTGTTCGGTGGCAACCAGAAGCTTTGATTCTTCGTCGATTGATCCGCCTACATAGTATGGAAGGCCGCAGTTAGCATATGACACGAACGGTCCGCGTTCTACCATGAGGATGTCAATTTTTTCATCAAGCCTGCGCAGCCTTGCAGCACAAGACGCACCGCCTGCAACTCCTCCAACGATAATGACTTTCATAGATTTTACCCTTTTTATGGTTATTACTTTAAATTATGTTATCATAAAATATTGAAATATTATATGTTGCAATTCCATTACAGATGAATAGAAATCATCATTCTTATCTGTGGGAATAATAATATAAAAGTACGCCTGGTTAGCTTCGGGTGCAATACTGACCAATGAGTATTTATTTCTTCGGAAATACAAAGATCAGGGCCGTCCTGACGCCAAAGGGTGATCTTGCACCTTCGGGGGCGGCAACCTGTATGCGTGGTCCTACCTGAAGCTGAACCAATTGATTCCCGATTTTTGTAAGCCCGCCCGCCATAATATTAATATAGGAAGTGGTGGTATTTGCTTCCCAGTTGAATGTCGTTTCAGAATTAACCGTGAGTCCTGCGCCGCTTTTCCAGTTGTGGGTAATAAATGGTTGTAGGTACATTTGGTTCACATCGCTTCTCTCAGCATCACCAGCAACTGACCAGATTTGATTTACAAGAATACCAACTGTCCAGCCTTTGGCCTGTTTCAGTGCAATAGCGGTTGGTCCGACACCAAGCTTTTTTGTTCCCAGCAGATCATCGGTGGCTGTAGGAATCAAGAATGCCCCTCCCAGTCCCCATACAAATCCATTTTTTACTACTGCATTTGAAATCCATCCGCTTACAAGGGCATCAGCCAGTCCTGCTTGCTGAGTATTTTCACCGGTAATGTCATACTGTGCTATTACGGGCACAATATATCGTGTAATCAGGCTGTATTTTGCATTCAGACTGAAGGGAACAATCGGCTGAATGTTCAGCGTATTTCTCGAACCATTGTAATCGCCGATTGCCAGATCCATATTATTCTGAAATGGCAGACTGATTAGTGCTCCGATTGGATTTGCAAGTTTTTTGGCAATCGCTGCAGCATCATTTGCCTCTGGTTTCTGATTTTCCTGTGCGAAGGCGCAAACATTAAAACTGATGTATATCAGGGCTATCGCTGCAATTACTTTTATTTTCATCATTTTCAGGTTTTCCATCATTTCCCTGCTTCCAGGTTCTTTGCCCGCATTTCTTCCCATTCCTCCATGCTTTTGGGAGTATAGAACCACTCCTCTGCCGATACCGGTTCCAGTTCAAGTGCATCGGGGTCGCACGCAATCACGCAAACGCCGCATCCAATGCACTTTTCCCGATTATATTCAGGCAAACCATCATCACGGTTACCATCGGTATGGGCATATGTCGGACAACGATCGATGCAAATACCGCAGGCTGTACATTTATCGTAATCTTTGACAATGCGGTAGTTTGAAGGCTGGCTGGGATAGTGGTGGCTGAATACAGCACAGGCATAACGGTCGCAATTGCAGCCGCCTACAAACTGCGGGGTTTCTGCGCTCATCTGAAATCCGTATGCTGCATTGCTTACATGTCCCATTTTTTCGAGTTTCCGAAGAAGCTGGTCAGCATCCTCGCGGCTAAGCACATGGTCTCCTAATGGCACACTTGAGGGCAGTCCTAAGAATCCGCAGCGTTTTAGAGGATAGCGGCTGTCATCCTTTCCCAGGGCCTCCATCTCCCTTTTGCACACACAATCCATTACCAGGAAACGATCATGTCGCTTCAAATGAGCATCAATATCGAGATGCGGTTCCATTGTGGCCATAAGTTCAGGCTTAAGCGAGCCTCTTACCGGAACAACGCCCAGCACGCCGGGCCGCGGACCAAGGATCCTTTCGCTGCCACCCTCTACCATATACTGATGGAAAAGTTCTGCGAATTCTGTGCTTTCAACCCGCATGCATGCTTCGTACCATCCGATCAAAAAAGGACCAAGCCGGAAGAGCGAGTCTTTTCCGGGAGGCGGAGCCGGCATACCAGGGTATGAGGGCGGACCTTTCATGCGAACCAGTTTCCTCGATATAAGTCCTGATAATATCACGATAGCATCATCCTCGCTGATGCCGGCACGTTTGGCTATATCGGCAGGATACTCGTATGTGATTGTCATATGACCGGCAAGAGAAACTTCCTCAGGAGAAAACACCATCCTGAGCAGTTTTACTTCCACGCCAGACTTCATCCTGGGAAAGCCCTGAGGGGTTGCATCCAGAACCTGAGCCAGTCGTTCGTATACATCAATTGTCTGATCTGGATTATTCATAATTTTTCCTCCTCTGACTGTAAAGTTTTTTTTACCGCAAAGTTCCCGAAATAAATACCAAGTGACCCTGCAATCTTCAGGAATTCACTGTTGGCAGGTACAGTTCTGACTTTATTGATCACTTCTGCCAATGGCACGTATTGAATTTCAGGAGGTGCAAAAGCAACCATTACCCCATTCTTCGAGGCTCTCAATGCCTGAATAGCTCCCGCCCCGTATGCCATGCCCAGTTGCAGGTCTACTGCAGTCGGCGATCCGCCTCTTGCCCATGGACCTACAACAAGCGGATAGGTTTCCCTTTCAATGAGCAATTGGAGTTCCCTTGCAAGTGTTTCAGCTGTCTTTTCAGACGGAATGCTAACTTGCTCAGACGCCTCACCGGTTGCTTCAGGCGGCAGCGAAACTATTCGCGATGAACCGGATTTCTCTTCCGGTGATTTTTTAAAGAGTTTCACACCTTCCGCCACAATCACCAAACCATATGGCCTCCTCGAAGAAATCTTCTCATCCAGCCTTCGTGCAAGCATGTTAAGGTTACATGGTATTTCGGGCAGCAGCACCGCATCAGCAGATATTGCTATTCCTGCCTGTAGTGCAAGCCACCCGGCCTGCTCACCTATTACTTCCACCACGGCAATTTTTCGGGCAGACCTGGCCGCCTGTTTGGCACGCCCGAGCATTTCGATTGTAAAACTCAGAGCGCTGTTAAATCCAAATGATACCGAAGTAACGGGAATGTCGTTCTCAATGGATTTTGGAATACAGACTGTATGCAGTCCCTTGCGATGCAGCTTATAAAGAATGCCCAGGCCCTGGTTTCCAACCACTGAAATCAGTGCGTCAATGTTTTCCTCCTTCAGCCTTCTTAATATCTCATCAGAGTGATCCTCTCCGCCATTATTAAGCGTTGTGTCATGAAACGGATCGACCCTTGGTGCCTGACCAAGGGTACCTCCTTCAGAAAGATCCAGGACTGCGACGCTTTGCGGACTGAGTGTAATCAGTCCGCCATCGGGATAACGATCCGGGTGCAACAAGCCTTCAAACCCATCGCGGATTCCGACAATCTCCCATCCAAGCTGGCCAGCTGCCTGTGATGCTCCGTTAATAATGGTATTGATTCCGGGAAGATATCCGGCACCCACATTGATCGCAATGCGGCGCAGAATACCTCCGTGTCCGACATGTTTAATCATAGCTTCACTAGTTTAATATGTTGGGTTCCTTTTATTTCTCCTGAGTCTCCCGGCCAAACGCCTTGTCAATCATTGCCTGAAATCGCTTAACCACCTCATCCGAAGGCGTTTTGTAATCGTCAAGCTCGTAAACAACACCGAGCGATTCATACTTGCCCAAACCAAAACGATGATACGGAAGCAGCTCATAATCAATCACATTCTTGTGTGGTTTTATAAATTCCAGTACACCCAGGATATGTTCATCATCAGCATTTACTCCCGGAATGAGGGGTGTACGGGCAATAAAATCAATATCAGGGAAAGTTTCATATGCTTTTTTGAAGTTTGCCAGAATCCTTTCGTTGCCAACACCAGTCCACTTCTTGTGCCGTTCTGAATTCATCAGTTTTATATCGTGCAACATTGTATCAACATGCGGAAGCACTTTTTCGAGGTTAGCCCAGGGTGCATTACACGCGGTTTCTATTGCAGTGTTTATACCCCTGTTGTGGGCTTCCTGCAGGCAGGCTGCTGTAAAGTCGGGCTGTAGCATCACCTCGCCTCCACTCATTGTCATCCCGCCGCCGGTACTCCGGTATATCGACGTATCTTTTTCGACTTCTTCCATTACCTCGGCAACTGTCATAATTTTGCCAAACATTTCGAGAGCCCCTGTAGGGCATAGCGAAGCAATCTGCTCAGTAACACCTGCGGCCAGCTGCCAGTTAACTTTTACCTGTGAGTCGTCTCCTTCCACAAAATAAAAGCTGCCTTCTGGGAAGGGGGCTTTAAGGCAAATGCTACACTTCTTCCCATCACATTTTTTAGGGTCGTACGTAACTTCCGGCTTCAACCTTATACTTTCAGGATTGCCGCACCATTTACAACGAAGGGAACAACCTTTTATGAAAACATTTGTACGGATTCCTGGTCCGTCGTGGCTGCAGTACCGCTGGATATTCAATACGCGGCCTGTAATATTCAATATGTTATTTGTTTGATTTGTCATGATCTTTCCCTCCTTATTTTCCAAAGTAAATACCCAGTGAATCCGCCACCTTAAAAAACATGCTTTCAGCAGGTACCGTTCTTACTTTGTTGATGGCCTCAGCAAGCGGAACGAACTTAACATCAGGCGGGACAAATGCCACCATGACGCCTTTACTGCCGGCTTCAAGAGCCTGAACAGCTCCGGCACCGTAAGCTACACCCAACTGGCGATCGACTGCCGATGGTGCACCACCTCTGACCCAGGGACCAATTACCATCGGAAAAGTTTCTTCCGCTATCTGCAGCTGTAAGCCAGTTGCAACAGCCTGTGCAGCCTGTCCTGAGCTGTTAATCACAAATTCACTGTTGGAGTCGCTGCTTGCCAGTGGCGACAGCGAAGCTTTAAGTGTGGATACGGGTTCTTCATTTTTATACTGATTGATAATTTTTGCCCCTTGCGCCACTACTACAAGACCCCACGATTTTTTGCCTGACATTTTATTTTTCAGGTGTGCTGCCACATTTTTCAGATCCACCGGAATTTCAGGAATCATTACCGCATCGGCGGCAACAGCAATTCCAGCCTGCAGCGCGATCCATCCTGCTTCCTCACCCTGTACCTCAACGACTGCAATTTTATGGGCAGCCTTTGCAGCCAGACGGGCACGGTCGAGCATTTCGATCGTAAAAGTAAGTGCAGTGTTAAACCCAAAGGAGACAGAGGTTGAAGCAATCTCGTTTTCGATGGAACGCGGAACACATACTGTATTCAGTCCTTTTTTATGAAGCTGGTAAAGAATAGTCAGACCCTTCCCGCCAACAATCGAAATGACAGCATCTATCTTCTCTGCCTTTAATTTCTTAAGCAGCTCATCAGACATGTCCACTTCCTCAACCATTTCAAGTTCATTGATGGTTCGGACATTAAATGGATCAATCCTGGTTGACTGGCCAAGTACACTGCTTGTGTTGGGGTCCAGATTCAAGTTCTGCGGATTTATTGCAATTAATCCGCCATCCGGGTATTTTTCGGGATGGAGGATACCTTCAAATCCATCGAGAATGCCCACAAGATCCCAGCCCAAATTGCCGGCAGCAAGGCAGGCGCCTGCAACCACAGCATTTATTCCGGGAATATACCCGGCGCCTACCATTATGGCAACACGTTTTTGCCCTGTATCTTTACTCATAATTAATTCTCCTTTATTTATTTTGTTTCCATATTGAACGAGTTAATAAGTAAGGCATGGCAACTGCCATGCCTTACTTCTGTTTTTCAAAACCATATTACTTCTCGAAACTCTGCAACGTGCGTTCGATGACCTCGTCCTGAACGCCCTTTGCCAGTTTGGTGAAGAACGCACTGAAACCGGCTACCCGAACGACAAGGTCGCGGTAGTTTTCCGGGTGCTTCTGTGCATCCCTGAGGATGTTGGTATCAAGCACATTGAACTGGATGTGATAGCCACCGTTATCAAACAGGGTCTTGACCAGTCGCAGCACATTCTCCCGGCCCTTGCGGGTCTTTAGCTGATCGGGAGGGAGTTTCACGTTCATGTGAGTTGCCGTATACTTGATGGCATCCTGGGCTTTAGCAGCCGACATCACAAGCGCAGTGGGACCGTTGACATCTGTGCCCGGCATAGCCGAAAGACTTCCATCTGTAAGAGCCACTCCGGCATCTCTTGCCGTTTGGCAAAGCTCCGGTAACCATCCCCATCAGGTTGTGGATACTCTTGGTATAGGCATCCGGCGTTGATTTGATCTCTTTGCTGAGGTAGTTGCCACCACCGTCAACACTGTTGAAAGCCATAAGAACACTTTCGTACACCCTGTGAGCCATCCTGTTAACTTCAGGAATATCGTTGCCGTGTTTGGGCGCTTCATAGCACATCTTGCGTACATTCTCGTATCCTTTGAAATTGGCGTCCAGAGCCTTCTTCAGCTCAGCCATAGTGATCTTCTTTTGGTCATAGACAAGATGTTTCAAAGCCATCAGCGAGTTGGCAGCATCAATACCACCTACAACGATCTGGGCAACGGTATAGTAATTAGCTCCGCCATTCCAGACCTCCGTACCGGTTTCAATGCAACCTCCGGTCAGAAGCGAGCGCCAGGGAACCGGGAGGAAGTCAGCACACAACATGCTGGCGATCCATGCTCCACGGCGGAGAACCTCCTCATTGAATACCAACTGCTTCTCGAAGGCGGCGTACAAGTCCTCGAAAGTCTTGAACTTCAACGGATCCCCTGTCTTGGGTCCGACCTGCTTTTTGGTACGGGGATCGAAGCCATTGTTCATTACCAACTCGATGACCTTGCCCAGGTTGGGCTGACCTTCCACCGGGTGACCGGTTTCGTAGGGAATGTATGAACCCACACAGGCGCCGATACAGGTGCGCCTGGCCTTTTCCAGGGTAATGCCTTTCCTGGAGTCGCCGAACATATGGAGGGCCCTTTTCGTCATCACTTCTCCACTTACAAACTGAGGCATGCCCACACCGGTGCCGATAACATCCAGCACTTTTTCAAGGAATTTGCCGCTCATCCTCTCTGTATAGATACAGCTCAGGGGAGGCTGTGGCAAGTGAAGGTAGCCGGAAGCATCGAGGACAAGGTAGTCCATTTCTGCAGTGGCATCTTCGCCATCCTCTGTATAGCCTCCGAGCGAGATGCTCTGACCCAGGTCGGCTGAGTTCTGCAATGCAACTTTCTCACCGAAGTAATAACCGATTTCGTTCAGTTTGATAAAGAGGTTCTGGAGCATGAATGTTGCTTCATCGGGACCTATCAGCCCGGCTGCCTTATCGCGTTGGTAAAAAGGCTCCAGGTTCTGACCCAGATAGGCCTCTGAGTAACCGCAACCGACCTGTTCCAGTTCCGCGCAGATGTGACAGAAGAAATGAACCTGTATTGCCTCTCTCAGATTACGGGCAGGATTCTCGGGTACCCATTCGCAGGTCTCTGCAATCGCGATCAACTCTGCTTTCCGGGTGGTGTTCTTTTCCTTTGCTGCCATTTTACGGGCAAGTTCTGCATAGCGATGAGCCAGGCGGACAATGGCTCTCATTATAATGAGGCTGGCTTCATAGAAGTACAACTTACTGGCATTGGGTAAGCGCATGTCGAGAGCTGCCTGTCGTTCCTCGACTTCCTTGATCATGGCAGAGAGTCCTTCGTTATAGATTCTTGGGTAGTTCAGGTTACCACCGCCACCGGGCCAGTCGAAGAAACTAATGACAAAGCCTGAGTCATAGGATGGACGTGGATCAAAACCGTACTTCTTCTCGAAGATCTCGAGAGTACGGGGCTTCAGTGCCCGCTTTTCCCAATAATCGAGAGCCCACTGGTTTACCCTCTTGTCCTCCGGATCCTTGCACTTCTCAACGGTATTATCGTCCTTCATCCAATCGATGTTCCATTCCGGATAAGTGTAGATGCCGTTTACGGTGCCGGCCATGCTGCCCACGAAGAGGTTTTCGTCGATGTAGAGCTTCTTCCGCTCCAGAAGGGTGGCCATGAATTTGGCCCGGCGCATTATATTCTGGTCGCCCTGAGTGGCCGCGTAAACCTCCTCCATGATCCTGATCCGTTCAAAATCAACCTCGGCAGGAGTGCTCCTGAGTTGTTCTTTCAGCCGGTCGATACGAGCTTTGTCGGCTTTTACTTTAGCTGTGCCTTCATAGGGCTTGCCATCTAATTTTCGTCCCGGAATTGTGTAGTACGGGATACCTGATTCATCTTTTTTCATTTTAAATTTATTTTAAAGTTTATGCTTGCTTTTTATCGTGGTTAATTATTCAAAGCGCTACTTGTCAGACCTATGCAAATGGTTGTTACTTTTTTGGATTAAAGGCTTTTACTGAATCATTTAGTACTTCCCAGCTCAGTTCAGTGCCTGCTTTCATATCTTCCCACACATCTCCGCATGCCTCCTGAACTTTGTTGACTTTATCCTGCACATCTGCCTTTTTCAGAAAAAGATCATTTATCTGTCGCCGGTAATCATCTTTTACCGCTTCGATTGCCTTGTCTGCAAATTCTTCGAGCTCCCTTATCTGGTCATCCAGTTGCTTTAATCTTGCAGCCATAAGCTTTATGTAATCACTGGTATTTTCCATCTATAGGGATCTTAGCCTGCCTGATCTGATCATCTGTTAAATTGAAGAAACTGATATCGGATATCAGTTACCCAGACAAATTTAGATTAAGCCAGACAGTAGGTCAATACTGATAATTAGGTATATTTTTAATAAGTTTGTGCGTAATTCCTACTCAGGAGGCATCAAATGGATATCACATCAGGTAAATACGAGGATTACAGCCTGTTCTTCAGGTTTTTCGTCACCCATTCCATTGGCAGTTTTCAGGGGATTGACAAGTCTGATCCATTGCTTGCAGAACTGGATTACCAGATGGGTATTAATAAGCAGCTCTTTTATTTATCGGACCCCGTTCTGTTAAAAATCCTTTTCATCAGCGATGGTGTAAAGAAAATGTTTGGCATGGACCCGGGCACGGTTTCAGCGGGGTTTTTTCTTACGACAACTCATCCGGATGACCTGCAACGCCATCAAATGGCCCGGTCAAAGCTGATAAGCGTTGCCCAGGAGATCTTTATTCCGAAAAGCGGTACAAGGATAATTTCGACCAACGTCAGGGGGAAAATACCAGGAACCTCTGATTATGCCGATTACCTCTATCAGGGTTTTATTTTTTACAGTAAAATTCCTTACGAATCCGCATTTTTGATTCTGGTCATTACGGATATCTCCGGCCTTATGAAGATTCATAAAGGATTTCATTATTATATCGGAAACGATCCGGGAGTATTCCGCTTTCCCGATGAGAAACTTTTATCAACAGGCAGTATTTTTTCACTTACCGAATTTAAAATACTTGGTCTTGTTGAGCAGGGACTCAGCAGCAAGGAAATTGCGCAGAAACTCAACAGGAGCGTATTTACAATAAATACCCACCGTTCCAATATCAATAAAAAATCTGGTAAACCCTCAAATCTTGAGGTTATCCACGATCTGAAAGAAATGGGATTACTCTAACCCTCCGGACTTGTTTCACATTACCCCGGATGAGTTAATGGCGCCTCAAGGCTGCTGACGCTTGGGAAGGCCCTTACCCCACCTGTACTGCCATATCAGTCCTGCAGTATCGTAATCGCTCCCTGTACGCGTGGAGACACCTGTACTCAGATTTACTTTGATTGAATGGTGAATATTCAACGGAATTGCAACTGTCAGTCCCAGCCTGGTGTTCTTTTGCAGATCATCGCCCTCGACACCGTCAACGGTAGTATGTCCACCCCAGTAATAGGTCCCGTCCAGGGCTGCCCATACCCCTTTTTTAAAATTGTAGTTGACATGACCCTGGAGCGATCCTATTGGGGCCTGTGATCTTGTCTTACCATTGTAAAAATCCTGATTGACCGTATAGAATGAGACGCCGCCGGTCAGTTCAACCTGCATGTGTCCGAATGTTTTGGAAACACCAAGCTCCGGTTTTACCGTGAACCTGTTTGTTCCGAGGTTTACAAGTCTCAGGGGATCATACTGGCCAAGCGGCAGAAATACCTGAATGCTTGCCCCGGCAACAAAATCCTGTTTGTAATCTTTAAATCCGGATAATGGAAGTGAAGGAGCGCCGATAAAATTGACGCTCATTCTCAATCTTGGATCAGCCAGGCCTGAAACGTCCCGTGTAACCGTTTGTCCGTCAAATACTGCGGACCCGGAGAGCCATCCGTAGGGTATTTGCACATCAATTTTACCAGACATCGGTCCAACCTTGATTGAACGCGCCCATGCCAAAACTGTCCCGTGTATATGGATATCCGCGTTTTCGAGGGGAATTGTAGGGTCAAAAACAACTCCGCCTGCGGAATAGCTGTAACCTGCCAGTACAAAATTCAGTCCCCTGGGAATGTTGGTATAGGCCCGCGGTTCAAGGTCCTGGCTGAAACCGGAAATGCATTTCAAAAGTAAGAGCAGGCCAATGAAAACCGACTTTTTCATGCTCTTTTCTCAGGGTTTTAGTATTAGTCGTTCAGAAATCCGAAAGCTATTAACTTTAATCACGGAATTCCAAAGTCGATGTATGAAGTTTATTAAAAATTAAATCCAAATCTTACTGCCGGTCCAAATGTATCCATATTATAGATGAACCGTTCTGCATCAACACCTTTATCGTAATCGATGCTTAAGATCCTGTATCCGGCGGTAAGCTGGAACACTTTTCCGAAACGGTATCCGGCATAAGCCTGCAGTTGCCATGTAAAGTCAGATCCGAGTCCGAAACCACCGACATCGCCCCTGAACTGAAACAGCCATTTGTCATTAATGTCCGCGCTCAGGCGGGTTATGATTATCGGGTCGAACCATGTTTTTGATCCGCTGGCGGTAACCTCTTCTGTGCCGGCGGGAAATACGTTCCGGCGGGCATCAATATCTGTTGACAGGCTTGTCAGGCGTCCGCCGGCGCCTACTTCCAGGAAAGGCACTATTCTGTAAAAACCGGCCGGCTCCCAGATAAATTCTTTTACTGCAACCTCTCCCGAATAAAACAATGTACCGGGAGTTACCTCCTGATTCAGCCCCATATAAACCAGGTCTGAAGTTATTGCCCATTTCTCAGTATTTGCCTCGAAGTACAGCATGGCAGCCATCTTGAGCTTACTGAAAATGTCGCCGGGGCTGGCATCAACCGGTACAGAGAGGAGGTCTCCCTTACCGGTTTCTCCGTTCATATATGGAAACATAAGGTATACATCCGTAAGAAAATGCCATTTTTTTTCAGCTGCTCCGGCTTGTGCGGACAGGGGAGAAAAAGTACCAGTTGAAATAAATGCGATAAAGACAAGGGTTAGCAGAGATTGCCCGGAGAATTTCTGAAATGACCTGTCATGTTTTATCATTTTCATAGTTTAAGCCTTTTATGTTATTCGCCTGATAATATCCTGAATGCACTTATAAGCGAATATCCATTTTACTGTTGAAATAGTTGCATTCGAATTTTGATCTTCTGTTTTTTTAATCATCAATATCGGGGTTGTACATTGCTCCCCAGGATTCCCTTATTAATACCCAGTTTGATATTTAAACGGAAAATATTATCGGTATACTTTAATCCGCTGCCATCAGGATTTGTGTATTGCATATGGTAAATAAGTTCCACCCTCAATGGCAGAGATTTCATTATATAACCTATTCCTCCGCGAATGCGAAGGGGATCTACCAGGCCCTTGTCGAACCGGATGTAAGGTTCAACATCGACGAGCCCGTAGAAATTTCCCGGTGTCCAGGCTTTCTCTCCTTTTGAGAAGGGCATCTCAACTCCAAACCTGACACGCAGCCGGCTGTAATTATTCCAGTCTTTGGTTTCCTGATCCTGCAATGCCCTGTATTCATAACGGGTAAAATTATAGATGTTCCAATTGATACTGTTGGGAAGAAAAAACTTCGCACCGGTGAAGGGACGCAACTCAAGCAGGTTTGCCTTGGTTTCATTATCAGTATAAGCTCCGATAAGACCGCCCCAGATCTGAACCCATTTTTTTGGCGTATAGGTTGCACACGGCCAGCCAAGGTAATATGTCTGGTATCCTTTTACCGGGTTCCACACATATCCCAGGTATCCGAAGCCGCCAATCCTTTCAGTTACCCTGTGGCTTGGGAAAAGGGTGATCCTGTATTCGTTTCCTATGTCTTCCTGTGCCAGTGATTTCAATGAAGTAACCACAGACAGCAGCAAAATCAATACAGGAAACAGGGTTGTTTTTTTCATCCTTATATATGGAATCATTTTGTCCTCAGGAATACGTTTAATTTCAATGACAGCCCGGTAATTCTATAAAGCCACAAAATCATCTTTCAGCACCTGCTTTATCTCTCCGGGGTGCCATCGGCTGTCAGCCATTGGTACGGCCATGCCGTAGAGGCGCAGGATCAGATACCATTTCTCTCCCGGAATGGTTTTAATCCAGTTTTTTTTCTTACCGTTACTGTCTATCGGGGCAAACCAGATATCAACCGATCCGTCGCTGTCAACTACAAGCTTTGTGCAATTGGAATGTACGGAGGGCCATGGCTGATCAGTAGTAATTATAAAACCCGTACCGCTGTCATAGACAATTACTGACCAGAAAACGCATGAAGGCATTCCCGGGGGCAAAGTCAGTCTGTAGAAATTCTCTCCGCTCAGTAATTTTCCATCTGAGTCGGCGGTTACTTTGTAGTCCAGCTCATCCTCCATTATGCAATATTAATCTCAGTATGTAATTCAGGCAGTATCATCATTTTCAGGTCTAAGGCTTTCAGGTGCGCCGGACCCTTAATTGCCCGGCGCCCCTAAAATACCTGATCACCATAATCTTGTCAACTAGCTTTAATCAGTTCTCAAAAATATTGTAATTGTCTTATCCTAGCCTGCCACCATCTTTCAGTGGTGCTGCAGCATCGGGAAGCTTCGCAACAGTACGTTTTTTCCACTCCAGTTCGAGCAGTTCGCGTGCTGCCTGCTCAAGGAATTCGGGACGGGCCCACTTGAAAACATCGAAGTCATTTTTGATGTAGCCGTGGCTCAGCATAAAGTCCTTTCCTATCTCCACTGACCTGAGGTTCTGGAGTGAAAGGTTTGGAACCATGTCAATATGCTTTATGCCTTCATATGTGTGCTCAACATCGAGGTAGAATGTCTGTTTGTCGAGGATAGCGGCGGCGGCATGCTTGTGCTCATTGGCCCAGCGGCCTGCCTTTATCATGCCTTTGAGGAATGTCACAGCAAGTTCAGGGTGCTTTTCGGCCATTTCGACTGTGCACGTTATTGCGGCAGGTATATTTGCCACCTGAAGTGTCCAGTCTGGATACCTTGAAAGATCTTCTATAGCCTTGAAGTTACCCGTGGCCTCTGAAAGTTGCTGCAGCGGTCCGCTTTGTATGTACATTGCATCAATCAGACCTTTTTCAAGGGCAGCTTCAAGCGGACGGAATGCGAGGTCATGCTTATGGTCACGGCGGAGCCACAGCTCTGAGGGATTTTCCATTTCCGGTCCCATCATTGCGGGATTGTCATACCAGTCATCAGCATAGGGGAATTCGACAATCTCCACGTCATTTCGTGTCAAGCCGTTCACCCTGAGCATGAGTTCAATACCCTGCTCCTCCTGTATTCCCCACCAGTCGGTCTTAATCTTGTTCTGGCTCCGTGAAAGCCCGATCTTCTTTCCCTTGAGCTCAGCCATCGTGTAGATGTCATCACGCGAACGCACCATCATTGCACCACCTTCGTGGGGTGCGTGGGTCACCCCAAGAAGGACAGTCCTGCGGATATCTGCATGCACATGAATCGGCGGAAAGAGACCTCCGAACCGGATAATATTGTCGAGATTATGAATGTAATGAGGATACCAGTCATTCTCCTTACGCGCACGGAGGTAAAGGTAGGTTATGCCGATCTTCTTGTACTCCTCCTTGGTCCAGCCCAGTTCCTGGTCAACATTACTGGCAGAGACAAGAGGACAATTAGTATAGTACACCTCTTTCCAATCGAGGGGTACTGTTTTCAGCTTGCCCTCTTTTTTTGCATTTGCAATAATAGCATCCATGTCAGGAGCTGTTCTTTTCACTTCACTTGCCATAATCTTTTGATTTTAAGGTTATTTTTAAATTAATAACATGAACCTATTTGGAATGTCAAACAGATGATAAAAATACGCCAGGTTAAAGGTATAGTCCATACTTACCAGTGAGTATTTTTTCCTGAGCGTCATACTCAGCAATGAGTATTTTTCATACATTTGAACTTGTTTTTAAGCCAAATAAAGAACTCAGACTCCATATTACCATCTGAACCTCACGATTATAGGTTGTTTCACAGGTTCATTGAAGCTTATCTGCCCGGAGGTTTCAAGGATATTGATCGCAATGACCCCCTGTTGCAGCAGCTTGAAGCGAATACAGAGATCAATAATCAGTTTTTTCATGTTGCCGACCTGATCCAGGCGAAGGTCATCTGGGCCAGCCAGCGAAGCGCCCAGATGATAGGCGTGAAACCTGATGAGCTGAACGCCTATCATTTTTTTGAAGCCACCCACCCTGATGATGTTGAAAAGCATACACTAGGCAGATCCAAGATGTGGAACCTGGCAAACGATCTGTACAAGTCAGAGAAGGGGCAAGCTTATTTATCTATAAATTTAAGGATACGAAATGCACAGGGAGATTACCCTGACCTGCTGTTCCAGTTATACTTTTTTTATACCACGATTCCTTACAGGACAGTATTTCTCCTGCAGGTCCACACCAATATAGATTCATTCAAAAAGCGAAAGCACGGTTATCATTACTATGTAGGAACCGACCTTTCCCTTTTCAGGTTTCCGGACGATGAAATACTGATGACAGGAAATCCCTTATCAAACAGGGAATTCGAGATTGTCAAGCTGATCGGAGAGGGACTGAACAGTACCCAGATAGCTGATAAACTTTTCCTGAGTGTAAACACAGTGAATACCCATCGCAGGAACATACTGGAAAAAACAGGAAAAGCCTCAATATCTGAACTGATCTACGATTTTCAGGCGCGAAGAATACTCTGAAGATTCCTATTTCCAATTTCTGAATCGTCTTATTCAGAACCGGCACCCCGGTAAATATTTTTTATTAATTTTGCTTTAGCATTAAATTCAACTGATGAGCACTGATTACCAGGACTATAGTTTGTTTTTCAGGTTTATTGAAGCTTATTCCCCTACCGGTTTTAAAGGAATTAACCGGAATGATCAGCTGATTGCTGAGATTGAGGATATGATGGAAAGAAACAATCAGTTCTTCTATGTCGGCGATATTCTACAAATGCACATCATCTTTTCAAGCACAAGGTGCTATCATATGCTGGGGATTGCTCCTGAAGAACTTACACCTTACCATTTTTTTGAGGCTACCCACCCTGATGATATGTTCCGTCACACCCTGGGAAGGGCCAAAATGTTCAAAATAGCACATGACCTTTTCAAAGCCGAAAAAGGAGATGCACTGTTATCAACCAATATAAGGTTACGAAACCCGGAGGGAAAATATTCAGACACACTTTTACAGTTATACTTTTATTACAGCACGATCCCATATAAATCAGTTTTTGTTATTAAAGTTCATACCAATATAGACTGGTTCACCGGCAGAAAGCATGGGTTTCATTATTATGTGGGTAACGACATATCTTATTTCAGGTATCCTGATGAGAAATTACTGATGACAGGCGTTCCTTTTTCCGACCGCGAATTTGAGATCATAAAGCTGATAGAGACGGGTCTTAGCAGTGATTTGATAGCCAATAAACTGTACCTGAGCGTGCATACTGTAAATACTCACAGGAGAAATATCCTTGAGAAGGCGAAGAAGCAAAACATGTCGGACGTGATTTATGAACTCATGCAGAGGGGAGTGCTTTGAGATTCAGAGAATCACTGATGCTTACGGTAACGCCGGATAAGGTTGTTTGTTGAAGTGTCATGTCCGGGTTCAGGCTCCGTTTTGCTCTCCAGTTCCGGGATGATACGCTGAGCCAATACCTTGCCCAGTTCCACACCCCACTGGTCGAAAGCATCAATATTCCAGATGACACTTTGTGTGTAGGTGCTGTGTTCATAGAGGGCTACCAGTTTGCCAAGGATATCAGGGGTAAGCCGGTCAGCCAGGATCATGTTTGATGGCCGGTTTCCGCCGAAAACGCGGTGCGGCACAAGCCACTCTGCCGTTCCCTCAGCCCTGACCTGTTCAGCCGTTTTACCGAACGCAAGCGCTTCAGCCTGGGCAAAAACATTGGCCAGAAGGATGTCATGATGACGGCCGACAGGAATTAAGCGGGTTGACAAAAGCAATGAAATCACACGGGATCAGGCGTGTGCCCTGATGGATCAGCTGATAAAATGAATGCTGTCCGTTGGTACCGGGTTCGCCCCAGTAGATCGGACCTGTATTATAGTTTACTTTCTTTCCGTCAACCGTTACCTGCTTACCGTTGCTTTCCATTGTCAGTTGCTGAAGGTATGCAGGAAAGCGTTTGAGGTAATTTTCATAAGGCAGAACCGCAATGGTCTGAGCTCCGAAAAAATTATTGTACCATATAGCCAGCAGTCCCATCAGAACCGGCATATTGCGTTCAAACGGCGTATTCCGGAAATGTTCATCCATCTCGTGAAAGCCTTTGAGCATGGCGCGGAAATGTTCCGGACCGATGGCGATCATTGTGGAAAGCCCGATTGCAGAATCCATTGAATAGCGTCCGCCGACCCAGTCCCAGAAACCGAACATGTTTGCAGTATCAATTCCGAACTCGGCTACCTTTCCGGTGTTGGTTGAAACAGCCACAAAGTGACTTGCAACTGCCCGGGTATCGCTGCCCAAACCCCTGAGCAGCCACTCCCTGGCTGTCTGTGCGTTGGTCATCGTCTCCATCGTGGTAAATGTTTTTGAAGAGATGATGAACAATGTTTCCTCAGGATTCAGATCGAGGGTTGCCTCTGCAAAATCAATTCCGTCGATATTGGATACGAATCGGAACGTCATATTTCTGTCAGTATAGAAACGCAGGGCTTCATATGCCATTACCGGCCCAAGGTCGGAACCGCCGATACCAATATTGACAATATTGCGGATACGTTTTCCGGTATGCCCTTTCCACTGACCATTGCGCACACGGTTTGAGAAATCAGCCATCCTGCCAAGGACTTCGTGAACCTGCGGAACGACATCTTTTCCGTCGACCATGATCTTTGACCCTTTTGGAGCGCGCAGGGCAACGTGCAATGCTGCCCGGTCCTCAGTTACATTGATTTTTTCACCGCTGAACATTGCTTCGATACGGTTCTTCAGTTCTGCCTGGTTTGCCAGTTGAATGAGAAGCTTCAGCGTCTGATCGGTGATCCTGTTCTTTGAATAGTCAAGGAAGAGACCGATGTCTTCGGCAGTCATTCGTTCACCACGTTTTGGATCATCTGTAAACATTTTTCGCAGATGTCGCCTTCCGATGCTTTTTTTATGCTCAAGCAGAGCCCTCCAGGCCCTGGTTTTAGTTAATGGCATATTTTCCATAAAATTATTATCCTGACTTTTGACTTTTGACTTTCAACTTTTGACTTCAAAAACATGATACCCCCATGGCGGCAGATTTAAAAAGAGGCCTCTGGATAAGATTTCATCGCCATTGCGATCATAAAGAGCGGAGCTCATCAGGTCAGCCAACCGAGCTGATCTGTCGGCCAGGTCAGTAAACGGCAGACGAACGAAACACTGGCTGTCATGAGGAGAATAGTTGACAGTAACAAGCGCACGTCCGCCATCAGTTCCCTCCCAGGCAAATGCCAGGAAAGAATCCCAGGTATTATTCCACTCCCAGGCAGGCATACATTCGAGCAGGTGCCAGCGTCCATGACGGAAGAGCGGGTTCTTTAACGTGGAGAGTAAACCTGTATAAAACTTTTGAATGGCTTCGTTCACAGGTTCCTGAGGTGCTCTTATCAGATGCGGTGATATGCGTTTGAGTCTTCCTTCAAACTGTCCCTGGTGAAAAAATCTTAAGCCGGGAGAGAAGAATGTTATCACAGCAGCAGCCTCATGTTTTTTCTGATCAAATGTTGCTGCTGCTCTTGGTTCGTCATGATTCTCAAGGAACCGGGCAAGCTTATCCTGATAATCAGGTGCTGCGTAGAAATGTTCACGCACAGGTTTTGCATGACCTTCATGCAGGCGGTCATAGAGCCGTTTGTCATAGGCGTAGTCAAACCCCTGCTGCTGCATGGTCCATTCCATGTCCCAGTAAACTTCAGCCATGAAACAAAAACCAGGAACCTTATCATGAATGGTTTTTGTGACCAATGGCCAGAAGGATTGCGCTCTGCGGCCCCATGTCTTTTCAAAAACATCAGGAAGGATAAGCATTGCCATGTCGCATCTGACACCATCGCACTGGTCAGAGATACGAAGCAGCTCACTGGTCATAGCCTCAGCGGTTGCAGGATTACTGTAGTCGAGCTGCACCGTGTCAGGCCACCCGGCAAAGTAAGGATCACGCCCGTAAGCCAAAATCAGATCACCATGATTATGTTTAACCCTCGTATAATTCTGAGGATAATTTAACAGGTCATCTTCGGTGCCGGATACAAAATATTCAGGGTGGTCCTCAACCCAGGGATGGTCAGGCCCCATGTGATTCGGCACAAAGTCAAGCATAAGTTTAAGGTCACGTGCCCTGAGCCTTTCGCGGAGGCGCCTGAGGGCATCGTCGCCCCCAAGATCAGGATGCACATTGTAACCGGTGATGGCAAATCCCGAACCGGCAATGTCCTGTTCCTGCAGATCCGGTAACGTCGCTTCGAAATCACGCCTGAACTCTGCATTCTCCCGTGAGACTTTCCGTGCGAGTTCACCTGTGCACCATACACTCAGGAACCATATCCAGTCAAAACCCAGGTCCGAAAGGTGATCCAGATCTGCATCCGGGATATCATCTAGTGTAGCCTGCCGGCCGATGTTACGGGACAGCTCTGTGAGCCATACTCTTGTGTTTATCTGATAAAGTGACGGATAATGTGAACTCATGAGGATATTTTTTACGGGTTTTACACTGGTAAAGTTAATGCATAAGATCATCACGGGTCATACTGACTGATAAGTATTTGAGATTTTGATTTATCATGCCGCTGACTCAGGCTGATGCAGGGCAAAATTTCCTTTGCACAAGAATAAATGTTCACCACGCTTATTATAAAAGTAATTACCTTTGGCGGTCAAGGACATTCAAATATTTTATAATTATGAGAAATCAATACCGGTCAACTCTGAAGTCGACAATGAAGGCAGTTGTTGTTTTAATTATAATTGCCGGGCTATCGGCAATGCCCTGCCACGGACAGGGTGACAGTGTAAAAAACTTTAAGAACACCATCCGTTTCAATCTTACAAACCCGATGCTCTTTTCATGGAAATTTAACGTGATAGGATATGAACGTGTGATAAAGGAGTACCAGACTGCTTCAATCAATATAGGCAGGACTGCTCTTGGTAACTTTTTGTTTAACAGTGATTCACTTGATCTGCTGGACCAGCAAAATGACAAAGGTTTTAATTTTTCCGTTGATTATCGTTTTTATCTGCAAAAGGAAAATAAGTACCAGGCGCCGAGAGGAATATATATCGGACCCTATTATTCATATAACAATTTTTCACGCGAAATGATCTGGGAATTGAGTACCGATACTTACGATGGGGAAGTGAATGTGGGAATGAACATGAATTCGCACTTCATTGGTGCTCAGCTTGGATATCAGTTTGTTTTCTGGGACAGGCTTACACTCGATATGGTACTGATGGGCCCGGGCCTGTGGCATTTTAATATTAAAACGACGTTTGACACAGACTTACTGCCCGAGGATGAAACCATGTTGCTGGAACAGTTGAACGAAATGGTGCAGGAGAAATTCCCGGGATCCGATTTTGTAATCACGGGTGAAGGACTGGAAGCCAAGAAAAATACCTCTACATCGACAATGGGCTTTCGCTATATGATAAATATAGGTTTCAGGTTTTAATCAGAGTGTTTTGCTCTTTGAGGAGATTACTGCTAAAAGTTCATTCCATGACCTTACAAATGAACTGGCGCCGTCTACCTGAAGTTTAGCTGCCAGGGCATCAGGATCAATACCGGCACTGACAAACCGGCTGAGGACCTCTTCACAATCACCTCCGTCGGCCGGCATTATTTCTCCGATCTCGTCGTATTTGCCAAGTGCCAGAAGAGTCGCTTCCGGCATCGTGTTCACCGTGGAAGGCGCAGCCAGCGTTTTAATATAAAGCACATCCGATGCAAGCGGATCCTTTGTACCGGTGCTGGCCCAGAGAAGCCTCTGGGGACGGGCACCCAGCTTAATTATACGCTGCCATCCCGGCGAGCTCATCAGGGGGAGGGCAGCTTTATAGGTACGCCTGGCCATGGCAATACCAAGCTGATTTTTCAGAGATTCCGGTACCTTGCCGGTAACAGCTCCGTCCCAACGGCTGATAAATACTGAAGCTACGGAGCCGACAGCAGGACTTAAACCGGCCTCAATACGTCTCTCTGTTCCCCTTAAATAAGCCTCTGCCGCGGCCAGGTAATGCTCACGCGAGAAAAGCAGGGTTACGTTTACGGGTACTCCTGCAAAGATCGCTTCCTCAATAGCAGGCAATCCTTCCCTGGTGCCGGGGATTTTTATGAAAAGGTTAGGGCGGCCTGCGCGGGTATACAGCTCCTTTGCAGCAGCAATAGTGCTTTTTGTGTCATAAGCCAGAAGAGGTGATACTTCCAGGGATACCCAGCCATCGGCTCCATTGGTCTGATCAAAAATTGGCCGGAATAAATCGGCAGCCCTGGTCAGATCTTCAAGAGCGAGTTCGAAAAAGATTTCCTCAGCGGTTTTTCCCTTTTTTAACCCCGAACGTATATTGTCGTCGTAGGCAGAACTCTTTTTAATAGCCTGTTCAAAAATCGTCGGATTGGAAGTTAGCCCGGTAACCGATAATTCATCAATATAGCGTCTGATTGTCCCGTTGTCAAGATGATCACGGGTAATGTTATCAAGCCAGAGACTCTGGCCAAGATTGGTAAGCAAGGTTGTAGCTTTCATTTTATTCCGTATTACCTGAAGTTTAAAATTATTATATTTTTTCTGAATTGAAAGCTAACCGTCAACAATTTCCGGGCACAGTTGTTTCAGTACATGAATCTGTCTGATTACTTATAAAATACAGTGAAACAAATAAAAGGGATGGTGCCGGGGAGATGCCACAGAATAGTACTTAAGTTCTATTTTACAGTATTTCCGGTCGTTGTACCTTTGAAGATTGTAAACCCTGTAATCGTTCTAAAATACTCAGCAATAAGTATTGATATGGGGTGTAAAACCCGTAACTTTGAACTCTGTTTATGAATAGTTAACTTAAAATAATAAGTGTATGAAAAAGAGAATATCAATTTTTTTAATAGTTGCCAGCGCTTTTCTGTTGGGGGGATGCTATCCTGACGGGCCGGAATATGTTGAGGATCTGGATGTTGTTTTGACTACTCACAATGAGGAGTATGATTTCATGGCTCAGGCGACCTATGCGCTGCCTGACAAGGTGGTCAAAATCACCGGCGATATTGCCGAGGGCGAAGAGCCTTCATTCCTTCCTGATGTGACATCCAATACGATACTTTCTTCAATTGAATCCAACATGAATGCCCTGGGCTGGGTCAAGGTGGACCTTGAGGATGACCCTGATGTGCTAATTCTTCCTGCAGCATGGGAAACAACAACAATCTACTACTGGTATGACTACTGGTACTGGTGGTATGGCGGATACTGGGGAGGCTACTGGCCCTATTATCCACCGGTATACACCAGCTCCTACACAACCGGCACATTGCTGATGAGTATGACTGACCCTGATGTTCTTTCAGCGGACGGCAACCGTATCAATCAATGGGCAGGAGCAGTCAATGGTCTCCTTACAGGTTCCTACGATGCTGATCGTATTAAAGATGCGATTGATAAAGCATTTGCCATATCATCATCTTATCTGAAAACCAACTAAAAAAACACCGGAAATGAAAAAGATATTATTTGTTGCTGTTTTCTCGATGCTGGCTGTTACAGCTTTCTCACAGACGAGCTTAACATCTATTCAATATTCTGTTGGTTTTGGAACCGGAGATATGAACAAATACATCAGTGCGGTAAGCTGGAGGGGTTTTACCTTTGAATACAGAAATATGGTAAATTCAAACGTCGGGGTGGGCCTTGAGATGGGATGGAACGTATTTTATCAGGAAATGCCTGATGATGTATACGAAAATGGCAGAATTACCTATGCTGGCAAGCAATGGCGGTACAGCAATCACTGGCCCGTACTTGCTGCGGCTGATTATTTCATGGAAATGGACGGGAGAATTACTCCTTATGCAGGACTTGGGATAGGAACCATGTATTCACTTCAGAATACCGATATGGGAATGTATACCTTTGAGAAAGATGCCTGGCATTTTGCACTCAGGCCCGAGCTCGGACTGATGATAGAACCCTCTCCCGGCGTAGCAGTAAACCTTGTCGGAAAATACTATTACGGCTTAAAGGCGGGTGACCTTCCGGCACAGGGCTATTTCACAATCAACTTCGGATTTGTTTTTGTAAATTAATAAATATCAGATATGAAAAAACTATTAGTTTTATCAGTCATTCTTATTACTGCGATCTCCTGCAGCAGCGTCAAGGTCTCATCAGATTTTGACAAGACAGCAAATTTCGCTGCCTATAAAACCTTTACTTATACTGACGAAACCCTTGCTATGCCGATCGATGACATAAACAGGAACAGGATCCTGAATATCGTAACAGCTGAAATGCTTGCCAAGGGTTTCACCAAATCGGAAACTGATCCTGATGTTTGGGTTGATATTAATATCAAGACCGAGACGCAGCAGACAGCTACAGCAACAACCAGCGGCGGGGGCGGATACGGTTACGGATACAGGTATGGCGGATACGGTTATGGAGGAGGTTTCTCAACCACCACCATTAATTATGATACCTACACCGATGGCACGATGTTCATCGACATTATTGATTCATCTACAAAGATGCTTGTATGGCAGGGCAGGGGTACAAAAACCTTTGAGGAAAATGCAAGCCAGACGAGAAGAGAAGAAAATCTTACTTATGCAATCAAGCAGATTTTTATGCAGTATCCCCCGAAACTTTAAAATAAAACAGATTTCATTTAATAAACAGCCAGCACGGATTCATCCCTGCTGGCTGTTTTATTACATACCAAAGAAAAGTAACTGTATTTTCTCCTGCAGATCAGACAATATGAAACAAAAAGGAATTTGCCTGCTTTTAATGCTTCTAATGGTTGCAGTAAAAGGAGTGGCACAAGAGAATAAAGAGCAGAAGGCTCTCGAAATTTATGGCTTCATCATGACCGATGCAGGTTATAATGCCAACAAGATACATCCCGACTGGTTTGATGTAGTCCGCCCGACCAAACTACCTGCTTATGAAGGCCAGTATGGTACGGATGGTAATACCTATTTCAGTGTCAGGCAGACACGTTTCGGAACCAGGGGTTATATTCAAACCCCGCTGGGCGAACTTAAGACAACTTTCGAGTTCGAGCTCTTCGGTACAGGTGTTGATGCAGGCCAGACGACCTTCCGGTTACGGCATGCATACGCTGAACTGGGTCATTTTGGCGTAGGACAGTACTGGAGTCCGTTCATGGATGCAGATGTTTTTCCCAATACCCTTGAATATTGGGGACCCACGGGCATGGTATTTTTCAGGAACATCCAGGTCCGGTATATGCCCATCATGGGAGATACACGGCTTACTTTCGCCCTTGAGCGTCCGGGAGCAAGCGCTGACCAGGGCGTGTATTCGGGCCGTATTGAACTTGAGGATGTCAATGGCCGCTTTCCTTTGCCTGACCTCTCAGCCGAGTACCGGCATGCATTTAATTTCGGCTATATCGAGCTGGCAGGTATGCTGCGCTACATGGCATGGGAAGACATGAACAATGATGAGTATGATCTGAGCGATAATGCAATAGGCTGGGGGTTAAACCTCAGCTCGAATTTGAACATAACAAAATCAACGGTTGGAAGATTTCAAGTGGTCTACGGCCAGGGCATCCAAAACTACATGAACGATGCACCGGTTGATGTCGGAATTACCAATGATATCTCAAATCCAGGTGTTGCTCTTCCGGTACTGGGCATAGTTGCGTTCGTTGACCAGCAATGGAACGATAAATTCAGCAGCTCCGTCGGCTATTCCATGGTGAGCATTACCAACTCGGAGGGAATGACAGATGATGCATTTGCCAAAGGAAATTACGCATTGGCCAACCTGCTGTACTATCCGGCTGAGAAAGCAATGATGGGAGTTGAATTGCAGTACGGCACCCGGGAAAATTTCAACGATGGATGGAATACAAGCATCTTCAAGGTACAGTTCTCGTTCAAGTATAACTTTGGACACACATTTTATCGCAAATAGCATTTAATTAATATTCATTATGAAAAATATGAATTTCAGGACAGGCAGGCTGTTCATGGTAGCCATGGCCATCTGCCTTGTAGCCGGTACGGCTGTCACCACAGCACAGACAAGCGGTACCTTAACTGCTGAGAAGATCAACGCAGCCCTGGATGAGGCTTATACCAAATTCAAGGATGTGACAGAAGGCAAGAATGCCGACTATATCAAGGAACTTGCACGTGTCGATCCGAAGATCTTCGGAATTGCTCTGGTAACAACAGATGGACAGGTCTTTACGAAAGGTGATATAGCCTCAATGGTTTCGATCCAAAGCATTTCAAAGGCCTTTGTAATGGCCCAGGTAATCGAGGAACAGGGTCACCAGACAATTCAGGACAAAATAGGTGTTGATGCAACCGGGTTGAGGTTCAATTCCATAGTCGCAGTCGAGGAACACAGGGGTAAAGAGATCAATCCACTCGTAAATCCGGGAGCCATTGCTGCCACAAGCTTGGTAAACGGAGCTGATTCCGCTGCTAAATGGAAAAGTATTATGCAATTCCAGAGTGACTTTGCCGGCCGTCAGCTTTCTCTCAACGTACCCGTTTACATCAGTGAGGCCGGTGACAACCTGCGTAATCAGGCCATTGCACACCTGTTGCTTGCTTACGGCAGAATGTATTTTGATCCGGCAGAGGCAACAGATATATACACAAAACAGTGCGCAATAAATGTCAGCGCAAAAGACCTGGCAACTATGGGCGCCACACTCGCTAACGGAGGCGTAAATCCTGTCACAAAGAAAAAGGTTGTTTCACCGCAGACGGTTATGTATACTCTGCCTGTAATGGCTACCGCAGGTCTCTATGATGACAGCGGGATATGGTTCTACAATTCAGGACTGCCGGCCAAAAGCGGTGTGGGAGGCGGGATTGTGGCGGTCTGCCCGGGCAAATTCGGTATAGCTGTCGTTTCTCCTCCGCTTGACGAAGCCGGAAACAGTGTAAAGGCACAGCTTGCTATCAAGTATATAGTTGAAAAGCTCGGAATCAACCCCTATCTGATACAGCCTAAGTAGGTTGGTAAGGATAATTTTTGCCAATCCCTGAAGCTCGCGAAAAAATCCTGAAAGGAAATTATGAAAGGCTCTTTGATAAAGACAGGAAGGATGTAAGGGCCTGGGAGCAGACTAATCTTGAAAAGTAGTATTTTCGTAATGTAATGACCGCGATTGCAGATATTTTAAGACATCACCCCGAGCTGGCAGTTTTTCTGGCCTTAGGGCTGGGCTTCTTCTTTGGCAAACTCAAAATCGGAACTTTTGTGCTTGGCCCCGTTCTCGGAACACTGTTTGCCGGACTGCTGATCGGTCAGCTAGACATCCCGGTCCCGACGATAGTAAAGGTCATATTCTTTGATCTGTTCCTTTTTGCTACAGGATACAAAGTCGGGCCTCAGTTTTTCCGCGGGCTCAGGAAGGATGCTTTACCGCAGCTTGTTTTAACGCTGGTCATTTGCGTTACTGCACTGTTTGCCGCATACTTTATGTCAAACCTGATGGGTTATGATGCGGGAACAGCAGCCGGCCTGCTGGCAGGGGCATTCACTGAGTCAACACTTATTGGTACAGCCAGTGAAGCCATAGCGCAGTTGCCCATTTCAGATGTTGAAAAGCTGAAGCTGATCAATAACATACCCGTTTCCTATGCTGTCACTTATCTGGTGGGAACAACATCTGTGGTATGGTTCCTTCCCCAGATAGCTCCTCTGCTCCTGCGGATCAACCTTCGTGAAATGAGCCGGAAGCTGGAGGTGAAGCTGCTTGGCAGCTCATCGTCCGAACCAGGAGTCGTTTCAGCCTTTGATGACTGGGATCTTCGCGCGTTTAAGGTTTCAGGAACCAAATGGGCAGGTCGGGCAATCAGGGAAATTGAGAAACCTGCGGACGGTGTCCGTGTAATAGTTGAGAGGGTACGTCATAAGGGCAGGATCGTTGAGCCTTATCAGGAAATGATTATCACAGAGGGCGATATACTTGCAGTTGCAGCCCGTCAGAATGTTATGATAAACGGCCTGGCAGATATAGGAACAGAGGTATTTGACCGTGAACTTCTTGACTTTCCTCGCCAGTATGTAAATATTGTCATAACCAAAAAGGCGGCAGCGGGCAAATCACTCATTGAGCTGGCTGAGAAATACGGGCAGGGAGTGATGCTTTATAAAATAATACGCAGCGGAGTTGAATTGCCGTTTGATCCGGGCACTGTTGTAAACAGGGGGGATATCCTGCAGGTGGCAGGCCGCAAGGAAGACCTGGAGCGCACGGCAAAACAGACCGGTTACCTTGACCGCCCCACCTCGGTATCCGACATGATGTTTCTGAGCCTGGGAATAGTTGTCGGTGGATTGATCGGATTATTATCCGTTAGGTTTTTTGGGATATCAATCACACTCACAACAAGCGGAGGTGCTCTTGTGATGGGACTGTTCCTCGGATGGCTCCGGTCACGGCGTCCCACTTTCGGGAAGATACCTGATGCTGCATTATGGATATTTGATACTGTGGGTCTTGCTCTTTTCATCGGCGCGGTAGGTATTTCCGCCGGGCCGGGGTTTATAGACGGATTAAAAGAAACGGGGTTCGCCATCCTGGGCGTCGGCCTTGTTGTTTCACTGCTGCCTCATATTATTGGCTTGTTCGTCGGTTATTACCTGCTGAAAATCAACCCAGTGATATTACTGGGCGCTCAATCAGGAGCCGGTACCAATACAACCGCCCTTAAGGCTTTGCAGGACAGGACAGGCAGTAAAATGCCGGCATTGGGCTATACGGTGCCTTATGCTCTTGGCAACATCATCCTTACAGCCTGGGGTCCGGTTATAGTTTCAATGATGAGCTGAAAATATGAAATGCCTGCTTTATATCAAATCAGCGAAGCATTCCATCATTCTTATTGCCGGATTGTTTTTACTTGCCTTTCCGGCGCAGGGACAGAAAAACGATACTGTATATCTGCAAAACGGTGACCGCCTTACCGGGGAGCTGAAGAAGTTTGAAAACGGTTTGCTTTTCCTGAGCACAGATGCAATGGAAACCGTTGAAATCGAGTTTGACAGGATCTTCACGGTTTATTCGGCAAAATTCTTTGAAATCCGGACCACGTCAGGGTACAGGTATTACGGCACGTTACTGAATTCTCCTGACACGGGCTCGATAAACATAGTTCTCATAAATGATACTGTTCCAAAACCACTCTGGGATATTGTCCAGATAACCTCCATTAAGAACCGGTTCTGGCAAAAAATAGACGGGTCAGTAGATGTAGGGCTGAACTATACAAAAGCAAGCGATGTCTTCCAGTTCAGCTTTATTGCTTCGGCAACACATCGAACAGCCGATTATGCGACTAAGTTTGACCTGAGCAGTATTGTCTCTGATCAGGAAGGTGGTCTGTCTAAAAATAATGAAATAAGCCTTGGAGTCACGCGCTATTTCGAGGGAAAATGGCTTGCAGGTGCTCTAACCAAAGGACAGCAAAATACTGAACTTGACCTTGATTACCGTATTCTTATCGGGCTGGGAGGCGGATATGATTTTGTGAGGACAAATTCACAAAGGCTTTATGCCATGGGTGGTGCACAAACCAACCGCGAACGTACAATTGAAGAAGGCCTCCAGTCAACCAATATCGAGTTATTTGCTGGAGTAAGTTATAAATGGTTCAGGTACCGGCAACCTAAACTGGATATCACCAGCGGTTTTAATATTTTCCCAAGCATGACTACCTGGGGCCGTGTTCGTATGGAATATGATCTTGCTGCCAAAATTGAAATAATAAAGGATGTATTTTTCGGACTGACAGTTTACGATAATTTTGACAATAACTCTTCCTCCAGTAGCACCACAAAAAATGACTGGGGAATAATTACCTCCCTGGGGTACTCATTCTGACGCAGTAATGCGTGTCCGGCCGCTATTTTTCATCAAGGAGCGCCTGTCTGATTGCCTTTAGCTCAGCGATCTTCTCCTTGCTTACCTTTGGATACTCCAGGTTCAATTCATCCATTGCATTGACAACAGCCGATACAATTACTATGCGGGCATACGATTTATTGTCGGCAGGCACAACATACCACGGTGATTCTTTGGTTGACGTATACCTGATCATTTCTTCGTAAGCATTCATGTAGTCTTTCCAGTAGGTTCGCTCTTTAGCATCAGCCGAGCTGAATTTCCAGTTTTTCTCGGGATTGTCAATACGCTCAATGAAACGCTTTTTCTGCTCTTTGCCGGAGACATTAAGGAAGAACTTGATAATCTTCGTTCCGTTCCTGTACATGTATTTTTCATAATTCCGGATCTCCTTAAAGCGGTTTTTCCATATGTCATTGGTCACGAGCTTTTCAGGCAGCTTCTGTGCTTTCAAAATCGGTTCATGAACACGCACAACAAGTACATCTTCATAGTATGAACGGTTAAAGATACCAATACGGCCACGTTCGGGCATGTTCTTCTGACAGCGCCACAGATAATCATGGTCCAGCTCCTCCGGACTGGGCGCTTTGAAGGAGGTTACCTGACAACCCTGAGGGTTTACACCCGACATCACGTGTTTGATTGCCCCGTCTTTTCCTGCCGCGTCCATAGCCTGAAAGATCAGAAGCAGCGACCACTTGTCCTGAGCATACATTTTATCCTGCAGTTCTGCAAGCAACTCCACACCTGTCTCCAGGGTCCGTTTCATCACAGGCTTATCTTCAGGGCCCAGATCAATATCCGGATCGGTGCTGTACTTTTTAAGCTGAAAATTTTCTCCGTCGCCGACACAGAAGCGTCCGGAGAATTTCCGGGAACGTTCTGACAGTTCTTTTCTGCTTAAAGAGCCAATATCATCCAGCTTTGAAACAGCAGCAGACTGTTTTTTACCGGAGGGTTTCTTTTCGGGTGTTTTTTTCTTCGGTGCCATAGCATTTCCACGATAGAAAATAAATATACGAAAACTGTCTTGAATATGAGCGGACAAAAGATAAAATTATCACGCAGGCACATAAAGACAATAACATACATACATGTGCTTCCATGAACCAAACTGTCTTTTTTATGTTTATATTTGTATTTAACAGGGCCTGTATATTTTCATTGTGATTAATAACAGGCCTGTTTTGTAACTTAAAAAACAATTTAAATTCTGGATTTATGAAAAAGTTGCTCGTTGTTCTTCTCTGTCTTGCCGGAGGCTATCTCTATGCTCAGACCGGTCCGTCTGTACGTCTCAATGGCTATGCAACCTACGCATTTGATGATAACAGTGTGGATTCTTATTACTCGAACAGTTCGTATTTTGATGGCTCCCTGAATGGTGGATTTCAATATGGCGGTGGACTGGAAGTAATGGTTAATCCGGCCTATGGTGTTGAAGTTATGTACCTTCGTCTTGATTCAGAAGCCCCTATGTTTTACTGGGGTTCTGTCGCTGAAGAATTTCAAACATTCGATATAGCGCATAACTATATTATGCTGGGCTTCAACCGTTACATGCAGGTGAATCCCAAAGTGGAACCTTATGGCGGGTTTCTGCTTGGCATGGGTGTTTACAATGTTGAAAATCCTGATAACGGGGAAACAGGCGGTTCCACCAAATTTGCCTGGGGCTTAAGGCTGGGGTCAAATATCTGGTTAAGTGAGAAGATAGGTCTTAAGCTGCAGGCTCAGTTGATTTCAGCAACACAGTCCATGGGCGGTGGCTTGTATTTCGGTACAGGTGGTGCAGGTGCAGGTGTATCAACATATTCATCATATTATCAGTTTAACCTGGGAGGCGGGCTGGTTTTTAAACTGAAGTAAAAGGCAGGCAGGATAGGTCAGCGCGACAACCGCGTGAGGCTCTGTTCCATCTGATTTACCGTTATTTATTTGCCCTTCCGGAAGGGCAGAGTTTTTTCTACAGAATACAGGCTGGTATCTATCCAGCCTTTTTTTATTAATTTTAAAGAGCAGATGGGACTTTTGTCTCTAATACTAAAGTACTATAGACAGGAACCATAGCAGATTGTACATTTGATAAAAGTAAATAGAAGAGCTGTTTTTGTCGTTGACCCGGACGGCCTATGATTTATTTTATTGACGACGATAACACTGGGAAATGTGCATTTAAGATCCCGCTCAGATCAGGATGATGTATTCGACAGAGTTCAGAAAACTATGCTAATAAGAGTATAAATTCAAATATTAAAGAAGACAAAATCTATGAAAGACATGACCAATTTAAAGAATGACCATGAAAATGGTTGCGACAGTTGCAGCTCAAGAGCATGTGATAACTGCGGAACCTCCTTCCAGGGTGATTTGAATCGTCCTGTATTTTCACGGCGGAATTTTGGCCGCACAGTACTTGCAGCCTCTGCAGGGGCGCTTCTTGTCGGCTGCGGAAAATCAGGAAAACAAGCCGGAGAAGCAGTTGTCAAAGCTGATTCCCTGGCTGCCGGCATCACACCCGACCCGGTCCTGGTACAGAAATCAAAGGGACCAATCCTTACTATGCTGAACGAGTTTTATAAGATGGGCCCGGGCCCCTCAAGTTCTCATACCATGGGACCCATGCGGATTACCTACGATTTTTATCAGAGGATATCCAAGCTGCCTGCAGAACAGCTTGGCAAGGCTACCGGACTGAAGGTTCATCTCTTCGGGAGCCTGAGCGCCACCGGTAAAGGTCACGGCACCGACAGAGCTTCTCTTGCCGGTCTATTAGGCAAATCTCCTGCTGAATGCCCCCCGCAGTTCCTTGACGACCTGGCTGCCAATCCCGATAAAAGTTACCCGCTGACACTTGGTCCGAAAACCCTCAATCTTACTCTTAAGGATATAATATTTGATGCAACCAAGGGTGATTTCTACCATCCCAACACAATGACCTGCAGGCTTATGGCAGGAACTGAAATATTATATGAACTTGAATACTACTCTGTTGGTGGAGGATTTATCGAGTGGAAGGGCTATGTGATTCCTGAAAAGGGTCAGCCAAAGTACCCATATCAGCATGCAAAAGAGCTGCAGAAATATCTGATCGATGATCAGGTCCCGTTAGGCAGGCTTTTACTGGAAAATGAGATGGCTATCTCAGGCAAAGGCGAGAAAGAGATTTGGGAGTTCCTCGATCAGGTTGCCGAAGTAATGATCCGTGGCGTTGAAACCGGATTGACAGTGGAAAGTATTCTGCCCGGACCGATCAAATTGCACAGCAAAGCAGCAGGGATGCAACTGCTGAAAGTCAACAAAGGTGACGCCGGCAGAGCGATCACGACGGTGGCATCTTACGGTTTTGCAATGGGAGAGGAAAACGCCCGTGGCCATATCATAGTGACAGCGCCCACAGCAGGTTCTGCGGGAATCATTCCGGCAGTTCTCAAGTCGCTGCGTGATAAAAAAATATCAACACAAAAAATCCGTGAAGGTTTTCTTGCAGCAGCAGCCATAGGATATCTCTGCAAGCATAATGCAACCCTTTCGGGTGCAGAAGGCGGATGCCAGGCAGAGGTCGGGGTAGGCTCTTCAATGGGTGCTGCAATGATCGCTCAGGCTTGTGGTGAAGGTCCGAAAGTAGTCGGCAACGCTGCTGAATCTGCTCTCGAGGCTCACCTTGGCATGACATGTGACCCGGTTGCCGGATACGTTCAGGTTCCGTGTATCGAACGGTGTGCTTACGGAGCAGTAAAAGCATGGACAGCATACTGCATAGCCAGCGAAGAGAACCCTCAGCTGCGCCGTGTTGACCTTGATACAACCATTGCTGCTATGGCGCTGACAGCCAGGGAAATGAACTCAAAGTACAAGGAAACGTCAGAAGGAGGACTTGCAGTATCGGTTGTGCTCTGTTAATATTTTCAGGTAGTTTTTAAAATATAATCATCATGAGCAAAAATACCAGGCTGGCAGCTGTTGCCTGGTTGCTGGCAGCTGTCTATTACTTCTATCAGTATGTGATGCGCTCATCTCCGTCTGTGATGATAGACCAGCTGTCAGAGGGTTTTGGGCTCAGTGCGCTTGGCGTGGCTTCGATGGTGGGGCTCTTCTATTACGGCTATTCACCGTTCAGCCTTGTCGCTGGTGCGGCAATGGATCGTCTGGGGCCCAGAAAAGTTATCCCTGTAGGAGCTGTTGTTGTAGGATTGGGGGCGCTTCTTTTCAGCACAGGCAATCATGCTATCGGAGGTATAGGAAGGTTTCTGCAGGGAGCCGGAGGTGTCTTCGCGCTTATAGGTGCAATTTATATAGCTTCAAAACATTTCCCGGCATCGAAGGCAGCAACACTGATCGGGGCTACCCAGATGTTTGGCATGGCAGGCGGGTCTGCCGGTCAGTTTGCAGTAGGGCCCCTGATCAGCAGGGGTGTTGCCTGGCACAGCTTCTGGCTGTGGATGGGTATTGCCGGCCTTGCCCTTGGTGTTGTGCTCTGGCTGCTGCTTCCTAAAGATGAGATGCCAGAGCAGAAGGATAACTGGATGAAGAGTGCAGCAGGAGCATTTAAAGTCGTTTTTAAAAATCCCCAGTCAATTCTTTGCGGCATAATAGCAGGATTACTGTTTATTCCTACCACAATTTTTGATATGGTCTGGGGAGTACGCTTCCTTCAGGATGCACACGGACTGGACTATGGTACTGCTGTTCTGAGATCGGCAAGCGTTCCGTTCGGGTGGATAATAGGATGCCCCCTCCTGGGATTTATTTCTGACCGTATAGGGCGCCGGAAGCCTGTTATCTTTGGAGGGGCAACATTATTGCTACTTTGCCTGACATTTATATTGTTCGGGCGACCGGGAATTCTGCCTCCCTTCGTCCCCGGCTTGATTGCCGGGATTGCTTCCGGAGCAGCCATGCTGACCTATACCGTCATCAAGGAGGCTAACCCGCCTCACCTGAGTGGTACAGCAACAGGAGTTATTAATTTTATCAATTTCACATTCAGCGCTTTGCTGGGACCTGCCTTTGCGTGGTTCCTGATAAAAACTTCCGGTGATGTATCGCAGCTGGAGCATCATAATTACCAGGTTGCATTTATTCCATTGCTTCTTGGTGTTGCAATTGCTTTAGTTCTCACCTTTAAACTGAACGAGACAGGGCCCGCAGTCAGATCAGGGAATAGGTGAGAACGCACATGAGGGCAAAGGGCGTATCTGTGTGGCAAGTGCATAGTTGGAGTATGGTACTGGCAGCGGGCAAAACCCGTCAGCCATTTAATCTTTCCATTATTATGGGTAATAACTAATTGACTTTGATTGTTTTGATTACAATTCTTTTTTTCAGTATCTTTATTTGCCAATTTGGCCATGGATTTTTATTCATAATTATTTCATAAGGTCATGAAAAGAAGCTTTTTATCTTTTATAGTATTAGTGTTGAGCTTGTCATGTATGCCTCTTTTTTCTCAGGCAGAGGCAGATACGGCTTTATTAGGGTTGCCGGGAGATAACCTTGATCTTTTTGCTGTGCTGAATATTTTTCAGAAGTCAAAGACCATTGAGGATTTTGAAAAAACCCTCAACCTGAAGGAGACAGGGATCAATAATCTCGACCTGGACCTCAATGATACTGTTGATTTCATCAAGGTTGTAACCAAGCAGAAAGAGACTGATTTTTCATTTATACTTCAGGTTGACGTCAGCAAAACGGAGATACAGGATGTGGCAGTGATTCTTGTATCAAAGGATAAAGAGGGGAAAGTTACGATGCAGATTGTCGGTGATAAAGATCTGTATGGGAAAGATTATGTAATTGAACCTGCCCCGCCGGCACCTGCCGTCACACCTAATCCTGCGTATGCCGGCCCGGAGCCCGTCACTGCAGCCGCTCCGGCAACAACAAACGTTGTGGTTGTTGAATCAGCGCCAATAGTGCAATATGTTTATTCACCTGTTTACGTACCCTATTATCCGCCCTATTATTATGGATATTACCCTCCATATCATGCAGCTTTTACCGTAATGGCAGTCAGTATTTATCATCATAATAATTACTATCACCACGGCGGTTATCATGGCGGCGGTTATGGTAACACAGTGGTGATCCATAATGAAAATAACTATAACAATTACAATAATTCGAGAAACAGTTCCAATACCGTGAACCATAATAATGCCAGCGGTAATTATAACCGGAACAACGCGTCGGCCCGCCCGTCAACGGGTACTTCTGCATCGACCAGACCGTCAACGGGAACCTCTGCATCGACCAGACCTTCGACGGGAACATCTGGATCGACTAAGCCGTCAACGGGAACTTCTGCATCGACCAGACCTTCGACGGGAACATCTGGATCGACTAAGCCGTCAACGGGAACTTCTGCATCGAGCAGGCCTTCGACGGGAACTTCTGCATCAACCCGGCCGTCAGGCGGATCTTCCTCGGGCGCGTCCGCATCATCATATTCATCAAGTGCATCCCGCACCAGGAGCAGTTCAGGCTACAGCGGAGGCGGTTACAGTGGAGGCGGAGCTTCCAGGAGTGGCGGTGGAGGCGGTGGCAGAAGACGATAATCATCTGTCTCTCTCAAAGATTAACATCATAACAAAAGAGGCTGCCCGAAAAGGACCGCCTCTTTTTCTTGGTTATTCTGAAATCTTATTATTGAATTGGCATATCAGAAGCACTCATGTCTCTTAAGCAGACGTATTTCCCGTCTCTTTTTACAAACAGGGTCATATAATTCCCGGTATTAACAGTATCATTATCAGAGTTAACTACCGTATAATAGCCAATTTCAACTACCTGGTTACCGTCACTTGAAGGAAAAACTTCTTTAGTCAAGTATGAGATTTTATTGAATTTATTAATGGAATTTATGTTGGCAAACAAGTATTCGAGAATCGCAGCTTTGCCTACCGCCGGCTTGCTGTTTTGAGAAAAGGTTATCGCATCATCAGCGTAATAGCCTATATATTTCATTTCTCCGGCATTATAAGTTGCAGCAAATTCATCTTCCTTGGCCTGAATTTCCTTTTTTATCTGTTCTGCGTCAATCACCGCTGCAGGTTCCGCTTTTTTCACATTACATGCGACTATCAATGACATTGTAAATACCAGCAAAACTCCTTGCATAATCGTGTTTTTCATCATTTTGTAGTTTTTAATTCAGGTGTTTTAACTTAAGCTCAAAAGTTAAAATTAAAATAAAAATCAGAATGTCAGCCGGGTTTTTAATTTTAAATTGTGTCAGTTTCGCCCTGCATCCACATTGATGCCAGCCTATAGCCGATAGAGAGGACGATAGCTCCGGTAAAGAGTCCGATAAATCCTGACATCATCATACCCCCTATTGCTCCCAGGAAAATGACCAGCATTGGCACCGGGGCTCCTTTTCCCATCAGCCACGGCTTGATAATATTATCACTCAAGGCGAAGAGCAATACAGGAATAGCCCATAACGTTGCTATCAGAGGTTCATTGGCAGAATAGAGGTATATGATAATAGGTATGGCCAGTATGCCAACCGGCAACTGCACTATTGCAAACATCAGGACAGCCAGTGCCCATAGACCGGCAAAGGGCACCTTGGCAAGGATCAGTGTGCCACCCATCAGGATAAACTGAATGAAAGCGACTCCGATTATACCCTTGGCAACATTACGGATTGTAAGTATAATCATTGACACAAGCTCATCGCCGGTATTGCCGCTTATTCTGGTAAAGAAGCCGATGGCTGATTTTTCTGATTTTTCAGCAGTGACCATCAGAAAACCTGAAATAATCACTGAAAGAATGAACATGAGTAAACCTGACCCTACACTTTTGATCATATCGAGAAATTTATCCCCGATTTTGAGAATTTGTTCACGATAGGTCAGCAGGGCACCCTCCATGTTTTCAGAGAGTGACAGCCATGCGGCATGTATTGGTTTTCCTATCAATGGCCAGTCAGCAACCTTCGGATCCGGAGGCGGCACAGTCAGTGTCTGGTCACGGACCGCTGTGACCAGCTCTTTACCGTTTTCCACGATTGAGGAAATCAGAAATGCGGAAGGTACAATTATCAGGGCAAGCAATATCAGTGTTATGATGATGCTTGAAAGTCCCTTTTTCCCTTTAAGGAGTTTAAGTAACCTGCTGTACAGGGGAAACAGGGTTATTGCCAGGATAGCTCCCCACATTACCGGCATGACAAACGGAAGGATGATCATGATGCACCATGCCACAAGCAAGGCTACCAATGACAGTTTTATGACCAGGTCGATACTTTTCTTTTCGCGGTCAGGTCCGTTTTCAAAGGTGGTCTTCATGCTGCTGTTTTCACTGAGTTAAATCAGTGACTTATTCTGACGGTTTTTCAGCCTTTGGGTGTGCACCGATAGGGATAGAGAAAAAGAGGTAGAGAGAAGAAAAATTCTGTGATTTGCCGGTGTTTTCAATCAAAGGATCGACCAGTCCGTAATAATAACGAACTCCGATCTGTGAGCTTTTTGGTATTTTGGACAACTTCATTCCAGCCCCCACCATGATCCCGGCATCAATTCTCTTATAATTATCCTTAATATCCAGCTTATAAGTCAAATCATCTTCATCAACCAGGGTATTCTTGAATTCATCGTATCCTTTCGACCTGAGGGCAAGCATCGGCCCTGCTTCGACATGAAACAATGTGGCGAACCTGTATTTCAACATTATGGGAACACTGAACTGATTGATTTTTCTGGTTACATAACCGGTCGGAAAAAACCGCATTCAAATCATGATTGTCCAGAGGATAAGAGTCAAGTTTGTCAGCTCCCTGGCTTGACTTGACTATCACTCCCGTATGCAAGCAGGAGCGGTCCTTTAAGTCTGATATCGAAATAAAATCCCAGGTTAAACATTGCCAGTGACTTGCCAGATTCAAGATTGGCGATGTTCCCGAAGTTGACCCCTCCGTCAAGTCCGAATTCAACGTTTGGGCTGTTCAGTGCGTCACCGAATACCAACGAAATCAGCACCTGAGAATTTGCACTATATGCAGTCAGGAGGAAGGCAACAAGCAGAATAGTTCTTTTCATGATTTACTCTTTGTTAAAGGCCAAACCGATATTGCAACATTGCGATAACCTGTGTACGGCTTCCCAGGAATCCGGCTTCTGCCCGGATCATAAAATGTTTATTAATCTGGTACTGAGAACCGAGGACAAAGTTCCACATGTCCTTGGGTCGTTTGTTCAAGTGAATACTGTACGGTGGCAGATTCTTCATCATTAAGGGCAGCGTCAATGCCGTTCAGTGTTTCACCGGCAGTGTCGAGCGCCCGGTTTGCTGTTTCATACTTTGCCTCGTTGACCGGGTTGGCCTGCTCAATAGGTGTCAGTCCTGCCCACCATTCATCAACGGCTATCTGTTTTTCAGCAACATTTTCAATGCTCTCATCTACCTTCGCCTGTAGTCCCTCGATAGGCAAAACTTCGCTTAGCGGTAATGAACCGCTGGTTCCTGACTTGAGATGGAGCCTGAAACCGCCTACCCATATTGCGATATTGCTCTGCGGATTATTCTTGAACTTGAAAGATTTCCCGAAACGGGGTCCGAAAACAAATGTCATTACAGGCTTGTCAAGGGCGCTGATACTCTGCCAGGTGACATTCATGTCAAGTGCCATCCAGCCTCCGCCAACTCCAATGGTGGGAGTCATGCCTATGCCCAATCCTGTAGCATCAAATTCAGCTTTTGAGGAAAAGGAAGCAACCTCGGTCCAGACATTGTCCGCATCCGGGGAGGAAAACTCCGGCAAATATTTCCGTCGAGGTCTTTGCTTTTGAAAACAGGCCGTAGACATTCAGGAAAGGAAGCAACCAGATGTCAGGTCTGATATTGATAGCATTGGCGGTCGCTATGGCATCATCAAAACGGATAATTTCATCGAGGTCATACATCGGGCCGTTGTTGAAACCGACAAAAAGATTATCAATTATCAGTGCTGATTCCGTCCATAAATAATTTACGCCTATACCCGCCGAGTAAGGCAGATCATAGCCGCGCGCAGCAGCCTTGGCCCCAAGGATAGGGAGGGCATAAGGGTATTCCGTTGCCTTCAGACTGTCAATAAATGTCTCATTTTTTGCACCGACAACTTTATTGGTGTAAACCTGGGCATTTACCTGAACAGTTACAAACAGAACCGCAAAGGAGATATTCATGAACTTTTTCATGGTGATTTCGAATTATTGAGATGTTAAATTTACTTCAACTACTGACTGTACCCAATACTCAGCAATAAGTATTTTGATGGTTAACAAGTATATCAAATATATTTTCCGGAATATTGTCATTCAGCCTGCTTTAAAAAATCAAATACAAAACCAAAATAAACCGAGAGATCCCAGTACCTGACCTGGACCTGGTTGGTTGTCACACCTGTCAGGGGCATCTGTTTATCGCTTATGTACTCCACCGGCTCAGTGAGGTTAAAAATCTGTTCCTGGTCATTGGCACGTCCGTGCGAAAACTGCATTCCCAGGGTAATTGAACCTCTTTTGAAGCTGTAGTTCAGACCGCTGTTAAGATGGTATACATCGAAAATATAGAATGTATTGTTGTTGTAATATGGAAATTCCGGGTTATCAGCAGGATCAAGGTAATTAAAATCAGTTCTGAATCCTCCGGAATATACCATCCTGTCGCTGATTACCGTTTTGAAAGCCACACCTGCATTAAGCACCGGTTTGTGAGCGGTGGTAAATGAAAGCCAGGCCTCAGGTTCTGTTGGGCTGTAATTATAACCATCCTCACCCGGATCCCGGTCAGCCTCAATGTAATCATAAGATTTCAGCCTGAAAAAATACTCAGCAGTAAAAAGTATTATTGTATTGCCTGAATTTGTCGTGTAATTGGCTCCGGCAGCCACCGACAAAGGATCCCTGAAATGTGCCTTGCATTTCTTCTGCCGGCCGCTGAAATACAGGCTTGATCCTTCGGAGTTGCCTGCTTCCTTATTAATATTTGAATATTCATATTGTTTTACCACTGTGCCATCTCCGAAAAGCTTCAGTGACGGAAGATTGATGTTGGCTCCAAAAGTCCATGAATCCTGCCTGAACTGCATCCCCAGCTTGGTGATGAGCCGCACATCGTACATATTATATTTGATGTGATAACTGGCTTCTGACAGGTATTGAGGCGCTTCTTCATGATCAGCGGCCGTAAATGCGTTTACCGTGATCAGGTTGTAATACTGGTCATCCTTATAAGAGATCAGGCCGGAGAAACCCAGGGCAAGGTGATCGGATAAATTATAGCCAAATCCGGCGCCTCCGTAAAAATCCTGAAATTTTGTACGAAGATAATAGTCAGCCGTATACTCCTCATCGCCGGGGTTGGAGGCAATGATATCCCTGGTAAGCGAGGTGCCCTGATTGATCTGCATATAATTACTTGCCTTTGTAAAATAAGCAAGTTCAATCGTAAGGTCTGGATTTTTTTTCGGGTTAAGTGTCAGGGTGACAATCCTCGGATAGATATCAACCTGTAACCTGTTGGGTGAAAAATCTGTACCAAGGGCATTTTTAGCATTGAAAAAATATGCGGAAGCCAGGTTGGCTGAAAGTGACAGGTTGTTTTTAGTCATTTCAGAGATAGTGGCCGGGTTGTAAAAGATCGCAGCAATCCCGCTTTCACCGGCTACAACGGCACCTGAAAGGAGGGCAGCCCCGGAGTTCAGGTTCTGATCCCAGTACCTCCCTGTCTGTGCTCCCAGGGTATTGGTCAGACATACAATCGCGCAGGAACATGCAAGTGCCCGGAAAATCACAGAGCGCATTTCAGGTACGGGTTTCAGGGTTTCCAGTTCTGAATGAGACTTCAAGTTCAGCTTCACCCTTGATCAGATCTATCTTTTTTATCCTGACTTTTTCAATATTTTTATTGGTACGCGCGGATAAGTCGCTGAGAAGATCCTGAAATCTGTCAGGAGCAAATAACTCCAGCCTGTTATATTTAATTTCAAATGCTTTCATAAGCTCTCTTGTTGAACAGGATCTCGAGAACCAGTGTTGACAGGATGATGATTAAATTGATCAGAAACGTCCCACGTACCGGGTGATAGAAAGTGGCCATTGAATTTATCACGGCAATTCCTATCACGGTGAAGAAGTAAGTCATCTCCCTCAGAGAAAGGTTTCTGGATCTGAACCTGAGGATAGCAAAGATAGCAAAGAGGCCCAGGGCTATGCCCAGCTGAATTTCAACCGTTTTAAGCAGTACGCAGACCAGGAAGATCATGATGCCCATCTGGAAGAAAGGAGAAAACCCTTCGCTCATTTCTTGAATATCTGTAATAGATAAGCCTGATGACTATAAAAAGCACAAGTACTGTTACAGAGAAACGCAACAGAACGTTCCATAAAGGATCCTGTTCAAACATAAATGATGACGACATGGCTTTTAATATTTAAATTGTCAGAATTCCTTGCATTCATTTTCAAGGGAATTCAGAATGCTGTTTCTTTTATCAAACATACTGAAGAATTCGTCCAGATACCTGGTCATATCCTTTTTGGCACGTTCATCCAGGTACTGGAACTCCCTGATAACAGTATAAAAAGCCTCCTTTTTTGCAGTAAACTCCTGCAAGGCATTCATGAAGGCTTCCTCATCCCTGCACACTCCCTGATAAATGCGCTGACGGACTGTCTCTATTCCCAGATCCTCATGGGGAACGGCATAGCTTGCATTGACAAAACCGCTGTAGTCAAAATCATACGGGATTATCAATCCAAGGTTCAGCCGCGACGCATTCGGATCAGACAGAACCTTGCAGTTATGCTGATTTGGCACAGACCAGTCTGTGTTGCCGATCATATAATTGAAAATAGCCATCCTGTCCATCATTTCCGGGATTATATTCTTCTGATTTAATGTTGTAACCTCAACGGGTATGGCATTGATGCGTTCCGCAACCAGATCGAGGGGTTCGATGAAGAAAGCAAATGAGCTGACGGGCTTGCTTTCCTTGACGGTATTAATATAGGTTATATTAACCATCCTGACCCTGAAGCTGGTATCGGTAAGAACACTGTAAAGCTTATAAACAAGGTATTCCCTGAAAAGTATTTCTTCATTCCCTGACGTGCAATGGGTTACCATTTTAACTTTGCCTATCTTGCTCAGGTCTGCCATATCGAATTCAGTTTTCTTGAAATTCAATACGATAGGAGGATAGGCGCAATGGCCGTTACGGAATTCACCCCGTGTTTTAAGTCTGATATTTTTGTTTATGGAGTCCTCCTTGCTTATATGATAGGTCATTATGGCATCCATATATTCATCCTTCGGTTTCTTTCTTTTGTAAGTGGTGAGATCAAACCTCAGGGTTAAATCAAGAATGTCTCCGCTGGTAAATAGTCCGAAGTCATCTATTGTATCAGTTACTGAATATCTTTCGGCAATGGTCGTCCTGTGCTTTCACCTGGTAAAGTGAAAAACTATCAGTAAAACCCCGGAAAAGTATAGTTTTTTCATACTTATGGCTTTTTTAGCATCAGTTTGAAAATATTCCTGATTCAAATATAAGAAGATTTGTTTTCTCCTATCTTTGTTTAGGATATGATTGCAATGCAAGCTGATTGAGATTAATAATTCAGGCAGAATTGGGATACAAATTCTTTAAAATTTTCTTATAAAATCAAAAACCAGGTACTCTGCAGCTGGCGGGGATTATTTGTTTTTTTATGCCTGAATATAAACGCCCAGGAAAAGACAAAATCATTTTCCTCTTTCCGTGACAGCCTTGATCATGCGATTGACATCAGCGACTGGCTGGTAAACAAGAAAGGGGTTCTGATTGTACCCACCATAATCACAGAACCGGCGGTGGGTTATGGAATAGCTCTGGCAGCCGTGATGTTTCATTCGTCTTATTCAGAAAAGAATGGTCCGCCAAGCATGACCGGGGTTATCGGTGCCGGAACGCTTAACGGGACATGGGCGGCAGGTGTTTTTCATTCCGGTTACTGGAAACAGGACAGGATCAGGTACATGGGAGCTGTCGCCAGAACCAATGCGAATTTAGGCTTTTACGGTTCCGGGAATATCGACCTTCTGGATGGCGAGGCTGTAAATCTGAATCTGGATGCCTGGCTCCTGGTTCAGCAGATCAAATTCAGGATACCAGAATCGAATTTCTTCATCGGCGGCAGGTACCTGCTGCTGGATACTGATAATACTTTTGAGATCCCTCTTGACATACCGGAATACGACACGAACTGTTTTCAGCTCGACACTCAGTGAGCTGACACTGAAACTTGAGCTGGATTCAAGAAACAATGTCCTTACACCTACGAAGGGGTTGTTTTTCAGTCTTATCAGGCACTTACAGTGATGACTGGTTTGGAGGTGATGGATTATACGGCAGGCTTGGCCTGACATTGATCGGATATGTGCCTGCAGGCAAAAAGGTTTACATCGGGCTCAGGCATGAAAGCACATATTCGCTGGGTGATGTGCCATACTATGCAAGACCTATCATCAGTCTGCGCGGTGCACCGCTGATGAAATATCAGAATGAAAATATCACGGTCATGGAGGCTGAGGTAGACTGGAATGTTTATAAGCGATGGACTGTGTCAGGCTTTACCGGCATGGGAAATGCATTCGCAAATTTTGCCGAATTCGAAAAGGGTAAGAGCGTCACTACCCTCGGCACGGGGTTCAGGTATATGATTGCCCGCAAACTGGGAACCAACGCAGGAATGGACTTTGCCGTCAGCAATGATGATTTTGTCTTCTATATAGTTTTCGGAACCGCCTGGTTACGATAAACTTTTTAAAGCACCGGTTTTTATCTCAAAAATTCTTTTATATTTGGTATACAGAGTTTCATAATATTGGTCAGGAACTCTCTTAACTGATTTTTATTAACCCGTCCTGCCGGATAGTACCAAAGTACTATTTCAGCATTGCTCGGGTTGTAATATGTTTGAGTTTTTAAACAATAACCAGTCAGAATCATAATGAAAACCACAATCATGAAGAATTTATGTTTGGCATTTTTAATCGTTATTGCAGCGCTTGGTTTTTCTTCCTGCAAAGGCAAGAAGGAAGTTCAGGCAGCTGTACCTCTGGAAGTGCCTGTTGTGCAGGTCATGCAGCAGGATGTCGCACTCGAGTCAGAATATACCGGTCAGACATACGGGGAGTTTGATATTGAGATAAGAACAAGGGTTGAGGGTTGGGTTCTGAGTATGCATTTCAAGGAAGGATCGATGGTTTCAAAGGGACAGCTCCTGTATACAATTGACCCGTTACCTTATAAGAATAAGGTTGATCAGGCAGACGCAGCTCTTGCAGAGGCTAATAGTGCGCTTATAAAAACGAAGAACGATCTGGACCGTATTGAACCACTTGCTGCAATAGGTGCTGTAAGCCAGCGTGAACTGGTGGCAGCCCGTGCATCGTATGAATCGAGCCAGGCAATGGTTCAGTCAAGTAAAGCTGCGCTCGATAATGCAAAGATAGAGCTTGGCTATTGCCGGGTGGTTGCACCCATAACCGGGATTATCGGTATATCATCTGTAAAGGTGGGTGATTATGTAAGCCTCGGACCGCAATTTATTGTAAACACGGTTTCGAGCATCGGCAACGTCAGAGTACGCTTTACCATCAGTGAAAAGGAATACCTGCGCATTACAAGACTTATACAATCAATGGGATTTTCCATTGGTGAACGGGGAGATGTGGTTAAAATGGTACTGTCAGACGGAACTCCTTATCCACTGAAGGGAAAGATGAATTTTGCCGACAGGCAGGTTGATCCGTCAACCGGGGCAATGACCCTGGAGGCCCAGTTCAAAAATACCGATAACCTTCTGCGGCCCGGGCAATATGTCAAACTGAAACTCGTAACGGACTTCAGGGACGATGCGATTCTTATCCCACAGAGAGCGGTGATTGAAATGCAGGGGCTGTTCCGGGTATTCACCGTGGCTGACAGCAATAAAGCAGAAATCAGGAATATCAAGATCGGGCCCGCCTACAATATCAGTTATATTGTTGAAGCAGGTCTCACAACTGAAGACAGGATTGTGCTCGGGGGCACGCAATTGCTGAGAGAGGGCAGTGTTATCAAACCCATTGAAACGATGTGGTCACCGGACAGTACCACTTTTTCTTCCGTCAAATAAAAAGCAACAAAAACTACTGCTATGGGAGAATTCTTTGTAAGACGGCCGATTGTTGCAATGGTGCTGTCTATCGTAATTGTAATTATCGGGTTTCTGGCTCTCAGGAGTGTCCCTATCAGTCAGTATCCCGACATAACCCCTCCTACAATTAAGATCAATACGAGCTTTGTTGGCGCAAATGCCGTAAATGTAGAACAGGGAGTTGCTGCTGTTATCGAACAGAAGGTTAACGGAGTGGAGGATATGATTTACATGAGGAGTACAAATGCCTCCGACGGAAACCTGAGCCTTGATGTTTCTTTTAAGGTTGGCACCAATCTCGATAACGCCAATATGCTGACCCAGAACAGGGTGAGCCAGGCTCAGCCTTTTATGCCGCCCTCTGTGAAGCAATTCGGGATAACGACCAAAAAATCGCTGACGTTTCCCCTGATGGTGATTTCACTTACTTCTGAAAACCCTGCTTTTGACGCAAGGTTCCTGGCGAACTACGCGTCCATTAACCTTGTTGATGCACTTTCACGGATCAGCGGAGTGGGGGAGGTGAAAATGCTGGGCTCAAGTGACTATGCCATGAGGATCTGGCTTAAGCCCGACATCATGTCAAAGCTTGACATCACTGTTGAGGATGTTACCAAAGCCCTGCAGGAGCAGAACGTGATAAGCCCCGGAGGCAAATTCGGAGCTGAACCTGCACCTTCGGGAACAGAGTTTACCTATGGGGTGGTCCTTCAGGACAGGCTAATCCAGGAAGGGCAGTTTGCAGATGTTATCATTAAGACCAGGGAGGATGGTTCAACTGTGCGGCTCAGTGATATTTCATCGATTAACCTTGGCACTGAGAATTACAACTCTCTTTCGCGAATGAACACGAAGCAGGCAGCCACAATAGCCATATATCAGACTCCGGGCACCAATGCTCTCGAAGTGGCTGAGAAGATCAAGGCAACTGCATCTGAGCTTTCAGAGAGTTTTCCCGAAGGCATTGAATATGATATTTCCCTCGATACCACTCTTGCAGTTTCAGAAGGAATCACCGAGATAGTGCACACTTTGTTCGAAGCGCTGGTCCTTGTGATACTGGTCGTTTTTATTTTTCTGCAGAATTTCAAGGCCACACTTATTCCCCTGGTTACGGTACCGGTGTCGCTTATCGGTACTTTCATTGTCTTTCCTATCCTCGGATTCTCTGTAAACGTACTTTCACTGCTTGGGCTGGTGCTTGCTATCGGAATAGTTGTAGATGATGCAATTGTTGTGGTGGAGGCGGTCATGCATCATATTGAACATGGCAAAACGCCACGCGAAGCAACAATACAGGCCATGAAGGAGGTTTCCGGTCCCGTGGTGGCCATTGCACTTATTCTCTGTGCGGTCTTTATACCGGTAGCCATGGTGCCGGGAATTACCGGAAGACTGTATCAGCAGTTTGCAATCACCATAGCCGTTTCAGTTTTGTTCTCGGCATTTTCCGCCCTTTCTCTGAGCCCTGCCCTCTGCTCTCTCCTGCTTAAGCCAACCAAACCGATGAAGGACCGTAAAGGTCTTATGGCGAAGTTCTTTAACGGTTTTAACCGGATGTTTGATAAAGTGACCGGCGGTTATGTGGGTTTTGCCGGCTTCCTTTCCCGGAAAGCACTCAGGATAGTGATAATCCTGGCAGTAGTAATCGGCCTTGCCGGGCTGCTTGGCAAAAGCCTTCCCGGAGGGTTTGTACCCGATGAGGATCAGGGTTATTTTATGATGAATGTAGGTTTACCGCCAGCCTCCTCCCTGCAACGTACAGATGAGGTGTGCAGGCAGGTTGAAACAATTCTGTCAGGATATGAATCGATTGAATTCATTACCGCTATTCCGGGATTCAGTCAGCTTACCTTTGCCTATCAGCCTAACGTCGCCACCTTTTTTGTAATGGCAAAAGAATGGGCGCATCGTGAACAGACTGTTGAAGAAATGATAGCTGAGCTGAATAAGGTTTTTGCTGTGAAGATAACAAGCGGAACGGTGCTTGCATTCGGACCGCCTCCGATACCGGGCCTGGGTAATGCTTCAGGGTTCACTATGATGATCCAGGACAGGGCGGGCGATACACCGGAGTACCTGCAGGAGCAGACAAACGCTTTTCTGGCTGCCGCCCGCAAGCGTCCGGAAATAGGACGTATAATGACCACATTTAATGCCAGTTCGCCACAGATAAAGCTGGATATTGACAGGCAGAAAGCCATGAAACTGGGGGTTCCGCTCTCCTCTGTGAACACGACCCTCGGCGCATTTCTCGGAGGAGCCTATGTTAACGACTTCAACAGGTTCGGACGTCAGTATAAAGTATATGTTCAGGCTGATGCTGCCTACAGGGTTAAGCCGGAAGACCTGAGCATGGCATATGTGAGGAACAATAAGGGTGAAATGGTACCCATCACCACAATTGTTACAGCAAGTAAAGTCAGTGCACCTGAGTTTACAAACCGTTTTAACCTCTACCGTTCGGCGGAGGTCAGCGGTGCTCCTGCACCGGGTTACAGTTCCGGGCAGGCCCTGGCAGCTCTGGAAGAAACAGCCAATGAGGTGCTTCCGCAGACAATGGGATTTGCATGGGCAAATATGTCTTACCAGGAAAAAGAGTCCTCAGGCTCGGCGGGTCCGATTTTCATAATGGCTATTCTGTTTGTATTTCTCATACTGGCAGCCCAGTATGAAAGCTGGAGACTACCTTTCAGTGTGCTTCTGGGAATACCGTTCTCACTGTTCGGAGCCTTTCTGGGTCTCTTTCTTGCCAGGCTGACAGACGCGGGATATCTGAATAATGTCTTTGCACAGATCGGTCTGGTGATGCTCATCGGCCTGGTGGCCAAAAATGCAATTCTAATTGTAGAGTTTGCGAAAGCAGAACATGAAAAAGGAAAACCGCTTTTTGAGTTGGCTATGGAAGCGGCCAGGCTTCGCTTCAGACCTATCCTCATGACAGCCTTTGCATTTATCCTTGGAGTAACTCCATTGCTCACGGCATCCGGGGCCGGCGCTGAGGCCAGGAAAGTGATGGGGATGACCGTCTTCAGCGGAATGCTCGTTGCAACCATTTTGGGAGTACTGATTGTTCCTGCGCTGTTTGTTATAATTGAAGGCATCGGGAAAAAGAAGAAACCCGCACCGGTAGTTGAAAAAAAATCGGAGGAGGCTTAATATGAAGAAGTTAATACTGCTTTTCCTGACAATTGCGTTGCTGATGTCTTCCTGCCTGGTGGGCAAAAAATACACCAGGCCGGATATGGACCCACCCGAAGATTATTTAAGCCGTGACACAACTGTTGCCGTGGCTGATACTGTGTCTCCGTTCGTGGCTGCTGATTCAACAATAAACCTTCAATGGTTTCAGCTTTTCGGTGACACGGTCCTTAACGATCTCATCACACAGGCTCTTGACACAAACACAAACCTGAGGATAGCTGCTTTGCGGATACAACAGTCAAGGTCATCCTTCCGGAATTCAAAGGCCAGCCTGTTGCCTTCCTTCGGCTATTCGGGACAGGCTGAAATGAACTATCCTCAGACAGATGATAATTTCATTCTTGGCACAGCTTCCTGGGAGCTTGATTTCTGGGGGAAGCTCCGGCATGCAAAACGGGCTGCCTATGCTGAGATGCTTGCCAGTGAAGAGGGGCTCAAGGTGGTCAAGACCACTCTGGTAAGCGACATGGCCAGTCTATACTTCCTTATGCGCGACCTGGACAGCCGGATTGAAGTATCGAAACAAACCATAGCCAGCCGGACTGCCTATTATATAATGGTTAACGAGCGGTATCTCAAGGGCGAAGCGGCAGAGCTTGATAAACTGCAGGCTGAACAGCAGTTGGCAATGGCAGAAGCGACCCTGGCAGCCCTGCAGCGGGAATTAAGCATCACCGAGGGAAGCATTAACCTTCTGCTTAACCAGAACCCGCAGAAGGTGAACCGCGGACTGCAGAATGACGAACAGGTTATTATTCCAGGCATTCCTTCAGGGCTGCCTTCAAAACTTCTCGAACAGAGACCTGACGTCAAGGCTGCCGAGGATATGCTCATAGCTGAAACTGAGAGGATCGGAGTCACCCAGGCGATGAGGCTGCCAAGTATCAGTCTTACCGGATTTCTGGGGGTAGCCAATCCCGACATTACCACTTTACTTTTCGATGATTCCTTTGTGGGAGGACTGACAGGAATGGTTATGGGGCCGCTCTTTGAATTCGGGAAGAATAAGCGAAGGGTTGATATTCAAAAAGCTGAAGCAGAAATAGCTCTTAACAATTTCCTGATTACCTATCGGACAGCCCTGAGCGATGTTGAATATGCACTGATCTCAATTCAGTCTTACCGTGAGGAATACTGCAGCACGGATCAGACAGGTTGAAGCAGCAAGAAAAGCCCTGATGCTCACAAAAGCAAAGTATGACAGCGGCTATTCAAGTTACCTCGAGGTACTGATCGCTGAAAGTTATGCATTTGATGCTGAGATGATGCTTTCAATGACCAGGGCTCAGCAGTTCGCAGCAACTGTTTCCCTGTACAGGGCGCTTGGAGGAGGTTGGTAAACCGTTAAACCTATTTAAAGTAAAATACTTTGTCTAATTTCTGGCAGATAAAAAAAACCGCTCATTTCTGGACTGAGGAGAGGGGCCTGACCAGTATGTTCATACTGTTATGTGTGGGCAACTTCGTGTTACTTCCATTTTTCTCCGAACTGAAGGTTATCAGCTTCATTGTCCGCATCACCTGGCTTGCATTACTGTTTGGAGGAATCTCAAATCTGTCGGCGAAGAATCCACGAATCCGGTTCTTTTACAGCATACCGATACTCCTTGTCGTTATAAACATAATCAGGTATATCAGCGGAAATCAGATTCTGACAATTGCTGATTTTATTACGGATGTTGCCGTTTTTTCACTGTTTATGGGTATGATGCTTGTTAAAGTATTTGAAGCAGGGCCTGTATCAGCGCACCGTGTTGTGGGGCAATTGTGGTGTTCATGCTGATCGGAAACTTATGGGCAGTGATCTTCCAGTTCATTTACGGGTATACCCCTGATGCGTTTCAGTTTCCGGCTACAACTCCCGAACATGGTCCGGATTCCGCAACATTCCTTTATTTCAGTTATACAACCCTTACGACCACCGGTTATGGTGAGATATTTCCGGCTCATGCCCTTACCCGTACTCTTGCCAATATAGAGCAACTGGTTGGAGTACTATATCCGGCAGTGCTGATCGGAAGGCTTGTCTCCCTTGTTGTGGCGAAACGTTAACCACCCTGCATAGAAAACCAATAAAAAAACCGGACTGATCAATCCGGTTTCTTTATTTCATGTAATCAGTTATTACTTGACATCGGGAAGAGGAAGCTCTTCAAGAAGCGTCACTCTTATTCCGCTGAGAATATAACCTTCAATCTGGTAGAACTGTGCGGCAACCACAGGATTAGTGGCTTTCTTTATCTTCTTGTAGTATGGAGACAAGCAGCTTATCCGTTGCAGTTGCGAGAGAAATAAGGTCAGTCGTCCATTTGTCAGCAGTTTCATATGTCATTTTATCATAATTCTGAGCATACTGTTCTAAGAGCGCAATCCTTTTCTTGCCCAATTCCTTGCGGGCTGTTTCATATGCATCATACTGAACCCAGAATGCATCAGCCTGAGCCGGATCAATCTTGACGTATTCAGCAATCATGGCTTTCTTTTCCATTCCGAAGACAGACTGCATGAGATCAATCTTCTTCCTTGTTGGTTTGAGCATTTACGAATGTAAATGTGAAAATTGCAAGTAATAATAAAGTAACTTTTTTCATTTCAGTAATTTTTTTTATTAAGACCATAAAAGTAATCCAATTTTGTAAAAAAACAATCAAAACCAAAATATGTTCTAATTTTGGGAAAAGCGGTCAATTCCATGCATTTAAAACGGGCAGGCAAATTTCTTAAATATTTTCTTCTCAGCCTTGTACTGCTGTTCATTCTGGTTGTGGCGGGGATAAACCTGCCATTCAGTCAACGCGCGATTACAGAAAAGGTTAACGGAATTTTCCAGAAGCAAAGGCATACCCGCCCGGGTGGATGGAATAACACTGCTGATCAACGGAAAACTTGGAACAGACAGGCTTCAGATTATAAAAACTACGGGTGATACAATTATATACGCAGGCCAGGTGAGAGCTCTCAGCCCGGATAGTTCCACTGCTGTTCAGGAAAGTAAAGATAAGCAGCATCTCAATTAGCGATGCCGTTGTTCAAATAAAAACTGATACAGTAACAGGCAAACCTGACCTGCTGGCCCTATTCGCGACGGGTGAGAGACCCGCTAAAACAAAGGAAAAGTCACGAAAGAAATGGGACATTAGTGTCAGTTCTGTGAACCTTAAAAACGTCCGTTTCACTTATGACGACGCTTTTCACGGGATCTATATTAATCCGATGGTCGGTTTGATTTCAGCCAAAATTGATAGATTTTCTCTTGCTGAAAGGCAGGTTTATGTATCTGCACTTGACATGGAGGAAGTTCAAGGCGGCATCGACCCTTCAAGAAAAAATCTCTCCCGAAGAAGGTATCTGTGGAAAAGGCTCCTGCAGCATGGGAATTTAAGTTATCAAGGGCGGATCTTAAAGACATCAGCTTCATCCTGCATCAGCCTGATAACAGTCAGAGAATGGAGTTCTCGCTGGCACAAGGTGATATTTCGGATGCCGGCGTTAACCTGGCTGATCACAAAATATCTGTAAAAGCTCTCCTGCTCCGGGAACCGGGAATGAGCCTGTTATCCACTCCCTCAGATACGCGTCAGGAAATCAAAATCCGCAGAAGGGCCTGGCGACAGCTTCCCCGGACCATGGGATATAACCGGCGAAGATCTAGAAATTTCCGGAGGTCACTTAATGACAGGTGACTACAGCAATCCTTCAGGCGAGATTGGTACGGATGGTCCTTCTAATTAGACACTTTAAACTTAACACTGAAGAATGCTCAGGCTGAGCAGTCAGGTATCCGGATTTGCCCTGAAGAGGCTGTCATTTGGATTGGGGAATGGTTTTAAACTTGAAGAGGGAGAAATTATTTTTGACTCCGATGCAACCGGCAAAAGCCGTGCTGGATGCAAAACTCAGAACTGCTTCAAGCAGGGTTAACATGGAGAATGGCTATCGGGAATAAACTTGGCCGAAGTGATAAGATCGTACAGAACCGTACCCTTTTCATTAAAAATAGACGACACTGAAATTTCAGCACACGGATCTCCGGGCATTCCTTCCGGGCAGGAAGGAATTTTCTTCCGGAATGATTAGGTGAAAATTCCATGCTTGGCATAGACTGTAATGCTTCCGGTACGGCAGATTTACTCAACATTGGAAATCTGACCCTCAATACATCTGCCGGATTGACATTTGTCAGCTTCCGGACAGCTTAAGGGAATAACTAAACCTGAATCTGCAGTATGCTCTGTTGACTTCAGGGCAGATAATATCACCAGTTCCGAGATTAACAGAACTGATTCAGTTGTCCGGGACATCGGTAAAGCTGCCTGATTTTAATACGCTGTCACTCTCAGGGCATATTTCAGACAGCCTGACTTCACCCCGAGTTCTTTGTTGCTTTGCGAACAGCTTCAGACAGTATTACGATAAATGGCTCTTTAATCATTCCGGAGAAGAAATATTCAGTGAGACCTGACCGGCTACAGCGCGCAGCTGGGTAAACTTACGGGAATTAAGGATCTGGGTCACTTTTCAGGCATCAGTCGATGTTGACGGGGAGGGTTTCAAACCTGAGACCATGAAGATAAAAGCCACTCTTTTAATTGATTCAGTCTTGTTCAGGGAGTATAATTATCATGATATCAGGATAGAGATTGCCGGCGATAATGGCCATCACAGGTTTGCGGTTAACGCTGAGTGATCCTTCATTTACATGTGACCTGGGCGGTACTGTCACATTTGGTGACGGCCTGACCGGGGCAGGCCTCTCCGGCTCATTCATGATTGACGCCGGACAACTTAATCTGTACAATGGCATTCAGGCCGGAGGAGACGCTGGAGGCTGCGTATGACAGAATCAACTGATGGCATGACTGCATCGCTTTCCCTGACGAACCTTGTACTGAGCTCGGTTGAAGGAACAGAGGAGCTGGAAAATCTCTCACTGTCATTTCACTCATCCGATACTCTTCTGGAGGGAAGGGTTCAGTCTGATTTTATGGAAGCCAGGGTGCACGTTATGGGCTCGGCCAGTGACATAAAAAATGCATTCAGCCAGGGGAAACTCAGGCTTGCTGCAATAGTTGATTCCACGGTGAGCAACAGGATACCGATCATTTCGCTGTTACCTGAGACGTCGCTCTCATTTGAAGCAACATACGATCCGATCATTGGATTATTGCTGAATGACAGTCTTTTCAGTTACAATAAGGTCTCTGCCATCCTGACAAAGGAATCCACCGGTAATGCAAGCTCAGAGATATCAATAGACCGGTTTAGTCTTGGCAAGGGAGGAGGTTTTGGCACAACACTTCACTTTGCAAGTGTCCCTGATACAACTACTCTTACGGTAAGTGCTGACAGCATAAAATTTGGAAGTATTAAACTGGCTGACTTGAAAGCTGACATCGCAACTACAATGGATACTGCCTTGTACAGCCTGAAGGCAAGTGACAAAAATGACAGGTTGATATATGATATTGAGGGCTCTGTCCGCAGAAGCGGAGATAAAATCATGATGAATGCCACACAGCCCGAGTGGATCCTGAACGGGTTCAGGTGGACAATTGAAACAGGGTGATTTCCTTGTTATGGAACCTGACAAGGGCGACTTCATTGCGGATTTACACTCGAGGAACGATCAGAGTACAATAGACATTCACGGCAGCAAACTGGAAAAGTTATATATCGAATTTCTTGACGTCTGGCTGAATATGCTTCTTGTTCCCGGTATGAACACATCACGGATATGACGGAGGGATTACCGGGAAGGTGGAATACTCCGGCAATAAGCTGAATGAGTATGGTGGCCGTGATCGATATCAGGCAATTGCAGACTTCTGCGAAAGCAGATAGGTGACCTTAATCTCACAGGTCAGTTTGCCTATGATACTCTCGGTACCACTCAAAGTGATATCAAACTGGTGCTGAATGACACATCGAGGTTAAACCTGGCTGTCAGAGCTCGGAAACGACGACAGCAGGAACAGCATCCGGACGGAGTTCTCGTCCATGCCGCTCGATGTGTTCGAATCATTTGTCGAAAAATATGTCAGCGGCCTCACGGGCGAGATCAGCGGGGAGCTGGATCTCCTGTCAGTTAATGACAAACCCAGCATGAATGGTTCGGTAAGAATTAAAAATACGGCTTTGAAGCTTGTACCTGTGAATGCCCTCTTTTACCTGCAGGATGATGTGATCAGGCTGGAGAAAAATATATTGTATTTTGACCAGTTTACAGTACTTGATTCCACTCATAACAAGCTTAAGCTCAACGGAAATATTAACCTGACCGATCCTGAGAACATACAGGCAGACCTGCAGGTCACCTCAGACCATCTTCAGGTAATGAACACCACCCTAGAAGGATAATCCGTCATTCAACGGGTCTGTCTTTGTAAATTCAAAGATTACCATAAAAGGCCCGCTTGCAAAGTCCTTCCATAGCAGGAAGCATTGTTCTTGCTGACGGTACAGTCATAAACTACCGTTATATGGAAAATATGACTGTCTCGGAGACGCAGAAAACAATCACTTTTGCCAGTCTTGACCAGGATACGGTTGTCACGGACACAAAGACGGCTCAGTGTCAAATCCCCTGTCCAAATCCCCTGACATTGATGCCACCATAGAAATAGATCCGAGAAGCCTGTTCAGTTTCCAGATTTCAAGGGGGTTTGACATAGGGGTTAAAATAACAGGCGGCGGTTTTCTGACCTATGCACTCATGCCGAACAGGGTGGTTAACCTGAACGGTACTTATTCTATCAACGAGGGCGATGCTGAGCTGAAACTTCCCGGGTGGCCGCGCAAGGACTTTTCAATAACACCGGGCAGTTACATCAAATGGGACGGGCGGCTTGATGACCCCGAACTTAATGTGGAAACGACGACCAAAGTAAGAGGTTCATATTTCAATCCTGTTGACCAGCAGAACAGGGAGGTTAATTTCCTGGTAAACATGAAGCTCTCTGACAAGTTATCACAACTTGAAATTATTTTTGACGTCGGTTCCCAGGATCAGTATATAACTACCGTATTGAATTCCCTGTCGAAGGATGAACGCATGCGGCAGGCTATAAACCTGCTTCTTTTTGAGACGTATTGAGCTTCCCAATGTTTCAAGTTCGTCAGACTATGTCACACAGCAGATAAATCAGTTCTGGGAGTCTCAGGTTAACCAGATCACCGGAGCAATTTTCAAGAATGTCGATGTCTCATTCGGAATTAACACATTCACAGGTACTACTGAGGGAGGGGCTGAGGATACATATACAAGTTTTACTTATGAAGTCAAAAAGGAGATGTTTAAGGACCGCGGTTCCGTTCTTGTCTCGGGCCGCATGAATGATAACAGTCCTGCAAGTCAGCAGACCGATAACGTTATAGAGAATTTCATTTTTGAATATGCACTGGATTCTGCCCGCACTAAATACGTAAAAGTTTACAGGCAGCAAAACTACGAGGATCTGCTGGAGGGTGAGGTTACCAAATCAGGTGTCGGTTTCATATACAGGAAGAGTTACGACAAGCTGAGCGATATATGGAGGCGGAAGAAGAAAAATCAGGCAATAGGCAATAGAGAAGCGACCGTAAAAAAATGATCCGGTGGATCATTTTAGGGAGCTGTCAGACTGCAGGATAGGTAATAAGTAGGAATGGAGCAAGGAGTAAAGAGCAGAGGGAATGAACTTATGATTAGAACAAGGCTGATATATATTATCCTGATTATTACCGGTTGTTTAATGGCAGCCGGATGCTCAAATACAAAGTTCCTGACAGGTGATCAGTTGCTGTATACCGGGAGAAAAATTGTCTATCATCGATGATACCATTAAAACAAAGGACTATAATGTCAGCCAGGTAACAAAATCAGTCACTTCCTATAAGCCAAACAACTCCATAGGAGGTAAGAGGGTGTTGCCCCCGGTAGGTCTGTGGGTGTACAATAACAGTAAGCCTGGGGAGGAGGGCAAGGCACCGGGATGGTTTTACAAAACCCTTGCCAAGGAACCGGTACTTGTATCTGTTGTCAATCCTGAGATGCGGTGCCGGAAACTGGAATCTGAACTGTTCGGTAACGGATACTTTCATGCCACTGCTAAGTTCGGCATTGATACAAGTGCGCATGATAACCGGAAGGCCGGTATAATTTATTACATAAAACCCGGCCAGCCATTCAGGTACAATGAAATATCATTTGCTACTCCGGTAGACGCCGTCGATACAGTCATCAACAGTTTTCAGCCTGATCTTGCAATTAAGCCAAATGATGTGTTCAATCTTGAGACGGCCAGAGCGCAGACAAAAAAGATAACGGACCGGGTGCTTGAGAACGGTTACTTTTATTTTAACCAGACTAATTTAAAATACACCGCTGATACTGTCCGCAAGCCTTATAACATTGATCTGAGGATCGGGAAAGACATTGATCTGACGCCAAATGCCGGCAGCAAATATTTTATCGGTGAGATTGTTGTCAGGATAACCGGGGAGACCGATACTGCTGTCGCTTCAGTCGCAGGATGACACTGTTCTTTATGACGGTATCAGAATTATTTCAAAAGGCATGCCGTTCAGGCCGGAGGTTTTTGCGCGGAGTATTTATTTCCGTCCAGGTGACAGATATTCTCTCTCGAAGCACAGGAAGACTATGATCCACCTGAACAGCTACGGGGTTTTCAAATTTATCAATGTCCGTTATTTACCCGACCCCGATACTCTTGTCAGGAGGCTCGATATGATGATTGAGCTGACACCGGCAAAGGAAATCGGACTTGACCTGGAGGCCAACCTTGTAACTAAATCGACCGGGTTCTCCGGACCGGGGTTTGCCGCTACCCTGGCCCACGGTAATCTTGCCAGGGGAGCAAACAGGCTGCAGCTTAAACTCGACGGAGGATTTGAATGGCAATGGGGCAGCAAATCATCCAGCGCACTGGGGACATTCTCTTATAATTTCGGACTATCTTCCTCCATTATCTTTCCGAGGATGCTGCTGCCTTTCGGGCTTGCCGGGGAAGACCGCTTCAATCTTCCGCAGACTACCGTGACCCTGGGATTTGAGTTTCTGAATAAGATCCAGTATTACAGGATGAGCTCCGTGAACCTGGGATTCGGGTACCAGTGGAAAAAGCCTGAAAGGATAACACATATCTTTTATCCCTTGTTTGTGAATTCAATAAACCTGCTGGAGACCACTCAGGAGTTTGATTCACTGATGAACGCAAATCCTTATATAAAAAAGAGCTTTGAGGAACAGTTCATTGTGGGGATGAAGTACGATTTCATTTATGACAACAGCCTTGCGAAGCAACCGCACGGCTTTTATTTTCAGGCAGGCATCAGCACTTCAGGTAACTTGCTGGGTCTTTTTAACAGTATATCTTCTGATGAAACAGAGAGACCTTACAGTTTCAGGGGAAGCGTCTATTCCCAGTTTATTAAGCTCACAACAGATGTGCGCTATTACAGGAACATCAGGGAAATGAGTTTTGCTTTCCGCCTCTATTCGGGTGTCGGGGTTCCGTACACAAACTCGGAGGTAATGCCTTATGTTGAACAGTTCTACAGCGGCGGATCGAACAGCCTCAGGGCTTTCATAGCACGTTCTGTCGGCCCGGGAACAATTAAGTATGAAGAAAATGCGGACATAATAGATCAGACAGGCGACATTAAACTGGAAGGCAATTTCGAATTCAGGTTCGGCATCAGCAAGGTGCTTCGCGGTGCTCTATTTATTGATGCTGGTAACGTTTGGCTTTTCACTGATGAAACCAGGCCCGGGGCAGAATTCAGCTTCAGCACCTTTGCCGATCAGCTGGCAGTAGGAACAGGAGCAGGATTAAGGTTTGATTTTGGTTTTTTTGTGCTGCGGACAGATCTAGGTTTCCCACTCCGGAGAACCTATGTCGAGAATGGTTCCAACTGGGTTCAGAGTTTTGATGATTCCTGGCACCATAAGGTCTTCAGCCTGGCGATCGGGTATCCGTTCTGATCCGGAGCAGGGTGCTGTGAACATAAATGCCATGGGGGATAAATATTTGACATTGTTTGTACTACATTTGCATTGATAACGATCTCAAGAAATAACTGTATGTTGAAGATTTCCCTCAGAAAATTCGGTTGGCTGACCATTCTGGCTTTACTGATTTTTATTGTCCCGGATACAGTTTCCGGTCAGGATTCCCTGACTTTAAGTCTCAATACTGGTTGCCCACAGAAAGATTTGTCTGACGTGCTCCGGGCGGCGATGCATAAGCCTCCCAAAGTCAAATCCGAGTTGGCGGGCTCCTTATTGATCGTACCCATTATTGGCTCTAACCCTGCTACCGGTTTTATTTTCGGTATCGGAGGGCAGTATGCCTTCAAAATGAAGGGTAGTACTCTTTATTCCAACTTCAACGGTTCTGCCCAGTACACAACAAAAAATCAGATGATCTTCATGCTGAAGAACAGCATATACACAAAGAACAACGGCATCTTTTTGACCGGAGACTGGAGGTATTTACTTTACTCACAGTCGACATACGGGCTAGGTACAACAGCGCCGGAGGGAGGGATACTTGATTATCAGTACGGCATTGGTGGTGCTGAAACCTCGGATGACTCACTGACCCAGCCAATGAAGTTCAACTTTGCCAGGTTCCATCAGTCCGTCTCTTTCAGAATTGTCGAAGGCCTTTATGCAGGTTTCGGATACTACTATGACAGTTATTCCAAAATAGAAGATCAGAAACTAAGATTAGAGCCTGGTGACACAGTTCTCACAAGCCATTACGCATATAATACATATTACGGTTTCAGTACTGTTAAATACTTTTCATCGGCTTTAAATATTAACCTTGTGTACGATACCCGTGACAACATGCTCAATGCATATAAGGGCATATATGCCATGGCAAGCTGGCGGGGAGCATTTGAGTTTTTAGGGAACAAGGTAGGCGGAAACTTTTTTCAGGTGGAGTGGAGAAACTTCCTCAGCCTGTCTGAAAGAAACCCGAGGCACATACTTGGTTTCTGGGTGATGGGTAACTTTACTCCCGTGGGTCAGTTCCCCTACATGATACTTCCGGCAACTGCGTATGACCAGCGGGGACGGGCCGGGAGAGGATATACTCAGGGCCGCTTCAGAGGATCAAATATGGTGTACGGTGAAGCAGAATACCGTTTTCCCATCTCAAAATGCGGCGGGATCCTCGGCGGCGTGCTGTTCCTTAATGCCACAACTGCAGACAACAGGGCACTATCGCTTAATCTGTTCGAATCAATCAAACCGGGCTATGGAGCGGGATTACGCATCATGATAGATAAGCGCTCGCGTACAAACCTGGCTGTGGATGTAGGCTTCGGACAAAAATCGTTCGGCTTCTACCTGGCGGCCTCAGAAACATTCTAGAAAAAACGCCCCGGAGCGCCAGCCCGCTTATCTGTCCACGGGAAATGCCTCGTGCACCGGCCATTTCCGCGGATTCTCCTCTATCTTCTTCATTACCACTTCCACCGCTTTCATCAGCTGAGTGTCATAACCCTCTGAGTATTTCTTTGAGTCGATCTCAACGATGATGTCAGGTGTCACACCTTCGTTCTCAACCACCCATTCGCCTTTCTCATTATAAATCCTGTAATCGGGCGCTGTTATTTCTCCTCCGTCAATCAGTGGAATGAACATAGAGACACCAACCAGTCCTCCCCATGTTCTTGTACCAATTACAGGTCCCATTTTGTTCCACCGGAACTCATAAGGCAGTTCATCTCCGCCTGACCCTGCATACCTGTTTGTAAGCATAGCCATCTGAGCTTTTACAGCAAGTAAAGGAACGGGCTGGTCAACCGATTGCCTCCGTGTCCAGTATGCATGAGGTACTTTCAGCAGCCTTTGCAGGAAGATCTCCGGGTCAAGACCGCCGCCGTTAAACCGCCCGTCAAGGATTAATCCCTCTTTTTTTGTCTGCGAATAGAAATACTTTGGAAAGTCTGTTGCAGAACCGTTCCATGTGTCAGGGAAGTATATATATCCTATCTTCCCGCCACTGGCTTTATCGACAGCGATACGGTTTGATTCAATCCAGTCCATGTACCTGAAGTTGTTTTCGCCTCTGTCCGGCTGAACAACCACCTCCCGGGCTCCTGCAAGGACGGGTTTAGAGTTGACGGTAAGGGTAACCTGTTTTCCTGCCAGCCCGGTAAAATAGCTGTATATCTCCTTATCGGCTTTTATTTCAACATTATCGACCTTCAGCAGGTAGTCACCTTCAGCAATATTAACTCCCGGTTTGGCCAGTGGCGGCCATGCTTCCCGCGACCAGTCCTTTTCCCTGTAAATCTTTTTGAAACGGTAAAGATTGTTCTGCAGATCAGCGGTGAAGTCAGCACCAAGCATTCCCACATTGACCTGATCGGCTTTGCGTTTACTGTCGCCTGGGTAAACGTATGTGTGCGATGTATTTAATTCTCCGATCATCTCACCGATAATAAAAGTCAGATCCTGGCGGCATGATACCTTGTTCACCAACTTCCCGTATTTCTGTTTCATGAAATTCCAGTCCTGGCCGTGCAATGCCCGGCTCATAATAGTAATCGCGTTCCATGCGCCAGGCCTCGTTGAATATCTGTTTCCATTCCCTGACCGGGTCATACCATAACTTAAGCCCGGCCATGTTAACGGGTTTGCCTTCACCTCCGGCGGACGGCATAATTGATACGCTCTGTTCTTTGAGGTAAATTATATTTTCGCCATCGGCTGACAATTTATAGCTGTCAATTTCTTCCACAAGTGAAGTCTCTTTCTTCGAGTTCAAAAGAGTAAGAGTAGAGTGACATCGGGCCGTGCGCATCAACTTCAAAACGATTGAAATTACCTTCGTCAGCATTTAAATAGAACAATGTCGATTTATTGACCGAAAGATCCCTGTAATTACCCTTTTTAAGAGGAAGCGCCTCCGTACGGTCGGCTATGCCCTCAAAATCTATACGAACAGTGACCGGTGCAGCATTTTTTGCGGCTGCAACCGGCTGATTTTCCTCGTCACTTTTATACGGCAGGATCGATTTTCCGTCTTTTTTCAGTGTGACAGCATAAATTCCTGCAACCTTCCGATAAATCATTTCCCATTCAATATCGCAATATGTAGGTGCGAATCTGCGGTCAGAAATGAAAAGGATAAACTCGCCATCTGCTGTGAATACCGGATTGAAATCATAGAACAGTCCGTTGCTTATGCAGTTTATGGCTTTTGTTTCAAGGCCGTAGACATAAATCTGATACATAAAATCCTTATTCATTTTTGAATACACCAGAAACCTGCTGTCGGGAGACCATGAATAGTCAGATATGGATTTAACGTTCAGCGAGACATCGACATTTTCGTATTCCTCTTTATCAACCCTGGTTATTGCTTTGGTTGCGAGATCGATGTAGTACAGGGTAAGGGTCTGATCAGTATAAGCAATTTTTTTGCTGTCAGGTGACCATTTGAGGGTATGCCTGTAGCCATCCTTGCTGGATGTCAGTTTTACAGGTTTCTCCTTTCCGTCAGGGTTGACAATATACAGCTCATACTCACCTGTATTATCTGAAAGGTATGCGATCCATTTGCCGTCAGGCGACCATACAGCATCCTTTGTCCCTTGCACCGCAGTTATTTGATATGTTTCTTGCGGGGCCTTCGTTTGCAGGTACAGTAAAGACCTCACCGCGGGCAACGATCAGGGCTCTTTTACCGGAAGGCGACAGGTCAACACGGGTAATTTCCTTGCTTATGTCTTTCATGAAGGGACGGGTCTCCTCCATGTCAGCAAGTATTTGGATCGGGACCTTTTTTGATTCCTTTGAAGTCAGATCGAGCATCCAGATATCGCCTCCCTCTTCGTATACGATCTTGTTGCTCCCTTCGCCGGGATGACGGACATCGTATTCGGTATGTTTGGTTATCTGATCAATTGTTTTGGTTGCAGTGTCATACGCATAGATATTGAGGACCCTGTCGCGGTCCGAGCTGAAATAGATCTTATCACCGACCCACATCGGGAACCTGTCTGAGCCATCATAACCGGTGATATTTGTTTCCTCATTTGTTTTAAAATCATAGATGAATATTTCCTGAGCGCGGCCGCCCTTATAGCGTTTCCAGGTAGCATTGTCCTGGCTGTCTTTATTATATGCTATTTTGGTTCCGTCAGGAGAAAAGCTGCCGCGGGCGGCGTCATACATGATCATCTCTTCCAGTCCGGTTCCGTCGGGTGCAACGAGGTACATCTTAACATACCGGGAGGGGCTGTTCCTTCCTGAGCAGAACATGATTTTGTTTTTTGTCCGGTTCCATCCTATAACCTCATCTGTTCCGGGGTGGAAAGTCAGCCTGGTGATGTTTCCGCCGTTGATGTTCATGACGTAAACATCTGAGTTGCCGTCATATTCACCTGTAAAAGCGATCAGGCTGCCGTCGGGTGAGATCTCGGGATAGTTTTCGCGGCCGTCGCTGAATGTCAGCCGTACAGCAGTGCCTCCTTCAGCAGGTGCTTTCCATATATCACCGCCGCTGACAAAAACAATTGTGTTGTCATAAATATCCGGGTTTTGCATCATCGGGTTCTCTGCAGAAACCGGCGTGCCGTTGACCATTAAGATCATCAGGGTCAGAGTGATGACATTGACCATGGAATTTTTCTGAAAGCATACAAAATTTTTCATATTAATATGGATTTTGATAACCGGGAAGTTGTGTAAAACAAAAAAGAAATCGAATTAATAATCAAAGGTAAATCACAACGGCATAAATGACAAGCTAATTTTTATATGACCAGGCAAAAAATTAATCTGTCACCACATTCCACGGCCTGACAGACCATTCCGTGACAAGGCCGTTTTTTACATAGGGATCCTTGCTGACAAATTCTTTGGCAGCATCAGGATTGTCTCCCTTGAAGATCAGGACCGCACCGTCAGGCGGATCAGCCAGGGCGCCGGCCATCACCAGACGGCCGTCCTCGTGAAAGGAATTGTACAAGATCCAGATGATCGCCACGGAAAGGTGCCCGTCTCTCAACGTAGTTCTCAACCGTTTTGTAAAAAAGGATGTAATACATCATTGTTTCAATTATTAATTCCCGGTTTCAGCCTTTTTCTGCTCTTCGGCCAACAGGGCGATGTCTCTTCCGTAAATGATGCTCTTGCCATAATCTGTATTGACCAGCCTTATCATAGACAGCCCCAGCTCTTCCATGGTGCTGAAATTGTCCGGGGACAGCTTCTTCCCCAGCGGGAATGTCCAGTTGACAAATTTATAAAATGAATGTGCCCGGTTCTGACCCTTATATAGGTTTGATGAAGCCCGGCCGGTACCCGTATGCTTTCCTGAAGGGTAATTTCATCAGGTCATTTTCTGTTTTACCCTTAATTATTGCCCATTTGATCTTCCCTTTCTCTGTTCCGTCGGTACCGGCTCCTGAGACGTAGACAAAGACCATATCCTTGTTCAGCCTGCTTACCGTCTCCCCGAAATGCATTGTCAGAGTGTAAGTTACTTTATAATACGCATCACCTTTCACCGCAAGTGATGATACACCAAGGCAGAAGAAACAGGCATCATAACCTGCCAGCTGCGACTGTATCGGCGAGAGATCATAAAAGTTTTCATGAATTATCTCCGTCAGCTTCGGATGGGTGATGCCCAGCGGCCGCCTGTTGATTATAAGTACTTTTTCGACGGCAGGATCCTGCAGGCATACGAGAAGCACACCTTCCCCGACCATCCCGGTCGATCCGGTGATGATTACTTTCATTCCCTTGTTTTCCATAAATGATCTTTATTCTTTCATGGAACAAATTAACAATAAAATAGATACTTTTAGGATGTAAAGCCTAAGTATCAAGATTTAAATTCCATGATCTGATGAACAATGCGTCAAAACCAGATTATCCGAAGATCGTTATTACTGTCCTCCGGATGGCCATCGGATGGCATTTCCTTTATGAGGGTGTTTCCAAGCTTATCATTAAAGACTGGACATCATTCTCATACCTGGCGAATTCAACCGGACCTTTATCAGCCTTTTATCACTGGCTGGCTTCATCTGAGGCTCTGTCTGCAGGCTGTTGATATATTGAATGTCTTCGGACTGATACTGATCGGGCTCGCACTGGTCACAGGACTTTTATCGCGCGTTGCCTCTGTTTTCGGTGTGACGCTGCTTGTACTTTATTATTTTGCATATCCGCCTTTCGGAGACAATCTCCTCAGCTCTTCAGAGTCACATCTTTACATAATTGACCGGAACTTCATTGAGGCTGCCGCCCTGATGGTCCTGATTTTTCTCAGAGAGAGGGGGTATGGTATTGACAACCTCATAAAAAATGTCCGGGCCGGGAGAGCCGAAAAGAAAAACCTTGCTGACGCGAAGGCGGAGCATTCTGACTCGCGCCGCGATGTAATCAGGAACCTGGCTTCAGTGCCATTTCTTGGATTAATGGGATGGGGGGCAGTCAGCACCAACAGGAAATATGGCGTCGATGCCCTCTCCGGAGCCACGATACAAATAAACCGTCAGGCTCTGGGCGAGCTGAAGGGTACGCTTCCGAAGGGAAAAATAGGAGACCATGAGATGAGCAGACTCATTCTGGGAGGCAACCTGATTGGCGGATGGGCTCATTCACGCGATCTGATCTATGTGAGTTCACTTTTCAGAGCATACAACACTGAGAGAAAGATCTACGAGACCCTGATACTCAGTGAAAGTGCCGGGATAAATACAATCAACATAGGTTTTCCAACCAATGCGCTGATAGCTAAATATAAAAGAAACACCGGCAGTAAGCTGAAGGTGATCTCTCAGGTTGCACCAAACATGGAAAAGGGTGACTGGTACGAGCAGATCAACAAAGCGATTGATTTCGGAGCTGACATTCTGCAGGTGCAGGGCAACTGGTGCGACTGGCTGGTAAGGGATAAAAAACCCGAGGTCATTGCAGCGATGCTTGAAAAGATCCGATCACAAGGCTATATCGCCGGACTGGCTGCCCATACCATTGATTCACTCATTTACTGTGAGCAGCAGGGCATAATTCCTGATTACTACATGAAGGCTATGCATCATGATAATTACTGGTCGGCTCACCCCCGTGAGAACAGGGTGGCGTTTGAGGTTGACGGGACCAGGTACGCGGATCACAATAAATTCCACGACAATATCTTTGACCTCTTCCCTGACCGTACCGTGGAGTTCATTAACCGCCAAACCATTCCGGTGATGGGATTTAAAATACTCGCAGCCGGGGCAATCACTCCGGAAGACGGCATCAGGTATGCCTTTGAGAACGGCGCTGACTTTGTCTGCCTTGGAATGTTTGATTTCCAGGTAATCAAAGACATCAACATCTGCCTCGATGTTCTGGCAGACCTCGGCAAAAGGAAAAGAGAACTTTACGGGTGAAGATATCTCATAAAGACACCCCCTCGTCCCGACAAGTCGGGACACTCCCCCTTGTCAAGGGGGAGAAACTTAATACTTTGAAAATAAGTTAGTTTCCCCTCCTTTTTTCAAGGAGGGGTGTCCCGATCCGTCAGCTGACGGATCGGGACGGGGTGATTAGTCATGCTGATAAAATATCACAAGCCTGTAATCAATATTATTTTAACGAACCTCTCAGATACCTGCTACCACCACATCATCGAACACCAGACTCGGAAGTCTTGCCTGGCTGTAGATCCATGGATCGTTTGCAACTTCCACCAGTTTATTCCAGAAGTTGAGGTGGTTATCTGCAATGTTCATTTCAGCCACATTCCGGACGAAGCTGCCCTTTTCAAACAGCTTACCGATTATTCCTACTGAAAAGTCACCTGTAGTTGAATTGGAATTACCACCGATAAATCCTGTTATCAGGATGCAGCGTTCAAGGTCTCTGATAATATCCTGCACGCTTCTAACTCCCGGAGGGATGATGATGTTTGACAATGAACCGGAGGTAGGCTCCCACCCAAGCTTACGGCTGTAGTACCAGTCGACGAGGAACTCATTCAAAATTCCTTCCGTGAGGAGCTCACGTTTCCTGGCCGGGAAACCGTCACTGTCATAGTACCTTGAACCAAGATCCGCGCGGAATGAAAGGATCATCAACCATTGTCATAAGCCTGCTGCCTATTGATTTGCCTTTTTTCTCCGCCAGGAATGATCTTTTCTGCTGGATGCTTCCTGCGGATATGGGACTAAAAAGCCCGTTCAGAACATTACCTGCGCCGCGATTTTCAATTATCACCGGTATTTTTGATGTGGGGATCTTTTTGCCGCCAAGGAGGTCAAGAGTTCTCATGGCAGCTTCAGTGCCTATTTCTTCCAGTGCCGGCAGGTCACTCCGGTAAGTGCACTGTATGATAATGATAATCAGCCGGACGCCGGTCGCCCTCATCCTGGGCAGTCATTGAGGCACCCACGACACAATAGGTGCCCTTGGCAGATCCTTCAAAACCATTACTTGATCTTAACGTATTCTTCATAATGACCCATCATATTCCCCGGCCTCAACTGAGATGACCTTGTCACCTCCTTTCTGCAGACAGGCTTCTTCAACAGTTTTTGTCATCCTATGCCTCTCTTCAGGAGTCAGTTGAGGGTAATCGGGGTCAGAAAGCTGAAGATCCTCAGTTGACCTTCCTTCATAGTATTTCGGATCAGGAAGAGTACGGAACGGATCTTCCTCCATTATGGCGGCACTTTCGATCAAACTGGTTATAAATCCTTCCAGTGTTGATGTCCGGAAGTCAGGTGTTGACTGCACCGCATACCGGTTATTCATAAAGACCTCGAGCGACAGTCCTTTCGTGGTTGCTTCCTTGATTACTTCGGGTTTGCGGTCGCGGTAATTGATCTCCACGTTCCGGTTCTTGGTGATTCTGATCCTGCAGTCATTTGCCCCGGCTTTCATTGTGCGGCTGATTACCCAGTCGGCCAGCTCCGGGAAGCTCATCTGTTTATCTTTACTGTATGTCATGACTGGCCTCCTTTCTGCTGTGTGCCTCCCACGGTAAGTGATTTGACAAGGCAGGTAGGCAACCCGAATGATACCGGGACTCCCTGTCCGTTTTTGCCGCACTGGCCTGCTCCGCCGCGGCTCATCTCCAGATCGTTTGCAGCCATAGTGATATTGGCAAGCATTTTCGGACCGTTCCCCATTATGTTAACGTCCTTGATAGGAGCCGTGAGCTTGCCGTTTTCGATCATTCTTCCCTGTGAGACATAGAAGGCAAAATCACCCTCGCCGATCTTGACCTGTCCGTTGGAAACATCTTCAACATAGATTCCGTTGCCGGCCTCTCTGATCACATCCTCGACGGTCGCATTGCCACCCAGCATGTAGGTGTTACGCATTCGCGGCACGGGATAATTCTGGAAGTCCTGCCGACGGCCGTTGCCTGTCGGTGCTACACCGTAGTGTTTTGCGGATATTTTATCGTGAATATAGCTTGTCAGAATGCCGTTTTCAACCAGGACCGTCTTCTGTCCCGGATGTTCCTTCGTCATCGACGTTCAGGCTACCCGCAAGGTTCATATTGGTGCCGTCGTCGATGATAGTCACAAAAGGTTCGGCTACTTTTTTGCCCGAGCATTGTGCTGTATGTGGAAATCTTTTTACGGTTGAAATCAGCTTCCATACCATGACCGATTGCCTCATGCAGCAGTATACCGGTTATGCCAGGGCCCAGAACCACAGGCATCTCACCTGCCGGAGGCTGGATAGCGTCAAACAGCTTCAGTGCGTTGTTAACTGATTTTGTTGCCACCTCGTTTATTACATCCACATTATAAAATGACAAGATCACGGCGGTCCGCCAAGGTTCCAGAATGACCGTTCGCGTTTCCCGTTTCTCTCGGCTACTACGGACGAGTAAATATACCCGCCAGGGATGATATCTTCTGCCATGACACCATCGCTCGATACTATTAAGTATACGTTTGGCGCTGCTCTGGAAGCCGGCATTGACCTTAATGATCTCCGGAGAGATGGCGAAGCATTTCTGGTTGAGTTCCTGCAGCAGCGGCAGCTTTGATTGTGCAGGGATGCCGTCGAAATCAGCAGCGACAGGATAATAATTACCGGTCTGCAACCTGCTGAATGATGATCCGATGCCGGCGGCTGTCATGTCACACAGCGTTGAAGCCGTGGCAGCAGCTGACATCATCGATTCCTCAGTGAGATCCTGTGTATAGCCATAGCCTATCTGATCACCCATGACGGTGCGGATACCAACACCAAGTGAGATATCACCGTAAGACCGGTTCACCTTGCCATCTTCCAGGCCAATGTAGTTTGATACGGTGAACTCAAAAAAGAGATCGGCAAAATCACCGCCTCTCGACAGCGCTTTTGCCAGCAGTTTACGGCAGAGTGTCTCATCGATCCCGAATTCGTTCAGAAAGTAGTTTCCGGACGAACTGGTATCCAGAAATTTACATGCTTTCAGAGAGGGAAGGAATAACAATGCTCCGCCAGCCAGGGCAGTGCCCTGAATAAATTTTCTTCGCGGAATTGGTTTCATTTTGAACAATATGAATTTGGAATCCACCAATTTATGAAAATATTTCTGCAGAAGAAAATGATACTTTCGGTGTTAATTTACACCAGTCCTGAGGATAAAAGCTTTTATGCCTGGTCGCCGCTCCTTTTCAGAAGGGTTGATTCTCTAAGCCACAGCGAGCTCAGGAAGCTTATAAACATTAAACCGATCATTAAGATCAGAGGCCGGGTCATGGACCCTGTTTCCGGAGACTTGAAACTGTCCATACCAAAAATCAGTGCTATTCCCGAGATCTGACCCATGAGCAGCAGGAAACCGTTTGAAGTTCCTTCGGAGACAGGATAAGTTATCTCGGCACCGTACTGGAATCCTATGGGGCCTGAACTGAGCAGGAAGAAACCGAATGCTGCCCCGGAAACAAGAAGGAGCCCGTAGTCTGTAGCAAATGTAATACCTGCAAGGCTTAATGCGGTTCCGGCCAGGGCAACGGAGATGAAGGGAGTTCTTTTTTTGTAATGGTCAGATAATATCGGAATTATGAGGGCTCCGAATATACCCCCAACAATCATAAGCCCTCCGGTTATCCCGGCCTGTTCAGCTGAAAAACCCCGCGGCCTCACAATATTCTCAATCCATGTGGTGACTGAATTGAATATTCCCAATCCGATAAAGAATATGAACATAAGCCAGTTAAAGTTCCTGCTGCGGAATATGAGCTTCAGTCCGTCAGTCGCCAGGGCCCGTTCTTCCTGATAGCTATGGCAGGGCGGGGTGAGCGGACGCTCTTTGGCGAGAATGAAAAAGGTCACCGCTGCGACTGCTGAAACGATCCCGTAAATGTTAAGCATCCCGCTCAATTCCTGATCCGTTGACAAGAAAGGGAGTGAGGATCATCGCTGCAAGTATGCCAACATACATTGCCAGGGTACCAAGTCCTGAAGCTGTCGCTCTTTCTTCGAGAGGGAACCACCGGGCTGCTACTTTCGTGATGGCATTCAGTATGAACGGCTGCCCTATGGCAATACCTATCTGTGATAACAGGACAAGAGTAAAATTATCTGATACCAGTCCGCGCAATAAGCCAAATACCCCGGTGAATGCCACCCCTATGCCAACACCTCTGCGGATCCCATATGTGTCTATGATCCATGACGCAGGAATTGAGATGACAAGATACACGATCATAAAGCACATTGACAGTATCCCGATCTGCAGGTCAGAGGCTCCGAAGAACCGTACGGCATCACCCGTTATCGGGGCAAAGGTGATCCACAGCAGTTGATTGACCGCAATAATAAGCATATAAACGCTGAGCATTACCCACCGGTAACCGTAGACTTTGAAATCTTCATTTTGCATAAACATACTGGTTAAAGTGCCTGCAAACATAAAATAAAAAATCTGTTCCGGTAATACCTTACCGGTTCATGACATAAAAGACGACCGGGTTCCGTCGGTAAAAAGATGCCATCTGCCGGCATACTGACCCTGTGCGTCTAAATGATTTTTTGCAGGGTATCGCCCATTATACTTTTGTCTCATCATGATTTGTAAAATGAAAAGGATGAGAACAAAATTATTTATTACAGCAGCAGGAATCCTTCTGACTGTTTTGCCTGTTTCTGCCCAACAGAAAGAGTGGGCGCTTGCCGAATGCATTGATCATGCCCTGAATGAGAACATACAGGTGCGCAAGGCAGGTGTCACTGCCAGTGTCGGTGAGATAAACCTTCAGCAGGCAAAGGACAACCGCTGGCCCGATCTGAGTGCTTCAGCAGGTGAGAGCCTGGGATGGAAGCAGATCACTGATGTTAACGATGTGAGCCTGCTTGAGGGTTCATCAAGGACGAGCCTCTCTGTCGGAAGCAGTGTGAGTCTCTTCAACGGTTTTCAGGTGCAGAACGGTATCAGGCAGGCGGAGCTTACTTACAAAGGACTGCAATACAGTACTGAGGAGACAAAAGAGAGCGTCACCCTGAGTATAATGAGTGCCTTTCTGCAGGTGCTTTATGCGGAAGAGCAGATAAACAACAGCCGCAACCAGGCTGATGCCACCCGTGAGGAGCTTGCCCTGGCAAAAGAGAGGTATGCTCTCGGGGCCATTGCAAACAGCGATTACCTCCAGGTCAAAACTCAGCTTGCAAGCGAAGAGCTGACACTTGCAGATGCCATCAACACACTTGATATGGCAAAGGTCACACTGATGCAGCTGATGGAGCTGCCGGTAGATGAGACATTTGAAATAGTCCGCCCTGATATTGATGCAATCATTTCAACAACACCTGCCGCTGATGCTTCAGATGTTTACGCTGAGGCCCTGGCGGTCAAACCGCAGATAAAGAACGCAGAGATCAACCGGGAAAATGCCCTGATCGATCTTGATCTCGCAAAGGGAGGCTATTATCCTTCGTTGTCAATGAGTGCAGGCGTGAACACTGCTTTTGCTGAAGCAGCATTTATGGGCTCAGAGATCAAGAACAACTTTGCATCTTCGGTCGGATTGTCTTTGTCAGTACCAATCTTTTCGAATAACCAGAACAAGTCATCAGTATCGAGGGCAAAGGCAGGAATAACAACAGCCGAGCTGGATGAGCTCAATACAAAAAACCAGCTTCGCAAGGAGATTGAACAGGCGTGCCTTGACGCACGGTCCGCAGCAATAAGCTATAATGCAGCAGTCAACCAGTATGAGGCCTCACTTGAATCATACAATGTGGCTGAGGAGAAGTTCAAACTCGGAGTAATGAACTCCGTCGATTTCCTGATACAGAAAACAAACATGACATCCTCGGAAAGCAACCTGCTCCAGGCAAAATATGAACTTGTCTATTCCTATAAGATCATTGACTTCTACAGGGGAGTCCCGCTTTCGCTCTAATGAAAAATCAAAAATAAAAGTCTAAATCAATGAAAATGAATAAGAGTTATTATAAGTAGTGCAGTGCTGGCAGTGGCAGCAGTAACAATTCTGGTTATCCATGGCTGTAAGAAGGGTCAGTCATACACCTTCGAAACAGCAACTGTGAAGAAGGGTTCGGTGACAAACACAGTTACAGCTACAGGCACTCTGGAAGCCATTACCTCGGTGGTGGTCGGAACACAGGTATCAGGTATAGTGGGAAAACTTATATGTTGACTTTAACTCACCTGTAAAGAAAGGTCAGATCCTGGCCGAGCTTGATAAGGTGGCCCTTAATTCACAGGTAGAACAGGCTTATGCTACCCTGGAGAGCGCAAAGGCTGAGACAGAGTATCAGCAGTCAAACTTTGAACGTTCGAGTTCTCTTTTTGAAAAAAACCTGGTAGCTCAGGCAGACCATGACCTGGCAAAATACAATTATGAGAAGTCAAAAGCTACGCTTAAGAACGCGAAAGCCAATTATGACAAGGCTGTTGTAAATCTTAAATATGCAACCATTTACTCTCCCATAGACGGTGTGGTGATGAACAGGGCTGTTGACGAAGGGCAGACCGTTGCGGCGAGTTTCAACACTCCGGAAATATTTACAATAGCGCAGGATCTTACACAGATGCAGGTTGAGGCTGATATTGACGAATCAGATATCGGTATGGTAAAGGAAGGGCAGAGGGTTGAATTTGATGTAGATGCTTTCGCGGACGAGAAATTCTCCGGTACGTGTGATGCAGATCAGGCTTTCGCCTGTGACAACATCGAATGTGGTCACCTATACAGTCGTTATTAATGCTCCGAATCCTGATCAGAAGCTTCTGCCCGGCATGACTGCCAACCTGGTGATCTATGTCGAGGAGACCAATGATGTGCTTACCATCCCTTACAAAGCTGTAAAATTCACTCCCGAAGCTGAATATCTGGGAAAGATGGGTAAGGAAATGATGTCAGCAGGCAACATTCCAGGCGGTGCAGCAGGCAACATGCAGGCCAGGCCAGCAGGCAACATTCCAGCCGGAACCACAGGCAGCATGCCGGCCAGACCCGCCGGCAACTTTACTATGCCTTCGGGCCAGATGCCGGAAGGAGTTACACCGCCTGAAGGTGTTAAGATGCCAACAATGGTATGGGTCAGAGATGATGTGGGTATCCACCCTGTACGGGTAGAACTGGGCACAAACGATGGCGACAATGCCGAGGTGAAGTCAGGACTGAAGGAAGGTGATGAGGTTGTTACAAAGATGACACTTGCAACCACAAAGGTTAAGGAAAAAGAGGTTTCATCCAATCCATTTATGCCTCAGCGTCCGGGTACTCAGAACAATAAGAAGAAAACCACCACAAAAAGCTGAAGTATGGGCGCTATAATAGACATATCCTCGCTGAAGAAGGATTATTACGTCGGAGAGGTGACGGTGCATGCCCTGAGAGGCGTCAGTCTGCAGATATCACGGGGTGAGTTTGTAGCTATCATGGGTGCGTCGGGGTCGGGTAAGTCGACGATGCTGAATATAATTGGTTGTCTTGACAGACCTACAGCGGGTACCTATTTGCTTGACGGAATAAATGTGGCAGAGATGTCAAAGAATGAAAGGGCTGCTGTCCGCAACCTCAAGATTGGTTTTGTCTTCCAGTCGTATAATCTGCTCTCACGCACCTCTGCACTTGAGAATGTAGAGCTGCCGCTGATGTATAACCCCAACATCAGGGCTAAGGAGCGGAGAGAGAGAGCAATTGCTTCACTGGAAGCGGTGGGTCTGCAGGATAGGATGGATCACATGCCGAACCAGCTCTCCGGAGGTCAGCAGCAGCGGGTGGCGATTGCGCGCTCGCTGGTAAATGACCCCGTCGTTATTCTTGCCGACGAGGCGACAGGTAACCTTGATACGCGCACATCATACGAGATCATGGCTCTTTTGCAGGAATTGAATGAAAAGGGCAAGACGATTGTATTTGTTACACACGAACCGGATATTGCCCGCTGCATGTCACGAAGCATCGTTTTCCGCGATGGACATATCATCAGGCAGGAAGATGTAAAGAACCGGCTTCAGGCTGCAGAAACCCTGAGAGCCTTACCGGTAGAAGAGGACTAATAAAGCAGGATCATGAAATTAGGAAATTTGTTTAAAGTCGCAATGAGTGCGCTGAAGCGCAACAAGCTTCGTTCATTCCTGACTATGCTGGGGATAATTATCGGTGTGGCTTCTGTCATAACGATGCTTGCCATAGGTCAGGGTTCAAAGAAAAGCATTGAAGACCAGATCTCCAGCATGGGATCGAACATGCTGTTTGTGATGCCCGGGACCATGAGAATGGGCGGCGTTCAGCAGGGGAGTTCAAGCTCTCAGAGGTTGACTGTTTCTGACATGAACGCCATAAAGACTGAATGCAGCGCTGTGATTGCTGTGTCGCCAGAGGTAAGAAGCAGCGGCCAGGCTGTGTACGGAAGTTCAAACTGGCCGACAACCATCTACGGGGGGAATGAAGAATATCTTCAGATCAGAAGCTGGAGCATTGTCAACGGACGCAATATCACCGACAGCGAGGCAAAAGGTTCTGCCAAAGTCTGCCTCATAGGCCGTACTGTGGCTGATGAACTCTTCGGCGAGGGAATTGACCCGACCGGTGAGACCGTACGTTTTAAAAATATCCCATTTAAAATAATAGGGGTCCTTAAAGAGAAGGGACAGAACAGTTTCGGGCAGGATCAGGATGATGTCCTTATTGCTCCTTATACCACGGTGCAGAAAAGAATACTTGCCCAGACACACATACAGTCTATTCAGATGTCTGCAAGGAGTGCGGAAGAGTCATGAGCTTGCACAGACACAGGTTGAGGAGGTTCTGCGCCGGACACATAAACTGCGCGAGAACGAGGATAATGATTTTGAGGTCAGGAGCCAGGAAGAGCTTGCTACAACGATGACCTCGGTAATGGACATACTGACAATACTGCTCGGAGCCATAGCCGGCATATCATTGCTGGTAGGCGGCATCGGCATTATGAATATAATGTATGTCTCTGTCACTGAACGCACCAGGGAGATAGGCCTGAGGATGTCTATCGGAGGGCGCGGGATAGATATTCTGATGCAGTTCCTTATTGAATCGATATTGCTGAGTGTGTTCGGCGGCCTGATAGGGATTTTGCTGGGACTGTTGGCTTCCAAAGTGGTGGCTGCCCTTACTTCATGGCCTATAACGGTCATGATAGGCTCGGTGATACTCTCTTTTGCGGTTTGCAGTGTGATCGGTGTTTTTTTCGGATGGTATCCGGCACGCAAGGCGTCAGATCTTGATCCGATAGAGGCGCTGAGATACGAATAAAGAATAAATCAAAATTGTTAGCTTTGAGGTTAATATGGCTGAAAGAGGAATGATAAAGGAAAGAAAAGGATTGCTGGGTGTCCTGCTGCACGTCACCGGATGGATAATTCTATTTATCCTGCCGCAGTTCCTTGTGACAGGCGGCGGGTTTGAAGATACCCGTACCACGCTTATTATCTTCTTTAACACCCTTGTCTTCGGCATTATCTTTTATATTAACTATCTGTGGCTGGTGCCCTTAATTCTGCACAGAGGCAGGTGGCCAATGTATGTTGGTGCCATGCTCGTTCTGGTGATAACCGTTCATTTCGTATCCAACTTTGCATTCCAGAAGGCGTTTCCTCCTCCGCCGGCAGCTTGAGCAGCGTATTCGTGATGCGAATAAAGATGGTGACAGCCACAGGAAAGGCAGACGCTCATTTGCACGGATGATCACGTATAACTACTTTATCACCGCCTTTCTTGTGACTGGTTTTGCCGTGGGATTACGCTCGGTGGAGCAGTCGTTAAAGAAAGAACGGGAGATCAAGGAGCTTGAGCAGGAGAAGCTTAATTCTGAACTGGCGCTGCTGAAGAACCAGGTCAGTCCCCACTTCTTCTTTAACACCCTGAACAATATTTATTCCCTCATTGAGATCAACCAGAAAGATGCCCAGGAGGCTGTCCTGAGTCTTTCAAAGACTTATGCGTTACATGCTGTACGAATCAGAACAGGGTAATACAAAACTCAGCAGGGAGCTTGATTTCATGAAGGTCTACATTGATCTCATGAAACTGCGCATCAGCGATAAAGTGGAAGCTCTCCGTGGATTTTCCCGAAAAGTACGATGATATTGACATACCGCCGCTGCTGTTCATTCCGTTCATCGAAAACGCATTCAAGCACGGTGTGAGTGTGCGGAAAAATGCCTTCATCCGCATCGGCTTGTCCAGGGAAGGTGACCATATCCGCTTCACGGCAGCCAACAGTATCAATCAGGTGAAAAATGATGTCCTGGAAGCCGATTTAGGCATAGGGCTTGAAAATGTCCGCAAGAGACTATCCCTGCTCTATCCCGGAAGGCATGAGCTAAACATCAGCGACGACGGTGCGGTGTACAATGTTGAACTGAAAATTAATACAGTAAGTCAGCCGGTGTCATGATTAAGGTCGTGGCTATAGATGATGAGCCGCTGGCGCTCCAGCTGGTGAAGGGTTATATCGAAAAGACACCTTTCCTTGAACTGGCAGGTTCCTTTGATAACCCGGTTGACGCTGTGGTATATATCAAGTCGTCTGATGTTGATCTTGTACTGCTCGATATTCAGATGCCTGACATTACAGGAACAGAACTTGCCAGGGTCATCAGCGGAGGGCCGAAGATAATATTCACCACAGCATACGAGAAATATGCCCTTGAGGGATTCCGGCTTGATGCTGTCGATTACCTGCTGAAGCCGTTCAGCTATGCCGAGTTCCTGAAAGCTGTGCAGAAGGCACAGAATTTTATTGAGCATGAAACAAAACAGCTGCCATCGCTTGAGGTGAAGAATGATTTCCTTTTCATCAAGTCAGAGTACAAGATCAGGCGGATAAATTTTTCAGAGATAAATTATATTGAGGGTCTGAGGGATTATGTAAAGATATTTCTGACGGAGGAAAAGAAGCCTGTGCTTTCACTTTCGACGCTGAAGGCGCTGGAGGCGAGGCTGCCGGAAAACAGGTTCATGCGGGTGCACCGGTCGTTTATTGTCAGCCTTGAGAAGGTGAAGGTCATTGACCGCAATCGCATCGTCTTTGGCGAGGTGCGTATACCCGTGACAGATCAGTACAAAGAGAATTTTCAGAAGTTTCTTGACGGGAATTTTATCTGAGCCTGAATGTTACAGGCAAGGTGAACCAGACGGGGACTGCCACGCCCTCCTGTTTACCGGGACGCCACGTGGCAATCCGGAGACCACCCTGATGGCTTCGTTATCAAGCAGAGGATCGACCCCGCGTATCAGCTCAATCTGGGTTATGTCACCTGTTCTGCTGACGACAAATCTCAGGATAACGGTTCCCTCTATCCTGTTCATGATAGCATCTTCAGGATAGATTATCTGTTCACTGAGGTATCTCATCAGCTCGGTGTTGCCTCCAGGGAATGAAGGCATCTCCTTCACAATGACTCTTGGTGTATCGTCGGGTGGAGTGATCGGATCAGGGTCCAATGCTTTCAGGTAGTATTTCCCCAGGTTTTCCGTCTTTGATATCCTGGTTTATAATTTCAGTTACAGGCATTTCGTCCGAAGACGCTGCATCGTCAGCTACGATCTTGGGCGGGACGAACCGCACCTGGTTCATTGCCTCTGCCGGAGGTTTCAACAGAGGGGGCGTCTCTGGAAGTTCGGGTGGATCAAGCAGTGTGGGGTCAAAGGTACCGGTTATGTCGATCCTTTTCACGATTCCGGGGTCCGCCTGATCGGCAGAAAAGAAAGGAATAAGAACCAGTGAGATACTGAAAGACAGTCCTACTACCAGCGAGATGCTCATTGTTGAGTTGTATCTCTTACGGAGGTCATAAGCTCCGTACTCCTTGTTGCGGTCGCGGAAGATGATATCATCAAATTCCGGGACCTTTTCTATATTCTTCTTCATTTTAATCAGGTTTAATTAAAGATGTTAATAAAGAAGCACTATTAGTTTAATGACAATCAAAAAATGTACCACATACATTAAATAAATCAATTAAATTGATGAAATGATTTAATATATTGATGGAATTAAAATTATCATCGCGATTTGTCACCGGAGGTGTCCTCATCAATTGGCCCGGGTGATAACCAGGGCGGGAAAGCCAACGCCAGATCCAACCCCGGAGAGGTGGCTTGGATGGCAACCCCTCCGGGGTTAACCGCTACAAATCAAAATTATCCGGGTGGCGGAAACAATAGACCAGGTGGTCATTGACGATGCCGGCAGCCTGCAAGAAGGCGTAACATATTGTTGTTCCGACAAAAGTAAATCCTCTCTTTTTCAGGTCCTTGCTTACAATGTCAGAGAGAGGTGAGCTTGCAGGTATCTCGCTCAGGCTCTTCCAGCGGTTCACCACGGGCTTGCCGCCGCTGAAGCTCCAGATATAATTGTCAAAACTGCCGAACTCTTCCTGGATTTTCAGGAATGCCTTCGCATTATTGATCGCAGATCTGATCTTCAGCCGGTTACGGATGATACCTTCATCGTTCAGCAGCTCATTAAATTTCTTATCATCGTACTTTGCAACTTTCCCGGGATCGAATCCGTCAAATGCCCTGCGGTAGCCCTCCCGTCTGTGAAGGATGGTTTTCCAGCTCAGTCCTGCCTGGGCACCATCAAGTAATATATGTTCGAACCACCTGGTATCGTCATGTATGGGTATGCCCCATTCATTGTCATGATAACTGATCATCATGCTGTCACCTGAAGGCCATTCGCAGCTCTTTTTCATCTTAATCCGAACCTGTACGAGAGCTTGATGAGGAAAACGTTATGCGGGGTGTTGTCGGTGAAGAGATTATTGGCCTGTGTTCCCAGGTCAAACGTTCCGTCATCGGTAATATACTCTCTTGTCTGTGACCATACAAAATAGGCGGTTGAACCGGGCAGGAATTCCCATCTGACAACAAGGTTGTGCAGGAACTCGCTCACGGTGAAATCAGGATTTTCAAACATGTATTCAACATTACCGTCCTCGTTTTCATCCACATAATAAATTCCGGCAGGCTCGTCAAAACTGATCTGGGCGGGCAGATAAGTATGAAACCGATCAGTATAAACGGCTTCGGCAGCAGACTCATCTGTGATATACTTAAATTCATCATAATCACCTGATCCGAAGAATGGCTGACCCCAGTACTGGATAGTAAGGTCGGGGGTTATGTTATAATCAACCCTTAATGATATACTAAGAATTTTCTGGTCTATTGAACCGAATATATACCGTGGGGTATAGACCCCGCTGGTGACAGATGTCTCGGTTACATACTGCATGGTGTTAAATGTCTTTTCAAACTCAGGTTCGATGCTGAAATTCAGGGTGCTGACGGGCCGGTAACTCAGTTCGAGGCTCACACCTGCACTTTTATAGACATCCTCAAACCCCCATGCGTAGTTTCCGTTGAGTTCGGCCACAAACTTTTTACGGTCGCTGGAATCAAAGCCTCCGTGAATGCCTGCATATCCTGGCATTTTCATCGAAGGTCCGCCGCGCAGCAGATGGTTATCCGTCTCCTCGCCGTAAACCTGTCCGCCTATATAAGCGGACCACAGGTTCTTAAATTGCGCCTGCCATGAGAATTCACTTCCAAGGTTAGTCAGCGTTCCTCCAAAATCATGAGCGTGTATAATATTCGTCCCGAAGCCCATCTAGTTGAATATGCTGAATGGCTTGTAGATGCTGTAATTGGAATATAGCTGCACCAATATACTGGTCTGCTACCCGCATGTACCCGATGTCATTCAGTTCCAGTCCAGGCGATTTCCAGGCAGACAGGTAAATGATATTTAAGTTACCGCCTATTTTCCCGGTCATCAGGTTACCGCCGAAACCGCTGAGTGAAGTGCGGGTGGGATCATATTCGACATAATCGGCATCAGGCCTTGTAAAGTTATGGATGGCAGAGCGCTGTGTACGTGCAATGGCATCCTCAGTGCCACTGATATTGCTGAAGGCTGTATGCAGCTGGAAGATATAGTTCTTTTCACCGAAGTACTGGGTAAAATCTATGCCGCCTGACGTGGCATTTTTATGAAAATAATCTTCGGTATCATCATCGAGTGACCTGATTGTATTTGTCAGCATCCCGCCGATGATAGTGTTACCGTTGTTAATGTCCTTCTGTATCCTTCCGACAGCATAATTGGCAAGTGGCTCGGCAGTGACATAGGTTGTCTCATCGCTTTCCTCATTGTAAACCTTTGTGCTTACCCGGGCGGCGACTGCCTCTACTGCTCCGACAGACCATCCGTTTCCTGACTTGCCGGTCAGTTTGGCCGCACCGATGATAGGTGTAAACGAAGGGGTATAGGCATATTCATCATTGCCAGGCGAGTACGGCAGTCTGGGGCTGCGGCCTATCCTCCTGGAATAAAAGAGATTGTCATTACCGGAGCCACCCTCGCCAAGCCCGAGGCCATAGCTGGTAATGTTCTGGCTCTCAACAAAAAACGGCCTTTTTTCCTGAAAATATGATTCGAAAGCAGTGAGGTTCACTTCTGAAGGGTCAGCCTCCACCTGTCCGAAGTCGGGATTGACTGTCAGGCTCATTATCATATTGTTTGTTACCCCGATCTTGGCATCGAGTCCGGCGTTTGGTTTAAAGTCGGTCCCGTCAACCCATGGATTACCCTCTTCGCCCTCATATGTTTCCAGTTTGGCCACACCGTAAGGAGTAATGTCAAACTGGGTGCGCGGTTTTATATCATTCAGACCGTGAAGAAGGCCTACATTATGTACCACTCCGGAAGCATTCCTCGCAATAGGCTGCCACATATCAGTCTCATCATACCTGTAGATTTCCCGTATTACTTCAAGCCCCCAGACCTGGTTTTCGCTTGCAGAAAAGCGAAGCTGGGTAAAAGGTATACGCATCTCGGCTGCCCATCCCCAGCTGTAAACAGCAGTTTTCACATACCAGATAGGGTCGAACGTCTCATCTTCGTTCATGCCATCATCTGTCATACAAGGTCGCCCCTGACGCCTGCAGCACTGACCCCGAAACCAAATGCAGTACGCTGGTCAAAGTATGAATCAAATGCTACAAAGACCTCATCGCCATCGATGTCATCACGGCGTGTCATGCGTGACATAATGCTGTCAGGAGCAGTGTCATAAGCCTTGATGGCAACATAGATATTATTGTCATCATAAAGGATCTTGAATTCCGTTTTTTGCTTTACGGGAGCTGCTTCATAAGGCTCATACTGCCAGAAATCACCGCCCCATTCACCCTGGCTCCAGGCTTCATCTTCCAGTTCTCCGTCAATGGTCGGGGGGGTGCTTATCCGTGTGGTGGTATAAATTCTTTTTTCAAAATCCTGGCCGTCCAGCCAAAGCGGAATAGTAAGCAAGGAGCAGGAAGATGCATTTCTTCATAGGGCAGGGTTCGCAAGGGGTAATTTAAGACACCCCAAATTTATGCAAAAAAACCAATCTACCTAAGTCCGAACCTGTAAGTGAACTTTAACAGAAAAACATTATACGGTTTATACGTAGTATACAAATTAACAATGTTTTGATCTAATGAAAACGATCCTGTTTCGTCATAATAATCACGTGTTTGTGACCAGACAAGGTAAATTGTTGAAGCTGGACGGAACTCCCAGCGGACAACAAGGTTTGATAAGAACTGGTCAAAGTTACCGTCAGGATTGTCGAAGCTGTAGTCATCGGTCCCGTCACTGTTCTCATCAACATAGTAGGTGTTCTCTTCCTCTGCAAAAGTTATCTCTTCATCAGTAAATGTATGGAAACGGTCGGTGAACTCAGCAGCTTTGGGATCGGTTATCCTTTTATAATCACTGTAATCCATTGCCGCCAGGAAAGGCTGCCCCCAGTATTGAATTGTAAGGTCCGGAGTGATATTGTAATTAAGGCGCAGGGATAATCTCACGATCTGCTGGTCGAGCCGGCTGTGGATATACCGGTCTTCACCGTTGATCGAGCACTGAGTCACATACTGAAGCATATCATTGTTTATAGTATACGAGGGCGAAATTGTGACCGAGAAAGACTTGCCGGGTTTTGCTGTCAGGTTAAGGCCAGCAGACCATGATTTGGAAGATTCTTCCGCGCCTTTTCCGCCGTTGACCCATAGGGTACCGTAGATCATTTTTGAACTGTTGGTACTTGCGCTCGCAAACCAGTTTATACTTGAAGGTATGAGCATTGAGGGCCCACCGCGTAAGAGGGTGTTGGAAAGTGCTTCACCTTCAAAATTAGAGCCAATACTGGTGGACCAGAGGTTTTTAAATTCGGCATAGACGCTCAGGTTACCCCCGGTATTCAGGTGGGTGCCTCCGAAATCCCATGAGCTCCATATGTTGGTATTGGGCCTGATCATTCTGAATATGCTGAAAGGCTTATCGAATCTGTAAGCAGACCAGAGCACGGTCATCAGCTGGTCTGCACGTTGCAGATAGCCAACGTCATTAATGTCGAAGCCTGGCGATTTCCATAGGCCGAACAGCATGAAATTCCAGCGGCCTCCGATCTTGCCAGCCTGAATATTGCCTCCGTGGCCATTCAGTGATGTACGTGTTGTATCAACTTCGATATAATCTGCATCGGGCCTCTGGTAGTAATGTACAGGAGAGTACTGGAGATTTTCGATAGCCTCCGTGCTGCCTGTGAGGTTGCTGAATGCGGCTGAGGTTGATAGAGTCCAGTTCTTCTCGGTGCCAAAGAAATGTGTGAAGTCGAGGCCGGCAGTGTTGGCATTTCTGACCAGTCCGTTAATACCCGTCCCGTCAAGAAACCGGTGTGAATTCGTATATGCTCCTCCGATCACCGTCTGTCCGCCGCCAAAGTCTTTCATGACTCTTGACACAAAGTAGCTTGACAAAGGCTCTACGGTCTGCGTGCTTCTTTCTCCGAGGGAGTCGATCTCAGCAATTCCTGCGGCAGTCACTGCTTCAAGGATACCTACCGAGAGGCCGTCAGGTGTCTTGCCTGTTAGTTTGGCAGCGCTTATAATGGGCACATTGCGCGGTGAATCAGCATATTCATTTTCTTCCGTTGAAGCATCGACCTGGGGACTTCGGCCTATCCTCCTTGAATAAAAAAGATTGTCATAGCCGATGTCACCGTCACCTATCCCGACCTTGAAGCTTGTGATGTTATTACCTTCAATAAAAAACGGTCTCTTCTCCTCAAAGAATGTTTCAAAAGCAGTAAGATTGACCACAGAAGGGTCAGCCTCTACCTGGCCGAAGTCGGGATTTACAGTCAGATCAAGTGTCATGTTGTTGGTTATACCGAATTTGGCATCAAGACCTCCGTTGATTTTCCGCTTATTGCCTGATACAAAAGGATTGCCCTCTTCTTCCTCGAAGCTTTCAATACTGCCCACAACGAAAGGTGTAATATCAGCCTGTTTTCTTGGTTTGATTCCGGTGAGTCCGGTCATCTCGCCGAAGTTATGGATCATGCCTGAGGCATTACGGTCTATATGTTGCCATACTGTTGTCTCCTGGTTACGGAAAAGCTCACGAAACACTTCCAGCCCCCAGATGCCGCCGTCAGTAATTCTGAATCGCAGCTGGGTCAATGGGATTCTCAGTTCTGCAGCCCATCCCCAGTCATACATCTCTGTTTTGGTGAACCAGATAGGATCCCATGTATCGTCTTCCATCTGTCCGTCGTTGGACCAGATAAAATCGTTCTTCACACCGGCAGCATTGACAAGGAACGCGAAACCGGTGCGAAGGTCATGATAACTGTCAAATGCAACCGCAACAAAATCTCCATCGGCATTATCACGGCGCGATATACGTCTTGTTATGCTGTCAGGAGAGGTGTCATATGCTTTGATTGCTACATAAATATTATCGGCATCGAAGAGGATCTTGAATTCTGTCTTTTGTGAAACCGGGCCGCCGTTAAGAGGTTCGAACTGAACAAAGTCGCCTTCCCAGGCGCCAGCCTGCCAGACCTCATCCTCTATTGATCCGTCAATGACGGGAGCCTGGGATGTAAAGGTTGAGTTATAATTTTTTCTGGGTACCGTATCCTGAGCGCTCAGCATGGTGAAGAATACCACAGCCATCGCGGTCAATGCAATTCTTTTCATGGCAATAAGGTTAAATGTCCTAAATGCAAGTCCTGATTAAAGACCTCCAAGAAAGATGTTTTGCTGCTTAAATCTTGTTATTTGGAATTACTCCAAATAAGGCAGTAGGCAATTGGCAGTAGGCAGCAGTGATGGAAATCAGAAGAATTCGTAGGTGTTGCCGGTGTGGGTGAGGAATTTTAACAGCCCGTCTCGCGGAATGATCAGTGATGCAGTGTTCGTGTTGGGATGGAATGATAGCCTCTCATGGCTGAGGAGGGTTTTGTCAATGAATAGGTGCACGTGGTGCGTGTGGTCATTGATAAGTCCGAACGGTGAGACGGAGCCGGGTGTGAGCCCGAGATACTGCATCAGCCGGCGGTCGGAAGCAAATGACAGCTTGCCCTGGTGCAGCTGTTTCTCGAGATCGTGGATCTTCAGCTGGGAGCTGTAGTATAAAATGACAAGATAATGTCTGTCGCCTTTGTGATTACGGAGGAAAATGTTTTTACAGTGGCCCGATTCTATGCCGGACCAATATTTCATAGCCTCCTCAACCGTAGGTACGGGCGGGTGTTCAATGTACTCAAAAGATATCTGAAGGTCATTGAGCAGAGCGTACAGTTCTGCCGGTCCTCTCATTGATCGCCTTTCGATTTGGGGCAGTATTTGAATTCGATCTCGCAGAGCAGCGCCAGGTCTTCACCTGCTTCCCTGAGGTCAGTATCTTCAGCGTCATAATGCCACTCGATGACAACAGGCACTCCGTCATTGTTTATATCCTTGAGTTGGGTGAAGATATCAAAGAGGAACTTGGCTGATGACGAATTGAAATACTCAAGATCAAGCTTAAAAATGAGAGGTTTCTTATCTGTGTACGGATTGTTCTTTCTCAATGTGGAAGTGAATTCCTTCATCCACTCCAGAACGGGGTAATAGAGCTCGCGCACATCTTCAGGAGCTGAGTTTCCTGATATGACAAATTTATTTTCCGCCGGAGATAAACAGATCTCTGGCGATATGTCGGTTGCATGGTGTACGAAGCTGTTCATTGTTCCCCTTTTTGCAAATTTGCAAATTTTTTAATAAAAGTCAATGGAAGAGTACTAACATATTAAATAAGTGCCGGGCTATCGTTTTCAGGTACATAACCTGTGTCTTCGGAGAGCACAGTCTCCCTTGAGGCGTTGACGGCAAGGATGTCACAGCGCTCATTTTCAGTATCGTTATTATGTCCTTTTAACCAGAAAAGAGTTACGTTATGCAGTCTGTACAGTTCGAGAAAGCGTATCCACAGGTCCTGGTTCTTTTTTTTCCTGAAGTGTTTCCGTTCCCAGTCAAATACCCATCCTTTGTTGACGGCGTTGGCCACGTACTGTGAGTCGGTATACAGTTTCACGTCGGTACCATGTCTCTTCAGCGCTTCCAGGCCCCTGATTGCGGCCATCAGTTCCATCCTGTTGTTTGTGGTGAGGCGGAAACCTTCAGAAATTTCTTTCCTGTGTTTTCCTGACATAAGCACCACCCCGTAGCCTCCCGGACCAGGGTTACCGCTGCAGGCGCCGTCGGTGTAGATGATTACCTCATTGACCATTCGTCAGTGCCAGGCCGGTGTTATTGATAAAGAGTCTTATTGCTATTGCCAGGAGGATGATCCCGAAGAATTTTTTAAGAATATGCAATATGGTAGGACCAAGAAACTTTTCAATAGTTGTAGTCATTTTCAGGACGAAAAATACAACGCCTATGTTCAGCAGCAAAGCAATAAGGATATTGATTGTCTGGTATTCTGCCCTTAGGGAAAGTATTGTGGTGATTGATCCAGCACCGGCAATAAGTGGGAAAGCGATAGGTACGATTCCTCCGCCGCCGGGGGAATCCTGTTTGAAGAATTCCACTCCAAGAACCATCTCCATGCCAATGAGGAAGATGATGATGGAGCCGGCGATGGCGAATGCTCCGATGTCAACTCCGAATATCCCGAGCAGTCTCTCGCCGAAGACCAGGAATGCAAGGAAAATGCCCAGGGAGGCCAGTGTCACCTTGACAGGCTGGACGTCTCCCGTTTTTGCCTTGAGGTCCAGGATGATTGGTATCGATCCGATGATATCAATAATGGCAAAGAGAACCATGAAGCAGGCTACTATCTCAATGAAATTGATGTTCATAGGTTAAAATTTCGGCAAAGATAATTAAAAAGCACGGAGCATGCAAGGAGCGAAGCGACGCAGTCCCGCGCAGCGGGAGAGCATACGGCATGCAAGGAGCGAAGCGACACAGTCCCGCGCAGCGGGAGAGCAGGGAGAACAAATGAACATTTGTACAAACGATTTTTGAAGCCAGAACCGATAACAGATAACCGAAAACCGATAACAAACATTTGACTACCGGACAAAAAAAAGGGTCACCGAACCGGCAACCCTTTCCCTGTAATGTGAACGGTTATTACTGGCGGATATCCATCTCCTTCAGCAGGTAACCGGCGCCGGAATAGATGTCCATGACCCAGAGCACATAACGTATGTCGACAGCGATTGTCCTCTGAAGCTCGGGTTCAAATATGATATCTCCGGTCATAGCTTCCCAGTTGCCGTCGAAGGCAAGACCGATGAGTTCACCGTTGCCGTTGATGACAGGACTGCCTGAGTTGCCTCCGGTGATGTCGTTGTCAGTGATGAAGCATACGGGCATATAACCGTCAGCTGAAGCATAACGTCCGTAATCTTTCTTATTGTACAGGTCCATGAAACGCTGAGGCAGGTCAAATTCATAATCGCCTTTCTTGTACTTCTGCATGACACCGTCAATTGTTGTGTACCAGTTGTAATGGACTGCATCATAGGGATAATAATCAAGAACCTTACCGTAAGTCATCCTCATTGTGAAGTTGGCGTCAGGGTACTTGGTTGTTTCAGGCGTATATTCCATAACGCCGGCAACATAAATGCGCTGTCCTTTCGAGAGATCGGCAGAAAAGCCTTCGAGATCCTTCTGAAGTTTTGACCTTGTTGCAGACACCGATTTTGCTGCTATATAAGCCGGGTCTTTCTGCAGTACCTTCAGGCTGGGTTTATCGAGAAATGCTTTCAGCTTTTCAGGTGAAGTAAATATTGACCTGGTGAACATATCATCGACGAATGCATCTGAGTTGCCTTTGAATTTTTTGTCGATCTGGACATAAAAATCAGGCCAGAACTCAGGGTCAATATCTGATTTGTAAAGTTTGAGCAGAGCCTTGGTCACCTTCCGGTCTGTCGGATAACTGTAGTTGCCGTAAAAGTTGTCGATATTTTTCAGTGCTCTTTCATTTATCTCGGCAACCTTCTTGCTGTCTTTTCCTGCCAGGGCCTCTTCCAGTGGAGCAAGCTGACCGGCGAAGCTGATAAGCTCGCAGGAGCTCCTGAATACTTCACTCATGTACTGCTGTGCATTATATTTCACGGTCCTGCCTTTAACTGCATTTTCGATGAGTGAGAGGGCGTTGCCGTATTTCTCAGCACGTATCGGGTCAGCTTTGACCCACTTCATGAAGTCAGCTTCAAATGCAGCCTTTTTCTCTGCGGTACGCAGGCGTTCCAGGCCTTCATTCTGCCCGATTGCAAATTTCCAGCCGTTGGATGACCCGGCATACTTTGATGCATACTGAATATTTATTTTCGGGTCAGCCATCATATCCTGCATCAGGATATCCTGTCTTTCACCGCGGATCTTTATCCTGTTCTTGTTGGTGATCTTCATTGCCTCGTCAACCTCGTAAGAGGTCATGTACCTTTCTGTGCCGCCCGGGTAACCGAGGATCATTGCAAAGTCATTCTTCTGCAGGTTTTTGATTGATACGGGAAGGTAATGCTTAGGTTTAAGAGGGACATTCTCTTCCGAATACTGTGCCGGCTTGCCGTCGGGACCCATATAGACCCTGAAGACGCTGAAGTCGCCCGTATGACGCGGCCACATCCAGTTGTCCGTGTCATGGCCGTACTTGCCGATCGAGTTGGGGGGCGTACCGACAAGTCTTACGTCGGTATAGACTTCGTAAACGAGAAGGAAATACTGATTTCCTCCGTAGAAAGGCTGAACCATGGCACGGTACTTAGTATCCTTGATTGCCTCGGCTGTGATGGCTGAGCTCTCTGCCATCACTGCTTCACGGCGTTCAGCTTCGGTCATGCCGGTGTTGGTTTTATCGATGACACGCGATGTGACATCTTCGATACGCACAAGGAAGGTGACGCTGAGCCCGGGAGTGGGCAGCTCTTCCTTCTGGTTCATGGCCCAGAAACCATTCGTCAGGTAATCATGCTCAACAGTGCTGTGCCTCTGTATTGACTCCGTAGCCGCAGTGGTGGTTGGTAAGCAGCAGACCTTCCGGGGAGACGATCTCGCCGGTGCAGCCTCCGCCGAAGATGACAATGGCATCTTTCATGCTGGCTTTATTAAGACTGTAGATATCTTCAGCCGTCAGTTTCAGTCCCATGTCGGTCATGGTTCCGATATTCAGCTTTTCAATGAGCGGAAGGAGCCACATTCCTTCATCTGCCCTGGCCTGGAAGCCGGAGAAAGTAAAAGGATAACAAGAATGGATAAGGATTTTTTCATGATTTATGATTAGTTGATTGTTTTTTGCGAAGAGCCAAAGATATCAATTTCCGGTTTTCCGAAAATGATTTTAACATTTTATAAGAAACGGAGCTCGGTCTGCAGATCCCTGAGGTTAAAGGTGAGGCGGTGGTATGGGGTTATGCCGTGTTCGATGATAGCCCTGCGGTGTTCGGCGGTGGGATAGCCTTTGTTATGGCGCCAGCCGTACTGCGGGTAAAGGGTGTCAAGCTCTTCCATGAGGCGGTCGCGTTCCGTTTTTGCGAGTATTGAGGCAGCTGCTATGGACAGGTATGTGGCATCGCCGCGAATGATTGTCTGATGGGGTATCTTCTCATATGAATAGAACCTGTTGCCGTCGATGAGCAGGAGGAGGGGTGTCACTTTAAGTGTCGCTGATGGCGCGGTGCATGGCGGTGATGGATGCACGGAGGATGTTCATTGCGTCTATCTCGGTGTTGCTGCAGGAGGCTATGCTCCAGGCCAGGGCATGAGCGGTGATCTCTTCGCGCAGTCTGTCGCGCTGGCGGGCGGAGAGTTGTTTTGAGTCGTTCAGTTCCTTGTTGCGGTATTTTTTCGGGAGGATCACTGCTGCCGCGAATACCGGTCCTGCGAGGCATCCCCGTCCGGCCTCGTCGCATCCGGCTTCTTTTATTCCGTCGAGGAAGAAAGGTTTGAGCATCAGGGTTTAGTGTTGGTTGCCTTCATGATGCTGTTCCACATCTGGGCTGGCGGCGTTTTCCCAGGTATATCGTTGTGAGTTGCGAATGCCTTCTTCGGAGAGGCGGCGGCGCAGCGCCTCGTCTCCGGCGAGGCGTGCCATAGCCTCCGCTATGGCACCTGCACCGGCGGGGCCGGTGCAGAGCGCTGCGCCGCCGCTGACCTCGGGCAACGACGAGGTGTCCGACAGGATGCACGGCGTACCGCAACGCTGCGCCTCCACAACGGGGATGCCAAAGCCCTCAAACCACGATACAAAGATGAGCGACACGGCAGCACCGTAGAGACGCCTTAAGACATCTCGACCGACAGAACCGGTGAATAGAATATCAGAGCTGTAGGGCGAAGCCTCCAGCGCACGGTCAATGGCCCTGGTGAGATAGAGCCTCCTGCCGGCAAGAAGCAGAACATGATCGCTGTTACTGCTCTTCCTGAAAAGATCATACGCCCTTATCACCGTCTCGACATTCTTGCGCGGAGAGAAATTGCTGACAAAAAGAAAGTAAGGCCTGCCGCCAGTAAACTCCTTTCGTGTCTCCTCAGCCTCACCGGGCAATGGCGGCGAGAAAATATCTGCCACACCGTTCGGAACAACGTCAATCTTACTGCTTTCAATACCGTATGTGGTTGCAATATCTTTTGCCGAGAACTCCGAGACCGTTGCCACCCTCGCCGCTTTCTTTGCAAACAGCGGGAAGAAGTGCCTGAAATACAGTCGCTCACGCCGGGGAATATCACCCGGACGATGTTCATGGTTAAGATCGTGTATCACAGGGATACACGGAACATCAGTCCGAAGAGGGATGATGCCGTCGGGTGCGACAAACATATCAGCCTTGACTTTCTTCAGAACGCCCGGAAGAAAACACTCATGCCAGACGTACCACAGCAGCGGATGAACGGTACGGAACGGGATTGTAATATATTCGACGTTGCTGCCGGTGACCGGGAGATCATCATACCTTCTGTCGCTGATCAGCACAAAATGATGCTCCGGATGGGCGCTGACAATCCTTCTGGTGACCTCCAGGGTGAACCATCCTATACCGTCGTGCGGAACAGCTCTAAGGGTGCGTGCATTAATGGCAATAATCATTGTCTGCTGCCGTTTCTCAATTGCAAATGTGGCAATTAATTTATAAATTGTGATGCATTTGATCCAAGTCATCCGAAGATCGCCTTGAGGAGAAAATTCCTGGTAAATATTGTTTTTCTGCTTGCGGTGAGCATTATTGTCAAGGCTTTCTGGGTTCTTGGTATTGACCGTACTGTCCAGAATGTGGCCGGTGAAGCGGCATACGGTTTTTATTTTTCACTCTTCAGCTTCTCGGTACTCTTTACACTTCTGCTTGATATGGGACTGTCGGGCTTCAACAACAGGGCTGTCTCTGCCGACCCCACAAGGGTGAAGCTGTACTTTGGCAATGTTCTGCTCCTTCGCCTGATGCTTACTGCAGCCTATTTTCTTGTCACAGTCACAGTGGCACTGGGCAATGGGCTATTCGCGGCAGCAGTTCACCCTGCTGCTCGTCCTGATGCTTAACCAGGTGATGTCTTCCATGACTCCTCTGGCTCCGTTCAAACATAAGCGGGATGCAGTACCTCTTTCTTGACAGCATCCTCTCTGTGGCCGACAGGCTTGTGATGATCATCATCTGTTCGCTGCTCCTCTGGGGAGGGGTGACATCGGGGCCGTTCAGGATAGAGTGGTTTGTCTGGGCACAGACGTCAGCCTATTTTACAGTGATGGTTGTGTCGTTCATCATCGTCATACGCCGTGGCGGTGTCTCGAAGGTCAGGCCTGACGCCGCTGTACTTAAAAGCATTATCATTACAGGATTGCCTTTTGCGCTGGTGGCCTTTGCCATGACCCTTTACTGGCGCATCGACTCGGTGCTTATCGAGCGGCTGCTGCCCGACGGCGCCATGCAGGCCGGGATATATGCCCAGGCATTCAGGCTTTTTGATGCCATTGCCATGTTCCCCGTGATGTTCGGAGGTCTCCTGCTTCCGATCATGTCAAAGGAGCTGGCCGCAGAAAACAATATCGCCCCGCTTGCTTCGATGGCCGGCAGGTTACTTCTGGCGCCGCTGGGTATAGGAGCAGTGACGCTCGCCACCTTCCCCGGCGAGATACTTGACCTGCTCTATCATGCTCCCTCCCCCGGAGCAGTCAGCGCATTCACGGTGCTGATGCTGACCCTGGTGCCTGTCGGTGCAGTATATATCTTCAGCACCATGCTCACGGCAGCAGGCCGTCTGAAGATTGCTCGGACTGATAACACTGGCCGGCATGGTGGTAAACATCCTCATGAACCTTATACTAATACCTGCCTTTTCGGCAGCAGGGGCTGCTTATACCGCTTTTTTTACCCAGATAATTGTGGCGCTGGCATGTGTCATTGCAGTCGGGAAGACCATGACAAAGATGGTCGTAATAAGCAGGCTGCTTCTCTTCTTTCTTATGCTGCTGCTGACATACGCTGCCGGCTGGCTGATGAGGACGCTCGAGGTGCCGTGGGTTGCGGCAGCGGCCGTAGAGCTCATCGCAGGCTTTGTACTGGCGCTGGTTTTCAGGATGGTTGAGCCTCTCAAAAACCTGAAACTCATTGTGGAGAGACGGGATTCTATTTAAAAAGTGTTATTTTTGGCGTTGATGGTACAGGAGTCCGGTATGAGACGATTATTGACATGCGCTGTTGTGATGCTGTTCACAGGCACCCTGGCCTTTTCACAGAGGTCGTATGAGCTGTCGCATCAGGTACTGGTCACGGCCGCTAGCGTGGAACCGGTCAAAGACGGAATATCATACCAGCAGACGGTAGGTGAGACCGCAGTGGAGATTACGCTTCCGGATATCTACATTTTGACGCAGGGCTTCCAGCAGCCGCGCTTTATACCACCAACTGATTACCCGGTCAGGGAAGGGAACGGGGTGGATTTCTTTCCGAACCCTGTGACAGATGCTCGTAAACTCACATTTTTAATATCAGGATGTTCGGGGTGCTGGGCAGACATTATTATATCATTATCACTAACCTCCCTGGTGCTGTCATGTATACGACAGACCTGGAGTTCTCACCTGATCATGATGTAATTCATGAGATTGATCTTGAGCACTATGCAGACGGGATTTACGTGGCAAGGGTATGGAGCGCCGACGGTGTCATTGACCGGTCATTTAAGATTGAGAAACTGTAAAGAAAAGGATATGAACAAGGTTATTTCTCTTGTGTTGATGGTTACAGGGCTTCTTTTAGCAGGAGGAGAGGCAGCTTCCGGTCAGGGGACTGTGCCGGGAGGTATAAATTACCAGGCTGTTGCACGCGACAACTACGGGAAAGAAATAGTAAATACACCTATTGAGGTTCAGTTTACCATAAGAAGCGGATCGCCTACCGGCACTGCAGTATATCAGGAAGTATATACAGATGTTACCACATCGAAATATGGTGTCTTCTCCCTGGTGATCGGGAAAGGTGATCCGGTCAGCGGCACATTTGCCGATATCGACTGGTCATCGTTTAACCACTATCTGCAGGTCTCTGTCAAGTTCGAGAATAATTTCATGGATATGGGAACGATGCAGTTCATGGCCGTTCCGTATGCACTTTATGCAGGCAAGTCTCTTGAACCCGGTCCCATGGGTCCGGCAGGACCGAAAGGTGACAAGGGTGAACCGGGTGATCCGGCTCTTGATACCGATAATCAGACTCTTTCCTATGATATCGAAACTAAAACTCTCACTATTCAGGATGGCAATCATGTGCGTCTTGATTCCATTATAGCATTTCGGGCAAGGAATCTCATTTCAGATATTGCACCTCAAATTTCTGATGTCACAATGACTTATGATACCCCGGATCTGAGCGTTGGAGGAGGATTTAATGCAGGCACAGGGGTATTCACAGTTCCTGCCGAAGGGATTTACACATTCAATATTGCATATACTGCCGATGGTGCAGGAAGCGGCAGGGAGGTCACTATTTATGTCAATTCAGCTCCATATGAAAAAATAGCAGTTGATATCAGCACGGGTGCTACTATTACGGTCAGGTCTGTCACTATCAAACTAAGCAAGGGAAATACTGTCAGTGTTGTGGTATACACCGGTACGGCCACCCAGACCGGTACAGGCTCCTTCGCCGGGTACAAGGTGAACTAGGGTTGTAAAGTGTTATCTGTTATCCGTTATCTGTTTTCTGTTATCGGTTCAGTGAGCGACACCAGGTTGGGCGTCGCTAGATGGTGCCGATATCCAATGCCGCAACCTCCAGCTTCGCGGGATTTCCTACTTCGTTCTCAATTGCCTTTTTCGTATCTTTGCCGCAAACAAATTCGCAATGATAAACAACGACCAGATAAAAGACATTACAGGACGCCGCGATGCGTTGAGGAGGTATCTTTGACGTCGACGGCAAAATTCTGGAGATAAAAGAAAAAGAAGAGATCACCAGAGACCCCGCCTTCTGGAACGATCCGAAGAAAGCCGAAGAGCTCCTCAAGGAGATCTCCTCAGTGAAGAGCTGGACCAACGCTTTTGATAAGGTAAATACGTCAGTCGAGGACCTGCTGGTGCTTCTCGATTTCTTTAAGGAGGGAGAGGTCACCGAGGAGGAAATAACAACACAGTACGATAAAACCCTGACAGAGGTAGAGAAGCTTGAGCTGCGCAATATGCTCAGGCGTGAGGAGGACCAGCTGGGAGCAGTGCTGAAGATCAACGCCGGCGCCGGCGGCACAGAGAGCAACGACTGGGCACAGATGCTCATGAGGATGTACCTCATGTGGGGTGAAAGAAACGGATACAAGATAACCGAAGCATACTATCAGCCTGGCGACGAGGCAGGAATAAAGACCGTGACCCTCGAGTTTGAGGGAGAGAACGCATACGGCTATCTCAAGAGCGAGAACGGGGTGCACCGCCTGGTGCGTATCTCGCCGTTCAATGCGCAGGGCAAACGACAGACCACCTTCGCTTCAGTATTCGTGGCACCGCTGGTGAATGACGACATCGTCATTGAGATAAACCCCAATGACATTACCTGGGAGACATTCCGCTCATCAGGCGCAGGCGGCCAGAACGTCAATAAGGTAGAGACAGCCGTACGGCTCCGTCACGCACCTACCGGCCTGGTGATTGAGAACCAGGAATCACGCTCGCAGGGACAGAACAAGGAGAATGCCCTCCGCCTGCTCAGATCGAGCCTCTATGAGATGGAACTGAGGAAGAGACAGGAAGAACAGGCTAAGATAGAAGGATCAAAGAAGAAGATCGAATGGGGATCGCAGATCCGTTCATATACGCTCCAACCTTATAAGCTGGTGAAAGACCTGCGCACAGGTTACGAGGCCGGCAACGCCCAGGCTGTCCTTGACGGTTACATAGATGAGTTCATCAAGTCCTACCTTATGGAGTTCGGAGGCAGCCAGTAACACCGTATGACAAAAGACATGGTTTAAAGCCTATTAATCCGTTAATTTGCACATACATCAGCAGTTCACTTAATGGCCCAGAGAGAGAGATTATTTGAAAAATTTCCGCCCGTATCCACCGAAAAGTGGATGGAAAAGATCACTGCCGATCTGAAGGGTGCCGATTTCAGGAAGAAACTTGTTTGGAAAACCCGCGACGGCATTGAGGTTATGCCTTTTTACAGGAAGGAAGATCTTGCAAAACTCCATCATGCAGGATGCCTTCCGGGTGATTATCCGTTTGTAAGAGGAACCCGCCTGGCTGATAACGCCTGGCTCGTAAGACAGGATATCCCTGTTAAGGATTACCGGGAAGCCAACGTCAGGGCGCTTGAGATCCTGATGAAGGGAGTCACCTCACTGGGATTTATCATTGACGATCCGGAAACCATAAATGCAGAGAATATCAAGCTGTTGCTCAATGGCATTCATTGCGAGATCGTTGAGCTTAATTTTATCTCGGCAGGCAGGGCCAGGGAGCTCATGGCAGCTCTTCAGTCGGCTCTATGGTCTTCCGGAACTGACATGAAACGCGTGCATGCAAGCATCGCCGCTGATCCGCTTGGGAGGCTGATGGCTAACGGCAAACTGTGCGTACCGGTCGAAGAGGGGCTGGAATATCTTACGGAACTATCGAGGGAAGCTGTTGCCATGCCCGGACTGACGCCGTATCAACCCGTCCGGGACAGTATTCAGCAATGCAGGCGCAGGTCCTGTAGCCGAACTGGCCTTTACCCTGTCACTCGGCAACGAATACATGGCTCACCTCACCTCACATGACATCAGGCCTGATATTGCAGCCTCACTGATAAAATTCACCTTTGGCATCGGACCTGACTTTTTCCCGGAGATAGCCAAACTGCGTGCTGCGAGGATGTTATGGGCAATCATTGTAAAAGGATACGGCCCGAAGTCGGACGAAAGCACACAGATGCACATCCATTCCGTCACAGGGAGATGGAACAAGACCTTATACGACCCTTATGTCAACATGCTGCGCACACAGACCGAAGCGATGTCAGCCGCGCTGGGCGGCGCCAACTCGATCACCGTCGAGCCTTTTGACGCCATCTTCAGGGATCCTGATAACTTCTCTGAAAGGATAGCACGCAACCAGCAGCTGCTGCTTATGGAGGAGTCGCACCTTGATAAGGTGGCAGATCCGGGAGCAGGTTCATACTATATCGAAGAGCTGACAGCAATGATCGCCCGGGAGGCCTGGTCGCTTTTCCTGGAGACCGAAAACGAAGGCGGCTTCCTGGCAGCGATGCAGAAAGGGACTATCCAGAATAAAATAAACAGTGCCGCATCGGCCCGCAAAGGCGATGTCGGCAAGCGCCGCGAGATCCTGCTTGGTACAAACCAGTATCCCAATTTCAGGGAGCAGAATGCTCCTGAGGCTGATGCCGGGAGGCTCTTCAGCGATGCCACCCCGTCAGCGGAGGATCAGGTTACACGTCTCATCCCCTCCAGGGGGGCGGAGGAGTTTGAGAAGCTCAGGCTGGCTACAGAACATGCAACACAGGAGACCTCTTGCCTTCATGCTTACAATCGGCAACCCGGCGATGCGCAGGGCAAGATCACAGTTCTCATCCAACTTCTTTGCGTGTGCGGGATACCAGGTGAAAGACAATAACGGGTTTGACACCGTCGCCGAAGGAGTACAGGCTGCCCTGGAGGCAAAAGCCGATATCATAGTTATCTGCAGTTCAGATGACGAATATGCCATCGTGGCTCCTGAAGCATTATCTCTCACGAAGGGACAGGCTGTTATTGTGGTTGCAGGAACGCCGCCATGCATGGATGAGCTTAAGGCTGCAGGACTGGAACACTTCATCAGCGTTCGGTCCGATGTGCTTGAGACCCTTCAGATGTTTAACAGGAAACTGGGAATAAACTGATCAGAGATGAGCAAAAGACCAAAATATTCGCAGCATGATCTTGACAGGGTGACGTCATCCCCTAAGAACATTCAGAAGTGGGAGAAAGAGAACGGTATTTTTCCTGTCTGGGAGACGCCTGAGCGTATCCATGTAAAGAGTGTATATACACAGGAAGATCTGCACGGCATGGAGCATCTCGGTTATGCTGCCGGACTGCCGCCGTATCTCCGGGGACCATATTCAGCCATGTATGCCATGATGCCGTGGACTGTCAGGCAATATGCCGGATTCTCAACGGCCGAAGAGTCCAATGCATTCTACCGCAGGAACATCGCCGCAGGCCAGAAAGGCCTGTCGGTGGCTTTTGACCTGGCAACACACCGCGGTTATGACTCTGATCATGAGCGCGTTGTCGGAGATGTCGGAAAAGCCGGGGTAGCAGTGGACTCCGTTCTTGATATGAAGGTGCTCTTTGACCAGATACCCCTCAACCAGATGTCTGTCTCGATGACCATGAACGGCGCCGTGCTGCCTGTGATGGCATTTTTTATCGTCGCAGGACTGGAGCAGGGAGTGAAGCTGGAGGAGCTGCAGGGTACTATCCAGAATGACATCCTGAAGGAGTTCATGGTGCGCAATACTTATATCTATCCGCCTGCCTTCTCGATGCGTATCATTGCCGACATCTTCAAATTCACCTCCGCGAAGATGCCCAGGTTCAATTCAATCTCTATCTCCGGATATCACATGCAGGAGGCTGGCGCTACTGCTGACATCGAGCTGGCATATACTCTTGCCGACGGGCTCGAGTACCTGCGCACCGGCGTGAATGCAGGACTGAACATTGACGATTTTGCCCCGCGCCTCTCTTTCTTCTGGGCCTGCGGATTGAATTTCTTCATGGAGATAGCCAAGATGAGGGCTGCACGCATGCTCTGGGCAAAGATAGTCAGTGAGTTCAACCCGAAGAACCCCAAATCGCTTGCCTTACGTACGCACACGCAGACATCAGGATGGAGCCTTACCGAACAGGACCCCTTCAACAACGTAGGCCGTACATGCATAGAGGCAATGGCAGCAGCCATGGGTCATACGCAGAGCCTGCATACAAATGCCCTTGATGAGGCTATTGCATTACCGACTGACTTTTCGGCACGTATAGCACGCAACACACAGATATATCTTCAGGAAGAAACAAATATCTGCAAGGCTGTTGACCCATGGGCAGGGTCATACTATGTTGAAACCCTCACTGATGAGATTGCACACAAGGCGTGGGAGCTTATTCAGGAAGTCGAGAGCCTTGGAGGCATGGCCAAAGCTATTGAATCAGGCATACCCAAGATGAGGATCGAGGAGGCTGCCGCCAGGGCCCAGGCCAAGATTGACTCGGGAGCACAGACTATTGTTGGCATTAACAAATACCGTCTTGAAAAGGAAGAGCCTCTGGAGATACTTGAGGTTGATAACACCGCCGTGCGCGATGCCCAGCTGAAAACGACTGGCGCAGCTGAAGGCTTCGCGTAATGAGGAAGAGTGCCGTGAAGCGCTGGATGCCATAACAAAGGCCGCCGAGACAGGTGAGGGCAACCTCCTGGAACTGGCTGTAGATGCGGCATCAAAGAGAGCTACCCTCGGTGAGATATCGTATGCATGTGAAAAAATAGCAGGGAGATATAAAGCTGTGATAAGAACAATATCAGGAGTTTATTCGTCAGAATATAAGTCTGACTCTGACTTTAAGGAAGCAAAGGCCCTGTGTGCCGAGTTTGCCTCCAAAGCAGGAAGACAGCCACGGATAATGGTCGCCAAGATGGGACAGGACGGTCATGACCGCGGCGCAAAGGTGATATCTACAGGATATGCCGACATAGGATTTGATGTAGACATCGGGCCGCTGTTCCAGACCCCGGCAGAGGCTGCACGGCAGGCTGTCGAGAATGATGTGCACCTGCTGGGTGTATCGAGCCTGGCGGCAGGACATAAGACTCTGATCCCGCAGGTGATTAGTGAGCTGAAGAAACTTGGACGCGAAGATATCCTTGTCATTGCCGGCGGGGTCATCCCTGCACAGGATTATCAGTTCCTTTACGATGCGGGTGTGGCGGCTATCTTTGGTCCGGGAACATCGGTTGCAAAGACAGCCAAGCAGATACTTTCGATATTAATTCAGACCTTATGAAAAAATATCTCATCCTCATAACCCTGATTGCCCTTGCCGTCGCTGGTTGCAGGTCATCAAAGACTGCCGTCACGGAGGCTGCAGAACCGGACCTCTCCCTACCGGTGACTGCAAACCCGGTGCTGCCTCCACCAGTGACTGAAGAAGCGCAGGACCATGTCTGGGACTTTCGTGATGCCACAACATGGATCCTTGGCGATTTCAGTCCTGCCAGGTTCCTTGATCCGCCTCATTCGACATGGTATCCTGCAGGCTTTGAAGGTTATGTGCCTGATCCGGCAATAATGGAGGAGCTGAAGCAAACGGACATAAGTGATTATTCCATCACCATTGTCCTTGGGACATGGTGCCCCGACAGCAGGAGGGAAGTGCCGAGGTTCATGAAGATAGCACATCTGTGGGGTTTCCCTGAAGACAGGATCAGATTTCTGGGCACGGATATAAATAAAATGGCGCCTCTGGAAGATTTTCCCGCCCTGGGAATAGAAAGAGTCCCTACTTTTATTTTCTATAAAAATAATTCAGAAGCCGGACGCATCATTGAAGTTCCTGTAACGTCTTTAGAACAGGATACCAGAGATATCCTCAAACGGAAATAAAAAAACTTAATACTTGAACCAATGGAAGAAGAAAAGACAAAACAGCAATCCGGAGTGGGTGTGGCAGCACTCGTGACAGGCATAATAGCATTCCTGATGGCAGTGATACCCTGTATCGGAATTCTGGCCATCATTCCGGCTGTAATAGCCATCGTCCTTGCTATCGTAGGGCTCTCAAGGCCTAACAACAGCCAGGGCATACTTATCGGAGGACTTGTCGTCGGGATCATTGCTCTTATGATCTCAATATCACAGAGCTTTATAATCGGGAAGATTGCAGATAAGACAAAATCAAGTGACTGGGCTTCGGAAATTGAAAAAGTCGTCAGGGATGTTACCGATGACATTGAGAAGGAGTTTGGTGACGAGGAAGTCATCATTCATGTTAATGACGGGGATGATTCTATTGAGATCAAAGCCTCGGTCAAGAAAAACGACCTTGAAAACAAGCTTGATGAGCTTGAGGGAACGGTTGACACTGTCAGCACCGGACCTGAAGGGGAAAGCAAAAAATAAAAGTGAACCGCACAGGTGACCAGCGGGCATATTTTGCTGTAAATATTATACTTGCCGGAGTGATCCTGTTGATAATGGGTTACTCCGGTTTCTATTCTCCCGATGAGAACGAATATCCTGTTGTATGCATACATGAGAAGCTGACAGGGGAACAGTGTCCATCATGCGGGATCTCACATGCTTTTTCGCTGATCATCAGGGGGAGAACAGATGAAGCTCTTCTGTTGAACAGCGCCTCCCTGAGGGTCTTTCTCTTCTTCGCTCTGCAGCTTGTAATGCGTACCGGAATCTGGGATAAGGATCTTTGTTACGGGTCAATGGCTGAAACAGATAGCATGGACAGATGTGGTGGTCTCGTCAGCCGTGGTGTTATATGCGTTTTACCCTTTCCTCAGGGCGCTGTGGATAACCTTGTTCTGACGATCAGTCGCTGAGCATCGAGTTTATCACATCATACACAAGGTTGCTTTCAAAGCCTTTTCCCAGCGCGTGCCTCAGGATCTTGCCCTTGAGATCGTACCTGTTTTTAGCCTTTATCCTTTTCTGCTGATCCCCGACGATCTTCTTCAGGAGGGCAAGATATTCCTCCTCGTCAATCGATTCCAGTCCTGATGCAATAGCTTCAGCCCTTATATTCTTGCTTCTGAGGCCCTGGGTGATCTTCACCCTGCCCCACTGGCTGTAGGTGAAGTGATCGCGTGCAAAAGCCCTGCAGTAGCGCACCTCATCAATGAATTTATCCTTGATGAGCTTATCTATGACAGTTGATTTTACTTTTTCGTCCCTGGCTCCCCACCTGTCAAGTAAAGACATGATGTCGCTTATGCAGTACTCCCTCCCGGAACATACTTTCTCCGCCTTCTGCAGGAGCTCCTCCAGTTCTTTCTTTTCATCCATTTTTCACAGCTTTAACAAATCGTTTCTTCCCACTGCTATCTTCAATGACCTTTACATCCCTGAAGTGATCCTGCCGGATAAGACCGGCCGTCTCATCAGCATAAGACTCATTTACTTCCAGCCATAAGCAGCCGTCAGGTGCCAGAGTCAGCATCGGCCAGGGCGATTATATGCCTGTAGTATACAAGCGGATCAGCATCAGGGACAAACAGAGCTTCAGGCGGTTCATGACCAAGCACGTTGATATGCATTGCCTTTTTGTCGCTCTCAGTCACATAGGGCGGGTTGCTCACGATGATATTGCTGACAGGCAGTGTCGCAGGTTCCTGTGTCAGTACATCGGTCTTCGACAGGTGCACGGCAGCGCCGTTGTCAGAAATATTACGGGCTGCTACAAGAAGCGCCTTATCAGAATTATCCGTGGCATACAACTGTTGCCTGCGGGAAGGCTGCAGACAGGGCAATTGCAATACATGCTGATCCTGTGCATAGGTCGACGGCTGTTCCGGCGAACCCCGGGTTCTCACTTATGATCATTGATACCATCTCTTCAGTCTCCGGACGTGGTATGAGTACCCCGGGCTCCACTCCGATACGATGACCGCAGAAGATTGTATAACCGAAGATATACTGCAGGGGCTCGCCTGTTGAAGCCCTGCGGGCTGCTGTCATGATACGTTCAGCAGCATCAGGGTCGGCTATCCTCTCTCCGAAGGCCAGCTGGCGGGCGTTGTCTGTGCCGGTATATTCTTGTATTATTGCAGCGGCCATTGCCATAGCCTCCTTCGCCGGCCATATTTGTTTCAGCATACCGCAGACATAATGCCGTATTTCGCTTATTGTTTGTAAATTTCCGGTCATGATTTAAAGATAGAAAATTGCATTTATGACACGGTCCGATGATATGATCTTTATGCGCCGCTGTCTTGAGCTGGCGGGAAAGGCAGAGGGCTACACCTCTCCCAATCCGCTCGTCGGGTCGGTCATTGTGCATGACGGTAAGATCATAGGCGAAGGGTACCATCTGGAGGCAGGAAGCCCTCATGCAGAGGTACATGCCATCAATGCCGTGAAGGATAAAAACCTGCTTCCGCATTCAGCACTTTATGTCAGTCTTGAACCCTGCTCGCACCATGGGCGCACCCCACCGTGTGCTGACCTGATAGTCAGGAGTGGCATACGAAGGGTTAGTCATCGGTACCGGAGACACCAACCCGGAGGTTGCAGGGAAAGGCATTGAGAGGATGCGGCAGGCAGGCATAGAGGTGGTATCCGGTGTTATGGAGGAAGAGTGCCGGGAGATCAACAGGCGCTTCTTTACCTGGCATGAGAAGCAGCGGCCATATGTCATCCTGAAATGGGCACGCAGCGCCGACGGTTTCATTGACACAAACAGGGCGCCGGGTGAGGCTGATCGGACCCCACTGGATTACAGGCATGTCCGAACGGGTACTCGTCCACCGGTGGCGCGCCGCCGAGGATGCAATCCTGGCAGGCGGCGCCACCATACGGGCTGACAACCCGGCGCTTGACGTCCGCCTGTGGAAGGGTAAAAACCCGCTCAAAGTGATTGTGAGCCGCAGCGGTGAACATCGATCCTGAGGCAAAAGTACTTAAAGGCACAGCAGGTACCTTGCTTTTCACCCGGAACATAAGGGTGACCCTCCCCGGAGCAACAGTCATTCAAATTCCTGATGAAAAGAATACCGTGGAAGAGGTGCTGAAGACGCTCCATGAAATGAAAATACAGTCACTGCTTGTCGAAGGAGGTGCATTCATTATAAGATCATTCATTGAGGCAGGCATGTGGGATGAAGCACGCCGTTTTACAGGCTCTGAAAAGTTCGGTTCCGGAGTGCCAGATCCCTTTCCATCTTTCATACCTGGAAAAACTTTCATTTTCGAGAAAAGTATACTGGAAATAATGCATCATTTCCATTTGAAATACGTATAAGTACTGTTAATAACTGCTTTTGTTTGTTAATAAATAAATATTCGTATTTTTGAATCCCAATATTTAAAAGGAGGTAAAGTCGTGAAGCGAGGATTGTCAGTTCTTGTAGTGCTTTTTATTGTTGCCAGTCTGAACCTCTAGCGGACAGTCATCCCGCAAGTACATCAAAGCCGGTGAGGAGTTCATCAGGAACAATATGTTCGATGATGCCATCGAGCAGTTCTCCCGTGCCATTGAGGAGTCTCCGTCCTCTGCCGACGGTTATGTCAAGAGAGCCAGGGCATATGAACTGACAGGCAACTTCGGGCTTGCATATGATGACTATAAGAGGGCAGTAAATTTCATGCCTGATGATACCGGCATCCTTTATAACCTGGGCCGTATGTGCAATTTGATAGCCTCAGGGGAGAAAACAACAGCCGAAGAGAAAAAGAAGTATTACTCTGAGGCTGTGTCAGTCCTTCAGAAGGCAATCAAAGCCGAGTTCCGCAATGGCAGGCTCTACACTGAGAAGGTGGTTTCACTGATAGGGATGGAGCTTGTGGGACCGTGCGCTGGCCACCTCAGACACAGCCCTGCAGATGAGGGATGATGCCATAAACTATTACTATCAGGGCATCATCTACCAGAGGAAGAGTGATGACCAGACCGCCAGGAGACAGCTTGAAAAGGCTGTCACAAAAGACAAGACTCTTTCCGTGGCCCGCCTGGAGCTGGCCAGGGTGCTGGTACGCCAGGGTGATATAAACAGCGCCATCGGGCAGTGTAACATGGTGATGCAGCAGGATGAAAAAAATGTGGATGCCTACCTCACCCGCGCCATGGCCTATGTAGCCAGGCTTGACTACCCTTCGGCCATAAATGATATTTCAACCGCCATACTTCTTGAACCGGCAAATAAATCGCACTATATAAGCAGGGGCAGCTATTATCAGAATTTTAATCAGCACCTTGCCGCAATCAACGATTTCAAGAAAGCACTGGCTCTCGACCAGTACCAGCCTGAGGTTTATCTGTTGCGTGCACATTCTTATGAAGAGGTCAACGATTTCGAGAAGGCAGCTGCGGATTATACGAAGGTCATTGCCATGAATGAAGCAAACGCTCCGGAGAAGAAGATGCTGGCTGAGGCTAATGACAGGCTCTTTGCGATCAACCGTGAGACTATCAGTCCGGAGATATCCATTGAGGCTCCGACCATTGTAGGAGGCCGCGAGATTGAGGTTGGTTTCGACTGCAGGAGCGTACTGCTGACAGGAAGGATCAGTGACAAGAGCCTCCTTGCAGAGTTCTCTATCAACAACACTCCTGTGATGCTATGAAGGCCGGAGCGGTTCAATACCCTTCTCGGCCGAGGTAAGCATACCGTCAGATGAGACGGTCAGGATAGTTGCACGTGATGTCTACGACAATGAGAGCGTGCTTACCTATCACATCAGGCGAACAGAGATCGATCCTCCCGGAGATACAGATCCTTGCCCCTTATCTTATCGGTGACGATGTACTGATCATTGACAGCATTACTACCAAAATTGATATCGAAGGCAAGGTGACAGATCAGAACCTGATCAGGTCGGTCAAGATTGAAAATATCAGTGCACAGTTCTCACAGGATAACCTTAATCCCGGTTTCATAGCCAAGGGAATTGATGTCCGTAACACTGACAAGATCACTATCCTTGTTGAGGACAAGTACGGGAACAGAACGATAAAGGATTACCTTCTTAACCGCAACGGCACCACGATTTCCGAATCGAACCCGATGGGCAACACACTTGTTATCTTCATTGAGAACAGTGATTACCAAAATTTTGCAGCTCTCCAGGGTCCGCCCAAAGATGCTAATCTCATTACGGGTGTCCTTGAAGAAAACTACCAGGTACTCCCCATACGCAGGCTCCGCAATCAGACGAAGCAGCAGATGGAGAAGTTCTTTTCAATTGATCTCCGTGATGAGGTCAGGGGCAAGCAGATCAAGTCGCTGGTCATATGGTTTGCCGGTCACGGCAAGTTCATCAATGACGTAGGATACTGGATACCCGTTGATGCAAGGCGTGATGAGGAGTTCACCTATTACAGCCTGACAACACTCAGGGCATCAATGGAGTCTTACATGAATTATCTCACCCATGTTCTGGTCATTACAGACGCCTGTGAATCAGGCCCGAGTTTTTACCAGGCGATGAGGTCAGATCTCAAGGCACGCAACTGTGCTGACTGGCGTGCCACACAGTTCAAATCGAGCCAGGTATTTTCATCTGCCGGTTATGAGCTTGCAGTGGATGACTCCCAGTTCACCCGCACTTTTGCCAGTGCCCTGCGCGGCAATCCCAAAACCTGTATTGCCATTGAAGAGATTGCGTTGCAGGTCACCAAGGCTGTCACTCAGAACAACCAGCAGAAGCCTAAGTTTGGAAAGATCACCGGGCTCAAGGATGAAGACGGAACGTTCTTCTTCATAAAGAAATAGCCTGATGGGTGCGAGGGGGCAGGTATTACAAAGTATCTTCACCTGTTTTACTGGCGTGGCTGTCCCTGCTGTCTCTTGCCATACCCGGTCATGCCTCAGGCCAGAATTACTATTTTGAAAATTACGGTTCAAAGGAAGGGCTCAGCGCCTCAAAAGTCTACACTGTAATCCAGGATGCCAACGATTTTATCTGGCTGGGTACAGGCAGCGGCGCCACACGCTTTGACGGACTGAGTTTTGAGAACTTCTCCACCTCAGACAGCCTGGCCCCGGGAGGGGTAAAGAGCATTTTCATGGACAGCCATGGCAGGATATGGCTCGGACATATCGGCGGTGGCATGTCACTCTTCGAGAATGACGTCTTCAAACGCGTCTCCTTCTCTCCCTCCATCTTCATAGGCATCGATTCAGCCAGGATAACCGACGGGGTAAAGCCTGTACTGACCCTTAGCGGTGATATAACCGCAATCACGGAGTATGAAGGATCAATCTGGGTGGCTACAACCCTGGGCGGAGCCCTGAGGCTTGATAATCCCGAGCCTGGTATCATGACAATGACCGGGCAACAGTATGCCGGCCGTCAGGGACTGAGCAATGACGCTTTCGGGTTTTACAGTGACCGCAGTGGCAGCCTTTACTGCATAACTGACATGGGCATCAAGAAGTATGATCATGCCAGTGACAGGTTTAATCCATACAATCCTGAAGGCCTTACCAGGTACTTCCAGATCACCACCATGTTTGAAGATTCACGGGGGAACATGTGGTTCGGAACATATAACGGAGGACTGCACAAGCTTGACGGCTAAAAGCGGCAAAATGGAATTATATGATTCCCGGAACGGCCTGTGGGGTAATTTTGTGAGCTATATCACCGAAGACTACCGCGGCAATATCTGGGTGGCATCAATGGAAGACCAGGAAAGCCGCGGAGGCATAACAATCTTTTCACCTGACGGGATCATGATCTTCAACAGCAGTAACGGCCTGCGGGCACAGCATATCCTGTGCATGATAGAGGACAAGGAAAGGAATATCCTTATTGCTGACAGGGATGCAGGCCTCTTCATTTATAAGGGCGATCACTTCACTTCATACCAGGCCCCGGCGTTCTTTCCGTCAAACGACGTATTCACACTTGCCCAGGATGAAACAGGCCGGTACTGGTTCGGCACACACAGCGGCCTCTCTCTTTATCAATCCGCAGAGAAAAAGGAAGGAGAACGGATTATAGAGCTCCGGTTTCCCCGCCAGCTCTTGAAGGAAGCCAGATAAACATCATCAGACCTGACAGGAATGGCAGTGTATGGATAGTAACCTCAACCTATGAGGTCTTCAGGTATGACCTGAAAGAGGATAAATATAAATTTGACATCAATCTGAATGGCAGTCTGAAGGAAATATACAGTATCTCAGCCCTGGAGACAGACTGGTCGGATAACCTGTGGATGGGCACTGACCGCGCTCTCATCAGGTGGAATGAGCAGAAGAAAGAAAGCCGGACCTTACACCCAGATCAATGGTCTGTCGGTTACAAATATCACATCACTGTTTACCGACAGCAAGGGTTTTCTGTGGATAGGGTCGGAGAAGCGCAATGGCATTACGAAACATCTCCCGGGCAGCGAGACCTTCACATCTGTTGATTTTGGTGCTGAGATCATGCCAACATCCATCAATGAAACCTCTGACGGCACCGTCTGGGTGGGTACCATTGACGGACTGTACGGCCTCAGGGCTGACACGGTCTGGAAAAAGATCACCGAAACTGACGGTCTCCTTATGAATTCAATCAACCTGCTTCAGCCTGACAGTGAAGGCAACCTGTTCATAGGTACCAATCTGGGCCTTAACAGGTATGATTTAGTGACAGGCAGGATTTCATCTTTCACTGAGAAGAACGGCTTCACAGGTATTGAAACAAGGTCAAATGCGTCATATTCAGATAATAACGGCGATCTATGGTTTGGTACATCCAACGGAGCCATCAGGCTGAGTCCATCCAGGCTGCCTCCTGTCATCACGGAGCCTGCCACGCACATCTGGAGAACCCTGGTCAACTATGTACCGTACCCCATGTATGACGGCATACGTCTTACTCACAATCAGAAAAAGGGGATCATCTTCGACTTCCTGAGCATCTGTCTTGTCAATCCTGAGTCGGTCAAATACCAGTATATGCTTGAGGGCTCTGACGAGGACTGGGTAAATACAAATCAGACCAGGGTGCCGTACCTGTCGCTGAGCCCGGGAAGATACACATTCAAGGTCAGGGCTTCCAACAACTACGGTTACTGGAATGAAAAGCCGGTGGAGTTGAGTTTTACAATCAGGCCGCCGGCGTACCTGTCGCCCTATTTTATTATCCTGGCCATCTCTGCCCTTATCAGTGTCATATATCTATACATCATGCGGCGTGAGCGTAACCTGCTCAGGGAAAAGGATGTACTTGAGGAGAAGGTAGAGGAGAGAACGGCTGAGGTGGTATCCAAAAGCCTCGAGCTCGAGGAAAAGAACAGGGATATCACTGCAAGCATCAGGTATGCGGAAAGGATCCAGGCTGCGATGCTTCCGCCGGAGAATTATTTCAACCAACACCTTCGTCCTGTTCATGCCCAAGGATATTGTCAGCGGTGATTTTTACTGGATGTATGACAGCGGCCTGAAGCAGTTCATTGCAACGGTTGACTGCACCGGTCACGGCGTTCCGGGCGCATTCATGTCAATTATCGGTCACAACTCGCTTAACAAGATTGTGAAGGAGAACGGGGTAAAGAGGCCGTCTGAGATTCTTGACCGCCTGAACACCGAGGTCGTTCATGCCCTTTTACAGAGGAGTCAGAAGGCCGTGCGTGACGGCATGGATATATCGCTTATATCGTATGACACTCTTGAACATTACGTCGAGTTTGCGGGCGCTTACCAGCCGCTGTATCATGTGAGGGACGGAAAGGTTACTATTTACAGGGCTGACCGTTTCCCCATCGGCATGATTGACGGCCAGGCAAAGAAGGTATTCACCAACCGCAGGATAGATGTCATGAAAGGGGATATGCTCTATATCTTCACTGACGGTTATGCTGACCAGTTCGGCGGTGATGAAGACAAGAAGTTCAAGACAATAAATATCAGGCGTCTGCTCTCGGAGATATACAGTTTATCCTGAGGATGAGCAGAAGAGGCTGCTTGAGAAAGCCATCAGGGACTGGATGGGAGACATCCCCCAGATAGATGATATTCTTTTTGTAGGTACCAGGATACCTTAAGTTCAGATCCGGGCAATTACCTTCGGATCAGCATGCCAGCCGGTATAGTTGAGTATTGCTGGTATCACTTCCTCTGCTGAGGTGACGATCTGCCAGATATCTTTGTGCTCCAGCCTGATGAAGTTGCCCCTGAACATGTGTTCAAAGAACTCGATCAGGTGATCATAGAAGCCGCTGACATTCATAATTATTATAGGCTTGTTAAACTGCCCCAGCTGCTTGAGGGTTATCACCTCAGTCAGTTCCTCGAGCGTCCCCACGCCACCGGGAAGGGCTACCGCAGCATCAGACATCGCAAAGATGGTCTTCTTCCTATCCGACATATCCGCGGTGACGATCATGTCACTGACCCCTGCATGACCCCATCCTTCCTTCATCATGAATTCGGGTATCACGCCTGTTATTTCGCCTTTACCGGCGAGCATCTCGTCGGCGAAGATGCCCATGAGGCCGATGCCCCCACCTCCGAATACGGCATGTACATGGTTGGCAGCGAACGCTTTACCCAGTTCTGCTGCGGCAGTGGCGTAGGCAGGATCAATACGGCTGCTTGAGGCAGCAAAAACACATACTTTCATTATGTGTCAGAGAAGAGGAGTAAGTTTGGCTTCAAAGGCCGAACGGGCAGCTGCCCCGACCTGCTTGTCAACAACCTCCCCACCCTTGAAGTACAGAACCGTGGGAATATTTCTGATTGAGAACCTGCGGGCAACGTCAGGTGAGCTGTCTACATCGCACTTGACAACAAGAGCCTTGTCTTTATATGTCTCCGCCAGCTGTTCGATATACGGGGCGATCATCCTGCAGGGGCCGCACCATTCTGCCCAGAAATCCACAATCACGGGTTTGTCTGACTTCAATACAACCTCATCAAAATTACTATCGTTAACGTGTTGTGCCATAGTGATTTATATTTATAAATTATTAGTTACGACTTCGCACAAAGATACCTAATTTACTTTAAAATCAAGCTCCGGATTATCTTCAAGCCAACCGATAAGCTCGTTTGTGATGCCTGCCTTGATGCTTCGTGAGAAAAGCGGGAGGGTGATCTTGTCATCATGATCGATCAACAGGAATTTAAGTGTTTTGTTGCCGGGGTTCTCTGAAATCAGCAATTTCAGGTTCGTTATGAACTCAGGGTTAACGAGCTCTGTCTTGACTTTTATGGTGATCGAATTGATCAGGTCATCCCTTACTGCGGAGAGAAGATGGATCTCCTTTATTTTGAGCTCGAGCTCATCGGGGTTATAAAACCTGGCCTGCACCTTTCCCTTTATCAGGAGCTGATAATCGGTATTGAAAAAATTGCTGAATGACACGTACTCCTTGTCGAACAGCAGGAAGGAGAATGAGTCGGTATAATCCTGCAGGGTGAACCCGCCGAAGGGTTTGCCGTTCTTGGTGACGCCGCTTCGCGTATCTGTCACTAACCCTGCAACGCATACCTCGCGGTTGGCAAACTCGCCCAGGTTCTGAAGGTCAGCCAGGGTGGCATTGCAGAAGGTGTTTATTTCAAGCCGGTAGTCGTCAAGCGGATGGGATGAAAGATAAATACCTATCACCTGTTTTTCCTTGTTCAGTTTTTCCAGTTTAGACCAGTCGGGGCATGGGGCAGGCTCAGGCCGCACCATCTCAAACCCTCCGGTGTCGCCGAAGAGCGACTGCTGTGTGCTGTTGCGTATGTTCTTGACGCTGTGTCCGTAGCGGATGAGGCTCTCGAGGAAGCTGGAGCCCTTGCCGTCGGCAGAGAAGTACTGAGCCCTGGTGATGCCGGGCAGGCTGTCAAAGGCCCCTGACACCACCATGGATTCAAGCATCTTTTTATTGAGGGTGTTGAGGTTCGTTCTCTCTGCCAGGTCATAGATATCCCTGTACGGGCCGTTCTTCTCACGCTCCTCAATAAGGTGCAGCACGGCGTTCTCTCCCACGCCCTTGATGGCGCCAAGCCCGAACCTGATGTTACCGTTACGGTTAACGGTGAAATGAAGGAGGCTCTCATTGACATCAGGGCCGAGCACCTCCATGCCCATCCGCCTGGTCTCCTCCATCATCACGGTGATCTTCTTGATATCACTGATGTTGCGGCTCAGCACGGCAGCCATGAACTCGGCCGGGTAGTTCGCCTTGAGGTAACCGGTCTGGTATGCTATGAGAGCATAGCATGTAGAGTGAGATTTATTGAAAGCATATTCGGCAAAAGACTCCCAGTCTGACCATATCTTGCTGAGGGTATTCTCGTCATAGCCATTCCTACGGCATCCTTCGACAAACTCGACCTTCAGCTTGTCCATGATGGTCTTCTTCTTTTTGCCCATGGCCTTACGGAGCGAGTCAGCCTGTCCTTTGCTGAAGCCTGCAAGTTCCTGCGAGAGGAGCATCACCTGCTCCTGGTAGACGGTGATGCCGTAGGTCTCCTTCAGGTATTTCTCCATCGCCGGCAGCTCGTATTTGATCTTCTCTTTGCCGTTTTTGCGCCTGATGAAAAGGGGTATATAATCCATGGGTCCCGGCCGGTACAGGGCGTTCATGGCTATCAGGTCACCGAACTGGTTCGGCTTCAGATCGCGCAGGTAGCGTTTCATGCCCACAGATTCAAACTGGAACACACCTGTTGTCTCACCGTTGCTGAACAGCTCCCATGTACGCTTGTCCTTCAGCGACAAGGTATCAAGGTCAATGGTTATACCCTTTGATTTCTTAATGTTCTCAACGGCATCCTTCAGTATCGACAGTGTTTTCAGGCCGAGGAAGTCCATCTTGAGCAGTCCGACTGACTCAACGTGATTACCCTCGTACTGTGTCACGTACAGCTCCGTGTCCTTGGCAGTACAGATAGGGATATGGTCTGAGAGGTTGTCCCTGCTGATTATAATGCCGCAGGCGTGTACGCCGGTCTGCCGCACGCTGCCCTCGAGCACCTCGGCATACTTGAGTGTCTGGGCCACAAGGGGCTCTTTTGATCCTCTCTCTTTCAGCAGTTCAGGGACCTCATCGTATGCTGCTGCCAGCGTTATACCGGGGCGCTCGGGCACCAGCTTGGTCAGCCTGATGGCTTCAGGCAACGGCAGTTTCTGCACCCTGGCGACATCCCTGATAGCCATCTTGGCAGCCATGGTGCCGAAAGTGATTATATGCGCCACCCTGTCATGGCCGTATTTGTCAACGACATATTTCAGGACTTTCTCCCGCCCGTCCTCGTCGAAGTCGATGTCGATATCAGGCATCGAGATACGGTCAGGGTTAAGGAACCTTTCAAACAGGAGGTTATATTGTATGGGATCGATGTCAGTAATACGGAGGGAGTAAGCTACTGCGCTGCCGGCAGCCGAGCCTCTTCCCGGGCCGACCCATACACCCATCTCGCGTGCTGCCCTGAGAAAATCCTGTACGATGAGGAAATAACCCGGGAATCCCATGTTTTTTATCACCGAGAGCTCAAAATCAATACGTGCCTGGAGCTCAGGAGTGATCTTTTTCCATCGCTCTGCGGCGCCCTTCATGGTCAGGTGCCTGAGATACTCATCCTTATCGGTGAATTCCGGCGGGATGCTGAAATCAGGCATGATAGGCTGGCTGCCCAGTGAATAGTATTCAACCTTGTCAGCTATCTCCTTCGTGTTCAGCACTGCCTCAGGTATATCGGCGAACACTGACAGCATCTCTTCCTCGCTCTTAAGATACTCCTGCTTTGTATACCTTAGCCTGTTCGGATCATCGATATCCTTTGCGGTATTGATGCATATAAGCCTGTCGTGGGCCTCTGCCTCGTCGGCCATGATGAAGTGCACGTCATTGGTGGCAATGATCTTGATATTGTTTTTTGCCGCCAGCTCACGGTAGGCGGCGATCACCCTCTGCTGCAGCGGAAATACCGTTGTGTCAGCCGTCGGGTCGGAAGTTTCATGGCGCTGGATCTCAAGATAATAATCGTCGCCGAAGATCTCCTTGTATGACAGTATGGCTTCTTCAGCGCCTTTCATGTTGCCCGAGAGGATCTCCTGTGCGGCCTCGCCTGCGATGCAGGCAGATGACACTATCAGTCCCTCGCTGTGGGCACGCAGTAGAGCCTTGTCGATACGCGGCCTGTAGTAAAATCCTTTTATCCATGCCTGTGAGACCAGCTTAACAAGGTTTTTATAGCCTGCCAGGTTCTTTGCAAGGAGTATAAGGTGGTCTCCTGAACGGTCCTCAACAGAAGTCTTATCCTCGAGTGAGGTACGGGCTACATAGATCTCGCATCCGATAATGGGTTTCAGTGAGGCGGCTGTAGCTGCGTCATGAAACTCTTTTACCCCGAACATATTACCGTGATCGGTGATGGCAAGAGCCTCCATGCCGAGATCCCTGGCTCTTTTTACCAGAGCCCTGACACCCGATGCACCATCCAGGATAGAATATTGTGTATGTACGTGTAAATGAGTGAATGAGGACATAATTACGGGGAACAGGCAAGTGCCGCTGCCGGAAACAAAAATAAGGAAAAGGTACATCCCCTGTCATTTTTTTTATTAACATGATCGATGTGATAATTTTTGTTACCTCGATTTATTGTAATATATTTGCACCCTCATTGAAAAAAAAGAGTTTTAATCTAAACATTAAATTTTAAATGTCAGTAAAGATCAGATTAGCTAGGAAAGGCCGCACAAAGCTGGCCTACTACCACATTGTGGTAGCAGATAGCAGGTCGCCACGTGATGGCAAATTCATCGAGAAGATTGGTATATACAATCCTCTCACTGACCCGGCAACAATCGACGTTAACTTCGAGAAGGCACTGGGTTGGCTGCATAAAGGTGCGCAACCTACGGACACATGCAGGGCAATCCTTAAGTACAAGGGAGTCATGATGAAGAAGCATCTTCTTGAAGGTGTGAAGAAAGGCGCCTTTGACGAGGCTGAAGCCGACCGCCGTTTTAATGAATGGCTGAAGGGTAAGGAAGAAAAGATAGAAGCGAAGAAGTCAGGCCTGGAGAAGAAGGGCGAAGAAACGCGCAAGCAGAGACTTGAAGCTGAGACAACAGTGAAGGAGGCAAGGGCAGCAGCATATGCGAAGAAGCTTGCCGCTCTCGCCGCTGAGGCCGAGGCAGCAGCCAAAGCCGCCGCTGCACCTGCTGTCGAACCGGTAGCTGAGCCTGTCGAAGCCAGCGAGCCGTTGAAGCGGTAGCTGAGCCTGAAGCTGAAGCGGTAGCTGAGCCTGAAGTTGAAGCGGTAGCTGAGCCTGAAGTTGAAGCGGTAGCTGAGCCTGCTGAAGCGGTAGCTGAGCCTGTCGAAGCTACTCCTCCCGTGCCTTCGACAAGCTCAGGCACCACCACTCCGGCAGCTGATCCTGTCGAAGCCAAGGAAGAATCTGCAGAAGAGAAAGAGAAGACTGAGTAACAGTCTTCGTTCCCTGCCGCCGCCAGTGAAAACAATTGGCAGAATAACAAAAACGTACGGCTTCGAAGGAGCCGTGATCGTCAGAAACGAGGGTGGCATCACAAGGGAACCGGAACAGGGTGAACCGGTATTCGTCGTTATCGACGGGATACCGGTTCCCTTTTTTACCCGTGAGGCGTGGTCTCCCTCACCGGGCACACTGATAATATCGTTTGACGATTACCTGACTGAGAAGTCCGTCACCGGCTTCAAGGGATGCGAGGTGAGAACCAGCCAGGAGGATAATATCAAGAGTGATCCCGCAACCCTGGCAGGATTTACGATCATTGATAAAAAAAGCGGGTTCAGAGGTGTCATTGCCCGCATAATTGAAAACCCCGGACAGATGCTGGCTGCAGTCACCTCCGGGGCAGAAGAGATTTTGATCCCGATGCACCCGGACCTGATAATCTCTGTTGACAAAAAAAGAAAGCTGATAGAGATGTCTCTTCCATCAGGACTGACCGGAATAAACAACTGACCGGTGCCATTTTTCAGCTGCCGGTGCAGCATTAGCATTCCGGTAACGTCTTTGTTATATAAATTCCAAAAAAACCGATCATGAAAAAATTATTGTCATCCGCATTTGTATTGCTGCTGTTCGTTTCAGCCGCAACGGCACAGGACACATACAAGGAAACCAGGAATGTCACCGGCTTCGATGAGGTAAGCTTTTGCCTGGCAGGCGAGGTATATATTTCACTGGGACAGGAATTCAAGGTTGTCCTGGAAGGTGACAAGGATTATATTGATGAGGTTGAAACCAGGGTCAGCGGCAGTGAACTTGTCATCAAACGCGACAGCTGGGTCAACTTCAACAATGAAAAGGTGATAGTGCGCATAACCATGCCTGCCCTTAACGGGATTGATGTTTCGGGATCAGGGAAAGTGATGGTTGCTGATCCGCTTAAGAGTGATGATTTTGAGGCTGATATCAGCGGAAGCGGTAAGATATACCTGAAAGATGTTACCATGGGAGATGTCGAATTTGATATTTCAGGATCAGGCAGTTTCGTTATTGAGGGCGCCGGCAGCATGAAAAGTCTTGAGGTTGATATCTCAGGATCAGGCAGTTATAAGGGCGAATCGACAAAGATCGGTACTTTTGAAGCCCATATCTCAGGCAGCGGCAGCTGCGACTGCTATGTAACCGAAATGCTTAGGGCATCCATCTCAGGCAGTGGCAGTGTCTGGTATTCCGGTAATCCCAAGATTGACGCATCAATTTCCGGATCCGGCAAGGTACGTACGAAGTAATTACTCCCTGAGAATTTTTACAGCTCCGTTTCCGGAGACCCTTATGACCGAAGAGGCCGAAGACCTGCTTCGGTCATACTGTCTGTAAAGACATACATAATCTGCTGCGTTGATTATCTCCTCGCTTATCTCATCAAAGAGAGCCGGGGCATCTGTGCCGCTTATATTAGCCGAGGTGGAGACTATTGGTTTGCGGAAAGAAGTGATCAGCTCATCACAGAACGGGTCGCTGCAAATCCTCACGCCCACTGAGCCGTCGGCCGATGCCACTCCCTCAGCCAGGCTTCGTCCCCGGTCATAGACGATAGTCAGGGGCTTCTGCGACAGCTCCGCCATCTGCAGCGCCACCTCAGGCGGATTAACAACGTATCTTTCGAGCATTGATACCGAGTTCACGAGGATGATCAGGCTCTTGCTGTCTTCCCTCTGCTTAATGGCAAAGATCTTTTGCACTGCCAGGGCATTGGTGGCGTCACAACCCAGGCCCCAGATTGTGTCAGTGGGATAAAGGATGACACCGCCTGCACGCAGCACCCTCAGGGCATTAATTATATCGTCGCCGTACTCGCTTTTCATACCATCACATCGTTTTCACGCAGCGCGTTGTTCAGGGAGGTCTTTTTATCTGTTGATTCTTTTCTCTTTCCTATTATAAGTGCACAGGGTATGTTATATGTCCCCGACGGATAATCCCTCGTGTAAGTCCCGGGTATGACCACGCTTCGTGGAGGCACATAGCCGCGATATTCGACCGGTTCGCCGGCAGTCACGTCAATGATCTTTGTTGAGCCGGTGATGACGGTGGCTGCGGCTATCACCGCCTCGGTGCATATGCGGGCTCCTTCGACAATTATGGCACGTGATCCGATGAAACAGTTATCTTCCACAATCACCGGTGCAGCCTGGACAGGCTCGAGCACGCCACCCAGGCCCACTCCGCCGCTGAGATGGACGTTCTTTCCCACCTGGGCGCAAGATCCGACCGTGGCCCAGGTGTCAACCATGGTGCCCTCTTCGACCCTCGCCCCGATATTTATGAATGAAGGCATCAGTATCACCCCGCGCGCGAGATAGGAGCCATAGCGGGCGACAGCATGAGGCACAACCCTCACACCCAGTTCCTTATAGTTGTGCTTGAGGTCGATCTTGTCATGAAACTCCATCGGTCCGGCAACGGTGGTCTTCATCTCCCTCATCGGGAAATAAAGGATGACAGCTTTCTTGATCCATTCGTTCACAACCCAGTTATCACCCTCGGGCTGCGCCACTCGCAACATACCATTGTCGAGGGCTCCGATCACCTCTTCGATGGCCCTCCTGACCTCATGATCCTGAAGCCTTCCGCGCTCGTCCCACGCGGCTTCAATCAAATCCTGCCTGTACTCCATTTTCAATGCAAAATTACTAATTGTACATCCTGATAGCTAAAAACAATAATACCTATTATTCGGCACACATTCCAGACGCACACACATATTTTTGATCCGCAGAAAAAATAATAACAGGGTTCAATAACTTTATAAGCGGTTAGGTTTTGTAAAAAAACTAATTAGTTTTGTACCTCAAATCGTTTAAAAACCTAAGCTTATGATCAGTAGTTTATTCTGGATAGCACCTGTTTCAGCAGTGCTTGCTCTTCTCTTTGCATGGATCTTTTATCGGGGCATGATGAAGGCCCCTGCAGGTAACGACCGTATGCAGGAGATAGCCACCTATGTAAGAGAAGGCGCAATGGCATACATCAAACGCCAGTACAGCGTAGTATTCAAGGTTTTCATGATCCTTGTCGTCTTGCTTCTTGTTCTTGCATACCTTGGTGTGCAGAACCCGTTCGTTCCTATTGCATTCCTTACAGGAGGTTTCTTCTCGGGACTATGCGGTTATCTGGGTATGAAAACCGCTACCAATGCATCATCAAGGACCGCACAGGGAGCTTCGGTCTCTCTGAATAACGGTCTGAAGATCGCCTTCCGCAGCGGAGCAGTGATGGGACTTGTGGTTGTCGGTTTCGGACTGCTTGACATCGTTCTGTGGTTTGTCATATTGAACTATCTGGTCTATCAGCCCTGAGAATATGGCTGAGGGTTGGAAGTGGCTGGGACTGACATTTGTCCACGCCAGGTATCGATTCACACACCAAAATGATAGAGATAACTGCTACCATGCTTACATTCGGGATGGGTGCATCAACACAGGCACTCTTTGCACGTGTCGGCGGCGGTATCTTCACAAAGGCTGCTGACGTCGGCGCTGACCTGGTCGGTAAAGTTGAAGCCGGGATACCGGAAGATGATCCCCGTAACCCCGCAACCATAGCTGATAACGTCGGTGACAACGTAGGCGACGTGGCAGGTATGGGCGCTGACCTTTATGAATCTTATGCCGGATCAATACTGGCCACCGCCGCTCTGGGCGCAGCTTTGCCTCTGCTAAGCGCGGGTGACCAGATCAAGGCTGTAATTTCTCCGATGATTGTGGCAGCTATTGGCATATTACTTTCAATAGCAGGTGTTTACATGGTGCGGACAAAAGAAAAGGCTACGCAGAAGAACCTCCTTAATGCCCTGCTGCTGGGTACAGGCGGAAGCTCGGCACTGATACTTGTTGCACTGGCACTGATGGCTTATGCTGACTGGATTTCATGGGGTATCTTCGGCGCAGTGGTGTCAGGACTGGCTGCAGGTGTTATTATCGGACAGTCGACTGAATATTTCACCTCAGATGAATATGCGCCCACAAAAGGCATAGCCAAACAGACCAACCAGGGTCCTGCAACAACCATCATTGAAGGAATGGCTGTCGGCATGCAGTCGTCATGGGTACCGGTAGTGACAATCGCTCTGGCTATTATCGCCGCATACGGATTTTCAGGCGGATTCCATAATTTTGCGCTTGGCGTTTATGGTATCGGTTTCGCCGCCGTGGGTATGCTTTCAACACTTGGCATAACGCTGGCAACTGATGCGTTCGGTCCTATCGCTGATAATGCAGGTGGCAACGCCGAAATGGCTCATCTCCCGAAAGAAGTCCGCGAACGTACTGACGCCCTTGACGGTCTTGGCAACACCACCGCCGCTACCGGTAAAGGTTTTGCTATAGGGTCGGCAGCACTGACAGCCATGGCGCTTGTGGCAGCTTATATTGAAGAGGTAAAACTCTGGATCGGAAAAGCTGCTGACGGATCAGTCGAAGGATTTAAGCAGATAGGCGAAGTGTTGTTCTATAAGAGCACCGTACCTGTTTCAGTTCCCGAAGGAGTAACAGCTGTGCTGGTCACCAAAGCAGACATTCTTGATTTTGTTGATGCTTATAACCTTTCAGTTCTCAACCCCCTGTTATTGGGAGGTATTTTCATTGGCGCAATGATGGCCTTCCTCTTCAGCTCTCTGTCGATGAAAGCCGTAGGGCGTGCAGCAGGAAAGATGGTTGACGAGGTTAGGCGGCAGTTCCGCGAGATACCGGGTATCATGGAAGGCACAGGCAAGCCTGATTATGCCAAGTGTGTGGCAATATCAACAAAAGGTGCCCAGCGTGAGATGATGTTCCCGTCACTGCTTGCTATTGCAGTGCCGGTGGTTATAGGTCTTACTCTTGGTGTTGCGGGAGTCGTCGGTCTTCTCGTAGGAGGAATGACAGCCGGCTTTACCCTGGCCAGTATGCTTAACAACGCAGGCGGCGCATGGGATAATGCCAAGAAATTCATTGAGAAGGGCAATTACGGTGGCAAGGGAAGCGAAGCCCATAAGGCCGGTGTAGTTGGTGATACTGTCGGTGACCCGTTCAAGGATACGTCAGGTCCGGCTCTTAACATCCTTATCAAGCTGATGTCGATGGTTTCGGTTGTTCTCGCTGGCCTCACGGTCATGTGGAGCATCATAAACTAATCTGTATCAGGTAACATGTAACGACGCCCGGATTGGGCGTCGCTACTTTTTTATGTCACATAATATGTTTATTCCCCGGTTTGAAGATATCGCTGCGGCATCGGAGGTCATTGCAGGCTTCGTTCACCGCACGCCGGTGCTCACCTCCCACCAGCTGGATGGTATCAGCGGGGCGCATCTTTTTTTCAAGTGTGAGAATTTCCAGAAGGTGGGGGCCTTCAAGTTCAGGGGCGCCACCAATGCTGTCATCAGGCTGACGGAAGAGCAACGGCGCAACGGTGTCGTCACACATTCGTCGGGCAATCATGCTGCCGCGCTGGCTCATGCGGCAGTGTCGCGCGGGGTGAAGGCATATATTGTCATGCCCTCCACAGCGCCGGAGGTAAAGAAGAGGGCGGTGGCAGGCTATGGCGCGGAGATCACTTTCTGCGAGCCAACGCTGGCAGCGCGGGAGGCCGCCGCCGCAGAGGTGATACAGACGTACCGGCGCAACACTGATCCATCCCTATGACAACTTTAACATCATAGCCGGACAGGGCACGGCGGCGCTGGAGGCGCTGACCGACTACCCTGCTGCTGACGCCATCATAGCCCCTGTCGGCGGCGGCGGCCTCCTCAGCGGGACAGCCATCGCGGCAAGACACATGATCCCCTCCATAAAGATCTACGGCGCCGAGCCGGCCCTCGCCGATGATGCAGCCCGGTCACTCCGCACCGGCATCCTCCAGCCCCCGCTGCCTCCGAAAACAATTGCAGACGGACTGCTCACTTCGCTCTGCGAAAGAACATTCACTGTAATCAGGGAGAATGTTGATGATATACTGACGGTTACCGAGGATCAGATTGTTGAAGCCATGCGGCTTGTCTGGGAGAGGATGAAGATCATCATCGAACCGTCGTCAGCGGTGCCTCTGGCCGCCGTGCTCGCCAACAGAAGCCTCTTCGCCGGCAAAAAGGTTGTGATAATTATTTCCGGCGGGAACGCTGATCTGTCGAAGCTGCCTTTTGGTCAGCACGCCTGAAATAGGCGATCACAGGGTAATGATCTGAATACCTCGCTTTGACGATGTCAAAGTCGTTGCAGGCAGATATCCTCGCTGTAAAGAATGTAGTCAATCCTGTTGGCCGGGTACTTGCCCCTGTAGGTGAAGCCTGCGCCGTACCCCGCCTCCACGAAGGCATCCTTCAGCCCGCGCCTCATCCTCCTGTAAGTGTATGAGACGGGGGTGTCATTGAAGTCGCCCACCACTATCACCGGGTAGGGCGAGGTCTCGATATGCCTCTTTACCCTGTCAACCTGGAGGGCACGACTGGCAAAACCATTAGTAAGGCTTTGGTAAATACCTGTTATTTCATCCATGGAGCCGCCGTCCTGAACATCTCCGGTGATCTCGCCCAGCAGGGTGCCTTCCACCCGCCTGAGCCTGAACGACTGCAGGTGGTTGTTATAGATCCTGAAGGTGTCAGTATCAACAACAATATCGGTGAATATTGTCAGTGAAGATGAACCGGGATGCACTACATCACCCCTGTAAATGACTGGGTAACGGGTAAGAGTGGCGATACCGTAACGGTTGACGATCCGCTCTTGACAAGCTTGAAATGGGTCTGCAGCTTTCCGCCGATACCATCCTTAAGCTTCCGCTCGGCGGCAGCCGGGTCACCCTTGACGAAATACTCCTGCAGGCAGAGGATGCCGGGATCTTCCTTCCTGAACAGCTGAAGCATCTTGTTGTACGAGTTCTTCTCGCTGTCCTCGTAGATATTGAAGAGCCTTACGTTATAGCTCATCACCTTCAGGTCGTGATGAACCTCCTCCCCGTGATTGGTGAACCTGATGAAGTTATGAATATACCCGAAGCCCAGGGCAATGGCAGCAACGGATATAAGGGCAAACCATTTCCTGAACAGGACCCACACCAGCGCCATGATGATGTTTGCAGCCACAAGGTAAGGGTAAGCAAGGCCGAACAGTGCAGGAAATGAAGTGGTTGCAGGATTAATATATACTGAAAGATAGGCCAGCAGGAGTGCGAGGACGAGAACAATGTTCACCGCCAGCAGGATGTTACGTGAGAAACGCTTTATCACCCTACCGCTTTGTTCTGACTCTCGTTGAAGAGGATCTCTTTTTCTTCCCTGGTGAGACTGTCATATCCGCCTTTTGAGATCTTGTCAAGTATATGATCTATGGCTTTCTGCCTTTCGGCTTTTGCTTTATTGTAGTCGTAGTCTGTCTGTGCCTTCGTGAAGCTGGTATCGGTCTTTGGCTTTTTGTAGGTCACTTTCATCCTTCGTCCCGGTTTGAAGAGAGTAACGAAGAAGTCGAGTATCTTGTTCAGCCAGGCGCCGATATCCGTCCCGTTCTTCAGCCCGTAGCCATATGCGAGTCCCATCAGGGCGCCGCCAATATGCGCAATTTTCCCTCCTGTATTGACGGAGAAGTCGAACACCGATGTGATGAAGAAAGGTTATGATGGCCAGGTACTTGAGTTTGATCCTTCCCAAGAAGAGGAGGTGCAGTTCCAGTTCGGGGAGGTATACTGCAGTAGCGATGACAAGAGCCATCACTGATGCCGAAGCGCCGAGCGCTATTGAGACGTGAACTGTTCCGGCGAAGGCGGGGAAGATGTTAAAGACAGCGATATAAAGCAGCGCCCCGGCAAGACCGCCCATGATATAGAGTGACACCAGCTTGCGCTGGTCGAGGTAGTTGAGGAAGATCTTCCCGAACCACCACAGCCACATCATGTTGAAGATGATGTGTATAAAGCCCTGGTGGGTGAACATGTATGTAAGCGGTGTCCAGGGTTTCCCGGCGAGGGCGCCGACGGAGGCCGGCACGGCCAGGAATGATATGACTGAGGGAGCCAGAGCGGCGTTCCCCGACAGCACGCCTATCACCTCGATAACCTTTATAAAGAGGAAGATGAAGGCGTTGAGGTAAATAAGCCTGGTGAGACTGGTACCCCGCTTGAATGAATCTTTTATCTCGTCCCAGATACCCATCAATAGAGCGTATTGGTGGTCTTGCGCCAGTAGCGTATGAGCAGGTAGCCGAATATCATGCCTCCGAGGTGGGCTGTATGGGCAACGCCGCTTCCGGGAGTGGTGATGGCAGAGTAAAGCTCGATGGCGGCGTATCCTATGACCACGTATTTTGCTTTTACGGGTATGGGAGGGAAGATAAACATCAGCTGCGTGTTGGGGAAGAGCACCCCGAAAGCCAGCAGCACGCCGTAGACGGCTCCCGAGGCTCCCACGACAGGTACGTTAAGAATCGAGTTCAGCCTTCCCATCTGCTATGTCGGCGAAGTTCTGTGCCCTGGCTGAATGCCTCGCTGCCGCTGTCATAGACATACTGAAGCTGCTCCGGCGAAAGGACTGCCATGACCTTGTTGTACTGAATGTACTGAACGAGCTCAAAGAAGAAGGCAGCGCCGAGTCCTGTCACCAGGTAATATACCAGGAAACGCTTCGGGCCCCAGACCTGCTCCAGCACCCTTCCGAACATCCAGAGGGCGAACATATTAAGGAACAGGTGAAGGAAACCGCCGTGCATGAACATGTGTGTCACAATCTGCCACGACCTGAAACTGTCGGATTTTGGAAAGTAAAGACCAAGAATGGCATTCAGATCGACTCCCGACTATTGCTTGCACCGCGTACATCAGCAGCAGCATGACGGCGTTGATAATGATCAGGTTCTTTACAACCGGAGGCATGTCTCCAAATATTCTGTTCATCTTACTCCTTATAGTTTATGAAGCGGCAAATTTAGCCATTCTGTCGGAAAATCAACCAAATCTTCTGTCAAGCTCTTCGAGCGTAATTATGTTCATCACAGTTTTTCCTGTGGGTGAGTAGTTGGGCATGGCACATGCAAAGAGCATGTCGAAGAGCTCTTCCATCTCCTCGTGTGTCAGGGGCATGCCGTAGGGTATGGCTGACGCTTTGGCCATCGAGAGCGCAACGCGTTCACGGGCGCTTATCGATGGATCTCCGAGCGTCTGTTTATATTCGGTTATGAGTGTCTCGAGCATTGCGAGGGGACTGGCGTTGCGGCTGTCGGCGGGGTGGCCGGTGATGGTCACCGTGCTGCCGTTGCCGGTACTGATACCGAACCCCAGCGCTCTTATCTCTTCTTCTATCTCTTCAAGTATGATTATGTCTGCGGGATTAAGCTCTGTCTCCACGGGGAAGAGAGACACCTGTGCCGGTTTGGGTCCGTCGCTGAGCGAGGCGAGGTATCTTTCGTACAGCACCCGTTCGTGAGCCCTGCGCTGGTCTATCATCATTATGCCGGAAATGACGGGGCACATGATGTACCTGTTCTTTACCTGGAAGAAGCGTCGCCGGTCTGCGGAGCCCTTGCTGCCTTCCCCGGCATCACTGCGTGCGGTGATGGTAAAGAGAGACTCCCAGCCACGGGCTGAAGCGCGTCCGTCATCGTCGCTCCACTTTGTATCCGGCCGCTTGTATTCGTGGCCGTCGAAAGGATTGAAGGAGGTGTCTACTTCTATGTGAGGTGTATGCGGTGCCTGCATATCTCCTGTGATGACAGGTATCTCCACGGCTCCCTCAGGCCCGAAGTCCATGGAGGGCACCACGTTAAACCGTCCCAGCGCCTCACGCACCGAGGCCATTATTATCTGCCACACGGAACGCTCATCCTCGAACTTCACCTCTGTCTTGGTGGGGTGTATGTTCACGTCAATGGTTGCCGGGTCAGCGGTCATGAAGAGGAAATAAGCCGGCACGGTGTCAGGAGGCAGTATGCCCTGGTAAGCCTCCAGCACGGCACGGTGGAGGTAAGGATGCCGTATGAACCTGTTGTTGATGAAGAAGAACTGCTCGCCGGCTGAACGCCGTGCATTCTCGGGCTTCCCGGCAAAGCCGCTGATGGAGACTATGGTTGTGTTTGTCTCTACCGTAACGAGGTTCTGGTTATACTGTTTGCCGAAGAGAGCAACGATGCGCTGCCTGCTGTTTCCGGCAGGCAGGCGGTAGATCTCCTGGTCGTTGTGTATCAGGCTGAATTTTATTGAGGGGTGTGCCAGCGCTATCCTCTGGAATTCGGTGATGATATGGCGGAGCTCTGTGTTGTCTGACTTGAGGAACTTACGGCGGGCAGGGACGTTGTAAAAGAGGTTTTTCACGCTGAAGACCGAGCCGACGGCGCATGAGCAGGGCTCCTGCTTTGTCACCCTCGAATTGTTTATCTCCACCAGGGTGCCTGCCTCATCCTCTTCACGACGTGTGCGCAGCTCGGTCATGGAGACGGCTGCTATGGAGGCGAGGGCCTCGCCGCGGAAGCCCTTGGTGCTTATGGTGAATAGGTCTTCTGCCGACGCTATCTTCGATGTGGCATGCCTCTCGAAGGCCAGGCGGGCGTCTGTCTCGCTCATGCCGCTGCCGTTGTCTATCACCTGCACCAGGGTGCGACCGGCATCGCGGATGACCATGCTGATCTCCGTCGCTCCGGCATCCACAGCGTTCTCAGCCAGCTCCTTCACCACCGAGGCGGGGCGTTGTATCACCTCGCCGGCAGCGATCTGGTTGGCAACGGAGTCAGGCAGTAGCCTTATAATATCACTCATCGGCAGCGATCAATAACGCAGGTAAATATATATCACAAAAACAATAATAATAAGTATCACAATAAACCGTATCATGCTCTGTTTCTGCACGCGTTCCCTGTTACGGGGAAAATGGTTCTTCATGGAACCGCGCATGATCTTCGATCTGTAAGGTTTCTTCTCTGCGCTCTCCGCTTTACGGTCTACGCTCTCATCTCTTTGCTCCTTGCTCCTTGCCCCTTGCTCTACGTTCTCTGCTTTACGCTCTCCGCTCCCCTCTCCTTGCTCCATGCCCCATGCTCCTTGCTCCATGCCCCTTGCACCGTGCTCTGTGCCCCTTGCCCTGCGCTTCTGATCCCATTCCTCTTTCTGCGGATCATAGTAGCGGGGAACATAATTGAACCCGCGCGGTTTGGTTTGCTTAAAGAAACTTGGTATTGCCATGATATGATTTCTGCAAAAATACTAAGAATTGGGAGAAAAAAGGCAGTAGGCAATGGGCAGTAGGCAATAGTGTTTATCAACTTTTCTTAACTTTGAATTTTTAAACCTGACCATGAAAATACTTGTCACCTATTCGGGTAGTGGCGGGCTGACAGCCGAAGTGGCTGAGCGGATTGGAAAGGTATTATCCGGACTTGGGGAGAAAGTGACGGTTCTTCCCATGAACGGCGTGACAACCCTGATAGGTTATAAGGCCGTTGTCGCCGGCAGCATGGAACATGCTGGTCACTGGACGCCTGAAGCGCTTGATTTTGTCAGGAGGTACCAGGGGGTGTTCTGGACAACGCAACTTGCCATCTTCACTGTCTGTCCATCACTCGGATCGGACAAGGGAGCTGAATCACACATGGTTGTGATGCAGTACACTGCTCCTGTCAGGGCCATGGCGCATCCGGTCAGCGAAGGTTTCTTCTCGGACGAATATTGAGCCTAAGAAAGATACCAAACCCGGTGAGAGGTCGAAGTTCAAGCTTAGCTTCCTGCTGGGTCTGTTAAAAGAGGGTGACCATCGCAACCAGGCGGCGATAGAAACGTGGGCCACAAAGCTGCATGAAAAGCTGGCTCTGGGTCCGGAGAAAAAAGCCAAGAGCAAGAAAGCCTAAGATTATACGACACTTTCCCCTCCTCAGTTAGGAGGGGTGTTCCGACCGTAGCGTCGGGACGGGGTGGTTTGCCCCACCTATTTCACCTTCACATACTTCTCGGAAGTATAGTTGCTCTTGTCAATTTCACCTTTCTCGTCTGCAGGCCATACCTGAACGAGGGTATCATTTTCAACAACGATCCTCATCCTGAGTGTCTGACCAAGATAATCTTTTGTGGTCAGTGTCTGACCAATATAATCTTTTGTGGTATGATACATGATGGTCTCCTTGTATACAACACCCTCAAGGGTATATGAGCCACCGCCATAGTTATCCGTAAAAACCGTATCCTGCTTGTATTGCCCGACGAACATCCAGTAATTGTCGCACCACATCTTGACCTGGCTTCCGCCGTAGTCAGCCGGGAAGGTGCCGATGATAGAATCATTTGCTACCTGTTTTCTATAGATAAGCTGCCATGCACCCGCTACAGGGTTAACAGGTTCCTGCTTGCAACTGGCAAGTATTGCCAGGAACAGAGCGCTAAAGAGCAAAGTCTTTTTCATAGGCATATATTTTATAGATTAAATGGTTCCCGGTATGTATATGTAAATTTACGCTACCAATCAATTCAAGTCAAATTTATTTAACCTCAGGCCGATTACATTTAATAAATTTGTATGGATTTGACTTTTTATGATATAAACTAATCTTTGGGAAAATGAAACAGAATGACACGGCAGCATCACCCTACTGTCTGACAACAGCAGAACGCTCAGACCGGATAGGCCTGAGGACTTTTACATTATTACTTATGCTGATATTTATTGACGGGTTCAGCCGGACAGCGGCCGGACAGACTGACGATATCAGCAAGAAACTAAAGGGATTTGACCAGTACATGGAGAAGACCCTGAAGGACTGGAACACCCCCGGCGCCTGTGTCGGCATCGTGGTAAAGGACAAGCTGGTCTTTGCAAAAGGTTACGGCTACAGGGATTACGGTAAGAAGCTGCCTGTGACGCCAAATACGCTCTACCAGATCGCTTCAAACACTAAGCTCTTCACCACTGTGGCAGCCGGATTGCTTGTTGAAGAAGGCAAGCTGGACTGGGACAAGCCGGTGAAGGAATTTGTTCCTTCAATAAAGTTCTACAACAGTGACCTTGACAATTCGGTCACCCTGCGCGACATGCTTGCGCACCGGACAGGCATCTCAAGGCATGACCTGATCTGGTACAAATCCGATTTTTCCCGGAAGGATCTTTTTGACCGGCTGAAATACCTCGAGCCCAGCCAGCCTATCCGTACCGGGTTTCTTTATAATAACCTGATGTATGTCTCCGCCGGGTACATTATTGAGCTTCAGACCGGTAAGACATGGGAAGAGTTTGTGCAGGAGAAGATCTTTGACCCGCTGAAGATGGAGAGGACATTCTTTACGGTCAACGAGATGGTCGCTGATCCTGACCATGGTGTGCCGTACAATGAAAAACGGGATACGACTATTCTCTATGAGATCCCGATCTATGAGGATCAGGCGGCTGTCGGTCCTGCCGGATCGATCATCTCAAATGTCAATGATATGTCGAAGTGGCTTATTGCTCTTATGAACGGAGGGATGTATGAGGGAAAGCAGGTCATACCTGAGGCAGTTCTGAAAGCTTCGCTGGCGCCTTCGATCGCGTTGCCCAACACTCGGGCTCGAGAACAAGGGTTACAAGGAAGCCCTTAACAGTGTCTACGGCATGGGCAGGTGGACAGTGTCGTACAGGGGGCATCTGCTTGCTTTTCACGGAGGCGACCTGCCCGGGCTTTCACTCGCAGTTCTCGATGATGCCGACAGACAGCATTGGCGTGATCGTGTTTGTCATCGGCGATCAGAGTCAGCCCGTTGTATAACACAATCACCTACAATGTCTACGAGAGGCTGCTGGGTATGGATCTTACTCCGTGGAGCGAGAGGAATCTTGCTGACCGTGACAAGGGCAAGGCGGTTGGCAAAGAGGGGAGGAGCAAGGCCGGTGAGGACAGGGTTGCGGGCGCCGGACCTTCGCATAAGCTTGGCTGATTATGCAGGCGAGTTTGAGCACCCTGCATACGGCATTATGAAGATCAATCTTAAGGAGAAGGATTTTCTGCAGTTCGATTTTCACAATATAGTACTTCCTCTTGCGCACTATCATTATGACCGTTTTGATACGCCCAATGATGAGGAGTACGGTTTATGGTCTTTGAATTTCATGACTAATCCCGCAGGCGAGGTCAGCAGCCTGGTTGTTTCTGTTGATGAGGGGCAGGTTACTTTCACGCGCAGGGCTGATCCCGGCCTGAGTGACCCGGCTGTATTGCAGGCCTATGAGGGCAAGTATCTCATGGGAGGTGCGACGTTCAGTGTGGAGGTGACCGGCAATGAGATCTTCATCGTTGTGCCCGGCACCCCGCGTTTAAAGCTTATACCTGTCAGTAAGGACGTTTTCAGGCTCGAGCAATTTGCTGATTACAGCATCATTTTTGTGCGGGAGAATGGTGTTGTCACAGGACTGAAAGCAGAAAGACCCGTCCGGCGAATACTCGGCAACGAAGAAATAGTTGATATGCTCACAATATATCGCCTTTGGTAATATCAGATTCATGGCATCACCTTGGAATATGTAGACCTGGAACTACTTTGCCGTCCTGTTAAATAAACTTGACATCGGTTTTTTGTTGGTGTAGCTTTGGTATGTAAATCAATAATTGGAAAAAACTTAAAGTATGAAAAGACTTATTCTGTTTTTTTGCACCTGCATTCTTCTGATTGGATGCACTTCCGCTCCGAAAGTGGACATTCTTGCTGAGGCAGCCGCAATACGCAGCCTCGAAGACCAATGGTCAGCTGCAATAGTGGCAAAAGACCCTGGAAAAATCGTTGAGTCCTATGGCATCTGATGCTGTGATGATGGATTCAAACGTTCCCATTTATTCCGGACTGGAAGCGATCCGCAAAGCAACTGAAATGTGGTATGCTGACACGACTTTGCTTTCAGATACCTATGCTTATGGCATAGACATCATAGAAGTCTCAGCATCGGGCGATCTTGCATACGTCCGGGGCCATTCGCAGATGAGCTACAAATCGCCGGATGGTATTAAGGAGATTAAGAGCAAATGGGTTGATATCTGGAAGAAGTCTGAAGAAGGCTGGAAGTGCATTTTAAACATCGGCGAACTCCGATCTTCCCAAACAAGGTCAGTAATTTGGAGCATACTGATAGTCAATACTGCTGGCATACAATGCCGGCAGAAAATGCCCCGTGTTATTCATTAACCGGGGCTTTTTTATATGGTGAAATATATCTACATTTATTGGACCTATGGACTAATCAGGTGCAAGGACAGATCAATTAAATAAGTTACTCATTTTAAATAGTATAACCAAATATGAGAACAAACAGTATTAATTCATTCCTCTGGTTAATTGTAATATTGGAATTGTTGCTAATCTCATGTGACAGGGAAAGACCTGAAACCTGCATCGACGCACCATCTGACGGATTGATTTCATTTTATGACTTTCAGGGAGATGCAAATGACCATTTAGATGAGAATAATGGCATTGGATATAATGTGGAATATTTTAACAGTCAGGATTTCAGAAAATAAGGTTCTTTTATTAAATGGAATTAATAGTTATGTGGATTTACAAACCCCGTTTGATTATGAAGTGATGACGGTCAGTTTATGGTTTTATGCACAGTGACTTCAATAGCATCTTTGACTTAATATATACTTCGGATAATCCGGCTTTGTCTTATGGACTTCTCAACATATCTATAAGAAATGATGATGGAGTTAATAATTTATATTTTAATGTTTCGGGGCAATATGTTACTGTTGAGATAAACAAGAATTCATGGTATCATGTCACCATAATAAGGAACAAAAAGGAATACAAGTACTATCTGAATAGTTTTCTGATCAAATCTGGCACATTTGAGAATTATTTAACCTCAGATGAAGGGTATCAATCAGCTATTATTGGTTGTAAAAGAACTTTTGAAAACGGATATCTCAAAGGATTTATTGATAATTTAAGGATATATAATAAGGTTTTATCAGAGAAGGAAATAAATATACTATTTGAGTGTCAATATTGATTATTAATGAGACAATTACGAAGTATTAGCAAACAATTTCAAGGTGCTTTTGTCTCAAAATACCAAAAACGCATGCCATGCCTTCCTTGAACCGTGGCAGTCTTACGGCTAAAATATTAGGATCTGCTCAGGATGCTTCATCGGGTAACTATTATATAATTCGGCCACAGGAATTGTATCCGGATTTCACCTTTATGAATTCTATGATAGCTCTGAAGCTTTGACAGACAGAAGAATTCTCGAAATTAATTTTAAGCCCATTTTTGATTCAGAATACAGGAAGTTAATAGAACCTCTTGATCTGGAGATAATTGAGACATATGGAGACTATTCCAGGAACGAATTTATTGAGCAGACATCTGATTTTGATGATTACATCCTCCTGTAGCTGAGCATCATTTCCTGCTACTAATTGACGTGCTATTGCTATTAATTACCATGCAATAGGGTGGCCATGCTTTTTATCAGGCCTCTCAAATGGCCATAGGCAGTTGGAGGCTCCCATTTTCTATTTCATTTTTTCTAATTCTGAAAAACAAATTTTTAAAAAGACTTGACTTTTTAATATTTAGGGTTTAAATTTGATGTGCTGCATTTTTAAAATTATTTACATGTTTCACTGGGAGCATTTTTCGCTTCGCATTTATGTGCCTGTCTATGGCCTTAGACTGCCAGTACGTCTACAACGGGAAACCTATACTTTGACTATGCACAGAGAGGGAAAGAACTATGAAATATATTTCTAAAGAATTAATAGATAAGGTATTAGAGAGTTACGTTGGTAAGGTGACTACCAGAAGCAGAATAATATACTGGTTGATTATAATAATACTAATGACTTTAATAATAGCTCTGCCTCTTATTTATGTGGATGTCGCAGTGCAAGCCAGGGGTTTTTTCCAGTCCGACATAGAGAGACAGCCTATTTATGCACCCAGTAATGGTCAGGTGATTCAAACTGCAATTAACAAGGGGAAGAGAGTGAGTAAGGGGGATACCCTTCTAACTATCGGCTCAGATGCAATTCATGCAACGCTTTTAGCTGTCAATCAAAGAATTAACGAAAACAATTTGTCCATTCAAGATATCGATGGCTTGTTAACCATAAAATTGCTAAACGATAAAATAAGTCCGGCCAAACTGGTTACCAAGAGGTATTATGCGGAATATATTAATCTCTCAGGATTATTGAAACTTCAGGGCCAGACTTACCATCAAATAAAGTCTGACTACGAAAGAAAAAAATTCTTCATGAGCAAAGAATTATTTCTGATGCTGAATATGAAGTCTCTTACTTTAATTTCAGAGCAGAAGAGGAAAAACTGCATCAATCCTTTGCTCAAGCCCTGGCAAGATGGGAGTTGGATTTGGCTCAGAGAATCAATGATTCCTATTCTCCTTCATGCAGAATTACAGCGATGCAATGAAGAAATCAAGAATCGCTACGTGCTGGCCCCGCTTAGCGGGATTATTATCCAGAGCGCAGATATTCAGAGAGGCACGTTCGTGTATAACAATCAGCAAATTGCAGAGCTAACCCCTTTAAGTGACATTCAGGCCGTATGTTTTGTGTCACCGGGAGACATCGGATTGGTAAAACCAGGGTTACCGGTACTCCTGCAGGTCGATGCCTTAAAGTACACTGAATGGGGATTGCTCAAGGCAAATATTATTGATGTATCCAATGATCTTGTTATTGAAGGTGGTCAGTCAGCGTATTTCAGAATTATCTGTAAGCCGGAACAGAGCTATCTAAGTCTAAAAAATGGTGTCAAAGCAGATATCATAAAAGGAATGAGTTTTAATGCCCGAATTGTAATCACACAAAGGTCTCTGTTTAATCTGATGTTCGACAAAGTTGATGATTGGCTAAACCCTTATACTAATTGAGCGAGGACCAGATTATGGGCATAAAGGTCAAACAAAGAGATATAACTGACTGTGGGGCAGCATGCCTCACGTCGATTGCTTCATTTTATAAAGTTAATATGCCACTTTCCAGAATCCGTCAATATGCTTGTACGGACAAAAAAGGCACAAACATTCTTGGATTAATTGAAGCTGCAGAAAAAATTGGATTTACCGCCAGAGGTGTAAGGGGAGATTGGGACAGCCTTTTTAAAAATACCAGTCCCGGCGATTGCTCACATTGTGATAAAGGGACTTTTGACACATTATGTTGTGATATTAAAGGTGAGCAAATCTTACATTAGAATTATGGACCCGTCTGATGGAGATCTGCATAGGGTAACCCATGAAGATTTTAAAAAACAATGGACCGGTGTAATGGTTTTAATCGCTCCTGGTGAGAGGTTTAAAATCTTAAATGAAAAAGCTAATCTTGGATCGCGGTTACTCCAGCTTGTCCGAGGAAGCAAAGATATCCTTATTCAGTCTTTAGTAGGTGCTCTGTATACTCCATTCCTTGGCTTATCCCTATCACTATACGTCGGAAGGCTGGTTGATAATGTAATTCCAGGCAATAACATAAACCTTCTTAATCTTTTAGGGGTTTCCATGTTGATTATAATTTTGTTCCGGTTTTTCCTCATAGTATTTCAGTCAGTGTTTGTGTTAAAAACAGGACAAAGAATAGATGCCACCCTGATTTTAGGTTATTACCAGCAGCTACTTAAATTACCAAAATCGTTCTTCGACAATATGAGGACCGGTGAAATAATCTCAAGGATTGGGGATGCGGTCAAAATCAGAGTATTTGTAAATGATGTTTCAATTTCGCTGGTTTTGAACATATTTATCCTGATTGTATCCTTCTGTTTTGATGTTTGCTTTTTACTGGAAATTGACATTGATTATCTTATCCGTTATTCCATTTTATTATGCCATTTACTTTGTTTCAAACAAGATTAATAAAAAGACACAGAGAAAGGTGATGGAGAATGCTGCAGAATTGGAGGCACAACTGGTGGAGTCACTTAATGCAGCAGGTACAATAAAACGTTTTTCATTGGAGGAGATGGCTAATTTGAAAACGGAGACAAGAATTCATCGGCCTTTTGGAGAGTGTGTACAAGTCTGGTATAAATTCCATTTTTTCATCTGCATCATCGAGTATTTTGACTCAGATAATTACTGTAGTTGTGTTATGGATAGGCACTGTTTATGTTCTTCAGACATATATCACAGCCGGAGAATTGCTTTCATTTTATGCAATCATAGGATATTTTACTGGTCCCGTCTCCGGGATAATTAATTATAACAAAACCCTGCAGGATGCAAGAATTGCAGCTGACAGACTGTTTGAGATCTTTGATCTGGAGAGTGAAGAAGACAATGGGAAGATAGTCTTATTCCCGATCTCGTCAATGACATATACTTTGAAAATGTAAATTTCAGATATGGCACCAGAGTAACCGTCTTTAAGTTCCCTGAATTTGCAAATTAAGAAAGGTTCATTCACTGCGATCGTTGGTGAGAGCAGATCAGGAAAAACAACTCTTATTTCACTCCTGCATAAACTATATCCAATCAATGGAGGTCACATAATAATCGGGATTAATAATATTACCAATTTCACAAACGAATCCCTCCGAAAGATCATTTCTTGTGTGCCTCAGGATATAGATCTGTTTACCGGGTCCCTAGCTGAAAATATTGCACCAGCGGACTTGGAGCCGGACATGGCCAGAATAATGCATATATGTAATATTTTGGGTATGTCAGGATTCATCGATAGTCTGCCTGCCGGTTTTAATACGCTTTTAGGTGAGCACGGAGCAAACCTCTCTGGCGGTCAAAAGCAACGTACTGCCATTGCACGGGCATTGTATCTTGAGCCTGAAATACTTGTGCTTGATGAGGCAACGTCTTCCCTGGATCCCCTGTCAGAGAGCTTGATTCAAAAAGCATTGATGGAGTTTGTTCAATCTGGCCGAACACTAATTGTCATTGCTCACAGGCTATCAACTATCAGCAGAGCAGATAAGATATTTGTTCTAAATAATGGAAGGGTAGCTGAGGCGGGTAGTTATAACGAATTGATTGAAGCGAGGGAGATTCTTTGGAGATGCTGCGACATCAGAGCCTCTCTGTAGATCATAAGGTTGTGAAACAAGCCATACATATATTATGAAAGTATTTGAATATTTGGACCGTATCAGTCAGATGCACAGGATGCTTACCAGGCAACGGACTGGGACACCCACAGAGTTTGCAGGCCAGCTCGGTGTAAGCAGAACCACCCTCTACGAAATGATTGATGAATTGAAATCGCGTGGCGCCCCGATTTCTTATTCAAAATCATCGTGTACATTTTTCTATGCCGAACCATTTGAAATAAATGTGAGCTGTTCGATGCGGTCCCTAGTAATCATGAGGAAAAACAATTGACCGGCGGAGACTTTTTCGGCAAAGTCCTTTTTTCCCGGACGGTACTGGCAGAAATTAGTATTGGTAATACCCTACAGGGATATTTTGAGTACTAACTAACACAAATGAATTATGGGAAAAAAACCAAATTTAACCATGCTTGGTGTAACAGAACTGGGCATGGAGGAAACTCAACAAATCAGATGGCGGATGGACAAGAATTTTTACTGCCTATCTGATTATGCTCGCCAAAGAGGCTGTAACTGAGGGCCTGGATAAGTGCATTGAAGATTTTATGGAAGGGGTTGAAGAAGTTTACAAAGGTTAAATAAAAGGTGGCATGGGAAATATAATCGATTTAGATAGAACAGAAGCGCAAAACATTAATGGTGGTAATGGTGGACCAACTTGGAATTGGACAGGCAGAGTTATTGGCGCTTTAATAAATCTTTTTCAAGATCTTGGTGATAACTACTCATCCACGCCGGAGGGTCAAGCAGTTCAGCAAGCTCTCAGAGACTTTCAATAATATCCTGTTATTGATTGTTTTAAGTAAAAAGTGGTGAGCTTCATTAGAGAATGCGAGCTCACCGCTTCATATTAATGATAAATGCAAATAATATGTATTCTGCTTTCATAATATCAGGGATATTAGTGATGTCAATAGTTTCATTTTTGATATTTGTTGGGCGAAGAAAAGGAGGCGTGTTATCAATGGAGTTTTTCCCTTCAAGTTGAAATATGTTGGTGGAGCACTGGTAATTATTTCGATATTTCTTAGCTTCTTTGAACTGATGGAAGACGAATTATACACTAACATTAGGATTATTATTGCTAATTCAGGTTTGATGATTATAGCAACATCCAAAGACAAGCTTGAAGTTAATGACTGCAACTTTTTCAAGATGTTATGTTTCTCTTTATCAACTTTTATTCTTTATTTGGTATATCACTTGATGATAATATTTAATGGAGTTGAAAAAATAATTGATTTACCACAGTTTATTATGTACCTTCTTATTATGTACCTTATTTCCTATCATTTCTTCAAATCAAAACTTACAAAAGGTGTATAAACGGTTTAAGCTAATTCCATCTGTCAATTATTTAATCAAAGCACCGACATATCTATACATATTGGTTTTTTTGTGTCCTTCATTGCTGTTAGGAGCAATAACCACGTTCTTACCTGAACCTGACATGACAGGTTCCTTCTCAACCGAAAGTATCGTTCTTGATTTTCTTATTGCCGTTATAGTGGTCCCGCTCCTGGAAACACTTCTCTTTCAATCATTAATAATAGAGATCATTTGTAAGATTATCAAAAGACCAAGAAAGAACATGTATTTCGCAGTAATTGCCTCCTCTTTGGCGTTTGCATTTAATCACACATATAGTTTAAGTTATTTTATCATTACGTTGGGTGCGGGAATTATTTTGGCATTAGTATTTTACATAGGAAGATACAGAAAGGAAGGTCCAATAATCTTGGTATTCATAATTCACGCCATGTATAATTTATTATCTTCACTATACAATCTGATTTTATAAGTATTCGCTAAATAACCAATTGAGAGTATTGAGTTGCGGTTTTGTAATCTTACCCGATATTCGACCAGTAAAAATTAGATGATATCCAACCCCGGGAGTACAAGGAGATTGAAAAAACTATTTAATTTTATAAACGAATATGGAACATTGCACATGGCTAGGTTGCAGACGAGGTTTTACCGATTTCTCTTAGAGATTGCGTCCGTCATTTATATTATTCTACTGGCTTATTTCTGGATTTTGAAAGATATGAAGAACCCTTCAAGATCCGAGGCAACTTTGTTTTATAGCGCAGGATTTGTGGTGATAGCATGTTGGTTATTATTGGTAAATATAGCGGGATTGAAGAATTACCGGAAGGAGATCAATAGTTGGTGAATAAAGCACAAGATTTTTAAAAAATCAGTCCAGGCAACAGTTAACTCGCCCTGATCTTGTTTTGGACTGGGAGGCTACTGCGGACCTACATACGTTCTTCTATTCCGTATTTATCCATTACAGAAATAGTAACAGTAGCGCAATGCACATAAACTTTGTTAACTGACTTATGATGAATATCGTGAAAGTACATTAAGCCTGCTATCCACTATGAAAAAGCTTGAAATGATTCTGATTATTGGAGCCATTATTGGCCTCCTGCTAATACTCCTCAAAACCCCATTTGATTCTCTGATTACCTCAGTATTTTTTATTACGTTGAGCTGTCTCTATTACATTCTTGGCTTTGCACTATTCAATGATATTCCGGTACGGAAGATGTTTAAAGCAGATTCCTACAGGGGTATTGGAACATGGAGAATTCTGATTGCCATCGGAACAGGTATAGCCCTTTCAATCCTCACGATTGGATTTATGTTTTCTATACTCGGCTATCCGATGGCTAAAACCTTATTGATAGTCGGAATAGTTCTCGCAGCAATAATAATTACCCTGGCATTGATGAAAAATGCGCAGGAAAAGAATGAGTTTTACAGAAACATCATCTTGAGGAGTTTTGCCTTTGTGATTATCGCAGTAATATTTCTTCTGTTACCCGAGCCTCTGTTTGTGGCATAATTAACTCTGCAGTCATAGAAAGAGAACGGAAGAATAAAAGGAGTGAAGTCAAAAATTCCATGGAAGAATCCAATAGCCTATAGACTTAAATTAAACGGACCGCTATGTACAAGGCATGGATTAGATTTACCACTTTCTCAATCATATTCTTCTTATTATGCCTGTTGGTTGTGGTCTTTTATAATAAACCTGTATTTCGTAATTTGTGGCAAGAGGCCCTGTTGATCGTATCAATCCTTAATATGGTACTGGCTTACATCTACTACAGGCACAAAAAGGATGAATTTGCTGACAGGAGAAGAAAAAGTGCATAACCAATAGCCTTAGTCAATGACTTCAAGGGGAAGAGAAAAGATGCTAAAAGTAATGTTAATTATCAGCGTGATATGCCAGGTAGGTTCGATAATCCTGTTCATACAGATCGCGCCCGGCTCTATCGGCAGGACGGCAATGATTCTGCTCGGTATCTATCTCTCTCAACAGGTGTGTCATTCTACCTGCAATACAGGCAAGAAAAACTCAGAAGATTGAAATCCTCAGTGACAATATGAAACGAAAACTGTTGCTTTTTGCCGGTGTCTCGGTCGCTTTCAGCGCTTCCCTATATCTGATTTTTCTGTTGTTTGACCTGGCGGAAGGGACACCCAGGAAAAGTGAGGGCAGCGCCATAAGATATGCAGTTCTTGTTGGAACAATGTCCTCGGCATTTATGGTTTTCTTCAGTAAATTCTTTGAGAAACAGAGGAAGATATGAAACAAGTTGTTATACATAATAAGGGACAGAAATATGTGTATATTTTCCTGGGAATTATAGTAGGAATTTCGGCGGTACTGCAACTTTTCCTGAACAGTCCCCGATCATGGCTCTTCTGGTTCAATGCCTTCCTGGTAATAATGCTTTTTGTTTTATTTATTACCCGTGGCTTTGGCACAAATGTCAACAGTCTAACCCTTGAAGACGATACCCTGAAAATACAGTGGTATAACAGCCTCATAGTTAGGAGGATAAACGTGGACGAGATTGTGGAAATCACCTCTGACAAAAGGTGCATCAACATTAAACTGAAAAGTGACAGAGTTATCCGTATTCCTGTCAAATATCTCGAAGTTAAAGATCAGCTTGATGTCAGGAATTTCCTAAAAGAGACCACAGGATTGTGATGAGGATCACCGGAGCCTGATTGCAAACTACTTTATTTCTGTCTCGATTGAATAGCTTTTCATGGTTTCCATCAACTCGCCCAGGTGAAACTTTTCGAATCGGTCTTCATCCCTGCAATCAAGCTGGACTTTTCGTTTCTGAGAATTCTTCAGAAATAGGGTGAGATTGAGGTAGGACATAAAATCTTCAGAGATCACTGCTTTTTCAACCTGCCGTATGTCCAACGCATTATCCATGTTGACTTTTGAACCTCCGATCAGACCAATAATTCCAAACGCGATAGTTGCCAACCCAACCCATAAAGCCCAATTCTGATCTGTCACGAAATGCCTGATGATCATATAAATTCCGGCAGCAATGTAAATCGCCGAATAAACTGTGCCCATTGCTTTCTGCCATTTGAAAATGCCATCCCTGATTTTAATCTGGTTATCCAGAAACCTGATCTCGCCCTTGTAAATGACAAATTCTGTTTTCATTGGAATACCACAGTTTTTGTAAATTTAGCAAAATTGAATGTCATAAAAGGTATGGTTGGGTTCTTTGGTTTTCTGAAAAATCCGCACTTCAATTCATGTTTTATAAAACCGTCAATATTGGATCTGGTTGCATTATTGTTTACCTACTTCATCCTGGCAGTTCCATTAATAACATTGGCCTATTTACTTTCCGGGACTTTTGAAATAAGCCATAAAGAAATGGTTGCGGACTTTCCGGAACGTCTTATACGGGGCATTCTGTTAGCCCCCCTGATTGAAGAAACCCTGTTCCGGCTAATTTACGTCTTTAACAAAAGAAACCTGGGTATCATCATCCTGACTTCTGCAGGTTTAATCGTCTTTTTTCTTTTCAGGGATAACATTTCGAAACTGATTGTTTTTGGCTCAATAGCACTGATATCATGCTTTCTCTTATTGTTCTTCCGTAGAAGCAGCGATTTCTTCAATAGCCACTTCAGATTCTTCTTCTATTCAATAGCTTTGGTTTTTACCATTCTGCACATTTTTAATTTCAATGGCATAACCGGACCGATGACTTTCCTTTTCCTGCTCTTTGTGCTGCCGCAGTTTGTTTTAGGTATAATACTTGGATATATCAGGGTAACCTACGGTTTTATTTATGCGGTGTTATTCCATGCTATTGTCAATTTACCAGTATTAATTTAATCGTGAAATCTTCTTGGCCTCCATCACCACATGGGGAATGAAATATTTGACCCTCCACGAGGGTCTGGTTTTCATGTTAATGCTGCTGTTCTACAATAATTTGATCTTCTACGAAGATCATAAATGAAATCAAATTGATAATCCAAGGGTGTAGTGAAATTGGCTGGTGTTCGCCTTGATCTTCAAAGACCATAAACAAACAAATACAATCCACCGGGTTAAATGAAGTCAGGCTGTTTTCCCAATGATATTTAACCCCATAAATCCGGCTCCAAATGCCGGTATTGAATGGCCCGGTTAATTCTTATGACTTTTCATATCTTTTGATAATATTTTTTCAGATATTTTAACGCCCTGAAAAAACAAGATCATTAACCAAGTAACTCTTATATGGAATTTCTAATCGAAGGCGTTACCCTGATCACCTGGCAACAGGTGCTGATGTGGATAATAGGCGGTATCCTCATCTACCTGGCAATAGCCAAACAACTGGAACCGTCCCTTCTCCTGCCAATGGGTTTCGGAGCCATCCTGGTTAACCTGCCGCTGTCAGGCGCACTGAACCAGAACCTCGAAGGCATCGGCGAGGTGAGCGGGATAATCGACTGGCTATTCAAGGTGGGAATAGGAGCATCAGAAGCCATGCCACTGCTCCTGTTCATAGGCATAGGAGCAATGATCGACTTCGGACCACTTCTGTCCAACCCGAGACTGCTGCTGTTCGGCGCAGCAGCCCAGTTCGGAATATTCGCCACGGTGGTGATAGCCGTGCTGCTGGGCTTTGAGCTGAAGGACGCCGCATCAATAGGCATCATCGGGGCAGCCGACGGACCGACATCAATACTTGTGTCGCAGGTGCTCAAAAGCAAATACATAGGGCCGATAGCTGTGGCAGCTTATTCATACATGGCACTGGTGCCGATAATACAACCCTTTGCCATAAAACTGGTCACCACAAAAAATGAGCGTAAAATTCGGATGAAATATAATCCTAAAAGCGTGTCAAGAATGACCAGGATACTCTTCCCCATAGTGGTTACGATAATAGCAGGACTGGTGGCGCCGGCCTCCATAGCCCTGGTGGGATTCCTGATGTTCGGCAACCTGATCAGGGAGTGCGGTGTGCTCAGATCACTATCCGATACCGCGCAGAAAGACATGGTGAACCTGATAACCCTGCTGCTCGGTATTACCATCGCTGCAAGCATGAGAGCAGACCTGTTCGTGTCACTCGATACAATGAAGATCATGTGCCTTGGCCTGCTGGCATTCGTCTTCGATACTATTGCAGGAGTGTCATTTGCAAAATTCATGAACCTGTTCCTGAAAGAAAAAGTCAATCCCATGGTCGGCGCAGCAGGGATATCAGCATTCCCGATGTCGTCGAGGGTGATACAAAAGCTGGGACTGGAAGCTGACCCGCAGAACCACCTGCTGATGCATGCTGTGGGCGCAAACGTGTCGGGTCAGATTGCATCAGTCATCGCGGGCGGCGTGATAATAGGTCTTATGGCAGGATTAATGTAGGAGGATAAGTATGAACACAGAACTGATAAGCGCACTGAAGCTGATGGGTATGGGAATGGCAGCCATATTCTTTGTTATAATCATTATTTACCTGGTCGTACAGCTGATGCTGAGAATCTCACGCGGTAAAACAGATAACGCCAATACCGCAAAACCTCTGTGAAGGCCGCTTCAGCCGGCAAATAGATCTGATGCGTTACGCCGGAATTTTGTATCTTTAACAGGAACAAATCTTACATCATGAAACAACTGGTGCTTCGTAACGCAACCTATGAAAAGATCTATCGCGCCATAGGCATAGTGTTTCTTGTCGGGCTGATAATAATTATCGTGACCGGAGATCCAGAGTTATGGGGCTTCTGGATACAGGCAGTGTCCTTTCTGCTTCTTGGTATCATCTTCCTGAGCCTTAACTTCGGCACCCTGGTCAACAGGCTGTCGGCCGACAAGGGAGTGCTGACCATTCGGTGGTACAGCAAGACGGTCAGGTCATTCGTCCGGATAGATGAGATCGAATCAATTCATGCCGATGAGAATTATATCCGCATCATGCTCAAAAGCGGCAAGACCGTCCGCCTGCCCACGCGTACACTTGAGTTTGACGAGAAACATGCCGTACGCAAATTCCTCAAGGAGGTAACAGGATTCTGATTGACATGCCATTAAGGCGATTTATAATGCTGATGCTGCTGATGGCCTCAGTACAGGCTTCAGCCCAGAAAATCACCGTCAGCGGTTATGTCACCAACTCCGTCAGCGGAGAACGGATGATCAATGCTGCTGTATATGAGAAAGCCTCATACATTGGCACCACAACCAACAACTACGGCTTTTACAGTCTCCCGCTTACCCCAGGCAAGGCCGAGATCATCGTTTCTTATCTCGGTTATAAAGCACTGACAACGAACCTCCGTCTCACCCGCGATACTGTACTGAACTTCGGGCTCAACATGTCGGTGAGCGAGATAGACGAGGTGACGGTGACTGCTTCCGGACCCCAGTCCAAGGTGGAGAGCACCCAGATGAGCATGATAGATATTCCTATGGAAAAATTCGCCATGCTGCCTGTGATCTTCGGCGAGGCTGACGTACTGAAGGTAATCCAGCTTCTGCCAGGTGTCCAGTCGGGCACCGAAGGCTCAATAGGGATATACGTCAGGGGCGGCGGGCCCGACCAGAACCTTTTCCTTCTCGATGGCGTGCCGGTATACAACGCAAGCCACATCTTCGGCTTCATGTCAGTGTTCAATCCTGATGCTGTCAAGTCGGTGCAGCTATACAAGGGAGGGTTCCCGGCAAGGTACGGCGAACGGCTCTCATCGGTAATCGATATCCATATGAAGGAAGGTAATGAGAAGGAGTTTCATGGTAACTTCTCAATAGGACTGATAGCCTCGAAGCTGTCACTGGAGGGACCTATAATAAAGGATAAGACATCGTTCATCATCTCGGCCCGCCGCAGCTATGCCGACATTATTATTTATCCTTTTCTTGCGAGCTACCAAAGTCCGGACCTGCGCACCTCGGGTGGCTATTCTTTCTACGACCTCAATGCCAAGATCAACCACAAGTTTTCGGAGAAGAGCCATCTGTACCTGAGCTCTTATATGGGCAGGGACAGGGCATATATGAAGTCCGTGAGCAGGCCTGACTATGAGGGTAATAACGCTCCAAAACAAGAGTATACTGACGACTTCGGCATGAGCTGGGGAAATATAATCACTTCACTGAGATGGAACTATCTGTTCAGCAACAAGATCTTCAGCAACACCACCCTGACCTACAGCCGGTACATCTTTGATATAACCATGGAGTCGGTCACGAAGGATCTCACGACGAATGAAAAGGCTGTTGACTATTTCAGGTATTATTCAGGCATCGAGGATCTGGGTGCGAAGATCGATTTTGACTACTACCCCTCCATCCACCACTCTGTCAAGTTTGGCGCCGGGTACACCCTGCACCGTTTCAGGCCAGGAGTTACAAGCTACAGGTTTGACCCGCTGGAAGGAGAGTTCGGCATAGACACTACTTTTGGCGAGGTGAAGATCTATGCCAACGAGGCCATTCTTTATGCTGAGGATAATTTCGACATCACCCCTCGCCTGAAGATGAATGCCGGTGTGCGCCTGTCGCTCTTCAATGTTCAGGACACCAACTATTTCTCATTCCAGCCCCGGTTGTCGCTTCGCTTCATGGCTGCAGACAACCTATCGTTCAAGGCCTCATACAGCAAGATGGTGCAGTTCGTTCATCTGCTCACTACAACAGCGATCAGCATGCCGACCGATCTGTGGCTGCCTGTCACGAAGCGTTTTGAGCCACCAGTATCAAACCAGGTGGCCGCGGGCTCTAACTTCCGCCTGCCATGGCAGCTTGAGATGTCTGTGGAAGCCTTCTACAAGACGATGGAGAACCTTATTGAATACAAGGAAGGCGCATCGTTCGGAGGGTCAGGGGCAGGATGGGAGTCGAAGGTGGAAAAGGGAAGGGGATGGGCCTACGGAGGCGAGTTCATGGTTGAAAAGAACTACGGCAAGACAACAGGATGGATAGGGTATACGCTGTCTTGGACCAATAGGCAGTTTGAGAATCTTAACTACGGAAATGTCTTTCCCGCGAAGTACGACCGCAGGCATGACGTAAGCGTTGCCATCACGCACAAGTTCAATGAACGGGTTGACCTGGGTGTCGTGTGGGTTTACGGGACAGGCAACGCAGCCACCCTGGGCATCATGGAGTATCCCTCCGGGGACTTCTTCAACACCGGGTACTATTATTACGGCAATGATGCCATCACGGAATTTCCGGGCCGCAATTCCTACCGCACACCGGCCTATCACAGGCTTGACCTGGGTCTCAACCTGCACAAGCAGAAAAAGAACGGACTCCGTACCTGGAACTTCTCGGTCTACAATGCCTACAACAGGAAGAACGCCTTCTTCATCTATTGGGATACTCAGTATTATGAGGAACCCGACCCTGACAATCCGGGCTCATATATTTACTACAGCAAGCCGGTACTGAAGAAGGTGAGTCTCTTTCCGATCATTCCCTCGATCTCTTATTCATTTAAATTCTGACCACGGATGAGGATGAAAAGCATAATCAGAGATCTGCCGGCGCTTGCCATTCTGTCATTACTGGCCGTATCTTGTGAGGAGGTGATCCCGTTCAAAGGCGAAAAGATCGACCCGAAAATAGTGATCTACTCACTGCTTCAGCCCGAAAGTGTGATAACGGTGGATGTCGCAAAGAGCCATGCTGTCTTTGAAGAAAAATATGTCCCCAAGCAGATCACCGATGCGGTGGTGAAGCTTTACTGCGACGGTGAGTTTATTGAGACGCTGACCTATGTTGAGCCTGTTCCACAACAGGAGTACTACCAGCCTGTACCGTATTCAAGGTATGTGTCAGAGGGAGTGAAACCCGTCTATGGCAGCACTTACAGGATTGAGGTGGAGATGGCAGGGATGAAGAAGGCCTCAGGGGAGGCAGAGCTGCCTGATATTATACCTGTCATTGGACTTGATACTGTTGAACACCTTCAGGACTGGGGAAATATCATGATGGAAGCTAAAGTCAGGTTCAGCGATCCGGGAGGGCAAAATAATTTTTACAGGATTGCCGCACGGTGCTTAGAGGGCATGTATTACGGGGACAAGACAGTACCATGGTCTCCGGAAACCCCGGTGTCAGTTTATAAAAACGACTGCAGCTATGCCTCAGACAATGATCCGGTAATAAATCCACGGATTGAGGAGCAGGATCTTTTCGATATGCAGCCTCAGAACACTCATCACATATTCAGCGATGAACTGATAGCAGGGAAGGAGTATGCACTGACGCTGGAGTTAAATCGCCGGAGTCCGGACACGGGCTATTATGAGTTTTCTTTATTCAGTTTTGAACTGCAATCGATAACGGAGGATTTATACATGTACCTGCGCTCGTCTTCGGCGCACATCCAGACCTACGATGACTTCATCACCGAGCCGGTGCTGGTTTACACCAATATTGAGAACGGACTGGGTGTTGTGGGGGCGATGTCATCATCAACGGTGACCCTTAATATTGGAGAGTATCCTGTCGAGGGGGTGATGTACGATTTCCCGATTTACTAAAAAGCCAAGGGCAAGGAGCATGCGGCACGGGGCATGCAAGGAGCGAAGCGACGCAATCCCGCGCAGCGGGAGGGCGAGGAGCATGGCGCATGCTGGCGACCTGCAGTATGGAGGAGAGGTAGTCTCTCCGGACGGGGGCATGATGAAGGCCGAACAAGGAATAACGATTTTTGAAGTCCGAAGAAAAAAAATCAAAAAAATATTTGTATTTCAAATATTCTTATTTACTTTGTAGCGCAAAGTACTATAAAATTGAATTATGAACCAGTCAGATCAGCATCTTGAAGACATAAAGGTCATTAAGAAGATAATGGAGGAATCCTCCAGGTTCCTGTCGCTCAGCGGCTTATCCGGTAATAGTTGCCGGCTCTGCTTGCCATAGCCGGAGCAGTGGTGGCGAATCTGATTATTACCGGAACACCGGAGGCAGAAGAGTGGTACTCGGTACCATTCACTGGCGGGGCCTGCAGGGTACAGGATCAGTCATCCTGCTCTCTGGCCGACATGGCAGTTGTGCTGGTTCTTTCATTAGCCGCTGCGGTAATCTTTTCCGGCCGCAAGGCAAAACAGACCGGTCACAGCGCGTGGACGCCCGTCACACGCAGGATGCTGACAAGCCTTCTCCTGCCGCTGATAACGGGTGGGATCTTCATACTCATTACACTCAGCAGGGTTCCCGGCTAATGTTACAGTTGCGTCCACTCTTATCTTTTACGGACTGGCTGTCATCAGCGCAGGCAAATTCACATTTGGCGAGATACACTGGCTTGGTGTGCTGGAAGTGGTTACAGGGCTTATCTGCCTTCTCCTGCCTCAGTGGTCTGTGTTTCTCTGGGCAATCGGCTTCGGCATAATTCATATCGGTTACGGCCTGTTCATGCATCTCAGATACAAGGGATGAAAAGGATACTGGAAAACTTCAACAAGGCTTTCGAGAGCCGTGTAAGGCTCGGGATCATGTCGGTGCTGGCGGTCAACAGCAGCATGGACTTCATCAGCCTGCGCGAGAGCTCTTGAGGTGACCGACGGCAACCTTGCCAGCCACCTCAGGGCTCTGGAAGAGGCAGGCTATATTTCAATGGAAAAGAGGTTCATAAACCGCAAGCCAAATACAAAATACACTATAACGGAAGAAGGCATGCAAAACTTCAGGCGCCATATCAAACGCTCTCGAGGATCTGATAAACAAACAATAATTTTTTTTCATAATCACTTTGAATTACAAAGTACTCTAAAAACAACTAAAATGGAAAATGAAATTGTTAAACAGGAAAAATGGTACCAGTCGATGACTGTAAAAATGGTTCTCCTGGGAATTCTGGGTCTCATGCTGACTGATCCCGCTCGTACTGATCAAGGAAGTTATCAGGGAACGGTCACAGAATGCCGGGACAGCCCGTACCGAAATAGGTAATCTGTGGGCTTCAGCGCAGACAATCACCGGTCCGGTGCTGAATGTGCCCGGAACAAAGGTTATCTCAGGCGACGGTCAGTATGTGACCACAACAATGCACATCCTTCCCGATGATCTGAAGATCACCGGCAGGCTGATGCCGGAGAAAAGGTACAGAGGGTATTTATGAGACGGTTGTCTATGACTTCTGACATTCAGATGACAGGCAGCTTCTCAATAGCAGGCTATGAGCATCTGAACGATTACATCTACAACTGGGATCAGGCATATTTCTCACTTGGCGTATCTGACAACAAGGGCATCAGGGAAAAGGTGGAGATGAATTTCAACAAGGAGGTTATTGTCGCCCAGCCGGGAGCAGGGCAGACCGATCTCTTCGAGAGAGGCATCTCTTTCCCGGTGGCAATAGATACGTCTACACCTGGCAGTTTCAGCGGTGACTTCAGTATCAACCTTGGGTCTGAGGGGAAGCAGCAACATCTCATTCTCCCCTGTGGGGAAGACGACAGAGGTATCTCTTGCCTCAGCATGGGATGCTCCTTCGTTCATGGGCACTTTCCTCCCGGCTGAGAGGGATGTGAAAGAGGATGGTTTCACAGCCAGATGGGTGGTGACGCATCTTAACAGGAGTTTCCCGCAGGTATGGACAGGGAAAAACTATATACCCTCCGATGATGCTTTCGGCGTTGACCTGATCCTTCAGGCTGATCATTACACCAAGGCAGAGCGTAGTGCAAAGTACGGGGTGCTCTTCATCGCACTTACATTCCTGGTGCTCATCATTATTGAGCTCAGGTCGAAGGAGCGCATGCATATCTTTTATTACCTCCTTGTGGCACTGGCGCTGATACTGTTCTTTTCACTGCTTACCTCACTGAGTGAGCATATCGGGTTCAATATGGCTTACCTGATCTCATCGGTGGCAACCATTGGTCTTCTCTCCGCTTTCTTCCGGTCGTTGCTGAAGAAGGGATGGATCGTGCTTGTCATCAGCGGGCTGCTGACTATTCTCTATGTTTTCATTTTCGTGCTCCTGGCGCTGAAGGATTATGCTTTCCTGGCCGGCAACATAGGATTGTTTGTATTACTGGCCATTCTGATGATGGTGTCAGCAAAGTACAGGCTGTTTAAGGAATAGGGGGCTCAAAAAAGAAGGGCTGGGGTTGACAGACCACCCCCCGTTCCGATCCTCCAGCGGCGGATCGGAACAGGATCCCCTCCCCGTTCAGCCTTTCGGCTTCACGGGGCTGGCTCTAACTTAAGGAGGGGAAATGTCTCTTTATATGATTATGTTTTATAGTGTTTTTAAAGTAACTTACATGCTTACTTTAAAACGCCATTGCACATGGTTCTGAAAAGGTATGTCGAAGAAGAGACAGGACAGAAGTTTGATCTGATAATAGTCGGTGGCGGTATCACCGGAGCAGCCGTGGCGTACATCGCTGCTGCACGGGGCCTCTCGGTCGCCCTGTTTGAAAAAAAGGATTACGGAGGCGCCACCTCCGCGGCTACCTCGAAGCTGATCCACGGCGGACTGAGGTACCTGGCAAACGGAGAGATCAGGCTTGTGCGCGAATCACTTCGTGAGCGAAGGATACTGGGCAATATTGCACCCAATTTTGTCTATCCGCTGCCTTTTATGATGCCCAACTACAAGAAATGGAAAGGAAATATCTGGAAGATGCTCCTGGGCATGTACCTGTACGATATGCTTTCGTATGACAAAAAAGACACCTGGGACAAGGGCAAAAAGCTCGAGAACCATAAGCTGATCTCACATCGGAAAGACCATCAGGGTGGAGCCAAACCTCTGAAATGGAAAATCTCAGGAATGCGTTTTATTTCTTTGATTATCAGAGTATTTTCCCTGAGAGGCTTACTCTTGCTTTCGTCAAATCGGCAGCCGAATACGGCGCTAAAGTATCGAACTACACGCCTGTCGAGGGTTTTATTTTTGAAAATGAGAACAGGATCACAGGGGTAAAGGTCAGGGATGTCTTTTCAGGTGAAATTAAAAATGTCCATGCTGATCTGATCATCAACTGCGGTGGCACATGGGCCGATAAGATCCTCAACCTGGCATCAAAAAAAGAGACTGCCGACACATAAGAGTCAAGCGCTCGGAAGGCATTCACATAATCACCAAAAAGATTGCCGGGAACCATGTTGTTTCCCTTCAGAAAAAGGATGGCGGTCATATGATGATAATGCCGTGGCGTGATCATTCGCTCATTGGTACCACCGACAAGGAGTTTTACGGCAATCCTGATGAGTACCGCGTTTCAATGGAAAGCATCAATGAGATTCTGAAGGCAGTCAATGAGAATTTCGGGAAGAAGATCTCTTCTGCCGACATTTTGCACGCTTACGGAGGACTGAGGCCGCTGGTGGATGACCAGACAAAAGGATCCTACGAGACATCAAGAAAGTACGAGGTCTATGATAATTCCAGCAGACGGCATCGAGGGAATGATAACCGTTGAGGGAGGTAAATACACTACAAGCAGAAGCCTTGCACGGGAGGTACTGAAACTGATCTCGACCAAGCTCTACAGGGTACTCTCGGATTCTGTATCAGACAACCTTTATCTCTCAGGATGCGAGATAAGGGATATGAGACAGTTCATGATAAGGCAGCACCTTAACTACAAGGATTTTAGCAGGAGCACCATTGAATATGTGAGCAGGAATTACGGCACCGAAAGCAAAGTGGTGTTTCAGATCGCCAGGGATGATCCGCGGTATGCCGAAGTGGTCAGTCCTGACGGCGAGATACTGGCGGAGGTTGTCTATGCAATCAAATATGAATGCGCCAGGACACTGAGAGATATTATGTTAAGAAGGACAGGTACCGGGACGCTGGGTAATCCCGGCAAGGATGTTATCGGTAAAATAACAGCTATCGCAGCGGAGATGCTGAACTGGGACGCCAGGAGGGTTGAAGAGGAGCTAGCATCGATGATGAGGGTATATGAATTATTTTAAAAACAGGGAGATGGATCTTACATACCGCGAGATACTTAAATGGGGAGACAAGAGGGAAGCAGAGGTTGAGCCCCTGATGCAAAAACTGATTAAGGAAAAGTTCGGACTGAAAGACTCTGACTTCAGCATGAAGCATCTCCCCGGGACTGATACCGTAAAGCTCGACCAGCCCCCGATGCTGAAGCCAGCCCAGCTTGATTTTCTTAAGAGCATTACTGGAAGTGAAAACATTCGGACAGATGATTTTTCCCGTGCAAAATTTTCCTACGGGAAATTCTATGACGAACTGCTCGACCTGAGGCTGAACCGGGTACCACATCCGCCTGATGCTGTTGTTTCACCCGCCAGCCATGACGAAATAGTAAAAATCATTGAATTCTGCAATGAAGAAAAGATACCGGTGATTCCGGTGGGCGGGCAGTCATCAGTTACCGGGGCTTTACGAGCTCCTGACGGAGGCATCGCGCTTGATCTGACGAAACATCTCAACAGGATTGTCAGGCTGAACACTGTAAACAAAACTGTGACAGTAGAGGCAGGTATGTACGGTCCTGCTTTTGAAGAGGAACTTAACAGGCACGGATACACCTGCGGTCATTTCCCGCAGTCGTTTGAATACTCCACCGTCGGAGGGTGGATCTCTGCCAAGGGAGCAGGGCAGGCCTCCACCGGATACGGCAAGATAGAGGATATGGTTGTCGCACTGAAGGTTGTCACTCCTGCAGGCGTCATTGAGACGAAGGAGTATCCACGGACAGCACAGGGATGGGATATCTTCAGGCTTTTCATCGGTTCCGAGGGCACGCTCGGAGTAATAACCGAGGCCACCCTTCACATGCATATCTATCGCCCGGAGAACACCTCCTCGGCATCTTTCATCTTCAGATCATTTGAGCAGGCAGTAGAAACAATGCGTACGATGATCCAGAGCGAATACGGCAGGCCCCATCTGTTCCGGATATCGGATCCTGATGAAACGGATATTGCTTTCAGAACCAGCGGATTTGACAACAGCATCTCCGACAGGTTCCTGAAGATGCTTGGTTTTATGCCGGGCAAACGGTCAATGATGTTTGTTACCGTCGAAGGTGAAAAAGATTATACTGAATTCGTACTGAATAAGATAAAGAAGACCGCAAGAAAGGGCAAGGGCATGTTTATCGGCAGGAGCCCTGTAAGAAAATGGCTTGCCCAGAGATACTCAAGTGCTTACATGCGTGACCCGCTGATGGATATCGGCATAATGGCAGATACCCTTGAGACTGCAGTCACATGGGAGAACCTTCTGAGGGTATGGTCTGCGGCACATGCTTACGTGAAGGCCCGCCCCAAAGCCTTTATTATGATACATATATCACATGTGTATGAGAACGGTGCGAACCTCTACTTTACCTTCCTCACTCCCATGGAAAAGGGTAATGAGAAGAGTGACTTTACTGCTTTTCACAGGGGGCTGGTTGATACGATACTTGAAAACGGAGGTTCAATTTCCCACCATCACGGTGTAGGAAGGGTGCTTGCCCCGTGGATGGAGAGACACCTGGGAAAGACGTCGATGGCGGCTCTTGGAGCAGTGAAAAAACATTTTGATCCGAATAATATCATGAATCCCGGCGGAACACTGGGCCTTAAATAAGGAATGATATGAATTCATCAGATGAACTTATACTGACTATCGACTGCGGAACACAGTCGGTCAGAGCTGCCTTAATTGATCTTTCAGGAAATATCCTCCAGATTGTCAAAACCGAGATTGAACCGTATTTTTCTGTCGGTCCCCGGTTGGCAGAACAACATCCTGAATACTTCAGGGACAGGATGTTTGAGACCCTGAAAAAGCTTCTTAGCTGAGACAAAGTATGCAGAAGGAAAGAATAAAAGCCGTGACAATCTGACACCCAGCGGTCCACCTTGTCAATCTTGACAAGGATGGCAAGTCACTGCGGCCGGCAATTACCTGGCTCGATCAGCGGCAGTGCGCGTGGATAAATAGCCCGGACAAACTGATGCAGCTGGCATTAAGACGTTGTCGGCATGCGCGAAGCTGTTGTTTACACAGTAAAGAATGGTGAGTGCAACTGGCTGATGCAGAATACCCCTGAGATATGGGAAAAGACGACAAGTTCCTCTCCTGTCAGGTTACCTGACCTGGGTACTGACCGGTGAGTTCACTGATTCTGTCGGGTGTACTGTGGCGTATCTTCCTTTTGACTACAAAAAGCAAAGTGGGCCGACACAGAGCCACATGAACTATAAAATGTATTCCGGTTGAGAAGGGAAAAGCTTCCCACGCTGGTGAAGCCGTCGGAAATCCTGGGATACATCAGCAGGGATGCTTCTGAGAAAGTCGGGAATTCCGGAAGGATTGCCTCTTGATCGCTGCTGCTGCCGACAAGGCATGTGAGGTGCTTGGCTCAGGGGTTATAACGCCGGATGTGGCCTGCCTAAGCTACGGCACTACATGCTACTGTGCAGACAACGCACAGGAAATACTATTGAAGTAATACCCTTCTTCCCGCCGTATCCGAGTGCCGTTCCTGATTATTATAACACCGAAGTAATGATATTCAGAGGTTTCTGGATGATAAACTGGTTCAAGAAAGAGTTCGGGCTGAAGGAGAGTACAGCTTGCAGAACAGAAGGGTATAGGCATGCGGAAGACTCTTTTTGATGAAATGATCAAAGATATACCGGCAGGTTCAATGGGACTCACCCTTCAGCCGTACTGGTCGCCGGGACTGAAGACGCCAGGGACTGAGGCAAAAGGTGCCATAATCGGTTTCGGCGATGTTCATACGAGGGCACATATTTACAGGGCAATACTTGAAGGACTGGCATATTCACTGAAGGAGGGCCTGGCTCAGGACGGTAAAGAGAACCAGGATACCTGTGAATAAGATCATTGTATCGGGTGGCGGTTCGCAGAGCAGCCAGTCAATGCAGATAACGGCTGATGTTTTCAACATGCCCATTCTTAAGCCGCATACATATGAAACCTCTTCACTGGGTGCTGCGATAGATGCTGCTGTGGGCATGAAGTTTTTCAGGATTATTCTTCAGCAGTGAATTCAATGACCCGTACCGGAGAAGAATTCGATCCCTGACAGGGAGAATGTTGAGACTTTACGGGGAGCTGTATGAGAAGGTCTATTCAAAGATGTATAAACATCTGCAGCCGCTTTACGAGCAGATACGGGATATAACCGGCTACCCGCCTAAAATATGAAGTTTTTACAGACAAATTAAACTATCCCAACTTCGATATTGCCACCTAGCCCGACCTTGTCGCCGGCGATGATTATCACAGAGATAATGTCAGCTTTCTGAAGTGCGTTTTCAGTAACCTCATGCACCATCTCCGCATTCTTTACCTCATTGCAGAAAGCGGTGGCGTAAGCGTCAGCCAGGGCTCCTGAGCGGCAGGCTATAGTGCATGCATCGGCTATGCCGAAGCTCAGTGAATGGCCAACGGTTCCTGATGAGCAGCAGACGGACAATGGTGTCTCTTCCGGTTTTATCTGCATGGCAATCTTCTCAGATAAAGGTGAATTCCCCGCATAGACTGAAATTACAGCCGGAGAGGTGAGCTTCACAAAAATGTCTCCGCCGTTCTCGACAATCACTTCATCAGCTTGATACTCATTAAGTATGTCCCTGCTGATATACTCCGCCATTGCGCCGGCCACGGTGCTCATGGGCCCTGTTCCTGCTTTTTGTGCAGCTTCGCTCATGTCAATCACCAGCGGATGCGCTCCGGCCGGCACCGGCACAGGAACCAGAGAAGAGCTGAATTCAGGATATTTATCAATATGTCTCTCCAGAACGCCCCGGTAAAGCAGTATTCTATCCATCACAAAGGATTCGGTTTCTTTTGTGTAGTGCCCGGTATCCACAGCCACCCACAGGTCGGTCTCACGGTGAGCCGACCTGAAGCTGCGCCATCGGTTATTACCCATTGACTCACGGTAGAGCCGAGGCTGGTATGTGGATTTCTTAGCCAAGATCGATGGAGAAAAGCTTCAGCGGACAGGCCGTGAGGCAGAGCTCGCATACAACGCATTTCTCCGGATCAAATGCAAGTTCTGCTGTCTTTCTGTCCATGGTCAGAGCCCCGGGAAAACAGACTGCCGAGCATGCCCCGCAGTCGATACAGAGATCCTCCCTGTATGTTATCTTCTTGTCGATTGGCTCGCAGGCGACATTCTGCTGCCTGATGTATTCCATCCCTTCTTTCAGCACCTTGCCCGTAGCAGTCATCTCCATTACAAGATGACCTATTTTGCCTGGTGAGACATCTGCTTTTACGATGTTAACCATGATGTCATACTTCTTGATCAGGTTATATGTTATCGGCTCCCCTGTGGCATCAGGAGGGAATGTAAGCACAAATCTTCTGCTTGTCATGATTTTCAGTTTTTGTCAGATTCTTATGTCCAGTTTATTCAGTCCTGCGGTTTTGGGAAAAAGCGCCACAGGCTCGGTGAGGAAGAAGCGTCCTTCGGCAACCTCTTTTTTAAGCAGTTCAGCTATCTCGCGTGCCACCTTTACGCTCGACAGGGGAGCGGTGCGTATTTTTTTTCCTTTCAAAGTTATTTTACCGGAAAAAAGTTTCTCATAGTCTGTTCGTCCCAGCAACTCGAAATTGCCTGATCCGTAGTCGATTATGTTGGTTTCTATCTGGCTGTTGCGTATCAGGACCCTTGATGCCATATCCTCGTCAATTAACGGGATGGGAATGCCTATTCCCACGAACATGGAAACGCCGTATTTTTCGAAATAGGCCGCTCTGATAAACCTTGTGCTCATCTGTTTGGCATCACCGATGAGAGAGAGGGTGGCGGCGTTTCCTACCGGTATTCCTTTTTCATTGAGAGGCTTACCTGTGTTGAACTGGGTGCCGTTCCAGGCTACATAACCGGTAGTTCCGCCCATGAAAATGCGGGTGCCGATGCCTATGGTGCGCATCTCAGGATCATTGAGCAGGGGGCTCAGCTCTCCGGAGGTGGAGAAGTTGGCATTGCCGAATGATGGAAGGAGGGTTCCCATATAGGTGAACTTGATCTTCGGGGTGCTGTTCACCGCCACATTGTAGTTCTGGTAGGCATTGCGCGGGTTGAACATGATAAACTCGTTGATCGAGTTCTTATTTACAAAGGTCTTTATCTCCGTCCGCGGGTAGCAGTCGGTACCCTTTCCTGTTGCCTGGAGCAGCACATCCTTCCCGGCAATGAGGTCCTCGATTACATGAGCTCCTCCGTAGGTGTCGTGGGGCATGGCTGTCTCCGTGGCCCCAAGGTAAGCATCCACCGCAGCAATGCCGCCGTAGGCCGGGACATTGTTGAGTGTGAGCCTCTCCATGCGCATAGGCGGGCTGGAATGACCGAAGTTGATGAATACGCCCGACGAGCACATAGGCCCGAAGGTGGCGGTGGTTACAACATCGACCCTGCTCATAACTTCGGCAGGTGTCATCTCCTTACCCATCGCTGAGACCTGTTCAGCGGTCAGCACAACGGCTTTTCCCTTCCGGATCCTGTCGTTGATCTCTTCTATGCTTCTCTTTTTCGACATCTATGGTTTTTTAAAGTAATTTTAAGGTCAGTAATTAATATTATGAACCTCAAAGATATGTTCAGAAAAGTATTGGCAGTGCTGTTGGCGGCAATTCTTTTTACTTCATGCGCTATGCAGGAGGATCGTGACATTGATGTGATAAGCTTCAATATAAGGCTTGACACTCCCCGTGACAGCATCAATGCATGGCCCAACAGGGCCCCTCTTGTGGCCGGATTTATCAATGATCAGATACCCGACCTGCTGGGCATGCAGGAGGTATTGTGGCACCAGTACCAGTATCTTGATTCTGCGCTTACAGGTTACGGTTCAGTAGCAGCCGGTCGTGATGACGGCATGAAGCTGGGAGAGGCTTGTCCGGTCTTCTACCGTCTCGGACGGTTCAGTCCGGTTGCCAGCGGTACCTTCTGGCTCTCTTCTTCTCCTGATGTGCCCGGATCGGTGGGATGGGGGGCAGCGCTGACGCGCATAGCAACGTGGGTGAGACTGTACGACAAGACCGTTAAGGACACACTGCTTTATATGAATACCCACTTTGATCACATCAGCGACTCTGCACGAGTGATGAGCTCGGGGGTGCTTCTGGAGAAGCTGAGGGATCTGGCGGGGGATAATTACTTTGTGGTCACGGGCGATTTCAATGCTACGCCTGAGAGCCTGGCCATAGCCAGGATGACGGAGGGGGGCTTTGCCGTTGATTCATATGACAATATCCGAAACGGCACCGGCAGGTGAGACTTACACATTCAACGGATGGAAGGACACTGCGGGCGACAACCGCATCGATTATATCTTCATCCGCAACGGAATGCAGGTGCGGACACATGAGACATTCAGGATCATTGAGGATGGTGTCTTCATATCAGATCACTGGCCGGTAAAGGCGAGGGTAGGAATAGAAAATTAAGAATAAAGAATTATGAATTAAGAATGGTATGGGAGGGAAATGGGCCTGGCGAAACCACTCTATTCTATTGTGATTTCGCCATGCAGTCTGAGATCAGCAGATGAGGCGCCGACAGACAGAACCAACTTTCCTTTTTCCAGCACGAAGGCATGTTTTTCAATGTCCCAGTATTGAAGATCTTCAGCTTTCAGCGGTACGGTAACTGTAATCGTCTGGCCTTGCCTGACATGTACCCGGCTGAAACCCTTAAGGGCAATGGCAGGCCTTTCAACTTTCGATTCCGGGAAACTGACATATAACTGTACAACCTCGTCACTGTCGAAATCGCCCTTGTTTTCAAGACTGAAGATGACATTGACAGTTTCTCCGAAACCGACCCTCTTCTTATCAGTTTTCAGGTCAGAATAGCCGAATGTTGTATATGTCAGACCGTGACCGAACGGGTAAAGCGGCTCAGCCTTGCTGTACTGATATGTGCGGCCTTTCCGGATATCATACTCAAGGATGGGAAGCAGCTGATCGATTGACGAGGGCCATGTCTGCACCAGGCGGCCTGCAGGGCTGCTTTTTCCGAAGATCACGTCTGCCAGCCCGTTGCCCAGCTCCTGGCTCGACTGCGAGATATGCAGGATAGCAGGGATGTTGTTCTTTGACCAGTTAATTGTATAGGGGAAGCTTGAGACAACTACAAGTATCGTATTAGGATTGGCAGCAAATACAAGTCTGGCAAGGTCCTCCTGCTCAAGTGACAAAGCCTGCCGGTCAATCTCTTCGCGGCCGTCACTTGCAACATGGTTCACCCCCCAATCAAGCCCGTAGCTCAGTGGGTGGTTCCCCACGCATACAATCGCCACATCGGCTTTGCCTGCAGCTATGACCGCCGAATCCGCTTTGTTGGAGGCTGCGAACAGAACCTGCACATCATCACCCACGGCATTTTTTATGCCCTCCAGTACCGAGACCTTGTACGGGGGCGTGCCGGAATACCAGTCAGACACCACCAGGTCTGCACTCGGGCCGATCACGGCAATTGTTTTCAATTTATCTTTTTGAAGTGGAAGTGCCTGGTTCTCATTCTTCAGCAGAACGACTGACCTGACAGTGGTAACACGCACGAGCTCCCTGGTTTCGGGTTTTAGCCATGGTGCAACGGTATCGGTGACACCTATTTCAGAGTATGGGTTATCCACCGGATGGTCAAGCAATCCAAGCTTAAGCATTACCCGGAGGTTGCCCATAGCGGCCCTGTCAATTTCGTTTTCACTGATCAGGCCTTCCTTAACTGCTTCATTAAGAGGCTTTTTATAATCGTCAAGAAACATTGTAATTCCTGCATCAAGGCAACCTTTTGCAGCTGCCTTAAGATCCGGGTAGTAATTGTGCTGCGTGACCAGCTGCCGGTAAGCGCCGCCGTCGGTGGCGATAATTCCGTTCTGACCCCATTCGGTGACAGTGACATCCTTAAGAACAGGATGGACAATGCACGGAATGCCGTTGTATTTGTTGTAAGCAGTCATATATGCACGGGAGCCTCCCTCGGTAACGCCTTTATAAAAAGGGTAGGAGTAGTATTCACGGAAGAGCCTTTCGTCAAAGTCGGATGAATTTATTGCCCGGTTGTTCTCATTGCTGTTTGCAAGGAAGTGCTTCATCAGCGACGCTGTCTTCCAGTACTGAGGATCGTCTCCCTGCAGGCCCTTTACGAAAGCGACAACCAGGGCTGCGGTGAGATAAGGCGTCTTCGCCATAACATTCTTCCGTCCGGCCCCAGCGTACATCGCGTCCCAGGTCAGCGTTCGGTGCAAGGACTATCAGTCCTGCGCTGGCATACCTGTCATTCTGTGTAAGCCAGCGGCATTCCACGGCTTCCAGATCCGCCACTTTTTTCAGTTGATGAGGGTCCCACATCTGTGCCAGACCAATAGCCTGCGGGAAGGTGGTAGTCACGGATTCACCTTTACCCCTGACAGCCCAGTTGGCCGGCCCGCTGAGTGCAAGCCCGTGAAGACCTTCAACAATCCTGGTGCCTTTTATGCCCAGGCGCGCTACCGATGGCCGTGTTGAAAGGCAGTTGATCTTTTCGTCAAGGGTCATCAGTGAGATGAGATTGCCGAGCCGTTCTTCATCGCCCAGCTTGCTGTTCTGAAAAGGGTAATTCTGTGCCTGGATGACCGAGTGGGTCAGGCAGAGAAGTATTATGAATGCGAGTCGCTTCATTTCAGTGAGTTCTCTATAAGGTAAAAGATTATCAATTAACCGGGGGCAGCTTTTTATTAATTTCCAGAAGCTAAAAAAAGTATAAGGCGTAAAATTGAACTGATAACAGACAACAGAAAACAGACAACTTAAGTTTATTTGCCCGAATTATTCATAATAAGTTTCACCACATCATAACTGACAGCATCGAACATAACCTCAATATTATCAGTGTATTCAGAATTGTGGCTCATGATGGCATCTTTCAGGAGGAAAGCAGTGTAATCATGATTTTGTGCACCGATCCAGGTAGCAAGTACGCAACCAACGGCACTCAGTCCGCACAGAAATAAGGTATTGCTTCCGCTCTCCTTTATTACCTTATCGAGATCGGTTTTGTTAAAGCCGTCGGGATAGGTCTTGATAACTTTAGGGTCTTCAGGTTTGATCAGTACTGTGGTTGGAAATTCAAACGGGTCAGTACCTGGCAGTACTCCGTATTCTTCACTCTGATGATAAACCCGAATTACCGGATAACCCTGACTTCGAAACAGTTGAATATAATAGTTGATATACTCCATCGCTGTTTCCTTATCTCTTTCGGGAATCGAAGGAAGGAAAGCATTCTGGATGTCAATGACGACCAGGGCAGGTTTTAAGGGAGATTTTTGCTCTTTCTGGTCCTGTGAGAATGATTTACCGGGAATGATCATTATCATTACCGCAAGGCTGATTGGAAGAAATATGTTTTTCATGATAAAAGGGGTATTATTTAGATTGAAACTCGTTAAAAACCCAAGTTATACAATTTAACAATCCAATGCCAAAATTCTTGCTGTAGCCTTTGCGGGCAATGGGTTTTGGATTGGGGCACATTCCCCAATTTATAAAACCGTGCGGTTCAGGTATTGCAGCAGGCAGGTGTCAGCTGACTTTCTTTGCCGTATAGAAATATTCCAAATCGTAGGTTTCCTGATCTATGACCTCAGTATCGGTGTATGACCAGATCAGAGTGTTGCCATCGATTTGGATTTCCCAATCTGCACTGTTAATGCCAAACATGATTGTCATGGTACTGCCTGACAGCTCCCATTCGAACATACCGCTTGTCTCTCCGTTATCATACCAGATTCCGGCACCGTCGTCAGCGAATTGCAGAGCCAGTTCCTGAGGTTCAAGGTAGACGGTGGTTTCACTTTTCTTTACACCTCCCTGGGAAGTTACTGCACGAATAGACTGAACCTCCCATTTGCCAATAATAGCCTCGCTAAGAGGCACCTCTTTTTCGCAGGATGACATTCCCAGCAAAAACAGTATCAGGAATAATCGGGTAACATGTATTAATGCTTTCATCATAATTAGTGTTAAATCGTTCTTCAAAAAAAACAGGTTATCTCTCCATCCCTTGCAATCAGCAGGCCGGGAACACCCTGGTCAATGCAGGTCAGAGTGCTTATCAACATCAGACAATGGTCCACAAATGTAAATATTTAACATCAATTTTTTTTATACTGCAGTCCTGAGTGGCCGGAGATCATGAATGAGGTACCGTATAATCCCCCTTATGCTCTCTTGCGGTATGCCCATATTGCGAAAATGATAAAGGTCACGGCCAGAATCGCCAGAGCTCCCATTTCACGGGCTATATCATTAAATCCTGATCCCTTCAGCATGACCATCCGGTTGATGCGCATGAGGTAGGCCACCGGGTTCACCAGGTTGAACTGCTGTGCCCATTGTGGCATGCTCTCCGTGGGTGTGAATATTCCGCTCATAAGGACGAAGATCATCACAAAGAAGAAAGCGACAAAAAGAAACTGCTGCTGAGTGGATGCCATCGTTGAAAAGAAGAGAGCCAGTCCCAGCACTGCCACAAGGAATATGGCTGCACAGGCAAAGAACAACAGGAGACTACCCTCGAACGGGATGCTAAAGACAATCCATCCGACCGTCAGACCCAGCGCCAGGTCAAAGAGGCCGATGATAAAGAAGGGGATCACCTTTGAAGCTATCAGCTCCCACTTTTTTACAGGGGTGACATTCATCTGCTCACTTGTGCCTGTTTCCTTTTCTCTCACCAGGTTGAGGCCGCACATCATAAGGCCTATTGCCGTTATCAGTATCACAAGGATACCGGGAAGCATATAATATTTGTAATTGAGAGAAGGATTGTACCAGAATCGCGGTGAGACACTTATTCCGGGAATGGCTGAGGGTACGGCGCCGCTGTTTATTATCACGTCGCGGTTATAATCGCGCACGACAGACACCAGGTAGCTCCATCCGAGCTGTGCGGTAGTGGCGTTGACGGCATCAGCCAGTACCTGGAGCCGCGGTGTGGTGGCACCGGCAAGCCCTTCGGAGAAGTCATCCGGGATGATCAGCACCATGTCAGCATCACCGGCAAGCAGGAGAGTGTCAGCCTGCATGTAATTCTGCGGGGTGGCGCAAATGCGGAAGAACGAGGAACCGCGAAGCCTCGAAATGAGCTCCCGCGATGCAGGAGAATGGTCATTATCGGTAACAGCCAGGTCAATATTCTTCATTTCAAAGGTGACGGCAGGCACCAGAAGGAGCATCTGCAACAGGGGCACCGCTATAATGGCCCTTGCCAGGAACGCGTTGCGCCTGATCTGGCGGAACTCTTTTCTCAGAAGGAACATCAGCTTCTTCATTTTCCTCCCTCCTCAAGTCTTACTTTGAATTTCCGTGGCGCTGAGAAATATAAAGAACACGTCATCACAACAAGTATCAGCGTCTCCTTCCAGATATAACTGAAGCCTGTTCCCTTGATCATTATGCTCCTTATTATTTCAACGAACCATCTGGGAGGCAGTACAAGACTTACATAATCATAGGCCTTGGGCATATTCTCTATCGGGAAGATAAATCCCGAGAGCAGAAGGGTGGGCAACATAAGTCCGAGGAAAGAGATAAACATGGCATTCTCCGTCTTCTGCACAGATGCCGAAATGAGGATTCCGATTGACAGTCCCAGCAGAATATAGAGCATACACTCGGCTATCAGCAGGGCTATGCTGCCCTTTACAGGAAGACCGAAGACGAACCAGGCCATAAGCAGGATGACGATGACATTAACAAGCGAAAGGAAGAAATAGGGCGCCACCTTGCCGACGATGATCTGCCACGGTTTCAGGGGTGAGACCAGGAGCACCTCCATGGAGCCGAACTCTTTCTCACGCACAATGGTGACGGATGTCATGAGAGCGCTTATAAGAATGAGTATCAGTGTTATAACACCAGGAACAAACATGAAGTGGCTTTCAAGATTAGGATTGAAGTACATTTTCACTTCGGGAACGATCACCGGCATTGCCGAGGTAAGCTGTTTTGTCAGTCCTGCTGAATAATCGTTCAGGATGGCAGTTGTATATCCTGTTACGAGGTTGGCGTTGTTAGCCTCGGAACCGTCAGCGATGATACTGACGGAAGCATTGCCTTCACGTGTCAGCCTTTCCGCAAAATCATCCGGGAAAATAATCGCAGCTTTGATCTGTCCCTTTTTAAATGCCGGATCGATTTCGTCATAGGAGGTGAGATGATATCTGATATCAAAGAACTCTGATGCATCGAGTTTCAGGATCAGCTCAGCTGGAGACCTCGTCACGGGCATTGTCGAGCACTGCAATAGATGCGTTGGTGAGGTCAGTGCGCACTGCATAGCCGAAGATGAGTATCTGTGCTGCCGGCAGCGCAAAGAGGATTATCAGCGTCCGGTAGTCACGGAAGATATGAAGGAACTCCTTTTTCACGAATGCCATGAACCTCTTCATGCTGTCTCTGTTTTTGGCCGTGCAATCTTCACGAACAGCTCTTCTATTGAGGAAGAACTGTATTTCTTACGCAGGGCGGAGGGAGTATCAAGGGCGACTATCCTGCCTTCATTCATTATGGTCACCCTGTCGCAGTATTCGGCTTCATCCATATAATGTGTCGTAACGAAGACTGTTATGCCGCGTGCTGCCGTCTCGTATATCATCTCCCAGAACTGCCTCCGGGTGATGGGGTCAACGCCGCTGGTGGGCTCATCAAGGAAGACGATCTCCGGGTCATGGAACACTGCCACGGCAAAGGCGAGTTTCTGTTTTATGCCCAGCGGCAGAGACCTGATGAGGGTGTCGCCGTACTGACTGAAGCTGAGCCTGGTGAGAAGATCTTCTGTACGCGGACGGATCTCTTTCATGGTCATGCCGTAGATACCGCCGTAGAGCTCTATGTTCTCTTTTACTGTCAGGTCATCATAGAGCGAGAAGCGTTGTGACATGTAGCCGATGCGTTTCTTTGATCTCCTCAGGGCGGTTTGAATCTATGCCGGCAACAAGTACTTTGCCGGATGTCGGCCGCGAGAGGCCGCAGAGGATGCGAATGGCGGTTGTTTTACCTGCACCGTTGGCTCCCAGGAACCCGAAGATCTCACCTCTGAAGACATCAAATGTCAGGTGGTCATTGGCAACGAATGATCCGAATTTCTTGACCAGTCCTTCAACCTCTATTACTTTCTCTTTTCCATCACTGCTCTTTCTTCATGAGTTCAAGGAAGACGTCTTCGATGCCGGGGACGATTTCTGCGATGGTGGCGCCTGTAAGGCCGGAGGCTGCAAGCGCGGTTATCAGTTCTTCGGGTTTCATGCCTGCGGGAAGGGTGACGTGGACGGAGTCACCGAAGGGCTCGGAGCTTGGGGCATGGAGCATGTTGACGATCCGCCGGTCGGCGGGAGGAAATCCCGCGAAGCGGGAGGGCTCGGAGCAAGGGGCTCGGAGCCAGGGGTGCTGTGATGGAGCGAAGGGCAAGGAGGAGTTTGTATTTGTCAGGGTGGGTGACGGCATACAGTTTCTGGCTGTATGAGCTGCGGATGTTATCAGGGGTGTTGATGCCGAGGATCCTGCCGGACTGGATCAGGGCGATGCGGTCGCAACGCAGTGCTTCATCCATGTATGGTGTTGAGACAATGATGGTGATTCCTTCGCTCTTCAGACCTGACAGCATCTCCCAGAACTCGGTGCGCGATACTGCGTCGACGCCGGTAGTGGGTTCGTCAAGTATGAGGATCTTTGGCCTGTGGATAAGGGCACATGACAGTGCCAGCTTTTGTTTCATGCCTCCGGAAAGCTGTCCGGCAAGGCGCTTCTTATACGGTTCTATCTGCCTGTAGATGGGCTCAATAAGATTATAGTTCTCCTTTATTGTCGTTCCGAAGATGGTGGCAAAAAAGTTCAGGTTCTCCTCCACGGTGAGATCCTGGTAAAGACTGAACCTGCCGGGCATATACCCGATGAGGTTGCGGAGTTCCCTGTACCTGCTGACAGTATTGAGGCCAAGAAGGGTCATCCTGCCGCCGGAGGGAATGATAAGTGTGGCGGCTATGCGGAAGAGGGTTGTTTTACCGGCACCGTCAGGACCGATGAAGCCGAACAGCTCACCATCGCCAACGGTGAAGGAGACATCGTCAAGGGCGGTGACCTTGCCGTACCTGTGGGTAATATTATATGCCTCTGCTGCTGCCATCTTACTGAAAGAGAGCCTCGCCGGGCATGCCTGATTTTATTGATCCGTCGTTGGGCACTTCGATTGTCACAGCATAGACGAGGGTGACACGCTCCTCTTTGGTCTGGATGATCTTGGGTGTGAATTCAGCTTTTTCGGATACATGTGTAATGGTTCCAGTGTAGTTCTTGAATTCTTTCACACCTTCATCGATGCGCACGGTGCAGGTGGCTCCTGTCACTACCTGTGCGAGCTGTGCCCCGCTGACCCAAACCCTGAGTTTCATGATCTTCATGTCGGCCAGCTTCACCAGCGGCTTTCCGGCCGCGGTGATCTCGTATGCGGAGGCATATTTATCAATGACGGTGGCATCAAAGGGTGACCGTATGGTGCTGCGTGTGATCTGTTCATTGAGGAGGGCACGTTTGGCATTCACAGACATAAGTTCGGCCGTCACGGCGCGTCGTTGAGTATTGTTGGCGTCGGCCTGTTTTCCGAGCACCCCGGACTGGCCTGTCAGGTCATCGAGCTGTTTCTGGGTGGCGGCGCCGTCAGCGAGCATGCGGCGCGTACGCTCAATATTGATCTCCAGGTTATCGATCTGCTGTTGTATCACGGCGTCCTGCGCCGCAATGCCCGCCAGGCGCGCCTGCGCCTGCGCCGTCACCGCGTCAAGCTCTGCCCGCTGAAGCACCAGCATCGTGGTGTCGGTGACGGCGATGACGGCCCCGCCCACAAGTTCACTGCCCTCTGTGACATTCATCATTACGATCCTGCCCGATGTTTCGGCAGAGATGATCACCTCCTCAGCCTCGAAGGTGCCCCAGGCATCAGCATCACTCTCCCCGCGGCCGCAACCGCAGGCAAGAATCAAAAAAACGACCGGTATGAGATACTTCTTCATATTGAGTTTATTTGTTATTACCTGTAATATAAATGTAATCCACTTCTGCACGTGAGATGCCTATCTGCCTTATGGCAGCGCTGCTGACAGCCTGCTTCTCATTGTTGAGCTCAGTAAGATACTGAGAGGCGGTGATTGTTCCGTTTTCGAGCTGCGAAGCTGCAACGTCAGCGATTTTCTTTCGAATGCTTATCAGCTCGCCATCCTTCTCTGCAGCTTCACGCAGGGCGGTTATCTCCGCCATCTTGACGGTGAGCAGCCGCTGAAGGGACTCCCCGGTTGCACTGCGCCTGATATCTATAAGCTGCTGCTGTAAGGCAAGCGATTTACGCTCGTTGCTGTTTTTGTTCCAGTCGAAGATATTCCACTTAAATCCCGCACCGACTGAATAATAGAAATCTGCCGTTTCAGCGAAGAAATTACTTCCCGGGGGATTACCGTAGGCGGCCTGTGCAAATCCGAAGGCTTTGGGCATGCGCTGGCTCTTAAGAAGGTTCTTTGACACCTCCAGCTGACGGCTGCGCACCTCGAAGAGACGCATATCCGGATTGTCAATTATTTCATCACCTGTGATGGCTGATCTCAGGCAGCTGGAACAGGGCATTCTGCAGTCCTGTCATTCCTGTAATCTGTTCCAGCACACTGACAAGTGATTCGCGGCGGCGGGTGAGCTCGGTGAGCTGCTGTCCTGCTTTTATTTTCTCTGCGAGAAGAACATCAAGGGTAACAGGTGTAACGACGCCGTTGGTGACGCCTGATGAGGCCTCTTTGATCCTCCCGTCAAGATCAGAGATCAGTAACCCGGTCACTTCCATCTGGCTTGAGACGAGCAACACGGAGAAATAGTAATTGTTAACCTGTTCGCGCAGCCTGTAAACATCAGCCTCATTCTGTTTCAGGTTCAGTTCATTTATAACCTGTTCCACGGCCCGGGCGCTGCGTGTCACGCCCCCGTCCCAGATGACCTGGTTGATATCGAAGGTAGCACGGTATTGTTCATTTGGTATTGATGGAATCACTTCAGTGGGTATCGGCAGCTGACCGTATATCTGTGCTATATCGAGGATATCCGAGTTATAGACGAAGTTGCCGTTCAGATCAAGGGCAGGCAGGTAAGCTGCCGCCAGATTCCGGTCGCGGAGTGATGACATCTCTGAATAGAGTGCTCCCTCGCCGGATAAAGGAGTGGCGACGGCAGCCGAGTCATAGCATTGCCACAGGGTCACTGTCTTTTGGGCTGAAGCAGTGTGAGATATGGCAAGCAGCAGTGCTGCAGTGAGTAGCTTATTCATTTCTTACGGTTTTTTAAGGCAGCAATGACAAAATCGGCGGCAAACTCTTTCCTGTCGCGCATGAAGGCAATGAACTTTTTGTTGTCGTCTATCTCCGGAATCATCGTCCTGATCACATCACGCGCGGCAAAGGGGAAAACCGAGAGTGAAACGACAGTCATCATCAGCTGTGGCATATCGTCTTTTTTTATTCCATAGCCCTTCAGTTCCTTTGAATGCTTCTGGAAGACGGCACTACGCATCTGGTCAAAGGGGAGGCTTCCGTGGATTCCCTGCATGAGATCCGGATTATGGGATATCTCATTAAGCAGAAATATTGGCAGTTTAGGATTTTTTATAAGTATCTCGATGTGTTCATTAAAGAACTTCCTTATTTTTTCCTTGAGTGAAATATCCTCCATGAAGATTGAAATGATCTTTTCGAACATCTTCTTAAGCAGTACCTGAAACACTGCTTCGAAGAGCTTTTCTTTCGTGCGGAAATAATAATGCAGCAGCGCCTTGTTTATTCCTGCCCGGTCTGCAATCTCCTGCATTCTGGCCCCGTCATACCCTTTTTCTTCAAATATATCTGAAGCTGCCTTGAAAATCTTCTCCCGGGTCTGATTGTCGGCTTCCTTTGTTTTAACCATAAGGTTTAACTATTAAGTTTAACTGAATAATTTAACCAATTGGTCAAAGATAAATCAGATTTATTGAATTGTCAAGGGAAAGGCAGTTTTTTTTAAGACAAAAGACAAAAGGAAAAAGACCAAAGAGGCCTGAGGGCTCAGTTGAAGGGTTGAGGGGATGTCAACCTGGTTTGTGGTATGGATTAGTTGCGATGACAGACTGACAGTGGCTGAAAGTCCGGAGGCTTCGCATTATTCAAAACGGATGAAATTGATTAAATTGGCATGATTAATATGAACAGTATGAAAAAGTTCTTTAAAAAACTGCTGTGGGGGCTGGCAGGAACAGTCGCTCTCATAATTGTTCTAATGATCACCTACCTGATCATTGCAAAGTCTTCGATGAAAAAAATGATGCCCGTTGAAACCCGGCAGGTGACAGAGGATGTCTACTCAGTAAAAACAAAATACGTGAATATGTACCTTGTGAAAGACGGCGGTCATTACATTGCAATCGATGCAGGTATAAGGAAAGGCGCGGTAAAGGACGAGCTTAAAAAACTCGATATTGATCCGGACAGGGTCAGGGCAGTGCTGCTGACCCACTCCGACGCCGACCATGCCGGGGGTATCTCCCTGTTTGACAAGGCGGTTATATATCTCCCGGAGGATGAGGAACAGGTAATAAACGGAGAGACAGGCAGGTTCCTGTGGTTCGGCAACAAAATAGATACTGAGAATTATAAATTACTGAAAGACAAATCTTTCAGGATCGGCGATTTAAAAATACGCCTGATACCCACACCGGGCCACACCGCAGGCTCCACATGCTACATTGTCAACGACAGGTATCTTTTCACCGGTGACGCCGTGGCACTTGACAACGGTGTAATTGCACGCTTCCCGAAAATTATCAACAAGAACGCCCGAAGGGCAAAGAGATCAATGAACAACCTCACAGGACTTGACGGCGTGCAGTACATCTTTACCGCCCATTATGGCTACACCGATAACTACAAAGCTGCAACAAGCACCATAAACAGGTAGTCACATGAATAAATTTTTAAAAAACATAAAATAAATTTGGAAGTTAATGTTATTTATATCTAACTTTGTGTTAGAAATATATAACTAATACTTCAAAGTTATGAAAAAGACTGTGTTGATTTTCATTGTAGCGGCACTGGTCGTTGTAACAACAGCAATCTGGATAATTGCTTCACGTGCAGCTTTCAAACCGGCAGACCTGGGAATGTACGCCGTCTTAATTCTGGTTGTCGGCTTTGCTCTCTTTATCGGTGTTAAAAGGCTTGGCAGTGCCAGAAAAGGTGAGCCTGCCGAAGATGAACTCTCGAAGAAAGTGCTTCAGAAAACAGCGGCAATGTCATATTATATATCACTCTACCTCTGGCTGGCTGTGATATATGTATCAGACAAGAGGGATTATGAAACTCATGTCTATCTGACAGCAGGTATCCTGGGCATGGCGGTGGTCTTTGCACTTTGCTGGCTGGTGTACAATTTCAGAGGAGTACGCAATGAATAACCGTATCAAGGAATACAGGGCCCGTCACGACCTGACGCAGGATGACCTGGCCAGGAAGGTTAATGTACGCCGTGAAACAATCGTCTTCCTGGAGAAAAACAAATACAATCCCTCCCTTAAGCTGGCTCATGACATTGCCCGCATTTTCGGGGTGACGATTGAAGAGATATTCATTTTTGAGGGTGAATGACCTTGAACCGGTTTTCAGCCCTGAAATGTAGCACTTATCATTCCCTGTCTCATAGGTAAAAAGGGGCACGGGCATCATTAAGGTTTCCTGATCAGAAAGAAATGGGGTGTCAATACAGGCACCCCGTTTTTTATTATTCAACGCCAGTGATATCATTTTAAATAATGAATTATTAATAATTTCGTTATACCCCCTCAAAAATAGGGGTTAAAATCGAAAATAATATAAAATATATTGATATACCCTATTAAAATAAGGGGTATATGATATAAAATAGAATAAAATATTGCAGTAACATTGAAAATTACATATTTTTGTTGTAATAAATGCAGTTATTTTAAAAATCACAAAACATGAAAATCACCTTAAGAAGGGCAGTGTTATCCTTATTCATACTTTTCACAGGAGTTGCATGTCTTCATGCTTCAGACGGAGCTGAGGTTGATACCGGAGCAACAGCATGGATGCTGACCTCAACGGCATTGGTTTTACTTATGATCCCCGGGCTGGCAATGTTCTATGGCGGGCTGGTACGTTCAAAGAATGTACTTGGTACGGTAATGCACAGTTTTGTTGCGATGGGTATTATAACCGTATTGTGGATTATTATAGGATATAGCATGTGTTTCGGACAAAACATCCTGGGAGGGTGGTTTGGATGGAACCGGGACTATTTTTTCCTTAAGGGGATCGACACAAATATTCTCGAAGCTGGAGTTCCCGAATATGTTTTCTCAATGTTCCAGCTCAAATTTGCCATTATTACCCCGGCATTGATAGCAGGAGCCTTTGCCGAGCGGGTCAATTTTAAGGCTTACTGCTTCTTCATAGCATTATGGAGTCTTTTTGTTTACAACCCGCTGTGCCACTGGGTATGGGCATCTGACGGTTTCCTTTTTAACCTGGGTGCCAAAGGTGCAATCGATTTTGCGGGAGGTACGGTAGTTCACATTTCTGCCGGAGTAAGCGGTCTGATTGCTGCACTATTCCTGGGTTCACGACGTGGATACCCTTATCAGGTCATACGTCCCAACAACCTGGTAATCACAATGCTTGGAGCCGGATTGTTATGGGTAGGCTGGTTCGGATTTAATGCAGGAAGCTCTGTCTCAAGCGGGCTGAGTACTGCCCAGGCTCTTGACTGCAACACAAATAGCTGCAGCTGCGGGAGCTCTGGCCTGGATCGTAATTGAAAGCTTTCACCAGGGAAAAGCAACTGCGCTCGGGTTTGCCAGCGGAATACTGGCTGGTCTTGTAGCAGTCACTCCGGCAGCCGGTGTGGTTCAGCCATATGGCGCAATGATACTCGGAATCCTGGCTTCCTCGGTGTGTTATATGGCTATTCAGGCTAAAAACAAACTGGGTTACGACGACAGCCTTGATGCATTTGGCATTCATGGAATAGGAGGTATTACCGGAGCCCTGTTCCTGACTTTTTTCATCCGCCCTTCCTGGATGAAGGAAGCAGCAGCAGCACATGGCGGTTCATGGACAATCTGGAATCAATTTGGTGTCCAGACTCTGGCTGTTGTTGTTTCAATAGTTTTCTCGGCTGTTATGACTTTCATAATAATATTTTTACTGAATAAGGTAATTAAGTTTAAATCAACTGAAGAGGACGAAATGGCGGGTCTTGACAGATCATACCATGGAGAAAGGGGATATGGAATGCTTAATCCAAGCTAAATAAACAAAAAGTAAAAAATACAGCAATGAAAATGATTACTGCAATAATACGTGAAGTTCAGCTTGATAAAGTACGTGAAGCACTTATCGCGGCAGAAATAACAAGGATTACCGTAAGTCGTGTTTCAGGACATGGTCAGCAAAGAATTGAGGAGATGTACAGAGGCCAGAGAGTTGTTCCTGACCTGATCCCGAAAATAAGGATCGAGATAGCGGTCAACGACGGATTTGTTGACATTACGGTTGACACCATTCTTAAGTCTGCACGCACAAACGGATCAGGCAGTGTGGGAGACGGAAAGATATTCATAACCCCGCTGGAGGAATGTATCAGGATACGTACCGGCGAAAGAGGCGGTACTGCAATTTAATTTTTTTGGGTTTGGTTGATTGTTGCCCGGGTGCTTCTGCCCCGGGCTTCTTTTTTATTTTGTGATTTTACTCAATTTATTTATATTTGATACTGCATTTCCAGTTGTGCTTTTAAATACAGTATTATGCTGGTGAAGACCTTCAGCGCTGCCGTATTCGGTATTGAGGCTGTGCCGGTGACCATTGAGGCAGACGTCACGCGCGGGGTGCGCTATATGCTCGTCGGCCTTCCTGACGCTGCCGTTAAAGAGAGTCAGCAGCGCATTGAATCGGCTTTTCGTGCCGTAGGACTGAAGTGGCCCGGACGGCAGGTGATCATCAACATGGCCCCTGCTGACATCCGTAAGGAGGGGTCTTCTTATGATCTGCCCCTCGCAGTAGGCATACTGGCTGCTGCCGAAACGGTGGCCGGCGGCAGGCTCGAAGGCATGCTTCTGACCGGCGAGCTGTCGCTTGACGGTACCATAAAACCTGTCAGAGGTGTGCTGCCCATGGCATTGGAAGCCCGTGCATCAGGGTTCCGGGGCATGATTGTACCTGCAGAGAACGCTCCGGAAGGGGCTGTCGTCAGCGGAATTGACGTCTTCGGAATGCACAGCCTCGGTGAGGTGCTTCAGTATATGCGCGGCGAGACCAATCCCGCTCCCCTGAAGGTAGATATAAATGCTCTCTTCAGTCAGGAGGGAAACAAGTATGACTTTGATTTCTCAGATGTCAAAGGGCAGGAGAATGTCAAGCGTGCGTTGGAGGTGGCTGTCGCCGGCGCACATAATGCCGTCATGATCGGTCCGCCAGGTTCGGGTAAGACCATGCTGGCCCGTCGCCTGCCTTCTATACTTCCGCCCCTGACGCTTGAGGAGGCGCTGGAGACAACGAAGATCCACTCCGTGGCAGGTAAGATAGACAGTCACGTACCGCTGATGACGCGCCGCCCGTTCCGCAGTCCCCATCACACAAGTTCTGACATCGCCCTTGTCGGCGGGGGCACCGTACCACAGCCCGGCGAGATCAGCCTGGCACATAACGGGGTGCTTTTTCTTGACGAGCTGCCTGAGTTCAAGCGGAGCGTTCTGGAGGTTCTCCGCCAGCCGCTGGAAGACAGGATCATCACCATAGCCAGGGCAAGGATGAGCTGCGATTTTCCAGCATCGTTCATGCTCGTGGCTTCAATGAACCCCTGTCCGTGCGGATTTCATAATCACCCTGACAAGGAATGCACATGCATGCCCGGGATGGTGCAGAAATATCTCAACCGCATATCCGGCCCATTGCTTGACCGCATAGACATTCATATTGAGGTTGTGCCCGTGAATTACGAGAGGCTGGCAGGCACCACCACCACTGAAACATCTGCAGCGGTACGGGAAAGGATTGTCAGGGCCAGGGCAATTCAGACGGCGCGCTTCGCCGGCTCTGACGGCATCCACTGCAACGCCCAGATGACCTCGTCAATGATACGCAGGCACTGCCATCTTGATGAGACAGGAGGGAAGCTGCTCAGGGTCGCCATGGAGATGCGCGGCCTGTCAGCCCGTGCCTATGACAGAATCCTGAAAGTGGCAAGGACAATAGCCGATCTTGACAGCTCGGAGACCATCAGGCCCGATCACCTGTCAGAGGCAATCAACTATCGCAACCTCGACCGCGAAGGCTGGGCCGGGTGAAAAATCATTTAATATTTTTTAACACTGATCTTTTTTACTTATTTTGCGGCTGGAATAAGGTATCTATCCATATCTGCCGGATAATATGGAGCTAATAAAAAAACTAAGGAACAAACTGCTGAATGAGCATCTCATGTTTGCTTATCGCGGTCAGGTAACAGGAGATAACTCAGTGGCTCTTCTGACATTGCTCGAGAAGGAAATGGAGCTGTCAGCGTTCAGCCTGCTGGGGCGAAAACGACTTTTCATGTTCGTCCTCGAGAACCTGCAAAACATAACCAGGCACGGCTCGGCAACCAGTGAGGAGGTTACCTCACTGGTGGTCTATACCAAGACTAACGACGGGTATAATGTCAGCACCGGCAATGCTTTAAAGACCAAAGAGGTCAAAGGACTGAGAGCAAACCTCGAGAAGATAAACAACCTTGATCCTGATAAGATCAGGGAGGTATACAGGGCTATGCTCCAGGATTCAAGCATCGGACACAAGGGCGGTGCAGGCCTGGGTCTGATTGAGATGGCGCGAAAGACCGGCAACAAGCTGGAATATGACTTTTTCCCTGTCGATAAAACATATTCTTATTTTATCCTCAGCAAGACGGTTGATGCCGGGGGGTTGGGCATTAACCTGCCGGGGACAGGAGAACCTTTCAGCGGGCGGAAGATTGCAAATCTCGAGCGGATGATGAAGTCGGATAACATCTACTTCCTCTGGGCTGGCCTCATGTCACACGCCATCAGCAAGGAACTCCTGAACTTCAGCGAGACCACCATGCTGGAGGCAGAGCTGGAACATAATCTTCATAAACGTGTATTTGCCACACTGATAGAGCTTTTACAGAATGTCACGCAGCACAGTCCGGGGTTTGAGGCTGAACGGCAGTACGGTGTTCCCCTGGCCTTGATCAGAAAAACCCCGTCATCGTACATCATCACTTCAGGCAATCTCATCAGAACAACCGAAATTGAACACCTGAGGCAGAAGCTTGACATGGTGAACAATTATGACGAAGAGGGACTGAAGAAGCTGCTGAAGGTCGCCTTGATAGGGCAGGATATGAGTCAGCTCTCAACGGGTTACATGGGCCTCCTCGAGATGGCCAGACGGTCAGGGCACAAGCTGAAGTATACGTTCGAGGAGGTAAACGGGGAATTTTCCTATTATGTCCTTACCGTGAGGGTTAAAGCTAAGGGTTTAAAGACTCACTGACCAGCGTAAGTTCGCTTCCATCATAGACTGCATAACTAATGAGGCTGAACCAGTCTCCGAGAATTATCATTCTTTTGCCATTCTCATCAAAGGTCATAGGCAGATGTCTGTGTCCATATATGTAATAACGGGCATCACATCCTTCGCTCACCATCCGGCGGGTATGCCGTATGAGGTCTTCCCTGTCTTCACCCATAAAGGGCACTGAAATATGTTTTGCCAGGCGGCTGCTCTTTGACCAGGCGTGACCGAATCCCATTCCGATCGCCGGATGCAGGGCGGTGTACATGCCCTGCAGAAACTTATTGTTAAAGATGCCAAGCAGGAGTTTAAATCCTCTGCTGGTTGTACCAAGTCCCTCTCCGTGAGCAAGATAAAATATTTCGTCTCCGATCTTTGTGATGAGAGGCTGATGATGCAGCACAACTCCGCATTCTTCCACAAGGTAATCTTTCATCCACAGATCATGGTTGCCTGTAAAAACATGGATGGGAATACCACTGTCAGTGATCGAGGAGATTTTACCCAGGAAGCGGGTAAAGCCCTTGGGTATCACATGCTTATATTCCCACCAGAAGTCAAATATATCTCCAAGCAGATAGATGGTATGGGCATCTCGGGAAGCTTTTTCAAGCCAGGCAACCACCCTTTCTTCGCGTTGACGCGGATCGGTACCTGCAGCCAGCCCAAGGTGGAAATCAGATGCGAAATATGTCCTGGTTCCTTTCAATACCGTTAACTATTTGTTGAAGAGCTGGTCCATCCTTATTTGCAGGTTGCGGCCAAAGAGATTTGTATTTATAACATTGCCCTCCGGATCGAACAGCAGGTTGGATGGTACCCTGGAGATATTCATTGCCATTGCATAAGCCGGATTACCCGGGTCTTCCTCCCTTACACTGATCCAGGGTATCTCTTCGTATTTTACAACGTTTCTCCACCTGTTGGCGTCAGCATCGAGACTGACCTGGTATATCTCCAGGCCCTTGGAATGGTAGAGTGAATAGATGTTTTTAAGAGCTGAGAGTTCGGCGAGGCAATCATCCGATGTTGTCGCCCAGAAGGTCACCAGCACATATTTGCCTCTCAGTGATGAAAGCGCTATCATCTTGCCCTGTGTGTCAGGCAGGACGGGATCTGCTTTTACCGGACTGGCTTCAGTGGCCATGCTCGTCAGGCGGTCGATATACATCTGGTTCAGTTCCGAAGTCACGTTCTCTTTCAGCGCCCTCACGTGTTTGGAGACAGGGTATTTTACAGAGAGAGAGTCGGAGACAATTTTAAGAAACTGCAGGTCACGGGGTTGATAGAGCACATAAGTGTTTTCATCGATCCTCTGGTACAGCGCCTTGATTGATGCCAGCGAGGTGATGTTCCCAAGAATGAATTCGATGTTGTGCTTGCGCTGGGCTTCCACTGCATCCACGTAAGCTTTTTCGAGGCTGGCTCCCTGCACTGCAAGCTCCTCGTCGCTGAGGCCGGTATAGACTGCTGTCAGTGAATCAAGCTTAACCTTTGTTTTGAACAGATGTTGATCGAGGCCTCTGATCAGTTCAGAGCCGGGAGAACCCGACACCGTATAATTCATAACCATTGGAGATGAGGCGAAGTCAAGACTGATCTCCTCACCCGGTGATGCCAGCAGGCCGATGAAATCGTTGTTATCGAGCCTGACCTGGAGGAACTCCGGTCCGGTTATCTCCGCGCTGAATTTAAAGCGGTTGCGTTTTATTGTGACCGAGTCGATGACGGTGCTTCTGTCGACATCTGACTGATCGAGATAAATAACCCCTTCCTTCCCTTCGCCGAAACTTCCTTTTATTATTACCTTATCATCTTCACCGCAACCTGCCATGGCAACTGCAGCAAAAAGGAACAACACAAACTTCTTCATTATAGATACTGATTTCTGGTACAAATAAAGCAAAAATAGAGATTAGCTACTGCTGGCTGAACAGTTCCTCCAGCTTTTTCTGGAGGTTGAGTCCTCTCAGATTAATGGCAATGACCCTTCCTTCGCGGTCAATCAGATAACTTGCCGGTATCTCTGACAGTCCGAATCTCTTAACCACCTCCGAGTCGCGGTATTTCAGGTCGCTCACATGAACCCAGCGGCCGAGCCTGTCATTCCTGATAGCCCCGGTCCAGTCTTCCTTCCTCTGATCGAGGGACACCTGGTAAATGTCAAAGCCCCGGTAGTGGTACATATCGTACAATTTGACGAGATTGGGGTTTTCTTCCCGGCATGGGGGACACCATGCCGCCCAGAAGTCAACGAGTACTATCCTGCCTCGTTTCGAAGAGAGGCTGATTGTGTCACCATCAGGATCAGGCAGGGCTATATCCGGCAACATGTCACCCACACTGATTGTACCTCCGGATGTGCCGGTCAGGGATACCGATTGCCTTAGACCCGACACGAAATTATGCAGGTCGAGAACGAGATCAGATTCCGGGTACTGCGCATAAAGCAGGGAATCAATCCTGTAATATATCTTGTGGTCCTTTTCGGGGTTGAAAAGCTGGAGTCCTGGTACAACCTGCTGGTTCAGGAGGTAAACAGACACCATCGAACTGCTGTTCTCTTCGAGCATGGTCATGGCTTTTTCGCGGAAGGCCGATACAATTTCGGCAGCCTTCCTGTCGAGGCTGTCCATAATAAAAGGCAGCCGTTTGCTCAGAATGCTGTCGTTATATACTTTGGTAAGTTTTTCCAGTTCACTGACGACCTGCTGCTGCTGATTGCGGAAGTCGACCATCAGTGCCGTGCCTTCCGAGCCGCTCACCTCTGACGGTGATGCGAGAGAGCGGCGTGATGCCGTCACCCTGATCTTTTCGCCGGGAGCGGCCAGAAGAGTAAGAAAGTCATCGCTTCCCATGCTCAGCACATAGAACGAAGGCGTCTGTGCATCAGTCCTGAAGCTAAAGCTTCCGTCCTTTTCAGGGATAACAGAGTCAACCGGTTCCAGCACTCCGGGCTTCACCTCCCTCAGAAGAAGGTATTCACCTTTGCCCGCCCCTTCTATCGTGCCGGTTACAGTGAATTTGTTATTCCTGCATCCGGTGAAGGCAAACACTGCAAGGAGGGCAAGGAAGGTGATATATTTTAGTCTGTTAATGTGTGAAACAGAAAACATGTTTCTGATTTTCCGGCGAAAAATATTATCCATGTTAATAAACCTTTTAAACCTGCGCAGGCTTTTTTGCTGAACTGCAAAGATATCTATTTTGAAAGAGTCAGGCAGGCTGAAAATGAAAATGTTGCCCTGACCGTTTATCTGATTTTTTTGATTTACTTTGCAGATGGATTTTATTTTTATTATTTTACTGGAAATAATTAATAATTGTTGTCCGGTTTAACGGAAATCCTAAAAATATGGGATACATTAAATTTGATAAGGCTCAGGTAGTTAACCTTGAGTATTCTCTCAGCCGTGAGACCTTGCGCACCAACAGGGCGGGCAGTTACTCGTGTACAACCATTGTGGGCTGCAATACCCGCAAATACCATGGCCTGCTCGTCTGTCCGGTTGATGTACTCGGAGGTGACAGGCATGTTCTTCTGTCGGCACTTGACACAACTGTTGTCAGCAACGGACAGAGTTTCAATACCGGGATCCGCAAATACCAGGGTGATTATTACAGTCCCAAAGGTCACAAGTATGTTGAGGATTTTGATATCCAGGATATCCCGGGGATGACCTACAGGGTGGGGAACGTCAGAATGAGGCAGGAACGTTTACTGGTTCATTATGAGGAGCAGATGATGATCAGGTTCGTCATCATTGATGCGGATGAACCCGTCAGGTTACAGCTGAAGCCTTTCCTGGCCTTCCGGAGCGTGCATCAGCTCACTCATGCCAATATGTGGGCAAACACTCGCACCGAGAAGGTGTCTAACGGTATTAAGATCCGCATGTATGACGGATTTCCGTGGCTTCATATGCAGCTTTCATCCAAGGCTGAGTTTGTTCCTGTACCTGACTGGTTTACCGGAGTTGAGTACACTGAGGAGCAGAAGCGCGGGTATGAGCATTCGGAGGATTTGTTTTCACCGGGTTTCTTTGAGGTGACAGCCAGCAAGGGTGATGTTCTGGTCTTTTCGGCATCGACAAATGAAGAGCGGCCGGCAGGATTTAAGACCAAGTTCACGAAAACGGTTGCTTCAAAAATACCCAGGAGCAATTTCGGAAACAGTCTTCGCAATGCCTCACAGCAGTTTATTGAAAAGAGGGGAGGCGATACCAAGATCGTTGCGGGATATCCGTGGTTTGGTTCAAGGAGGCGTGATACCTTTATTTCCCTTCCGGGCCTGGCTCTTGCGCGAAAAACAGAGGACCTGTATGCAGCTGTGCTTGACACGCAGGTGCGCAGCATGAATGAAGGACTATCGCTCAGTACGGGCAATAATGATAAGCCGGTATTCACCAGCGCTGACGAAGCCCTGTGGTTTTTCCAGGCTCTTTACAGCTACGGTATTGACGGGCGTGAGACCTGGAAACGTTACGGCCCTGCAATGAAAAATATCTTACAGGCTTACCGCAAAGGTACTCATGCCAGGGATCCAACTGAGGGAAAACGGGCTCATCTATGCTGATGCCCCCGGCAGGGCGCTGACGTGGATGGATGCTGTCGTCAACGGCCAGCCTGTAACTCAGCGTCAGGGTTATGCAGTGGAGATAGAAGCCCTATGGTACAACGCGGTATGTTATTCACTTGACTGCGCCCGTATTGCCAGAGACAGGGCTTTCGTGAAAGAGTGGGAGAAACTGCCTGACCTGATCAAAGCATCATTCATTGAGCTCTTCTGGGATGAGGAACATAGCTATCTTGCTGATTATGTCAGTGATCAGGGTAAGCGCAATATGCTTGTGAGACCCAACATGGTCATTGCCACTTCACTGCCCTTTACAATGCTTACCAAGGAACAGATGAAGAGTGTTCTCGATATTGCAAACAGGGTTCTGGTGACACCCCGAGGTCTGCGTACCCTTTCTCCCGGGGAGGAGGGTTACAGCGGTATTTACAGCGGCAACCAGGATCAACGTGACAAAGCCTATCATCAGGGCACTGTGTGGCCATGGCTCATCGGACCGTTCTGTGACGGGTGGCTGAAAGTATACGGAGAAGGTGGTGTGTCACGTATAAGGAAGCTGATCACAGGGTTGGAAGAGACACTGACAGAAGCAGGCATCTCCACCATTTCGGAGATCTTTGACGGCGATCCGCCTCATGCACCCAGGGGCGCCATATCTCAGGCGTGCAGCGTGTGCGAGGTGCTACGCATTTACAATATTCTTAGAGACAAAATATAAAGAAAATCAATGATATGCGTGTCCTGATGTTTGGATGGGAGTTCCCTCCTCATATTGCAGGGGGGCTTGGCACTGCCAGCTACGGCCTGACACGTGGTCTTGCGGCACAACCTGATACCGAGGTGATCTTTGTTGTACCGAAAGCCTACGGTGATGAAGACCAGAGTATTGTCAGGCTTATCGGAGCCAACACCGTCCCTGTTCAATTTAAGAAAGTGCGGTACAGCTATTTCCAGAAACCGGTTGAAATGATTGAGGTATTCTCAAAACTGGTACCCTATACCGACCCTGAAGACTTCTGGAAGATGACACGCGGGGAGGTGGCGGATTCTGATATCCTTGTGACTACCAACAAACAGGGCAAAGTAGACTTCACAGGCAGTTACGGAGCATCACTGATGGATGAGATCCATAAATATTCAGTTGTAGCACAGGTGATAGCCTCGGAGGAGGACTTTGATATCATCCATGCCCACGACTGGCTGGCATATCCGGCAGGCATTGCTGCCAAGGCTGTTTCGGGCAAGCCCCTGGTGATACATGTGCATGCCACCGATTTCGACCGCAGCGGCGGCAACGTCAATCCGGTCGTTTATAATATGGAAAAGGAGGGAATGGATGCTGCCGACAAAATCATAACGGTCAGCAACCTCACCCGCGACATAGTCATAAACAAATACAATATTGACCCTGACAAGGTGGTGACGGTCTACAACGCCGTCGAACCACCGTCTCATTCTGAGCTTGACATACCAGAGCGGACTTACGATGACAAGATAGTCACGTTCCTCGGCCGTATTACAATGCAGAAAGGTCCTGAATATTTTATTGAGGCGGCAAGGATGGTCCTGTCACGCATGCCCAACGTCAGGTTTGTGATGGCCGGATCAGGCGACATGATGGAGCGTATGATACGTCACGCTGCTGCACTGCGCATTACTGACAGGTTTCACTTCACAGGATTCCTGCACGGCCATGATGTCTTCACAATGCTTCGCATGAGCGATGTATATGTCATGCCTTCAGTATCAGAGCCGTTTGGCATCTCCCCGCTGGAGGCAATGCAGTCAAACGTCCCGGTAATCATAAGCAAGCAGAGCGGAGTGGCTGAGGTTCTAACCCATGCCGTGAAGGTCGATTTCTGGGATATAGAAGCCATGGCTGATGCCATTTACGGTATCCTTTCCTATCCTGCTCTCTCCCGTATGTTTATAATGAATGGCAAGGAGGAGGTTGACAAGCTGAAGTGGGACAAGGCAGCCGGCCACGTTAAAAATATTTACAGTGAGGTATTGAAACAGACAAGCTAAAAGATATGAGTACAGCACAGAAAAAGGCAATCTGCCTATATTTTCAGGTTCATCAGCCATTCAGACTCAGACGCTACCGCTTTTTTGAAATGGGGCATGAACATTATTATTATGATGATTTCATGAACGAATCAATTCTCCGCAGGATTGCGTCTAACTGTTATCTTCCTGCCAACAAGATCCTGCTTGACCTGATAAGAAAGCATAAGGGCAAATTTAAGGTGACCTTCTCCCTTACAGGTATAGTAATTGACCAGTTCCGGCTTTATGCTCCCGAGGTGCTTGCTTCCTTCAGGGAGCTGGCAGAGACGGGCTGCGTCGAGTTTTTGGCCGAGACCAATTCTCATTCGCTGGCATCACTGATGAACCGTGAGCGGTTTGAGAAACAGATCAGTATCCACACAGAAAAGATGGTTGAGTTTCTCGGATACAAACCGACCTCGATAAGAAATACTGAGCTGATCTATTCAGACGAGATAGGCAGCTGGATGGCAGATATGGGGTACAAAGCCACGGTAACGGAAGGTGCGAAGCATATCCTTGGCTGGAAGTCGCCCAATTTCCTTTACTGCAATGCCATTAACCCCAGGCTTAAAGTGCTGCTGCGCAATTACACCCTCAGCGATGACATTGCATTCAGGTTCTCCAACAAGAACTGGTCAAGCTACCCGCTTACTGCCGAAAAGTACACATCATGGCTCAAGGGGCTTGGAACCTCTTCGGACATAGTGAATATCTTCATGGATTATGAGACATTTGGTGAGCACCAGAAGAAGGAAACGGGTATTTTTGATTTCCTGAAACATCTCCCTGATGTCATAATCAAGAAATCGCCATTCAGTTTCATGACCGTTTCGGAGATTGCAGATCACTATCAGCCCGTTGCTGTGTTGCATGTTCCGTCACCAATATCATGGGCCGATGAAGAAAGAGACCTAACTGCCTGGATGGGTAATGAGCTCCAGACCGCTGCTGTAAGCAAACTGTACAGCCTGTCAGACAGGGTTGGCAGGTGCGGCTCTGATCAGCTTATCCGTGACTGGGTTTACCTGCAGTCGAGCGATCATTTTTATTACATGTCAACGAAATTCTTCTCTGACGGCGCTGTTCATGCATATTTCAATCCTTATGAGAACCCATACCAGGCTTTCATGAATTACATGAATGTCCTCAGTGATTTTGAAATCAGACTAAATATTGTCTGTCCTGTCAACGATCATGATACGGAGGTCAACCGCCTTTCAGCATCAATTGAGTTAAAAGACCACCTCATCAGTGAGCTTCAGCAGAAACTTACAAAATATGAGAAAAAGGGTCGCGTTACCAAGCCAAAAGCAGTGAAAAAAGCTGTTAAAGCTAAGAATCCGGCAACTAAGACCACCCCGGGAGAGACTGCCGCGACAGGAGCTGCCGCAACAAAGGTCACAGCAAAAAAGAGTGCCGCAACAAAGGTCTCCCCGAAGAAAGCCACCGCAAAGAAGATCACCGCAAAGAAGGCCACCGCAAAAAAGACTGCAGCAAAAAGTGTCAGGGCAGGGAAAGCCACAAAATAAAGCTGTTTTTTTCGTTTAACACTTTAAGACAGATTATACGCCCTGGCGTGTTACAATTATTATAGATACATAGAAATGAAAGCTGATTTTTTATTTGAAACAAGCTGGGAAGTATGCAATAAGGTAGGAGGCATTTATACTGTCATTTCGACCAAGGCGCTGAATGCAACCTACGAATACGGAGACAATTATGTACTTATAGGGCCGGATGTCTGGCGCGATGACAAGACAAATCCCGAATTCACACCTGATGACACCATGTTCCTTCAGTGGAAGGCTATTGCTGCGCAGGAAGGTCTGAATGTCAGGACCGGACGCTGGAACATAAAAGGACAGCCCCGTGTGATGCTGATAGACTTCACTCCTTATTTCGGTCAGCAGAATGAAATATTCGCGCGTTTCTGGGAAACTTATAAGCTTGACAGCATCTCAGGACAGTGGGATTATATTGAACCTGCTCTGTTCGGTTATGCTGCCGGCAAAGTAATTGAGAGTTTCACTACCTACTACCGTGAGTTCCCGAGGGTTATTGCACAGTTTCATGAGTGGATGACAGGTACAGGTGTGCTCTACCTCGAGAAAGTTGCGCCATGGATCACCACCGCATTCACTACGCATGCGACAGTGCTTGGCCGCAGTATTGCCGGCAACAACAGGCAGCTGTACAGCAAGATGAATGAGTACAACCCGGTGCAGACGTCGCATGAGTTTAACGTCACCTCAAAACAGTCACTCGAAAAGATCACTGCCACAACTGCTGATGTGTTCACGTCAGTGAGCGAGATCACGGGACGTGAATGTCTTGCCTTCCTCGGCAAAAAGCCGGACGTCATTACCCCGAACGGGTTTGAGGATTCTTTTGTTCCTCCTGCCGGTGATTTTGAAGCAAGCAGGAATGCGGCACGGGAGAAGCTGCTTTATGTGGCAGGCACCCTGCTGGGCTATACCCTTCCTGCAGACACCCTGCTCATATCCACCAGCGGACGGTATGAATACAGGAATAAGGGCATCGATCTCTTTCTTTCTTCACTGGGAGCGATAAATAAAAAGGCGGACACCACCCGCCAGTGCGTTGCATTCATCCTTGTCCCGGCTTACCATAAAGGTCCCCGACAGGACCTCATGGCTGCCCTGAGCAGCGGAACACATGTTACCGAAGGTGACAGATACCTTACGCACGGCCTTCATTATGTCCATGACGATCCGGTGATCAACCAGCTTATCAGAGAAGAGATCAGAAACAACGAGGGAGACAGGATCAAGGTAATTTTTGTTCCTTCATATCTCAACGGCGATGACGGTATCTTCAATAAATCTTACTATGAACTGCTTATCGGGTTTGACCTGACAATTTATCCGTCGTACTATGAGCCATGGGGCTATACACCTCTTGAGAGCCTCATGTTTCATGTCCCAACTGTCACTACCAATCTCTCGGGATTTGGCATGTGGGTAAACACTTATTTCGAAGAACCGGGTAACGGATGCCTGATCCTTAACCGTACCGATGATAACGAGAAGGAAGTCATCGCTGAGATGGAGAAGTTCATTCGCAGTTTCATGCAGATGAGCATTGACGATGCAGGAACTGCCAGGGACAAAGCCCGGGAGATATCGCGCATCGCAAACTGGAACACACTGTATCATTTTTATACAGATGCTTACACATTCGCTCTTGAGAAGAGCGAGGACCGGGGCAGTCAACCGAGGGATTATGCGCGCATCCTTGAGGCCACCGAGGTGCAGGTCCGCAAACCTTACCAGGTGCCGGTGTGGAAGGATATTTACGTTCAGTCGGAGCTGCCCGAGCGTATCGGTTATCTGAAAGACCTCTCCTCCAACCTGTGGTGGACATGGAACAGCGATGCCGAATTCCTCTTCCGCCGGATGGACCCGACCTTATGGGAAGAGGTAGCGCATAACCCTAAACGACTTCTTGAGTCAATTGATTACAAACGGCTTGTTGTACTGGCCGATGATGAGGTCTTTCTCGATGATGCTGACAGGATATTCAGGCAGTTTAATGAATATCTTGCCAGGCCCGAGAATACTGAGCTTCCTTCAGTGGCATATTTCAGCATGGAGTTTGGAATTCATCCTTCCCTTAAGATCTATTCAGGCGGGCTTGGTGTGCTTGCCGGTGATTACCTTAAGGAAGCAAGTGATTCAAACGTCAGGATCACTGCCATAGGATTGCTCTACCGGTACGGGTATTTCAGGCAGAAACTCGGCCCGAAAGGCGAACAGCAGGCAATTTATGAGGCGGAGGATTTTTCACAGATACCGGTTTCACCGGTGAAAGATTCCGCAAACAAACCTCTGACCATCTTTCTCACCTGGCCCGGACGAACAGTCAAAGCCCGTGTCTGGCTTGCCTCGGTAGGGAAGGTCAATCTGTTCCTTCTTGATACTGATATTGAAGAAAACACGCCTGAGGACAGGGCTATTACGCACTACCTGTACGGAGGCGATTCGGAGAACAGGCTGAAACAGGAACTGATTCTTGGCATCGGAGGCATGCGTGCACTCATTGCACTCGGCATCAAACCCGATATTTACCACAGCAATGAAGGCCATTCTGCTTTCATAGGGTTCGAGCGCATGCGCCATCTGATCGAAGATGACCATCTCACTTTTGAGCAGTCAATGGAGATCATCAGGGCTTCAACCCTCTTTACCACTCATACACCCGTGCCAGCAGGGCATGACGCTTTTGAGGAGGACCTCCTCAGAAAATACATCTCACATTATCACACCAGGCTCAATATCACATGGGATCAGCTGATGGCACTCGGGCGATGCCAGGGTGACAATGACCGCAAGTTCAACATGAGTTATCTGGCCACCCGATTCTCACAGGAGATGAACGGCGTGAGCCAGCTTCACGGAAGCGTTTCACGCGGTCTCTTCTCCAAGCTGTGGCCGGGATTCCTCCGTGAGGAACTGTATATCGGACATGTGACCAACGGTGTTCACTATTCGACATGGGTAGCTCCGGAATGGGAACAAATCTATGAAAAACTGACCGGCTCGAAAAACTTTGACCAGAGCGACAGGGAGCAGTGGGGCAAGATTTACCAGGTTGAGGATCAGAAGGTGTTCGAGACCAAGATGAAGCTCAAGAAGCGGCTCTTCGAACATATACGCAAGCGCCTGCAGACTAACATGCTTGAGAGGCATGTAAGCCCGCGCACATTAATGAACATCAGCAGTCACCTGAATGAGAAAGCGCTAACAATCGGTTTTGCCAGACGGTTTGCCACTTACAAGAGAGCCACACTTCTCTTCCGCGACCTCGACAGACTTGCAAAAATTGTAAATAACCCTGAGAGACCCGTTCAGTTTATCTTTGCCGGTAAAGCACATCCCAATGACGGCGGGGGTCAGGATCTCATAAGACGAATAAATGAGCTTTCCCAGATGCCTCAGTTTGCCGGAAAGGTGCTCTTCCTTGAGAACTATGACATGGAGATGGCCAGGTACCTCGTTCGCGGGGTTGATATATGGCTCAACACTCCCACACGTCCGCTGGAAGCATCAGGTACAAGCGGCGAGAAGGCTGTCATGAACGGTACGATACATTTCAGCGTGCTTGACGGATGGTGGGTTGAGGGATATCATGCCTTCGCCGGATGGGCCCTCCCGAAAGAAACGCACATATACGAACCAGGATCTTCAGGATGACGTAGACGCCGAAACAATATACAATATGCTGGAGTATGAAATTGTTCCTGCATATTATTCGCAGGGATACCGATGGCATCCCACGCGAGTGGACCAGCTACATCAAAAACACGATGGTAAAGGTGGCTCCGGAGTTCACCACCAAGCGAATGCTTAATGATTACCTTGAGAAGTATTATAAAAAGCTGTATGAACGGAGCAGGCGAATGATGGCAAATGACTATTCACTTGCCCGTGAGCTGCTGACTGGAAGAGCGAGATAACCAGGCAGTGGGATGAGATTGAGATCGTCAAGTATGATTTCAAGAATGCGGTGAAGAATGTTTACCGTTCAGGCCATAATTATTCCACTGAAATAATTCTTGACATTAAAAATATTCCACCGGAGAATGTAGGCGTTGAATTTGTGGTTACCCGTCAGATGAAGAATGGTGAGCATGCATTTTTCACCAGCAAGGAATTCAAGTTAGTCAGCAAGAAGAAAGGGCGGATCATTTACAGTGTCGAGTTTCAACCTGAGATGGCAGGCACTTTCTTCTACGGGATACGTATTTACGCAAAACATAAGGAACTCCCGCACAGGCAGGATTTCTGTCTGCTGAGATGGGTTGACTGATCTACAGGTCTTTGATGCCTTTAACCTGTTCGTAGAGCATTACCATTGCTGTGCGGGCGGGAATGTAAAGTTTAAGATGGTGGGGTGCTGTTACAGCCGTAGCGGCCCTGATCGGGTACAGAGAAATAGATCTGCGAAGTGTCTATGCGCCCCTGTCCTCCAAACAACGGGTCATCAGTGCTGAGTACGATCCTGAACTTGCCCTTGATGGGTATGCCGTAACCGGTAAATGATACTGTCGGGTTGAAGTTCATGACCGTCAGCAGGTCTCCGCGTTTGAATGCAATTATTTTATCTGCGTTGTTTACCATTATGACCTCAGTCATCTGCACCTGGGGCAGATCGTGTTTCTTACCCGTTTCAATCATCGCCCGGTCAAATTCATCGAGATGGCGGTATCTCAGCAGGCTGTTATCTGCGAGACTCCATTGCCTGCGGGCATATTTATAGCTCCAGTTATTTCCCTCTCTCGGGAAGTCGATCCATTCTGGGTGTCCGAACTCGTTGCCCATGAAGGTCAGGTAACCTCCGCCTGCAGCAAGGAAGGTGAAGAGCCTGATCATCTTATGCAGTGCAATGGCACGGTCGATTATCAGGCTGGGTGTGGTGATGCTCATTGATGTGTACATCTCCGCATCTGCAAGCCTGAATATCAGTGTCTTGTCGCCAACAAGAGCCTGGTCGTGCAATTCACAGTATGAGACAACACGTTCTTCCGGACGGTGTTGTGTGAGTTCATGAAGGAGATATCCCAGATCCCAGTTCTCATCAGGTATCTCTTTAACCATCTTGATCCAGATGTCGGGCACACCCATTGCCAGCCGGTAATCAAACCCCAGGCCGCCGGATTCAACCGATGCAGCCAGCCCTGGCAGGCCGCTCATCTCCTCAGCTATGGTTGTTGCACCGGGGTTATAGGCATGTATCAGTTTGTTGGCCAGGGTGAGATAGACGATCGCATCGCTGTCCTGGTTTCCGTTGAAGTACTGCTGATAGGAGGTGAAGTTCGACCCCAGGCCATGATCATAGTACAGCATGCTGGTGATACCGTCAAAGCGGAATCCGTCAAAGCGAAACTCCTCAAGCCAGTATTTGCAGTTGGACAGAAGGAAATGTGCAACCTTGGGCTTACCGTAGTCGAAGCAGAGTGAGTCCCACGCCACATGCTTTCTCCTTGCTCCCTTGTGGAAATAAAGGCCCGGATCTCCGTCGAGTAATCCCAGTCCTTCGAGTGTATTGGAAACAGCATGCGAGTGGATAAGGTCCATGATCACTCTGAGACCCATGCCATGTGCTGTATCAATCAGTTCTTTAAGTTCATCAGGTGTGCCGAAGCGTGATGAGGGTGCGAAGAAATTGGAGACGTGGTACCCGAATGAGCCATAGTAAGGATGCTCCTGGACAGCCATGAGCTGGACTGTATTATAGCCCAGCCGGCTTATTCGCGGAAGCACCTTCTCTGTGAATTCGCGGTAGGTGCCTGTTCTCTCTTCTTCTGTAGCCATGCCGACGTGTGCCTCGTAAACGAGGATCGCGGGTGGCGGCGACGGCGAAGGATTTTTCATCACATAGGGTTCTGGCGGCTGCCATACCTGTGCTGAGAAGATCTTTGTTGTTTCATCCTGTACGGTGCGGGTAGCATAGGCGGGGAGACGGTCGCCGCCGCCGCCCCTCCATCTGACAGCCAGCTTGTAAAGGTCACCGTGTGACAGACTGCCCGGTTCAAGCTCAATCACCCAGTCACCACCGCCTTCGGGACGCAGACTGTAACTGCCGTCATCCTTCCATCCGTTGAAGGTGCCAATGAGCGATATGCCAGTGGCATGAGGAGCATGCTCCCTGAAAACCCATCCCTTATCTGTGCGGTGAAGACCGTACCAGTGATGACCGTTGGCAAAATCAGACAGAGGATTACCCCCGGTAATGACTGTTTCACGGTCATTGCAGTACGTCAGACGCCCTTCAATGACCTCCCTGAAGGGATCAAGCCACGGGTCGATATTGTAAAACCTTTCTTTCAATGTCTTAAACTCTTTCGAAGATACGAAAAGGTAAAGATTAATATAATCTATTATGGCCGATTAATATCATTTATCTCTGTTATTTTTGTATTCTCATAGCAGGTATGAAAGTACATTACGGTTATAAAAACCTGAGCTTCAATAATCCAGTGATCACCATGGGTGTCTTTGACGGCGTTCATCTTGGTCACAGGATGCTTCTCCGGCGTGTTGTGGTGGAGGCAGCAAAAAGTGGCTCGGACGCTGTAGCGGTTACCTTTGATCCTCATCCGCGCATTGTCCTTACGGGCGATCCGTCGCACCTGCGCTTTCTTTCTGACATTGAAGAGCGAATTTACCTGCTCCGCGAAACAGGCCTGGGTCACCTTGTGATCATTCCATTCACACATGAACTGAGCCGCATGACCGCATCGGAATTCACTGATGAGATTTTGTGCCGTCATCTGGGAGTAAGCCACCTGATAACCGGCTTCGACCATCATTTCGGAAGAAAGCATGAGGGTGACAGCAATACCATACCTGAATGTTCCTCACGGAAGGATTTCAGGATCACGAAAGAAGAGGCCTTAATCGTAGAGGGGAAAGCTGTAAGCTCATCCCTCATCAGGGAGCTGCTCGGGCAGGGAGAGGTCAGAAAGGCTTCAGCCCTGCTGGGGTATGAGTATTTCATAAGGGGCAAAGTTGTCTCCGGCAAAAGAATAGGCAGGAATTTAGGTTTTCCCACAGCTAACATTGAGCCTGCATTCGCTTACAAACTCATACCTTCTTACGGTGTCTACGCCGTCGAGGCTGAAGTGGAGGGCGATAAACAGAAGCATATTGCCATGCTCAATATCGGAACAAATCCTACAATTGCCGGGAATGACGGAAAGAGAACGATAGAGGCACATATAATCGGCTTCGAATCTGACCTTTACGGCAGGGATGTTACCGTCAGGTTTCACGGGCGGCTGCGTGACGAGATGAAATTTGAAAATGTCGACGCCCTGGCTGTCCAGATGGTTAAAGATCGTGAAATGACGATCGAGTATTTTAGAAAATGAACAAACAGACCTGTTATTAGTTATCTTTGCAGACTTAAAAAAAATTAGTTATGTCATATATTAACCAGGAACTTCCATACAAGGTAAAAGACATTGCGCTTGCTGAATCAGGCCGCAAGGGGATAGAGATTGCTGAGAAAGAGATGCCGGGGCTTCTTTCCATCCGAAAAAAATATTCGGTTTCAAAACCGCTCAGGGGCGCCAGGATCACCGGGTCGCTTCATATGACCATTGAGACAGCTGTACTGATTGAGACACTTCGTGAGCTTGGAGCTGACGTACGGTGGGCGAGCTGCAATATCTTTTCAACACAGGATCATGCTGCCGCTGCCATCGCTGCCGCAGGCATCCCGGTATTTGCCTGGAAGGGCGAGACCCTGGAAGAATACTGGTGGTGTACTGCACAGGCCCTCTCATTCCCCGGAGGAAAAGGACCGAACCTGATCGTTGATGACGGGGGCGACGCATCACTGCTCGTTCATACAGGATACAAGGCAGAAACTGATGCCTCTGTCCTTGATGTCAAACCGTCAAGCAGGGAAGAGAGCATCATTCTCGATACCCTGAAGAAAATTCTTGCTGAAGATCCAGGCAAATGGCGCAGAGCGGTGAAGGAGATGAAAGGCATATCGGAAGAGACTACTACCGGGGTTCACCGTCTGTACCAGATGATGGAGGCCGGCGAGCTCCTTGTACCTGCCATTAATGTGAATGACTCGGTCACCAAGAGCAAATTCGATAACCTTTACGGCTGCCGTGAATCACTTGCTGACGGTATCAAGAGAGCCACTGACGTGATGATCGCCGGCAAGGTGGTTGTGGTTTGCGGTTACGGTGATGTTGGCAAGGGCTCTGCCCGTTCAATGAAGGCTTACGGTGCCAGGGTGATCGTTACTGAGATAGATCCTATCTGTGCACTGCAGGCAGCGATGGAAGGCTTCGAAGTCAAGACCGTGGAGGACGCCCTGCCTGAAGGAAATATATTTGTCACTGCCACCGGCAACCGTGATATCATTACCATAGAACATATGGAAAGAATGAAAGATCAGGCAATCATTTGCAACATCGGTCATTTTGACAATGAGATACAGGTTGATACGCTGAATGATTACAAGGGGATCAGGAAAATAAATATTAAGCCGCAGGTTGACAAATATTTATTCCCTGACGGTCACGCAATATTCCTTCTTGCTGAAGGCAGACTGGTTAATCTGGGCTGTGCCACAGGCCATCCTTCATTCGTTATGAGCAACTCCTTCAGCAATCAGACACTTGCACAGATTGAGCTGTGGACAAAGAATTATGAGATAGATGTTTACAGGCTGCCAAAGCATCTCGATGAAGAAGTAGCCCGCCTGCACCTTGCACAGCTGGGGGTAAACCTTACAAAACTTACAGATAATCAGGCTGATTATATTGGCGTTCCCGTTGAAGGTCCTTACAAGCCGGATCACTACAGGTATTAGGAGGAAAGGGATCAGTAGCTGTTCCAGACATGGAGGTACTGACCTGCCAGTTCTGCCCTGTAGTTCTTAAGCGGGTACTGGCCGGGGCCTGAGGAGGGAGCTCCGAAACTGGGAAGGGCATAGTTGGTGGCGCACTGCGGACAGACAGCATAAATACCGTCAATATTTACCGCCTTACTCAGGGAACTGACAACATAGCAATGCGGACAGGTACGATCGAAGGCATTGTATTCATCGGGAAGTGAGTGATAGATAATTATTCCGTTACCGTCATATCCTGCTGCTTTTATTCCCAGGTTGTTTGTTGCAGATGAGACATACACGCTATTCCCGAGAGCTGATGCAAGATCAAAAAAATAGGGATCGGAGATCAGATCTACATGAAAATCAATGACAACATCAGGAATTACATCGTTTTTCTCCTTGTCACACGATACTGACAGCAAAAGGATCAGTGAAATGATTAAAAAATTCTTTAAATTTGAAACAGACATAAGATTCCTGCGTTTGTACAAAAGTAGATATTTCTTTGTGTAAAAGACACATCAGGCAAACGTAATGAAGCAGAAGTTATTATTACTGAGATTTGCAGTTCTTATGTCAGTGTTTCTTTTTGTTCTTTCTTCGGCTGACCTTCAGGCACAGAAGAACGCCAGCCGGAAGGCAGAGAAGGAGCTGTTCGGCAAGACGGGCAAGAGCAAGCCCATGAATGACAAGGCCGGGGCCAGGGGTGCTGCTGCCAAGGCGATGAAAGAGCAGGAGAAAAAGGAGGCCCAGCGCGAAAGGGAGGACGAAAAGAATATTGAGAAACTCAGGAAGAGGCATATAGAGATACAGAGCACTGCCACACAGGAGAGGATGGCAAACAACGGAAAGAAGACAGACGCAAACTATAAGGCAAAGAAACAGAAACAGCGGAAGGAGCAGGACAAGCCGGATTTAAAACAGCCGGAGCAGCCGAGACCGCCAAAGGATCAGGCAAAGCCAAAAGTGCAAAAGCCCAAAGAACCTAAACTGCAAAAAGGCAAGACAAAGGTAAAAGTGCAAAAACCGAAGCCGCCGAAGGCTCAAAAGAATCAGTCAAAAGTAAAAAAACAGGATCCGAAGAAGCAACCAAAATTAAAGCAACACAAGGTCAGGAAATACAAGAATTAATGGAAGACAACGGATTAGGAAGCGTCATTTTTTACATCATACTGGCAGTGATTGCCCTGGCCGGTTCCTTCAAGTCAAAGAAGAAGCCTGTGCCACCGAAGCAGGCCGTCCCTCCCCGGAATGTCAGGAGGAGTGAGCAGCCTGTAAAACCGGCTCCGAAGGTTATACAACCGTCACGTCCGTCCGTTATCCCCGCCAGGCCGCAGTATATTCCTGCAGAGCCATTTGATGAAGGTAATTATGATGAGCCCATGGCCGGTACCTTTGCCTCGGAAGGCTCTCTCAGCGAGCCAATGGCAGCAGCCTTCAGCACTGAAGGTTCAGTAAGTAAGAGCATGGCAGACGATTTCACACAGGAAGGCTCTATGATCGATAAACTGGCTGCATCATTTGCCTCCGAAGGGGTTTCGTCTTTCCATGGTTCAATGATAGAGGATTTTGTTCATACTGAGATCTCAGACAGTGAGATAGGTGATGCTCCTGAGTACGACTACAATGCCGCCGCTGGTGGTTTCAAACTGGCTGACGGGTTTGACCTTAAGAAAGCTGTTATCTATTCAGCGGTGCTTGACAGGAAAGAGTACTTGCATTGACTATCTGATAATTACAAAAAATTAAGGATTTGTTTTTTATTTAAGAATTTTGTATATTTGTTCTTTGAAGAGTTCCGGTAATGCCGGGATTCTTCTTATTTTTTAACCTATTACTAAAGAAATTATGTCGGAATTTGTCTATGTAACAGAAGAGGGTCTCCAAAAGATGAAGGAGGAACTTGATCTGCTCCGTAATGAAAGACCGGCTATGGCGAGGCAGATAGCTGAAGCGCGCGATAAGGGTGACCTTTCCGAGAACGCTGAGTATGCTGCAGCAAAAGAGTCGCAGGGCATGCTTGAGATGAAGATTGCCCGCCTTGAAGACACTGTAGCGCGTTCACGTATTATTGACGGGTCCAGGATCAATACTTCCACTGTACAGATCCTTAACAGGGTCAGGATACGCAACAAGGGAAACGGAACGACCATGGAATACCAGCTTGTACCTGAGAGTGAGGCTAACCTCAAGGAGGGTAAGATCGCTGCCACCTCGCCAATAGCACAGGGAATTATGGGCAGAAAAGTCGGCGATGTGGTTGAGGTTAAAGTACCCGCCGGCCTCATGCATTTTGAGATTGTGAATATTTCAATTTAAAACTCTCTATTATGGCTTCAATCTTCACGCGTATAATCAATGGCGAGATACCATGCTACAAGGTGGCTGAAGATGACCGTTTCATTGCCTTTCTTGATGTGAGGCCGCTGAAGCCCGGTCATACGCTTGTCGTACCCAAAAAGGAAGTAGATTATATCTTTGACCTGGATGAAGAGACCCTCGCCGGCATGATGGTCTTCGCCGGCAAAGTTGCCGTGGCAATGAAGGAGGTGATTGATTGCAGGCGTATCGGGGTAGCTGTTCTTGGCCTTGAGGTTCCTCATGCCCATATCCATCTCATACCTCTCACCAGGGAGACCGATATGCTTTTCACCAACCCGCGTGTATCAGTTCCGGACGAAGAAAACAAGCGCCTGGCCAAAGCCATTGGCGATCATGTGAGACTGTAAGATGAATTAAAATAAAGAAGAGAGGCTGCCCTTCATTGAGCAGCCTCTCTTCTTATAATATCAGCCATTACTTCTTGCCTGCGCAACAGGGAGATTTAGCTGCCGTGCCTTCAGCGGCCGGTACAACTTCACCCTTTTTCTCTCCACATGCTGCTGCTGAAGGGCATTTTGAACAATCCTTGGCTTCAGTAGCCTTGCATGCCTGCTTGCACTCTTCTGCAGTCTTACCGCAGGTGTCACACTTACCGTCTTTGTCTGCATCAACGAAGACGCACTCTTTCTTGTCCTGCTTCTTTTCCTTATCTGAGGTCTGAGCGTATACTCCTGCAGCAACTACCATCAGTGCGATGAGTATCAGGCTGCCAATCATCCATTTCTTCATACTAGTATTCAATTGGTTTAATTATTAAACTGAGCAAATATAGAAATATTTCATTAATGTAAAAATGGATTGTGCCATTTATCATACCTTTATAGTAGTTTCCGCTGCAACGTGTTACATATTAATGATATCGGCGACGATTTGCTGAGTCTTTTTTTCCCCAGGCTGTGTCTTGCATGCAGTGCACATCTGGTCAGGGGGGAGAAGGTGCTCTGTACCGGTTGTCTGCTTTCAATGGCCAAAACGGATTTTCACCTGAAGCGGAACAACACTCTTGAACAGGCCTTCTGGGGGAGATGCCTTGTTGAACGTGCAGCAGCCTTCTCGGTATTTAACCGTGGAAGCAGGATAAGAAAACTGATACATGCACTCAAGTACAACGGGCGGACGGAGATAGGGCAGATGCTGGGAGAGTTGTATGGCAGTATTCTGACTGAGAGTGGTTTTATGGCAGACATAGATTTGATTGTTCCGGTACCTCTCCATCCCGCGCGGCAGAGGCAAAGGGGTTACAACCAGAGCGACTACATAGCAAACGGGTTATCCGGATCAAGCGGGGTGCCTGTTAAAAAGAACATCATCATGCGCTCTGACCGGTCCGGATCACAGACAAAACGAGGCAGGTACGAAAGATGGGAGAATGTAAAATGTCTTTTTTTTGTCCCTGATCCGGATGTTATTGCAGGGAAACACATCCTTGTGGTTGATGATGTCATCACCACGGGGTCAACCATGGAGGCTTGCGTCAATGCGCTGCACGAGGCAGGTGAGGTGAGGGTGAGTCTTGTTGCGCTGGCAGCGGCACAGAAGCTTACTCTTTGACCCTGCTGCTGTTATTCCTGACAAATGCCTCCCAGCTGCCTGAGCCCTTTGAGCTCCCGGAACTCCTGGAGCTCCCGGAGGAGACAGGCTTGCCGCTCTGGTAGAAATGGCAGAGCGCTGCACCAAGGGCATCGGTGGCATCAAGAACCATCTTCTCACCCCGGAACGTGAGGATGGTGCTCAGCATAGTGGCAACCTGCTCCTTGCTGGCCTGTCCCCGGCCGGTGATTGACATCTTGATCATCCTCGGGGCATACTCGACGACAGGCAGGTCACGGTACAGGGCGGCCGAGATGGCAGCACCCTGAGCCCTGCCCAGCTTGAGCATGCTCTGGACGTTCTTACCGAAGAACTGCGCCTCAATGGCAAACTCGTCAGGGTGGTACCGATCTATCAGTGCCAGCGTCTGCTCGAAGATGGTGCGTATCTTCCTGAAATGATCCTCCTTTTTACGGAGATCGATTATACCCAATGCGATGAGGGATGGTGTTTTGCCGGTCACACTTATCAGGCCGTAGCCCGTGATAGTGGTCCCGGGATCTATTCCCAGGATGATCTTCTCCCCGGTATTGGTTTTCACTTCTTCTCAATTATACTATGAACAGGCATCAGGAGTACTGGTGTCTCATCCTTCTCTGACCAGATGGTATTACGCCTGAAAGGCATGGCAGGTCCTGATTTGGTGCCTTCAATAACTGCCAGTGCAGCTTTAAGGGAGAGTTCTTCCGTATCACCATAGTCCCTTGTTATGTCATCATTTGCCCGAACATCAGGAGCAATTCCGTCATAAAACCTTCCTTCATCAAGTGAATTCAGGTATTCAAAGGTTATGATTCCATATGCGTACATCTCATCGGGTTCAGGAACAGAGGTGGTTGGGAACGGGTAACCGACAATGCTCTGACCGGCGGGTTTGCCGTATGTGTCGTCTCCGACAATGGTTACATCAATATAGGGTTTCAGGCTGTTGATGACAAGCTCACTTGCTGAGGCGCTGCCATTAGTGGTTATGAAAACCGCTTTAGTGAGATCGAGAGGGCTGGTAGTAGTGATAAAATTATAATCTTCATTCCATTCAGGCCCTATAAGGGAGTTTGCCCTGATCTTATAGCATACTTTGTCAGTGTATGAATTACTTACAATTAAACTTGCCAGCTGGGCTGCCACGTCAACGTATCCTCCTCCGTTGTACCTGAGGTCAACGATAAGGTCAGTGGCTCCTTTTTGTTTGAAAGAGGCAAAAACAGCATCCAGTTCTTCTTCGGCAGTTCCCAGGAAGTTCTCGAAGACGAAATATGCAATTTTACGGCCTGAACGTTCATAGACCGTATCAGCTGTAACGGTGTTCACTATTAACGATGCTTTCGTTGATGACAGGGTGACTTCAGTGCCATCAGGCTTCTGAAACAAAAGAGTGTTTGTTATGCCTGCCGTTGACGGACCCCAGAGTGCGTTGTACGCTAGTTCGTCACCTGAGATATAAACAGGGGCAGCATCCGTGCCGTTTATCTTTTTTATTATCCATCCTCTCCGTACCCCCTTGGGCCAAAGGTCGGAGCGTTCAAAAACATGTACAATTCTTAAGTTATTTTGTGCATCAAGAGCCGCCTGAAGACCATGCCCGACAAAGCTACCCTCCTCATATACAGCAATGAATTTTTCCCATGGCCATACAAAGCTCCATTTATCTACAGGAAGGTATCTCACTGCTTCGAGAAGTTCAGCCGGACCGGCATAGTTAGAGAGCTTAACGGTCGGCATCTTGTCATACCACAGATAATATACCTTCATAAAATCATATAGTCCGTCACGGGCCCTCTCATCGAAGGTATATTCATCGGGAACAGGATCGGGATCCCGTTCACAGCTGTAGAGGAGGGGAATTATCAGTATGGTTATTAGCAGAATGCGTCTCATTTTCTAAGTAATTTTCGTCAAAAGTAACAAAAAATGTGCCGTTAGTGTTCAGCTCTTCGTGCCCTGTTCTGGAACAGGACACTGCCGATAATGATCAGCAGGCCGATGGGGGTGGTGTAATAAACCGGTTCGCCGATAATGAAATGCAACAGTATCAGCGAGATAAAAGGTGCGAAGAAGATCAGGTTGCTTATTTTATCGGAGGTGGTAGCCAGCTGTAGCGCCCTGAGCCACAGCCAGAAGGTTATGCCCATTTCAAATATGCCGATGTAAACCGATGCACCTGCTCCCCTGAAACTAATCTCCTCATGGAATGATCCGGTGACAGCCATTGCAATTATCATGTAGGCAGAGCCGAAGGCGAAGTTCACGAAGAGCTTCACTGCCTCATCACGTTTGTCACGCACATTCAGGACGAAATAGAGGGCCCACAGTACACTGCTGGCCAGGGCCAGGGCTACTCCGAGGGCATCTGACCTGCCGGGACTGAGGGGAGCGCCCTGTGATGCTATAATATATACACCGGCCAGGCTTATCAACAACGCTGCAAAGCTTCTGGCAGGGATGCGCTGATGCAGGATCGGCATAGACAGGAAGACAAGGATTACTGGCCAGACCATGTTAACAGGCTGGGCAACCTGCCCCGGCAACCGGCTGTAGGCCGTGAGCAGCATGAGGTAATAAATGACAGGATTGATTAGGCCAAGGAGAGCTGACCATAAGATCTCTTTCCGGCTCATCCCCCGGAGGAGTTTTACCTTTCCGGTGACGATAATAATAACGAGGAGAACCAGCATTGACACCACTGTTGCTATGCCCAGCATGGTGACGATGTTCAGTTCTGAAAGGGCAATCTTGAATGAAGTGGGGATAGTACCCCATAGGATGACCGAAAGAGCAGCATATATATATGCCTGTGAGCTCTTCTTCATTCTCAGCTGATCAGCTCAAAGCCAGTATACGGGATCAGAACTGCGGGTATCTTTATGCCTTCAGCTGTCTGGTTGTTCTCAAGCAGTGCGGCTACTATACGCGGCAGCGCCAGGGCGCTCCCGTTAAGCGTGTGACAGAGGGTGGTCTGTTTTGCCCCTTTCTCCCTGAAACGGCATTTAAGCCTGTTCGCCTGGAAGGCTTCGAAGTTCGATGTTGAGCTTACCTCCAGCCAGCGCTGCTGTGCTGCAGACCAGACCTCAAAGTCATATGTCATTGCCGAGGTGAATGACATATCACCACCGCACAGTCTTACAATACGGTACGGCAGCTCAAGCATGACGAGGAGGTTCTCGACATGCCTGACCATGTCTTCGAGAGATTCATAAGAGGTGTCGGGATGAGCGATCTGCACTATCTCTACCTTGTCAAACTGATGCAGTCTGTTCAGTCCCCTGACATGTGCTCCCCACGAGCCTGCCTCACGGCGGAAGCAGGGGGTATAACCGACGTTACGTACAGGGAGCTCAGCGGCGTCAAGGATCACGTCACGGTAAATGTTGGTTATCGGGACTTCCGCTGTCGGTATCATATAGAGATTGTCGATGCCCACATAATACATCTGCCCCTCTTTGTCAGGCAGTTGTCCGGTGCCGAAACCGGAATCTTCATTTACCACTATCGGCGGTTCGATCTCGCGATAGCCTGCTTTGCCGGCTTCATCGAGGAAGAAGTTTATCAGTGCTCTCTGCAGTCTTGCGCCTTTGCCTTTATAGACCGGGAAACCGGCTCCGGTGATCTTTATCCCAAGGTCAAAGTCAATGATATCATATTTTTTTATCAGGTCCCAGTGAGGCACTGCATCAGTCTGAAGTACAGGAATATGTCCTCCGCTGCGCACAATGACGTTGTCTTCAGCGCTTTTACCCGGAGCGACCATGGGGTGGGGGAGATTGGGAAGCCTGATAAGCTCCTTCTGCATCTCTTCACTTACCTGATCGAGGGTTTCTGCAAGCTGTTTCTGCTTCTCCTTCATTGTGCCGATACCCTTCTTTGCAGTCTCAGCCTCTTCCTTTCTGCCCTCTTTCATCATTGATCCGATCTCTCTCGAGAGAGTATTCAGTCCGGCTTGTATGGCATCACTCTCAGCCTGCAGCTCACGGCGGCGGCGGTCAAGGTCAAGAACACCCGAAACAATCTCTGCTGCATCGAAGTTTTTGATTTTCAGCCTGTCGATGACAGTGGATGATTGTTCGCGAAGGAGATTAATGTTGAGCATGATAACAGTATTATTATGGCAAAAGCGGGGTAAAATTAAAATAAAAACTCCTGAAAAGATGCGCCTCAGCGTATATTTTCAGGAGTAATGATCTGAAGTGATTATCACTTATACTGCAACGGGTTTTACCGATACGTAAGATTTGTTGTCACTTTTCTTTTTAAACTCAATGGTTCCGTCGACCAGGGCAAAAAGAGTATGATCTTTACCTATACCAACGTTCTCGCCCGGGTTGTGAACAGTACCGCGCTGGCGTATGATGATGCCGCCGGCCTTTACTTCCTGGCCGCCGAAGAGTTTGACTCCAAGTCGTTTGCTTTGTGATTCGCGGCCGTTATGAGAACTGCCGGCTCCTTTCTTGTGTGCCATATCCTTTGATTTTTACTTTTAACGGTTATTTTTTTACCGGTTTCTTTGTTTTTGCTTCCGGTGCCTTTTTCTCAGCAGTCTTTTTTTCAGCCGGTGCCTTTTTCTCAGCAGCCTTCTTTTCAACTGCCTTTTTTGCAGGAGCCTTCTTAGTTTCTGTCTTAGCCTCTTCAGTTACAGGGGCTTCAACTACTTTCTTCTCCGGTTTCGGGGTGGCTTTCTTCCTGGGGGCGTCTTTCGGTCCGATAGATAAGATCTCGATTTCAGTAAAATCCTGACGGTGTCCTGATCTCTTCTGGTATCCTTTTCTTCTCTTCTTCTTGAAGATTATCACTTTGTCACCTCTGGCGTGCCCGAGAACTGTGGCTTCAACGACGGTGTCGGTTATGACAGGTTCGCCTACTGAGATTGCTCCGTCATTATCAACAAGGAGAACCTTTTCAAATACAACATTCTCGCCTTCAGATGCATCCAGCCGATGAACGAAGATCTTCTTTCCTTCTTCCACCTTGAACTGCTGACCGGCAATTTCTACGATTGCGTACATTTTCAATCAATCTTATGTTACTCCGTGAGGCGGCCTTGCTCCTCTGTGCATGACACTTCTGCGGGCCCCGCCGGATCTTTGTTTTTCGGACTGCAAAGATATAAAAATTAACTTATTTACAAATCTATGACATGAATTTATCACCATTAAACTGTGGATAAAAATTTTCAACCTTGGAAAGATAAAGATTCATATTATATATATTTGTCATATCGGCCTGTCGGGCAGAAAACCAGAATTACTATGCAGAATAATCTTATTCGTCTGAAGGTCATAGGTATTTCGTACAGTCAGACACAGTCCGGGGCTTATGCTTTAATCCTGGCAGAAGAGAGCGGTGAGCGCCGGGTACCAATAATTATCGGCGGTTTTGAGGCACAGGCGATTGTGATTAAGCTTGAGAATCTCGAGCCGCCCAGGCCTCTGACACACGATCTTTTCAAGAGTTTTGCCGAAGCGTGCGGAGTGACTGTCGAGCAGGTACTGATCAATAAGCTGCGTGAGGGCATATTTTATTCCGAGATAATATGCACTGACGGTGAGAGACGTTTTCAGATTGATTCCCGCACTTCCGATGCCGTAGCCCTCGCATTGCGATTTGAGTGTCCTATATTCATTGACGCTCAGATACTTAATGAAGCAGGCATAGTCATGAACGCCACAACCGAAGAAGAACAGAAACAGAGCGGGTTGAACCCCCAGAAAAAAAGCCCGCCGGCCACAAACGAGTATGGTGAGTTCACTTCCGATGAGCTTAAAGATATGCTCACTGATGCAATCAGCCGCGAGGATTATGAGCAGGCTGCTGCCATACGTGACGAGATGGCCAGGAGAAAAGAAAAGGAATAAGACAACCAAAAAGCATGAGAATTCTAAGCATCTTGATGGTGACAGGGCTGATGATTTCATACCCTGTTCTTTCAAAGGATTATACGGTAACGTCACCTGATAACAGGGTCATGCTCACGGTGCAGGCTGGTGATGAAGTAAGCATAAGTGTCAGTTATGACGGGAAAACGGTGGTCACAGACCTTATACCGGCGCTTCTCGTTGACGGTGGTGAGCTGCCGGGAATGAAACCCGGTCAACCCAAAAGCATACTTGTCAATGTATCCGATACACTCAGACCGGTAGTACCGCACAAGAATAAAATTATTGTTGACAATTACAGGGGGCTGAGCCTGCGTTTTAAAAACGGATGTACACTGGTTTTTCGCGTTTATGATGACGGTGTCGCATACAGGTTTACCACTTCCCTCAAGGGAGATGTTACCATTACTTCAGAGCGGTTTGCTTTTTCGCTACCTGAGGGCTCCACTTCATGGTTTCCGCTTGAAAAAGGCTTGATGTCTCATAATGAACAGAAATTCATGCTGTCATCAATGGACACAATAGGGCAGAAGCATCTTGCCAGCCTGCCTGCACTGTTCATGACAGGCGGCATGAACATCCTCCTCACCGAGGCTGACATACGGGACTACCCGGGGATGTGGATCACCGGTGACGGCAAAGGTGGCATTTCGGGGACTTTTCCGGCATATCCCGCTGCCGAGAAGGCAAATAATGACCGTGACATCTATGTGACTGAACGCGAGGATTATATTGCAAAGACAACCGGCACACGCTCATTTCCGTGGCGTGTGTTCATTATCACTCCTGATGATGCCGGGCTGGTTGAGAGCGAGATGGTTTACAAACTGGGAGCACCCTCTGCCCCGGGCAATGACTTCAGCTGGGTCAAACCCGGCCAGGTTGCCTGGGACTGGTATAACGCCAACAATTTGTACGGGGTTGATTTCAGGGCAGGACTGAATAACGACACATATAAATACTATATAGACTTCGCGTCAGAAAACGGCATTGAGTATGTTATTCTTGATGAGGGATGGTATAGGCTTGGTGACGTGCTTGATGTGGCTCCGGGTTTTGATGTGAAGGAGTTGTGCGAGTATGCGGAGGGGAAAAATGTGGGCATAATACTTTGGGTGGTTTGGAAGACTTTCTATGATAAGATGGATGAAGCGCTGGAACAGTTTGAAGAGTGGGGTGTGAAAGGCATCAAGGTCGATTTCATGCAGCGTGATGACCAGTGGATGGTAAATTATTACCATGAGGTTGCAGCCAAAGCTGCGGACCACAGGATGCTGGTTGATTTTCACGGTAGCTACAAGCCTGACGGTATTGAGCGAACATGGCCGAATGTTATCACACGCGAGGGGGTTAAGGGGCTTGAAAACAACAAGTGGAGCTATGACATCACTCCGGAGCATGATCTTATGCTGCCCTTCACGCGCATGGTTGCGGGGCCGATGGATTTTACACCGGGGGCAATGGTCAACATGCAGAAGCGCGACTTCGCGCCGGTGTTCTACAGGCCTGCAAGCCAGGGCACAAGGGTACACCAGATGGCAATGTATGTTGTGTACGAGAGTCCTCTTCAGATGCTGGCTGACAGTCCTTCAAACTATAAGCGCAACCAGGAGTGCACAACATTCATCGCCGGAATACCCGTTACATGGGATGAGACCAGGGTACTGACAGCAAAAACAGGTGACTACATTATCATTGCCCGCAGGAAAGATGATATATGGTACCTTGCTGCCATGACCGACTGGGATGCACGCACACTGGGGGCGGACCTTTCGTTCCTTCCCGGAGGGGATTACACCGTGGAGATATTCAGCGACGGTATCAATGCTGACCAGCACGGTGAAGACTATACGCATATTACTGTGAAGGCCGGAGCTACAGCAAGGATGGAACTAAGCATGGCCCCCGGCGGCGGGTGGGTGGCAAAAATAACACGTAACGGAAAATAAGGCACCTGTTCTTTTATGAAGCAATATCTCGATCTGCTCAGCCATGTCATGGAACATGGCGCTGAAAAGAAAGACCGTACAGGTACAGGAACCATAAGCGTATTTGGTTACCAGATGCGGTTTGACCTGGCGGGGAGCTTCCCCGTTATGACTACCAAGAAACTGCATCTCAAATCGATCATTCATGAGCTGCTCTGGTTTCTCAGTGGAAGCACCAATATAAAGTACCTGCAGGAAAACGGGGTAAAAATATGGAATGAGTGGGCGGATGCCGACGGTAACCTGGGCCCGGTATATGGATATCAGTGGCGTTCATGGCCGTCATCTGACGGGCGGCATGTTGACCAGATAAGCGCAGTTGTCAGGTCACTGAAGGAGAACCCCGATTCGCGTCGTCACATTGTCAACGCATGGAATGTGGGCGAGATCGAAAAGATGGCGCTGCCTCCCTGCCATGTACTTTTCCAGTTTTATGTGGCTGATGGCAGGTTATCGTGCCAGCTCTACCAGCGCAGTGCCGACATTTTTCTGGGTGTGCCTTTCAACATTGCCTCGTACGCACTCCTGACACTGATGATGGCACAGGTCACCGGCTATAAACCGGGTGAGTTCGTACACACATTCGGCGACGCACATATTTACCTTAATCATATTGAGCAGGTCAGGCTTCAGCTTACACGTGAACCACGCCCCTTGCCGTTGATGATTATTAATCCGGAGGTCAGGGACATTTTTTCTTTCAAATACGATGACTTCACATTAACGGGTTACGACCCTCACCCTGCCATAAAGGGAGATATATCTGTCTGAGATGATAACGATAATTGTTGCAACCGACCGCAATAACGGCATAGGTTATAAGAACAGGCTGCTGGCCCATATACCCGGAGATCTGAAACGCTTTAAGAAGATCACGATGGGACATTGTCTCATTATGGGCAAGAAGACATGGGAATCTCTGCCGGTTAAACCCCTCTCGGGCAGGAAAAACATTGTTATTACTGACAATGAGTTAGATTGTTTCGACTGTGCAGAAACAGCCAGATCACTTGATCAGGCCATCGGCTTATGCGATCAGGGCAAGGAAATATTCATCATAGGCGGCGGGTCAGTTTACAGGCAGTTTATGCCCCTGGCTGACAGGCTGCTGGTGACGCATCTGCATAAAGAATTCAAATCGGACACATTCTTTCCGGAGATCGATCCCGAAAAATGGTATGTTGCTGAAGAAGAGGAACATATCTCAGAAGAAAAAGACGGGGTCAGCTTCACCTACACGACATACCTGCGCCGGAAGTAACTTTTTCCCGGATTTTCCGTTAAACCTTTCAATTGTTCTGCAGTCTATGTCGATATAGAATGCAATTGAACATTTAAACAAACTCTGTTATGAAAGCAAAATCTCTTTTCCTGATTATGATCCTTCTGGGTTTCATGGTTTCATCATGCCAGAAATCGAAAACGCTGGATGAATCAAGCGTTGAAGCAGCTGATGATGCCCTGCTGGCAGAAGCGGTTTTTGATGATGCATTTGCATCACTTGAGATTGCCACGGTTATGGCAGAAGACATGAAGAAGTCAGGCTCTGTTATAGACTCCTGCCCCCTGGTCACTGTTACTTTTCCTGAACAGGGTCCCTGGCCGGTGAATGTGGTGATTGACTACGGTACAGGATGTGAGGGTCAGTATGATGTTGTACGCAGCGGTAAGATCATCCTCACTCTTTCTGCTCCAAGGCAGGAGACAGGATCGGTCCGGACGCTCACTTTCGAGAACTATTATGTGAACGGTGCCAAGATCGAAGGAACAACTGTTGTAACGAATAACGGCTCTAACAATAACTCTAATGTTGTCTTTTCGGTTGTACTCACCGGCGGCAAGATTACCTTCAGTGACAGCAAGTTCATTGAGCGTGAGTTTGAGCGCACCAGGGAATATATTGCAGGTTATCTCACCTGGTGGACGCCATGGGATGATAAATGCCTTATCACCGGGTCTGCATCAGGTACTAATCTTAGTGGCAAATCATATACTGCTTTCGTCCTTAATCCTCTTGAGTGGCAGGCTGCCTGCCGGTTTCTGGTCAGCGGCACCATCGGGTTTGCATTTGACGGCGTTGAAACGTTTGAGCTCGACTATGGCTCGGGCGAATGCGATGCAGAAGCCACTCTCTCAAGAGGTGATGAAACCAAAGAGATAACTCTCAGGTACCGGCATCCGAAATACCCATTGGGGAAATAGTTCGCAATGTCTGCAAAAAGAAAACCCGTCCGCCAGCTGGAGGACGGGTTTTTTTATGATACCTTAAGGATTTTCATATCCACCCTTTCGAGCTTGTGGGTGGCGTATTCGGTGGTGACGGTAAATTCTTTTGTATCACTGGACGGGAGCTCAAACATGGCATCCAGCATTATTGCCTCGCAAAGTGCCCTTAACCCCCTGGCACCCAGTTTGAACTCGACGGACTTGTCTACAATATAGTCAAGCACCTCGTCAGTGAATGTGAGCGCAATGCCGTCCATGGAAAAGAGCTTGATATACTGCTTTGTGATTGCGTTCTTCGGTTCTGTGAGTATGGCTCTCAGCGCTTTCCGGTCAAGGGGAGAGAGGTGCGTCAACACCGGCAGACGCCCGATTATTTCGGGTATCAGTCCATAGGCACGCAGGTCCTGCGGGGCAATATACTTAAGCAGGTCGCTCTTGTCATACCGGTCGCGTGAACGGCTGGCATTGTATCCCACAACAGTTGTGTTGAGCCTGTTGGCAATTTTTTTCTCTATGCCCTCGAATGCTCCGCCGCAGATGAAGAGAATATTTTTCGTGTCAACAGGTATCATCTTCTGTTCAGGATGTTTCCTTCCCCCCTGAGGAGGCACATTGACAATTGATCCCTCAAGAAGCTTAAGCAGGCCCTGCTGGACTCCCTCTCCGGAAACGTCACGGGTGATGGAGGGGTTATCGCCCTTGCGGGCTATCTTGTCAAGCTCATCAATGAACACTATACCTTTTTCTGCAGCCTTGACGTCATAATCGGCATTCTGCAGCAGGCGTGTCAGGAGGCTTTCAATATCCTCACCCACATAACCTGCTTCGGTCAGGACGGTGGCATCGACAATAGTGAAAGGCACATTGAGCATTCGCGCAATGGTTCGCGCCAGGAGAGTTTTGCCCGTACCTGTCTCACCGACAAGAATTATATTCGATTTTTCTATCTCGACATCATCGCTTTCTTGCCTCTGTGTCAGTCTTTTATAGTGATTGTATACTGCGACTGAGAGTGTTTTCTTTGCCCGCTCCTGACCTATAACATACTGGTCAAGGAAACTCTTGATCTCTTCCGGCTTACGTAGCTTTATACTGTCAAGGCTGAAACTTGATTTATTCCCGAGCTCCTCAGCCATGATGTTGTGAGCCTGCTCGATGCAGTGGTCACAGATGTGGCCCTCAAGACCCGCGATGAGCAGGTTTGCCTCTTTCTTTGTACGTCCGCAGAATGAGCATTTATCCATCAGAACGGCTTTGCTTTTTTGATCTTGTGAGAACTTCGTCGATCATTCCGTAATCTTTGGCCTCGGTAGCTGTCATCCAGTAATCGCGGTCAGCATCCTTCTCCACCTGGTCAAGAGGTTTGCCGGTATGCAAGGCTATGACCTCGTAGAGTTCCTTCTTAATTTTCAGGATCTCTCTTACAACTATCTCTATATCAGAGGCTTGTCCTTCAGCGCCTCCCATGGGCTGGTGGATCATGATGCGTGAGTGTTTCAGAGCAGACCGTTTTCCCTTCGTGCCTGCGGTGAGCAGTACGGCGCCCATTGATGCGGCCATCCCTGTGCAAATGGTAGCAACATCGGCAGAGATATACTGCATCGTGTCATAGATACCCATCCCCGCATGCACTGCGCCACCGGGGGTGTTCAGGTAGATCTGTATATCTTTTCCCGGGTCCGATGAATCAAGATAAAGAAGCTGGGCCTGTATGATGTTGGCTACATAGTCGTCTATGGGAAGGCCAAGAAATATTATACGGTCCATCATCAGACGCGAAAAAACGTCCATGGAGGCAATGTTAAGCTGGCGTTCCTCAATAATAGTAGGGGAAATATAGCTGTTTTTGCCGAAATGTAACGCTGCATTGAAAGGCTGCTGATGCCGAAGCGGTCAGCTGCATATTTTTTAAAATCTTTTGTATCTGACATGGCTAATGACTTTGATTGATTGTCAAAGATATAAAATTCTGATTATTCAGGTGTCACTTCTTTTCAAAGAGCTTGTTGAACTCTTCTATAGAGACATTTTTATCGTCTACTTTCAGGGCTTCAATGACGATATTCAGCACCCTGGTGTCAAGCACTTTCTCAGCTATACGGTGAGCATCATCCTCCTTTTTAAGCATGTCTGCTGCAAAGGATGTAATCTGTTCATCTGTAGCATAATAAAGACCGTACTGGGCAAACTGGGCTTTGGTGAAGCTTTTTGCCTCTGCCATGATTTCCTCGTCAGTTATCTTGATGCTGTTTTCTCTTGCGATTTTGTTTTTTACCAGTTGCCAGCGCAGATCGTCGCGGAAATGGTCATATTCCTTCTCAAGCTCCTCGGGGGTGGTTTTTTCATTCACTTTCAGAAGCCATCTCTTAAGGAAGTCATCGGGCAGGTCGAAAGGAGTCTTTTTCAATACTGTTTCACGAGCATCCGTGCGCAATTTATATTCTGTCTCACGGTTAAAATATTCCTTAATTTCATCAATCACTTTTGCCTCGAATTCTTCAGCGGTGTTTACCGCGTTCTCACCGTAGACCTTATCCCAGAGGGTCTTGTCATTCTCAGCGGGTACGAACCGTGATACTTCCCTGATGGTTATTGTGTACTGGCCATTGAGGTCCTTGACTTCATCCTTCTGCTTCTTCACCAGGCCGGCTATCTCATAGTCATTTGGAAAGGCAGTGCGTATGTCGAAGGTGACGGTGTCGCCTGAGGCTTTTGCCAATAAATTCTTTCTTTATCTTTTCGTCCTTGACTGCATCAACTGACAGGGTGGCCTCATCATTGGTGATGGTACCGTCGGCTGAGGTTACCGTTCCTTTAAGCAGGTCTTTCTCTTCCGATTTACCGGCGATTATGAACTGGCCATGCCTGCGGGCATAGTTGTCAACGTAGTCTGCAATCATTTTGGCATCAGGCTCAATCAGGTAGCGGGTAAGCTTGTGCTTTTTAGACAGGGCCAGCTCGAACTCAGGGGCCAGGCCAAGTTCGAAGGTAAAATTGAACTCTTCAGATTTTTCGGGATCGAAGGTGTGTTCGTCGTTTTTTGGCATGGGGTCGCCGAGGATGTCTATCTTCTCATTCTTTATATAATCGGAAAGACTTTCGGAGACCAGCTTGTTGATCTCATCGACGAGTACGGATGTGCCGTACAGTTTTTTGATCATGGGGAAGGGAACATGACCGGGGCGGAAGCCTTTTATGTTTGCGGTCCTTCTGTATTCCCTGAGCTTTTTTTCCACTGTCTCTTCGTAATCGGCTTTAACGATATTGATCCTGACATTTGCATTCAGCGCATCAACGTTTTCTCTGGTGATATTCATTTCAATAATATTTATTTCGACTTAAAAACCGCTCAACCTCCGCCAGCTGGCGGACTGTCGGAGCGGTTCTGTGAATTAGTGCGGATGAAGGGACTCGAACCCCCACGCCTTACGGCACAAGATCCTAAGTCTTGCTCGGCTACCAATTACGACACATCCGCAAAATGTGGCGCAAAAATAGCAAATAATATGAAGTAACAAAAGCAGTCCTCTTAAATTACCTCCTGAGCTCGAAGTTCTTACCGAGGTAGAGATTTCTTGACTCTTCATCCTCGGCAAGCTGGGTTGATGTGCCCTGTTTGAGAATTTTACCTTCGAAGAGAAGATAGGCGCGGTCAGTTATTGAAAGTGTCTCATGCACGTTATGGTCAGTGATGAGGATACCTATGTTTTTGTCTTTCAGATGAGATACTATACCCTGAATGTCTTCGACGGCAATAGGGTCGACGCCGGCAAAAGGCTCGTCAAGCAGGATGAAATTCGGTTTGAGGGCGAGGGCGCGGGCTATCTCAGTGCGCCGCCGTTCTCCGCCGGAGAGCTGTATGCCGAGGCTCTTGCGTATACGGCTGAGCCCGAACTCTGTCATCAGCATCTCCAGGCGCTCATGACGCTCCTCCCTGCTCATGTCAGACAGCTCCATCACGGCCATGATATTGTCTTCAACGCTCAGTTTCCTGAATATCGATGCCTCCTGGGCCAGGTATCCTATGCCCAGGCGTGAGCGGCGATACATGGGGAACGAGGTGATCTCGGTCTCATCAAGGAAAATAGACCCCGCGTTTGGCCTGATCAGCCCGACGATCATGTAGAAGGTGGTTGTCTTACCTGCACCGTTAGGACCGAGCAACCCGACGATCTCGCCCTGCTCGACTTCAACGGAGACCTCGTTTACAACTGTACGGGATTTGTATCTTTTTACCAGGTTTGTGGTATAGAGCTTCATCTTGTTGTTTTTATTCAGCAGGACTGCCTGCAGCTTGTGCAGCCTCGTCATCCCTTTCGCGTTTCCTTGCCACCCTGCCGGCAATAAAGATACTGACTTCATATAACAAGACCAACGGGATTGTAACAAGAATAAGACTGAACACATCAGGGGGCGTTATCACAGCAGCAAGAACAAGCACGATGACGATGGCATGTCTCCTGTATTTCCGCATGAATGCCGGCGTTATTATTCCTATCCTGGCAAGGAAGAACACCACGATGGGCAGTTCGAAGGTTATACCCGCCGAGAGCGCCACTGAGGTGACTGATCCTATATACGAAGTTATGTTTATCTGGTTATCCACCAGGTCGCTGACACGGTAACTGGTCAGGAAATTTATCGACAGAGGTGAAATAATATAATAGCCGAAGAGAATTCCAATTATGAACAGCGACGAAGCAGCCACAACTGCACCTCGTGCATGCTTCCTTTCCTTCTCATACAAAGCAGGACGGAAAAAAGACCAGAACTCCCAGAAAATATAGGGAAACGCCATGATGACGCCTGCAATCAGCGATATGGTTATGTGAGTGGTAAACTGACCTGACATCTTGATGCTTATCAGGTCCACCGGATTCTGGTTAATGCACAGCACCGGCGCATTGACAGCGTCAGCCAGCTGGCACAGCAGCCTGTTTGTTATGAAACCGGGGCTTTTGGGCGCGAGGATGACCTTGTCGAAAATAAAATCCTTGAGCATAAATGCGACAATGGCACCCACAACAACGGCGATGACAGATCTTATTATATGCCATCTCAGCTCTTCAAGGTGCTGAAGAAAGGTCATTTCACCTTCTCCCCCGCCACTTTTTTTCTTTCTTCCAACCATCAGCTGTGCCGCGTTTTAAAGCCTGTAAAGATGCTAAATCTTACGTTTCCAAACAACACAATGTTCTTAATGCTCATGCAATAATAAATATCACCTGTGAAAAAAAAGATTTGACTGTTGATTTAAAAAAGATTAAATTTGATATAAGGGTTTGAAAATAATCCGATGAGATTGTACTTGGTTATTTGTAAAATACTCAATTCATAATTGGGGGAAGCGGGGAACATATATGTTTGCTGACAGTGCCATACATGATTATCTGAAACGATACTTCGGTTTTGATACTTTCAAGGGAAATCAGGAGGATATAATAAGAAGCATCCTCACGGGTAATGATACTTTCGTTCTGATGCCTACCGGCGGGGGCAAGTCGCTCTGCTACCAGTTACCCGCGGTGATGATGGAAGGCACTGCCATTGTGATCTCTCCGCTTATCGCGCTGATGAAGAACCAGGTTGATGCGATGCGGAATTTCAACACCAATGATGACGTCGCTCATTTCCTTAATTCTTCCCTTACAAAGACTGCCATCACGAAGGTTAAGGAGGATGTGATGCAGGGAAATGCCAAGCTGCTGTATGTGGCTCCGGAGTCTCTTACCAAGGAGGAGAATATTGATTTCCTCAGGAACATAAAGATCTCATTCTATGCCGTTGATGAGGCTCACTGCATCTCTGAGTGGGGGCATGACTTCAGACCTGAGTACCGCAGGATCCGTCCTATTATAGATACAATAGTCCGTGCGCCCATAATAGCTCTCACTGCAACTGCCACGCCAAAGGTGCAGCATGACATACTGAAGAACCTCGGAATTAGTGATGCGCAGGTTTATAAGTCGTCATTCAACCGGCCCAACCTTTATTACGAGGTCAAGGCGAAGCAGGATGCTGCCAGGGAGATCATAAAATACATTAAAAATAATCCGGGCAAATCGGGAATCATTTACTGTCTGAGCCGTAAAAAGGTGGAGGAGCTGGCAGAGACGCTCAAGGTGAATGACATCAAGGCGCTGGCATATCATGCCGGGATGGATTCAGCCACGCGTACCGCTAACCAGGATAAGTTCCTGATGGAGGAGGCGGATGTGATAGTGGCCACCATTGCCTTCGGCATGGGTATAGACAAGCCTGATGTGAGGTATGTCATACACTATGACATGCCCAAGAGCCTGGAGGGTTATTACCAGGAGACAGGCCGTGCAGGACGTGACGGAGGTGAAGGGCGGTGCATAGCGTACTACAGCTACGATGATATTGTCAAGCTTGAGAAATTCATGCAGGGCAAGCCCATTGCCGAACAGGAAATAGGCAAGCAGCTCCTGCTTGAAACGGTGTCGTATGCCGAATCATCGACCTGCCGCCGCAGGATATTGCTGCACTATTTCGGTGAGGAATACAGACAGGAGAACTGCGAGGCATGTGATAACTGCCTGCATCCCAAGACACAGTTTGAGGGATCGGAATATGTTGTCAACGTGCTTGACACTGTCCTGGCGGTAAAAGAGAAGCACAAGGCAGACCACATTGCCAAGATACTGGCCGGGACGCTTAACTCAGCCATAAAGTCATACAAGCATCACAAGCTTGATACTTTCGGCATTGATGAGGAGAAGGATGAGCGGTTCTGGAATATGGTCATCCGGCAGGCGCTGATCAACAAGCTGCTGAACAAGGACATAGAGAACTACGGTCTTCTGGGGCTGACACCGAAAGGTCATCAGTTCCTGGAGAAGCCGCAGAGCTTTATGCTCAATGAGGATCATGACTATACCGATTCTGAAGATGAGGAAGCCTCATTCGGTGCGCGTACGGCGGCAGCTGATGAAGAGCTGCTGAGCATACTCAAGGACCTCAGGAAGAAGATTTCGAAGCAGGCAGGCCAGCCACCGTACAATATCTTCCAGGATCCTTCACTTGAGGAGATGGCGATACAGTATCCGGTCACGCTGGAGGAGCTGCAGAACATCACGGGTATCGGTGCCGGCAAGGCACAACGGTACGGCAAGGAGGTGGTGGAGGTGATCCAGAGTTACGTGACCGAGAAGGAGATCATCAGGCCGCAGGACATGGTGGTCAAGTCGGTGGTGAACAAATCGGGACTGAAGGTATACATCATTCAGAGCATTGACCGCAAGATGCCTTTTGAGGATATCGCTGATGCCAAAGGGATAGAGTATGAAGATCTGCTCTCCGAGATTGAGGCTATTGTCGGCTCCGGAACGAAGCTTAACATAGAGTACTATTTAGATACTGTCATCGATGAGGACCGTCAGCAGGACATCTATTCTTATTTCATGGAGGAGGCTGAGACGGGGTCTCTGCAGGAGGCTATCGCGGAGCTGGCGGGTGAGTTCGAGGAGGAGGAGATACGGCTGATGCGGATAAAGGTGCTGGCGGAAGGCAACTAGGGGGGCAATTTAAGAATTAAGAATTAAGAATTAAGAGTTAAGAGTTAAGAATTGAATTGTTAGCTGATTTTCAGTAGCGCTGCAGATTAATTTATTTTTGTACCCCGTAGGGGTTACAGTATTGTAGAACGGTGATGCCCCCACCGGTCGGCCCTGCCGGCTGTCAGTCGCGGATCCGGAAGTGGCGGGAGCGGGGGAATAGGGAGAGCAGGGCGACGGTGATAAAGTAGAAAGGATAAATCAGTCTCAGATAATATAAAGAGCGGGAGGGGCGGGTGCTCCTCTCTTTTTTTGAAGTTACGGTAGGTGATGAGGAAGTCAGGTATGAGGCGGATGGCATACAGCAGGCCAGGAGGGGCAGGTATTTGACGGAGATGATCGAGGCGACGGCGGCGGCGGTGACGGCGGCGTTGCACGCCGCCGTGGCGGCGGCGAGGGTGAGGGTGGCAGCGTCTCTGTAGTAATATGCTTTTGATGCCCAGCGTGCGCGCTGACGCAACAGCGCCGCCGCCGTGACCGCCCCGGCGGTCACCACCGCCGCCGCACGCTCACCCGATAGCTTGATTCTGCCTCCCGACACGCTTCACCGCATGAGGCAGGAACATATCATCACCGGAGGGCAGCGTCATTGCGCAGGCGAACCGGCATGCTTAAGATAAATATCCTTCCTGATCGCCATGTTGGCAGCATTGCACATCACCGGGTGACCGGCACTAACTGCAGCTTCGGTTATCGCCTGCAGTGCAGAGAACTCAAAACTACCGAAATGCGATGCAAACCCTCTCTCCGGCTTCTGATGCAACCTCGCCAACAATCATATCTGCATTGCTCGCATCAAAAAATGCCGAATAAGCGCTGACCCACCCGGGTGCGACAACACAATCGGCATCTGTCATGAGTATAAGCTCACCGGCCGACTTTGCAACCCCGTGACGTATGGCACTTTTCTTACCCTGAAACGGATTATATATCAGTCTTATGTTACTCCCTGATGCCGGCGGTTCTCAGCAATAAACTCGCTGACGACAATCGGAGTTCGTCGGTTGAATTATCGTTTACAACGATTATTTCAAGGAGGTCAGCAGGATAGTCCTGTTCTGCCAGGCTCCTGAGCAAGGTAGTGATATTTTTTTCTTCATTGCGGCAGGCGACAACAACCGAGACCATTGCTTTGCCGGTCTTGACCGGCTGATCTGTGCGGCGCTTCTCCTGCAGGATCAGCCACAAGGCTAATATTCCAACGGAATAGATTACAACCGGTATAATCAGCCAATACATCTTTTATGTTCTTCAGTCTCAGTCTCCAGTTTTGCATTTTGTATTGTGTATTGACCCCCATAAAATTGTCTACAGTTGCCGGCTGCCGACTGTTGACTGCTATTGGACCATCCACTCGTACGTCCTGTAATGTCCGCCATCCATCCCCATCGCCTCGTACGTGCTCTGGGCCCGGATGTTCTCCGCCTCAACGTAAAGACGCAGTCCCGCTATGCCGTCTGCAATACCTGCTTGTTTTACATAGTCATACATTAAGGTGAAGATTCCCTTTCTGCGGTATTCCTGAACGACATAGACCGACTGAAACCACCATATATTGGCATTGCGCCAGTCGCTCCACTCGTACGTGATCATCAGCGACGCCACCACGTTGTTATTTTCCTCGGCCACGTAGTACTGTCCTTTTTTCGGGTCATGAAATACAGCCATGACACCCTGGGTGACCGTTCCGGTCTTCAGCTCCAGTCCTTTCTGTCTCCATGGCCATGGCCTGCTGGAACCTTATTATTGCCCCGCGTCATCAGGTGTTGCTTTGCGTATTGTTATCATATATTGTCTTGCGGTTTTGCGGTCCTTGCGGTCCTTGCGGTCTTGCAGTCCTGCAGTCTTTTTATTCTTAATTCTTAATTTTTAATTGCTAATTGTCTACCCCATGCCCTCCCGCTGCGCGGGACTGCCTCCACCGCTCTGCGGGATCGCCAGCATGCCCCATGCTAGTACTCGTCCCACGCCTTAATCTCCATCTCACTCTCCGGTACGGTGCAGAATGCATGAATGAAGGCCGAGGCCAGTCGTGCATTGGTGATAAGGGGTATGTTATAGTCAACCGCACTGCGCCTTATCTGGTAGTCGTTGTTCAGCTCGGTGGCCGAGAGATCCTTGGGGATATTTATCACCAGGTCGACCACCCGTCTTCTTTATCAGCTCCACCGTGTTGGGGCTCTCTTTTTCATCGGGCCAGTACGCCACCTCGGCCTCTATCGAGGCGTTATTCAGAAACTGCTGGGTACCCCTGGTGGCATAGAGCTTGTAACCGCGACTGCGCAGCAGGCGGGCAGCTTCAATCAGGTCGGCCTTCGATTTGGCAGGACCGGATGATATCAGCACCGCCTTCTCAGGCATGCGGTAACCGACAGAATACATGGCCTTTAGCAGGGCTTCATAGAAACTGTCGCCTATGCACCCCACCTCACCCGTCGAAGCCATGTCAACACCAAGCACCGGGTCGGCCTTGGCCAGACGCGAGAAGCTGAACTGGGAGGCCTTGACCCCTACATAATCGAGGTCGAAGACCGACTTGTGAGGCTTCTCCCAGTGCACTCCCAGCATCACTTTCGTGGCCAGCTCTATCAGGTTTGTTTTCAATACCTTTGACACAAACGGCATGCTGCGGCTGGCACGCAGGTTGCACTCGATGACCTTGATATCATTCTCACGGGCCAGGAACTGTATGTTGAACGGCCCTGAGATATTCAGCTCCCTGGCAATTTCCCTGGAAATACGTTTTATGCGCCTGACGGTCTCAAAATATATCTTCTGCGGCGGGAAGACAATCGTTGCATCACCTGAATGGACTCCTGCATATTCAACATGCTCGCTGATGGCGTAGGCAACAATATCTCCGGCTGCGGCAACGGCATCAATCTCTATCTCCTTGGCGTACTCAATGAACTCTGATACCACTACAGGGTGTTCCTTTGAGACACTGGAAGCCAGCTCAAGGAAATGCACCAGCTCGCTTCTGTTTGAGACCACGTTCATTGCCGCGCCGGAAAGAACGTATGATGGGCGTATCAGTACCGGGAAGCCGATACCGTCGATGAATTTATCTATCTCCTGGAAACTTGTCAGCTCCTGCCACCTGGGCTGGTCAACTCCAAGGGTGTCGCACATCGATGAGAATTTGTGCCGGTCTTCGGCCCTGTCAATAGATTCCGGGGGTGTTCCCAGTATCGGCACGCCCTGTCTGTGAAGCCTCATTGCCAGGTTATTGGGTATCTGTCCGCCCATCGCAAGTATCACCCCCCTGGGGGTTTCAAGATCGATGATATCCATCACCCGTTCAAATGAGAGCTCGTCAAAATATAGACGGTCACACATGTCATAGTCAGTGCTGACGGTCTCGGGATTATAGTTGATCATCACTCCGCGCAGGCCCTCGTGACGAATAGTATTGATAGCGTTGACAGAACACCAGTCGAACTCGACGCTTGAGCCTATCCGGTATGCTCCCGAGCCCAGAACTATCACTGACCGCTTGTCGTTCTCATACCAGACATCATGTTCCATCCCGCTGTAGGTCATGTAGAGATAGTTGGTAACGGCAGGATATTCGGCAGCAAGCGTGTCAATCTGCTTTACATACGGCACAATACCCTTACTTTTACGATACCGGCGAACGCTGAGCATGGCATCATTTATTGTCCTGTTGTCTGCCTTTAACACATGGCGGGCTATCTGGAAGTCGCTGAAGCCGTTGATCTTGGCATGAAGCAGATCCTGGACAGGGAGGCTCTCAATGGTATCGTATTTCTCAAGGCTTTTCTTAATGTTCTCAATGTTCTGCAGCTTGTACAGGAACCATCTGTCGATCTTCGTGAGCTCGCAGATACGGTCAACATCAAAACCCTTCTCCAGCGCCTCGGCTATTGAAAAGATACGCATGTCTGTCGGCTGGGAGAGCTCTTTTTCGATATCATTGAAACTGAGGTTGCGGTTGCTGACGAAACCGTGCATCCCCTGGCCAATCATGCGCAATCCCTTCTGTATTGCTTCCTCGAAGGTGCGTCCTATGGCCATTATCTCTCCCACGCTCTTCATGCTGCTGCCTATCTCGTGTGCCACACCCTGGAACTTATTAAGGTCCCAGCGCGGTATCTTGCATACTATATAGTCAAGGGCAGGCTCGAAGCAGGCGGTAGTGGTCTTTGTGACGGAGTTCTTTAGCTGGTGGAGGCCGTATCCCAGCGCCAGCTTTGCCGCCACAAATGCCAGCGGATAGCCGGTGGCTTTGGATGCCAGCGCGCTTGAGCGCGACAGACGTGCGTTGACCTCAATGACCCTGTAGTCCTCTGAGTTGGGGTCGAGGGCGTACTGCACATTGCATTCGCCGATGATGCCGATGTGACGTATGATCTTTATTGACAGTTCCCTGAGCTTGTGATATTCGCTGTTGGTCAGTGTCTGCGACGGAGCTACAACGATGCTCTCACCGGTGTGAATGCCCAGCGGGTCGAAGTTCTCCATGTTGCAGACTGTGATACAGTTGTCGAAGCGGTCGCGCACCACCTCATATTCAACCTCTTTCCAGCCCTTCAGCGACTCCTCAACAAGGATCTGCTCCGAGAAGGTGAATGCCCTGCCAGCCAGGGCTTTCAGTTCATCGGTGTTCGAACAGAAGCCGCTGCCCAGTCCGCCCAGGGCGTAAGCGGCCCGTATGATAATCGGAAACCCAAGCTTCCCGGAGGCCTTTAGTGCGTCTTCAACATTGGTGACGGCTATGCTTCGGGGAGTTTTTATGTTTATCTCATCGAGCTTTTTTACGAAGAGCTCACGATCCTCAGTCTCCATGATGGCGCTTACGGGAGTACCCAGCACCTTAACGCCGTATTTCTCAAAGACACCGTCGCGGAAGAGTGCCGTGCCACAGTTCAGCGCTGTCTGTCCGCCGAAGGCCAGCAGGACGCCGTCAGGCTTCTCACGGGCTATCACGCGTTCAACAAATTTCGGTGTGACGGGGAGGAAATAAATCTTGTCTGCGATTTTCTCGGAGGTCTGGACAGTGGCGATATTTGGGTTGATGAGAACGGTAAAAATACCCTCTTCGCGAAGTGCTTTCAGGGCTTGTGATCCCGAATAGTCAAACTCGCCGGCCTCGCCAATTTTAAGAGCTCCCGAGCCCAGCAGCAGAACCTTCTTTATCTCTTCCTGCATTGTCATTTTCTTGCATGTAAAAATACAATAAATAGTTAGGAGTGAGCTAAAGTTCGGAGTGACTAAAGTGAGAATAGAAATTTGTATTAATATTAAAATGTATATATTTGCATCGTTAATGCATAAATATACAATATGAAAAGAGTATCACAACTCATCCTTATTGAGAAACTGGTGTCAGATAAAAACATCATCTCACAGGAGGAGTTGCTCAGACTGATGGAGGGCACAGGGATGAAGTGTACGCAGGCGACACTCTCCCGCGACTTAAGGCAGCTGGGCATAAGCAGGGGCTTCGATGGCAAAGGTGGTTATCGCTACATGCTCCCGGGCAAAAAAACACAGACAGCTGAGACAATACCCGGACATGAAAGTGAAGCTGTAACAGGCATAACCTGGGCCAGGGGTATGATGCTGATCCATACCCATCCCGGATTTGCATCTGCAGTTGCACTGAAAATTGACCGTGCTGAAAGATATGAAATAGCCGGTACCGTTGCCGGCGATGACACAATCCTGCTAATCCCCAGAGATAACATAAGCAATGATGCGGTTGAAGAATGTCTCAGCCTGATATTTAAAAGTATTATAAAAACGAAATAACATAATGAAAAAAGTAATGCTGGCATATTCCGGGGGACTCGACACCTCCGTGATACTTAAATGGCTCATAAAAAAGGGATACGATGTGATTGCATTTGTGGCTGATGTCGGGCAGAATGACGATTTTGAAGCAGTGCGCGAGAAGGCTATGGCAATAGGCGCGTCAAAGGTGATCATTGAAGATCTGAAGAAGGAGTTCGTCACCGATTATATCTTCAAGGCTGTCAAGTCTAATGCTGTCTATGAGGACCGTTACCTCCTGGGCACGGCGCTGGCACGTCCGCTCATTGCAAAGAAACAGATCGAGGCCGCCATAGAATACGGCGCTGATTACGTCGCTCACGGCGCTACCGGCAAAGGTAATGACCAGGTGCGTTTTGAGTTGGCCTACTACGCCCTCAAGCCTGACATAAAGGTCATCTCTCCGTGGAAGGACCCTGAATTTCTATCGCAGTTCCAGGGTCGCTCTGACATGATCAGGTATGCTGCCGGGCATCGGATACCGGTCAAAGCATCCATTTCAAAGCCTTACAGCGAGGATGACAACCTTATGCACATAAGCCATGAAGCAGGCATCCTTGAAGATCCGCTCTACTGTGCCGGCAAGGAGATCCTGTCAAAAATGGTCATGCCAATGGATGCTCCCGATAAAGAGACGCATATCTCAATCACTTTCAGGGATGGCATACCCGTGAAAGTCACAAACAGGGATGACGGAACAAGCTATGAAGACCCTCTTGAGCTGTTCAACTATCTTAATAAGCTGGGTGGTGTGAATGGCATTGGCCTCCTTGATATGGTTGAGAACAGGTTTGTGGGCATAAAGTCAAGGGGTATTTACGAAACTCCCGGAGCCACAATACTGTACGCAGCTCATAAAGATATTGAAGGTATAGCCATGGACCGCGAAGTGATGCGTCTGCGCAACATGCTGGCGCCGGTCTTTGCCGAACTGGTATATAACGGCTTCTGGTTCTCACCGGAGATGGAGTTCCTGCAGGCGGCCATGGATAAGAGTCAGGATGTTATCGATGGCGTCGTCAATATGATTCTTTACAAGGGCAATATTATTATTGAAGGTCGTGAATCCCCGTCCTCATTATATAATAAGGAGTTGTCGAGCATGGATATTGAAGGAGGATTTAACCAGACTGACAGCCTGGGTTTCATACGAATTAATGCCATTCGCCTGATGGCTCATCATGCCATTATGGAGGCCAACAGAAAAAAAGTATCTGAAAATGAACCTGTGGGACAAAGGCAGTAAGACGCACGAAGGTACCATCAGCTTCACCTGTGACCGCGACAGACACTATGATGAGAGGCTGGCACCTTATGATATAGTGGGGTCGATGGCTCACGCTGTCATGCTTGAGAAGTGCGGGATCATGAGTTCTGATGAGAAGGCTCAGCTCGTCAGCGGTCTCTCGGCTCTTTTTACAGAGACCATAAATGGGAAGCTGCAGCATAGGCAGGGAATATGAGGACATCCATTCTTATGTTGAGTTTCGTCTGCGGGATATTACCGGTGAAGCTGCCGGGAAGCTGCACACGGGCCGTTCCCGCAACGACCAGGTACTGACCGATATCTATCTCTGGCTGAGGCACCAGTCGGCTCTCCTTGCCTCTGACCTGCAAAAACTCGCCGGTACCTTCCTTGATCTCAGTGAAAAGCATGAGGCCTGTTCTCATGCCGGGTTTCACACATATGCAGGCAGCCATGGTATCATCATTCGGCCTGTGGTTTGCCGCTTATGCTGAGAGTTTATGTGATGACATTCAGGTGCTTGCCGGTGCGGCAGCCTTTGCCAATGCCTCACCTCTGGGCACTGCAGCAGGTTATGGCACCTCATTACCCATTGACCGTGAGCTGACGGCATCACTGTTGAAATTTGAAAGGCTCATTGTGGCATCACCATATGCCCAGATGAGTCAGTGGGCGCACGGAACGGATAATAACTTCAGCAATTTCCTCCATAGCGAACACGCTGAGCAGGTTCGCCTCCGATGTTATACTGTTCATGTCGCCCGGTTATTCTTTTGTGACCCTTACTGATGAAATTACTACCGGGTCATCGATCATGCCACACAAGAAGAATCCTGATGTCTTTGAGCTGATCAGGGCCCGCTGTAACAGGCTACAGGCTCTTCCCAATGAGGTTATGATGATGACAACTTGACTGCCTCCGGGGTACAATCGCGACTATCAGGAATTGAAGGCTGTTCTCTTTGATGCTTTTGATGAGATCATGGGAATTGTGGCGCAGTACTGAACACGGCCGGAGGGCTAATAATCAGACATGATATCATGAATGATGGCAGGTATAATGACATATACTCCGTTGAGGAAGCTAATAAGATGGTGCTGAGAGGCATACCGTTCAGGGACGCATACCGGATCGTAGCTGGCAAGTCCGGATCAGGAACGTTTGAACCGACCACACCCTCTGATTATACCCATACCGGCAGCATCGGTAACACAGGATGCAGGTTGATCTACACCCGTCTGGAACATGAGATGAAGGCATTCAAGACAGGCTATTCGCCTGAGGAATTGCATGATTCAATAAAGAATTATTCATTACAGACAACTCCTGCCCGCCAATAGGCGGACGGTGAACGGGGGTACTCTAAGTTGTGGCTCATTCCGCATATAGATTTTCTTATCGGAAGAAATAACATTAAATTTATAAGTCCTAAAAATTAATTGTATGGCAGCGACGAAAAACACCAGGCCGGAAAAAACGGAGAAGCCGGAAAAACCGGGAAAAACTGAAAAAACGGAAAAAGCAGGAAAGACCGGTAGAAAAGAAGAAGTTTGACAGGGCCGACCTTTACTACGATATTGAGGATGAGAAGCACTCCAAACTGAAAGACAAGGAGTACTTCAAGAAGCTGAGAAAACTTGAAATCGAGCTGATCAAGCTTCAGGAATGGGTAAAGGCCAGGAAGCTTAAGATGGTCGTGATCTTTGAAGGCCGCGATGCCGCCGGGAAGGGTGGTGTCATTAAAACTATCTCAGGGTGCCTGAATCCCCGTATCTGCAGGGTGGTAGCTCTTGGCACCCCAACGGAAAAAGAAAAGAGCCAGTGGTACTTTCAGAGATACGTGCCGTTTCTGCCGGCCGGTGGTGAGATTGTAATGTTCGACAGGAGCTGGTACAACAGGGCCGGAGTGGAAAAGGTGATGGGCTTTTGCACAAATGAAGAATATGACGAGTTCCTCAGATCATGTCCGGAATTTGAAAGAATGCTGATCAGGTCAGGGATAATACTTATAAAGTATTGGTTTTCAGTTAGTGACCATGAACAGGAAAAAAGGTTCCAGGACAGGATTAATGATCCTACCAAAAGATGGAAGATTAGCCCGATGGATGTGGAATCACGCGACAAATGGGTTGAATATTCAATGGCCAAGGATAAAATGTTCTCATACACCGATACCAAGCAATGTCCATGGTATGTGGTGGAGGGCGATGATAAGAGACGGGCAAGACTGAACACGATAAATCATCTGCTTTCCCTTGTTCCTTATGAAGATCTTACACCCAAGCCTTTTAAGCTGCCTCCACTGAAACGTGATGTGGCTTATGTGAGACCCCCGAAAACAGAACAGACTCACGTTCCGGAGAAGTATTAAGACTTTGATATCAAGCCAGCCCTGCAGTCTGGCTGCTTCCTATCCCGACATACTATGTCGGGACTTAACGCTCGCCCCTCTATTGCCTGCCCTGCAGTCTGACAGCTCCCTAAAATGATCCACCGGATCATTTTTTTACGGTCGCTTCTCTATTGCCAATTGCCTTTTCAATATTCCCGATAAACACATCAAACAGAAAATCCGTGTCTGTCGGGCCGCCGGAGGCTTCGGGATGAAACTGTGTTGAGAAGAAAGGTTTCGAGATATGCTTCATCCCCTCGTTGGTGTTGTCGTTGACGTTGATAAAGAGTGGCTCCCAGCCTGCCGGAAGGGTGTTGTTGTTAACTGCAAAACCGTGGTTCTGGGAAGTGATGTAAGCTCTTTCCGTGCCAACCATCTGAACTGGTTGATTATGGCTCCGGTGGCCGTATCGCAGTTTGTAGGTGTCAGCTCCGGCTGCCAGCGCCATGAGCTGGTTACCAAGACATATGCCGAAGATGGGTTTGTCCTGATCCAGCGACTTCCTGATATTATCTATTGCGGTGCGGCACATCTTGGGATCACCCGGCCCGTTTGACAGGAACAGCCCGTCATAATCCTCAGTGCTGTAGTCATAATCCCACGGGACCCTGATGATTGTAGTGTCACGCTTTAAAAGGTTCCGGATGATATTGTATTTCACACCGCAGTCTACCAGCACTATGCGGTACTTTCCGCTGCCGTAAACCTGTCGTGTGGTGGTACTTACCTCGGCCACCAGGTTGACTTTATTGGGGTCATAAAACTCCGTGGAGGTGCCTTCAGGCTCGACTTTGCCGAGCATGGCGCCCTTCTCGCGTATCCTCTTTGTCAGTGCCCTGGTGTCAATACCGTAGATACCCGGCACATTGCTTTTGCGGAGCCAGTCATCGAGACTCTCGATTGCGTTCCAGTGGCTGTATTCAAATGAATAGTCCGATACAATAAGAGCTGAGATATGGACGCCTGATGATTCATAAAAGAGATAAAGGTCATCCTGCTCACTCTTCCCCGGTGCTCCGTAGTTACCCACCAGCGGGTAAGTGAGACACAGCACCTGGCCCCTGTATGAAGGGTCTGTCAGGCTCTCGGGGTAGCCTGTCATGGCGGTGTTGAAGACCACTTCCCCTGCTGCAGCCACAGGTGCACCGAATGACCAGCCGCGGTAAACGGATCCGTCCTCGAGCGTCAGTTTGACACTTAATCTGTCCGACGAATTCATGTCATTCATTTATTGCGTTGTCAATCTGTTTCAGAGCTCTCTCCACCGTTGACCGGGGGCAGGCAATGTTCATCCGCATGAAACCCTCACCCCCCGGACCGAATAATGATCCTTCGTTCATTCCCACGCCTGCCTTGTCAATAAAGAAGCGGTGCAGCTCTTTCCCGCTCATCCCCATCGACCGGCAATCGAGCCAGATCATATATGTCGCTTCAGGCCTCAGCGGCTTTATCTTCGGCAACCGTTCATGACAGTAGTTCATTACAAGATCGATATTACCCTGAATATAGCCTATCATCTCCTCGAGCCATTCATGTCCGTGGGTGTATGCTGCCTCGGAGGCCACATTACCGAAGATGTTACCCAGGTGCATGTGCAGGCCAACAAGTGTTTTCCTGTATTTGTCCATGAGCCCCGGATCAGGTATTATCATTGACGAAGTTGACAGTCCGGCCAGGTTAAATGTTTTACTCGGCGCCATGCAGGTGACGGTGATTGAGGCAGCCTTTTCCGAAAGTGAGGCGATGGGAACGTGCCTGTTTCCAGGCAGCACCAGGTCAGAATGAATCTCATCAGAGAGAATAATCAGTCCCGTTCCGGTAACAGATATCGACAAGCTCCTCCAGTTCTTCCCTCCGCCATACGCGTCCGACCGGGTTGTGAGGATTGGATATTATTATCATTTTCGCTGACGGGTGAAATGAGTTTCCGGAGACCGTCAAAATCCATCACCCATCCTTCGGCAGTCTCCAGGAGATTATTATACACCAGAATGCGTTCATGATCCTTTGCTGCCCCGTGAAACGGAGTGTATACGGGAGGCTGAATAATTATCTCCATCACCCTTTTGGGTATAGGCAAGAGTGCACATGTTAAGTGCAGGTACAACGCCGGGACTGAATTCAATCCACTCCCGGTTTATATTCCATCCGTGACGGTCGGAGATCCATTTGATAATTGAATTAAAATAAGTGTCAGGCCTGAAAGAGTATCCGAGTATTTCATGATTTCAGACGTGCGGCAAGTGCCTCAATGATGAATGATGGTGTTTTAAAGTCCATATCCGCAACCCACATAGGGATGACATCGGCTCTTCCGAAGAGTTCTTTTCTCAGATCGTATTTTATGCAACTGGTATTTTCCCGGTCTGATCTCTGCATCAAAATTCCACATCAGGGGTCTTTAATTAATCCGGGATGTAAAGATAGGGGAAAAAGGGTATGAACAAGATATGATTTCCGGATGTTTATGTTGTGTTTTGAAGACAGAGAGGAGTTCAAATGAAATTTTCTGACAATAAACTGCCCTCAGAAAAGGAAAAGTCTTAATTTTACGTGACAAAAAGAAGTTCAAAAAACAGGCATATGAAAAAGACTATCACAAAAATCCTGGTGGCTGTTATGATCCTTACGGTTGCCGGTTGCATCCTCCTGCAAGAACAGGAGTAATACCCCGAAAGCTGAGTGAGCTGAATGAGATGGAGAAGCAAGGGCTGGAGCAGAAGATTGAAGAAAATGTCTATCCGCTTCCTACCTCGGCAGAGGTTATCAAGAAGCTTACAGACATGGATCTTGGCTATATCCTTGGGGCAACCAACCCACCATCAAATGCAAGGAATTATGTTGCCAGCTACAACAGGTCGGTCAACCTCGGTGTTTTTGGTGCAGATCTCAGCTACGTCACGCTCTACAATATGCAGCAGGATGTAATTGACTATCTGGCGGCTCTGCGCACGCTGGCCGGTGACCTTAACCTTCAGAAGATCTATGATGAATCGTTATATGATCTGATAAGAGAAAATTTTGACAACAGGGATACACTTGTAAATGTTCTTACCGATGCCTTTGACCGTACCTATGCATTATATGGTTGACGGAGGACAGATCAATCTTGCGCTTCTGATGGTAGGCGGTGCATGGGTTGAAGGAATGTATCTGATCCTTGGCAGTGTCGGAGTCCGGCGCACATGTATCCGGCTTTGAGACAGTCCTGCTGGACCAGAAGAAATCTTTCGAACTTCTCGAGGAACTGGCGCTCCCTCACACCGATGATGCACTTGTTGCAAAAATGCTTACGGACATGAAGCCAATAAAAGACATGTATGCCACTCTCGGGACCAGCCTTACATTTGCAGAATATTGAGGACTGAAGAAAGCAGTTGAACGCGTGTAAGGACGGAGCTGATCAAATAAACGAAATTAATCCCATGAGACCGCAAAAATAAATTTGCGGTCTTTTTTTAAGACTATGAGGGAATCCGTATTACATGCGCTGATACATATTTTTGCCATTCTGTCTACTGTCAATCCTGTCGGGGTGACACTCAAGAGGCAAAAAGATTCTCCGCAGTTACCTCCGCAGATACCTTAACCAGGAGCTTGAGGAAGAGTATTTCAAGCTCTACGAGAACAACCTTAATTTTTATGAGAAAGAGCTCAAGGCGGTGGATGAGGGAGAGCTCTCCGATGAGAATTCTCTCATAGCATTCCAGATAACAAACATCTGCCGGCAGATAAAGAAAGGGTTGTTCCTTGAGGAGAGGATGATAGTGTTTCTTCAGCTGCTCGAGTTTGTCTATGAAGACGGCACGCGTTTCAGAACAGGAATCTTCGATAGTTGACATTGTCGCGCGCACTTTCAATATCTCGCAAAAGGAGAAAAACAACGCATCGGCATTCATGCTCGGGATGCGGTATGACAAGATCAGTACCGACTGCTTCCTGGCCATTGAAGGAGAAGACAATATAGGCGAGGCAGCCTCGACAGTACTCCAATTACCATGAGTGGCACCACATGGTTTCAAGAGGGACTGAAGGGAACTATTTATGTGCTGTTCATTGAGAGCACCGAACATGTGCTGTTCGTTTACCAGGGAAGGTTCCGCTGCATTTCAAGGGACGTAACGTGGTTCCCCTGCGGCCATTCCTTCTTGACCCCGGGGTAAATCTGAGAGGGCATGGGATGGCACCTCTCTATTATACAACAATATTCCGGAAATTCGTTCATGCCAATTTTGTTGAGGATATTGTCTTTGAAGGCCATAACATTGAGTATCATTTCAAAGGGTCTGACAACGGCATCCAGCCAATGAACTTCAGCGTCAAGTCAGGCAACCTGATTGGCATCATGGGCGGCAGCGGCGTAGGTAAAGAGCACACTCCTCAATATACTGAACGGAAAACTTAAACCGGGCAACGGCTCCGTTTTTATTAACGGGTACGATCTTCATAACGACCCTGACGAACTTACCGGCTTGATAGGTTATGTTCCTCAGGATGATCTGCTTATTGAAGAACTTACTGTTTACCAGAACTTATACTATAATGCCAGGCTGACGTTCGGGAATTACGACGAGAAAAAACTGAACGAGGTTGTTGTTTCTGTACTGAAGCAGCTTGATCTGTATGAGATCAGAGACCTGATTGTGGGTGACCCGCTGAATAAAAAAGTAAGCGGAGGACAGCGCAAGCGTCTTAACATAGGTCTTGAGCTTATGCGTGAACCTGCGGTGCTCTTTGCCGATGAACCCATCTCAGGACTCTCATCGTCATGATTCCGATAATGTCATGGAGATGCTTAAGGACCAGGCTATCGCGGCAAGCTTATCTTCGCCATTATCCACCAGCCATCATCAAACATTCTCAAGATGTTTGACAGGTTGTGGGTGCTTGACAAGGGCGGGTACATGATCTATGACGGCGATCCCGTTGAGGCTCTGGTATATTTCAAGACAGAGACCTCCCAGGCCAATGCGGCAGAGAGTGAATGTCCGAACTGCGGTAATGTGGAGACTGATGAGATACTCCAGATCGTGGAAGCCAAGGTGGTTGACAATGATGGTAACAAGGGGCAGGAACGGCAGGTCTCGCCGGTGGAGTGGTACCACAGGTACAAGCAGAAGATGGAGCCGCCGCTGAACAGGCAAGCCTGAGGTTAAACCTCTGCCTCCAAGCAATTTCAGGGTCCCGGATAAACTGAAACAGATCCGTACTTATCTGAGGAGGAACCTAGTCAGTAAATATGCCGATAAACAATACCTTGTCATTAACCTGCTCGAACCACCCCTGCTGGCATTTATTCTGGGCTATGTTTCGAAATACACTGAAAGACGGTGTTTACTGTTCACGGATAACAAGAGCTATCCGGTTTTTCTTTTCATGAGCGTGGTGGTAGCCCTGTTCATTGGCCTCACCGTGAGCGCGGAAGAGATATTCAGGGACAGCAAGATCCTTGAACGTGAAAAATACCTTAATATAAGCCGCTTCAGCTATCTGATCTCCAAGGTTTTCTTTCTGTTCGGGCTTTCGGCTGTGCAGACACTGATGTATGTTGTAATCTCTCAGGCGATCCTTGAGGTCGAAGGGATGATGTGGAGGCACTGGCTGATACTCTTTTCGACATCATGTTTCGGGAATATGATCGGGCTCAATATCTCCGCCGGGATGAAATCAGCCATCAGCATTTACATCCTGATACCTGTCGTACTGGTTCCCCAGACTGCTGCTGGGCGGTGCGATGATAAGATTTGACGACCTCCATAAGTCGATGACGAATAAAGTGAATGTGCCCGGTGATCGGAGATGTGATGACAACCCGATGGTCATACGAAGCTATGGCTGTGGAGCAGTTCCGTTCAGGCAAATACATGAAACCGTATTTCAAGACGGAGATGATGATCAGCCGTTACGACTGGCAATCTTCGTTCCTTGTTCCCGAACTGAAGAAAAAGACCAGGGAATGTGTCTGGGCATGGGGTAAACCTGAATTCAGGGAAGCCTATGACGGCAACATTACAAAGCTCAATTATCATATTTCAGCCCTCAGCAAAGAGGCAGGTCTTGACCCGTCGAATGCAATCAGGGTGATCGCAAAGGAACCGTTCACCTCTGATGATGCTTACCTGGTGGGTGACTACCTTGACACTCTTCAAAAGGTAATACGAAGACAGTATCTGTATTATACAGGCAAAAAGGATCAGATAACCGACAGTCTCACACGGGCCATCGGTCATGAAGAGCTGGTCAGACTGCGTGAAACCACATATAATGAGGAACTTGCCGATCTGGTTCTGAACCGTACCGTACAGAAGAAGGTGTTTGATACGCCTGACCGCATCATCCAGAAATCTGATCCGGTACTGATGGAACCGGTATCACGGATCGGAAGGGCTCACTTTTATGCTCCTTACAAGATGATCGGTAACCTGCGGATACGGGACTCTGTGGTTCAACCTGCTGTATATCTGGTGGACGAACACTGACATTCTTTATCATACTCTATTTCGACCTGCTCAGGAAGCTGTTAAATCTTCTGGAACGAGATCAATATCCCGGGTTTCGGATCTGTCAGAACGGGGCTTCGATGAGAAATGACAGAGTAAGAGCCAAGAAGCATCTGGGTCAGCACTTCCTGAAAGACAAAAGGATTGCTGCAGCCATAGTAGAATTCTCTGAATGCCGATGAGTGTGATGCCGTCATTGAAGTCGGGCCGGGCATGGGGGTTCTGACGCAGTTTCTTGTGGAAAGGAATTTTCCCGTCGCTGAAAGTGGTGGAGATTGATGCCGAGTCGGTGGAATATCTTCAGAATAATATTGAAGGTATCGATCAGATCATCAGGGGCGATTTTCTGGAACTTGACCTGCAGCCAATGGGTAGCAGGATTGCCGTGATAGGGAATTTCCCCTACAATATTTCCAGCCAGATCTTCTTTAAAATCCTTGACAACCGTGACATGGTGACGGAGGTGACCTGCATGGTGCAGAGAGAAGTGGCGGAACGTATCTGCTCTGCACCGGGAAGCCGTGTGTACGGTATTCTCAGCGTGCTTCTGAGAGCCTGGTATGATATTGATTATCTCTTCACCGTAAGCGAAAATGTCTTCTCTCCGCCGCCCAAGGTCAAATCGGCCGTCATACATCTTAAGCGCAATGAGCAGGGAAAGGCTTGACTGTGATGAGAAACTCTTTTTCAGTGTTGTAAAACGCTGTTTCAATCAGCGCCGCAAGATGATCCGCAACCCGGTTAAGATGATGGTCAGTCCTGATGCAGGCACTATGCCTCTTCTGTCACTGAGGGCCGAGCAGCTCTCGGTTGAGCAGTTTGTTGAGCTGACCAACTGGGTCGCCAGCCACAGGTAACTGGCAGGATAATTCTTTGTGTTTATCAGAACGTATACCCTATTGCTTCAACAGGGTTCATTTTTGCTGCAGCTGATGCCGGGGCAAATCCTGCAATGATACCTATTGCACCTGATATACCTATTGCCAGGATGATGTTGCCTGCAGTCAGGAACATATCAAGGTCATAGAAATAATTCACAAAAAGAGTGCCAAGGAAGACGATGATCAGTCCCAGGATACCCCCGGTAATTGAGAGGAGCACTGATTCAATCAGGAACTGAAGAAGGATATATCTTCTCTTGGCGCCGAGGGCCATCTGGATGCCGATTATGCTTGTGCGCTCTCTGACGGATACAAACATTATGTTTGCGATGCCGAACCCGCCGACGAGAATGGAGAATCCTCCGATGATCCATCCTGCAATGTTTATGCCTTTAAAGACAGGTTCAAGGGTCTGGGTTATCTGGCTGGCCTGGTTAATGGAGAAATTGCTGACCTCCTCAGGACTGAGTCTCCTGGCGGCACGCAATATCATCGTGATCTCATCTGTCAGTCTGCTGCACTGAGACCCCGTCCTTGCCCCTTATCATTACATCGGAGTTAAGGAAAGGATTACGGAAGTTGATGAACTGACGGCTGAAATTCACCGGGACCAGCAGAGTCTGATCCATGCCGCTGTCACTCAGTCCGCCTTTGCCCTCCTTCTTGAATACACCGATGACTTCAGCCTTGTACCCGGATATTGTTATTTCCTTTCCGATAGGATTAACATTATCAAACAGTTTTTCTTTTATCTCAATACCGATGATGGCAACTGGTTTGCCTGACATCGATTCCGATTCAGTAAAATAACGGCCATCTTCAATCTCGAATGATCTTGCCTGCTCAAAGTCATGTGTTGCAGCTGTTATATACGTATCGCTCACGGAGTTGCTGCGGTACTTTATCGTTTCGCCCGAAAATACGGCGTAGCAAACAGCCTTGGTTGAAGTTGATCTTCTTAGTATCGCCTCGTAGTCATCTGTTGACGGGGGCGGCCATTTCATAATATCCCACCATTTGAGGTCAGGATCCGGAGTCCAGGGCCATTTTTCAATATAAATTGTATTATCACCCAGTGTTTCTATGCTTGTCCTTATCCCGTTTTCCATCCAGTCAAAAACAGTGAACACTGAAATAATTGAAACAATGCCTATTGTAATCCCAAACAATGAAAGGAATGTACGGAATTTATTAACTGACACAGAGTTGTAAGCAAAAAGGAAACTCTCCTTAAACATTTTCAGCCACATGGTCCAATCATAATTTACCGTCAAAGATAGTCAAATCTGAAACATCAATATCTCCCCAATAATTCATCAATTCAATTATTTAAGGAAACATTGCTTATCAAAAAATTTATCTATTTTTATCCGATCGCAAAATTCTTGGGGACGATCATCTGATTTACTGATTATGAGTGACATAAAAATAAAGAACGCCTTTGTTTCGGTTTTTTACAAAGACGGTCTTGAGGCTATCGTGAAAAAGCTTGACAGCCTTGGCGTTTCTATCGTTTCCACCGGTGGATCGTATGAGTTTATTACCTCGAGGGGTGTAAGGCCGGCAGGGTTGAGGATATAACCACCTATCCGTCGATCCTTGGAGGAAGGGTTAAGACACTTCATCCGGGAATATTCGGCGGCATCCTGGCGCGCCGGGATAATGCCACTGACATGAAGCAGGTGACTGAATATAAAATCCATCTTTTCGATCTGGTCATTGTAGATCTTTACCCCTTTGAAGAGACGGTGGCCTCCGGTGCTTCTGACCAGGAGATCATAGAAAAGATTGATATAGGAGGTATATCACTGATCAGGGCCGGGGCAAAGAATTATGCAGATGTGCTGATCGTATCTTCCAGGAAACAGTATGATTCCCTGCTGCAAATGCTTGACCGCAATGAAGGAGTAATCTCTGAAGAAGAACGTTACAGGTTTGCTCTCGAGGCCTTTAACCTGACCTCTCATTATGACACCGCCATCTTCAACTGGTTTAACCGCAGGAATGATGTTACTGTATTCAAGCAGAGCATACTGACCGGGAACGAACTTCGATACGGTGAGAATCCTCACCAGAAAGGCATCTTTTACGGTGATCCCGGGCTGATCTTCGAACAGCTGCACGGAAAGGAGATTTCATACAATAACCTCCTTGATATTGATGCTGCCATAACCCTTATTGACGAGTTTGACGAGATCACGTGTGCAATCATGAAGCATAACAATGCCTGCGGAGTTGCATCGCGTACAGAGCTAAAGACAGCATGGGAATGCGCCCTGGCCTGTGACCCTGTTTCAGCATATGGCGGGGTGGCCATCACAAACAGGGTTATTGATGAGACTGTCGCCACCGAAATGGACAAGATCTTCCTGGAGATAGTGATGGCGCCATCGTTCACCCCCGGGGCAATTGAAATACTCAAACAGAAGAAAAACAGGATAATCCTCCACCGCAAATCAGCACGTGCCGATAATGTCTCCTTCAGATCAATGCTCGGAGGCGTGCTCTGGCAGGAGCGCGACAGGGTGAATGAGACTGCCGCGGACATGAAGCCTGTCACAGAGAGGCACCCTACTGACGAAGAATATAAAGACCTGGTTTTTGCCAACAGGATTGTCAGGCAGAGCCGGTCGAATGCCATTGTACTGGCAAAAGGAGGACAGCTCTGTGCCAGCGGCATAGGCCAGACATCACGAATTGATTCACTGCGCCAGGCAATAGACAAGGCCCGCGCCTTCGGCCTTCAACTTGAAGGAGCGGTGATGGCCTCTGATGCATTTTTCCCCTTCGCCGATTCAGTTACCACTGCTCATGAAGCAGGTATAACTGCCATTGTTCAGCCGGGAGGATCAGTAAGAGATCAGGATTCTATCGATTACTGCAATAAAAACAACGTTTCAATGGTTTTTACAGGTATAAGACATTTCAAACACTAATCATACAAACAGAAATAGCATAAAAGATCCATGGGCTTATTTTCATTTCTTTCTCAGGAGGTTGCAATAGACCTTGGCACAGCCAACACAAATATAATTGCCAACGACAAACTGGTTGTTGACGAACCGTCAATAGTTGCTATTGACCGCAATACGGGGAAGCTGATCGCTATAGGCGAAAAAGCGCGCCAGATGCACGGCAGAACACATGAGAACATTCGTGTCATCAGGCCACTCAGGGACGGTGTGATTGCCGACTTCAATGCTGCTGAGCTGATGATAAGGGGTATGATCAAGATGATCAATACGGGTCCCAGATTTTTCTCCCCGTCTCTGAAGATGGTGGTGGGCATTCCGTGCGGCAGTACAGAGGTTGAGATAAGGGCCGTGCGTGACTCATCAGAGCATGCAGGCGGAAGGGATGTATATCTTATCTATGAACCGATGGCCGCCGCAATAGGTATTGGCCTTGATGTTGAGGCGCCGGAAGGATGCATGGTGGTTGATATCGGCGGAGGAACGACAGAGATCGCCGTCATCGCACTCGGCGGGATTGTCTGCAACAGGTCGATACGTGTCGCCGGCGACGGCTTCACGTCTGACATACAGGCATACATGAGACATCAGCATAATATAAAGATAGGTGAGAAGACGGCTGAAGATATTAAGATCGCCGTTGGCGCTGCACTGCCTGATATTGATAACCCACCTGCTGATTTTGTGGTACGCGGACCGAACCTTATGACTTCACTGCCCATAGAGATACCGGTATCATACCAGGAGATTGCCTATTGCCTTGACAAGTCACTGACAAAAATCGAGGCTTCGGTGCTCCAGGTCCTTGAGCAGACTCCTCCTGAGCTGTACGCTGATATAGTAAACAGGGGTGTATTCCTCGCCGGCGGCGGGGCTCTGTCTGAGAGGCCTCGACAAACGACTTACAGATAAGATAAACATTCCGTTCAGAGTCTCCGAAGACCCGCTTCACGCTGTGGTAAGAGGCACCGGTGTGGCACTTAAGAATGTTGAAAAGTATCCTTTCCTGATGAGATAAGCGATTGCATGAATGAGAAGCCTGCTGAACTTCCTGCTCAGGTATAAAAACCTGATTATCTTTTTCATACTGGAAGCAGTGGCTTTAGTCATGATCTCATCTTCTCATGATTATCACCAGTCGGTTGCATACGGTGCGGCCCGGAGTATCTCCGGCTTTGTGGCCAAAAGGATAGAGAAAGGCAATTCATACTTCAATCTCAGGCAGGTCAATGAGGAGCTTGTCACGGAGAACCTGATGCTCAGACGCCGGATTGAGAACCTGGAGGCTGTCCCGCAGACAGGCTTTGCCCCAGTACATGACACCCTCTACAGGAATTAGATATAACTACCTGAATGCAAAGGTGATAAATAACTCAGTAAACAAGCAGAAGAATTTCGTCACTCTTGACAAGGGTTCACGTCAAGGGGTCACAACAGGTATGGGCGTTGCTTCATCCACAGGAGTGGTAGGGGTGGTAGTGGGTGTCTCACGCAATTACTCGGTCGCCATGTCACTGCTTAACACGGACTTCAAGCTCAGTGCCAGCATTGCACGAAATGATTATTTCGGTTCACTGGCCTGGGACGGCAGAAACCACCGGTATGCACAGTTATCGGAAATACCTCATCATGTGGCTGTCGCAGAGGGAGATACAATTGTGACAAGCGGATATTCGGCTATTTATCCTCCCGGACTGATGGTAGGCACACTCACCGGCGATCAGAAAAGGGGTGGCGACTTTGTGACACTGAAGGTCCTTCTCTCGGCCGATTTCAAGAAACTGACCGATGTGTACCTGATCGGTAACCTCACCAGGAATGAGAGGGAAGCTCTTGAAGAGGAGGCAGCAAATGAATAGGTGGTTCCCTTATATAATTTCGTTCGACAGTGCTTATCGTACTGCAGCTGCTGATATTCAATAATATACAGTTCAGCGGTTTCGTGAATCCGTATGTCTATGTGATGTTCATTCTTATCCTGCCGATGGCCATTCCCACATGGATACTTCTCCTCCTCTCTTTTATGACAGGAATTGTCATTGACATTTTCGCAGGCACAATGGGAGTACATGCATTTGCAACTGTCATGGCAGGTTTCGTACGGCCGTGGGTACTGTCACTCAACATCACTTCAGAGGCCTCCGAACCGGAGATGTCACCCTCATCTCACAGCCAATGGTCTTCGCTGGTTCTTTATATATACCGCCACCGTGGTGTTCATACATCATTTCTCTCTCTTCTTTATAGAGGTCTTCAGCTTCACGAACTTCTTTCATACATTACTGCGGGTGTTACTGAGCACAATTGTAACGACATTCTTTATTATTCTTTTTGACATCATCAGACCACGAAGATGATCGGGCAGTCATGAAAGACCGTTATGCAAACAGGAAGTATATCCTGATGGCCCTGGTAATGGTGGCGGCTGCCATCTTGATCATCAGGCTCTTCTATATTCAGATCGTGGATAAGACTTACCGCGTCTCTGCAGCAAATAATGCACTCCGTTCAATAACGCAGTATCCTGCACGCGGACTCATTTATGACCGTAACGGAGACCTGATTGTATATAATCAGGCTGCTTATGACCTTCTTGTTATACCAATTCAGACAAGTGCTTTTGATACAGCGAGGTTCAACAGTATACTGGGAATAACCATTGAGGATTTCAGGGGCAGGATGAAGGCAGCCGTGAAGTACTCACGGCGTGCCCCGTCGGTATTCATGAAGATGATCTCGTCAGAGACATATGGTACCCTGCAGGAAGAACTTTATAAGTTTCCGGGGTTTTATGTGCAGGCAAGGACACTGAGGAAATATACCGCTCCGGTAGGGGCACATCTTCTGGGTTATGTCGGTGAGGTTGACGACAAGCTGATTGCCAGGAACAAGTATTACAGGTCAGGCGACTATATCGGCACCAGCGGGATTGAAAAGACATATGAGGAACAGCTGAGGGGAAGGAAGGGTGTAAATATACTTCTTGTTGATGTCCATAATAACGTCAAGGGTTCCTATGCTGACGGCAGATTTGATACCACTGCAATACCGGGTACCAATCTCTGGTCCACAATTGATCTTGAGCTGCAGGAGTACGGCGAGAAGCTGATGGTAAACAAGACCGGATCAATTGTAGCAATTGAGCCTTCCACCGGGGAGATACTTGCCCTGGTATCGTCACCTTCGTATGATCCCTCACTGCTTGTGGGAAGGATCAGGTCTGACAATTTCGCACGGTCTGCAGGCTGACACCGTCAAGCCTCTTTTTGACAGGGCGCTGATGGCATCATATCCGCCGGGGTCGACCTTCAAGATCATGAACGGACTTATAGGATTGCAGGAGGATGTAATCAAGTCTTCAACGCTGTTCGGGTGCAGCAACGGATATCACGCCGGACCGATAACGGTGGGGTGCCACACGCACAGTTCGCCGAATGATCTTCCCCATGCAGTAAGTATGTCATGCAATGCATGGTTCTGCAATGCATTCAGACGCACCCTCGAGAATCCGAAATATGCCTCCGTGGGAGAGTCGTTTGACCATTGGAGAGACTATCTTGTCGCCTGCGGCTTTGGCAACAAGCTCGGCATTGACCTCCCCAACGAACTCTCCGGGTTTATCCCGGCACGTTCATACTATGACAGGTATTACGGCAAGGACAGGTGGAAAGCGCTGACTGTCATTTCACTGGCGATAGGGCAGGGTGAGATCGGCGCCACACCGCTGCAGATGGCAAATATGGCTGCCGTCATAGCCAACAGGGGATCGTTCTTTATACCACATGTGATTAAAAAAATAGGAGATGACGGCGCTCCGGCTTCGCTGTATACGCAAAAATATATAACCGGTATTTCCCCGGAGAACTTCGAACCTATTGTTGAAGGTATGGAGGGAGCTGTCAACGGCGGACCAGGGTCAACAGCCCGGGGTGCGAAACTCGACAGCATAATCATATGCGGCAAAACCGGTACGGCACAGAACCCCCATGGCAAGGACCACTCAATTTTCGTTGCCTTTGCGCCGAAAGACAACCCTCAGATAGCCATAGCGGTTTACGTTGAGAACGCTGGTTTCGGCTCTACATTTGCCGCCCCTATCGCCAGCCTGCTGATAGAAAAGTATCTTACCGGCGATATCAAGAGGAAATATCTTGAGGATTATGTTCTGAAACTTGTAATCAAGCCCGATGCAAAAGAATAGCAATATACTGAGCAGACTCGACTGGGTTACTGTGATGCTGTGGGCTGTGATGATGATCATGGGGTGGCTGAATATTTATGCCGCGGTCTACAATGAGAATCATACAAGCATATTCGACCTGTCACAGCGTTACGGCAAACAGCTGCTGTGGATCATTGCTGCTGTGGTCCTTGCCGTCTTTGTGGTTGTTACCGACAACAAGCTCTATTTCTTCTTTGCGTGGTTCATATATGGGTTTTTTATCCTGCTCCTTCTTCTTGTTCTGATTGTGGGCAAAGAGATAAATGGTGCCAGGGCCTGGTTTGAGGTAGGAGCTTTCAGCATCCAGCCTTCAGAGTTCGCAAAGTTTGCTACCGGACTTGCCCTTGCATCTTATCTCAATTCACGAAGGCAGACAAGCGGATTCAAGGTCATGCTTCCCGCCATAGCCATCATAATGGGTCCTGTGATACTTATCGCCCTCCAGCCTGACATGGGATCTGTCGTCACATATTTTGCCCTCTTCATTGTTCTCTTCCGCGAAGGAATGAGCCTTTACGTTTTTATCTCGGCTATTCTGGCTGTGGTGCTGTTCCTTTTAACCCTCATCTTTGGAAATGTCCCGGTGGCGCTCGGAATAATCATTGTGTCATTCATTGTACTCCTGGTTGTTTCAGGATACGCTACCTGGCTGAAAGCGATAGCGGTGATGTCCGTTGCAGGCGGTATCTCATTCCTGCTCGGACACTACCTCCTTGACATCAAAACGGATATTATTATTGTTATTGCGGTATTGATGGCAGGAGTGGTCTACGGATGGTACAGCTACAGGCATAAACTGAAAAACCCTGCTATAATCTATACATTCCTCCTCTGCGGAATACTATATCTTTTTACGGTCGATTATGCGTTCCACGAAATACTCAAACCCCATCAGCAGGACAGGATCAATATAATGATGGGTTTGGATTCTGACCCTTACGGCGAAGGCTATAACCTGAACCAGTCTCTTATTTCAATAGGATCAGGGGGTCTTGCAGGCAAGGGTTATCTTAACGGCACCCAGACCAAATTTAAATTTGTGCCTGCACAAAGTACGGATTTCATATTCTGTACTGTCGGTGAGGAGTGGGGTTTCCTGGGATCAGCCCTGGTCATTGGATTGTTTGTGTGGTTGTTACTGAGGCTCCTGATACTTGCTGAGAGGCAACGGACACCTTTTATACGTGCTTACGGCTACAGTGTCTTTGCACTCTTCCTGGTGCACTTTTTTGTTAACATAGGAATGACGTTAGGGGTCATGCCGGTCATAGGTATCCCACTGCCTTTCTTCAGTTACGGAGGAAGCTCCCTTTGGGGATTTACAATTCTCCTGTTTGTGTTTATCAGGCTTGACGCGGGAAGAACAGAATACCTGGGATGATCAGAATGGCATGCTGATGCCTGGCGACAACACTATCCCGTATTCAGTCTCGACATAGTTGATGAGCTGGGGAAAGAACTCCATAAAGTCCTCTTCAATTGAATAGTATTGCTTCTTCCAGGTCCTCATAGCCCATCTTGTCTCTTTGGGCAGGGAAGTGACTGAGCTGAGTGTTTTCAGAACCCTCCTGATACCACTCCTGGTCTGATAGGTCTCAAGCCAGTTGTCGATGATAAAGAATGGCATCTTCTCACGGACACTTTCGGGTAATATCTCGAAATTATTTACCATCGCCCTGTAGAAGTTATATGTCACACTCTCAAGAGGCCGCCTTGAATAAAGATCCCACTCCCTGGTGAGATAGTGATCATAAAGAATGTCAACGATGACACCTGCATATTTCCTGTACCTGGCTGAGAAGTGGAGCTTGCTGCGGTGTACCACCGGGTGCCTGTCCGTGAAATCGTCGATGTGACGGTGCAGGATGATGCCCTTACGGATGCTTTCAGGGTATTTCAGATAATCACGTCCCTTGACATAGTCGCCGATATAGTTCCCAATAATTATATTATCCGAGTCACCTGAGAGGTATATATGGGCAAGGACATTCATCCGGAAAAGTTACTACAAAGATTTTGCCAATAAGCTGAGGTTTAAAAAATTAAAATGAATTTTGAGCAATAAAACCCCTTGCTTTTATTAACTAACATATTATCAAAATATTATGCGAAACAGAAAGAAAGAATTATACTGATTAATATCACATCTAAATTCAGTTACAAATTATAAATTTGCCGAATACTGATGCAATTGTTGAACGATAATATTTAAAAATTAACAATAATTTAACCAGGAGGTTTTATGTTAAAAAGGAATGTGATCATTATTGGAGCTGCCGGCAGGGATTTCCACAACTTCAATACTTATTTCCGTGATAATGAGCTTTACAATGTTGTAGCTTTCACGGCCGCCCAGATACCTGATATCGATGGCAGAAAATATCCTGCCGAGCTCGCAGGTAAGCTTTATCCTGCAGGCATCCCAATCTATTCTGAGAATGATCTGCCTAAGCTGATCAACGATCTTAAAGTTGTTGACTGTGTCTTCGCTTACAGCGATGTGCCTTACCAGCGGGTGATGTCGGTGAGTGCCGTTGTCAATGCTGCAGGAGCCAATTTCATTCTCCTCGGCTGGAGCGAGACCATGGTGAAAAGCACCAAACCGGTCATAGCCGTAGGAGCTATCCGCACCGGCTGCGGCAAGAGCCAGACATCAAGAAGGGTCATTGAACTGCTGATGAAGAAGGGTCTTAAGGTCGTGGCAGTACGCCACCCGATGCCCTACGGAAACCTTGTTGAACAGAAGGTTCAGCGTTTTGCCGTTGTCTCTGACCTTGAGAAGCACAAATGCACCGTCGAAGAGATGGAGGAATACGAACCCCATGTGGTGCGCGGCAATGTCATTTATGCCGGGGTTGATTATGAAGCTATACTCAGGGCTGCGGAGAATGATCCGGATGGCTGCGATGTGGTTCTGTGGGACGGTGGGAACAACGACTTCCCGTTCTATAATCCTGACCTGATGATCACAGTGACTGACCCTCACCGTGCAGGACACGAGCTGAGGTATTACCCGGGTGAAGTAACCCTGCGTCTTGCAGATGTGGTTGTGATCAACAAGATGGACAGCGCTGCTCCTGAAGATATACAGATCGTCCGTGAGAGCATTGAAAAAGTAGCTCCGAAAGCTATAGTTATTGACGGCGCCTCACCGATAAAGGTTGATGACCCGTCAGTAATAAAAGGCAAGCGCGTACTGGTTGTTGAGGATGGCCCCACACTCACGCACGGTGAGATGAAGATTGGTGCCGGTGTAGTCGCTGCACGCAAATTTGGCGCTGCCGAGCTGGTTGACCCGAGACCTTTCACTGTCGGCAGGCTCACCGAGACATTCGAGAAATATCCGGAAATCGGCACTCTTCTGCCGGCAATGGGTTACGGTGAACAACAGCTGAAGGACCTTGAGACAACGATAAACAACACCGACTGTGATTCAGTGGTCATTGGTACTCCGATTGATCTGAACCGGATAATCAAGATAAAGAAACCGAACACCAGGGTGTATTATGACCTCCAGGAGATCGGTAACCCCAACCTCGAAGAGGTGATAGACGATTTCGTTAAAAAGCATAAGCTGGCGTGATTTTCCAGTCGGCAAAAGGTTAAAGAAATCCATTCAGACCTTTAATACCGGGTACACAATATTATTTTGACAATTTAAAGGTATTCAATGAATTAGCCAGGAGATCAGGAGCAATAAACACGTCATCTATCCTGACCCTGACTGATTTGTTTTCATCGCTTTGGTTTGCCATGATCACTACGATGGAGTTGTCAGGATTTTTAAATGCAAGAAGATCATCATACTCTCCTGATGTGGCCAGCTTTACGGCTCCCGGCAGAACAAAATGACTGGAATGCTTCAGAGCATAGTATTCATAAGTGAATCTGTAGTCTTTTTTCTCTGTATCTATAACAACCAGTGAATTCTGGGACCACCCCCAGCGGCTGATCCCTCCTTCAGGAAGGGAGATGTTCCAGTATTCATAAACTGATACGCCATGACTGAAGTAGTGCTTCATCAAATCCCAGGAATGCATTGCGCCTTGCCAGTCGTTTTTGCCGTCTCCGCATTCCTGCTCAGTCTGATATAATTTCAGGTCAGGATAGCGCTGTCTGATTCCCGGCAGGGCATCTTTGCCTGCCCATTGAAATCCAACTCCTTTTATGTATCTCCCGCTTTTCTCATCCAGCAGAACTGTATCAACTAGTGCTTCATTCGGTCGTTCCATGGTGCCAAAATACAAATCGACGCCCAGTTTTTCCATTGCGGGACCAAGGTATGATCCTATGAATTCGGCGAGGCCGGAAGCTGTCCAGCAGCAGCTGGGGAAGAGCTGGGCTGAATTGAATTCGTTCTGCGGCATCACAGCAAAGATATCAATGCCCTCATTCCTGTAGGCCTCTATGAATTTAGTAAAATACAGGGCATAGGCTACCATGTAGTCTTTTTCCCGGATGAACATATCGGTACCTTCTCTCCCCTCCCGGTTCGGCGGGAGGTCATTCTGGTACCTGGGATCAAGGAAAGACCTGAACCGTTCTGCTGCGATGCTCTGACCTGACGTGCCGGCTCCACCAGCCTGGCTTGCAGCCGTATTTGCAATCATCTCTGCAAAGCCGGCAGATGAGCGTGATGCGTAGTGCCTGTTGTGCTTCATCCAGGTTGGCGGGCTCCATGGCGAAGCCCATATTTTAAGATCAGGATTAAATTCCTGGGCATTTCGGATAAAGGGGATAAGCGTATTTATATCGTTTCCCAGGGAGAAGTTTTCCATGGCGAAATCACCGTCAGTTTCATTGTAGGAATACCAGTTCAGGGAAAAATCGTTGGCGCCTACAGGCATCCGGCAGACAGTGAAATTTGCTCCATATCCGGAAGCAAAAAGCTCTTTCATGATCTCCTCGCGGTCAGCTTGATGTAGCTCACTTAATGAGGTCCATCCGAGTTCGTTGAAGCAGGCTCCGAATCCTTCGATAGTTTGCAGCGCTTTCCCCGGATCAATTTCAACATCAAATTCATCTGAAGCCTTTGTCACGGGTATTGTCTTCACAGCCCACTGCTCATCCTGTGTGGTGCTGACCCAATCTATACTTTTTGGCTGACACGAGGTGAGCCCGAATAAAAGAAGTACTTGTACTATTCTGATGGTCATGATGATATAGGTTAACAGTTAGATCAATATTTCCTCTGCAATGTCACAGATGCCAGCATTCCATGCCCGGCCTGCACCCATTTGCTTTACCAGATCCAGGCGTTCATTTATTCTATCGTTGATTTCATTTTAATTTCGTGTAGTGATTACTGACTGGTACCTATCAAATCGGTTTGAAAAGTCCATTGAAGTCTGCTCCTGAAAATCCTGCATCATAGAGATATTTCGGTACTTTGTTCAGAGACCTTACCTGCTTTTCAGTCAGCAGGGGATAGTGTCTTATCTTATATGTGTGATCTCCGATAAATTCCAGGTCCTCATCGGTCGTTTCCCAGTTACGGTTGTCAAACTGCGACAGATCCATAGCTTTTGAATAACTCCTGAGTGTCTTCTCTGAATTAAGATTGTAATACACTTCGAAGTATGACATTGCCAGCTCGCGCAGGGAACGGTATACCGGTTCGCGGAACCTCAAAACGGTGGTATTTGATTTGGCTATGGCGCCCCAGCAGTTTCCTTCACGGAAGACAGCGATGATATGGTCATCGTCGTTGTCTGCTGCCAGGTCGACGATCAGCGGAGGGTATCCCAGCCTTCGCAGGGCTGATGCTGCAAACATCCCACCGTCCATGCAATGTGCCATGCGTTCCTTCATCACCAGCAACGGTGAGAGCGTCCGTTTGGTAGTGTTGTAAGGAATAGTATCCAGATACTCCTGGATCTTAATCGGAGAACTCAACGGCTTCATCAACCGGTAGCCAAGTTCCTTGCTAGCTTTATTACTCATGCATTTCTACTCTTACGCTCCATGCTCCATGCTCCACGCTCCTGCAAACCCACTGGCGGGCATTGCTTGACTCGCTGCCGACTATGCCCCTATGCTCCACGCTCCACTGCCCCATGCTAAACCTCGGGCTTCATCTGAGGAAAGAACAGCACATCCTGTATTGAAGGCTGGTTGGTCATGAACATTGTCAGCCGGTCAATCCCGATCCCCATCCCTGAGGTGGGGGGCATACCATACTCAAGCGCCCTGACAAAATCCATGTCGATGAACATCGCCTCGTCATCGCCTTTTTCTGAGAGACGGAGCTGCTCCTGGAACCGCTCCAGCTGATCGATGGGATCATTCAGCTCAGAGTAGGCGTTGGCAAGCTCCTTGCCGTTCACCATCAGCTCAAACCGCTCGGTGAGTCCTTCCATGCTCCTGTGCTTCTTGGTAAGGGGTGATGTCTCCTGCGGGTAATCGATTATAAATGTGGGCTGTACAAAATTATGTTCGCACTTCTCACCGAATATGAGGTCAATCAGCTTACCCTTTCCCATTGAAGGCGAGTGGCCTATCGCCGAGCCTGTCACATTCTCTGCGCAGGTCATCCTCACTCATTCCAGCGATGTCTATACCGGCATATTCTTTAATGGCATCAGTCATTGAAATGCGCCTGTATGGTGCAGAAAAGTCAATTATAATTTCGCCCAGCGGGACCTTCGTGGTCGAATAAAGATCCATCGCCACCTTTTCCATTATCTCCTCGGTGAACTTCATCATCCAGTTATAGTCTTTATAGGCGACATATATCTCCATCACCGTGAACTCGGGGTTATGTGTACGGTCCATACCCTCATTGCGGAAGTCTTTTGAGAACTCATAGACGCCGTCATATCCTCCCACTATCAGCCGTTTCAGATAGAGCTCATTGGCGATGCGCAGGTAAAGGGGTATATCAAGTGCGTTATGATGTGTTTTGAACGGTCGTGCCGCAGCGCCGCCGGGTATAGGCTGCAGCACCGGTGTCTCTACCTCAATAAACCCGTGTGCATCAAAGAGCTCCCTCATTGACTTGACTATCTGTGTGCGTTTGCGGAAGGTCTCGCGGACCTCAGGATTGATTATCAGGTCAACGTAACGCTGGCGGTAACGCATCTCAGGATCAGTAACGGCGTCATAAACAACTCCATCCTTCTCTTTCACAATGGGAAGGGGCCGGAGTGACTTGCTCAGAAGGGTCAGCTCCTTAACGTGCACCGTCACCTCTCCCATCTGTGTCCTGAAAACAAATCCTTTTATACCTATGATATCACCGATGTCAAGAAGCTTTTTAAAAAGCGTGTTGTATAAGGTTTTATCCTCTCCGGGACAGAGGTCGTCGCGACGCACATAGATCTGTATACGGCCCGAAGAATCCATCAGTTCTGCAAAGGAAGCGTTACCCATGATTCGGCGTGACATTAGACGGCCCGCCAGGCATACATCCGGATAATTGTTCTCTTCATCTTTGAAGCCGGCAAGTATTTCTGCGGAAGTTGTATCTACCGGAAACATTGCAGCCGGGTAGGGATCGATGCCAAGCTTCCTTATATCTTCAAGCGATTGCCTGCGAACCTGTTCCTGTTCACTGAGGTGGGGTGTTGTCATTATGATTTAAAATTTGTGCAAAGGTAATATTCGTAAGGCATTAGGCAATAGGCAATAGGCAATAGAGACTGTAAGGACTGAAGGTCTAAAGTCACATACTGTTAGCTACTTCTGAGTTCTTATTTCGTTTGTTCAAATGTTCGTTTGTTCAACTGTTCTCCTTAGCCAATTTCTCCACCCTTTCACGGAAGAGCCGGTGAAGCTTCTTTGTGATCTCGCCGGGTCGCCGTCACCGATTGTCTGGTCACCTATCCTGATGACAGGAACAACTTCACCGGAGGTGTTTGTGATAAAGGCCTCACTCATATAAGGAATCATATCTGCAGCTACGGCTTCCTCAACCAGCCTGATACCGTTCTCCGCCGCAATCGAGATAACGTTTTTACGCGTTATGCCTGAAAGAATTCTGTTTGACTCCGGATGCGTACTGACAGTATCGTCTCTGACAAAGAAGATGTTTGAATGTGCACCCTCGGTGACAAAACCGTCTCTGATAAAACACACCTCAGCAAATCCATTGTCATGTGCTTCCTGATACGGCAGAATATTGGCCAACAGGGCTGTTGACTTTATATCGCAACGGTTCCAGCGCGGGTCAGGGGTGGGAGCGATGGCTATTCCCCTCTCCCAGAGCAGGGTGTCCATGCTCTGCCTGCGGACAGTGACATAGACAGTGGGTGGTACCGGCGGATCAGGGAAAGCGTGGTTACGGGTTGCCACACCCCTGGTAACCTGCATGTAAACAAGCGAGCATCCGTCGCCAAGATTATTTTCATGGATCAGCTTCCCGGCAATTTCAGGCAGGTCACCGACATCCTCCCAGGTGATCCTGGTCTCATTCAGGCTGCGGCGCAGGCGGTTCATATGGCCCTCCATATCAAAGAAGTACCCGCCGTACCATCTCACTACCTCATACACACTGTCGCCAAAGAGAAAGCCGCGGTCGTCAAGACTGATCACGGCCTTTTCGCGGGGGACATATTGTCCGTTCAAATAAACAGTTTCCATATTATTCAGAATTTCAATTTTCCCAGCTCATCTAATTGGCTGTTTGTAAGCCCCTCGGGATCAAACCCGGCCGAGCGGCAAAGGAAAAATACAGAAGCAGATTTGGTCATTATATCTATAAGATCAAATGTTTCAGACGGTGTCTTGCCTATGGCGAATACACCATGCTTTTCCCAGAGTGCAATATCATGCTTTTCAAGAACCCTGACAGTTGCTTCGCCGATGGCTGTTGTCCCCGGTAAAAAATACGGGACAAATCCTGCTCCTGCAGGCACAAAAACTTTTGTTTCGGGATGCATTCCCCAGAGTATATTGTTCAGCTGGTGCTCATTGCACAAATCTTTAATATGTGTCAGGGCAACGAGTTCGGTGGCATGCGTATGCATCACCACACGCTGCTGCGGTTTCTTCCGGATTAGCAGGGAATGGATGTCCAGGTGCGTTGAAAGCTCACTGGTCGGACGCAACGAGCGTTTCACAGTCAGGTGACAGAATAGAATAACCCGCGCCGTCATCACTCAACCTGATGATCAGCATGTTTTCCATTGGCCTGGCGGCCACATCACGCATCCTTGTGTTCTTTCCCGTGACAAGAAAGAAATTGCCCCCGATTTCCTGAAAGGATTTTGTGAGCGGGATAATCAGTTCATTCTGTGATGAGCATGCTTCGGCAAGATCCTCAGGTGCCAGCCTTACCGAAATATTTCCGGCATTGCGTTCAGCCCAGCCCCGCTGCCATAGGAAGCCTGCCACTTCAGCTGTCTCAGCTATTATTTTCCCGGAGACCTCATTAAGAAATACAGACACACTTCGAAGTTTTAACTGCTTTCTCAAAGATAGCGTTTTCATTTGTCATCTTTGCCGGTTATGATACAGTTTGGTTTCAGGAATTTTAGTAACTTGCTTTGTCAGTCTGTCAATACAGTTGCTGTAACTCATGACTACTGCAATGAGCACGATATCTAAACTTCTTGGTCACGAGTGGAAGGAAAAGCTAAGATCCCCATTCTGGCAGAAAAGCATCTGGGTTAATATCCTTCTTGGGTTATTGAATTTGTACCTGATTATCGTTATTGGTATGATGGGTTATTTTGCCGATGATCTGATCAGGGAAGTCTACAAGGATATCAACGCCATTAATGCTTATGCACGGTTATTATTCTTTTACTTCACCTTAGAACTGTTGCTGCGCTTCATTTTGCAGAAAGTACCCGTTATCTCAATTCTTCCGTATCTGACACTTCCGGTAAAAAAGAGAACTCTTCTGAATTATCCCCTCTTAAAGAGTTTTGCGTCATATTTTAATATAATTGGAATCCTGCTTGCATTTCCGTTCATTTTCAAAGTCATCAGTCCTGTCAGTTCGCCGGCAACCACAGTAGCATGGTGCCTGACGATAATCTCGCTGGTCATAATCAATAATTTTCTTTGTTTTTCCCTTAAAAAGTACACAGTAAAGAGACCTCTGATAATCATGATACTGCTTGGAGGCATAACAGCACTGTTCTATCTTGAAATCAAAGGCCAGGTAATAATATCAACCTTTTTTGAAGGTGCAGTAACATCCGTCACCAGCCGGCCTTTACTTGCTGTTATCCCTTTGTTACTGGCCCTGCTTTCATATCTTCTTGCATACACCGTCCTCAGGAGGAACTCATACCTCGAGGAAGAAAGAATTATGAGCAAAAGACGTTCAGTCGACTTATCCTTTCTTTCACGATTTGGTGAAGCAGGGAATTTGATACGCAATGAGATGAGACTGATCCTGAGAAACAAGAGGCCAAGGGCATCCGTGATCATCGGACTGTTATTTATGTTATACGGGTTCATGATAGCTGGCAGCCCATTAAAGGAAAACCAGGTCTTCACGATTTTTCTTGGGTTCTTCCTCACAGCCATAATGTCATTAAATTACGGGCAGTTTGTATTCATGTGGGAGAGTTCTTATTTTGACGCCATACTGTCAAATAAGATATCTGCATTCGGTTATCTCAGATCAAAATGGATGCTCTTTGCAGTGATGAACATTATTAATTTTATTCTATGCCTGCCTTACGGCTTCCTTTTTTCTGACCTGTGGCTGGCAAGCACGGCTCTTTTCCTTTACAACACCGGAGTAACCTCGTTCATTATGCTGATTTTCGGCACTTTATACCGCTCGCGTATTGATATCGGGAAGTCAACCTTTATGAACTATGAGGGAACCAATGCTTTTCAATTCCTCATGATTGGCGTTTTACTTGCCATACCCTACTTAATATTTTTCATATTCAAGATTATGGGCATCCCTCAATATTGTTATTATGCTTACCTGCTTCTGGGAATTGCCGGGATTGTCTTCAGTGAATATTTTCTAAAACTTACTGCCCGGCTCCTGATAAAAAACAAGTACAAAATGGCTGCCGGCTTCAGACAAAAGTAATACCATGATAGAGCTTCACGACATAAGGAAATGTTATGCTAAAAAGATTGCCCTGGCAATAGACCATCTGGTCATCGGTCCAAGGGAATGTGCCGGTCTTGTTGGAAACAACGGGGCAGGGAAAACAACCATGCTCAGCCTGATACTCGATTTGATCAAACCTACCTCAGGGTATGTAACATTAAAAGGGGTTGGGGTATCAGAGACCGATGACTGGAAGAACTATACGAGCTCATTTCTAAATGAGGGGTTCCTGATTCCGTTTCTGACCCCGATGGAGTATTTTGAATTTATTGCCGGTCTTCATGGATTGAACATGGAGGATGTAATAACTTTTCTGGAAGCAAACAAAGGTTTTTATAACGAGGATATCAAGTCAAAGAAATACATAAGGGAACTTTCCTCGGGAAATAAGAACAAAATAGGGATAATGGCTTCGCTGCTCTGGAATCCGGAGATTCTTTTGCTGGACGAACCCTTTGCAAACCTTGACCCGACGTCCCAGTCGTGGCTTAAGTACAAGCTGAGGGAGCTAAACTCAGACGGTGTGACGATGGTGATCTCGAGCCACGATCTTAACCACATTTCCGACATAAGTACCAGGGTGCTTTTACTTGAAGAAGGCTCGTTGATCAAGGACAAAATTACCGGCGAGGATACTCTGAAAGAACTGGAATCCTATTTTAAGGTGCGGTAAGGGTTTGATTGCCGGAGGTCTTAAGATCTGAGGGTCTGAAGTCATGATTCTTTTACCTTTAGCCCTTTACCTTTCGACTTTTGCCTTTTGCCTTTTACCTTTTGCCTTTTGCCTTCTCTGTATATATTCCTTACCTTTGTCTGTTATTTTTAAACAGGGCGGGAAAAGGGTATGTCAGGTAGCAGGAGATTGCCATCATGGCTAAGGATGCAGCGGGCAAGCGGGGAGAGTTACACCATGGTGAAACACCTGGTTGAGGATAATCACCTGCATACCATCTGTACCAGCGGTAACTGTCCCAACATCGGGGAGTGCTGGAATGCCGGCACTGCCACCCTGATGATACTCGGAGACATATGCACCCGTTCGTGTAAATTCTGCGGCACCACCAGCGGCAAGCCCCTGCCTCCAGACGAGGGCGAGCCGGAGAGAGTGGCACAAGCGGTAAAGACGATGGGTCTCAGACACTGCGTCATGACATCAGTTGACCGTGATGACCTGCCTGACGGAGGAGCGCGGCACTGGGCTGACACCATACGAAGGATCAGGGAGGTCAATCCCGGAGTTACAATTGAGACACTGATACCGGATTTCCGGGGCAACAGTTCCGACATTGACACGGTGATTGAAGCAGGACCGGATGTCATTTCACATAACATAGAAACAGTCAGACGACTGACGCCGCTGATAAGATCTGTGGCAAAGTATGACGTGAGCCTCAGCGTACTCAGACACCTGGCCTCCAGGGGCATTGTAACCAAGTCGGGAATGATGCTCGGGCTGGGTGAGAGTGACGAGGAGGTGATTGAAACCCTGCATGACCTTCATGCCACCGGCTGCAGTATAGTGACTATCGGACAATATCTTGCACCTACACTGAACCATATACCTGTTGCAGAATATATTACTCCTGAAAGGTTTGAAGAATACAGGAGGAAAGGTTTGGAGATCGGTTTTAAATTTGTTGAGAGCAGTCCTCTGGTCAGAAGCTCATTTCATGCGGAGAAGCATGTTGTAAATTAATGTTATCAGTTGTCTGTTATCTGTTATCGGTTAAAGGATGAATAGTTATAAGGAACTTGAGATTTACAAAGAAGCCTTCAGGCTCGCAAAGGCTATTCATTTAATGACCCTTGAGCTGCCAAAAACAGAGCAATATGAGTTAGGCAGTCAGATCCGAAGGTCTGCACAGAGTGTGAGATCCAATATAGTTGAGGGTTATGGAAGAAGGGATTATAAGACAGAGTTTGTAAGATTCCTGATATTTGCGGATGCATCGCTTCTTGAAACGGAGTCGCATCTGGAGATGATAAAAGAACTTTACGAAAATACCCCTACTGATGACTTACTTGAAGAATATCATATCTTGGGCAAAAAAGTATCGTCATTTATAAATTATGTAGAGACATCCTGGAAAACCTCCAGAGATAAATAACAGACAACTGATAACAGATAACAGATAACGGACACCGTGACTTCAAGGGTAATATATGATGATATTGGCTTCAGAGACTACAAGGAGACCTGGGAATACCAGGAACGTTTCTTCAATGCCAAGGTCAAGGGAGAAGGGCGGAGTGAACGGGAATGAACAGAGAACCCCTGACCGTCTCATCCTTGTTGAACACAATCATGTTTATACCCTCGGAAAGAGCGGATCAGAACAGAACCTGCTGTTGGATTATATACAGCTTCAGGCACGTGATGCATCATTCTACCACATTGACAGGGGTGGAGACATAACATACCATGGCCCGGGTCAGCTGGTCGGATACCCGATCTTTGACCTGGAGGTAATGAAGCTGGGCCTGAGAGAATATATCCATCAGCTGGAAGAAGCTGTTATCAGATGTATCTCCCTGTTCGGCATCACAGGCGGGCGACTGGAAGGAGCCACCGGCGTATGGATTGATCCCGGAAGCGCCCGCGCAAGGAAGATTTGTGCCATTGGCGTCAGGGCATCGAGGTATGTGACAATGCATGGCTTCGCTCTCAACGTCAGCACTGACCTCTCTTATTTTGATCATATAAACCCCTGCGGCTTTACCGATAAAGGTGTGACGAGCATTGAAAAAGAAACAGGCAGGAGCGTGAGTATGAGCGATGTTAAAGAGATCCTGAGTAAAACAATGAGGGAGGTCTTCGGATATGAATATTATTAAAATAAAATATAATGGAAAAAAAGTGGCTCTTGAAAGAAGGGGGCGACGAGTTTGTTGTCACGACCCTGGCGACAGAGATGGCGGTGCCTGCTGCCATCGCCAACCTCATGGTGCAGCGTGGCATCACGAGGAAAAAACAGGCTGAAGAATTCTTTAACCCATCACTGAAATCGCTGCATGATCCTTTCCTGATGAAGGACATGAACAGGGCAGTTGACCGGATCTCTACGGCGATAGCACGCAATGAGAAGATACTCGTCTATGGCGACTATGATGTCGACGGTACTACTTCGGTTGCTATGCTGTATGCATTCCTGCGGGAGAGGCATACGAGTCTCGATTACTACATTCCTGACAGATACCATGAGGGCTATGGCCTTTCGTTGAAAGGCGTCGATTATGCTGCAGAGACAAACTGCCGTCTCATCGTGGCCCTTGACTGCGGAATAAAAGCAGTAGAAAAGGTGAAGTATGCACGCTCGAAAGGCATTGACATCATCATATGTGATCATCACCTGCCGGGCGATGAGATACCTGATGCAACAGCTGTGCTTGACCCCAAGCAGCCGGGATGCAGCTATCCATATAAGGAGCTGTCGGGTTGCGGTGTCGGATTTAAGCTGATCCAGGCTTACTGCCAGTTGCAGAAGATACCCTTTGAAAAGATCATACCCTACCTTGACCTGGTTGCTGTCAGCATCGGCTCTGACATTGTGCCGATGACCGGGGAGAACAGGATACTTGCCTATTTCGGACTGAAACAGCTTAATGAGGCACCACGCCTTGGTTTCCAGAAGATCATCGATAAGGCGAAGATACGCATGCCTCTGGCTGTGGAAGATATAGTCTTTCGCATAGGACCGCGCATCAACGCGGCCGGGCGCATGGAATCGGGAAGCAAGGCGGTGGAGCTGCTGGTGTCAGAGGACTCGGATCTGGCTGTTGCTATTTGTAATGACATTGACCACAGCAACGATGACAGGAGAAAGAAGGATAACGAAATAACTTCAGAGGCGCGCCGTATGGTCAGTGAAGACAACCGGATGAGTAACACCCGTACCACTGTGCTGTTCCATCAGGGATGGCACAAGGGTGTCATCGGCATCGTCGCATCAAGGCTGATAGAGACATATTACCGCCCGACGGTAATTCTGACCGAATCAAAGGATGGTTTTGCCACAGGCTCAGCGCGCAGTGTGCCCGGCTATGACCTTTACCAGGCTATCGAATCATGCTCTGACCTGCTCGAGAGTTTCGGGGGACACATGTTCGCCGCCGGACTTACTCTCAAACAGGAGAACCTGCAATCGTTCCGTGAACGGTTTGAAAAGTTTGTAAGCGAAACAATCAAGGAAGAGCACCTTGTGCCCCTGGTGAATATTGATGCTGAGATACCTATAGAAGATGTGGGGATTGATATGTACAATTACCTTGAGCGTTTCCAGCCTTTTGGTCCCGAAAATATGGCGCCGGTGTTTGTGTCGCGCAGGGTTAAGACCATGTCATGCCAGCCTGTCGGAAACAACGGCACGCATCTCAAGCTGAGCTTTGCGCGTCAGAATGCCGAACCGATAGGCGCCATTGCCTTCGGACAGTCTGACACGATAGAAATCTTCAGGGAATGCGGCGGAGTGGTGGATATCGCATATTCAGTCGAACTCAACGTGTTCAGGGGCAAGAGTTCGGTACAGCTCAATATTAAGGATATCAAGGCTTAGAGCATGGAGGTAGAGCATGGAGCATGGTGCAAATAAATGCTACTGCCCCCTGCCCCCTGCCCCTTGCCCCTTGCCCACTGCCCCATGCGCCGTGCTTTTTTCTGAAAAAATACTTGACTTTTATCTGAATCAGACGTAATTTAGTTGGATAATTATGTCTCAGAATGCTGCGGTGGAATGCGGTATTATTGCTGTTTTTTATAGCGGCTGGCGTCTTACGGGCCGGTGAGCCTGTTTATGTACCTCACGGCGCCGCTGAAATGGGCATCGGTTTTGCTTCGTCCGCATCGCCCGGGCACTGGAGCTGTTTTCATAACCAGGCGCTGCTCACATCACACCCTGGCACCAGCGCTGCTTTAGCTCTCGAGACCCGCTTCATGATGACACCGTTATCATCAAAAGCCGTCAGCGCCATACTGGCAGGCAAAACCTTACCGCTGGGGCTCATCACCACACACTACGGCAACGGTGACTATTACCGCATCTTTACGGGAGCAGGCAGTGCTGTCACCCTGACAAAGGGTGTCTCACTGGGAGTACAGGTTGACTATATCATTGAAAAGAGCGCCGGCGATTACAGGGATCTGTCACATATCACTTTTGAGGCGGGAATGACCATTTTGCTGTCCTCGTCGCTGACCTTCGGACTGCATTTATTCAATCCCCTGACAGCGGTCAACACGCTTCCGTCATCTATAAATGCCGGCATAGAATGGAAACACACGGAACACCTTTCCGTTGCCATGGAGACCAGCAAGGTCACAGACGAACCGCTGTCAATCCAGGGAGGAATTTGCTGGAATGTCCTCGACAGACTGATCCTGAGAACCGGCTACATGAGTTCACCGTCATGTTTTTCATTCGGAGTAGGTTACACGACCGGCTCGCTGCAGACCGATGCGGGGTTTATGGTAAACAGTGTCACAGGAATAACCTCCTCTGTTTCATTTATATGGAATATAAGAAGAAAATAGGGTACATTCCTCTCATCCTTCTCTCTCTTTGTGTTTCCTCTGTATCGATTCAAGCACAGGAAGAGTCATCAGGTGATCACTGATGCCGTTTCCGGGATTATGGCACTGACAGATGAAACCGAAGTCTCTTATCTCCTTGAGCGGTTGTCGGAGATTGAAGAGAGACCGGCAGCAATCAACAGCGGCGATGAGGAAGAGATAGCCCGTCTCTTTTTCCTCACTGAGTTCCAGGTCATGATACTGGCAGACTATGTGACCAGAAAAGGAGATATTGTCTCATTGTTCGAATTGGCGCTGCTTCCCGCTTTTGACCGGGGTACTGTAATGCTTATGGCTCCCTACATCACCCTCGAGCCGTCAGACACAAGGAACAGTTTTCAGTCAGGAAGAAACACTGTCATTATGACGGCTACAACCCGTATAGCCGAGGCAGACAATACTACGAGAGGTATCAGGTCACTGGTGCAGGTCAGGCATGAAGGAGCAAGGTTCAGTTACGGTATGACAGCAGAGAATGATCCCGGAGAACCATTTACATTCGACGGTGCAGCAGGACCGGATTTTCTGTCGGGCCATCTCATGTACCGTGGCCAGGGGCTCATTGATCATATCATTATTGGCGACTTCTCCCTGCGCTTCGGTGAGGGTCTTGTGTTTAACAGCGGTTCATGGCAGGGATCATGGCTAAGCTCACCGTCGTACATGACGGGCAGGAGCGCCCTCAGACAGTACACCTCATCGGAGGAGAACAATTTTTTCAGGGGTGTGGGCTGCCAGCTGGGAAGCCTTACTCGCGGCGTTGTGCTCTTCGCTACATCAAATTCTATCGATGCCCGCCCGCTCTTTGACAGTGACAGCAATGCTGTTGCCGTGACCAACCTCGTTAAAGGAGGTATTCACGACAGCCCATCGGCACGCGAGGCGCGCAACAGCCTGACGGAGACTATGGCCGGCCTTCATCTTACCTGGGGGACAGATAAGATCAGAGCCGGGATAACGTCATCAATGACATGGTTCTCCTTGCCGTTTCAGCCTGACACCATGAAAGCGGAAAACATACCTGCATTCAGAGGAGACCGTTTGCTGAATTTTTCGGCTGATTTCAAGGCAGGGACAGGTCGGCTGTTGTTTTTTGCAGAGGCGGCAGCCAGCTTCCCCGGCTCATGGGCTGCGATAGGCGGCATAAGGGCCAGGCTTTCCGACAGGGTCTTGTGTAACATCCTTGCACGGCATTTCTCACCTGGCTATCACTCATTCCATTCAGGAGCTTTCAGCGCATCGACAGCCGCCACTAACGAGACAGGCCTGGCTGCCTCATTGCATCTGGAGGTGGCCCCTCATCTCTTCGTCAGTGCCGGCGCTGATCATTACCGTGTGCCGTGGCCGCGGTACCGCTCCTCGTCTCCTGCCTTTGGCAGCAGGACAGAGATAAAGTGCGAGTACCTTCCGCGTGACGACCTTTCATTGAGGCTGGCATTTACTTCTGCGTCACGTGAGTATGATCTGGAAAATGAATTCAGGCATTTCATTCGCGGAGACAAGGACGAGAAGACTGGCGGCGTTTACCTTCGCATGCTCTCCGGCTGAAAAAATAAGCCTGACAACACGTGTTTCCGTAAGTCATATCGTTCCTTCAGGAGAAAAAGGATTCCTGCTGTGCCAGGATATCTCATATTCCCTGCATGCTGTTCCGCTCAGGCTGTGGTTCCGTTACGCCCTTTGCTCGAGCGGGGGATATGACAGCCGCCTTTATGCCTGGGAGAACGATCTCCTCCATTCATTCAGTGTCCCCGCCCTGTACGGTGAGTGCAGCAGGGCTTTCGTGATGATCTCGTGGAAACCGTTTGACTGGATTGAGCTAAGGGGGAAATATGCTGTTACAACATCAAAGGCAGAGCTTGTAAGGGAGCTTAAGCAGGAGGTAAGGATGCAAGGGAAAATCATTTTTTAGCAAGGGGCAAGGGGCATGGGGCAAGGAGAAGATCCGGGGATTAAGGGGCAAGGGGCAGGGAGAAGGTTAATGAGTCAGAAATGGATTTTTCTATAACTTAAAAGTGAAAAGCATGAATGATTTTAGGTTTAAGGATTTACAGATATGGAAAGATGGTATTGAGATTTCTGATCTTCTTTTTGATATTGCTGACCTTGCAGACGCCAGAAGGTACTTCAGATTTGCAGAACAATTAAGGGCTGCAGGCATGAGTATAACAAATAATATCGCTGAAGGATCAGGTTCTTATTCTGATAAGGAATTTGCCAATTTCCTGAATGTATCGAGAAGATCAGTTTATGAATGTGCCAATATTCTGCACCTGTTCGAACGCAGAGAAATTATTAATGGTAATACCCTTAATGAAGTATTGGGCAGGTTGGTGATATTAAGTAAGATGATTACAAATTTCCGAAAAACCCTGTTAAGGGTAAAGAAGTAATCATCCACCCCATGCCCCATGCCCCATGCTCCATGCTCCATGCCCTGCATGCTCCATGCCGCATGCTCAATTCTTAGTTCGTCTTGAATTTATACTTTACCGCCCCCAGTTCTTCGTTAGCCTTTACTATCTTCTCCTTCAGGCCTGCCTTGTAAGCAACCAGCTTCTCCATGACTGCGGTGTCACCTGTGGCGATCATCTGCGCTGCCAGTATGCCGGCGTTCAGGGCGCCGTCGATGGCTACGGTGGCAACGGGTATGCCGGGAGGCATCTGCACGATCGCAAGCAGAGCATCCATGCCGTCGAGGGAGGCTTTTACAGGCACACCGATCACTGGTACCGGTGTCATGGCCGCAATGACGCCCGGCAGATGAGCAGCCATGCCTGCACCGGCGATGATCACTTTTAGTCCCCGTCCTGCGGCGCCATGTGCAAACTTCTCAACTGCTTCCGGCGTACGGTGTGCCGAGAGAGCGTTCATCTCGAAGGGTATACCCATGCTGTCAAGAAACTCCGCTGCCTTCTCCATCACCTTCAGGTCGGAGGTGCTTCCCATAATAATGCTAACCAGTGGATCCATAAGCTCTTTTTAAATGTTACATCGATGCAGAGGCAAAAATACGCTATAAATTTGTAATTTAGCACCTTCAACCACCTGCACTATGAATGAGATAAAAGTCCTTGACAGAGAGTTTTCGGAATACATCACCGAAGATGAGATACAAAGCCGTATATCAGCCATGGCCGAAAAGATAACCGAGGACCTGCAAGGTAAGGACGTGCTCTTCTTTGGCATCCTCAACGGCTCTTTTCTCTTTGCTGCTGACATCTTCAGGCAGATAAAGCTGAATGCACAGATATCGTTCATCAAGCTTGCTTCCTACGAAGGCACTGGCAGCACAGGGAAGATCAAGGAACTGATTGGGTGGAACGAAGATATCTCAGGCAAGACCGTAGTGGTCCTCGAAGATATCGTAGATACAGGCAGCACCCTTGAAAGGATTATCGGCGAGCTGACCCTGCGCAAAGCCGTCGAAGTTAAAATCTGCACTCTCCTCTTCAAGCCGGAGGCCTATACCAGGGATATCCCCATTGATTATATAGGATTTGAAATTCCGAACAATTTTGTTGTGGGGTACGGTCTTGATTATGACGGCTATGGCCGTAATCTGAAATCAATTTACAAAATCATAAAATAATACCGCAATGATCAATGTTCTTATGTTCGGCCCTCCCGGATCAGGGAAGGGAACGCAGTCGGTAACCCTTGCAGGAAAGTATAACCTGCTTCACCTCTCTACCGGAGACATGCTCAGGGCTGAGCTGGCTGCCGGCACTGAGCTGGGCAGGAAAATGGCGGCAATAATGGCTGCCGGCGAGCTGGTACCTGATAATGTGGTGATAGATATGATCGCACAAAAGATCGATACCACTTCTGACAAGGCGGGTTTTATCTTCGACGGATTTCCCCGAACAGTGGAACAGGCTGATGCCCTTCAGGAAATGCTGAACAAACGTGGCATGAAGATAGATCTCATGCTCGTTCTGGAGGTAAATGACATCGAGCTGATGGACCGCATGAAGAAAAGAGCCCTGGTGTCAGGAAGGGCTGATGATGCTGATGAAGCAGTCATAAACAACCGCATTGCCGTTTATCAGGCCAAGACCGAACCTGTAATTGACTACGGTCGCAAGGCAGGGGTCTCACGAATGGTTGACGGGGTAGGTTCTATTGATGACATTTTCGCCAGGCTCTGCAGTCATATCGAAACAATAATCTGACTGATGGCAGAGACAAACTTCGTTGATTATGTAAAGATTTTCGGACGATCCGGCAAGGGCGGCGCAGGTTCGACACACCTGCGACGGGAGAAATTTCAGCCAAAAGGGGGACCTGACGGTGGTGATGGAGGACGAGGAGGGGACGTTATCCTTAAGGGCGATTCACAGCTCTGGACCCTGCTTCACCTCAAATTCAGAAAGCATATCTTCGCCGGTCACGGAGGGGTGGGGTCATCAAATAATAAAACGGGCGCTGACGGAGAAGATGTGATCATAAATGTACCGCTGGGGACAATTGCAAAAGACGGTGAGACAGAAAATGTACTTTTTGAAATAACACATGACGGCGAAGAAAAGATACTTGTCAAGGGGGGCCGCGGCGGACAGGGCAACACTCATTTCAAATCGTCAACATTCCAGACACCACGCTTTGCTCAGCCAGGCGAGCCGTCAATCGAGGGCTGGTTCATCCTCGAACTGAAGGTCCTCGCCGATGTCGGCCTCGTTGGATTTCCCAATGCCGGCAAGTCAACATTACTATCAGTGGTCAGTGCCGCCCGTCCCAGGATAGATAACTATCCCTTCACTACCCTGACACCAAACCTGGGTATTGTAAACTACCGTGATGACAAGTCTTTTGTCATGGCTGATATCCCGGGTATAATTGAAGGCGCTGCCGAGGGCAAGGGCCTTGGTACCAGATTCCTCAGGCATATTGAACGTAACGCAGTTCTCCTCTTCATGGTCCCGTCTGACAGCAATGACGTGAACAAAGAATATCAGATTCTTGTTGAAGAGCTCAGAAAATATAACCCTGAACTGCTTGATAAACCAAGGGTAATGGCTATTTCCAAATGTGACCTGATTGATGAAGAGCTCAAGGATGGTATAAGACCCGGATTGCCGGACAACATTCCGGTAGTGTTCATTTCATCGATAAACGGCACAGGCATAAGCACACTTAAGGATCTCCTCTGGAGAGCCATAAACATCTGATCATGGTTGAACTTGACCAGTCCATATTCCTCTTCCTTAACTCCCTCCACTCACCCTTTTTTGACACTGTGATGTCGACCGTCAGCCTCAGGGTGGTGTGGATACCGCTCTATCTTTTTATTATTTATCTCATGACAGTTAAGTATAAGAAAAGAATATGGCTGATCCTTCTCTTTGCAGTGCTTCTGGTGGTCATCACCGACCAGGTATCGGTGATGATGAAGAATTTCATCGGACGTCTCCGGCCATGCCATGAACCTTCACTTCAGGGTCTTGTTCATACGGTAAGAGGCCACTGCGGAGGAATGTACGGTTTTGTCTCAGGCCATGCTGCCAATTCCTTTGGACTGGCAGCATTTTCAGCTCCGATCCTGGGCAAGAAGTGGTACACCTGGTGTATTTTTATCTGGGCAGCAATTGTATCGTATTCCAGGATCTACCTCGGAGTACATTACCCCGGCGATGTTATCGGCGGCGCTTTACTGGGCATTCTTGCCGGAACAGGTCTGGCACTGGCCGCAGCAGAAACAAATAAACGCAAATTATCATGGAATTCATAAAGTCTGTATGGGTCTGGATATCAAGTATCATATTCATCACCCTTGCATTACCCGTAGCCCTTCTGCTCTGGCTGGTATCAATACCGTTTGACAATCGCAGGCTGATGAACAACCGATGGATGGTCATCCAGGGGATTGTTCTGACGAAGATGAGCCCCTTCTGGAAGGTGGTTGTCGATGGCCGGGAGAAGATTGATCAGAACCAGGCTTATGTCATTGTTCCCAATCATCAGTCGATGCTGGATATTGTTTTCTTCAATATGCTGCATCACAGGCTGAGATGGGTCTCAAAGATTGAGGTGTTCAAGATCCCGATAGTAGGATGGGAGATGAGGATGGTGAAGTATATTGAACTGGTCAGAGGCAATAAAAGCAGTGTAATACAGATGATGGAGAAATGTGTGGAATCACTGCAGGAAGGCATTTCTGTCGTGATCTTTCCTGAAGGAACACGATCGCTGACCGGAGAGATAGGGAAGTTCAAGGCAGGCGCTTTTCAGATCGCCGTAAAGACTGACAAACCCCTTCTCCCGGTGCTGATAGACGGTACCGGCGATATATTGCCCAAAAAAGGATTTATATTCGGGAATCGCAGAGTGGTAAGGATCAGGGTTCTGGATCCGATCTTTCCGGGGAGCTTCAAAACCGGCGACCCGGAAGAGCTTGCAGCCAGGGTTCACGCGCAGATGATCAGCGCCATGGAACAGCTAAGAAGCGAGCCGGTAAAAGTAAAATAACCGTCCCTGGCGCCCTTCCTGCCTTGAAATGAGGTGAAAAATCACTGTTGTTGTTGATAAATCAGGTGTAAAGGCCTCTCCTAAATCTTTATATTTGCCGAAAATTCGGGATGATGGACGGCAACTATACAGAAGAGAACATCAAGACCCTTGAGTGGAAGGAGCATATCAGGCTCAGGCCCGGTATGTACATCGGTAAGCTGGGTGACGGCTCATCCCTTGATGATGGCATTTATGTCATGCTGAAGGAGGTGATGGATAATGCGGTGGATGAGTTTATGATGGGCTTCGGCCGCAAGATAGATGTGAGTATCAACGGCAGGGAGGTAAGGGTACGTGATTACGGCCGCGGCATACCGCTTGGCAAAGTACTGGATGTCTCATCACGCATGAACACCGGGGCAAAATACGACTCAAAGGCATTCAAGAAGTCAGTTGGACTTAACGGCGTGGGTATAAAGGCTGTCAATGCCCTTTCTTCAATGTTTATCCTGCGTTCAGTACGTGACGGGCAGGTGAAGGAGATTGAGTTCAGCGCCGGCAGTGTGATCAGGGATGAGGCACAGAAAGCATCAAAGGAGGATAACGGCACGGAGGTGATCTTTACTCCCGATGAGATAATGTTCGGCAACTACCACTATATCACCGAGTATGTTGAGAACATGCTTAAAAACTACACCTACCTCAACGCAGGTATGGTGATAAATTTCAACGGCAACAAGATCATTTCCCGCAACGGCCTGGTAGACCTTCTCAATGACAACATGAACAGTGAGGGTCTCTATCCCATTATCCACCTCAGGGGCGAAGATATCGAGATCGCCATCACTCATGGACTGCAGTACGGCGAAGACTATTACAGTTTTGTCAACGGCCAGCACACATCGCAGGGAGGCACCCATCTCATGGCTTTCCGTGAAGGGATAGTAAAGACCATCAGGGAGTTCTATAAAAAGGATTTTGACCCTTCTGACATACGTACTTCAATCATAGCTGCCATTTCAGTCAAGATCGAAGAGCCTATCTTCGAGTCGCAGACAAAGACCAAGCTCGGATCCAAGGACATGGGCCCGGAAGGACCTTCTGTCCGGTATTATATCGTTGAATTCATTCACAAGCACCTCGATGACTATCTTCACAAGAACAGCGAGACAGCACAAATACTGCTGAAGAAGATACAGGAATCAGAGAAGGAGCGCAAGGCCATCAGTTCCATCCAGAAGCTGGCACGGGAAAGATCAAAGAAAGTCAGCCTTCATAACCGCAAGCTCCGCGACTGTCGCGTTCACTACAATTCAAACGATGACAGGCGTCTTGACTCAACCATATTTATCACTGAGGGAGATTCGGCCAGCGGCTCGATAACCAAATCGCGTAATGTGGAGACGCAGGCTGTCTTCAGCCTGAGGGGCAAGCCGCTGAACAGTTTTGGACTTACCAAGAAGATCGTTTATGAGAATGAGGAGTTCAACCTGCTGCAGGCTGCGCTGAATATTGAGGAGTCTGTTGAAGACCTCCGTTATAACAACGTGGTCATTGCCACTGACGCAGATGTAGACGGCATGCACATCCGTCTGCTGCTTCTGACATTCTTCCTGCAGTTCTTCCCTGACCTTGTCAGGAAAGGTCATGTATATATCCTGCAGACCCCGCTTTTCAGGGTACGCAACAAAAAGGAAACACGCTACTGTTACAGTGATAATGAAAGACTTAAGGCGATAAAGGACCTGGGACCTGAACCGGAGATCACACGGTTTAAGGGTCTGGGTGAGATATCGCCTGATGAGTTTGGACGTTTCATCGGGAAGGACATACGGCTTGAGCCTGTAATCATGAAAAAGGCTGACCCATATACTCAGTTCCTTGAGTTTTTCATGGGTAAGAATACTCCTGAACGTCAGGATTTTATAATTGACAACCTGAGGGTTGAGGAGGAGTTGCCGGAAACAGCGCTTGCTTGAGAGGAGATTGTTGCAGAAGATGAAAGAGATTGATCATGAAGATGATACCTTCACCGGAGACGGTGAAGAATTGAAAGAGCCAAAGAACGGGAATATTCCAGCTGCCCTTCATGCGGTCACGGCGTTGTCAGGGATGTACCAGGACTGGTTCCTGGATTATGCGTCGTATGTTATCCTCGAGCGGGCCGTGCCTCATATGTCTGACGGCCTGAAGCCAGTCCAGCGAAGGATTCTTTATTCAATGAAACGCATGGATGACGGTCGCTTCAATAAAGTGGCCAATATCATAGGTCATACAATGCAGTTCCATCCTCACGGTGATGCTTCCATCGGTGATGCGCTGGTGCAGCTCGGGCAGAAGGACCTGCTTGTGGATGCACAGGGAAACTGGGGAAATATTCTCACCGGTGACGGCGCTGCTGCACCCCGTTACATTGAAGCACGCCTCTCAAAATTCGCTCTTGAGGTGGCCTTCAACAGCAAGACCACGGAATGGATGAGTTCCTACGACGGACGTAACAAGGAGCCGGTAACCCTGCCGGTGAAATTTCCTCTTCTCCTTGCCATGGGTGTCGAGGGTATAGCGGTAGGCCTTGCATCAAAAATACTTCCGCATAATTTCAATGAGCTCATTGATGCATCGATAAGTTATCTCCAGGGAAAACCCTTTGTTCTTTACCCTGATTTCCCGACAGGGGGGATGATTGATGTGGCACGGTATAATGACGGTGTCAGGGGTGGTGCAGTCAAAGTGAGGGCGAAGATTGAAAAGGTTGATAAAAAAGGATTGGTTATCACCGAGATACCTTTTGGCCGTACAACAGGTTCACTCATAGAGTCAATTGTCAAAGCCAATGACAAGGGCAAGATCAAGGTAAAAAAGATAGACGACAACACTGCAGGCGGAGTAGAGATAGTGATACAGCTGCAGTCAGGAATATCGCCGGACAAAACCATTGATGCGCTGTATGCTTTCACTGACTGTGAGCTTTCAATATCACCCAACGCCTGCATCATCACCGACGAAAACAAACCTGCCTTTGTGGGGGTAAGCGATATCCTCAGGCATTCAGCTGACCAGTCGGTCAAGCTTTTAAAGCGTGAGCTCGAGATACGCAAGTCCGAGCTTGATGAAGACTGGCACTTCGCATCTCTCGAAAGGATTTTCATCGAGAAAAGGATATACCGTGATATTGAGGAGAGCGAGACATGGGAGGCTGTTATAGCTGCAATAGATAAGGGATTGAAGCCTTACAAAAAGCTTTTCAGGCGCCAGATTACCCGTGAAGATATTATCAGGCTGACCGAGATAAAGATCAAACGTATCTCCAGGTTTGACTCTTCGCGTGCAGAGGAGCATATCAAAGGAATTGAGGGGGAGCTTGAGGAGGTGACTAACCATCTTGGTAACATCATCCCATATGCTATCAATTACTACCGTCAGATAAAAAAGAAGTATGGCAAAAACTGCGTGCGCCGTACGGAGATAAGAAGCTTTGAAACCATTGAGGCCTCCAAGGTGGTTGCTGTCAACTCCAAGCTTTATGTCAACCGCCAGGAGGGCTTCATCGGCACCGGCCTCAAAAAAGATGAGTTTGTCTGTGACTGTTCTGACATCGACGATATTATTGTGATAAGGAAGGACGGCACATACCTGATCACCAGGGTGGCTGATAAGCAGTTCGTTGGCAAGGATGTGATATATGTGCAGGTTTTTCTGAGGAATGACAGCCGTACGATCTATAATATTGTGTATCAGGACGGACGAGAAGGAGCCCTGTATATCAAGCGTTGCGCCCTTACCGGACTGACGCGGGACAAGGAATACAATCTTGGCCGGGGCACGGACGGTACCCGCATACATTATCTGAGTGTCAATCCCAACGGTGAGGCGGAGGTTATCAAGGTTTATCATAAGCCTCGCGCCAGGCTGAAGAAACTCACCTTTGAGTTTGATTTTGGTGAGCTGGCGATCAAGGGACGCTCCTCGATGGGCAACATTCTTACAAGAAATCCCGTTCATAAAATCACTCTTAAAGAGAAGGGGTTATCAACACTGGGAGGCCGCAAGCTCTGGTTTGATGAGGCTGTGATGAGACTTAATGCCGACGGCAGGGGTAAGTTCCTCGGTGAGTTCGCTTCAGAAGAAATACTTCTGGTTGTGACAAAAAGTGGCTGCTTCCGCACATCAGGCACAGATCTCTCACTTCATTTTGAGGATGATCTTCTGCTGATAGAGAAATTCAGGGAATCAAAAGTCTTTTCCGCCGTTTACTGGGATAAGGAGCAGGAGCTCTATTATGTCAAGAGGTTCGTCTTTGAAGAGTCAGACAGACTGCAGTATTTCATTGCAGACAGCGAAGGATCAAAGCTCGTCAGCCTGACTGAGGTCGAGTATCCGCGTCTCGAGATCAGTTTTGGCGGTAAGAACGAGGGCCGCAGCAACGAGATCATTGAGGTTGCAGGTTTTATCGGGGTGAAGAGTTACCGTGCCAAGGGCAAGAGGCTGTCTAACTACAGCGTGTCAAACATTCGTGAGCTTGAACCCGTTATAAAAAGCGAGGTCACACCTCAGCCTGACAATGATGAGGAGGAACCCATGAATTCGGATTCGCAGGCCCCTCCTCCGGACGATCCTGCACAGATGAAATTAGATCTTTAAATCACCGTGAATATCTATCTGATAGGTTTCATGGGCAGTGGTAAAAGCACCACCGGCAGAAAGATTGCATCATCTCTCCTCTGGAGCTTTATTGACACTGACAGACTGATAGAAGAACAAAGCGGCTTAACGGTGGCTGACCTGTTCACCCTTCACGGTGAACAGTATTTCAGGGAAGCTGAGAAAATGGCTTTGATGACAGCCTCCGCAAGATCGCGCACAGTGGTTGCCTGCGGTGGTGGCACACCATGCTCGGTGGAAAATATAAGCATAATGAAAGAAACGGGAGTGATCATTTACCTTAAGCTACCCGTTGACATACTGGTTTCAAGACTTGAAAAGTCAAAGACTAAGCGTCCGCTTCTGGCAAATAACGGAGAGACCGGTCTGACAGAAAGAGTCCATGAACTGCTTGCAATGAGAACCGGATGGTATGAGCAGGCAGACATTATTGCTGACTGTCAGAACACCACCATTGAAAAACTTACAGGCCAGCTTGCTGACCTGATAAGGGCCAGGGGAGCTTTTTTATAGATTTTATATTTTGTATCTTGTAACGTGAGTCTGTATCTATTCCGGAATATGTCAAAACTAAACGGCAGATGAAAACCGGTTATCCATGGGTATTATGGTCGGTTCTGATTTTGTCAGTCATTACTGCACCTGCAATTCTGGCGGTAATTGAGGATATGTCTCTCTTTGAAACAACGCCGTTTCTATATTCGGTCTCCGTCGCAGCAGCAACAACCGGCCTGGCCCTGGTAATGCGAAACCGTTCATATCTTCCCCTGCTGAAAGATATGCGGCTGCAAGGGAGATTGCTTATCTCAGCCCTGTCGCTTCTGACCGTTTCTGTTCCTGCATCTCTGATATTCATATATTATGACCTTAACGGGAAGGAAACCCTTAATTTACTTTCAGCGCTCTTTACTTCTATTGCTGCCATCTTCTTTTTCGCATCTTTCTTTACTTACACCCTGCCTGCCCTGGAGGCCATATTTCAGCTGTATGCGGATGAAGGTGCTCGATGGTGCCGTATAAGGAACGTCAGAGAAAAGACAGCAGCAGCCATAATACTCATTTTTGCCCTTTTGTTTCTGATTAAAAGATTTACGGGATATAATTCATCGGGGCTGGTTCTCCTGATTCCATTATTTGCCCTGGTTCAGGTCATACTGGATATTATACTGTCTGGTGAATTCAGGAATACCATCATAAACAGCCTGCGGAGGAAGGAGTCAATAACAGAATATTCCGAGAAACAGGTACTCACGGGTGAACCTGTGAGAGGTTTCAGAAGCGTGCTGCTTTACCCAAGCCATTACCTGGATATTATCTGCGGGAAGCTTGATTACCTGGTTAACAGGGCAGATGACAGTTATGCCTCAGAAGTTGTCCGTGTCTCGGGTCGTACATTGGATCCTGCTCTGATCCCTGCGCTGAAAGCCATCGTCTCCGGACATGGTTTCAGCGAAGCGGTAAAGCGGGAGGCATCCGGGATAATTGCCCATATTGAAAAGTATTATTCTGATCCCGTCAGGAACAGTGAAATGCTCCGGCTGCCCGGGATAAACGAAAAGACTGCTGTTACACGGTCAATACTGACCGGGAAAAAAGCACCCCAGTCATCTGAAATAGTCAGGTTGCTGAATGATATAAATCCGGATATCAGGAGGATAGGGCTGGCAGCGGCAGGACGCTTCGGGATGAAAGAGCTGCGCGAAGAGGCAATGCAGGCGCTTCATATGCCTGAGACAGAGAGAGAGGCATTTTACCTTCTTCGTCATTTCGGACCTGACACTTATGGTGAGATCATCGGTTCTGCCTTCAGGCCTCAGAGCAGGGAGAGTGTCAGTCTGATGGTCATGGGGCTGCTGGGCATGATGCCACTGGCTCAGGTAACACCATATCTGAGTAATTTATTGGAAGGGGGGCCGGTAACCGTAAGGCTGAAGGCTGTCAAGTACCTCTGTGAGCAGGGGTTTGTCCCTGAGACAAATCACCGGCAGCGGATAGAAGAGGCCATGAATGCAACGGTATATAATATCGGACGGCTAATTGCACTCCAGACGGAGGCAGAGAAAAAGAAGTACTTTATTATGTCCGGAGCACTTGAGTGGGAAAAAAACATGAACTACGACCTTCTTTTCTCCCTCCTCTCACTGACATCAGGGAATGCAACTGCCGCAATGATAAGGGCTAATGCTGTCAGCGGAACCGCAGCAGGTGCAGGAATTGCATTGGAGGTCATTGATACTATGATAATTGGTTCATCGCGCCGTCCGCTGCAGGCACTGCTCGGGCATAACTCAGACAGGATAAGACTAAACGAGCTTTCACTGTGCTTCCCCATGAGGGAGGTGACAGAAGGATCGCTGGCAACCATGATACTTTTAACAGATCAGAATATTACAGGCGTATGGACAAAAGCGTGCGCTCTGCATAAGGCGGCACGTGAAGGGCGAGGGGTGGACAAAGAAATAGTGGTATCATATCTCTTCAGCAACAGTCAGCTGCTTCAGGAAGAGGCTGCGATGGTGATACGAACCATTAACAGCGACTGGTTCAGTGAGGTGGAAAGCAGGCTGACAGAACAGGTGAGAAACAGAGTTGCCGGCGTGGTCAGCAATACGGTACCGGAGGTGGCAATGACCTTTGGGAAAACACGCTTTCTCAGCCTTTGCTTTAACAAGATCCCGGAAGAAAGAATGATAATGCTTGCTTCCGGAATGCGGTATTCGGAATCTTATGACGCCGGGCCACTGCCCGGGCTTATCACATGGATTGTTCCTTCGGACCAGGGGAAAAGCGGGCTGTATTCACTACCAGTGAATGATATTACCAATTTTGTTTTCCACTATTCGGAATACACTGATATCTTTGCTGATTATATGGACAAGCAAAGCATTGAAACTGTCTAACTAATAGTCATCTATGGCTGAAAGAATTACTGTAATAAAATCAAATCCTTTTCCGGGACTGAGAGCTTACAGGCCTGATGAGGGTCATCTGTTCTTCGGAAGGATGGAAAGCACTATTAAAGTAGTTGCACGCCTCAAGGACAACAGATTTGTTTCCGTAATAGGAGCATCAGGCAGTGGCAAGTCATCGCTGGTACTCTCAGGAGTGATACCGGCTCTGATCAGGGAAAATACTGAAGGGAAAAAACTGTGGTCTTACCTGGTCTTCAGGCCTGATGTGAATCCTATTGACAATCTTGCAGCAGAGCTGTCAACACTGTCTGCCAGTGCGGGTTTCACGCAACTTTCGCAGGCCAGCATAGCCGCGTCACTGCATAACAGAAGTGAAGGGATCACTGATGTGATCAATAAGATCAGAAAGAGCCTGCGGCAGCAGATTGTCATTGTCATTGACCAGTTTGAAGAGATCTTCAGGTATAGTCCCGTATCAACCCGGGGCAAAGAAGGTGATGAAGCCACCGATTTTATTGATCTCCTGGTAAATGCAGTTCAACAGCCTGACCAGGGGCTTTATCTCATTTTTACAATTCGGGCGGAATATGTATCAGAGTGTTCGCGGTTTCATACACTGACCAACCTGATGAACACCAGCAGCTTTCTTCTTCCCCAGATAGGCCGCGACTTGCTAAGCGCTGTGATAGAAGAACCGGTAAAAGTGTCAGGTGCAACAATAGACCGCTCACTGGTTAAGATCATTCTGGGTGAGATGGCTGACAGTCCGGGACAGTTGCCGGTGCTGCAGCACCTTCTTATGCGCATGTGGAACCAGTGGAGCAAAGTAGGCGACATGAGCCGCCCGCTGAGTATTGCCGACTATGAGGCAGTAGGGACGCTTAATGGAGCCATATCACAGCATGCCGGCCAGGCGCTTGAAGAGCTTAATGAGAGGCACAGGTATGTCTGTTCAAGACTATTCCGTACAATAACCGCACGTACCGAGGATGGAAGAGAGGTGCGCCGGCCGGAAAGCATTGCTACAATCGCATCGCAGACAGGCTGCACGGTGGAAGAGATAATTAATGTCGCTGAGGTTTTCAGGCATCCTGACTATTCATTTCTCACCCCTTCTTCAGATGTTCCTCTTAATAAGGACAGCGTCATCGACCTAAGCCATGAGAGTATTATTAAACTGTGGAGTACCCTCAGGAAATGGCTTGATGATGAGGATGCTTCAAGGAGACTTTATCTGCAGCTTGCCTCAGCAGCAGAACAGTATCAGGCAGGCAACGGGAAACTGTGGAAAGCACCTGACCTGTTAATGGCAATTAAATGGCGTGACGAGAACAAACCCACCCTGGCGTGGGCTGAGAAAATTGATCCGGCTTTTGAAAGAACAATGCTGTTTCTTAAAAACTCGATGGAGGAATATGTGGCCCTGGAGGAATACAACAGAAAGGCAGACACCGGTAAAATTAAACGCTCGCGGCTGATAGCAGGTATTCTTGGAATGATGGTGTTGCTCACTCTCATAGCACTGGGCACACTATATTCACTCAGGACCAGGTCGGAAAAACAAAAGTCAGTGGCCTTACAGCTGAAGGATGAGGCCCTCGCCTATACAAATGTTCTTAGTGACAGCCTCAGTCTGTTGTCAGATACTTTGCGAACGGCCGAGCAGGAAGCCGGACTGGAGAAGCTGAATGCCATGGCTGCAATCGACAGGGCCAGGGAAGCAGAGGAGATAGCATCGGCAGCGGGTAACAGGCTGAAGGATGCGGAAACTGAAAAGACAGCCGCTGTGGTTAAGGCAAATGAGGAGAAAAGAAGTAAAATGATAACGGTAGCCAGGTCACTGGCGATGCGGTCAATTAACCATTCCGGAGAACAGGATCTGCAGATCCTGCTTGCATGGCAGGCTTTCCTTTTCAATGAAAGACACGAAGGCTTTGAAGATGATGCTGATATATTTTCAGCACTGTATGATATAAGCAAACGATACGGCAACAAATACTATTCAAAGTTCAGACCTGAAGGAGAAACTGTTACAGCCATGGCCCAGGAACCTGACGGACACTTTTTGTATACAGCTGACACGGGCGGCAGGATATTGCGCTGGCAGAAAGACCAGCCTGGCAAGGGATATAACCTGATCTGGTCAGGTGACAAAGTAATTAAAGCGATGTCAGTCAGCCCGGATGAGTCATGGCTCGCCTGCGGCACATCGACATCCGAGGTCATAATGATACCTCTCGCTGATGATTCCGTAGGGTATCAGATGCAGAATGCCGGAGGCAGCATTACCGCACTGATCTTCAGCACCACAGAAAACCTTCTTTACACATCAACCATTGAAGGCGCCGTCACTTCATGGGATCTCAAATCACGTTTAGGCAGCAGTATAATCAGTGACCCTGCAGGAATTATTGCTCTTGAATTATCTGAAGACAACAATCTGCTGGCAGCCCTTACGAAGGAAGGCAGGGTGATGCTATGGAACCAGGAAGCACCTGGAAGGCAGTTTACTCTTGATGCAGGAGAGAGGTTAATAACATCAATGAAGTTCATCGCGGGCAGGGAAAAGTTTGCTACTGCTGACGAGACAGGTATTATTGATATATGGGATACAGGGACAAGAACCATAGAGGCCAGTATTGAAGGACACACATCTGCCGTTCACGCTATCGCTTTCAACAGAACCGATAACCAGATGATTACCGGCGACAAGACAGGCGACATAAAAATATGGGCGCTTTCTGACCTGTCCCGGCCACCGGTTGTAATATCGGACAGTAACGAAGATGTATTGCACCTGGCCTGCAGCAAGGATGGGAATTCATTTCTTGCAGCAACAGGTACTGAGGTGACACAAAGACCGGCTCATGTAAGATGCATGACTGCCGATCTGTGCACCAGGGTCACACGCAATCTGTCTCCGGTAGAATGGTCAGCATATGTTGGCAGTGATATAGAATACGAACCTACCTGCCCTGACAGACCTTACAAAATCAGGGTCAAGGAGATAATAGGAGCCCGGTAAGCCAAACATTTTCACATCGATATTGTTCTTCTTAAGGAGGTAGCTGTAAGGAGGAATTGCCTACTTTTGCTACCGGTTTTAATTAATACACTGACGACTGAATGAAAGAAAATAGAGTCTTATTGATGATCCTTGATGGCTGGGGCATAGGTGACGGCACGAGGAGTGATGTCATCAGCTCCACAGGCACCCCTTCAATTGATGCGCTGAAGAAAGCTTATCCGTCCTCATCGCTCCTTACATCTGGTGAAGATGTGGGATTACCTGAAGGCCAGATGGGCAACTCAGAGGTTGGTCATCTGAATATAGGTGCCGGACGGATTGTCTACCAGGATCTTGTTAAAATAAACAGGGCTTGCCGTACCGGCGAGATAAAATCAAACAAGCCTCTTGTTGAGGCTTTCACTTATGCCCGGGACAAGGGCGTAAAGGTTCATTTCATGGGTCTGTTGTCTGACGGAGGGGTGCACTCGCTTGACACCCACCTGTACGCACTCTGCGATATGACAATGGACTACGGTCTGAAAGAGGTGTATATTCACGGTTTCGGTGACGGCCGTGATACTGACCCGAGAAGCGGCAAGGGCTACATGGCTGAACTGATCAGCCACCTTAAGCACAGTAACGGCAGGGTGGCATCGTTTGTAGGCAGGTACTATGCCATGGACCGTGATAAAAGGTGGGAACGCATAAAGGAGGCTTATGATCTCCTTGTCAACGGTAAAGGCCAGACGACAACAGACATCATTGAGACAATGCAGGATTCGTACGACCAGGGCGTTACCGATGAGTTCATGAAGCCCATAGTAGTGACACATGATGACGGGAAGCCCCTTGCCACCATATCCGAAGGCGATGTGGTTGTATTCATCAACTTCAGAAATGACCGCGCACGCGAGCTGACTATCGTTCTTACACAAAAGGATATGCCTGAACTGGGAATGAAGACAATCCCGCTGCATTATCTGACCATGACACCATACGATGACATGTTCATGGGCTTGCAGATTATTTTCCCGAAAGATAATGTGAACAGGACTCTCGGAGAAATATTGGGAGAGCTTGGCAAAAAGCAGCTAAGGATAGCAGAGACGGAGAAGTATGCACACGTGACATTCTTTTTCTCTGGCGGAAGGGAGAAGGAGTTTCCCGGAGAGGAAAGGGTACTTGTACCTTCACCCAAAGTAGCAACCTATGACCTTCAGCCTGAAATGAGCGCCTATAAGGTCAGAGATGCAATCATCGGCGAAATCGGTAAACAAAAGTTTGATTTCATTTGCCTCAATTTTGCCAATGGCGATATGGTGGGTCATACAGGTATCTACGAGGCAATTCAGAAAGCGGTCACTACAGTGGACGAATGCGCGGGTGATGTCGTTAAAGCAGCCCGCCTGAATGGCTATGACATAATAGTAATTGCTGATCATGGGAATGCTGATTATGCAATTAATCCTGACGGTTCGCCGAACACTGCGCACTCCCTAAACCCTGTCCCCATATATCTGATAAGTGACAGGTACAAAACTGTCAGCAGCGGGAGGCTCGCTGACATTGCACCTACAATTCTGACGATGATGGGTCTTCCCATACCAGGGGAAATGACAGGCAGGTCACTTGTGTAGAAAACTATGCTTCAGATAGATGAAACAATAATATCACTTGCTCTTATTGAGAAGAAATTCTCATGTGACCTTAAAGCCTGCAAAGGCAGTTGTTGCCGTTATGGTGACACAGGCGCCCCGCTCACCGAGGAGGAAGCGGCAACACTTGAGCGTATATGGCCGGAACTGTGGCCTTATCTGCGCCCGGAGGGGATAAGAGCGATAGAGATGCAGGGCACAAGCCAGAAGGATATCGAGGGAGAACTTGTCACTCCGCTGATAAATAATGAGGAGTGTGCCTTTACCGTTATTGAAGATGGCATTTTCAAATGCGGCATTGAAACAGCATTTACCGCAGGAGCGGTTGGCTTCAGGAAGCCGCTGTCGTGTCACCTTTTCCCGGTGAGGGTAAAGCAATACCGTGACTTCAAAGGCGTGAACTACGAGGAGTGGCCCATCTGCAGGCCTGGTGTGGCTGCAGGTGTAAAACAAAATTCTCCGCTCTGGGTCTATCTACGCGAACCTCTTGTAAGGGCCTTCGGCGAAGAATGGTATGACAAACTGCAGTGGTCAGCAACTGAATACAATAAAACCAGGGAATCATGGAAAAAATAAACAATTACATTGAGGCAAACAGGGACAGGTTTATTGAAGAGCTCTTCGGGCTCATAAGGATACCCTCCGTCAGCGCGGCGGAAGCCAACAGGAATGACATGGTCAGGGCGGCGGAATATATTCGTGACATGCTGCTGCACAACGGAGCAGACCGTGCCGAAGTCTATCCTACCAAGGGACACCCGATAGTGTACGGAGAAAAAATTATAAGCAAATCGTTGCCCACGATCCTGGTGTACGGGCATTATGATGTCCAGCCTCCCGAGCCAATCGAGAAGTGGGTTTCACCGCCATTTGAACCGGAGATACGTGACGGGAAGATTTATGCCCGCGGGGCGGATGATGACAAAGGCCAGTTGTTCATGCACCTGAAGGCATTTGAGATGATGAACGCCACCGGAACACTCCCGTGTAATGTCAAGTTCATGATCGAGGGTGAAGAGGAGGCCGGCTCAGAAAGCATCGGGGGTTTCTGTGCCGAATACAGGGAGATGCTGCGCTCTGACGTGATCCTCATTTCAGACACCACGATGATCTCTCCGGCTACACCTTCAGTCACATCGGGGCTGCGCGGACTGTCGTATATCCAGATTGAGGTAGCGGGTCCTGATCATGATCTTCATTCAGGTATATATGGCGGCGCTGTTGTCAATCCGTGTAATGTGCTGTGTAATATAATCGCCAGTCTCAAGGACAGTGACGGGAAAATTACAATTCCCGGTTTCTATGACGAGGTGATGGTTCCTTCGGCCGCTGAAAGAGCAAAAATGGCTGAGAGACCATTCAACCCTTCAGAATACAAGAAAGCCATCGGGGTCGAAGCCCTGGCTTCCGAAAAGGGATTCTCGACCCTCGAAAGCGTCGGCATCAGACCAACGCTTGACGTAAATGGCATCTGGGGAGGATATACAGGTGAAGGAGCAAAGACCATACTGCCATCGAAGGCATCAGCAAAGATCTCGATGAGGCTTGTCCCTTACCAGAAGGCTGAAACCATTGCGGACCTTGCTATAAAACACATCAGGTCACTTGCCCCTGCGGGAGTGAAGATCAGCGCTGAATATCTCCACGGGGGAGAGGCTTATGTCAGTCCTCTTGATACGCCTGAGTATCTTGCTGCCGAAAGAGCCTACGAAGAGGTGTTCGGCAAGAAACCCATACCTGTCCGCAGCGGAGGCAGTATCCCCATCATCGCAACATTTGAAAAGATACTGGGGGTCAAGTCCATTCTGATGGGATTTGGGCTGGAATCAGATGCCATTCACTCACCCAATGAGAACTATCCACTGGAAAACCTGTTTGCCGGCATGCGGGCTATCCCGCTCTATTACAGGTATTATACAGAGATGAAGAGGTCAGTGTGACGACCGTCTAGTCAATTTTCAGTTTCAGGAGCTCAACTTTTGTTGTCGAGCCGCGGATAACGGTAAAAAGGTACTTACCCACACGTATATTTTCCTGCAGGCGGGGGATGTTGCCGTGCGTGTAGAGCATAAGTCCTGCAAGTGTTGTATACTCATCGCTCTCAGGAAGCCCGAGCTCATACTCTTCATTCAGGTAGTCAATATCAAGCCTGCCCGAGAAGATATATTCCTTGTCACTGATTTTTTTATCGATCAGATCGCTGGTGTCATGTTCATCTTCGATGTCACCAACAATCTCTTCCAGCACATCCTCAATTGTAACTATGCCTGACGTACCTCCAAACTCGTCAACGACAAGTGCGATGCTCTTTTTAGCTTCGGAAAGGAGCTTCAGAACCTTATTCGCTGTCATGGTCTCAGGAACCACGGGGAGCTTTCTCATACCCGTTTCAATATCAGCAGGCTCATGAAGGATATCCTTTAACTCATAGTATCCGATCATATTGTCTAAATGCTCCCTGTAGAGCAGTATCTTGGAGTGGCCTGATTCGATGAACTGCTGCTTCAGCTCTTCGGTGGTGCTCCCGACAGGCAGTGCTACTATCTCTGTGCGGGGAACCATGCACTCACGTGCTCTGACGGAAGAAAAATCGAGTGCATTCTGAAATATCCTGAGGCTGTTGTATTCCTCCTCCTTTTCTTCTTCTGTCTCCACCAGGTCATTGATAAAATGGTCAAGATCAACACGTGTGAAAATTCTGTTCTCCTGTTCCTTGCGTTCCGGCCTGATCCCGAAAAAGAGCCTCATGAACAGGTTGCTGATCCATAAGGTGAGTTTGCTGACCGGATAGAAGAGATAATAAAATATTGCGGTGGGAACAGCAAAGAGCTTAAGGAAGGAATTTGGGTTGAGCCTCACAACAGATTTAGGGAGAAAGTCGGCAAAGACAAGGATTATAATAGTAGTGACTATTGTCTGGATAATGAAAATAACCAGCTCGGAGGGAATCAGGTTAGTCATCCACCGCTCAAGCATATCTGCGGAGAGCATGCTGAAGATTACAGTGGCGATATTAACGCCTATCAGCATGGTGGCTATGTATTGGCCCGGATTACGGGTATACACAGAGACGATGCCGGATCCGAAGTGACCCTGTTTGCGGTCAAGCTCAATCCGCAGCTTGTTCGAAGCAATGAATGAAAGCTCCATTGCTGAGAAGAATGCTGCAAGAAGGATTGCAAACGGAATGATCACCAGAGGGTTCATGACCCAAAGTTACACTTTTTTTCGCTGGCTGTCGCGTATCCATGCCAGCACAAAAGCGACAACAGACATTACAAGGAAGAGCCAGGCTCTGCTGAAGCCATTTGTGATGATCTCCCTGATGGCTATGCCAAGACAGAAAAGACCGAGAAGAATCCAGATTATTTCAATTGCCAGTATTCCTTTTTTGTTCATCGACATATATGGTACCTGAAACGTTTTTTATGGTCCCGTTTGTAAGCCGGGAAGTCCGATTCAAAGCCTGTGCCCATTATGATCTTATCCTTAAGGGTAAATCTGACGAACCTGTCAGACCAGACGCGCTCCTTTGGTTCACTCCAGTAGAGTAATTCTGTTTCAAGTATATCTCCTTCAACATTGACAGCCACGACACTGTCACGCAGCTCCCATTGTTTATCTTTTTCGGTATAACGGGCATAGTGAGCCGTAATGCTTGCCTGCGGGGTGGTCTTCTTGTCGTAAAAGAGCACAGTAAGTCCTTCAGGGAACAGTGTGTGCGGATCCTCTTTTGTCGTAAACTGCTGAACCAGAGGTGTCTTCACTACAAGGGTGACCTTGCCTGAGTCAGAGTACATTGTCTCCACATTTTTACCTGAGAGTGATGGCAGCTCCTTGATCTGGAGGTCTTTGACAACCACCTGTTTCTTCTCGCATGATGAAAGCAGGATAATCCCGGTGATAAGGACAGCCGGCACGATTAACAGATATCTTCTGCCTGCCATTACCGGTAATTATTACTTTCTGAATCTTATTGTTGTGGATTCATTGACCCATCCGCCTACATAATAGGCAGCGCCTTCATTCACGAGGCTCCTGAAGAAAGCCTCTTCCTTGGATGGGAACAGTCTTGAATAAATGGCTATTCTTTCATCGGCCTGGTTTTTCAGGCCAGGGTCAGAATTCTTTGCACGGACGAGGTAATCAACCACCACCCAGTAAACCGTCTGGTTCTCAAAATCTTCACCGATCCGTGCGCCGGCGTATGCTTCAGCAATGATATACAGTGCATTGCCATTTGCCGGGTCAAGTGAAAATGCCGCCTTGGCAAAATCGCGTGCCGCCTGCTTGTTTTCTGATGTCAGTTCCAGCGTCGCCAGTTTGGTTAGCAGTCCGGATTTGATGATATCGTTCTTTTCCAGCTCAATAGCTTCAGTGTAATATTTCTCGGCCTCGGTATATTTTTTGCGGGCCACATTCATTTCTGCCAGCTGGGCGGCAGTGGCGGCTGAAGGCTCCGTGTCGTAGAGCCTGGTCGCCACCATGTAATAAAGATCAGAACCCTGGCAGCCTGTCTCGGTCAGCATTGAGATAACCTTCTTGAGCATGGCTGTGTCGGAAGGATTCTTTTCCACGCTTGCAGTGAAAAGCTGCTCAATATTTTCACATGTCGCTACCCCACTGGTTCTGAAGACAAGATCAATATTTTTTCTTGCTTCGAAAAATTTTGCATCACCCGGTCTTCTGGCAGACAGATCATCTACAACATTCATAGTCTGTGCATAAACATCTATAACTTCAGAAGCATCTATCAGTTTAAGCAAGTAGCATCTGGCAGCGACAGCCATATAAAGACTTGAGTACGTGTGATCAAAGCTTTGCGGAGATACCTCCATTACTTCCCTGATGAGATTATAACTCAGACGGGCCCGGGCTGTATCACTGCCGCCAAACTCATACAGAGCGAATGACTTACGAAGGTTGTTGGCATGCACCTCGTTGAAATACCTGGTGCGCTGGTCAAGTATCATTAAGATAGTGTCGATGTAGGCCTTTTCACCGGTCTTACGGAAAAATTCCTTGTACATCATCTCACCCTTGATATAGGTGTTCTTTGAGGAACCGGGGCACTCTTTCAGAACATCTCTCCAGTACCGCACTGCCATGTTAAAGTCTTTATTCTCATAGTAGGTTGAATAAAGCGATGTGTTGCGCAAGCACCTGGTACTGTCCTCGCCGTGTCCGAACGGCGTCCCTGTCTCAACGCCATTCTGGGCATGAGCGTTTATCGTAAATACTGCCAGGAGCGCTCCTGTAAAAATCTTGGCAACTGTTCTTGTCATCTCAATTAACTGTTTTAATCATACTTTGGCTTGAGGAACCAGTAATCATAGAGATTCAGACTGACTCCGACCGAAACCGATCTTTCCTTCGGAAGATTGTCATCAGCCTTGCCCCTGGTTGACAGATCAACATACAAAGAAATTCTCGATCTCGATTTCCTCATTGGTATGCCTGCTCCAAAAGTTATGCCGTATTCTTTGACTTGCTTGTCATTGTACAGAGAATAACTCTCATCATAGTGTCCGCCAATGCGATACTCCATACGATCAAAAAAACTGTAATTTGAGTATTTATCAGGGATGTATTCAGCTCCTCCGGAAAGCGAGAGGGTATTAACATAACTCCCGTAGTTGCCAGGCAGAGATGCCTCGGACCAGTATGTATAAAGTATGTCAGCTCCGACAGTCAGCTTGTCTGTCTTCCCGAAGGATACTCCTCCCCTGATTGACCGGGGGAAATGACTGATTGTATCTGTCAGAGACTGATAGAGAGTATCAAAGGCGAAATTGGAAGTCTGAACATTTGAGTACCTGATTATCATTTCCTCATTTGTTGTCCAGAGGCTGTATTGCGGAGTATATGTCAGACCTGCATTGAAGAACCTGTTCTCAGGCAATGGTACCATAAACTGAACGGAGGCTTCATAACCTATCCCGTCCATGGAGTTGGTGCTTTTATCCCTGGTGTTGAAGTAATTGTTGTCTGCTGTGAAGATGAAATCATTATACCTGGTTATCTCTCCGAAAACGAAGAATGCATTCAGCCCGGCGGAAAAGTAACTTAAAAAGTTGTATGCCGTTCCGAGGAATGCTTTATGATAACCGCCTGATCCCCTGTGAGATTCTACTATCTCATCTGATGAGCCTGTTCCCGATTCTTCCGGGGCAGACAGGTTTGCAATATTGTAAAAACCATTACTTACAGGTACAATACCTGCAGCAAATCCCCATCCTTTTTTTATCGGAAAACCCAGCATCAGATGAGAAAAATTAATATCCTGGGAATAGTAGTCAAGGTCGTCCTGTTTCAGGGCTGTGAGACTGTAATCAAGACCGAAATCAAAGATGAATGATGCTGTGTCAATGCTGCTGTAAGAAGCAGGTGTCAGGTAGTTCAATGTAAGGTTGTTACGTATACCGCTGCTTATGCCTCCCATGGCAAGGGTTCTGAAAGTGCCCTGGGGTGCCAGGTTACCAATGCCATACCGGGCGTAAGGAGAAGAGATTTCTTTCTGGCCCGCTACTCCCGCTGTAAGGAGGGCAAAGAGACATATCAGACTAAGCCTTCTGGTTTTATGCATTATATTCAAGTAAATAATTTAAACCGTCAGTCACCAGGTCGGGGTGAAGAAACATTTTCCTGTCGGTGAACGATGTTATTATCTCACTGTCACCTCCGGTGATAACCGTGACGAGTTTTTTGTGTCTTTTTTCGAACGTGCGAATATACTCATTTATTTCAAATACCAGCCCCATGACCACGCCACCGGTGATGGCATCCTTTGTTGATCTGCCGGGAAAAGAGAAGTCGCTGCCGACGTCTGTAAGGGGTAGCCGGCCGGTAAATTCATGGAGTGCACGGAACCTCATGGATAGTCCCGGTGAGATGCTTCCTCCCAGGAATGATCCGTCAATTACAACATCAAGGGTGACGGCACTGCCGGCATCAATGACAAGCAGATCCGCTCCGGGATGGTGAAGGGTGGCCCCGGCAGCCGCAGCAAGACGGTCAACGCCCATCGTCTCCGGTGTATCATATGCAATAGTGAACGGGTAATGAGACTTGCATGTCAGAAGGTGAACCACTGCACCTTTATCCCTGAGAAAGTCAATGAGCGCCGAAGGATCATGATTAACACTTGAGATGATTACCCTGCTGACGGACTTCCTGCCTGTGAATTTACCGACGGCATCAGTGTCAGGATGTTTCAGCCTCTCTTTTTTCAGGATTTCCCTGCCCTCATAAAGAGCGATTTTTGTGCTTGTGTTCCCTATGTCAACCGCCAGATTCATTAATTACAGCGCTGGTTTTAAAGATGATGAGTGAAAAGCCTGTATTTTGTTCAACAAAGCAATTGCCTGGGCTACTGATGACACATTGCGTACCGACAGGCTTAATTTGTTATTGTTTTGTTTTACAGTCATAATCCCTTGCTTCCTGTTCACAAAATTCATTACCGACAGAAAAAGAGGACTACGGTAGAATTGTGACGACGGATCAGTCACAAAGTTAGCAACAAGAGTGTCATTTTTTAGTATAATCTTCTCTATACCTGTTTCCGAGGCAACCCATTTCAGCCTGACAAGGTCAAGGAGGGCCAGGGCAGGCACAGGCAGGGGCCCGAACCGGTCTTTCAGATGTGTTTCATATGAGAGGAGCGCACTCTCATCGCGGATTTCGTTCAGTTCCTTGTAGAGCCTTATCCTCTCAGGGATGCTTGAGACATACTCATCAGGAAACATTATCTCATTATCGGTATCCACAGTCACGTCAGGAACGAATTGTTTTGCTTCCTGGGATATCTCCTGACCCATCCTTCTGTTCCTGGTCAGTAAAGAGATCTCCGAACTCTTCGTGCTTCAGCTCCCTGACCGCTTCATTGAGTATTTTCTGATATGTTTCATACCCCACCTCTGCTATGAAACCGCTCTGCTCTCCTCCGAGGAGGTTACCGGCGCCGCGTATGTCCAGATCCTGCAGTGCAATGTTGAACCCGCTGCCGAGTTCATAGTTTTCCTCTATGGCCTTCAGTCTTCGCCTGGCTTCGTTAGTCAGAGAGGAAAGCGGAGGAGTAAGCAGGTAGCAGAATGCCTTTTTATTCGATCTGCCAACCCTGCCGCGCAGCTGGTGCAGCTCAGACAGTCCGAAGGTATGAGCGTCATTGATGAAGATGGTGTTGGCGTTGGGAATATCAAGGCCGGACTCGATGATAGTGGTGGCGATCAGAACGTCATAGTCGCCCCTGATGAAGTCAAACATTACGTTCTCAATCTCTTCTCCCTCCATCCTGCCATGTACAACTGACGTTTTTATTCCCGGGCAGATCCGCCGGATGGTATCCTGAACCAGCATGATGTTCTCAATCCGGTTATTGATAAAGAAGACCTGTCCGTTCCGGCTCGACCTCATAGACGATACCTTCGCGTATTATATCCTCATTAAAACCGTGCAGCTCGGTGATGATGGGCATTCTGTTGGGCGGCGGTGTGGTTATGACCGACAGGTCACGGGCGCCCATGAGGGAAAACTGAAGAGTACGCGGAATAGGGCGTGGCTGTGAGAGTGAGTGTGTCAACGCCGGCACGGATCTTTTTCAGCCGCTCTTTCACGGCAACGCCAAAACGTTGTTCCTCATCTATTACAAGCAGCCCCAGGTCCTTGAATTTAACATCCTTAGCGGTAAGCTTGTGAGTGCCAACTATTATATCTATCTCACCGTCAGCCAGTTGTTTCAGGATTTTCTTCTGGTCAGAAGGTTTGCGGTGCCTGCTGATATAATCAACACGGCATGGAAAATTCTCCAGCCGGGAGGTGAATGTCCTGTAATGTTGCAGGGCAAGGATTGTGGTCGGCACCAGCACAGCGGTCTGTTTACCGTCGGTGGCAGCCTTGAATGCTGCCCTGACAGCCACCTCTGTCTTGCCAAACCCTACGTCACCGCAGACAAGACGGTCCATCGGTGTGGCTGCTTCCATATCCTCCTTGACAGCTTTGGTGCTGGCCAGCTGATCGGGTGTGTCCTCATATATGAACGAGGCCTCAAGCTCCCTCTGCAGATAAGAATCCGGCGAGTAGGCAAATCCGCCTTCGGCTTTTCTCAAGGCATACAGCCTGATCAGGTCACGGGCAATATCCTTGACTTTCTTCTTGGTGCTCTGTTTCAGCTTCTGCCACGCTCCTGTGCCGAGCTTGTTAATACGCGGCGGCGTGTCGTCCTTTCCTTTGTATTTTGATATCCGGTGAAGAGCATGAATACCTACGAAGAGGATATCGTTGTCACGGAAGACAAGCTTGATGGCTTCCTGGGTGTGGCCGTTGACCTCTATCTTCTCAAGACCTCCGAAGCGTCCGATACCGTGGTCAACATGAACAACATAATCACCGGGATTAAGATCGGTCAGCTCCCTGACAGTCATGCTGTCACGCCTCGTGAAGAATCCCCTTATCCTGAATTTATGATATCTGTCAAATATCTGGTGGTCAGTGTATACAGAGATCTTCAGATCGTGGTCAGTGAATCCCTGGTGCAGGTTGAGCAGCAGCGGGATGAACTCAGCTTCAGGGCCGGTCTCGGAAAAGATCTCTTTCAGCCGCTCTTCCTGAACCTCGCTCTCGGAGATGATAAAACTGCTGTACCCCTCCTTTTTATTAGCTGTAAGCCTGGCCGTCAGAAGGTCAAAGTTCTTGTTGAATGACGGCTGGGGTTCGGTATGGAATGAGACTGTTATGGCGCTGCCCTCTTCACGGCCTCTCCCGAAAAAGACCTGCCGGTGCTGCGAGCAGAGTTCCTCGAGATGGCGTCCGGTGATTATAATGTCACGCCGGTCTGTGATCTCTCCCTTGCTGCTGCGGGTGCGTGCCTGTGACCATATGCTGTCTGTTTTCTCAATGATATAGTCAAAGTTTTCGCTCCAGATTATTGATGAAGGAGGGATAAAGTCGATGAAATTATCAGTTCTTTCATGGGAGGCCAGCTCCTGTATGTCAGGTATCACCTGTATCTCATCGTGCAGCTGGAGGGAAAGCTGATCATCAGGACTGAAAGAGCGTATCGAGTTCAACTTCCTCGCCGAAGAAATCTATCCTGTAAGGCTTGTCTGCCGAAAAGGAGAAGAGATCGGTGATACTGCCCCTGACAGAGTACTGGCCGGGCTCGTAAACGAAATCTGTTCTCCTGAAGTTATATTCCCTTAAGACCTCCTCAAGGAAGTCAATTGACAGCCGCGATCCCTTGCTGATTACAAATGTGTTCTTCTTCAGGTTGCTTTTACTGACCACCTTTTCCATTATGGACTCGGGGTAGGTCACGATAATGCATTTCCTTTTTCCTGATCCGAGGTAGTTCAGCACCTCAGTCCTGAGAATGATATTTGCAGGTTCGGTCTGGTCATACATGACTGACCTCTTGTATGTACCCGGGAAGAAAAAGATAGTCTCTTCACCGATCAGTGAGGTAAGGTCATTATAGAAATAGGCTGCGTCTTCTTTTTCCGGCAGGATGACAACGTGGGTGGTAGGCTGCTGTGACAGCGCCCCGGCCATCACAACAGCTTTTGAAGAACCCGTCAGACCGTTGATAATCAACGGCTCCCTGCTGTCACTTTCGAGATGCTTCTCAAGCCTGACAAAGGAAGGGTGCTTCCTGTAATAATCTCTGAAGACGGTGTTGGCCATTAAAATGATGTGAGGTGCAAAAGTAACAAAGAGGGTGTTCACCTCAAAACAAAAGAGCCGGTAAATAAGGCTGGATGAGCCTTAAATAAGCATTTCCCCAAGCTGTGCTGCCATTTCCGGGGATCCGCAATAAAAAGGTGACCGCTGATGCAGAGACTCCGGAATGACAGACATAATCCTCCTGTGACCGTCGAAGGCTTTTCCTCCTGCCTGTTCAATTATGAAAGAGACAGGATTGCATTCATAGACCAGCCTGAGTTTGCCTGAGGGATAACTCTCTGTCTGGGGATAAAGGAAAATGCCCCCTGTCATCATGTTACGGTGCACGTCAGAGACCAGAGAACCAATATACCTCGAGGTATAAGGCCGATGGGTTGACGAATCGATCTCCTGGCAGTACTTTATGTACTTCTTTACTCCTTCAGGGAATTTTATATAATTGCCCTCGTTGATAGAGTAGATCCGGCCTGATGGCGGGGTCTTTATTTCCGGATGCGAAAGGCAGAACTCACCGATGGTCGGGTCAAGGGTAAATCCGTTGACACCGTTACCCGTTGTATAGACAAGCATGGTCGATGATCCGTAGATCACATAACCGGCAGCCACCTGCTTGTCGCCTTCCTGCAGAAAATCGATGATCCCGGCTTCAGCGTCGCGTTCGGTCACCCTCCTGTAGATGGAGAAAATTGAACCCACAGAGACATTGTAGTCGATATTTGATGAACCGTCAAGGGGATCCATGCATACGACATACTTGCCCCTCCGTGCAAATGTCTGTGTGAAGATCACTTCATTCTGGTTCTCTTCGGAGGCGACGCCGCAGCATTCACCGCTTGCCTCGAGGGCGTCTATGAAGACTTCATCCGCAAAACGGTCGAGCTTCTGCTGATCCTCTCCCTGCGGATTTTCCGTACCGGATCTTCCGAGAATCTCCACCAGTCCCGCCTTGCGTATCTTTGCATTGACCATCTTGGCGGCAGTGCCTATGTGATGGAGCAGGCTCGAGAGCTCACCCCTTGCATATGGAAAATCCTTCTGTTTTTTGATGATGAAGTCATTCAGACTGGTAATATCGTAACTTGACATGCGGGTCTTTCTTATATTCGTTCGGATAATTGTTAAGTAGAGGCTAAGTTATAAATTTGTGCAAACATTTTTAAGAATGAAAGTATATAAATTCGGCGGCGCCTCTGTAAAGAATGCAGCCGGGATAAGAAATCTTTTTAATATTCTTACCGGCGAGAAGGATAACCTGGTAGTTGTAGTTTCCGCATTAGGCAAAACAACAAATGCCCTTGAAGAGATACATGAAGCATGGCGGACAGGCAGTGGATCCCTCAAAAAAAAATACGATGATTTAGCAGGACTTCATCTGGCTGTCTCAGATGAACTCTTCGGCGAGGGATCAGAGGTCAGCCGGTCACTCAACGGGATGTTCATTTCATTTTACAACAGCATGATAGATATGCGTCCGGCTGAATTCGATCATGATTATGACATGGTTGTTTCGATGGGGGAGATCTGGTCAACGGTCATCGTGGAGGCTTATCTGCGAATGAGGGGACTGAAATCAAAGTGGTACGATATCAGAAAACTGCTGCAAACTGACAACAGGCACCGTGAGGCCGGAATCATCTGGGATGCTTCCCGGAAGGCATTCGCGGAAGCTTTTACATTCAAGGATGCGGATTTGTATGTCACTCAGGGTTTCATTGGAGCCACCGCGTCAGGGCAGGTGACTACACTGGGCCGTGAAGGCTCCGATTTTACTGCAGCACTGATAGCCAACATGCTCGATGCCAGAGAGGTTGTTGTCTGGAAAGATGTGCCGGGCATAATGAGCGCAGACCCAGACTGGATGCCGGCAGCCGTAACACTTAACCATTTATCATATAATGAGGCGGTGGAGATGACATTCTCAGGAGCCAAGGTGATCCATCCCAGAACGATAAAACCTTTACACAACAAGAAGATACCAATGCATGTCAGATCATTCATTGATCCGGCAGTACAGGGCACCGTTATCTCTGACGATGCACCGGAAGGACCCATGAGCACTGTCTATGTCAGGAAGCAGGGACAGATACTGATCTCGGTCCTTCCCAAAGACCTCTCTTTTGTGATGGGAGATAACCTTGCATCTTTGTTTCACATACTGGCCGGTCACGGAGTAAAGGTCAGCCTGGTTCAGGCCGGCGCTGTCAGCATAAATATCTGTGCTGACCATGAAGAGCCGGTTATCAGCAGAGTGCTTGAAGAGCTGGGCAAGGATTACAATATTCTGTATAACGACAGGGCAGAGATGCTTACTATACGGCACTGCAGCCCCGGAGCGGAGGAGAGTGTCACCGCCGGGAAAGAAATACTGCTTTCTCAGATAACACGGAACACGATGAGACTGGTGGTCAGGGACAGATGATGCCTATTCCCCGAGATCGGCTCTGAAAGCTGCCCTGTAGGCATAGACCTTTCCGAGGTTGTTGTACAATTCGTAGCCGAAGACCACTGACCTGGCTCTCTTCTCCAGGGTGTTGGCTGCAGGGTGATAATACCAGTCCTCGGTAAATGAGAGCTTGCCGATTTTTGTACGGTCGTTTTTGAACTCTGACTCAATTTTTTTCACATCATTGGCAGTCAAAACTTCACCGCTGTGATAGTCGTGCACAGTCAGAGTGCCGTCATAGACACGTTCAAAGATAGCGTTAACCATCGCCTCGCCATTATAACCTGCGACTTTCTCTATCTCCCACGGATCACCGTCCGGGTCAGGCCTGATAATTACTTCTGTGACAATATCACGTGCGATAAGTACCGCTCCATCGGCTACATCTTTTGCCGGAGGTGCTGATTTGGTTGTCTTATCGCTTTTGCGCTCATTGCAGGAGGTGATCAATGTGATCATCAGAAGCAGGAATATGGTTCTCTTCATTGCCTTGAACATTTTTATCTTTCAAAACGGAGCATTTCAGGAGCTCTTATGCCAGTCAGCTCACCCTGCATCACAATGGGTATCCCATTGACTATGGTGGCTGCAACGCGGCTGCGGAACGTTGTTCCCTCCAGAGGTGACCAGCCGCACTTATATTTGATATTGCTGCTGCTGACGGTCCACGGTGCGTCGGGATCGACCAGCACAAGGTCAGCCTTGTAACCGGTACGGATAAAGCCTCTCTCCCTGATATTAAAGATGATTGCCGGATTATGACACATTTTCCTGACCACCATTTCAGGTGTAAGGATGCCTCTGTGGCACAGCTCCAGCATCATCACCAGCGAGTGCTGCACAAGGGGGCCTCCTGACGGAGCGCTGAAGTATGGAGCCGATTTTTCGGCGAGAGTGTGAGGAGAATGATCAGTGGCAATAATATCAATTCTTCCGTCCCTGACGGCATGTATAAGGGCCTCGCGGTCAGAAGCTTTTTTGACGGCAGGGTTCCATTTTACAAGGTTACCCTTTGTTTGGTAGAATGAATCGTCAAACCACAGGTGATGAACGCATGCCTCACCGGTAATCTGTTTGAGGGCCGGGTCACTGCCGGAAGTCAGCAGTTCTGTCTCCTCTGCGGTGGACAGATGCAGAAGATGGAGCCTGGTACCGAGCCTCAGGGCCCTTTTCACGGCAGCGGTGGATGAGACAAGACATGCCTCACGGCTTCTTATTAGCGGATGGAAGGAAGGGTCGATTGCGTCACCGTACTTTTCCCTCCAGGTTGCCATATTGGCCTTTATGATTTTTTCGTCCTCACAGTGGCAGGCCAGGGGCAGTTTCTTAATGCCGAAGACGGTGTCAAGGACTTGCTCGTTGCCAACAAGCATGTTCCCTGTCGATGCACCGAGAAAGAGCTTGATGCCCGGAACAGTCAGCGGGTCAGCCTTGAGGATCTCATCACTGTTGATATCGGTTGCACCAAGATAGAATGAGTAATTAATAAATGATCTTCCGGCAGCCAGCTCATTCTTTTTCTCCCACTCTGCAACAGTGACTGTCTGAGGGATGGTATTGGGCATCTCCATGAACGAAGTCACTCCACCGGCAGCGGCTGCAGCGCTCTCACTGCTTATATCACCTTTGTGTGTCAGGCCCGGTTCCCTGAAATGAACGTGATCATCTATGATGCCCGGCATGAGCCACAAGCCCGTGGCGTCAATGACCGTTGCTCCCTTATGATTAGGGGCTTTGCCGCGATTGAAGATACCGGCTATCCTGTCGCCGGTTACAAGCACATCAGCCCCGGCGGTACGCTCTTCATTTATTATCAGGGCATTCCTTATCAGGATATGATTCATCTCTGCTGTTATTGCCAGGTGAAAGGATTAGTCTTCGATCCTGTGAGGCTTCTTGAAGAAGCTTACAATCTTCATGCGCAATACCCCCCACAATGCCTCTGAGAAGATTCCTCCCGACATCTTTGACGTTCCCGCTTTTCGGTCAGTAAAAACAATTGGTACCTCAACGATCTTATAGCCAAGTCTCCACGCGGTAAATTTCATCTCTATCTGGAAGCAGTATCCGACCGACCTGATATGTCCCGGATCGATGCTTCTCAGCACTTCACGCCGGTAGCACTTGAAGCCGGCCGTTGTATCCATGATCTTCATCCCGGTGATCATTCTGACATAGATGGAGGCGATGTATGACATCAGCACCCTCCCCATGGGCCAGTTGATCACGTTAACCCCTGAGATATATCTTGAACCGATAGCCAGGTCAGCTCCGTCGCTGGCGCAAGCCTGGTGCAGTCTTACGAGGTCATCAGGGTTATGTGAGAAATCGGCATCCATCTCACATATGTATTTATAGTCCCTTTGCAGCGCCCATTCGAATCCGGCTATATAGGCCCTGCCCAGTCCTGCTTTTGCGGGTCGTTCCAGAAGGTGAAGGTTAGGGTACGATGGCATCATCTCCTTAACGATCAGTGCCGTGCCGTCAGGTGAGCTGTCGTCAATGACCAGTATGTCAAACGGAACGGTCAGAGCCGTAATGGCTTTCACGAGCTCTGTTATATTCTCTTTCTCGTTGTATGTAGGTATGATGACAAGGTTGGACATCCGGGGCCGCTAATTGTGCGAATTTAGTTATTTTTTGCTGTCCGATTATCATTTTCATTTTTGCCTGACTATTATTGAAGCGATGGGGTGGAAGTGATTTTAATAATTGAGAGCACTGTCACCGTCATAAAATATTTTGCGAAATATTTTGCATGTTAAAGAGGAAGCGTTACTTTTGTCACCCCCAAATGATCGAAAATAAGGGGTAGTTCTTTATCACGGTATTTGCGCTTATCAGTCCCATAGCTCAGTTGGTTAGAGCGCTACACTGATAATGTAGAGGTCCTCAGTTCAACTCTGAGTGGGACTACAGAATTTACGATTTTCGATTTGCGAATTGCGATTTAAATCGTCAATCGACAATCGCAAATCGTAAATTACATAGGGGAATTAGCTCAGTTGGTCAGAGCATCCCGACCTCTGGTCGGGAGGGTCAAGTGAGCAATCCTGGAAAGTTTTTTGAGAATTATTATTGGGGAATTAGCTCAGTTGGTCAGAGCATCTGCCTTGCACGCAGAGGGTCAAGGGTTCGACTCCCTTATTCTCCACAAGGAGTCTTCGAAAGAGGACTCTTTTTTTTGATTTTGCCTGATCTGATAATTGGCACTTGGTCCGAGCATCCCGACCTGGGAAATGGGTCTTACCATCCACCATCACAAGTCCATCCCTCACTCCTGAGCTGATCTGCCTGATCAGCAGAGCATGTGCCCTGTTTTTCAGTTTTCCCTTTATCATTAGTGCGCCTGCATGAGTAGCAGCCCATTAATTCGCAGGAGGTAAAACTTAACATATAAAGGAAGAAAAGAATACTGATAATCCTGAAAGGGACTTTCTTTGTTTTCATAGCTTTAGAATTGTACTTGGCATCTAAGTTCGACCTTCTTATGATAACTGACGTTGTTATGCGTCCCAAAGATTGTTCTCTGTGTGCCAAAATCAGGCAAAAACCCTGAGCATATCTCCGCGGGCCGGTTAAGAGTTAATTGCATTTATAACAATCCTGCCCTGTTTCATTTTCGCATGAAGCCTCAGTACCATAGCATGTCGAATTACAACCGCATGACCATGGAGTCAACTTGCCGCAGCCAAGACAGCCAGTCAGTATGTCCTCACAACCGGACAATGAAAAGAAGCAAAGAATAATTGCAATTATGCCGGCTTTCATTAAAGTCTGCGATTCATTTATTCTCCTCATTCAATTATCATTTATAGTGTCTGTGAGATAATAATCAAAGTTACGCCGGTAGAAAGCCGAAGTCAAGTTTATTATTTGTGCTCCGGCGCTGCACCATATATATATAGGTGTTTACAAAAGGAAAGATGTTGGGTAGATAAAGGAGAAAAGGTGCGGTTTCAGAAAAAAAATGAAAAAAAAACGCAAAAGAATTGTTTTATAAAAATAAGTCCATATATTTGCACCCGCTTTTGAAGAAAAGCACGTTCCTTGAAGATCGGTTACGATAGAAATGAATACTCGGATGCCTCCGGAAACGGTGGCAGAAAAAAGAAGAAATAAAACTTTGAAAAAAGTTTGGTGAAGAGAGAAGTGTTCATTATCTTTGTAACCCTTTCGAGAAAAAAAAAGGGAACAAGTTCTTTGAATTAATGATGAAGTAGTAGCACACAGGCGAGAGAGATACTCGCCAAAAACCTAGCGATTTTGTTTGAGTTTTTGAAGAGACCGGATTGATCTTCAAGAGATATTTAAAAAACAAATATTACAATGAAGAGTTTGATCCTGGCTCAGGATGAACGCTAGCGGGAGGCTTAACACATGCAAGTCGAGGGGCAGCACGAGGTAGCAATACTTTGGTGGCGACCGGCAGACGGGTGAGTAACGCGTATGTAACCTACCCTGTACTGGGGGATAACCCGGAGAAATTCGGACTAATACCCCATAGAGATATAGAGAGGCATCTTGAAATATTTAAAGTTTCGACGGTACGGGATGGGCATGCGTAACATTAGCTAGTTGGTAAGGTAACGGCTTACCAAGGCTTTGATGTTTAGGGGTCCTGAGAGGGTGATCCCCCACACTGGTACTGAGACACGGACCAGACTCCTACGGGAGGCAGCAGTGAGGAATATTGGTCAATGGGCGAAAGCCTGAACCAGCCATCCCGCGTGCAGGAAGACGGCCCTATGGGTTGTAAACTGCTTTTCCAGGAGGAGAAACTCTCGTACGTGATACGGGATTGACGGTACCCTGGGAATAAGCATCGGCTAACTCCGTGCCAGCAGCCGCGGTAATACGGAGGATGCGAGCGTTATCCGGATTCATTGGGTTTAAAGGGTGCGTAGGCGGACTATTAAGTCAGTGGTGAAATCCTGCAGCTTAACTGCAGAACTGCCGTTGATACTGATAGTCTTGAGTTTGGTTAAGGTAGGCGGAATGTGTAATGTAGCGGTGAAATGCTTAGATATTACACAGAACACCGATTGCGTAGGCAGCTTACTGAGCCGACACTGACGCTGAGGCACGAAAGCGTGGGGATCGAACAGGATTAGATACCCTGGTAGTCCACGCCGTAAACGATGATTACTCGCTGTTGGCGATACACTGTCAGCGGCTAAGCAAAAGCAATAAGTAATCCACCTGGGGAGTACGGCCGCAAGGCTGAAACTCAAAGGAATTGACGGGGGCCCGCACAAGCGGAGGAACATGTGGTTTAATTCGATGGTACGCGAGGAACCTTACCTGGGCTTAAATGTAGAGTGCATTTTTTAGAGATAGAAATTCCCTTCGGGGCTTTCTGCAAGGTGCTGCATGGTTGTCGTCAGCTCGTGCCGTGAGGTGTCGGGTTAAGTCCCATAACGAGCGCAACCCTTATCGTTAGTTGCCATCTGGTAAAGCAGGGGACTCTAGCGAAACTGCCACCGTAAGGTGAGAGGAAGGTGGGGATGACGTCAAATCAGCACGGCCCTTATGTCCAGGGCTACACACGTGTTACAATGGTCGGTACAGAGGGCAGCTACCTGGTGACAGGATGCTAATCTCGAAAACCGGTCTCAGTTCGGATCGAAGTCTGCAACTCGACTTCGTGAAGCTGGATTCGCTAGTAATCGCGCATCAGCTATGGCGCGGTGAATACGTTCCCGGGCCTTGTACACACCGCCCGTCAAGCCATGGAAGCTGGGGGTGCCTGAAGTCCGTCACCGAAAGGAGCGGCCTAGGGTAAAACTAGTGACTGGGGCTAAGTCGTAACAAGGTAGCCGTACCGGAAGGTGCGGCTGGAACACCTCCTTTCTGGAGATGATTGATACGGTCAGAGTATTGATCACGCCTGTGACTACTTCATTATTTAAAATATTTAAGTCGAAAGTCGAAAGTCGAAAGTCGAAAGTCAGGTATCAAAACCAGACTTTAAGACTTTAAGACTTTAAGACTTTCAGACTATAATAGGTTCTTTGACATACTGGTTTTATAGAGAAGATATCAAAATTTGATAAAATTTTTAAATTGTAAGATTAATAAGAGATTACTCAAGAAAGTAATTAAGAGCAAATGGTGGATGCCTTGGCTCTCAGAGGCGATGAAGGACGTGACAAGCTGCGAAAAGCTGCGGGGAGGAGCAAATATCCGTTATATCCGCAGGTGTCCGAATGGGGCAACCCTCCAGGCTGAAGGCCTGGAACCCTGACGCAAGTCAGGGAGCAAACCTGGAGAACTGAAACATCTAAGTACCCGGAGGAAAATAAAACAAAAGTGATTCCCAGAGTAGTGGCGATCGAAATGGGAATAGCCCAAACCGACAATGTTTAGGCATAGTCGGGGTTGTAGGACCGGCATAATGATCATGAATACAGACTGAAACTACCTGGAAAGGTAGGGCACAGAAGGTGAAACCCCTGTACGGGAGCGTATTTATGGTTTAGCTGGTATCCTGAGTAAGGCGGGACACGAGAAATCCTGTCTGAACCCGCGGGGACCATCCCGCAAGGCTAAATACTCCTGAGAGACCGATAGTGGACTAGTACCGTGAGGGAAAGGTGAAAAGCACCCCGCACAGGGGAGTGAAATAGTACCTGAAACCATTTGCTTACAATCGGTCGGAGCCTCGACGCAAGTTGGGGTGACGGCGTGCCTTTTGCATAATGAGCCTACGAGTTACCCTTACTAGCAAGGTTAAAACTTTAAGAGTTGGAGCCGAAGCGAAAGCAAGTCTGAATAGGGCGTATAGTTAGTAGGGGTAGACGCGAAACTTTGTGATCTATCCTTGGTCAGGCTGAAGTTCCGGTAACACGGGATGGAGGGCCGAACCAGTAAACGTTGAAAAGTTTTTGGATGAACTGAGGATAGGGGTGAAAGGCCAATCAAACTGAGAAATAGCTCGTACTCCCCGAAATGCATTTAGGTGCAGCCTTGAGTCGAGTTTTGCAGAGGTAGAGCTACTGATAAGGCTAGAGGGCTTCATCGCCTATCAAACCTTGACAAACTCCGAATGCTGCAAAACGATGCTCAGGAGTGAGGCTATGGGTGCTAAGATCCGTGGCCGAAAGGGAAATAACCCAGACCATCAGCTAAGGTCCCGAAGTATATGTTAAGTTGGAAAAACGAAG
>CAVTAA010000002.1:675000-1101021 GCA_963732575.1 uncultured Bacteroidales bacterium
ATCAGCCCTGACACCATTCTCCAGTCTTGCCCAGTCACAAATATCCCAGGCGCTGGGCCATCCGGTACTTGCGTTGCGTGGTTCCAGCCATTTCTCAATTGCGGCCGCCAGATCGGGATTTCCGCGGAGAGTGATGGAGTTACCAGGGAAGAATCCAAAATTTGCAGACATATTGTGCCCTTCATTGCCTCTTTTCCAGTCCTCAATCCATACCTGGAGAAGACCATCTCTTCCAATCTGATACGGAGGGATCTTTTCAAGGGCTGCGGCAAGTTCGGCACCAAATTCATGATCAATGTTCAGAATCTTTTGTGCTTCAATGCAATGGGGGAAAAGATCCCTGATTATCCCGATATCCATTGTGGTTGATGATGACAGGAATACCTCTTTCTCTCCCTCTTTGACAAAATATCCCTGTTCCGGAGACATTGAGAAAGGTATAACCAGGTATTTATACTTTGGCTCTTCAGTCATTATGTCAAGCAGGAACTGAGCTGAGCCTTTCATTACCGGATAATACTCTTTAAGGAATTCGACATCTCCCGTGAAGAGATAATGCTCCCATATATGCTGACACAGCCAGCCTCCTCCTACAGGCCACATACCATAACGTGCAGCATCCACAGGAGCGGTCCCCCTCCACAGATCCGTGTTGTGATGGACAACCCATCCGTCAGCACCGTAATAGCTCTTTGCCGTTTTCGCACCGTTTTCAGATAAGTCCTTAAGCATCTGAAAAAGTGGCGTGTGACATTCTGATAAGTTAGTAACTTCAGCAGGCCAGTAGTTCATCTCGGTATTGATATTAACCGTGTACTTGCTTCCCCAGTTTGGCAATAAATCCTGGTTCCATCTTGCCTGAAGGTTAGCAGGTTCGCTTCCCGGCCTGCTGCTTGAGACCAGAATATAACGGCCAAACTGGAATATTTTAGAAACAAGGTCCGGATCCGGTAATCCCTTCTTAAGGTCAGCCACCCTTTCATCGGTAGGTTTTGAATTCATCATGGGGTCACCTATATTAAGGTGAACCCGGCTCATCAGACTACTGAAATCCTTAATATGTGCATTTTTCAGTGTTTCAAAGTCTTTACCGCCAACTCCTGCCAGGATTTTTTCACAGGCTCGCTGCGGGATCTCCGCTGATATCTTTATAATCAACAAAGCTTGTTGCAGCGGTAAGAATAAATGTCACTGAATTTGCGTCCGAAACTACAAGGCTTGAATCGGTTGCCTGCAGGGTTCCTTTGTCAGGCAGGGCAACGACATCAGTCTGGAAACTCAGCCCTGTTCCTTCTACCTTTGCAATTAGCCAGCTGGTATCACGGGGTACATGTCTCCATACGCCGTTAATGGTTAACCTGTTATCTCCTGCGTTGATCTTATCCCGGAACGGACTCGTGAGTTTTGCCTCTACTGAAATCCTGCCGGGCCTGTCTGCTGATATCTTCATGACCATAACATGGTCAGGATATGACATAAACAGTTCGCGGGTGATCTTTGCATTACCGTCAGTGTAACTAATCGTGACGATGCCTGTTTCCATATCCAGTTCGCGATTGTAATTCTTTATTGAGTCACCGGTTAGACTGAAGTTGAGGAGAAGATCTCCGGTTGGCTGGTACGCCTGCTGTGCCACGGGTTTACCATAAAAGTGCTCATCGGCCATCTTCTCTGCCTCAGCGAATTTCTCCGCAAAAACAAGATCTTTGATTTTATTGAAGTACCTGTAGGCATCCGGATCGTTGTAATCATGAGGCCTGCCTGACCAGAATGTAGATTCGTTTAACGCTATTCTCTCGTTCTCTATTTTCCCGAAGACATTAGCTCCCATGTAGCCGTTCCCGATGAATAAACCGTCGAGCCATAAACTGTCAGCAGGTTTATTATACCAGAGAACCATCTCCTTATTCTCAGGAGATTTTTTGACCGGAAGCCGAACATGACGTAAGCAGCATAGGAACAGCCACAAACGTCACAAACAGCAAATTTGCAGCTGTGATTGGTTTTTTCATAGGATCAAATATTTAAATAGTCTCTGCAGTATTAAAACGCCGTAAAAGCCAGTCATCAGGACGAAATTATTAATTCTATTTCGGGAATTTTATCCAGTCAATTTCCACAGCATTATTATCATTAAGCACGACAATCAGATCATGAATACCCTTCTGATATCTTGACACACGCGCTTTAACTGTGGACCAGTCTGTCCCTTTTGGGATCTTTACTTTGGCAAGTATAGCTCCGTCCGGGTTATCGAGACGAATCTGAAGAGTTCCACCGGTTTGAGATGTTGCATTTACCAGGACCTGTTTAAGCTTCTTATTCCCGAAATCAACAGCATTGTATCTTACCATGTGCATTCTGCTTATCAAGCACAGTCTTCCAGCCTTTGAAGGTATTAAGAGTATCAAGGAGACCAATCGATACACCTTCAGGGCTGATGTGACTGTACCGGTCTATTTCAATTTGCCGGGTAGCACTGGTCACTCCTACACCACGCAGGGAGGGCTTGACTTTCCGAATAGTGCCGTCCGGATTAAAGAAGAGGCTGTCAACGCGGATCGATCTGTTCTTGTCGAACTTCGGTGACAGATCGTTGTTATGATAGAACAGGTACCATTGATTGTTGAATTCGATGATCGATTGGTGGTTTGTCCAGCAACCGCCGGGTAATTCATCCATTATCACACCGGTTACTTTAAAGGGTCCCATCGGATTATCACCAATTGCGTATTCAAGCCTTTCAGTATTATTCTGCACATGCGGATAGGTCATATAATAAATGCCATTCCTTTCGAACAGAAAAGGACCTTCTACCAGCCCCTGCTCCGGCAGATCTTCCATTACTACCGGTTCTGATGCAAGTTCAAGCATGTTGTCATTAAGTTTGGCTGCGAAGATTCTGCCAAGGGAATAGTATATATATGCCTGACCATCCTTGTCAATAAAGGTGCAGGGATCAATACCGCGGACATTTTTAATCGGCTCAGGCTGCGGGACAAACGGCCCGGCGGGATCATCGGCAACGGCAACCCCGATTCCGAAACCTCTTCCGGAACCGGGTTTGACATTTGCCGGGAAATAGAAATAGTACTTCCCGTTTCTTTCGATGCAGTCAGGGGCCCACATGCTGTACGAGGCAGGATTGACCCATTCGACTTTCTCCTGGGTTACAATAACGCCATGATCGGTCCAGTCTGTCAGGTTTGACGATGAGAACACATGATAATCCTCCATGCAGAACCAGTCTTTCCGGGTAACACTTTCTGGTGCAGGTATATCATGCGACGGGTAAACATACACAATGCCATTGAATACCCTGGCTGACGGATCAGCCGTGAACTGGTTGGTTATGAATGGATTTTGAGCACCTGCATTGTTCAGGCAAAATACCGCAAATACAAAAATGAAAATATACGATAACTGAGGTTTCATTTAGAGATCATTTACAGCATTTGAAAGAAATATATATGCGGCACAGCCATCTATGACACACTCATTTTCACCCCAGAAGAAAGGCCAGTCCTCCTTGTTCTCAAGGAAATCAGGTTTTAAAAGGATCAGGCCGGGTACTACACCACCTGCAATAAAGGTGAAATCAGCCCTGTTATTGCCGTAGGTGATTTTCTTTGACCGTGTTCCGACCGATGAAACATAGGAGATATTGGAATAGGGATGGCAACCGAAAATATAATTCAGGCCTTTATAAACATATTCAGGAGCCGATGATTTCAGGGAACGCCTTGTATGCATAATAATTGGTTATCGCAAAGTTTATAATCACTGTGCTCTCGCCCCATCCCCGTGGAAACAGCGGAACACCATAAGGATTACTTTTGTCATAGCCGTCAATAGCCTCCCTGTATTTAATGACATAATCCTTAAGTTTTGTCCTGTAGTCATTGTTCATATAAGGCAGCGCCTGCAGGGCTGCAGTCATCCCACCCATGGCAGGTGACTTGTCAAGCGACGGCCATAATAATTCAGTGAACTTTCGGGAGTATTTCTCATCTTTTGTCGAGATGAACAGCTGAAGTGCCGCAGTCATTTCAGTTCCACCGCCGAACATCTGGTATTCAGGTTCAACGGCAGCCGGCGGATTTTTGAGGTTATCATCCCACATTTTAATTGCCGCAGCAAGACATCTGCCGGCAAGGGATGGATTAAACTCTTTTAAAGCGCGCGATGAAGCAGCAAGGGCGCCGGCAGTATAATAGTCAAGGAATGCTGACCTGCCTGTGAATACCCACCTGTCATCCGGCGTGCCGCTTGATTTACCATCAGTCTCATACGGTTTAAGGTCAGGATTGTATGGAAGATTGTCGGTTTCAGTGATTGCATCACCGAGATGATGGTACTGGTAAAGATTCGGGACAATAATACCTCTTACCGGGTATCCGATGTTTTCAATCTGTGCAACCAGGTTCAATGCTCCGTGTTCAATCTGCTGCAAAATATCAGGCTGGCCATCAGGACGATGAATATCCACAAAGCGTGTTGCCTGGTCAATATGGGTCTGATCACGGTCAACTCCGAATTTCTCCCATGCATCAGCGAAGTTCAGCAGTACGGTTCCGTGCGAAAAAGACTGAATGTCAAAGTCTCCTGCATCAAACCAGCCACCCACACTCAGTCCCGGGATACGCTCCAGGGGCTTGTATTTTGATTCTGTTGTGGGGCCCATCCTGTAACCGTCAAAATGCTGATGATTTACCGGCGCCTGCAGCGCATCATCCATGTATGGCGCACCGTGCCAGGTCCGGTAGGCTTCATTTACCATCATATGATCCATCTGCACCGGGAACCAGACATCAAGTGTCGGATGCCAGATATCCCGGTAAACATCGGGACCAATCACAAATGTATTGGTGGATTCATTTCCATATTTAATAAAATAGATACCTGGATCTTTGACGGGAGTAAAATCATATTTAAGGTAATTATATCTTAAATATTTACCCCATGGTTTAACCTCCGAGCTGAACTTTTCCACTGTTTTTCCTTCCGGTGTTACCTGGAACACTGTGGCAGTTTTTAACGGAGAATCATTTTTATCCAGCTCGATAACGGCTATCTTCTCCTGGCCGGGGAGGTAACCCACCTGTGAAAATCCTATTACCGGATCCCTTGTCCAGCCGGGGATTGCATTTGGTTCGAGGTACCATTGCACGACCTTCCCTGTTTTGTCGGGAGGCAGCAGCGTGCGTACTATATACCATCCGTTCTGTGCCAGGTTTCGACCGTCAAACAGCATAATGTCTGCATCTGCCGATTGAATCTTTACCAAACGTTCGGGGTCCTCAGGTGCCAGGATGATAGTTTTTCCCGTGGCAATAGGTTTGGGCACAATATATTCACCTTTGCCTCTGTCGTCAAATGTTGAATGACTGGCAAACTGCCTGATCTTATTGCTGACAGGTTCAATGGCAGTTGAGCTGGAAGGGTATAACGGAAACAGGCCGGGCTTCCCATCTGCCAGGAATGTTTTCTCAAAATATGAAGCCGGCAGAAATTCAAGATTCATCCCGGCGCGGCCCTTAAGCTCTTCGGGAAGCGGGTTGTCAAGGAAAACGCTTATCAGCACACCTTTATCTTTTGGAGTTACATTGATCCTGGAAGTAAAATCATATTCAGTATATTTCAATACTACATCAATACTGTTGTTCAATGTATCGACCTTCCGGCTGACGACTGTGGGTATCAGATCCCACTGTTCAGGCGTGTTCTGCAACCTTACAGCTCCACCGGTGGATGTTCTCACACCGTGATGAATGATCTCTATCCCCGCAGTTTTCTCATCATAAAACATTCCATTATACTGATTACTGTATACAAGGACGTTAACTCCCGGATATTCAAAATATTCCAGGCTGTTCAACTTTAGTGTCTGACCAACGGCATAGTCTGAGAACAAAATAAGACAGAAATTCAGAAATACTGTCAGCAAGGCAGTTTTGAAAATACCTGCGAGTAACCTGTAAGTGTGCCGTGATACCCTGGCGGCGCCATGGCTGCTTTGAAAATTGTTATTCATAGTTCTTATTATTTAGTTATTTGAGTTATCTGGTATTACTTATTTCCTTATCGATCCTGAACCAGTCAAAATCAACATATCCGCCAGGTGTTACGGTGGCGTAATTGAACAATCCAAAGCGGTAGCCCATAAAATGGGGCATTGAGTACTCCATTTCAAGCGGCGTTCCGATCGGAGTCCAGTTTTTGCCATCGAGGCTGTAAAAGAAATAACCTCTGTCGGCAAGGTTCCTGAAATCGCATTCAGCTTTCAGAAATACTTTTTTCTGTTTCAGCGGAACACTCTCAGCTTCAACCGGCATGCCGGACTTAGCATTAACCATCACGACTGATTTTGATCCGTTGGAATATCTGACCCCCACAAAGCCGAATTTTCTTTGCAATAAGGCCAGGCCTGCAAAATCGCCTTCCTTCATATTTGAAATATCTATTTCAACCGATCCGGAGCATTCAGGTCCGAAGGTTCTCTGAGTGAGGATATTCCTCGCCTGCGTCAGGACTGTATCAATCCTCCCTGTTGTCAGCCGGAGATTTCCTTTCCTCCGGTTTACTGACCAGAGGGAGATTTCCGGATTATGGTTCCATTGCCAGACCAGTGGCAGGGCAGGCTCTCCCTTACGGCGTCTGAACTCATCTGAAGCCACAATTCCGGGGATCAGGCCTTCGCCCGGAGGAAGATCAAGGTATTCCGGGACCTTACCGTCAGTGCCCAGGATTGGCCAGCCATCCTCCCATTTTACCGGAACAAGATAGGGAATACGGCCGACTGAACCCTGATCGCGGAAAAGACACGCAAACCATCTTCCGTCCGGAGTGTCAATCAGGCCACCCTGTGCAACGCCCTTATCCTGCAGGGCCAATCTTCCTTCCCATGGCCCGGTTATTCTGTCAGCCCTGTGAATGACAACGGTACGCATTCCGTCTCGCGGCCATGTGATATTGAAAAGATAGTATTTGTCATTTACTTTAAAGAGCTGAGAACCCTCTGACGGAAGCATGATGTTATCTCCCGCCGGGGCGCTCGCATTTTCGATTATTACCTGCTCTGTTGTTCCCGGTTTGATACCCGAAGCATCGGAATTTAGCTCAACCAGCATGAGCTTTCCTGCGCTGTAAATCATGTATACACGTCCATCGTCATCAAAGAACAGGGTATTATCGTGCAGGGCAGGAGTGAAGGACGATGCTCTCCAGGGTCCTTTTTCAATATCTTGTGTTGAATAAACATAAGTCTTCCCGGTTGTGTGCGAGAAGGTAGAAACATAGTAAGTGCCGTTATGATAACGCAGGCTGCTTGCCCAGGATCCTCTGCCATAGTCGTTTTTCCCATTACTGAGGGTCATGGCGTCACCGTCATCAAGTATGTCATAGGCATAGCTCACAATCTTCCAGTTGACAAGATCTTCTGACTTCATTATGGGCACACCGGGAGTCATGTGCATTGTAGTACTGCTCATATAATATGTGTCACCCACCCTTATCACCGACATGTCAGGAACATCAGCCCAGACAACAGGGTTTCTGGCTGAATTTGGCTGTGCCAGGACTGTGGTATTGAGAAACACGACGAATAATACTGTCAAACCACAATAAATCGTTTTCATCGAACAGGTTTCTTAAAATATTACATTTTCCAACGTTAATTATGTCTTGTAAAATAGCAAAATATCTTAATTTAATTAATCTGCAAATCAGGCTTAAGTCAGATTGTGCTTCATTCCGTCACATGGATTAATATCTTGGATACTGAACCCGGATTTTCATCCCAGAATTTAAAAGCTTCGGGAGTCTGGTCAAAGGAGAATACTTTTGTAATCAAGCTTAAATAAGGTTTTTCTTTACGTTCAAACATCTGGATAACAGAAGGAAAAACCCTGAGAGCGTTACGCGAGCCAAATAAATCAAGCTCTTTACGGACGATTAACTGGGAGTTGAAATGAACCTCTTCTTTCGAATAGCCTATCGTTATGACCCTTCCGGCAAAAGATACTGCTTCAAGGGCTAGAATGAAGGTTGCCGGGTTACCAACTGCTTCTATTGCCACATTCACGCCTTCGTTTCGTGTCAGCTCCTTAATCCGGGAAAGAGCATTCTCATTTTTACTGTTAATTGCATAGGCAGCGCCAAATTTCTGAGCAATTTCCAGTTTTTTATCGTCAATATCCAACGCAATTACAGTGGCACCTTTTCGTACAGTGGCGCATAATGCACCCATACCTATGACACCGCATCCAAGTATTAATACAGTATCTGTTTCCCTTACTTCCCCCCGGTTTGCACTGTGATATCCAACACTCATTGGTTCAACCAAAGCCAACTCTTCCAGTGAAAGTATTTCGCTGGTAAAAACTTTATCGTAAGGAATCCGGATCTTCCTGGTAAGTGCTCCGTCACGTTGTACTCCAAGTGTCTGATTAAACTCGCATGTATTTATGCGTCCGGTACGGCAAGCAGGGCAGACACCGCAGTTTGTATAAGGAGATACTGTTACTTTATCTCCTGTTTTAAAGGAAGAAGGAACCTGGTTTCCCTTATCAATGATTATTCCGCTTATTTCATGACCTGGAATCCGAGGCAAAGTTACTAATGGCATTAACCCTCGATAAGCATTAAGATCACTTCCGCATAATCCGATGTAATGAACTTCCAGCAATACTTCATCTGGACCGGGGACAGGTTCTTCTATATCAATTGCCTGAACTGATCTTTCTTTTGTAATAGCAAAGGCTTTCATTTTATTATAGTTTAAAAACTAATCCTGTTAAAGTTTAAGATCGTATGCCCTTATGGCATTTTCTCCAAGTATTTTTTTCTTGTCCTGGTCCGGGAAAGTTCTGATGTAATCTATTACTACCTCCATAATCTGTTTATAAGGTCCGGCAAGTGTGCATACGGGCCAATCAGATCCGATTAACAACCGATCTGTGCCGAAAGCGTCAAACACAATATTCAGATATGGATTAAATTCCTCTTGTTTCCAGTTTTTAACATTTGCCTCGGAAACCATTCCGGATAATTTACAATAGACATTTCTGAACCGGGCAAGTTCTTCAATATGCTCCTTCCAGGGCGATATTATTTGATCCCTTATTGGTGGCTTGGCAATATGGTCAAGTATAAAAACCTGTTCAGGGAACTGGCTGACAAGCTGAATGGTGTTTGATAAATGTCGAGGAAAAACAAGAATATCATAGGTCAGTCCGAATTTCTTCAGATATGCTATACCTCTCAGGAAGGCCTTCCTGAGCATGAAGTTTTCATCCTGTTCATCGTGTATAACATGCCTGATGCCAACCAGTTTCGGGTTCCCGGAAAATTGAATTAGCTGTTCCTCCACGTCAGGGGAGCATAAATCGACCCAACCTATTACTCCTTTGATGAAACTGTGCTGATCAGCCAGTTTAAGAAGCCATTGTGTTTCTGCCAGCGACTGACGTGCATGCACTGCAACAGAACCATCAAATCCTGCTGAAGTGAGTTCAGTTTTCAATTGGTCAGGCAAATAATCTTTCCGGAGGATTTCCATATCACTGGATATCCAGCCATATTCATCTGAGTTATAGATCCAGAAATGCTGGTGACTGTCAATTCTCATTTTATGAAGGTCTGATCAAGTTTCACTTTGTATCCTGAAACTGCATAATACAGGATAAAAGCGAAAAACGGTATTGGTGCGTAAAAACCAACTGACATGCTTGAGTTATCGGCAATCCAGCCCATTAAGGGAGGGAAAACAGCCCCCCCCACAATAGACATCACAATGAAAGATGACGCTTTCTTGGTTTGTGGACCTAAATCCCTGATTCCCAAGGCAAATATTGTTGGGAACATAATTGACATAAAGAAAAAGACACCATATAAACTGATTAAAGAGATCCACCCGAGCCCTGCGCTAACCAATGGCAGAAGAAGGCAGCACATTAAGGCATAATTGGCCAGAATTCTGGCAGGTTTAAAGAATCGCATAAGATAACTTCCGGACATCCGTCCGATCATAAAAAGGGCGAAACCGAAGGCCAGGAAAAAAGGACCATTCGCCTTATCGAAATGAGGTGTTTGATTTTCATCTGTAACAAAGTTTATAAGGTAGCTGAATATACCAGTTTGAGCCGCCACATAGGAAAACTGGGCGACAACCCCCAGGACAAAATGTTTTTGTTTTAAAAGCGGCTTCGCGATAAAGGATTTGTTATCTGAGTTATCATTTGCATCATTTGTGCCATTTGTTTCTTCCGATATTTCAGGCAGAGGTGTTTTAATAAATATAACTGCAACGGCAATTACTACAACAGCAATGGCCATATATGGCAAAATCATTGAACTTAGTTTCTGTCCGGCCCCGGCATCCTGTCCTTTGTAGATATACAAACCGATAAGTGGTCCGATCACCCAGGCCAGGCCATTAAACGACTGCGAGAAGTTAATCCGTCGCTCAGCTGTCTCTTTGGGTCCGAGTCTTGTTGTATAGGGATTTGCTGCGGTTTCCAATGTTGCCAATCCGCATCCCATAACAAACAGGCAGATAAGGAAAATCCAGAATGATTCGAATGAAGTAGTTGCTGCTATTAATAATGCTCCGGATGCGAATAATGACAAACCAAGGATTATTCCTTTTTTATATCCAAATGCCTTCATAAAATAGCCGGCAGGAAGCGCCATGCTGAAATAAGCCATATAAACAGAAAACTGAATCATCCCTGACTGAGCTTTCGAGAGTTGAAGCATATCCTGAAAATGCTTATTTAAGGTATCCAGCATTCCGTGAGCTATGCCCCACAGGAAGAAGAGCGAGCTTATCAGAATAAAAGGTACAAGATACTCTTGAGTGGTGAACTTTTGTTTTTGCATCGGAGTAATATTAATTGGTCTGATTTCCAGTCTGATAGTTATTTTTTGAATTATAGGTCCAGATAGGGATAATCCTTGCTGATCAATCCTTTTTTTACCATTTCGCCATAAAATTTCTTCGGGACTTTTGCAAGCACAGATTCTACGTTGTCCTTCACCCGGCCGGGATTTGAAGTATTGAGAGAAATGGCAGCTATTCCCGGAGGGGTCATTCCGAAGTTTACGCAAGCTACCGATGGGATCACATTGTACTTCCGGCAAAGGGCATTGAATGTCTCACGCCACTGAAATTTTGATCTGTCGCTTTCAGGGGTAATTAGTTTATAATCGTAGTAATTACTTCCTGTTAAAAAGCCTCCCTGAAAAACCGCCGAATTGATAATAGTAATTCCCTTCCTGAACAGCTTATCGATAAATGTCAGCAGTTGCGGCGGATGGTTCATAATGGTCAGGCTATTGGCAAACATGACCCAGTCGAGCTCTACAAATCCGGCTACTTTGTTTATTATTGTCCAATCTTTTGAACCGATACCGATGGCTTTTATTTTCCCCTGATCTTTAAGGTCCGATAAAGCTTTGTAAGCTTCAAGAATATCTTTAAAAAGCTTTTCCTTTTCTTCGGGGTTTATGCCTTTATTGATATATTCATCCGGGTCGTGTACTGACAGTAGCTGAGGTTTATAGGTTCCTCCCAGCAATTCATTTCCCTGTCCGAAGCATGCCATAATGCCATTATAACTTATTTGCTGAACTGCATCATTTTTCAGACCGAACCAGACACCCTGCTCGAAAGCAGGCTCGGGTGTTTTTAATTCGCTGCGGAGCCAGCCCAGTTTATTACTTATTATGACATCATCAGTACTTATCTTTAGCTGGCGCAAACATTTTCCCAGAGTCTCAAGTGCCAGCCCGGCTCCATATTTACCGGCACTGTCAAAAACCGGATTCTGAACATTTTTTATGCATTCACTGACTATTTCAAGTTTTGCAGCATATGTATGAGCACGGTATAAGTTTCCCAGGGCACTGGTTCCAAATATAATTCGTGGTATTTTGAGGCCTGTTTTTCCTAAAGCTGAGTATTCCATATGACCTTATTCAGTTGTAGAAAATTTTAGTCTTCATTATCTCTGCAGTTTGATCACTGATTTCTTTCCTGTGTATGTCACCACTTTATCGTATTGTTCAGGAGTAATAGTACCCACACCATTGTTTTTCTTCACCAGGACGATATTGAATTTACGTTCTTTCAGATTGCCCGGGAATGAACCTTTGCAATCATCAATGGTCAATCTCTTTTTAGGATCGTTCCACGAGAAATTAATTGTTGAATAAATTCCTTTCTCGTAGTTGTAATTGTCGTTTTCGTCTTCATATAAGGTGAACTCACCATTGGCACCTTCATATACCCTTATTTCAAGGTTATCCCATTTTTTCTCAGTTGCAAACTGAACTTCCGGTCCGAAGGGAACAATGGAACCTGCTTTTACAAACAGCGGAATGATGTCTAAAGGTGTTTCTTTATTCACTGTTTGTCCGCCTGTGTACTTTTCACCGGTCCAGAAATCATACCATGCAGCTTCCTTCGGGAGGTAAATTTTCCACTCTTTTACACCTGGCTCTGTTACCGGTGCAACAAGAAAAGCTTTCCCAAACATATATTGATAAGGTTGTTTAATGGCTGTGGTATCTTCTATGAAATCCATTACAAGCGGGCGCATCATTGTGGAGCCATTTTTTGTGACCTTATAAGCTTCTGAATAAATATACGGCAGAAGGCGATAACGCAAATTCAGCATTTTACGCATATTATTCTCAACCTCCTGACTATAGTTCCAGGGTTCAGTATCAGACTGATAACCATGTATCCGGAAGATGGGATTAAATACTCCCCACTGATACCAGCGGATAAGCAACTCATGATACTTTTCATCAGTATACTGCTCCTTTCCGGGGCGGAAGAATCCTCCAATATCAGTCGTCCAGTAAGGCAGGCCGGTAATAGTATAATTTAACCCTGCCACAATCTGCCTTTTATATGCGTCCCAGGTACCGCCAATATCGCCTGACCAGTTTATGATACCATATTTATGCTGACCGAGGAAAGCCGACCTTGTCAGAATGCACACACGCTTGTCGGATGATGTTTTCCGTTGACCTTCATAAACAGCCTGGCTGACAAACAGCGGATATGTAAGGCGATAAAAATCACCGGGTCCCAGATAGGTTGTTTCTCCTTTAAGTGCATCATTTTCGGGTTCAGTAGCATCCATCCACCATGAATCAACTCCGTACACAAACAAATTGTCTCTTAGGGTATTCCAGTAGGTCTCCCTTGTAACGGGATTGAAATAATCCAGCCACTTGCTATCGGGTATATAAAGATTGTTTGCCACGTAATCTTTACCTGTTGCAGAATTTCTATCGGGATTTGACCAGATTGAAATATTGAAATGTGCATTCAAATCGTGTATCTCTTTGATAAAACCTGCCGGATTGGAATAATTGGTTTCATCAAATACAGGAACGCCCCAGCCATTTTTACCCCAGTATTGCCAGTCCTGGACAATTACATCCACAGGGATATTTCTTTTTCGAAACTCTTTTACAGTCTCCACCAACTGATTTCCGGAAGTATATCGTTCGCGGCATTGCCAGAAACCATAAGCCCAAAGAGGGAACAGGGGAACACTGCCTGAAAGATCGCGGTAGGCGGCAATAACGCTATCAGCCGAAGGACCGAAGAAAACAACATAATCCAGGAGCTTGGCATTGGGTGATCTGAAAGTGGTAAGATTGTCGGCTAGTTTCCAGGACACTTCCGGATTATTGGTTGCCTTACATGAGAGTTGTATCTGATGTTCTCCTCCTGTAAGATTTACAACTGTGCTTACTGTTGGAGGAAGCCACATGTTACTCTGATCTATACAGGTCTTCCCGTCAATAATCACAAAATGACGGCTTTCCATATCGCCGTAATTAATAAACAAAGAGTAAACGCCATCGGCAGGAACCTTAAAGGTACCGTCATAGACTGATTGTATTTGTGATAGCTGCTGTGTTCCGGAGGTTGTTGTTACATCGGCTGACTGGTTATTCTCAGTTGATATCTCCTGTTTTTCCAGAGTAATAAAATTATCTGCCGGATTAAAATCTGTAAGTCCGTACTGGTGCCAGAGTAATCCGTATCCTTTGCTTGAGTAGATAAAAGGTATGGAGATCTGAGAATTAACCTGTGTCAGCCTTCGGGTGATATTTTTAATGTTATAATGTCCATCCTGGAACTGACCAAGTCCAAACAGATACTCATCATCCGGGGATTCAAAACTTTGTTCTGCCCTGAAGCAGGATTCACCTCCAACGGTTCCGGGGATCATCCGGCGGGTATTTTCTTTTTCCCTGAGGAATATTATCCCTTTATCGTCAGCGAATGATAATGTTCCGGATCGTTTACTGACAGAAACGGTTATCTTTTTTCCCTTAACAAGTAAGGCATCCGGGGTATCTGTCACTTTAAAAACGGGTTTCGGTGGTGTCTTGATGAAAACAAGTTCCGTATCTTTCGGCTGTGAATCTTCAAAGAACCTGATTCTTATAGTGTTATCTGCCATCGGGAGAATGCTCAGAGTTCCGCCTTCAAGACTTACATCAATTCCTTCAGCCGATTGTTTATAAGACATTATTGCCTGTCCTGCACATAATGCAGACAAGGCAAAAAATGACAGGAAGATTATGATTCTCCTTTTCATTATTCAAATTATTTCAATTCAGCATTAATCATTACAGAAGCTTCGGTTATACCTTCGGAACTGACTGTAAGCTTAATATTACCGGTGTCTCCTGTACTTCTGACAACAACTAAAGCACGTCCATGCCATGCCTTGCGGGTAGTGCCACTGTAAGGATCAGGGTCTTTAATATCTGCATTATCAACCCCCGCAATTACTCCGGGTCCGCTAACACTGAAATGTAATTGGTTTTGTGCGTTTGGCTGCAGTATTCCATCCTCATCGGTCACTTCAACTGTAATAAAGGATAAGTCCTGTCCGTCAGCTGAGATCTTTATGCGGTCAGGTATCAGCCTGATTTTTGCAGATTTACCTGACGTTTTGAGGATTATTGTTTCTATTTCTCTATTCTCAGAAACGCCAACAGCAGACAAGATACCGGGAACATAGGCTACGTCAAATACAGCTTTGAACTGTTGCTCTTCGGTTGTTGCTTGTTCACCAATGAGTTTTTTATTTAAATAGAGCCGGACTTTTGGATATTTGGAATACACCTCAACCTGTATATTCTTTCCTTCGAAACCCGGCCATGTCCAGCTTTCCCAGGTTGGCCAGACGGACCATAAAGTTTCCTTGATTTTCAAGGTATCACGTTCAGGTTCCCGTACTGCCATATAGATATGTTCGGTATTATTATACAACATGTTACGATAGTGAGAAATTGGTTTTCTCCAACCTGTCAAATCAATATCACCACAATAAGCGGCATGCCACGGGAATAAATCACTTTCCCAGTGTTCTCCAGGTTTTTCGCCTGAATAATACCAGCGTCCAATGCCTGATTCGCCTAAATAATCAAGTGCTGTCCAGACAAAATCTCCCAGGATATAATTATGGCTTTGCACCATTTTCCAATTTGCGAAAGCATCTCGTGGATACGATTCGGTTTGAATCATAATCCGCGAAGGAACTCTTTCATGGTCGGAAGGAGCCCTGTGTAACTGATAATTGTATCCACCGATATCATGCGCAGCAAATAAAGGATCGAATATTGCCCATTCATTGTCCCAGGTGGTCATAGCTGAGGTAACAGGACGTGTCGGATCATTTTTACGAATGCAGTTTGCAAGCATTTTTGCAGTTTCAACAGCTTCAGGGGTCTTCCTTTCAATTATTTCATTACCTGTACTCCAGATAATAATGGAAGGATGGTTACGGTCACGCAATACCATTGCTTCTATGTCGCGTTGCCACCATTCATTAAAATAAATTGCATAATCGAAGGGGGTTTTGCTGGTTTTCCAGCCGTCAAAAGCTTCGTCAATTACCATCATCCCCAATCTGTCGCAGGCATCAAGAAATGCTTCAGACGGCGGGTTGTGCGATGTGCGAATCGCATTAAATCCTGCGGATTTAAGAAGCTCTACCCGTCGTTCTTCAGCCCTGTCAAAAGCAGCAGCACCCAGACAACCATTATCATGATGGACGCATCCACCGTTAATCTTTACTGGTTTTTCCATTAAGCTGAAAACCATTTTCAGTTGTGAATTTAATTGAACGTATACCAAAAGTGGTTTTGGTATCATCAATCACTTTGTTATCTATTAAAACTTTTACCTCAGCCTGATAAAGATGAGGTGTTTCAGGGGTCCATAACAATGGTTTTGATATAGTGATATTCTGTTCAATTTCCTTTTCGCTGTTTGCAGGAAGTTCCACTTCTGTCTGATTGTGTCCTGTATTGTCAGCATTTACGTTCAGAAGGCTGGTTTTGAGAATGATGCTTTGTGACAGGTTCGTTTGGTTCTTAACCAGTGTTTTTATCTGAACTGTCGCCTTTTCCGCAGATACCTGCGGAGTAGTGATATTAACACCCCAGGTGGCAACATGTACCGGGTTTGTAACTATCATCCATACATGGCGGTATATTCCCGAACCACTATACCAGCGGCAGTTCATCTGCTTTGAATTGTCGACTTTTACCGACAGTACATTTTCCGCGCCAAAATCCAGGTAAGGAGTAAGGTCGTAACTGAATGTTGTATAACCATACGGATGTACACCAAGTGATTTTCCATTAATAAATACCTCGGAATTCATGTAAACACCTTCGAAATAAATTGAAATGCATTTACCCTTCCATGCAGGAGGAACATCGAATTTTTTCCGGTACCATCCTATGCCAGCGGGGAAATAACCGCCACCGCCACCAGTTGGGTTTTTCGGATCTAATTTTCCTTCAATGCTCCAGTCATGTGGTAAATCAAGACACCTCCAGTTTTTATCAATAAAATCCTTGGCAGAAGCCGATGGTGCATCTCCTAAATAGAATTTCCAGTCATAATCGAAAAGCTGTTTTCGCTGGATATTCACCTGTGCATTAATGCCCGATACATAGCCTGTAATTAATACAATTGCTATTGTAAAAAACCTTGGATATTTCAACCTGAATAGCTATTAATTCATTTTATTAATGAAAGTCAGTGACTACACTAAAGTTTAACCATAACTTTCTTTCCCTTATAATCTACGACTGTGTTGTACTTTTGAACCGCATCCATTCCGGTACCATTGCCGGAGGTTACCTTTACAATATTGAATTTGCGCTCCGTGAGCATTCCGGGGAATGTGCCTTTCCTGTCGTTGATAGTTAATACTTTTTTGGCATCATTCCACGTAAAAGTAATTGTTGAAAATGCCCCTTTCTCATAATTATAATTGTCGTTTTCGTCCTCATACAAAATGAAAGAACCATTGGCGCCTTCATAAACACGTATTTCAAGGTTGTCCCATTTCTTTTCGGTGGCAAATTGCACTTTAGGTCCGACAGGAAGAATTGACCCTGCTTTTACAAACAATGGAATGATATCCAATGGCGTTTCTTTATTTACTGTTTGTCCGCCAGTGTACTTCTCGCCGGTCCAGAAATCATACCAATCGGTTCCTTTGGGCAGGTAGAGTTCTCTTGTTCTGACAGTGCTGAAATCTTCTTTCCCTTCTGCTGAATACATAGGTTTAGTTACGGGACATACCAGCAATGATTTGCCAAACATATACTGATCATTGATATCCAGAGCCTGTTTGTCTTTCGGGAAATCCATCATCAGGGCCCGCATCATGGTTGACTGATTGGCCGTGACATCCCATGACGCCGAATAAATATAAGGCAGCAGGCTATAACGCAGATTTATTGATTTTTCAATCGCATCGTACACCTTATCTCCTTTTTTTCCAAACTGGAAAATCTCGCGTGGAGCATCTGTACCGTGAGAACGCATCATCGGGCAGAATGCCCCGAACTGGATCCAGCGCGCATAAAGTTCGCGATAGTCCGGATCGTTAAGGGTATTTTTAAAATTCCAAAGGAAGAAACCACCGATATCGCTGTTCCAATATGGGATTCCGCAAAGCGAAAAGTTCAATCCTGCTGAAATCTGATTCCTCAATGCATCCCATGATGCCACAACATCACCCGACCAGGTATTGGCTCCGTACCGTTGCTGACCGGCAAATGCTGAACGGGTAAGGATAAACACACGCTTATCGGAAGTTACTGAACGCTGGTGCTGGTATAGACCACCTACTGTCATTAACGGGAAAGCATTTCGCACTTTCCGGAATGAACCAAGATATGTTTTATTGTCGAAATCGGAAGGTTTAAACTGCAAATGGTCGGGTTCAGATGAATCCATCCACCACCCGTCCATTCCAAGTGAGAAAATACCTTTTTCAAGATACTTCCAGTAAATATCCCGGGCTTCAGGATTATAAGGATCGTAAACTCTTACACCTGAAGGGTAGTCAGGATTTGGAGGCCATTTTTCCGAACCGGATTCCGGCCAGGTTTTAAAGTCCATTAGCGCCCCGATCTTATCCAGCTCCTTATATTGTTTTGTCTGAGGACCAAATGAATTCCAGATGGAAATAATTACGTGTGCATTCAGGTTGTGAATATCATCAACCATCTTTTGCGGATTGTAAAACTCAGGATTGAGGAATTCCATGGCATTCCACAGGTAATTGTTACCCCAGTATTGCCAGTCCTGGATAATGCCATCGAGCGGAACACCAAGTTCGCGGTATTTTTTAACCACGCCTACCAATTCGTCCTGGCTTTTATACCGTTCCTTGCTTTGCCAGTATCCATATGTCCACAGCGGGAACATCGGCACCTGGCCTGTCAGGTCGCGCATGCAGGCAATCACGCCGTCAGCACTGCCGCCGTACATGAAATAGTAATCGATGCAGTCACCCACATCTGATTTGAACGACGTTTTTTCAGGGTTGTCTTCAAAAATGGTTGGTGAATAGTTATCCCAAAACAGGCCATATCCTTTTACCGACAGGAAGAAAGGAATATAATCATCGGTATTCCCCTGTATCATATTTAATGTCAGGTCACGCTGGATCATTTTTCCCTGCTGCTGCTGGCCCAGTCCGTATATGGCTTCGTCTTTATCCAGTACAAATGCCTGATACACATTGAATGTTTCAACACCGGTATCGTTGAAACCGGTAAACCTGGCGCCTGCCTCACTTTCGCTTAGCAATAGCCCGGACCCTGATGTCATGAATGATATCTGTCCGCTGTTAAGGTTTAACGATACCCGGAGTTTTTCACTCTTCAGGATCAGGTCATTTCCGTTTTGCTTAATTCCAAGAACAGTCTTTTGTGGTGTCCTGATAACCGAAAGACTTTCTTTTACATAAGTCTTGCTTATGGGCCATTTTGTCACCCTTACTATTGACGGGCTAAAGAATTGAATTTCAATCCCGATAGTATCGACTGCAGTTTTAATTCCCAGATCGGTCCTGCTGAATGATTGTCCGCAGACGCCTGTGCTTATTATTAATACTGAGAACAGTAATGCGTTAATACGTTTCATGATCAGTATGCTTCGTATCTTGGTTCAGTAACATGTTTATCCATGAAATCAGATCATTTAAACAATCCGGGAGCATAACTAAAACCTGATATTACGCGTGCGAACAGACTTTTAATTATTGAACCGTGATATTCACCACCTTCAAATCTTTAGTGTCAGAACTGTTTCCATACCAGACCTCGTATTCACCGGGGACAACAGCCATTTTACCGCTTGCCCTGTCGAAGAACTCAAATGAAGTCCAGGGCAGGTCAATTGTGGCATTAACGGTTTTACCGGCAGTTACGTCAACCCTTTTGAAGGCTCTCAGCGTCTTCAGGGGGCCATCACTGTCATTTGCCTTTCGGACGTAAACCTGTATTATTTCTGTTCCGTCACGTTTGCCCTTGTTTGACACCGGAACAGAGAGTTTTGGTGCTTTCAGCGTTTTCGATCTTACTATCGCTTAAATTGGCTTTCCCGATCAGAAAGCTGGTATAGCTGAGGCCGAAACCAAACGGGAAAAGTGGATCAGACATATACCGGTAAGTCCTGCCTGCCATTGAATAATCCTCAAAATCAGGAACCTGGCTTATGTTTTTGTAGAAGGTGACAGGCAGCTTACCGGAAGGGTTATAGTCGCCGAAAAGTACGTCGGCAATTGCCTGCCCGCCTGATTCTCCGGCATACCATGCCTGTAATATGGCTTCGCAGTTCTCCGTTTCGGGTACCAATCCCAATGCTGAGCCCGAGCAGTTAACAAATATTACTTTCTTTCCAGCCTGTTTCAGCATTTTGATACAATTTCGCTGTACTGCAGGCAATTCAATGTCTGTACGGTCACCACCTTTGAAACCCGGCAATAAGACAGGCATTTCTTCTCCCTCCAGCTCGTTGGAGAGACCTCCTGCAAATATCACAACATCAATCCCCTTAAGCTTTGCCAGCAGCTCTGAGAGATCCTGGTCAGTCTCTCTTCCCAGGTCAAATTCAATTACAGCCTGCCAGTTGTAACGATGTGCGAACCGGATTTCTATTTTGTATTTTTTGCCCTTCTCAACCTTATATGGCGTTTTTGAGGCCGTTGCCCGCCAGTCTTCGTACTTCCTTACGGATTCACCGTTTACAAGCAGTTCAAACGAACCGGCCACGCCGCACCTGAAAACAATCTCTTCAGTCTGGGGGGCTGTGAATTCAGTTTCAAACCTGGCGGAGAATCCCTCAAGCTTCACTCCCGGAGCCAGTTCATTCTTTCCTTCTGTGGCCAGCTTCAGGGGGCCGGAGAGCTTCTGATCAGCAACAGGGTCGCCGGACAGAGTAGTGTTGTTCCAGTAGGAGGCTTTAAAACCCTGACTTCCATCAATGGAACATTCCGGAGCAAAACTGACAATTACCTTGCTGTCAACTATATCGCATGCCTTGTCATATACTATTCTTTTTGCCGGTACTGTTGATTTGATGCCGTCAAGAATCGTAATTGTGCGGATAGGTGTCCCGTTGTAGTTACCCCATAACATTCTGGCATTATCCGCATTAGGGCCTATTACGGCTATCTTTCCCACTGATTTTTTCAGAGGAAGGATATTGTTCCTGTTCTGGAGCAGGGTCATGGTTTCGCGTGCCATGTCCAATGCAAGTTTCCTGTGTTCCTCATTATTTATCACAGAAGCCGGGATTTGTGCCCATGGAACAATGGCGTCATCATCCATTTCGCCCAGGTCAAACCGGCCGGTCAGCACGCGCATCAGGCTCTTATCCATATCCTCATTCCTGATCAGGTCCATTGAGACAGCATCGGGTGATCTCAGATAATTCCAGTTATTCCATGTACATTCAAGATCGGTGCCGGCAGAAATGCTCTGTGCTACCGCATGAGTTGCGTCAGATGAGTAATCATGGCCACGATAAAAGTCGGTAATAGCATCGCAATCCGAAACAACAAGGTACTTATAGCCCCAGTCATCGCGCAGAATTCTCTGCAATAGCCTTGTATTGCTGCAGCAGGGTTCATCTTCAAGGCGCTGATAGGCACACATCACCTGCCTCACATCAGCTTCGCGGACCAGTACTTTGAAGGCCGGCAGGTAGGTTTCATACAGGTAGCGCGGATCAACATTAACGACATTGAGTGAATGGCGGCTCCATTCAGGTCCTGAATGTACGGCATAGTGCTTGGCGCATGCCAGGAGTTTTTTATATTTTGCATCCTCAGGTCCCTGAAGTCCTTTTACGACTGATACTCCCATACGCGATGTCAGGTAAGGGTCTTCGCCATATGTTTCCTGTCCGCGTCCCCATCGCGGATCGCGGAAGATATTTACGTTTGGCGTCCAGACTGAAAGGCTCAGGAAACGTCTGTTTTCCTGTCCTCTCTGCATGGCCTGATTATATTTGGCCCTTGTTTCATCTGATACGGCGCTGAAGATGCGATATACAAGCTCATCGTCAAATGAGGCAGCCATGCCTACAGGCTGGGGAAAGACCGTCACACTGTCATTGTTGGCCAGGCCATGCAACGCCTCGCTCCACCAGTTGAATTTTTTGATGCCAAGCCGGGGGATGGCATCTGACACGTCGCACATCAAAGTTGCTTTCTCGCTTAATGTTAACCGTGAAATCAAGTCTTTGGCCCGTTCTTCGGAGCTTAAAGCGGGATTTTGGTAGGGGAACTGCTGGCCCAATACATTTAATGTAAATATTACACCCAGGGCAATGAATACACCTCTTTTCATAGTCTTATCATATTTGTTTTATAAGTTCGTCCAGATTAATACGGCTCAACCAGTCTGGCGTTTCTCACTCCTGAACTGAGAATAATGACGGGATTGTTCTCCTGAAGCTGAGTTTAATAACATATGCCATCTCTTCAAAAGTGCGTTCGGGCAGGTTTATAATTAATCCTTCTTCATTCTGCCTGAATATCAGGGGAAGATATTTCCCGGCTTCTCCATTAATAAGCATAACAGATTTAAGATTTTTCAGATCAATGCTTTTCGATGCCAGTGAAGCCAGTGTTATTTCTTTCTGACCAGCATCCCAGCCCAGCAAGATTGCATAAAGGGTAGTGTTGTCTTTTGATTTGGTGTATCTGACATCTTTGGCTGTACCCTCGGCCGGAGCGGTAAATACGCCATGTCCGGATCCCATCAATGTTGGACCTTCACCATATTTTTCCCATGCACGGGTGGCATAGACTGCTTCACCATATTTCTTCAGCCATGCACCCATAGCAAGAAGAATGTCCTTTTGCTCCTGCGGTATTGTGCCATCAGCTTTCGGAGAGATATTTAACAGCAGGTTGCCGTTTTTACTTATCCTGTCGAGAAAACCATGAAGTATTTGTTTTTTCGAATAATATTCAATTCCCTCAGTATAACACCAGCTGGAAGAACTGATAGCATCATCTGTCAGCCAGTAATTTTCAGTGATGTCGGCAGGCGCCGCCACGTTCAAAATCCAGTACCGCACATTTAGTATTCAGACCATCCTTATATGTCGCCACAACCTCTTTATTCCATTCCGCTGCCTTATTGTAGTAGTAGGATAAAAACCCAAGGAGGACATTTTCTGAAATTTTGGGCAGGTTGAAATCCTGCCAGATGATATCAGGCTTATAGTTATCGATGATTTCCTTATGTTTGCTTAACCAGAAAGCCTCGTTCTTCTCTTTGCCCTGCTGTCCGTAGAGCATCTGAAGTTTTGGATCGCTTGTCGGAGGCACAGAATCATAAAAGCCAGTGATATTAAAAGCATGATGCATCGAAAGTATGACTTTCAGATCCTGCTTGCGGATGGCATCCGTCAGCAGTCCCACCAGGTCAAGCTTCGGCCCCGTATCTTTTGCATTCCATGGATTGACCTTGCTTGCCCACATTGAAAAGCCGTCATGATGCTCGGCTACCGGTCCTGCAAATCTGGCACCTGCATCTGCAAAGAGCTGAGCCCATTCATCAGGATCAAAATTGCCACCTTCAGCTTTGAGCCCGGGAGCGAACTGTACAAAATTACCCTGCAGGTCTTTCGCACCGGTGATGAAGTTGCTGTAAGGCCAGTCAGAAGGTGTGCCATATACTTCCAGATGGTGTTTGTTTTCTCCCGATCCGTCGATATACATGTTGCGGGGATACCATTCATTTGCAAAGGCCGGCACAGAGTATACACCCCAGTGGAAATAAATGCCAAACTTGGCATCCTTAAACCATTCAGGGACAGGATTTGACTTCTCCAATGAAGCAAAATCAGGTTGAAATTCCTGCTTCTTAGAATGACATGAGGTCATTCCAATTATCCCGGTAATTGCAAGAACCAGAAGAAATGAGTTTAGTTGTTTCATAAAGAAATACTTTTTAACCTTAACCTTAAATATCAGTATGACTAAATGCTATCTGAACAACAGTTGTGCAAAGTTGTACAGGTTGTTTCTCCAGACCGGCCATGTATGACCGCCCGGGTATTCACTATAGGTATATCTGACATTTATCTTATCGAAATCAGACATCATTGTCTGACAGTTGTTATATGCAATGTCTTCCTTTCCGCCCATCGAGATCCACAGTTGTTTCAGATTGCCGTTGATCTTGTCAAGGTTCTCTTTCATGAATTCGTATTGTTTGGCAGCCAGATTATTCTGTGCCGGCATGATCCAGCCTGAGCTGAACACTCCAAGATACGGGAACATTTCAGTGTTGTTTATTCCAACAAAGAGAGTCTGAATTCCACCCATTGATAAACCGGCAAGAGCTCGGTTGCCGGGACCGGTTTCAGCACGGTAATTGTTTTCCACAAATGGGATAATACATTCTTTAAGCTCTCGTTCAAACATATTTAAGGTAATGTCACCGAAGCCCTGGGCATCGACATTTCCGTCAGGCATTACGATGATCATTGGTTTTGCCTTCTTTTCAGCGATGAGGTTATCGAGTATCAGGTCTGTTTTGCCTTGTGTGGCCCATCCTCTTTCATCTTCGCCACCTCCATGCAAGATATATAATACAGGGTATTTTTCGTTTAAATTGACATCATAGCCTGCAGGTTTATAAATGTAAAACTGACGCCATCTGTTAAAGACTGTGGAATAGTAACGCTTTATGCTTGATTTCTCCGTGAGGAACATCTTTTATCGCGTAATAGTCATCTCCTTTGAAGGGCACCTCAATACCGCTGGCCATCCTGCCCATTCCGTAGAATGTTTCACTTGCCGGATCGGCGACAGCCAGACCGTCTATCAGGAGTGAATAATAATGAAATCCTTCTGTCAGTGAGTCGGTTGTCACCTCCCATACTCCCTCACTGTTTTTCATCATGTCATACTTCTTCGCCAGATCGAGCTGGATCTTTTGTGCATCCGGTGCACTGACACGAAAGAGAGCCCGGCCATCGGGTAAAATCTGGGGATATTTAGCTCTTCTGACGTTTGTAGCTGCCGGGGTACCGCCCGGGCTGTAGTTGTTGAATTTCGTATACATCAACGGGTTTAAAAAGGAGTTGGGAAAACATGTACAGACTGTTTTTCCAGACCTTGAAGTCATGCACCCCTGGTTCGATATAATAAATATGGGGAACGTCATTTTTGCGCAGATACTCATGAGTGCGCTGGCTGAATGTGTATCAGGCCGTCATTGTCACCGCAGGAGATCCACAGCATCTTGATTTTTTTTCTTGCTTCCTCCGGATCAGGAACCAGTTCTTCAGGAGCCCTTGTATTTGGAGCTGATGAGAAACCGCCTATCCATGCAAATCTGTCAAGGTTACCAAGTCCGAAGTTCAGTGACTGTCCGCCGCCCATAGATAAACCTGCTATTGCACGGTGTTCACGGTCCTTGATTACCGGGTATTTTTTCTCGATAAAGGGAATGAGGTCATTCAGAAGATCTTTCTCGAAATCGGCAAATGCCTGTACCTTATCAGGCGCCATGATATTTCCTGTAGCGCGGTCATCCTTCATGGCCCTGCCATTAGGCATTACCACGATCATTGGCTCGAGCTTTTTATCCGCATACAGATTATCCAGTATAACCTGCGGCTGTCCTCCGTTTAGCCATTCTTTTTCATCGCCTCCTATGCCGTGCAGTAGATATAAAACAGGGTATCTTTTGCTTTTTGAATAGGAGGGAGGAGTATAAACAAGGGCTTTGCGTGTGGTGCCAACTGCCTTTGAAGCATACTTAATTGTATCTAATTTCCCATGTGCTATGCCGGTTCTGAAAGAATCAAATCCCGGAGGGGCTTGTCTTTCAAATTCCTCTTTAACGATATCCTCCTTGAACAGCTGCTGCAAAGTATTTGCAAGATACAATTTACAGTTCATCCAGGTATGCCCGCCAGGAACTATGAGCGTCCGGAGATTAAGATTTTTCTCTTTGAACATGGCAATATTCTGCATGACGCTTTTGTAAAGAAAATCTTCCGTGGCAATGCTTATGGAGAATAATTTCAGCTGTCTGTTCATAAGGTCAGAATCCGGTGACCAGTTGGAGAAGTTCTTCCTGAATTCTTCAGTTTCCGTGTAAGGGGCATATGAACATACATACGCAAATTTGTCTGGATTGGTCAGTCCGATGTTAAGGGTCTGCCCTCCTCCCACAGAAAAACCCGCAACGGCACGGTATGTGCTCTCAGGCACCACAGGATAGTTTGCCTCAATAAAAGGGATGATATCATTGATCATATCCTTTGTAAATCCATCCATCGGACCGGGAAAAACATTCGCATAAGGCATCACGATGATCATCGGCCTGGCTTTTCCCCGGGCAATCAGGTTATCGGCAATGAGGTTGGCACGCCCGACTTTGGTCCATGTCTCTTCAGTATCTGATCCTCCGTGAATAAGATAGAGGACCGGATACTTTGTTTTACCACTCATGTCAAATCCGGGAGGGGTGTATATTACCAGTGTCCGTGTCCTGCCAAGTGTCGATGAGTTATAATACCTGTAGCTTAAATTTCCATGAGGAACGTCCTGCAGGGAATGAACCAGCGGCTGGTCTCCGGGGATGTCAACCAGGCTGAATTTAAAGCGTTCATTTGCAAACAGCAGTACGTTGTTCGGATCTGCCACCTGAACGTTATCGACGACAAAGCAGTAGGGATAAATATCCGGTTTGACCGGCCCGATTGTTACTGACCATATTCCCTTTTCATCCTTTGTCATTTGCAGCGGTTCAACTGTTATCTGGGAGTTGAGTTTCACATCTGCCGCATCTGGAGCCCTGAACCGGAAAGTGACAGCTTTGTCAGCATGGATCTCAGGAGAAACAAACGGGGCTGTACGCTGCTGAGACAGTACAACAAGCGGCAATGATAACAGTGCAATGAATTGCCGGCAGGGTTATAAAGAATTTCTTTAACATGATAATATCATTTTATCAGGGACAATAATTACTTGAAAAGGAGGGGAACTGCCTCCGACAGGAAATATTTACAGTTCATCCACGTATGACCGCCGCCGGTTACAAGTGTTTTTGTTGCTATTCTCTTTGACTTGAGCAGGTCCATGAATTCAACTGCCTGCGGATACAGGAAGTCTTCATTGCCAACACTGAGCCAGAAAAGCTTCATCTGTTTATTGGTTTTGTCAGGGTCTGAATAGAATGCGCTGAAGTTCTGCTCGAATACATCCTTTGTAAGGTAGGCGCTGAATGAACATATATAAGCAAACTTATCGGTGTTGGATAAGCCGGCCCACAGAGTTTGTCCGCCGCCACGCGAGAAGCCGGCAACAGCCCTGTGTTCCCTGTCAGCTGTTATCCTGAAATTCTTCTCGCAGAATGGTATGATGTCATTTACCAATTCATTGCTGAAGGTCTGGTACATCGGAACCACGTCGGGAGATGCCGGGCCGCTGATCGGAATGAAATTATTACCGTAAGGCATCACAATAATCATTGGTTCTGCTTTGCCCATGGCAATCAGGTTATCGAGAATGAGATTGGCCCGTCCAACTTTATACCATGTCTCTTCGGTGTCAGTGGTACCGCTGATCAGGTAAAGCACCGGATACTTCCTTTCAGGATTGCTTTCGTACCCCGGCGGAGTGTAAACAACCAGGGGCCTGTCGATCCCTTTCATGATTTTTGATTTGAACATTGTATAGGTGACAGTGCCGTGCGGTACATCCTGCAGTGAATGGATCAGGGGGGTGTCACCGGGAACATCTACCAGGCTTGCCTTGAAAAACTCGTTTGGAAAGAATGCCACATTCCCGGGATCCATTACCTGGATTCCATCCACCAGGAAGCTGTAAGGGTAGATATCGGGTTTCACGGGACCTGCTTTAACGCTCCAGATACCAAGACTATCTTTAGCCATCGGTACCGGACCCTTTTCAAACTGGGCATTTAGTCTGACATCTTTGGCTGACGGAGCCAGATAGCGGAATGTAACCGTTTTGTCAGGATTGACCTGGGGTGAGATTACCAGGGGACCCCTCGGGGGCTGACCGTCTGTAAGACCGGTAAGAGACAGCATTGTCCATACGAGCAATGGACGGAAGACATTTTTATTATTCATCTGTAAGTAATTAATATTCTCATTTGACAAACAGCAGCGGAGCGAGTTCACGGAGACTGCGCCGCCAAGTCTGGAACTCATGGCGCGTATTCTCAGAGACAAATGATACTGCGTTGATACCGGCATCCTTCAGGGCAGTGGCGGCATTCGTCACTCCTGTGGGGTTTTCATAGCTGCCGCAGCTCAGGAAAATGAGTTTGACCATCGACTTATCCTTGATATCTTCCGGTGCGTAAATGCCGCCGCTGAGAAGAGCGTAATGCGAGAAGACATCAGGTCTTGCCAGGGAAATTGTCTTGGTTTCCATCCCCCCCATAGAGAGGCCAGCCATGGCACGGTGAGGCTGATCAGCCAGGGTACGGAAATTATCATCAATGTAAGGGATCAGTTCGTCCAGCAGTACTGTCTGGAAGGGTTTTATATCGAAATTTCTGAGACCGCCCATTTTAACATCGTTGGTCATTCCGTAGGTCATCACAATGAGAAAGGGTTTTATTTTCCCCTCAGCGATCAGGTTATCCATGATCAGATTAGCCCGGCCCTGGTTAGTCCATGCAGTCTCATCCTCGCCCCAGCCATGCTGAAGATAGAGTACCGGATAGCGTTTCGATGTTTCCTTGTCATAATCGGGAGGTGTATAAACGAAGGCGCGCCGTGAGGTGTTTGTGCTTTTGGAGGGGAACAGGATTTGCTGTACTTTACCATGCGGCACATCCTTCAATGCGTAAAAATCCTGATCATGGGCAGGTATTTCAATACCGCTTTCCCAGCGGGTGGAACCAAAGAAATTCAAAGTACCGGGATCATTAAAAACACCTCCGTCAATTGTCACGTGATAATAGTGGAATCCTTCTTCCATTGGTCCCGCAGTTGTGCCGACCCATGAGGTGTCGGCAGCCTTTGTGAGGGGTGTTCCACCCCTGGTCCCGCCCAGTCCGAGACTCACAACAACGCTTTGGGCTTCGGGGGCTATGATTCGAAATCTTGCATAGCCCTGCGAGTTAACCTGTGGAAATTCCTGTCCGGGCTGGTTCAGGGTTGAGGGTTTGAAATCGTCGGTTATCGCCGGTTTGTCAGTCTGGGCCAGGCATAAACTCCCGGTTATCAGCATTACTGATAACCCAATTAATTGTCTGTATTTCATTCGGTTACAATTTAAATTATATTACTTGTATTCATAATAAGGATATTTGTCTCGGCCGGGGCAATAGTCCCACCACTGAAAAGTGACAACCGTAATGATCATTGTGGTAAGATATTAACTATTACCCTTTTATATCTTGTCAGGGGCGGGTTCCCCTTATCTGTCACCCTGAGAATAAAATGAGTTGTCTCTGCCTTATCCACCGCAGGTGCCTTCCAGATAGGGGATCCTGTAAAGGTTTTCTGCCAGATTGATGGGTATAATCTGTTTGTATGATCCGGCTTCAGGATACTGGAACCAGAGATAGCTTAGATTATCACCGTCAGGATCTGACGTACCACTGGCATCCAGCCTGAATCCTTCACCCGATTTTACCGTAATCTGGTCCGGATGCCCCAGTGCAGGAACGGGTGGATGATTGGCCTCCTCGTAGGGTTTAGTGCACCAGTCCATCCTGGCTGCAAAATCATTCTGAAAATCATCCCTCCAGCGGAACAGGGTGGCCTTGTTGTCATTAAAGACCACGGTATCTTTCCTGACCGCCCGTCCGTATTCATTATATATATAAGGAGCATACCTGTCTGCGGCGTTGGTCCAGATCGCTCTTGGTTCGGGTTCCACCGGCACACCACCTGTAAATCCTTTGGTATCCAGTGTCCGAATAGTCAGGTTGATAGAGTTCATATCGACCGCCCCATCCACCCCATTCAGGGTGCTCGTAATTATTCAGTCCGTTGGGGATTAACGAAAGGAATGTGGGGGTGTCTCCTTCCATACCGTAAGCAACGTCAGGGTAGACAGTGCCGAGCGGGCCATGGTTCTGCTGGACATTTTGCGCAATCCATTTATTGCTTATCGTTTCATTATTCAATCCGGTGATCGCACTGTTTACAGCAGTCCATGTAGCGCTTCCATAGCCACCCGGACTGACAATATAAAACAGGCCGGGAAAGTTTTTCCTTATCCAGATTCCGCTGTCATCCTGGTCCGAGATTGTATAGACCCGGAGCTTTTTTATCATCGTGGCTGCCTCTTCTTCAGATCTTGTCTGCCGGATTTTAAACAATGCCTGGGCAAGGGTATTAGCGCCACCCCAGACACATATCCATAACGGCCGGGCATCTTTTTCGTCAAGGATTTTAATAATCCAGTCCGATCCCGGTGAATCTTTACCTTTTCCAACGCCTCCCATCCCGTATTCCGGCAAACCCTGCTTAACAATCTGTGAAAGCGAATCAGCTTCAGGGAAGCCTGGTTCGTGCTTCAGAAGGTTATCCTGAATACTGTCGTAGGCTTGGATGACCCTCAGAACCGATTCAGGATGTACCTCTCTCTTCATGTGGACAGAGGTTGTTGCAATGATTCCTTTTATGTCAAGTACATTGGAATACAGAAGCAGGCGGACAAGTGATTCAGTGTCGTCTGGTTCATTTTCGACGTCAGTCAGAATAATGACCCTGTTCTTCTGTTCTGTCCTGCAGCTGACCAATACACAGATTATCAACCAGGAACAGCATAATTATCAATAAGGATAAAATCCTTTTCATACTTATCTCATTAAGAGTGGTTTATTTCAAGTTTTGTAACAAGGGAAATGAATTCCGACAAGCGTAAAGCTCATAATAAAAAATTAAAACAGTGTTCACTTAATCAGCAAATGATGGCTGAAAAGTCTAAAGTTATAAAGAAATCAGGTTAAAAAAAGTTAATTCAGGCGGGATATGACAAGACCTATTTCCCTCTTACGCGTGGTATATCTGGATTTTAGTAATTTCAGGCATTTATCCTGACAAATGAAGAAGTCCTTTACAACCCTGTTCTGGCTTGTGCTGTTATTTTCAGTGATTCAAGCCCGCAGTTACGCCAGCCAGCCACCTCAGGGAACAGAATCCCTGCAAGACACTGTTAAATCCGTACAAACAACAAACAGCCAACCTGTTTATGTCACACAGCGGCTTACGACACAGCCACCTGTCATTAACGGGAAACTGGATGATGAGTGTTGGGAGAAAGGTACGTGGGCCGGTAACTGGCATCAGTTTATTCCGAACGAGGGAGCCGAACCTACCTATCCCACTGAGATGAATATCCAGTATGACGATCATTACCTTTATGTTGCAATGCGGGCTTTCGACGGCGAACCTGAGAAGATTTTGAGGATTCCCGGGAATCGTGATGAATTTGACGGTGACATGCTTGGCATTACATTTGACAGCTATCGCAACTACAAAACCGGTTTCGAATTTACCGTATCAGCCTGGGGTCAGAAGGTAGACCTTATATTATTTAATCCTATTAACTGGGATTTCAACTGGGATGCTGTGTGGAAAGTAAAAACAGGACTGGAAGATTCAGCTTGGGTGGCTGAATTCGAAATACCACTCAATCAGCTCAGGTACAGCAATGAAGCAGACCAGGTCTGGGGAATGCATACTTGGAGGTGGATTGCACGACTTTCTGAGGAGAGTAATTTTGAGCAACAGACCAAAAACGGTCCCGGGATGCTGTATAATTTTGCCGAGCTGAGAGGTATTACGGATTTGAAAAAGTCACGCAGGATGGAAATCATGCCTTTTGCCCTGGCGGACCTTGAGACTATGGAGGTTGAAGAGGGCAATCCTTTTACCGAAAACGGAAAGGTATGGGGTGCCAATGCAGGCCTTGATGCGAAAATTGGCATCTCCAGCAATTTTACGATCGATCTGACTGTAAACCCCGATTTTGGTCAGGTAGAATCAGATCCGTCTGTAATGAACCTCACAGTTTTTGAAACCTATTATGAAGAAAAACGGCCGTTCTTTATGGAGGGACTTACTATTTTCGATTATAAATTTGATGATCAGAGCCTTTTCTATTCGAGACGCATCGGCCATGCTCCCTCCCTTGTCCCGGAGGCAAATGAAACTACATTCGTTAAGTCCCCGGATAATACGACAATCCTGAGTGCACTCAAATTCAGCGGGACAACCTCAAACGGATTATCTATCGGTATAATTCAGAGCCTGACTGCTAATGAAAAGGCCCAGGTAAGCAATCCCGAGGGTGAAATTACCAACACGCAGGTTGAGCCTCTGACCAGCTACACTGTGGCACGTGTCCAGAAGGGATATAATGCCGGCAACACTTTCGTGGGAGGCATGATCACCTCGGTCCGGAGATTTATCGATGACCCGGATCTGGATTTCCTCTCAAAGAATGCCCTTACAGGAGGTCTTGATGTTCTGCATTACTGGCATGACAAGGAATATTACATCGATGCACGGCTGATCGGGAGTAATATCAATGGCAGCACGGAAGCCATTACTGCCCTGCAGGAATCCTCTGTCAGGTATTATCAGCGCCCTGATGCCGGATACCTTGGATATGACACTACACTGACACAAGCTCGGAGGTTATGGAGGAAAATTCAAGATCGGAAGATTACACAAAGAACACTGGAAATACTCAACCAGCCTTACTTTGCTGTCACCCGGACTTGAGTTGAATGACCTCGGATATATGACATTTGCAGATGAAATCAAGAATGATAATACTGTTTCATACCAGATAACCAAACCGGCTTCAGTGTTTCGCACATACAGCATCGATCTTAACCAGTTCAATACATGGAACTTTAACGGAACTTACCTGGGTTCCGGAGGAGAGCTCTCTTTCTACTCAGAATTTAAGAACAACTGGATTTTCAGCAATGATCTCGTTTACCAGACAGGTACAACTGACACCAGGTTTCTCAGGGGTGGCCCTCAGATGAAGTTGCCGTTCACAATTACGGAATCGGGCAATTTGTCAACTGACCAGTCAAAAAGGATTGTTTTTAATCTCAGGTTACGGTTATCAGGGCAGGGGCAATAATTCCGGCACCAGTTATTCTGTCGAACCGGGAATTTCTGTCAGACCGTTCCAGGGTCTGAGGATCGGGTTCAGCACCAGTATAATGCAAAACCATGATCTGCTGCAATATATCACCACCCTGGATTATAATTCTTCGGAGCGCTACATTTTTGGCACAATCGATCAGAAGACTGTCGGTCTTACCTTCAGGGCAGATCTTAACATCACTCCCGAGTTTTCAATTCAGTATTATGGCAGTCCGTTTGTCTCCCGCGGCAGCTATTCAGAATTCAAATACATTGTTGAACCCGAGGCTGAGCGAATTCAATGACAGGTTCATTATCTATGAAAATACACAGATGTCCGGCGGACAATACCTGCTTGACGAGAATGGCGATATGACACCGGATTATGCTATTGACAATCCGGATTTCAATTTCCATCAATTCCGGTCAAATCTTGTAGCTAAATGGGAATATCGCCTCGGATCATCTATCTACCTGGTATGGTCCAGTGACAGGACAGGAAATACAAGCTCATCCACGGCCTCTTATGGAGAATCCCTGAATCAGCTGTTTGATCTGTTTCCAAATAATATGTTCCTGGTGAAGTTCAGCTATTGGTTCACATTATAATACGGTCAGTCCGGAGAATAACTCTATTTTAAAGGAATCTGGAGCTGCGTAAGTGAGTGTGCCGGGAAATTGTATTTAATTGTATTACCCTTGAATTTAATGTCAGCTGGTGACTGTGTTTACAGGTTCCTGAGCCCTGGGATTACCCGGCAGGGGGTATTTTCCCGTTTACCTCGTTTACTTTAGCACTCCCGGCAAAATCGCCGCTCTGCAGCACTACATCTGCTGTGATGGCATTTGCCTCATGCCTGTTGACTACGTTTACCACCAGCATTTTGGTTAAATCATTCAGTACAGCAGTGACATCAAGATAAGGTATATCATTAAATACATCATTACTGTATTTTTCACAGCTTGTATATACATCGAGAGCTGTCCCGTGGCAATTATTGGAGAACAGGTAGAATGCATGGAATAATGCATTCTTGAAATCACCATCCGGTGAATTTCCCACAAGGCTTGACAGCATGGTCATATTAGCCATTTTAACTATATCGGCATGCCTGATGAAGGAGTTCAGATGCTGTGCCACCATTAATGATGCTACAATGCTGTTGCTAAAGCCGCCTGACCATTCATCAAATGAGATATATACGGGTCTTTTCGATCCTGATTTCAGCATCGCCTTTTCAATCAGTGCCTGTACCATCTCTGTCTTCTGATCAATATCAAGACCCAGGCACATCATGCCGGAGAAGCTCCTGTCGCCCGGGGTGAGAGCTTCGGTTGCATACCTGTGTACTGACAGGTAGTCAATGTTGCCGACCATATTGGTCAATACATAATCATTCCAGTCAATCCAGCCGTTATCCGGCTTGTAATTTGAGGCACCGGAAGCAATGAGCTTGATATTCTTGTCAACCAGTTGCATCAGCTTACCTGCCTCAAGGGCGAACTTGACATAGTCTTCAGCACTTTTCTGTCCCATCTGCCATGGTCCGTCAATCTCATTTCCCAGAGCCCCAGTATTTGACATTAAAAGGTTTTTCATTGCCATACTTTCTCCTGAGATCTGAATAGTATGTTCCTTTTTCAACATTGCAATATTCCACCCAGTGCCTTGCATCATCAAGAGTGCCTGTCCCGGCATTGATGCAGATGAAGTTCTCCGATCCGATGAGGCTGCAGAGCTTTACATATTCATCAGTTCCCATATGGTTGGTCTCCACCTGGTTCCACGCAAGATCAAGCCTTGCCGGGCGTTGTTCCTTCGGGCCGATGCCATCCTCCCAGTTATATCCTGACACATAATTTCCACCCGGCCATCTGACAACCGGTATCTTCAGCTCGCTGATCAGCTGGAGAAAATCTTTCCTGAAACCGTTCTCATCTGCAAAAGAAGATTCAGGATCATATATGCTGCCATATACCACGGTTCGTATAGGTTCAACAAAAGCGCCGTAGATATTCGGATCAACCGTCCCTATCCTGCGGTCAAAATCAATTTTAATCACGGCTGGGTCCTGTGAAAAAAGATTTCCGGAAACAACACCGCAAATGATCATGCAACTGAGTAAAAATTTTGAATTTTTCATATCATTATAACTATGCTGAGATTTATATAAATTTTAATGTCTGACAAAATAGATCACGTGAACTGCGTTCGATTTTTCGTCGAGATTTTAAAAATAGTCATAAAATCCAAACCAGAGAAAAAAACAGTCTCCTCAGAAAAGGTTTCAGGTCAGGTTAATTTTGGTTTCAAATAAGATTATTTATCTTTCCTTCCGGTATTGATGAGGGCAACGTGCCTTCTGTTTTAACAGTTTTAAAACCCAATTATTCACCTATGAAATATCCAGGTAAATTTGTATTTGCAACTCTTCTGGCCATTGTCCTGTTTCCTTTTGAAACGGCAGGCCAGCCAGGTGGTCCGGTGTTCATTTCGCCGGAGGTGCAGAAAGACAGAACTGTCACTTTCCGTTTCCTGGCGCCGGATGCAAACGAGGTAAAACTCAGCACTCAGCTTATTGCCGGTCAGCAGAACATGACAAAAGATGATCAGGGATTATGGACCATAACCCTTGGACCTGTCGAGCCTGACATTTATCCCTATTGTTTTATTGTGGATGGCATACAGGTGGCTGATCCGAAGAATTCATGGATATTTCCCAATGAAGGATTCCAGAACAGCGTTGTTGAGATACCGGCCGATACCGCACAGATTTACACTGTTCAGAATGTGCCTCACGGTACAGTTTCATACAGGTACTATTATTCAGATGAGCTCGGGACACGGTCACTGCTTATTTATACTCCTCCCGGGTATGAACAGTGCCTGAATGAGAACTATCCGGTCTTTTTTCTGCTGCATGGGACAACAGATACTGAGGAAACGTGGACCAAGGTCGGCAGGGCGAATATAATACTGGATAATCTTATAGCACAGGGCAAGGCCAAACCCATGATTGTGGTCATGCCTTATGGACGGGCATTCCCTGTGATCAGCAAGGAATCAGGCTCATTGAGAAACTGGGAAAACCTGCAGGAATTCCAGAAGGATTTTAAAGACTGTATCCTTCCGTTCGTTGAGAAGAACTACAGGGTGAGGACCGACAGGGAAGGAAGGGCTATTGCCGGGTTCTCAGGTGGTGGTGGCACATCCCTATATATCGGCCTCGGCAATCCCGACCTTTTCGCTTATGTGTGCGGGTATGCTCCGGGGATGCGAAAGGAAGAATTTGACCGCAATAATGCCGTTCCGTTTGCCGATCCGGAACTCACCAACAACAGGCTGAAACTATTCTGGCTTGGCTGCGGCCGGGAAGACGGACTTTTTGGTGTTTTCCAGGAATATCTCCAGGTGCTGGATGAGAAAAAGATCAACTATCAGCCCTTTATTACAACCGGCGGTCACACATGGATGAACTGCAGGAAATTCCTCTCTGAGACGGCCCAGTTGCTGTTCAAATAGACTAAGTCAGTGTAACTACATTATTAATTCTTCAGGGAAATGAAAAAGATATTCGTATTTTATCTCCTCATTCTGATTTCCTGTTCAGGAGAAATCACTCAGGATACTAAGACATACTGCAATCCTCTTGATCTCAATTACCGGTTCCAGTTCACTGACAGCACTTCATACCGGGAAGCTGCTGATCCGTCAATGATAAGGTACAGTGACAAATATATTCTGTTCGTATCGCACAGCGGCGGATACTGGTATTCGGAAGATCTGCTCAGATGGGACTTCCTTCCTGTCAGGTCACTGCCGATCGAGGACTATGCTCCGGATGCGATATTTATAAATGACACAGTCTATTTTTCTGCGTCTGCGGCGGTCAGGAAACCATTCTATTACACTACTGATCCGTTGCAGGATAACTGGAAACCCATGAATGACACTCTGCCGTTTGCAGTGTGGGATCCGCATTTCTTCGTCGATGATGACGGACAAAGATATCTCTACTGGGGATGTTCAAATCTCCTTCCCATTTACGGTGTGCGACTCAATTCAAAAATGCAGGCTGTTACTGAACCCGAAATATTGATTGAACATAATCCGGACAGGTACGGCTGGGAAGTGCCGGGGGAACAGAATGAGCTGACAAGCAACGGATGGAATGAAGGAGCCTGGATGACAAAATACAATAACCGGTATTACCTTCAGTATGCTGCTCCCGGAACAGAATATAGAACCTATGCTGACGGTGTTTATACTTCCGGTTCACCGCTGGGTCCATTTGAATATGAAACCTACAGCCCCTTTTCCTATAAACCGGGAGGTTTTGCAGGAGGGGCAGGACACAGTTCAACATTCCAGGACAATTACGGAAATTACTGGCATATTTCCACTATGTCAATTTCTGTACGTCATATGTTCGAACGACGCCTCGGATTGTTCCCGGCAGCCTTCGACAAAGACGGTGTGCTGAGAACTTTTACGGCTTTCGGAGATTATCCGGCTGTGATGCCTGACCGCACGATTGATTTTGAAAAAGAAAGTCTTTTTAAAGGATGGATGCTTCTGTCTTACAAAAAGAATGCTGATGCATCATCCGCTGTGGATAATTACCCGGTAAAAAATGCCTTTGATGAAGATATAAGAACATGGTGGTCAGCCAGTTTCGGGGAATCGCGGGGAATGGCTGAGTGTGGAGCTGGATGACAACTCAACAGTGAATGCAATACAGGTAAACTTCGCTGACAGTGAGTCAAATCTTAAACCTGACAGTGAAAATATCTATTATTGTTATCGTATTCTTGCTTCAGATGACGGGAAATCGTGGGATGTCATTGCTGATAAGAGCAATAATACTGAGGATGCCTGTCATGACTATATAGAACTCGAAATGCCTGTCAAGGCGAAATATATTAAAATTGAAAATGTCAGGGTTCCTGATGGGAAATTTTCCATTTATGATCTTAGAATATTTGGCAGCAGAGAGGGAGAGCTGCCTTCAGCCGTTGATGATTTCACGGTAATCAGGGAAGATGCCGATCCAAGAAGGGCTCGACTGGAATGGCCGGAGGATGGGGATGCAACCGGTTTCATAATAAACTACGGGATTGATAAAAACAAGCTGTATTCCTCAGTAATGGTTTATGATACCAACTCTCTGACGCTGACTGGTCTGAACAAAGATGTTCCGTACTATTTCAGTATAGACGCATTTAATGAATCAGGGATTGTGCAGGGTACAAAAGTCATAATGAGCATGAATATTCATTCAGAAGTGAAATGAAATATAAAGCATTGTTCTTCATTGCAATAATGACATCATTCCTGTCATTTAAGAGTAGCGCTATTGATATGAGCTCTCCGGAATCAGGAGACTTCGATATAGATAAGGATCTGCTATTACTGCATTATGACTGTAAAACCGATGTAGATGATCTTCAGTCTGTCGCAGCCCTGGTTACCCTGTTGTCTGACTCCGGATTTTCAAAAATAAATTATCATGCAGTTGCTGGTACCTATGGTATTCAGGAAGGGCTATATGTCCCGCCCAATGATTTATTTCAGCTCGCTTTCGGAGATAACTGGACAGACGCACATGAAAATTTTGAAAGCGCTGTTGAACGAGTCAAAGCTATTATTAAAACAACCCTCGCAGACCAGGGTGATATTTGGATTGCAGAAGCGGGCCAATCTGATTTTACCGCCGCACTGGTAAAGGCTGTTCAGTCTGATTTACCGGAAATATGTACTTCGCAGCGTATTCATGTGGTTCAACATAGTGATTGGAACGAAGAATCTGCTTCCCCGGAGAACCTGCAATTCGTAAAGAAAAATACTGATTATCAGAAGATACCTGATGGCAACACTGTTGGTAACGGGACACCGGGATTTCGTTCCCCTGAATATACCCAATGGAGGAATAAAATTATAAATCGGAGATTGATCGATATTTGGCAACTTGCCGTTGATTTATCAAACAAGTATAACGGGAAAGAGGGACGTTACAATAATGAGGCAATTTCGGCTGGTGGACTGGACTTCTCAGACCTTTCCGAAGTATGTTGGATTCTTGGATTACAAGACATTAAGGATACAGAACATTTTTTTAATCTTTATTCTGAATAAACTAAACGTATTCAACAGGGATTCTGCCCGGGGAGGAGCCAGGTAACACGCAATCGCGACAGTCTGTCTCCTTCTTTTTTTCTCTATAAAAAATACGCTGTCAATTATAAAAGTTTTTTTGCAATCGGTTGCATTTATAGAAGATCTTATTATATTTACTGATCTGTAAAACTGCAGAGGTGAAAAGCATTGCATTTTCTCTGATATTTCTTTCCCTGTTCACGCTTGTGGCATGTGAAGGTGAGGATCCCGTTCCTGAAGAAAATACGCGTCCCAAAACGGTGGCTGAATACAATAAAGTCACAGAGGGACTGAAAGATTATTATCCCGGGGATGAATACTTCGCTGTTGGGGCAGCCATCGAACCTGCTTCTCTTGACAAACCGGGAGAGGTGGCGCTAATGAAGAGACATTTCAACAGCCTTACAGCTGAGAATGTTATGAAATGGTCAACACTTCAGCCCACTGAAGGTAACTTTAACTTTGGACCCGCAGACAGGATTGTTGATTTCGCACAGGCAAACGGCATGCTGGTCTTTGGTCATACGCTTTGCTGGCACAACCAGGTCCCTGCATGGGTCTTTAAGGACGGAGAAGCAACTGCCTCAAAGGAACTGGTGCTGCAGAGACTGCAGACACATATCACAACTGTAATGACCCATTTCAAGGGGAAGATTTACGGCTGGGATGTAGTCAACGAGGCAATTGACGACGGATCTGCGACCTACAAGAATAATACCTGGTACCAGATATGCGGTGCAGACTACATCTATAAAGCCTTCGAAACTGCCAGGGTTGCCGATCCTGCTGCAAAACTTTTTTATAATGACTACTCAGCAACCAACGCCACCAAGAGGGAGAAGATATACAATCTTCTGGTTGACCTTAAGGGAAGAGGTCTTGTCGACGGTATGGGCCTGCAGGGTCACTGGAATATTGTGGCTCCTTCAAATGAGCTGATCACGGCTGCCTTTGACAGATACAAATCTGTTGACATAGAGCTGAGGATAAGCGAGATGGATGTGTCAATTTATCCGTCAGACAGTGATCCTGAAAGCGAATATACTTCTGATATCTCATTAAAGCAATCTGCTGCCTTCGACCGTTACTTCAGCCTCTTCAGATCGTACAGGAATGATATTTCAGGTGTCACACTCTGGGGAATGGCTGATAACCACACCTGGCTTGATAATTTTCCTGTCGCTGGCAGAAAAAATTATCCGCTTCTCTTTGATGTAAATCTCGTACCTAAGCAGGCCTATTTCACTGTTATAAACTTCTGATATGACAGACATTCTTGAAAAACTCTCAGTTTGTGTCGAGTTTGGCAAAATAGACATCAAATCACCCTATCCTCCTTCCATGAAAGATCAGGAGGGGGCCTTTGAGCTTACAAAGAACGCTCTTGAGAGCGGCATCAGCCCGGGCGAAATACTCGAGGAGGCACTCATTCCTGCCATGTCAAGGGTTGGCCAGAAGTTCAGCAGGAACGAGATATTCGTTCCGCAGATGCTTATGGCTGCCAAGGCAATGAGCAGCTCGATGACACACCTGAAGCCCTATTACCTGAGCGGTCAGGCAAAGAGGAGGGGTGTTTTTATCATCGGGACAGTTACGGGTGACCTTCATGATATCGGCAAGAACCTGGTGGCCATGATGATAGAGGGCTCCGGGTGGGAGATAATTGATCTCGGCGTCGATGTAAGCGCTGACAAATTCATTCAGGCTGCAGAAAAGCATCCCGGCGCTGTGGTCGGATTATCGGCGTTGCTGACAACCACCATGGAGAACATGCGGAAAACAGTGGCAATCCTGAAAGAAAAATATCCGGCTCTGAAGATTTTTGTCGGAGGCGCACCTGTCACAGCAGAGTACTGCACAAAGATCGGGGCCGACTTCTACTCTCCTGACCCGCAGGGTGCAGTGGAATATCTCAAGACCCTTGCTTAGGGTAAAAACAAAATCGCCTTAATGAAAACAATACTCAGAGGAAGTACGAGGGAGGTTGTAATAGATACTTCCGGTCCGGTGATAATTATCGGTGAATGCATAAATCCCACAAGACGGAAGAAGCTGGTCTCAACTCTTCAGAACAGGGATTTTGAATACATGCTCTCGCTTGCAAAGTCGCAGATTGAGGCCATGGCCGACGTTCTGGATGTGAATGTGGGCTTTCCGGGTGTGGTGGATGAAGAACTCCTGCCTGCAGCAGTCATCGCTCTGCAGGATGAGTTTGACATTCCCCTTTGTCTTGATTCCCCTAACCCTAAGGCTATCGAAGCGGCTCTGAAAGTAGCCAGGGGGAAATGCCTTATCAATTCAGTCAATGCAGAAGAAGCTTCCCTGCAGAGACTGCTGCCCATAGCAAAAGAATATGGCGCTGCCATCATCGGACTCGTACTTGATGACGACGGCATAACCCATGACCCGGAGAAAAGGCTGAAAATAGCTGAGAAGATTATTGAGCGGGCGGTGAGGGCCGGGCTAAAAGAAGAGGATGTGATCATTGACCCCATGGCCATGGCTGTCAGCGCTGACCCGAACGCATGCAGGGTGACCCTTGAAACAATCAGGCTGGTCCACGATAAGCTGGGTCATAACATTACCCAGGGCGCCAGCAATATATCCTTCGGCCTCCCTAACCGCGAGAACATCAACAGCGCTTACATGGCGATGTCGATCATGTGCGGTCTAACGTGCCCCATTGCAAACCCCGAAAAGATAACGGGCCTTGTGCGTGCAGCGGACCTCATTCTGGGCAGGGATGATTACGCTGTCAGGTTCATTGAGCATTATCAAAGCACCATACAGTCCTGAACAGGTTCACTTATACATTCAAAGAGCTCATTCCCGGCGTTGAGGCGCTGGAGAGGACGATGGGCTACGAGCCCGGCACTGCACCCGAGCCGGTCACAATGCTTATTAACGAAATAACCGAAGAACTTTTGCCGCTGGGCGATATCAAAGCTGAGTACAGGATCTTCCGGGATATCAGTTTTCGTAAGGAAGATAAGTGCCTGCAGGTTGAAGGTGTCACATTCAATATCAAACCGATAATTTACAGGCAGATGAAGGAGGCCGAAGAGACTGCTCTCTTTATCTGTACGGCAGGGCCGGTTATCGGAGAGAAGAGCCGCAACAGCATGAAGAGCGGTGACCTGTTACGAGGCTATGTTTATGATGTCATCGGCTCTGAAGTGGTTGAGGCTGCCGCTGACATGATGCAGGAGGAACTGCGCAGGAGGATGGCTGCCCGCGGGCAAAGAGATCACCAACCGCTTCAGCCCTGGTTACTGCGGATGGGATGTCGCCGAACAGCATAAGCTGTTCAGTTTCTTCAAGGACAATTTCTGCGAAATCACTCTCACCGAATCAGCCTTGATGAATCCGGTCAAATCGGTCAGCGGCATCATAGGCATCGGGGAACATGTCAGGTATACTCCCTATCAGTGTCACGTCTGTGACGATAAGAACTGTATCTACGGAAACGTAAGTCTGAAAGTCTGAAGGTCTGAAGGTCTGAAGGTCAGGGTCTTGCGGTCCTGCCGTCAATTCTGATTTCGAATGTTCGAATGTTCTATTGTTCGTCTGTTCAACTTCTCCATGCCCCATGCTCATGCCCATGTTTATCTACCTGTCAGTCCGGAACGGCGCAGCAGGCAGTCCCTCACGGTTATAAAGATTTACACCTTCAGGATTATCAGCCCAGGCATATCTGACAGCAACAGGATTCTTTATTCTTCTTGCCTTTCACAATTACTTTGTCTCCCCTTATCCTTGCTTTGGCCCATACAAATTTCATGTCTGGCCGGCAATTGCGAAATGCCTGAGACTTACCGCCTCCTTTTACTACCAGTCCTGAACCGGTGTTGCTGAAGGTAATGATTATTCTCCGTCCCTTTGATTGCCATTTCCTTATACTCAGGTCCGGCGTCAACCACGCTTGTATCACCGTATACGACCCTGCTGTGCTGACCAGGGCCAGCCTTCTCCCGACATCCTTTTTGTTCAGCGGGTGTATGTCATTCCATTCACCCACATCAATTGTCACAGCCATCCCCGTAGCCGGCAAGCTTCAGCGCCTCCGCCTGCGCCTCCCTGAACAGCGCCCAGCTGCTTTCCGAGGGAGTCTTCTTTGGCCTCCATGAAGTTAGGAAGCTGTACCAGAAGGAACGGGACATCGCCCTGGCCGAAGTTCCTGCCTCCAGTCTTTTATCAGGGCCGGCAGCAGGCTCCGGTATTCATCAGGCCTGCCGGCATTTGACTCACCCTGGTACCACAATACACCCTTGATCCGGTAATTTAACAGAGGAGACAGCATCGCGTTGTAAAGACCACCGGGCTTGTACCCGAAGAAGGTCTGGCCTTTCAACGGAGGCATGACAGCACCTACCTTGTATTTCCATTCACCCTCCGAGGCTGGTTTTAAAGTCGCCGGCAGACAGATCATAAGGTTTTTCCGGCACGAATCCTCCGTCACCGATATTGCTGATCACTCTTACGGTCAGAATATTGGCTACCTTCCTTTAGCACTCCGGCCGGGATAGTATACCGTCGCGGAGGGTACTGGTAGGATACGGTTCCGATGAAGATCCCGTTCAGAAATGCGAAATCGGCATCAATGATCCTTCCCAGGTTGAGGTTGCCGGGTTGTCCGGCCGCTGATGCCGGGACAATAACCTCCTTGCGGAACCAGACAGCGCCGTTTACCCCCTTCAGCTCAGTGTCTGTCCAGAGCCCGGGGACCGTAATTGTTTTCCAGTCGCCGGTTGCCAGCTCCGGGTCATACCACTTCACTCCTGGATGTTTTGTAGGCTTCATCAGTCTTGTTAAGCTGCCCGTACCATTCCTGTATACGTTTCTGGTCACCTGCTGCGATTGCAGACATGAGCGAGTCCGACTTGCATTTCTGGAGTTCATTGTAGTGTACGGGAAACTCCTTCAGGCTCTCCTCGCTGATCCAGGCTTCGGCAGGTGAGCCGCCGAAGGCCGAGGTTAGCAGTCCGACAGGTACTTTGTAAACCTCATACAACTCCCTGGCGAAGAACCATGCCGCAGCTGAAAAGTCAAGCACCGTTTCAGGGCTGGCTGCCACCCAACTTCCGGACGGCAGGTCTGCGTATGGTTCTTTGAACGTTGAAATTTTTTGGTACTATAAAAGATCTGATATAAGTGTTCTCTGCAGTGGCTATCTCTGCCTCGTATAGCGGGCGGACCCGGCTGACGGGAAGCTCCATGTTCGATTGCCCTGAGCAGAGCCAGATGTCACCTATTAAGATGTCATTCAAGGTGATTGAATTTTTTGCTTCTATCTTCATGCTGTGAGGACCTCCGGCCTGCAGTCGGTGAAAGCATTATCAGCCATTCTCCGGAGGCGTCGGCCCTGGTCCGGTAATTGTTGCCAACGAAATCTACCCTGACTTCTTCTCCCGGGGCAGCCCAGCCCCAGATCTTCACGCTGTCGTCGCGCTGAAGTACCATGCCGTCACTTATCAGTCGCGGCAGTCGCACCTGGCTGCTCGCATCAATTGAGGTGAGTAACACCAGGCAGATTAGCATTAATTTACTTGTTCTTGATCTCATATCTATTGTCTAATGTCTGAAAGTCCAAAGTCTGAAGGTCTGTCGCTGCACTCCGTCGTGCGGTCATACGGTTCTGCAGCCTAACAGCTTGATTATTAATTCTTAATTCTTAATTCTTAATTTCACCATTGCCTATTGCCTGAAGAAGCTCTCCGGCGGACCCAGGTACGATGGCCTGACACCTCCGGTGTTGACCACTATCTTTTCCAGTACGATGCCGGGATCAATCATCCATATTTTAAGGGTATGATAGCCGGCCTCACTGATTGAAAGATCTGTTTTAACGTACCGGGTATTATCCATCACGGTCGTTTCCCACTCCATGTTGCCATTCTGTGCGTTGAACTCTTTCGGCACAACAGTGAGGATCTGAGGAGCTCCGTCATCGAATGAGATTCCTAATTTAAAATCCCTGTCCGGAAGGAAATTCAAAGAGGGTGCAACATGCAGTACTAATTCAGACTGACCCGTCGAGAACAGGTACATCTGGTATTCAAGGCAAGGTGAATCCTTGCCGGGTGTTGCAGGAGGCGCATCGGTGAAAGCAGAAGCACGCATGGCTGAGAGTGTGCGGCCGTACCCTTCGATCAGTTCCCAGTACCTCGCTTCAGTATTTTTCAGGGCGGTAAAATGTTCGGCTTCGATCGAGACATACCCATCACCCTCGACAAACCCTTTCAGAGTGGCTGCCTGGGGTATGGCAGGATTGAACGCAGACAGGATTACTTTCACCTCACTGTTGGTACCGTTCACCGTTATGGCGCCATCATGCCTGCCATAGGGAAGCATCGACCAATCCACCTGAACGCCGATACGTTGTTCACCCGTGACTGTGCCCCCGGTGTGACTCAGGATTATCCACGGATTATCTGCTGTCACCTCGTAATCAAATGGTTCCGTGCCTTTGTTAAACACCTCTATGTAGCGTTCCTGCCTGTTGAAAACATCAAACTGCGGAAGGGCAGGAGGCATGTCTGCACCCGGCCAGGATTTCTCAGAGCCTTCTACCGACACTCCCATTATGGCAGTTTCGGGTATATCTATGCGGTTGAGGTTAATCGCTCTCAGGCTGTTGAACGGAGGGTCAGCCCAGTTTGTGTAACCCAGGTGAGCCTGATCCATGAAATGATTCCATTTTCCCCCGGCAAAAGTGCGGTTATAGTAGCCCATCAGGGCCGTGTCAGCCTGAAAGAGCTCCTCTGTTCTTTCGGCCATCTCAGTTGTAAGTGATCTTCCCTGTGAAGCATATAGTGCGTTCTTCCCTGCAGTGACATACAGTTCATTGACAAGGGCGCTGGCCTTTACCGGGAAGAGCACCAGATCAAAGAAAGCGTCTTGCATCTCCTGCGGCAGCTCCTTTTGTACTGCCTCCGCCCTGGCAGCGAGAGTATTATATTCATATACTATCCACTCCGCTTCGCGGTAGTCAGTGAGGCTGTAGGTGGAGGGGCTCAGCAGCTCAGGTTTGCGCCGGCCGTTATATTTTGTGTATGATGTGATGATATCTGCAATCTCATCTGCGTGAGCTGGTCCGAACTGACGGGCAGCCCATCCTCTTGTGAAAGCGGGGAGGTCATTGTTGACAGGTGCCTTTGTATCCCAGCCTAGGGAGAAAAAATACTCCATGGGGAACTCATAACCCTTGAAATGGCCGACATTGACTATCCATATCCTGTCAGCACCGTATTGTTTTGCGAGCGACAACTGGTCCCAGATCTTCGGGATGGGGTTTGTGTTTATCCACTGGTAGCTTCGCGGACCGCCGTGGTAATCGAAGTGGTAATAGATGCCTGCACCGCCGCTGCGCTGACGTTCATCGGGGGTGGGCAGTCTCCTGATGTTACCCCAGTTGTCCTCCGCCCAGAGCAGGGTGACATCACCGGGCACACGCAGCCCTGCATTATAGTAATCCTGCACTTCCTTGTAGAGGCACCATAGCTGCGGCACCCGGGTAACATCCGGATTTATCTCTTCAGCTATAATTTTACGTTGCACATCAACGATTCTTTCAAGTTTGGCCATGTTGGCTTCAGGCCCTCCCGGACCCATCTCAGTGTCGTCTGCCCCGCGCAGTCCGATTGTGATTATGCTTTCAAAGTCTTTGTTGCGCCTGATACCATCTCGCCAGAATTTCACAAGGGTGTCAGAGTGACTTGTCCAGCTCCAGCTTCCCAGGGTCTTCAGATACCGGCGGTCCCACTCTTTCTGGGCTCGCAGCATCGGTTCCTGGTGGCTGTTGCCCATGACTATGCCATACTCATCGGCAAGCCTGGCGTTCAGTGAGTCATCTTCATTGAATGCATTGTTCCACATAGCCGGCCAGAGATAGTTACCCCTGAGCCTGAGTATCACCTCAAATATCTTCGAGTAGAACTCACTGCCGTAGTTGGCTATGTCTGAATGTATGGGCGGATTGACGGATAGAGGTACTGTGCCGTATGTGTGCTCGACCCACCTCGTAAGCGCCGGATACTCATCATTCAGAAATATTCCCCTGTATTTCACAGATGGCTCACCATAAATGCGGCGTCCCGGAAGGACATACAATTCAGCGTTTTTTTTAACCGGCACGCCGGCCCACCAGTGCCATGGTGAAACACCGATCTGTCTGGAGACCTCATAAATGCCGTAAATGGTTCCGCGCTTGTCACTTCCTGCAATGACAAGGGCTTTCTTTACCCCCGGTAACGGGTTTGTAACTGTCTGAATAAGGAAGCACTCCCATTTTCCCGATATGTCATCGACATTGATCTTTCCCCTGCTGATGAGGTTTTCAATGACAGGGCTCTTTCCGATTGTGCCGGCGATGACGATTTCCTTTTTGCGGGGAGGTTTATCAAAGATCACCTTCGGTGTTACCCCGGTCACCCTTCCGATATCTGTCTGAAGGTCTTTGTATGCCCTGATCACTCCGGGCCAGTCGTCAGAACTGATGACAAGCGGAGCAGATCTGCCTGAAGAAGCGAGGGTCATGGCTGATGCTGCTCTTTGTGCTGATACAAAGGATAAGGTGTCAGCTGAACCGGCAGCCGGAGACCCGCACAATCCAAAGGTTGACAGCATGAGCCCGGCAGCAATTGCGTTAATCAATTTAAAACTGGTGGTCATAATTCATTTATTCTTCAAAATTTCTGGCAACAAATTCAATGAAGTATTGGAAAATTATGAACTATAGGCAAGGATAGTTTTTTAAAAAATGAAATTATTAATTAAAATGATAGATTTGCTAAACCGTTTTTTCCGTGAAAAAGTTTTTTTATTGGACCAACTTAAATGGGATCAATTGGGTCAGCGAAATGAGGTCAGAATAACAGCTGTATGTAAATAATCAAATAATACTAAAAAATTATGAGTCTAGCTTCTCAAAAAGTCACAGTGTTCGAAAAAATAGGGTATAGTCTGGGAGACTTTGCTGCGAACCTGGTTTTCCAAACATTAATTACTTATTTAGCTTATTTCTATACAGATATTTATGGGCTGAAAAACACCGATGCCTCAATAGTGATGTTAACTGTCGGCTTAATTGCCGCATTTGCGTTTAATCCACTGATTGGATTACTGGCTGACAGAACCAATTCGAGATGGGGCAAATTCCGGCCCTGGATATTATTCACTGCTATTCCTCTTGGTGTTATTGCTTTACTGGCCTTTTCAACACCCCATTTTTCATACAAGGGAAAATTAATTTATGCTGCTGTAACGTATACTTTGTTGTTGTTGATGTATGCCTCCAGTAATCTTCCGTATTCAGCTTTGAGCGGTGTAATAACCGGTGATATGGGAGAAAGAAATAGTATCTCATCGTATCGTTTTGTTGCAGTGATGTTTGCACAGTTCTTCGTACAGGTATTTATGCTGCCAATTATTGAATATGCCGGCCACGGAGATAAAGCTGCCGGGATTGAATCAGTAATGACATGGATGGCTGCCATAGGCACTGTCATGTTACTTATAACATTTCTTACAACCAGAGAGCGTATTGTTCCGGATGTGGAACAAAAATCATCGGTTAAGGATGACCTTTCTGATCTTTCGAAAAACAAACCCTGGCTGATCATGCTTGTCTTAACCATTTTAGTGTTCATCACTCTTGCGATGAAAGGAGGCTCTTATGTGTATTATTTTAATAATTACGTAGATAAAGCTGCCCTTACTAAATTTATTAACCCGGTTATTACTGCACTATCAGGTTTAGGTATTAATTTCTTTGGATCAGATCCGGTTTCTGCAGGCTTTGGTTTATTTAATGCAGGAGGTATAATCTTTATGATTGTCGGAATTTCATTATCAAAAAAACTTGCTGATAAATATGGTAAACGGGATGTTTTTAAGTATGCCTTACTCGTTGCTACCCTTTTTGTTCTGATCTTTATCTTTTTCAAACCCGATAATGTAATCCTGATGTTCCTCTCGCAAATTCTGCATGGATTTACGTATGGGATTACCATACCCATTCTCTGGGCTATGATTGCTGATGTTGCCGATTATTCTGAATGGAAAACAAATCGCAGGGCAACTGCAATTATTTTTTCTGCTATGCTGGTTGGACTTAAGGCAGGGCTTTCAATTGGAGGTGCTTTGGTTGCATGGATATTAGGTTTATACGGATATATCCCTATAGAAAGTGCGGTTGCCGGGAAGGAAATTATTCAACCTGAAACTGTCGCTACCGGAGCAAGAATGCTTGTCAGTATTTATCCTTCAATCCCTTTTCTTCTGGGTGTTGGTTTGTTGTTCTTCTATGTAATTGATAAGAAAATGGAAGTAAAAATTGAAGCAGACCTGAAGGCCAGAAGGGCAAAAGTATGAATAGACGATCCTAATTGAGCAAATCGAATAAAATGAAAATCAAGACTATTTCTGCAATAATTGCCATTATTATTCTTTCAAACATATACACTATGGCGCAAAAGACATTAGCCGGGGCTACCAAAGGCAAATTTCTTTTCGGAGTAGCTGTTAATATGCAACAAGTTAACGGTGTTAACCCCAAAGAATCAGAATTGATTGCTAAAGAGTTCAATACCATTGTTGCCGAAAACTGTATGAAGCCTCAATTTATCCATCCGCAAGAAAACAAATACCAATGGACAGATGCAGATAAATTTGTGGCATTTGGAGAAAAAAACAAGCAGGTTGTAACAGGGCATTGCCTTATCTGGCATTCTCAAATAGGCCAGTGGTTCTTTGTTGATGACAGTGGGAAAGATGTAACTCCTGAAGTTCTGAAAGAACGGATGCGTCAGCACATCATTACAATTGTAGGTCGTTATAAGGGTCGTGTAAAAGGCTGGGACGTTGTCAACGAAGCTTTTGAAGACGATGGCACATACCGTAACAGCAAGTTCTACCAGATACTGGGCAAGGATTTCATCAAATATGCTTTTCAGTTTGCCCATGAAGCTGACCCAAATGCAGAATTGTACTACAACGATTATAATGTAGAAACTCCGGCAAAATGCGATGCAATTGCGGAACTTGTAAAAGAACTCAGGGCAGCAGGATGCAGAATTGATGCGGTTGGTTCTCAGGCACACATGCACATGGATACCCCTACGTTGAAGCCACAGAAGCCAGCTTTAAGAAACTTAAAGCTGCCGGTGTGAAAATACTTATTACTGAATGGGATATTTCTATTCTTCCAAGTCCGTATTCCGGGGCAAACATTTCCACCAATTTCTCTTATTCAAAGGAAATGGATCCCTATCGTGAAGCTGTACCCGACTCAGTTCAACAAGAATGGAATAAACGCGTACTTGATATGTTCGAACTCTTTCTAAAATACAATGATGTAGTTGATCGTGTCACAGTTTGGGGACTGAACGACGGCTTATCATGGTTAAACAATTTCCCGATCCGCGGCAGAAAGGATTATCCTGTACTTTTCGACCGCAATAACCAGCCCAAGAGTGTGGTTGATGAAATGATCAGGATGGCAAAAAAATATAAGTCCAAAAAATATTGAAGTAATCCGAATCGCATCTGACAAACGCAATATTACAGAAAACAATAAATTATAAAGAGAAACACAATGTCAAAAGAAAGAGATGTTTTTGTTGCCGCGAAAATCGCGAAAATGAGTCTGCTGGAAAAATGCGGCCAGCTACTAACCTTCACCTGGAGAGGTGCTATCCCTACACCATCGGGGATCGAACAAATTACTAAACTGCATGCAGGCGGCATTTGTTTGGAACCGTATGCACTTGAAACATGCAAAAATCTATATTGGGGACGCTCACAGGTTGATCCAAATTTCAAGAAACCCAAGGATTATTTCGACATTGCGCACACATGGTTCAATTCCCGTGCCTTTGGCGTGAGTGTAACGCCTGAAGAGCTTACCGAAGCACTCAACAATCTGCAGAAAATTGCTATGAACCGGGCTTCGGGAATTCCTCTGCATGTAACGATTGATATGGAAGGTGATTTTAAGAACGATTATACTTCCGGCGGTGTTCTTCAGTTTATTCCTCCGATGGGTATTACGGCTATTGGTGATGTAGATCTTGCTTACAAAATAGCAAATCTGATGGGCCGTCAAATGGCCGCAATTGGTGTAACCCAGTTCTATCATCCGGTATGCGACGTAAATATCAATCCGCTGAATCCTGAGATTGGTGTCCGTTCATTCGGGGATAATGTTAGCGTTATCTCAAAGTTCATCGATGCTACTGTCCGGGGATATGAGGATGCAGGCATCACTGCAACTATTAAACACTTTGCCGGCCGTGGTGATTCGGCGACCGACGCGCATGATGTACTCGATGTGTGCCGCGGCGATAAAAAACGTATGCAGGAAGTCGAACTGGCTGCTTTCCAGGCTGGTGTGGATGCCGGTGCATCGGCTCTTATGACTGCCCATACTATTTTCCCTGCCTATGATGAAGAATATCCGGCAACCCTTTCGAAAAAGATCCTCACCGATCTGCTGAGAGGTGAAATGGGATTTGACGGAATCATAGTATCCGATGCAATCGGTATGGCCGCAATCCTGAAGAAATGGCCCCTGCCACTGGCATGTGCCATGGCTATCAAAGCGGGTGTTGACACCATCCTGCTCAAGGCCGACGACGAATCCCGCTCACAGTGTCTGTTCGGTATAAAGAGCGCTGTTGAGAACGGCACTTTGTCGGAAGAACGTGTGAACGATGCTGTACGCCGTCTGCTCTGCAGGAAATACGATCAGGGCCTGTTCGAAAAAGCCGGCAAAATGGATCCGAAGGAAACCACCAGGATTGTCAGAAGTAAGGAAAACAGGGACTTCTCCTGGGAAGTTGCGCACAAAGCTCTGCTGGTAGTCCGCGATGATAAAAAGCTGCTGCCCCTGAGCAAAGACAAGAAAATTCTGGTGATCGAGCAAACCATCCCCTATGAATTTCTCGGAAAGGATCTTGTACAGTCATGCCCATATGTTCAGCGAGCAAATGGTCAAGTATTCCACTAACCTCATTCTCGACGATGCACCATTCCATGCTGAAGAGGAAGACATCGAAGAAGCACTGCGACTTGCCAAAGAGGCCGATCTTGTTGTCATGACCAACTACTACGCTCGTATTGAAAAGCGCGGTAATAATACACATCTGGTCAAGGCGCTGAAGGCAGCTGGCCATACTGTAGTTGTTGTAACCAACTTCCCTTACCGGAAGGGCACTACCACCGTAGCCGATGCTGTAGTCTGCAACTTCTCCGGTACATCCCGATTCAATCAGGGCTTCAGTTGATCTTCTGTTTGGTGCTATCAAACCGTATCCGACGACCAAGATGCCGATCGATCTGAGTGCTGAAAAGAATCTGCCGGAAGAACCTACCCGCTCCGAAAAAGTCGCAAGAGAAGAAACCTGGTAATGTATGGGGAGGAAAGTGCTAGCACTTATAAACTAAAGAATAATTAACATTCTGAGCGCCGGCGAAGATTTAAATCCCAACTGGCGCTCGGATTAATCTAAAGGGTGATAGCGTCTGCAGGATACCACCCTTTTATTTAATAATCAACATAAGCGAGAATAAAATGACAAAATCAACATCCTTTAACATTCAGGATATCTATACAATTTCGGGTCCTGAGATAGCAAAGATCTATGAAGAGAACTTTATGTCGGTTCATTTTCAGGGCATGTCCAAATGTCTTCAGTTTCCGCATACTGTGGCGCTGCAAGGCGCACCTACCTGTTCAATCGGTATTTCACCGTACGGTTTATATAACCGGTTTAACGACGCTGGTCGTCTTATCCTGTTGAATCAGAAAGCGGTTCAGTTCGGCTCAGCGCCCTATATTCGTATTGGTGATGATTGTATAATGCTGACGCAGAAATCACCGGGTGAAACAGAACTTCCCGATGATATCCCCGCAGTTAAAAATTATTATCCTGCTCCGATCGAAAAAGAAGATATATCGCATGACCATTGCCACGCCCTCGCTGGAGATTGCTTACAAACTTGAAAAGGTGAAGGTCACCAGAAGACTGATTTCTCCTTTACTATCCGGTGGAGAACAGACGTTGATGCCGCTCGGTGTTGAAGAATATGTAGTTGAAAATGTTACAGGATACGATCAACAGGTCACACTCGTAATACCAAGACCATCATTGGTCAATCTCCAGGAAAAAGAGCTTAAACCCACCGATCAGGACAGTGTTTTCGTAGCCACTGCGGCAGTAAAAGGACAGAAGCATGAAGAATTCCGGCTGGACGGTATCCGTGGTGTAATTATGGGCAGCAAGGAAAGTCAGAACAGAATGGCGATAGCCGTCGCAGACGTTGCGGGTGTTGCCGTGGATACCCAACCCTATTTCTGCCTCAATAAATACTCCGGTGATCTTCTTTTAAGCAGCGATGGCAGCTTTTATGAAAAACGGCAACCGGTCATCCGCAGTGATTATGGAGCAGCTGTCAGTCTGACGTTTACGTTGGGACCCTTTGAATCAAAGACTGTTCCTTTTGCTGTGGCTCTTGATTTTCCCGTACAGGATTATATTGATGGTAAGACATTTGAGCGAAAATATGTGAAAAACTTTGCAAAGAAGGAAACCCGAACTGCTGGATATGGTAAAGATTGCGTTGACCAGTTACCCGCAATGGTGGAAACGCACAATAACAATCCAGAAAAGAATTTTTGATTCCATTTCCTCAACGCCGTCCTATCAGAATGACCGCGAAGGTGCATTGCGTCTGACAAGGTTAATGCTGAATGAACTTCATTTTCCATTGTCCAACGCAATCGTCTGGGTTGATGATGAAAACGGTGAGCGGGCCCGGTTCCTGGAATGTTTTGACTATGCCTATATCGATCCTTCGGATGTGGATTGGTATTCGATGGTATTGCTGATGCTTTTCCCAAAGGTGGAAAAAGACCTGTGCCAGGCGTTTATCAATTCCATACAGGCAGTGGATCCTACGCCCCGTTGGTATCATCATCACGCCTCGTTTGTTGCAGCCCAGATGCATTTTAATGAACATCCGGATGAATATGAAGGTGTATCCCTGACACAGATCCGCGATGATTTCAAAACCAAAGGCAGTGTTGCCCATGATGTTGGCGCAATGCCCAAGGGTCATCCGCTGCGTAACGTGAGTGATTACGCATGGTACAATAATAATTACTGGGTCGATCTATATCCCAAAGCTGATGATGCGTGTTTTGCGCAACGTAAAATTCACGGGGGATATTGAATTTCTTAAATCGAACTGGGAAACTCTTAAGTTCGGACTGGAATCATTGCTGAAACTCGATTTTGACAACGATGGTATTCCTGAAGGACATCCTGACGATGTTAAAAATACGTTTGATAACCTGGTACTTTTGGAGCTGATGCGTATGATGCAACTCAGTTTCTGGGTGGATGCCAGGCATTGATCAAAATGGCCCAAATGCTTGGTGAAAAGGCCGATGAGGAACACATCCAGAAAGTGTACGATAAAGCCTGGAGCAGTTTTGAGAAATTATGGCGCGAAGATGTAAATAAAAAAGGTGAGAAACTCGAATATTACGTTACCTGCTTTGATCCTGAATCAGGAAATACAAATACGGATGTCTGGACTAATCAACTTGACGCTTTGTGGTACCTGACTGCAATTGGAGAAGCACCTGCAATTCCGGAAGAACGTGTTAAAAAGATTCTCAAAGCTATTTATAATACAAATCGTTCGTTTATGGGTTGGGCCATGTGCAAAACCAAGGATGGCGAACCCGTTGAATCTGAGCAGGGACAGGATGTTTATACAACAACCAATTATGTTTTCGCCCAATTGCTGGATTATTATGGTATGGTTGAAGAAAGCAAAGAGGTTTACAAACATATGGATCGCGTAGTTTTCGATTATGCAAATACTTTAACGACTCCGGACAACCTGCGTGCTGAGCTGGAAATAGAAGCGGGTGAAACAGAAGCCTGTCCGCATTATATTGTTGCTGCATACCCGAGGCCTGGTGCTGTCTGGTCACACCTCGTGATGAATCACATCAAGGAATTACAGGCTAAAAACAACACCAAAACCATTGAGTCAAAAGACCTGATGCCGTTCTATCCCTGGTTGATGGGTGATTCAGAAGAATAAAGTAAAAAAGCACAAATTAATTTATAGTACAAAAAATTAGAAGTCGATTAGTATGAGCAAAAAATATGATATCACATTTATAGGGCACATGTGCTATGATGAGATCGTTCCCTTCGGAGGGAAACCACGTGTAGCTCCGGGAAGTGCTGTTTTATGCGGAGCCATGGTGGCCGCAAGGGTTGGCAAGAAGGTTGCTGTTGTTGCTAAAATGGCCAAAAAGGACGAGGAGATCCTTCAGCCCATGAAAGATCTGGGCATCGATTGTTATCTTATTCCCAGCGCAGAAACTTCGTATAACAGGGTGGTACACTTTTCCGCAAATGTTGATGAACGTGAAATGACCCTTATCAAATCGGCCGGAATAATCGACATCAAAGATGTTCCTGAATTGGATTCTACATGTGTTCACCTGGCCGGAATTTCGGATACCGAATTCGACATGGCGCTGATGAAGGGCTTGAAGGCAAGAAATTACCCAAGTTTGTCTGTTGATATGCAGAGCTTTGTGCGCCATATCAATCCCGTAACAAAAAACCACGAGTTTAGCGACGTTGCTGATAAAAAAGAAATTGCTGCTATGATGGACAAACTAAAATTGGATGTTGTAGAAGCCAAACTTCTTACTGGCACAGATGATCTTGAAAAGGCTGCAATAATCGTCGAATCATGGGGTTGTCCCGAAATTTTAATTACACATTCCGAGGGAGTGCTTGCCAGAGTTAATGGGAAGACATATTATGAAAAATTTTCAAACAGTAATGTAACCGGCAGAACTGGTCGTGGCGATACAACTTTTGCTGCATACCTCTCGCACAGATTGGATCACGAAATTCCGGAATCTTTGAAGTTCGCTGCCGCCCTTGTATCAATAAAAATGGAAACTCCTGGCCCATTCAGTGGCACACTTGATGATGTTAACAAACGACTGAAAGAAAAACATTCCTGAAAAGACCAGATATAACCGGTCAGGCTGTCTTGTAAGAAGTCTTCCAAAAAGATTGTTTTATTGGCGCAGATCACACCGGCCCTGATGCGCGAACATTGCACCGGCTCCTATCCCGAAAGTATTGGTTTAGAAACTTAACTGAAGAAGCATTATCGTCTGAAAGATGAAATTGGCCACACCGTCACCGAGGCTGTAGCCAATCTTCTCCCTAACCGATAAGATTTAAATATGCAACCGATTGCAAAAAATAGCTGAAAGTGCTTCAATATTTTCTGTTTTATTACTTATTTTGGAGAATTATGGCCGGAATGAAGAAAAAAGCAGAGGTCACAATCTATGACATCTCCAAGGCACTGAATATCTCAGCTTCAACGGTATCACGCGGCCTGAACAACAACCCCCGGGTCCGAAAGGAACTGCGGAAAAAAATTATGCACACAGCCCGGGAGATGGGTTATCAGCGGAATAGGTTCGCCGCCAACCTGAGGCTGAAACAAACCCGCACAATTGGCGTGGTCATACCGAGAATAGACAGTCACTTTATGTCATCTGTCATTTCCGGGATGGAAAAAGCAGCAAACACCTCAGGTTACCAGTTGCTGATAAGCCAGAGCGAGGAGTCAGCCTCCCTGGAGGAGGGAAATATTCAGGCGCTGTTCAACAGCCGCGTCGACGGATTTCTTGTTTCACTGTCATTCGAGACAAAAAACATGGATGCCTTTCAGAACATCTTCCGCAAAGACATCCCCGTTGTCTTCTTTGACAGGGTTTTTGAATGTGGCAACTGTGTCAGCGTCGTCATTGATAATTTCAGGGCCGGTTATGAGGCGACAAAGCATCTGATAGAGCAGGGCTGCAGAAAGATCATACATGTGGGGGGCAGCATGAACCGTAATGTTTATAATGACAGGTTCCGCGGATACAGACAGGCACTCGCAGAAAATTCCCTTGAGTTTGACGACAATTCACATATCATTACTGACCTGATGGACAACTCCGGGGAAGTGGTCATAAGGCAACTGCTCAGCCGTGGATCAATGCCCGATGGCATTTTCACTGCAAATGACACCTCGGCAGTGTCAATAATATGCGAACTGAAAAAAAGAGGCTACCGTGTTCCGGACGATGTGGCTGTTGCAGGGTTCAATGACGACCCTGTTTCCCGGATCGTCGAGCCTAACCTGACAACGGTCCATTACCCCGGAAGGGCTATGGGAGATGTGGCCGCATCGACAATGATACGAATACTTGAAGGCACACAGTATGAAAAGGTCAACACCATCATCCTGAGTCACGAACTCATTATCAGGCAGTCGTCGCTGAAATCCGGTAGTCCGATGGTGGCATGAGAAACAGGACAAAAATCTTGAGTATTACAGGGGACAGAAATCTCATTATATCCCCGGCATATGGGTAGCACCATGAATCTTCAATTGAGACTATATGAATGACAAACACTGGGAGACGCTTCTGAGGGTCATAGACGGGGAGGTTCTGAAAGATAAGCCTGTTGGATTTATCATTGACAGTCCATGGCTTCCAGGCTGGTACGGATCAAAGATACTTGAATATTTTGCTGATCGTGAGACCTGGTTTGAATCCAATCTGAAGGCGCATAAAACCTTCCCCGAGGTCATGTTCCTTCCCGGTTTCTGGGCTGAATACGGCATGTGCACAGAGCCGTCCGCTTTCGGTACAAAGCTGGTTTGGACTGAAGATGATTTTCCGCATCCCATCAAACTGTCATGCACCACCGAAGCTATTTCCGACCTCACAAAGCCCAATGTCAGAACTGACGGGCTTTTGCCATTTGTCATCAGCAGGATGGCCAAATATGAGGAAAGGCTGAAGGAGAACGGTTGCCATTACAGGTTCGCCTCCAGTCGCGGACCGCTTAATATAGCCTCTTTCCTCTTCGGTACCACTGACTTCATGCTTGCCCTGGCGATCACGCCCGAGGAAGCGCAGAAGGCGCTTACGGTGATAACCGACTTTGTGATCGACTGGCTCTCCTTACAGTTTGAAAAATTCAGGGATATTGACGGCGTTTTCCTTCTTGATGACATAGTCGGCTTTCTCGGACAGCCCGATTTTGAAACGTTTGTTCTTCCTCACCTTAAAAGAATTTATCAGACCTTTAATCCCAGGGTTCGTTTCTTTCACAATGATGCTGCAGGTATCATCACGGCGGGTTATCTGAAAGAGATTGGTATCAACCTTTTTAATTTCAGCTTCAACCATACGATTGATGAAATAAGACAGACTTGCGGGTGACAGTGTAACGCTTCTGGGAAACCTTCCTCCCGAGAGATGTCCTTGCCATGGGTAAACCGGCAGATGTTGAAGCCGGAGTGAAGAGCATGATGGTATCTGTCTCTGACCGCAAGCGTATTATCTGGTCCTGCGGCGGAGGAATGCCACCTGACGCTTCTACGGAAAATATCCGTACTTTTGTGAAAACAGTCAGAGAAAACTCATAATAATAACGGTATGTTACTACTCGGTATTGATCTAGGCAGTTCATCGGTGAAAGTCTCCGTAATTGACGGAGAGACAGGCAAGGCGCTCTCTTCAGCTTCTTATCCTCCTACAGAAATGGAGATTTCAGCCCCCCGTCCCGGATGGGCTGAGCAGGATCCCGAGGCATGGTGGAAAAACTTCACTCTTGCGCTGCAGGCCTGCCTTGAGCCCCTGGGCGCAAAGAAGGGTTCAATTGGCGCCATAGGTGTTGCGTACCAGATGCATGGCCTGGTGACTGTCGACAGGAACAAGAAGGTACTGCGTCCTTCAATCATCTGGTGTGACAGCAGGGCGGTGGAGATTGGCGAAAGGGCATTTGAAAGGATGGGAAAGGATTTCTGCCTCCACCATCTCCTGAACTCACCAGGCAACTTCACAGCCTCAAAACTGGCATGGGTAAAAGAAAATGAGCCTGACCTGTTTGACAGGATACACAAGATCATGCTTCCGGGTGATTACCTCGCCATGAAGCTCACAGGTGAAATAAAGACCTCATATACAGGCCTGTCGGAAGGCATCTTCTGGGACTTCATGAGAGGCTCTGTCTCTACTGAACTGCTTGGACATTACGGTATTGCACCTGACCTTCTTGCTGAACCGGTGCAGTCGTTCTCCATCCAGGGTAGCCTGACAGCCGGCATGGCAAAGGAGCTTGGTCTGCGTGCCGGGATACCCGTTTCCTACAGGGCCGGCGACCAGCCAAACAATGCACTGTCACTGAACGTGCTGTCGCCGGGTGAGGTGGCCACCACCGCAGGCACTTCCGGGGTGATTTACGGCGTCACGGAGGAGACACAGTTTGATCCTTTTTCACGGATAAACACATTCCTGCATGTCAATCACAGCGAAAAACTAACGAGACTGGGGGTGCTGCTGTGCATCAATGGCACAGGCATACTTTATTCATGGCTGAAGAAGAACGCAGGCTCAGGCATGACGTACCCTAAAATGAATGAAATGTCTGCATCGGTGAAACCTGGCAGTGATGGTCTTTTCATCTTCCCGTTCGGGAACGGTGCAGAACGCATGCTTCAGAACAGTGACATAACAGCCTCGCTGCACGGACTGAATTTCAACATTCACAGCCAGGGCCACCTTTATCAGAGCCGCCCAGGAGGCTATCGCGTATTCATTCCGGTATGGTCTTGAGATAATGAAGGAGTCGGGAATAAATCCAAAAGTTATCAGGGCAGGTGAATCAAACCTGTTCCTGAGCAAGGTGTTTCGCGATGTGCTCTCGTCACTTACATCAGCGGTGATCACTCTCTATAATACTGACGGGTCTGTCGGAGCAGCGAGGGGAGCCGGCATAGGGTGCGGATTTTATAAATCAGAAAAGGAGGCTTTTAGCGGGCTGAAGACAACTGGCACAAGTGAACCTGATAAAAAACTGGCCCAGGTTTATGAAGATAAATACAATTTATGGGTTGATATGCTTGAAAATCAGTTATATGAATAAAAATTAAAGTTATGGCAAAGAAATCAAATGGTGAAATTTTCCCCGGTATAGGGAAGATCAGTTATGAAGGAAAAAATTCAAAAAATCCGCTTGCATTCAGATGGTATGACGCTGAGGCAAAGGTCGGCGGGAAGAAGATGAAAGATGTCCTCAGGTATGCGATCGCATACTGGCATTCATTCTGCGGTGACGGCACCGATACCTTCGGAGGAAAGACAAGAGACTTTCCATACGACAAGCTGGCCGGCGATGACCGTATCAGGCTGAAGCTCGACATGGCCTTTGAATTCATTCAAAAAATAGGAGCCCCGTTCTACTGCTTCCATGACACGGACCTCGTTGGTGACGGAACGGTCTTTGAGATAGAGAAACGGCTTGAGAAGCTTGTTCCTGTGATAAAGGCAAGACAGAAGGAGACCGGAGTGAAGCTGCTCTGGGGCACAGCAAACGTTTTCAGCAACCCGCGCTACATGAATGGCGCGGCCACAAATCCGGATTTCAATGTGTTGACCTAATGCTGCCGTTCAGATAAAGAACGCCATTGATGCCACCATCGCCCTCGGCGGACAGGGTTATGTTTTCTGGGGCGGACGCGAGGGTTATCTCTCACTTCTTAACACCAATATGAAAAGGGAGATTGAACACCTGGCCATGATGCTTACCCTGGCGAGAGACTACGGAAGGAAACAAGGATTCAAGGGCACCTTCTATATTGAACCCAAGCCAATGGAGCCAACCAAGCACCAGTACGACTATGATGCTGCCACAGTGATAGGCTTCCTGCGCCACTACGGTCTCGACAAGGACTTCAAACTGAATGTGGAGGTTAACCATGCAACCCTTGCAGGACATTCATTCGCGCATGACCTTCAGACAGCTGCTGATGCCGGCATGCTGGGAAGCATCGATGCCAACAGGGGCGACTATCAGAACGGGTGGGATACCGATGAGTTCCCGACAAACATAAGTGAGATCACTGAAGCAATGCTTGTTATTCTGCAGGCTGGCGGGTTTACAACCGGAGGTATCAATTTTGACGCACACGTGAGACGCAACTCCACTGATCCGGAAGATCTTTTCATTGCCCATGTGAACGGTATGGACACATTTGCCAGGGCATTGGTGATAGCTGACAGGATTCTGAAAGAATCAAACTACCTGAAACTCAGGAAAAACAGATATGCTTCGTTTGACAAGGGTGATGGCGCATTGTATGAGAAAGGCAAGCTTACCCTTGAGGACCTGCGCAAGCTGGCATTGAAAACCGGTGAACCTAAGAAAATCAGTGGAAAGCAGGAGCTTTATGAGCAACTGATAAACATGTACATCATCTGATTTCTGATGGCCGTTTTCACTCCTGTACGCCGGTGGCAACCTGCCTTCCGTCCATTCAGGAAATTGTCAGCAGGAGCGCGCCTGCTGGCATTCAATGAGAGACTTGTCAAGGGACCGCTCTTCGGCTGTCGCATGTGCGGCAACTGTCTCCTGCAGGAGACAGCTTTTATCTGTCACATGGAGTGCCCGAAGGGCATCAGGAACGGTCCCTGCGGGGGAGTGAACAACGGCTACTGTTATGTCGATCCTTCAAGGAAATGCACATGGTATCTGATCTATCAGCGGTCGCGGAGGATGCACCGCGAGCACAGGCTGCTTGAGGTGCTGCCGCCGGTAGACTGGGACAGGGCAGGGACAGAGACATGGGGTGAGGTTGTCAGAAAAGTGAGAGAGACGGGTCTGCGCAGGATCATTTTCCCTTCTGCAAGGAAAGGAAAAAGTGCCGGCAGTATTCTCGAGGAAAATGTATTCAAACCGATACGTCAGCCAGCATGGTGGAAAGGAGATTCGGAATATCATCCTCCGGCATCCTCAGCACCGAAATCGATGCTCGAGAAAGAGCTCCGCAGCGGCCGGTTCGTCATAACAACAGAGGTGATGCCTCCACTGGGCGCTGCCACCGATAAGCTCAGGGAGAAAATATCACTGGTCAAACCATTTGTCACTGCAATAAATTTTACTGACGGCTCATCAGCAGTACCGAGGATGTCAAGCGCAGCCTGCTCCTCATTAGCTGTCACGCTGGGCGCCGAACCGGTGATGCAGATCTCGGCACGCGATAACACGCGTAACAGCCTTCAATCGCTTGCCATTGGCGCCAATGCCATGGGCATCCACAATATTCTCTGTCTCTCCGGTGACAGTCCCCGGGTGGGGGTAAAGCCCACGGGCAACCTCAATATCATTGATGTCAACTCGGTGCAGATGCTGTGGATATTGAGAAGGATGAGAGATGAGGGTATTTATCTTGATGGCAGGGAGATAAAGAACAGGCCGGAGCTCTTCCTCGGGGGAGCTGCCTCTCCTTTTGCACAGGACCCGGCATTGCAGGTCATACGTGACAGGAAGAAGATTAACGCCGGGGCTCAGTTCATGCAGACAAACCTTGTGTTCGACCCAGACAGGCTTGACCCCTGGCTTGAGAACCTTGATAAGGAGGGATTGCTTGACAAGGTGTTCATCCTTGTGGGAGTAAGTCCGCTCAGAACGTTGAACCTGGCACGGTACCTCAATGACAGGATCCCGGGCATAACCATCCCTGATGCTATCATGCAAAGGCTGTCCGATGCGGGTGATAAGGTTTCTGAGGAGGGTATAAAGATCGCGGTGGAGACCATCCGCAGACTGCGGGGGAAAAAAGGGATCAGCGGTGTGCACATAATGCCCCTCGGCTGGGAGGCCGCGGTGCCGCAGATCATTAATGAAGCTACAATAATTTGATGGTCTACGACCATCTGGATTTTCATGTGATATGCGTATTCTACAATAATTAGATGGTCTACGACCATCAGCTTTGATATAAATAAATTAGGTTATTATATGCAAAAAAAATAGACCTTCGTAGAAGGTCAAATTATTGTAGTAAAGGTGATTACAAAAAAAAGACCCTCGTAGAGGGTCTGATAATTTAATGTTAGTGGTTGCAAAAAATCCTAATAGAATTTATATCTCATATCAACCACCTCTTTCTTGTCGCGCATGGCCTGGTAAGCCTCGTATGAGGCCCGTACCTGGTAGTTGGAATTAAGCCTTTCGCGAACCATCGCAAGATCTTCTGCCGCTGCCGGAGCTGCCGTATTTACAACGAACATGTAAACTCCGTTGACACCGGCAACCGGTTTTGAAAGCACACCTGCCTCTGATGCTGATGCGGCAGCAATCAGTCCCGGTTCAATCCCGGCACCAGGTACCGAATAAGACCTGAAATTGATCCCGCTGGCATCCTGCACAGTGGTATTGTAGTGCGACGCAATGTCATAAATCGATTTGCCCTCGGCAGCCAGCTTCTTCATCTCACCGGAAATGACATCAGCCTTTTTCTTCCTGGCAAGGATGAACCTGATGTCAGAGGAGACCGATTCTACAGGAGCAACGCCCTCTTCCTGCACCCGTGTGCAGTAAGCAACAACATATACGTCTTCAAGTTCAAAAACTGCCTGGTCGCTGTTGTCGAGGACTATGCTTCCTTCCTTGCTGTTCTGGAAGAGCGCCATCACCAATCCTCTTGCCTGGGTCAGACCCGGAAGTTCTTTCTGTTCGGGTGTGACATTCATAGCCAACTTTTTATTAAGGCTGCCTGCTGCCACTGCCTTATTGAATTTTTCATAAGTATTGTTGGTGCCGGCAAACTGTGAAGCCTCAGCATAGATGCGCTGATTGGTGACGCTGCTTGGTATAACCTTGCGGTCAACAATCCCGATATCATATTTCCTGACTTTGCGGCTCTGATCAATTATCCTGATGATGTGAAGGCCGAAAGTAGTCTCAACCGTCACCAGGTCTCCTTTTTTGCCGCTGAAGCACGCGTTGTTAAACGGGGTTATCATCATGCCTTCGCTGAACCAGCCAAGGTCACCTCCAACCTGTGCCGATCCCTGGTCATCAGAGTTAGCCATGGCAAGGAGGTCAAATTCAATGCCTGCATTAATCAGCTGCATAAGGCTGTCAGCTTCTGCTCTGGCCTGTGCCATGCTCCTGCCTGCGTTGGGTGAGAGAAGGATGTGAGCCGCCCTTACTGAATCAGGCCGCTCGGTTATTTCAACTATACGGGCGAGCTTGTATGACCCGTCTTCAAAATAAGGACCAAGAACAACAGAATTGTCTCCTGACTCTGCAAGGCTGCGCAGGTTCTCAGGTAACGCTGACAGAGTGCGGAAGAACCCGGTATGCCGTGTGTCGGCTGTAAGATTTATATACTGAACGAGATCCGTAGCGGTTGCAAAGTTCTCCTTTTCGCTGATTGCCCATGTCTCAGCCTCTTTCATATCCGACTCTGAGGGAGCAATCTCGAATACCATGTATTCCATGTCTCTCTGAGCGGTACGTTTGTATGTCTCTTTGTGAGCATCATAATACTCCCTTATCTCGTCTGAGCTGACCGTTACGCTGCTGTCAGCAATGGCTGAATAGTTTTGTGCAATATAGCTGAAGCCAACGGTCTGGTTTGCCAGGCTTGCTTCATATTCTGACTGCTGTTTGGTTACATAGAGGCCCTTCGACATAAGGTTAACCAGTTTGGAATTCAGCCTGTCATTGATAATCTGGTCCTCAAAGAAAAGCCAGTATTTCTTTGTGGCTTCGTCTGTCTCAGTTGCCTTGAGGAAGTTCACCAGGAACGATTCGTTGAACGCACCGGTCTGGGGATCGGTAAAAAGCTGCCTGACGATAGGGTGAGGGTCATCACCGAAAACAAGCATCTCGACCTCATCGGGAGAAACGCTGAGTCCTGTCTTCTGATAAGTTTTACCCATCAGCCTGTCAGAGAGCATCTGCTGCCATACCTGTTCCCTGAGGTTCTGTGACATCTCCTCATCTATTTCATTTGACCCTGACATCTTGTATATTTCTGTCAGGTCCTGAACCTTGGCCTCAAAATCCTGGTACATGATCGGTTCGCCGTCAATGGTGGCCAGCTGGTAATATTTTTCCTGCTTTCGGCGCTGCGAGTTACTGTTGCCAAAGAAATCGCTGATAACAAAAATAAACAACGATAAACCAATAGCACCTGCCACGAAGACCCCTGCCTTCTCTCTCAAAGTTTGAAGTATTGCCATCTAAATACTGTTTATATAATTGAATGTACCTCTTAAAAAATACAGGCGACAAATATAACAAAATTCAGGAAAATAAAAGTCCGTGGCTGGTTCTCATTTTTTATCTTCACCCTAAATGTGATAATTCTCATATTTATCGTATATCATGCAGTAAATTAATATATTGTGTCAGTATAACAAAAATAAAATTATGTCAAGGAACCTTAGGGGACTCTCTGCCAGAAGAGGACTGAATGAGGGAATGTACGAGCAGGTTGCCAAGGCGGCCTCATACGCTCATACATCAAAGGATGAGAGGCTTGCAATGCTCGCAGATGATTTCATGACAGGCGGGGCTGCTGCCCTGGGTGCAAGCTCTTTTTATGATTTTCTGTCTGATGGTCATTACGGTAAGAAGGTCTTTGTCTGTGACGGCACAGCCTGCCTCACATCCGGCAGACAGGCTGATCTGAAGCGCAAGCTTCTGGAAAAATACTCCGAGCATGAGATTGGAACGATGACATGCCTTGGTCATTGCCATTCCAACAATGCCGTCATGGTTAACGGTGAAATCCACCTCGAAGACACAGCTAACGGTGGCACCTCTGTTCGGATCTCCACAAACGCGGACCAGCCGGCGCTGCTGACGCCGGAGGGAGACATAACTGCTTATTATGCGCTGGCAGGCGACTACATCTCTGATACCGGGTCAGCCCTGAAGCAGCTTGAGCTGTCGGGACTGAGAGGCAGGGGAGGAGCCGGTTTTCCGTTTCATGTAAAGGTCAGGTCTTCACGTGATGCTGAGGCTGAGCAGAAGTACATTGTATGCAATGCTGATGAGGGTGACCCCGGTGCCTTTTCAGACAAGTGGCTTCTTGAAGAACGTCCTCATTCCGTCCTCTTCGGCATGATGATGACAGGTCTCATCACCGGGGCCGACACCGGAGTAGTATATATAAGAGGTGAGTACCCTCTTGCCGTCCGCAGGCTCCGTGAGGCAATCGGTCAGCTTGAGACAGCAGGCATAACAGAGAGCGGTTCAGGCAAGGCTTCCTTCCCCTTCCGGTTTCATGTTGTTGAAGGGTCAGGTGCATACATCTGCGGCGAGGAGACCTCACTGCTGAACTCCCTTGAGGGACTGAGGCCTGAGGTTCGCACCCGACCTCCCTTCCCCGCTGTCTACGGTCTCTTTGGAAAACCCACGGTGCTCAGCAACGTTGAGACATTCGCCAACATTCACTATATACTTAAGGAGGGTGGTGCAGCCTACGCCTCTCTCGGAACGGAGAAATCGCCGGGCACCAAGCTTGTGTCACTGGATGGCGCCTTTAACAGTCCCGGACTGCTGGAGGTGAGGATGGGAACACCGTTGAGGAGTGTAATTGATGAGATGGGAGGCGGTACACGATTTCCGGTAAAGGCGTTCCAGATAGGAGGCCCGCTGGGAGGCCTGGTGCCTGCATCAAAAATTGATGACCTGACACTTGATTTTAAATCTTTCAGCAGGGAGGGATTCCTGCTCGGACATGCCGGGATAGTATCAGTGCCTGAAGATTTTCCGGTGATAAGGCTGCTTGAGCATCTGTTCGAATTCACAAAAAAAGAATCCTGCGGCAAATGCTTCCCCTGCCGTCTGGGAGCGGCACGCGGCCATGAAATTCTTTCACTTGCAGTGAATAAGGGAGAGAAGATCGACAGACAGCTGTTTGACGATCTGCTCGAGACGATGCAGCTTGGATCATTGTGTGCCCTGGGCGGGGGACTTGCCTCTGCCTGTAAGAAACGCACTGCAGTATTTCAATGCTGAACTTGAGGGTTACTTCACCGCAGAAAAGATACAGTAATGGAGAACACAGCTTTCATAGATAATATTCCATTCCGTATAAACGGGAGTGAGACGATACTTGACTTCGTCCGCAGAAACCTGGGGCATGAGGTCATCCCGACGCTGTGCCAGTCAGATAACCTGGAGAATTACGGGTCATGCCGGGTCTGTTCGGTTGAGGTGGCATTGAAGGAGGGACGGACCGGCCAGGATAATGGCTTCGTGCCATACACCGGTGGCATCCGGTTATTACATCTATCCGTCCACTGAACGGATCAGGAGGCTGAGACGCAATATACTGGAGCTCGTTCTTTCAGAATACCCGCCCGACAGGCTCCATCCGGAGCCCGGGATGATTCCAACAGAGTTTCAGAGGGTTGTGGCAGCACACGGAAGCCCCGCAGTACGATACCCTCATTCTGTGACAAATCATGAGACGGACAGGAGCCATCCTTACATCTGGTCTGACCTTGCGGAGTGCATAAAATGCTATCGTTGCGTCAGGGCATGCGACGAGCTGCAGGCTGAGCACGTGCTGGGCATCCACGGAAGAGGGCGTGAGAGCCGCATAATCAAAGGATATGATCAGTCTTTCAGAGAAATCCCCGTGTGTGTCATGCGGAGCCTGTGTGCAGACATGCCCGACAAACGCACTGTCAGACAGGTACTCCACAAAAACGCTGAAGGCAGACAGCATTGTGCGAACCACATGCACATACTGCGGTGTGGGCTGTAACCTTGATGTGAAGGTGATTGACGGCCGGGTAAGGGGGATAGAGGCTCCGCTTGACGGTGCAACCAACAGGGGCCATACATGTCTCAAGGGAAGGTTCGCCTTTGAATTCTACAATCATCCTGACAGGCTTCGTTCGCCAATGATCAGGAAAAACGGCGTGCTGACGGAGGTGTCGTGGGATGAAGCCTATGACTACACGGCCGGAAGGTTCAGGGAGATAAAGGAGAAATACGGGCCTGATGCCCTGGCCGGGATCTCCTCTGCACGCTGCACCAATGAAGAGAACTACCTGATGCAGAAGTTTTTCAGGATTGTCATCGGGACCAATAATATTGACGGGTGTGCCCGTGTCTGTCACGCCCCCACGGCAATGGGTATGCAGTGGGCTTACGGTATGGGTGCGGCAACAAACTCGATTGAAGAGATTTATAAAACAGGATGCATACTTATCATAGGCGCCAATCCTTCACTGGCGCACCCGGTCACCGGAGCACGAATCAGATCGGTGGTCGAGTCCGGCACACCCCTGATAGTTATTGATCCGCTGAAGATCGACCTGGCACGACTGGCGAAATACCATCTTCAGATCAATCCGGGAACAAATGTAGCCGTACTGAATATGTTTGCTTTTTATCTTCTGAGTGAAGGACTGGCAGATGAAGATTTCATCGGAAAGCGGACGGAGGGATGGGAAGAATTCAGGAGTCATCTTCTTTCGCTGGATATAAATAATCTTGAAAGGATATGCGGCGTCAACCGTGAGCTGGTGAGATCCGCTGCACTGGAATATGGCACTGCTCATGCCGCAATGGAGTTTCACGGGCTTGGTGTCACAGAACACTGGCAGGGTACCAAGGCAATAACACTCATTGCAAATATTGCCATGATGACAGGCAATATCGGTAAAGAAGGCTCGGGAGTTAATCCGCTGCGCGGGCAGAATAATGTACAGGGTGCGGCTGATATGGGTGTTCAGCCTCACCAGGGGGCAGGGTATCTGGATGTAACCAGGCCTGAGAACATCGCTGTTTACAATGCGTTTTACGGGGCAGAGCACCCCTCTGTGCCGGGTTACCGAATTCCGGAGATGTTTGCCGCTGCCGGCCGCGGCGACCTGAAGTCGCTCTGGATCATGGGAGAGGATCTCCTGCAGACTGATCCCAACACATGCCATGTAAGGAGCTCGCTGCAGAACCTTGATTTTCTTGTAGTGCAGGAGATATTCATGACCGATACGGCACGGATTGCCGATGTGATCTTCCCGGCATCCTCTTTCCTGGAAAAGGAGGGTACCTTCACCAACGGAGAGAGAAGGATACAGCGTGTTCAGAGGGTGGTTGAACCACTTGACGGAACCAAACCTGACGGACAGATAGTGGTAGACATGATGAACCGTATGGGGTACCGGCAGGAGGGCTACTCTGCAGATGTTATGCTGAAAGAGATTTCAGGTATTGTCCCATTTCTTCAGGGGGGTAAAATGGAGTGAGCTGGGAAATAACGGCAAGCAATGGCCTGTAAGTGAGGACGGCACTGATACAAAGATCCTGCATACTGAATCATTCAGACGGGGCAGGGGCAAGTTTCACACGTGGGACTTTGATCTTTCACCAGAGCTGGATGAGAATGCCGGCAAGTTTCCGTATATCCTGACCACCGGAAGGATCCTGGAGCATTATAACAGCGGTACCATGACCCGCCGTACGCCCAACAGTCAGCTTGTCACTGAAGACTGTGCTGTTTGTTCATCCTCATGATGCAGCGGTCAAGGGACTGGTTAGCGGTGACTTTGCAAGGATCTTCTCTGCACGCGGGATAACAACGATGAAGGTGCAGGTAACCGGTGTTGTCAAACCCGGAGTGATCTATACCACTTTCCATTTTCCTGAGGCGGCAATAAACTTCCTCACCAGCGGTGTGGGTGATGAGTTCACCCTTACTCCGGAATATAAGATAGTGGCGGTGGATTTTGAGAAATCTATGTACGGTATCTTTAAACGTGCCGAATGTCTGTCAGACTTAAAAAAATCATAAATTTTGAATTTGACCTCATTTATTTAGGGGTTCATTGCCAAAAAATATATAAAAAGTCAAAAAAACACATAAAAATACAGGGGTGTATTCCAAAATGATCTATTTTAGCAAAAAAATAAGATCATGGCAGAATTACGTTTCAGTGCATTGAAGGAAGTATTCTCAAGAGAACCTGTTGAGGTCGATCTTCCGAAAGGACCAGTCTCTTCATATTTTTCAGAGAACGTTTTTGACAATATAAAGATGGAGCGGTATCTCTCCCGCGAAGCCTACAGGGCAGTCGTTACAGCTATTGATGAGGGAACACCCATCACGAGGCCTATAGCTGACCAGGTAGCCACGGGCATGCAGGCATGGGCAATGGAGCGCGGTGTCACGCATTTCACACACTGGTTTCATCCTCTCACTGATGCTACTGCCGAGAAGCATGATTCTTTTGTTGGCAGGGGTGACAGGGGTACCTACATTGAAGTCTTTTCCGGTGCGGTGCTTGTCCAGCAGGAACCTGATGCCTCAAGCTTTCCCAGCGGCGGCATACGCAATACCTTTGAGGCACGCGGCTATACGGCGTGGGATGTTTCATCACCCGCCTTCATTGTTGACCACACCCTCTGTATACCCACGGTCTTTATATCATATACAGGGGAGGCGCTTGATTACAAGACACCGCTGCTCCGGTCTCTCTCCGCTCTTGACCGCGCTGCTGTTGAAGTATGTCATTTCTTTGACAAGGATGTGAAAAAGGTTATCGGAACACTGGGATGGGAACAGGAGTATTTTCTCATTGACGAGGCCCTCTATTATGCCCGTCCTGACCTGATGCTGGCCGACCGAACGCTGATGGGCCATCCGTCATCCAAGGATCAGCAGCTCTCCGATCATTATTTTGGTTCAATACCTGACAGGGTCAAAGCCTTCATGAGAGAATTCGAGTTCGAAGCATATAAGCTTGGAATTCCGGTCAAGACCCGCCATAACGAAGTGGCTCCCAACCAGTTCGAATGTGCTCCTGTCTACGAGGAGACAAACCTTGCCGTTGACCATAACCAGCTTATCATGGATGTGATGCGCAGGGTTGCCAGAAGACATAAGTTCAGGGTTCTCTTCCACGAAAAACCTTTTGCTGAAATCAACGGCTCGGGAAAACACAACAACTGGTCAATGGCTACCGATACCGGCGTCAATCTGCTGTCGCCCGGAAAGAATCCGAAGGGCAACATGCAGTTCCTGACGTTCCTTGTAAATGTGGTTAAGGCCGTCAATGACAACCAGGAGCTGCTGCGCGCCAGTGTCACGAATGAGAACAACTCGTGGAGACTTGGAGGTCACGAAGCTCCTCCATCAATCATCTCGGTATTCCTTGGAAGCTATATATCAGGTATTCTTGAAGAGATTACCAGCAAGGTGAAAGACAAGAAGATGACTCCGCAGGAAAAGACCGAGATCAAGCTTGGTCTGGGTAAAATACCCGGTATTTTTCTCGACAACACTGACCGTAACCGCACATCGCCTTTCGCCTTTACCGGTAACAGGTTCGAATTCAGGGCCGTGGGCTCATCAGCAAACTGCAGCTCAGCAATGATCGTACTGAATGCTGCTGTGGCCCGTCAGCTGACACTCTTTGCCCGTGAGGTAAACACTCTTGTCGGAAAGGGAAGGAAGAAGGATGAAGCAATATTCCAGGTGCTCAAGAAGTCGATAATTAGATTCCCAGCGAATAAGATTTGAAGGTGACGGATACAGCGAGGAATGGCATCGCGAAGCTGTCCGCAGGGGTCTGTCTGCTGATGAGAGTGTTCCGCGAACCATAAAAACTTATCTGTCTGATACAGCACGGGAAACGCTTATTGGCACCGGCACTCTTACAGAACGGGAGCTTGAGAGCAGGGTTGATGTAGAACTTGAAAAATTCACGAAGAAGTTGCAGATTGAAGGGCGCGTTCTGGGTGACCTGGCTGTCAACCATATTGTGCCGACTGCAGTGGCTTATATGACAACACTGGTTGAAAATGTGAAGGGACTGAGAGACATCTTTGATGAAAATGAATATATGAGGCTGGCAGGAGCCCGCAAAGATCTTATAGTGACCATCTCAGATCATATATCGATGATCAAGAAGCTGGTGACTGAAATGATCAATGAAAGGAGAAAGGCCAACATGATTGATGATGAATACAAGAAAGCTCTTGCATATGAGAGCAAGGTGAAGCCTTACCTTGATGAAATCAGGACCCATATTGACCGGCTTGAGCTGGTGGTGGACAATGAGATCTGGCCGCTACCAAAATACCGTGAGCTTCTTTTTACGAGGTAGCATACGCAAACATCGGTTACATTCGTTATTTTTGCAGTATAACGAATGCTGCCTGTATGAAAAAGAGCTTTATCCTGTCTTTGATTCTTTTGCTGCTGCTTCCGGCTGCCCTTATAGCGCAGAAACAGAAATCGGAACGTGCCCGTACGGCATTTGAATCAGGCAACTATTTTGAAGCAATTGACCTGTTCAAGGATGTATATTCAAAGACCCGCGAGAAGCAGCTCAAGTCTGAAATGGTCTTTATGGTTTCTGAATGTTACCGTCTTGTCAATGATCCGAAGAATGCCGAGCTATGGTATAAAAAAGCAGTAAAATCATCCTTCCCGAAACCTGAGGCACAGTACTGGCTGGCTGAGAGCATCAAAAAGCAGGGGCGTTACCCGGAGGCTATCGAGGAGTTCAGGAGATACAGACAGCTTGTTCCTGGCGACCCACGCACAGAACAGCAGATCCGTGCCTGCGAGCTTGCAAGGGAATGGCTGGCTTCGCCCGAAGGATATAATGTCGATGAGCTGAAGGACATTAACTCAAACGACTCAGATTTCAGTCCTGCTTTCGCCCGCGATGATTACGGACTGGTGTGGTTCACCTCATCACGTGACGATGCCCAGGGTAAAAATGAACACGGGGCTACCGGACAGAATTTCACTGATATTTTCGAGACAAGGCTAGACAAAAAAAGCAAATGGAGCACCCCGGTGCCGATAGACTTTCTGAACAGTGAGTTCGAGGACGGAACACCTTCTTTCTCGGCTGACTTTACCGAGGTATATTTCACCCGTTGTGAAGCAGGAAAACGTGAGGATAAGGGTTGCATAATCATGTATTCAAGACGTGAGGGCACGCAATGGACCGACCCGGAGAAGCTGGAGTTGCTTGCCGATTCACTCGTTGCAGCTCATCCTTCTGTCTCCGCTGACGGGATGACACTTTATTTTGTTTCTGACATCCCCGGAGGCCTGGGCGGAAAAGATATCTATCGTTCCACACGCAGCTCACACGGAGGAGGATGGTCACGTCCTGAGAACCTTGGAACGGACATCAATACCAGGGGCAATGAGGTCTTCCCCTTCATTCGTGATGACGGGACACTTTATTTTGCCTCTGACGGCCACATCGGCATGGGCGGACTTGACATTTTCAGAGCTGTCGCCCAGGCCGGTGACAGATGGCTGGTGGAGAACATGAAGCCTCCCATCAACAGCTTCGCTGACGACTTCGGCATAACCTTCGAAAGCGGGGCCGAAAAAGGCATCTTCAGCTCAGCACGCAAGGGGAAAGATGATGACGATCTCTTCCTTTTTGAGATGCCTCCGCTGCTTTTCACTGTCACGGGACTTGTCAAGGATGAAAAGACCGGACAACCCGTTCAGGGTGCCACAGTGCAGCTCATTGCCAGCGATGGAGCCAATATGCAGTCTGAGACAGGCACTGTCGGTGACTTCAAGTTCAGCCTGAGACCCGAGGTCGACTATATCTTCCTTGCTTCAAAGAAAGGCTATCTCAACGGCAAGGAGAAGGAGACCACAAGGGGGCAGGACAAGAGCCGTGAATTCATGTCGACCATTGTGATTACCCCGATTGACAGGCCTATTGAGCTTCCGAATATCTTCTACGATTTTGGCAAATGGGATCTCCGTCCCGAATCAATGGTCTCCCTCGATAAGCTTGTCGAGACCCTCAATGATAACCCCAATGTGACCATCGAGCTCATGTCTCACACTGACTCGCGTGACACTGAAGAGTATAACATCGATCTCTCGCAGAAGAGAGCCCAGGCGGTTGTTGATTACCTCATTAATAAAGGTATTGCCAGAGACAGGCTGACGGCCAAAGGGTATGGCGAAAGCAGTCCTAAAACGGTTGATGCCTCTATTGTCCAGGATTTTCCCTTCCTGCGCTCAGGGGTGACACTCACAGAGCAATATATCAACTCCCTGGCAAGTGATGAACAGAAGGAGATTGCCCATCAGATCAACCGCCGGACAGAGTTCAGGGTACTGAAGACTGATTACGTACCTGCAAAATAGAGAAGGTGGCAGTAAAAATATTAACAACATGACTGACCGGTCGCGATACGCCAGGAGAGGTGTCTCGGCAGGGAAGGAAGATGTGCACCATGCTGTGAGAGACGTGGATAAAGGCCTCTTTCCCGGTGCGCCTTCTGCAAGATTATACCGGATATTCTCGGCGGCGATCCTGAGTACTGCAATATCATGCATGCTGACGGCGCCGGCACCAAATCATCGCTGGCGTATGTTTACTGGCGGGAGACAGGCGACCTTTCAGTCTGGAAAGGTATAGCCCGCGATGCTGTCGTGATGAACCTTGATGACCTGTTGTGTGCCGGTGTGACAGGTAACATACTTATCTCATCCACTATAGGCCGGAATAAGAATCTGATTCCCGGTGAGGTCATAAAAGCCATTATCGATGGCACTGAAGAATTCCTGGGTGAGCTGCGTGAACTGGGTAGTAGGCATCTGGTCTGACAGGCGGGGAGACTGCCGATGTTGGTGATCTTGTCAGGACAATTATTGTCGATTCAACAGTCACGGCGCGCATGCGCAGGGCGGAAGTGACAGACAACAGCAATATCAGCCCCGGTGATGTGATCGTCGGACTGGCTTCGTTCGGGCAGACGACCTATGAGAGTGAGTATAACGGTGGCATGGGCAGCAACGGACTTACCTCGGCACGGCATGATGTCTTTGAGAAATATCTTTCCGCCCTCTACCCTGAAAGCTACGATCATTCAGTGCCTGAGGCGCTGGCTTATTCAGGTGCGATGAAACTCACAAGCCCGACGGCTGTTCCGGGCGTCAATGCCGGCAGGCTGGTGCTCTCACCCACACGCACCTACGCCCCTGTCATCAGGAAGGTTCTTGAGTTAATGCGTCCCAGGGTGCACGGCATGGTGCACTGCACCGGCGGCGGACAGACCAAGATATTGCATTTTATTGACAGGATGCATGTTATTAAAGACAACCTTTTTCCGGTGCCGCCGCTTTTTGATCTCATTCAGAAGAGCTCATCCACTCCATGGATGGAGATGTACCGTGTCTTCAACATGGGTCACCGGATGGAGTTGTATGTCTCACCCGGTGATGCCCAGGCCATCATCGACATCGCTGCCAGCTTCAACCTTGATGCACGCGTTGTTGGGCGCTGCGAGCCTGCGGCTTCCAGAACGCTTACTATAAAGAGCGAGTTTGGGGAGTTTAGTTATTAGGCAGTAGGCAGTCTGCAGTCCACAGTCTGCAAAATTTGAAGACTGCCGACTGGTGACTGAAGATTTATTACAATCACTACTGCCTGCCCTGCAGTCTGGCTCTTTCGCTAAAATTGCCCACATGGGCGATTTTTAACGCTCAGCCCTCTATTGCCTATTGCCTGACAATAATTACCTTTGCACCCTGAAAATTAACAGTAATGGCAAACTATCTTATACTTGAGAAGCTTGAGGGGGTGAAGAACCGTTTTATTGAGGTGGGTGAGCTGCTGAACGGTCCCGACGTGATGTCGGATATGAAGCGGTTCATTAAGCTGAACAAGGAATATAAAGAGCTGAAACCTGTTGTGGCAGCTTATGAGAAATACAAGAGCGCCATTGATAACCTCGAAAGCTCGAAGGAACTGCTGGCCAATGAGAAGGATGCTGAGATGCGCGAGATGGCAAAAGCGGAGATAGACAATCTGTTGAATACAATTCCGGATATGGAGGAGGATATCAGATTTCTTCTGCTCCCCGTTGATCCTGAAGATGACAAGAACGCCGTTATGGAGATACGTGCCGGGACAGGAGGCGATGAAGCCAGTATCTTTGCCGGCGACCTCTTCCGGATGTATTCCAAATACGTAGAAGCCCGCGGATGGAAGATTGACATGAACTACTTCACCGAAGGTACTGCCGGAGGCTTCAAGGAGATAGTTTTCAATGTCATAGGCGAGGGTGTCTACGGTATTATGAAGTACGAATCAGGCGTTCACCGTGTACAGCGGGTGCCGCAGACAGAGACACAGGGACGTCTTCATACCTCGGCTGCCACAGTGGCCGTGTTGCCCGAAGCAAGTGAATTTGATGTCGAAATCAAGAACGAGGATATACGCAAGGATACCTATTGTTCATCAGGACCGGGCGGACAGAGTGTAAACACAACATATTCGGCAATAAGGCTGACACATGTGCCGACGGGTATCGTTGTCACCTGCCAGGATGAGAAGTCGCAGATCAAGAACCTCGAAAAGGCCATGAAGGAGCTGCGCACGCGTCTTTATAACCTGGAGTACCAGAAGTACCTTGACGAAATCTCCCGCAAGCGCAAGACAATGGTTTCAACGGGTGACCGTTCAGCCAAGATACGCACATACAACTATCCTCAGAGCAGGGTCACTGACCATCGCATCAATACGACTCTTTACAACCTGCCTGTGGTGATGGACGGAAATATACAGGAACTGCTCGACAAACTGCAGATGGCAGAGAACGCCGAGCGACTGAAGGAAAGCTCATATTGATACCATACCAATGAATTCGAGAAGAACTCTTTCAGAACATACTTAAGAAAAAGTCTTTCCTGTGCGTGGGGCTTGATCCTGAGATAACGAGGCTGCCGGAATCAGTCGCCGGGGCTGAGGACCCGATTTTCGAGTTCAACAAAAGGATCATTGACGCTACACATATGTACACAGCGGCGTACAAGCCCAACTTCGCTTTTTATGAGATCTTACGGCCAGAAGGGGATGGCAGCCCTTGACAGAACGGTGAGGTACATTAACAAGCTTGATACGACCATCTTTATTATTGCAGACGCCAAACGCGGTGATATCGGCAACACTTCGAAGATGTACGCCAGGGCCGTTTTCAGTGAGATGCCTTTTGATGCAATCACTGTTGCCCCCTATATGGGAGAAGATTCGGTAACGCCCTTCCTCTCGTATCCCGGTAAATGGGCGATAATACTTGCACTGACATCAAACAAGGGGGCTGATGATTTTCAGTATCACACCGACAAGGGGCAGAAGCTGTTTGAGAGGGTATTAAGTATCTCTCAGAGATGGGGAAACAACGAATAATCTCATGTATGTCGTAGGCGCCACCCGTGCCGAGATGCTGGCTGACATCAGGAAGATCGTTCCGGATCATTTTCTTCTTGTGCCGGGTGTAGGTGCGCAGGGCGGCAGCCTTGCCGAGGTGGTACAATACGGAATGAACAAACAGTGCGGGCTGCTGGTCAACTCATCGCGAGGGATCATCTATGCCGACAGCTCGGAACACTTTGCCGAAACAGCCGGCAAAAAAGCCCGTGAAATGCAGGAGGAGATGGCGGAATACCTTGCTGGAAAATTCTAGTTTCTGGTTCCTCGTTAAGAGTTCCATATTAAAGGGCATTTTATTCTTCAGAAGCATAATTAAGTGCTGTATGCTTCCCATAATAAACATTTTGCTTAATTTTAAGTAAAATCATACCCCCTATGAGAAAGACATTTATTTCAATAATTATCTGTGGTATTGCATTAGTCACAGCGAGCGGACAGACAATCCCTGAAAAGGATGCAGCAATGATTGATGAGTTAATTAATTCAACAATTTCGATTAAGAAGGTAATAATTGAATCCGAAGAGTTGGCGAAGGTATTCAACGGCACTTTTTACCGGGCAACTCCGACCTACAATCACAGGGGTGGTATTGCCTCGTGCGAAGAATATTTTATGGTAGTCGACAACGGAATGGTTACCGAGCTTGAAGATGTGAGTGAAACCAAAACGCTGGACTTCCTGTTTTCCCTTCTGAAGAAGGACTTTACAATAAGGAATGAGAACGAGGCAAAGATTTTCGAGTTAGCGCTCGATGCAATTTATCCTATCGACTGGACCGTAGATGCTGAAGACAAGAAGGTTCTTCAGCAGGATGGTAAATGGCTGTTTCTGCGCGGATCTTTTTTCGAATTTGTAAAAGGATTTCGTGGTCACTCTTGACCAAAACTCCGGGATTTCACAGATTGATTTTGATCTGGAAGCAGTTAAAGGGGAATAAAATTATCATCAGTACTCCGGGCGCCGCCCATATTCTGAAGCATGATGAAAGCCAGGATCCTGTCAATAGTATATTTTGTTATTGGAGTACTGTTCATTATTTCGCATTACTGTAATTATTCAGGGATGGCTTTTATTTCAAAGGTGCTGATCATGCCACCGCTGATGGTAATGTTTATTCTGAACCTGAAGCCTGGCACTAACCGGTTCCATAAGTACATGTTTGCAGGTTTGTTTTTTTCGTGGGTTGGCGATGTGCTTCTTGAGGTGCCGGGAGGCGGAGAGATTATGTTCATGGCCGGTCTTGGCGGGTTCCTGATCTCACTGGTGCTTTATGCAATTGTCTTCTTTGCCACACCCGGTAAAAATGAGCTTTTTCACAGCCGGTTTTATTTGTTGATCCCCGTTCTGCTCTATGGTATCGCGATGGGGTTATACCTTTATGGTCATCTCGGTGAAATGCTCCTGCCGGTAATTGTTTACGAAACAGCAATGATAACAATGCTTGCCGGCGCTGTCAGCAGGATCGGCAAAGTAAACCGGACAAGCTATATCATGGTTCTGGCAGGGGCAATACTCTTCATCATATCTGACTCAGTCCTGGCCCTGGATAAATTCGTTCAGCCTGTCAGTCTTTCCACGCTGATAATAATGGGAACCTATATCGCTGCGCAGTGGCTGATCACAACAGGATATATTAGACAATTCAACCGGAAGGTTGCATAACACACAACCCATCTCGGGAAATGTGTGAATAATGTAAATTTTTACAGGAATTATGTAACGGCTGTCAGAGGGAATAATCTGAACTTTGATGTGTAATCTGAGAAGCCGTGTGATGAAAACGAACGATGACTTATTAATAAAGGATCCCAAAACCAATTTCAGGTTAGCATTTGCAATTCTGGTGGCCTATGGGATAGCTGCTGAGCGGATTTTTGGGAATCGTTTTCGGTATTTACGGGATTACTCAGCTGTTTATGAGATGAATTTTATGGATATAATAACTTAACAGAAGCATATTTATAATTAACGCGATGCGCTGAAGTAATTCAGATTTTAAGGCTATGGGCAACAGAGTTACAGGGTTTTAGGTTATAGGGTTTCAACGCTCAGGGCTGAAAGCGCAAAGCGTAAAGCGCAGGGAAGTTCTTTCTCTGCGCTTTATCCGTTTTTATGAAGCCATCTTATTTACCTATCAGCGGAAAAAGCCTCCGAAAGTCATCCATGCCGAATGATTCCTCAAACCTCTTCACATTATAGCTGATGCTGTTATTCTGAAGATATTCCTCCTTTAGTTTCCTCAGATAATCCTTTCTCTGGATCGAATTGAAATTGATTATCTGGATTGCCGAACGTGGAAGTACCCTGTTCCAGTATTCCGGATTAACTTTTACTATACGCGGGAAGATACTATCCTGGCCTTCGTAACCGGGCTTATGTGTGACCCTTGAGATGCCTCCGCCGAAATAAGCTGGTTTGTCACGGTAATCTTCAGGAATTTCATTCCACTCCTTTTCAATAAATTCATTCAGGTACTGGGCGGCGATTTCGTTTTCTTCCTTTTTTGAGTTTTCCCTTACTGCCGCGAAGGCTTCGTTTACAGTGACCGGGATCCAGTAAGGTGGTCTTGAAGGATCATAAATCACGAACCACTCTCCGTCATAAACGTCAATTCCCGGCTCCACTGTCCTCTTCCTTAAAGGTGCCGTGAAATAACCATGTTTAGTATCATGCCCATAAGATGCCCCCCACCCGGGAATAGCCTGGTTGATATAAAGCGACCATTCAGGAGGTTCAATCAATCCCCTTGCCGGAGTGCCGTCCTTCAGCCTGTACCATGAAGCAAATTCAAAGCTTATACGAGAGGGGATACCGTAACCCCCGGGATACTTGCAGTTGAGATTATATATCCTTGCCCTGCCGTCGAATCCCTTAAGATCTGTGAGTACCGGGTTCTGCCTGACAACAGTCACGAGGTCAGTTATTCTCTGCAGGTTGGCGGTTACCTCTGCCTTAGTGTACCCGCAGTCGTAGCCTACATAATCGGTACGTTTCAGGATCTCGAAGGTACCCTGTTTCTCAGTAAGTAGCGGAAGCTCCTGCGCAGTCAGACTGAGTGAAAGTCCGGTGAGCAATAACAGGGCCAGGGCGAAATTTGTTCTCATTTTCAAGATGCTTTAATATTTGGTTTTAATTGAATCAATTGTGACAGTCTCTGCAGTACGAAGGACTTCCATGATGGAGTTCATCGATTCTGAGCAGTTCTTGAACTCACCGACGAAAGCTTTACCAGCCTCGTCAAAAGATTGCGTGCGTTGCAGCAACGATTCAATATGTGGAATTGTTTCCTTGGCTGCTACCTCCAATCCGGCTGCTCCCAATTTGATAAAGTTTGTAAGTGAGTCAGTAACGGACTGCCACTCTCCAAGGGTTTTGGCATAGTCATTGAGTGGTCCTTCGCTGAAATTATTGACACACTCTCCCAGATTTTTCATACCAGCCTGGAGAGATGAGAATCCCTCCTGACTTAAGCCTATCTCTTTTGAGTTGTTGCATCCGCATTCGTCGGCAGGCATAAATGGCAGACTTACTTGTGTCGGTTCACTTGTCGGCGGAGGGGGTGAGATCTCAGTTCCGTCATCACCGGGTTCCTGGTCTGTTGGCTCCTCATCCTTCGGCTCTTCAGGATTGGGTTCTTCAACAGTTGGCTCTTTCACAGGAGGATTGTCGGTTTTGGGTGTCGGATCCTCAGGCGTTTGTGATGGCTCACCGGCTGACTCTTCCTGACTGGCTGTCTGTTCCGGGTCACTTGCACATAATCGCATTCGATATGACAGGTTATCGATGACCCGTTTTAACTGATCGAGACTATTGTAATTATCTGCAGTCTTCTGAGCTGCATTCTCTACCCCCATGAGATCATCGCCAAAATTCTTAGCTGCCTCCATGGCCTCGGTTGTTCCGAATACACCCTGTACAACATTATCTCCAAACAGCTCTACGGTCATCTTTAGCATGTTGACTTCCTGTTCTCCGGCATTGCCGCTTCTTAAAAGATCCAGAAGGCTGGATCCTATACCGGATATTTTGGATGCAGTTGTGACAGCTTTGTCTGCTCCGGGCAAACCTCCCAGTGTGCCTATAATGAGGGTGGAGGTCTTTAGGGCCAGGTCGGCTGTCGATTCAAGGATCCGGCCGTGAGCCCTTTTATATTCTTCGGAGTTGACCATACGTTCCATTTCCCGTATAAGCTCTTTCAGCATTTCGTTAACGATGCGTGCTTGTTCGTCAAGCTTTGCTTTGGTTTCGTCGTCGCAGTTTACAACTTCGACATCAATGACCGGTCCTGTTTTTCCGCCGCAATGTGTTGTTGCCTGAAAAGTTGTCTTTCCCTGTCGGATACCCTGAATCACCACTTCATTACCAAGGCCAATTACTGTAAGGATGCCTGGATCAGCAGGAACATATTTGAGAAGATCGGCCGCATCCGATGGCTGAATTGAAACCGGAACATTAACACCTTTCAGGCGTTTTCCGTCGAAATCGTAGAAGGCGACCTGCGGGATGGGTTGGCCGCCATTATATGATTCGACTTTCACGCAGGCTACCGTTCTTTGTATGTCTGTACTGTTGCTCCATCCGGACTGGTGTATTCTACGAAAATGGTAGCGCGTCCGGGTGAGGCGCCTTTTAGTGTGGCAGATGGCTCCGTCAGCCTGTACGGTAAGGACATCAGAAGGCTCAGCCCAGAAGCGGTAGCTTCCTCCTTCGGGCTTTCCGGATGCTGTCAACTGTCCTGATTCTCCAATGCCCATCTCCGAGCAACCTTCAATGGTGACTTCCGGCTTTTCCAGGTCAGGGATATCCATTTTTACCGCCAGAGAGACGAAAAGATTATCATCATCAAAGCTTCCGGACCGCCTGCCTGATTTGGATATCGTTTTCCAGGACCTGATCTCCTCATCGGTCAGATTAAATATATATACTCCGGGAATAACCTGCTCCTCCGTTTCAAGGGATACAGCCCATTCGCTCAGGTTGTTGCCGACTGCAGTATAGGCGCGCAATATGGCACCGGATGCAGTGCGTTCAAGCTCTGCAAGTTCACCAAGCTGATAGTACCGTGCATTCAATTGGTAGTTCTCGTTGGAGGGAATGCCATGCTGTTTACGGTAGGCACCGTCATCTATGACGATGGTCCGTGTTCCCTGATCGGTTGTCTCTATAATGGTTTCTACTCCATCTGTGCCGAGAGTTCGGGTATAGCTGCCATTCGTCCCCGACCCTGCCTCATTGACCTCACTTGGATAGAACTTAATTACCGCACCCGGTTGCAGCTTAAGAAAAGCTCCAGGGTCAAAATCCAGAGGCAGTTTTCTCTCCTCAGGAGTATAGCCTTTACCACGGAGCGGCTCATTCCAATTGCGAAAGCGAAAATTTCACAACACCTGAATAGCTCCAGGACTCGTTCACGTTTTTACCGTTCTCTTCATATTCAACAACGAAGGCAGGTTTACCGGGTTTGGGCTGGGCATAGGAAGCCAGACTCAACATCAGCAAAGCAAAAAGAACCGTAGACTTTTTCATTGTAATAAGTTTGTGAAAATGTCCAGAACTATTTCCCAATCAGGGTACGAGCGCTCGAATGTCATCAATGTCAAATGCTTCCTCAAAAATTGTCTCGAATGGAGTTTCACCGCGATCTTTGGCTTCCCTGATTAATCCCCTGCAGATACTCCTTATTTGTTATGCGACCTGAAATAGATAAACTGGATTGCTGATTTAGGAAGGCTCCTGTCCCAGTATTCGGGATTGATCTTTACAATTTGCGGAGCCTTCGGATCTGTGCCTATCTCTGACAAGGTACAGCACATGCGGGCTGGTTTATCCCTGTCCGAAACCGGGGTGGCTGCATAATCAGCTTCAATAGTTTTCATCATATAGTCCCTGTTATACTGGTTGGGTTCCTTCTTCCAGTACTCCCTTTTACAGTTGAAGGCTTCATCGACAGTTACCGGCAGCCAGTAGGGGGGACGGTCAGGGTCATAGATCACATAACATTCACCACCGTAAACATCAATACCACTTTCAACGGTTTCTTTCTGATCCGGAACTGTAAAGAAATTAATATCTCCCAGGAAATCGCCTGACGAAAAATGCCATCTGTTGGTATTAGGCTTAAGCTTATTGATGATCAGTGACCACTCAGGCGGTTCAATGGAACTATAGGATTCAGTCCCGTCTTTATTGCGGTGCCAATCGCAGAACTCAAAGCTTATCCTGGAAGGTATCCCGTATCCGCCGTTATCTTTGCAGCTTACGTTATAGATCCTTGCCCTGCCTTCAAATCCCCTGATGTCGGCCAGAACAGGATTTTGTCTGACCACACTTACCAGGTCGGTTATTCTCTGCAGGTTGGCAGTCATCTCAGCCTTTGTGAAGCCGCAGTCGGGGGCTGTGTAATCAGTCCTGCTGAGGATCTGGAACGTGCCGGGTTTTTCTGTCAGTTGCGGGAGTTCCTGGGCCTGAAGTGTCAAAAAACCTGTAAGGAAAAGGAACAATGACGCAGCAACGGTATATCTCATTAATGACTTGTTTTATATTGGCATTCATAGACTGTTTGTTCCGGGATTTAAAATGAGTATTCCAATGACATCTTTGCTTTCTGACCTGGGCCCTTCCATCACGGTGACAGTCCCCTCGTAATTTTTTCCTGCTGCACCCACCCTGCCGGTTACTTCGCCTTTAACCCCTACGTCAAGGTCGCCATTGGCATGTCTCGTCATTGTAAATCCTGCTGTTGCTTCAAGCTTTTGCGAAACCAACACCCGCTTCAGCACCGACACCGACGAATGCTGTGGTACTTTTATTGACGAAATTCTTTTTCAGCGAGAAAGCTGCACCTGCTGCACATCCGAACTCCACGCTTTCGCAATCAAAGGCTATGCTGCACATAGCCAAACCAATATCTAGTTTTTTGTCCTGAGGACAATTGTTTCCCTCAGGCTCCTTATCTTCCACTCTTTCCGGCGGTACGGGAGCAGGATTGGCATAGACAGAACAATCAGTTCCGCACTCATTACCCGCCGTAAATGGGAATGCCTGCTGATTAGCAATGAAAGCATTGCCAATGATTGACAGAGCGACCCTTTGAATTTCGTAAGCATATATCCTGCTCCAGTAAGGACTTTCAATTTTTGAAAACCATTGACCGGAGAATTCATAGAGATCATCAAGTATTTTCCTCTGATTATCAGCTGTTATCCTGAGCAAGTCTCAGGTAATCTTCGTAATATCCCTGGATGTCCTTGTTGAGCTGGATTGCGGCAGGGCATTCTTTGGAGCAGTATTTCCTGCGGCATTCCTGAATGCAATAACCATCACCGGCACAGCTTTCATTACAACTCACATATTCCTTACCATAGCGTTCCTTATTCTGCACATAAGCCGTCCACAATTTCAGATACTGATTTTAGTATGTCCTCCAGCCAAGATCCTGTACTCATCTGATTCTTCATCCGATGCCTGGAAAAAATATTCAGTGATGCAGTCGAGGGCAAAACGTTCGTTGGGATAATCACGCAGAACTGCATTGGGTGGCAGGTTGGGCACTTCCTATTGTACCTTCAGAAACTGCTCATTGAATTTCATGAGCTGACCGTGAAAACTTTTATAGGCATCAACGGCAGACTGCGTATCCTCCCCCTTCCATCCACTCCGCTACCTTGACAGCAACTACCGAACGCAGGCATTTTCAGACGGTCAACTTCAGGCACCAGTGAAGCAAGTGCATCTGGAGGGTTCATCTGGCTCCTGGTTTCTTCCCAGAATTTTTCCTTTTCACTCTCACCTCCGGGCGAATTTTCAGCCTGTGACTGAAGATATGAAAAATTACCTGCTGCCTTGCTGTACGAGAACCCTATCCCCTTTACACCAGCAAATAATTCGAGGATTGCATCCTGAAGCCTGTTTTGTTTTATGTACAAATCGCACAGTGCGGTGTGAGCCTGCCCGAAATCAGGGTCGTACTTCAGAGCCTCCTTAAGATAATACTCAGCCTGCTTCATATCATCAAGCTCGAAGTAGCTGCATCCCAGCTGTGTCAGGATGATAGGACTCTGACCGTACAGTTTGTTGGCATAGAGCAACACCGGGACTGAAGTATTGATTGAATCAATGATACGCAGATAGGCGCCGAAATTATTAACGCTCAGGGTATCTGCCGGCATCGCCTTTACCGCCGAAGTGATATAAACACAGGCCTGGTTATGGTCGTCGGCGATGGAGATCAGGCTGCCGCCGGTACTCGCCAGTCTTTTTACTGCCTTGAGGCTGAACTCCTCTGACGCGGCTGTTTTTAAATCCTGATCGAACTGGCTTTTGGAAACAGCGTCAAGGGTTTTGTAAGATCTTTTATAAAACCGGTCGGCGATGGCTACAATATTCTCCTTTGTGACAGCAGAAGCTTTAACCTCAAACCCCGGTGATTTACTGCCACTTTGCTGGCCCTGCTGATTTCCCGGGGAACTGAGGGGTGGTTTGCCTCCGGTCAGCTGGCTGGCCAGTTTTTTTATCTCCGCATTGGCTTTTTCTGCAGCAGCAGGATCATCCCAGTTGGTTGTCTTTCTTATCTCAGCCATCTGCGCCCTGATCTGGTCAGGCGACTGGGCATGTCTGGGCGCTGACAAGAGCAGAAAGACAAAACATCAATACCAACAGCACATATCTCATGTAACTCAGTTTAGGAAAGATCTTGAAGATAATTTATGACAGGTTCACGGATTAATTATCATCCTCCGGAAAGTACAGTTTGTATTTATAGACACCCTGGAGCGCATCCAGATAATTGCTGATAGCTTCCAGGGCAGGGATTTCCCTCCCTTCTGCCGGCATTTCAATACCTGTCTGGGCTTTGGTTACTTCTGCTGTAACGTTTCCCAGGCTCTGGTAATCGGGGAGAGAAGTTTTCAGGATTTCCAGGTGTTTGCGGAGGGCTGCACGGTACTTTGGAGTGAATTTGTTGCAGTATGCTATCTTCTCGTTTTTGATAAGCAGTCCCAATGAATCCATCTGTTTCCCCTGACCATAGTCTACCCCTGACATTGACATCAATCTTATTTTGCCATGCCTCCATCCTGTCCAGCATTTTCTGCCGCTCCGGGTCAATCTGATGGGAGAGTAGAGAGCAGCTATCTTCTGATCGATTGCAGATAATTTGCTGTTAACAGCCTGCTGCGAACTTACCATTTCATACTGACTCTTTGCAGCATCATTTTTTGCCTGTTGTTTGGGATCAGGCTGGGAAGTTGCCATTGCTTCAGTCGCATATGCTTCGGCATAAGCTTTCTTGCCTGCCTCGCTCATGCTCCCCATTTTCTGTGCCTCTTCCATTGACATATTGGTCTGCTGTGACATCATCTTGCTCGCCATGTGCCTGTTTTTCAGCAGCTGTCATGTTCTTTGAGTTCTTCATTTTCTCAATGTCTGCCGCCGACATCCCGTATTGCTGCGACAATTGCTTCACGGCTTGCTTCCTGGGCAGCGGGCGCATTGGATTCCATATGCTGATTGACAGTTTTATTCAGCCTGTCTATGTCATCCTGCAGTCTGTTGCAACAGGCTGCTGACCTGGGTATTAAAACTCTCAGCACCGGCTTTTGAAACATTGCAGGAGTCACGGGCAGTGCAGGGATTTTCTTCATATAATCCGCTGTATTTGGTTTGGGCAGAAACCAATACGGTAATACTTATCGCAATCAGTGAATAAGATTATTTTTTTCATGACTTACAGTTTAATGAATTCAACTCTGCGGTTAAGGGCTTTATTGGCAGGAGTGTCATTGGCTGCTACGGGCTGGCTTTCACCCATACCGTCAGTTACCAGGCGGTCACCATTCACACCGAATGATTTGACTAGTTCGTTTTTGACTGATGCAGCGCGGCGTTTCGAAAGGTCAAGATTGGCTGCGTCAGCACCGTCGCTGTCTGTATGACCCACAATTTTAACTTTTACGTCTGGCACTTCATTCAAAATTGTTGCAATTTCCTTGAGTGTACCGTATGATTCTCGGTTTAACAACATCTTTATTGACATCGAAATAAATACCGTAAGTGACCAGTTTGCCTTCTGTCATTAGTTTGTTGCGCATATCAGGGGCACCTACAGCAATACGGATGTTGCTGATCATAGCAGCGCCATATTCAAACCTCAGCCTGTCAGGTTTCACGACAACCTGTGGGAAATGCTTTCGGAAGATCTACAATCTTGTTCTGATCCTGGTACAGGCGGACTCTTGATTTCTGGACCCAGATGGCAATATGGTATTTCTGGTTCATCTTTTCCTTATACTGTTCACCTCAACATAGCCACTTAGTTCTAATTGCTCACATTCTGTCCCGTAAAGCCATGTACCGTAACTTGGCCTGCCGAAATATTCAACCCGAAACCAAAATCCTCCCTGCCCCGGTGCCGAACCGCCGTCCCATGCTTTTGCATTCTTCGCCTGCATCAGTCTCATATACCATCCTGACATTCCTGCTCCTTCAAGGCCTCCGATAGGAATTACATCGAACTCAATCGTATAATTATCCGGCAACTTGAGCAGGGCGTCAGTCCATACACATTCGTCCATTACATACTTCATCCAGTTTCCCGGAAATAAATTGGTTGTAACAACTTCAGCTGATCCATTGGTGTTCCACAGTGCCGGGAAATCGCCCACGGCATCCTGGCTGAAATCTTCGTAGAAAATCACTTTTCACCAGGTATAAAGTCATACTTTGGAGTAGCTTTCAAGGGCAGTCTGCTGCCCGCCGGTACTTGCGGCTGCTGTTCCCGCTGCAGCGCCTGCTGCCACCTCTCCATTCTGATGCGTCTGCTGCTGGTTCGGCATTATCGTCTTTTTTCAGTCCTGCCGCGATGCTGTCCTCTGCAGTATCAAGAGCCTTGTCAATAGCCTGGTCAGTCTTCTGATTGAGTCTCCTGTTTACCTGGTTCTCAAGTTTTTTCTTGAAGTCCACTTTAATCTGGGCTTGCAAATTCACTGTGAGGCTGAATAAAGCCAGTACGAAAAAAAACTTAATTAAGGATTTCATTTGCTATAGGGGTTTAAGTTTTAAATTTCTGAACAGATTGGTTAAGTAAATCTACAATATTGTTCAGTTGCTTATTTCTCATTTAGACAATATTTTCAGCCCTTTCGTCAAATTTCCTCTCTCGCTCCCAAAGCCCTGCTAATACTTCTTACTTCAAAATTCTTTTGTTCAAATGTTCTATTAAATTCATTTGTTCAATTGTTCTGTTTGTTCATATCTTTGATATGCTGCATTTCTAAACATACTGACATGAAAGAAGAGTTCCTTCACTGGTTGTGGAAAAACCGGCTCTTTGATGCTGGCCGGTTATGTGACAGGGAAGCCGGATCAATTGAGGTCATCCATCCGGGTGAGTATAACCGCGATTCCGGTCCCGATTTCTTCAATACAAGACTGATGATTGAGGGCACGTTATGGGCCGGGAATACCGAGATACATATAAATGCGTCGGACTGGTACCGGCACGGCCATCACACTGACCATGCATATGACAATGTGATACTTCACCTGGTACATAATAATGATGCTGAAGCCTTTACAGCTTCCGGACGAAGGCTGCTGACATCGCAGCTCGGGTACAATGAAGCCCTATGGGATAATTATCTTGATTTTGTCAATAACCCCACCCTGCTGTCTTGCTCAGGACTTATTGATAAGGCCGATGCTCTTCATTGTGAGACACTGGCTTTACTCACTTGCGATTGCGAGGCTTGAGAGAAAGAGCGTTGAGACCGCTCAAATGCTAGACAGAACAGGAAATGACTGGGAAGAGACATTATACAGACTTATCTCCCGCTATTTTGGTTTCAGGGTCAATACCGGATCCTTTTGAGATGCTTGCAGCACGCCTTCCCCTTAAGATCATACGGAAACATTCTGATAACCTGCTGCAGGTAGAGGCATTGCTGTTCGGTACTGCAGGACTTCTCGATGAGGCACTGTTCAGGGAGGCGGTGAAGGATGAGTACTATCTTCTTCTTTCAAGAGAATATAAGGTGTCTGCGCACCAAGTATTCGCTGCAGCCCGTTGACGGCTGGATGTGGAAATTTCACCGGCTGCGGCCCGCAAATTTTCCGACCGTAAGGCTGTCGCAGCTTGCTGCGCTGCTCTGACGCACAGCGACGGGCTTTTCTCAAGGGTGCTGGAATGTGAAGATGCTGACAGTCTGAGAGACCTGCTTGGGTGTCAGGGCTTCGGAGTACTGGAACACGCACTATCTCTTCGGCAAGGAGGTGCCGCGGACCAACGGTCAGGCAGGAAGACAATCGGTAGACCTGCTGATCATCAATGCCGTGGTGCCGCTGCTTTTTGTTTACGGAAAACTCAAGCAGCAGCCTGACAGATGTGAGAAAGCTGTTGATTTTCTTGACTCGCTGCCACCGGAAGAGAACAACATTATAAATGACTTCACTGAGGCGGGCATCAGGCCTGATTCAGCCTTTACGAGCCAGGCACTGATAGAACTGCGGACCTCCTGGTGCAGATATCATAAATGCCTTGACTGTCACATAGGCTCATCACTGATCAGGCATGGGCCATAAAATGAGGGGCTCCAGTTCGCTCTTCCTTGAGCCCTGACCGTGAGCCGGTGATGAACGCTGAAAATATGCGACGCTATTGAAAAAAAATTTTCAAAATGCGCAACTGTTGGTATTGTTTTTGCGTCTTTTCTATGTAAACTGATGACCATTCATTTATCAAAATGAAAAATGAATGAGCAGACGTTACAGAGGTCAAATGCAAAAAATTATTCAGAATTGTTTGAATTATTACAAATAAGAGTTGTATCTTTGCGATCCAAAATTGGAGAATTTATTAACAATCTATTGGATAAGGATATGTATTTGACAACGGAGAAGAAACAGGATTTTTTCAAGACATTCGGCTCATCAGAGATTGACACGGGAAGTGCTGAGGGTCAGATTGCTCTTTTCTCCTACAGGATTGCGCATCTCACCGAGCATCTGAAGAAAAACAAGAAAGATTTCAGTACCCAGAGAGCACTGATAAGACTGGTCAGCAAGAGAAGGCATCTGCTCGATTATCTCAAGCTCAAGGATATCATCAGGTATCGTGAAATAATCAAGGCACTGAACCTGCGTAAGTAAAGAAAAAAGGCAATTTCTGATTGCCTTTTTTAATTCAGTACAGAACCTTCCATTTACTTATCGTTTATTACGTAATAATCAGTAACACAAATGTATAAATTAATTGAAAAAAGCATTGACCTTGGCGATGGCCGGTCAATAGTCATTGAAACGGGCAAGCTGGCCAAACAGGCTGACGGCTCGGTGGTAGTGAGAATGGGTCGTACCATGCTTCTGGCCACAGTTGTTGCCGCCAAAGATGCGAAGGAAGACACGGATTTCATGCCTCTCTCCGTTGAATACAAGGAGAAATATGCGGCTTCAGGCCGTTTCCCCGGAGGTTTCCTGAAGAGGGAAGCCAGACCCGGCGACAATGAGGTACTTATCTCACGTCTTGTCGACAGGGCACTGCGCCCTCTCTTTCCTGAGAACTATCATGCTGAAGTGTTTGTCACGATAAACCTCATCTCAGCAGATAAGGATATCATGCCTGACGCACTGGCCGGACTTGCCGCATCAGCGGCACTGGCAGTGTCGGACATTCCGTTCCACGGTCCTATCTCTGAAGTAAGGGTGGCAAGGGTCAACGGTGAGTTTATCATCAACCCCACTTTCCCGCAGGTTGAGAATGCTGATCTTGATATTATGGTTGGTGCAACCTATGAAAACATCATGATGGTTGAGGGTGAGATGAAAGAGGTCGCTGAGGATGTCATGCTCGAGGCCCTGCGTCATTGCACATGAAGCTATCAAGAAACAGTGTGTGGCTCAGAAAGAACTGGCAGAGATGGTCGGCTCAACTGTCAAGAGAGAATACTGTCATGAGATCAATGACGAGGATCTTCGCAAGAAGGTCTGGGATGAGACTTATAAAAAGTGCTATGCACTGTCAGCCAGCGGATCGGATAAGAAGACCCGCACGGAAGGTTTCGAAGCCATAAAGGCTGAGTTCCTTGCACAGTACACGGAGGAAAATCCTGTCAACCAGTCGCTTGTAAGCAGGTACTATCATGACGTTGAGAAAGAAGCAGCCCGTCGTCTTGTGCTTGATGAGCACAAACGTCTCGATGGCCGCAAGCTTGACGAGATACGTCCCATCTGGTGTGAGATCGATCCTCTGCCGGCAGCTCACGGTTCTGCTATCTTTACCCGTGGCGAGACACAGTCGCTCACGACTGTCACCCTCGGCACCAAGCTCGATCAGAAGATGATTGACGAAGTGCTCAGACAGGGTTCTGACAAGTTCACCCTTCACTACAATTTCCCGCCTTTTGCCACCGGCGAGGCCAAGCAGGCCCGCGGCACCAGCCGCAGGGAGATAGGCCACGGTAACCTGGCACACAGGGCGCTTAAGAATATGATGCCGCCTGATGAGATCAATCCGTACGCTATTCGCATCGTATCGGACATCCTCGAGTCAAACGGTTCATCATCAATGGCTACCGTCTGTGCCGGAACACTGGCGCTGATGGATGCAGGCATAAAGATTGCCAAGCCGGTATCAGGCATCGCCATGGGGCTTATCACCGACAAGGATGGTAAGAAGTTTGCCATACTGTCAGATATCCTCGGCGACGAAGATCATCTTGGTGACATGGACTTTAAGGTAACAGGCACACGTGACGGTATCACCGCCACCCAGATGGATATAAAGGTTGACGGCCTTTCATTTGAGGTGCTGAAACAGGCTCTTGACCAGGCACGCAACGGAAGGCTCCATATACTTGATATTATGGAGCAGACCATAGCAGAACCAAGGCCTGATCTTAAGCCTCATGCCCCAAGGATAGAGAAGATATACATCCCGAAAGAGATGATCGGTGCCGTTATCGGTCCCGGCGGAAAAATCATCCAGGATATTCAGGCTACAACCGGTGCAACTATTGTCATTGAAGAGATCAACGGCCAGGGTATGGTCGATGTCTTTGGTGATAATTATGAAGTTATCAGGGCGGCTCTTGACCGCATTAATTCAATCTGTGCAGTACCTGAAGTAGGAAAGGTATACAAAGGCAAGGTTAAGACCATCACCCAGTTCGGAGCATTTATCGAGATTCTTCCCAACAAGGACGGACTTCTTCATATTTCAGAGATGGACTGGAAGAAGATCGGCAGTGTTGAGGAACTCTATAAGGAAGGAGATGAGGTTGAGGTGCAGCTGATTGAGGTTGATTCCAAGACGGGTAAGATGCGGTTATCACGCAAGCCACTCATACCCAAGCCGGAAGGTTATGTTGAACCTCCGAAGCGCGAGCCTTCAGAGAGACGTGAATATCACGGATCACGTGACGGCGGAAGAGGTGGTCATGATCGTGACCGCGATCACGCGATCACCGTCGCGTGGCCCACGTCGTGATGATAACAGGTAAATCAGGATATCATGCGCGACATCTTCTAGGGCATCGCTGTGCAAATTAGATGGGCGGGCAATCTGCCCGTCGTTACTTTTTGTATTAATTCCCGCAATTTCTATTTTTGATATGGAATGCAATGAGGGAATATCATGGAGGCCGTCAGGTATAATTATATTGTAATAGAAGGAAATATAGGTGCGGGCAAGACCACCCTGGCTTCGATGATAGCCAAGGATTATAATGCCAAGCTGATTCTTGAACGTTTTGCTGACAATCCTTTCCTCCCAAATTTTACGACGATCCGTCACGGTACTCATTTCCTCTCGAACTCTCTTTCCTGGCTGACAGGTACCGGCAGCTGAAGGAGGAACTGGTGGAACAGGATCTGTTCAGAAACTTTACCGTTTCAGATTATTATTTCATGAAATCACTGGTCTTTGCCTCCAAAACCCTTGAAAAGGATGAATACAGCCTGTACAGGCAGATCTTTTATATTATTTATGGCTCCCTGCCTAAGCCCGATCTGTATGTCTATCTTCATGTAGCGACTGAACGTCTGCTTAAAAATATTGCTGTCAGGGGCCGTGAATACGAGAAGTCCATCACGGCAGATTATCTTAAAGGCATCCAGGAGAGTTATTTTACCTTCTTCAGGCAGAATCCTGAGAACAGGTACCTGGTACTGGATATAAAAGACCTGGACTTTGTCAGGCGGGAAGAAGACTACCATAAACTTAAAGAGGCAATATTTGCCGGGGAAATACAACAGGGAATAAATCTCCCGAAAATCTGAATTTTTCACTTGCATTATGAGGGAAAATAATTAATTTTATTTAAATTTGTGACAAAATCGGGAAACTTGTATAAACCTAGGTTTCTTGATAAAACCGAAATTATCCGGATCATACCGGACACAAAAAGTATGAATGATATAACTTTTCCGGAAAAATATGTAACATTTATTAATTTAATTAGGTCATCTTTGCGGGTCAGGTCCTGCAAATTTTTTTATAAACATTATTAACAGGTAACTAAATCGCAACTTAATAAAAGATCAATTATGAAAAACTTCACAAAACTTTTTGTCATTCTACTGGCTGCCATTCTTGTTTCAGGCTGCAGTCCTCTTGAAAAAATGAGCAAAAACGCCAATCTTGTCACTTATGAGATTACTCCCAAAGGTGCTTGAGACACATGCAGGCATTGTTGCTGCACAGGTTAAAGCAACCTATCCGGAGAAGTATTTTGACAAGAAGACCACCCTGAAGATCACCCCGGTCCTTACTTATACAGGTGGTGAAACAGTGTTTGACGAACTGCTTTACACCCAGGGTGAAGATGTACAGGGAAACAATAAACCTATTGCCAAGACCGGCGGCACAGCCAGCTGGTCAGGTGATGTTGCCTACAAACCCGAGATGAAAGTCTCTGAGTTCCTCCTTCGCATCGACGCTTCCAGAAAAGATAAGACTTTAGCATTTGCACCTATCAAACTTGCTGACGGTGTAATTGCCACATCAACACTTTTCGAATACCACCCAATGCCGCTGTCATTAAAGGATAGCTATCAGCGCATTGTTCCCGAACAGAAAATTGCTGACATTCTTTACTCAATAAACAGGGCAGACATTAAAACAACAGAACTTAAGGCTGCTGATATCACAGCTTTAAAGGACTATGTTGCAATGGTTGCACTGAATGAGAGAATGACAGTTAAAGGTTTTACAACAAGCTCATATGCTTCTCCTGACGGTCCTCTGACGCTTAATGAGAAACTGTCTGTTCAGAGAGGCCAGGCAGCTGAGAAATATCTCAAGAAGGAATACGGCAAGATGCCCGAACTGACAAACCTTTTCTCAAGCAAGACAACTGCAGAAGACTGGGACGGTTTCAAAGCCCTCGTACAGGAGTCTTCACTGGCTGACAAGGATCTCATCCTGAGAGTTCTGTCAATGTACCAGGATCCGGTTAGTCCGTGAACAGGAGATAAAGAATATGTCTACCGCTTATCTGGCACTGGCAGATGAAATTCTTCCTCAGCTGAGAAGGTCAAAATTCATTGTTGACGTTGATCTTATCGGTTTAAGCGATGAGGAGATCCTTGCTGCAATAAAAGGTGATGCATCAGCACTCAGCCTTGAGCAGATGCTTTACGCTGCTACCCTTACCACTGATGTTAACGAGCAGCTCAAATACTATCAGATGGCAACCGAAAAAGATCCCAATTGCTATCGCGCATGGAATAACGTAGGCTGGGCATACCTGAATTTGGGTAAGGCTGATGAAGCTATGACAGCTCTCGAGAAAGCCAAAGCAATCAAGAATGATGACGTTGTCAAGAACAACATGGGCTTTGCTGCTCTGCTGAATGAAGATTTCAAAGCAGCTTCTGAGTATTTCGGTTCAATGTCAGCTGCAACACCGGAATCAAAATTTGGTCTTGGCACAATAGCAATTCATGATGGCAAATATGACCAGGCAGTTAACCTGCTCGGCGACAAGCCTTCGATGAACCTTGCACTGGCACAGCTGCTGAAAGGCGACCTCAACAAAGCCAAAACGACGATGGATGCAGTTCCGCCATGCAAATGCGGTGCTCCTTCATATCTTAAGGCTGTTATCGCTGCCCGTCTTGACAACAAGGATGGCGTTCTCAATGGCCTGCGTGAAGCTATCGGCTACAACACAGACTGGAAGAACTATGCAATGACTGACCTCGAGTTTGCAAAATACTTCACAGACGAAGCATTTATTGCCCTGACAAAATAAACAGGACTTAATAAACAGAAAACCCCTCTGCCGGATGGCCGAGGGGTTTTTTATTTTTACCGGTGATCTTGCCTGTCAGCTCCCAGAGCACTATGCCTGCGCTGACAGCCACGTTGAACGAGTGCTTGGTGCCGTACTGGGGTATCTCAATGCAGGCGTCTGACATATCCACAACCTCTTCGCTCACACCTTTAATCTCATGTCCGAAGACCAGTGCATACTTTTTCCCTGCGGCAGGGGTGATAGCTGTCAAGCGATACGGCACCCTCGGCCTGCTCGACCGAGACAATGACATATCCCTTCTCTTTCAGTTCCTTTACCGCCTCAGCCGTAGTGCTGAAATATCTCCATGCAACAGATTCCGTTGCTCCCAGCGCCGTCTTCTGTATCTCCCTGTGCGGGGGCGTCGCGGTGATGCCGCAGAGCCATACCGCTTCAACAATGAACGCATCGGCTGTACGGAACACTGAACCAACGTTATTCATGCTTCTTACATTGTCAAGCACCAGTATGAACGGCGATTTTGGCGAAGCACGAAAGTCATCGATACTTTTCCGGTTCAGTTCAGGATTGGACAGTTTCCTCATTCAGGGAAATTTTAGCGAAAATAATTATAAAAAAGAGTAAATTACATACCTGAATTGTACAGAGATAGTTTTTAGCTGCCCAAGATTAAAGATCCTATTATGAACATTCACGAATACCAGGGAAAGTCGATACTGCAGGCTCACGGAGTGCCGGTGCAGGAAGGATTTCTTGCTGAAACGGCCGAACAGGCAAAGCTTATCGCTGAAGAGCTGAGAAAGAAGTTCGGGACAGAGATTTTTGTTATTAAGGCTCAGATCCATGCCGGCGGAAGAGGTAAAGGCGGCGGGGTAAAGATAGCACGTTCACCGGCGGAAGCTGCTGAGGTCGCCTCGAAAATGCTTGGCATGACCCTGGTGACACCCCAGACCGGCCCGGCAGGTAAAGTAGTCAGGAAAGTACTGGTTGCACGCGATGTCTATTATAAAGGGGAATCTGAAATCAGGGAGTTTTACATGTCGGTCCTTCTTGACCGCAAGAGATCAGCGTATGTGATCATGTACTCGACGGAGGGAGGAATGGATATTGAGGAGGTGGCTGATAAAATGCCGCAGGCTATCTTTTCGGAAGTCATTGACTCCACCTGCTGCCTTCATGACTTTCAGATACGCACTATCGCCTTTAACCTGGGTCTTAAGGGAAAAGCCTGGAAAGAGATGACCCTGTTCATCAGGGGCCTGTGGGATGCCTTTATTGCCTCTGATGCTTCACTGATTGAAATAAATCCTCTTCTGAAGACCAGTGATGACAGGATACTGGCTGTCGACTGCAAGGTGGCACTCGATGACAACTCTCTCTTCCGCCACCCGGAGCTGGCAGCGATGCGTGATCTGAATGAGGAAGATCCCACAGAGGTGGAGGCAACAAATAATAACCTCAATTACGTGAAGCTTGACGGAGACGTGGGTTGTATGGTCAACGGCGCCGGCCTGGCAATGGCAACAATGGACCTGATACAGCTCTCCGGAGGCAAACCGGCAAACTTTCTTGATGTGGGAGGCGGCGCCAATGCAAAGACTGTTGAGGCAGGCTTCAGAATAATACTTAAAGATCCCAATGTAAAAGCGATACTGGTAAATATTTTCGGTGGTATCGTAAGATGTGACCGGGTGGCAGCAGGTATCATTGAGGCGTACAAGACAATAGGCGACATTAAGGTACCGGTCATTGTAAGACTTCAGGGAACAAATGCCACAGAGGCAAAAGAACTGATTGACAGCTCAGGACTGAAGGTCATTGCCGCTTCCACATTTACCGATGCTGCGGAAAAAGTCAGGGCTGCGGTCAGAGGATGAGCAATGGATTTGCAGATATTATCCTACCCGTCGCAGTTAGCCGGCAGTTACACCTATGTCATTCCACCGGGGCTCCATGACCAGATACAGCGTGGCAGCCCTTGTGACTGTACCCTTCGGACAGAGCAAGAGTTGCATGGGGCTGGTTATCAGTACCCATGACACTCCGCCAACAGAATTTATACCGAAGGAGATAACGGGAATAATTCCATTGCAAACTGCTATTAATGAACGTCTTACGGATTTTCTCCTTTGGGTGTCCGATTATTATATGGCATTTGCCGGGTGAAGTTATTAAGGCAGCCATACCGTCAGCCGATGATCTTGTCAGTCGGGCCGTTCCGCGGAAAAAACGCAGTCCCGCGCGACAGCAGTGAGGCAGAGGTCATTCTGCCAGCCGAACTTAATGCTTTGCAGAAAGAGGCTTTTGCCAGGGTAAAAGAACTGTTTAACCATCATGAGGTCGTTCTTCTCCGCGGTGTCACCTCGAGTGGTAAGACGGAGATCTATATACATCTGATCAGGGAGCAGCTTGCCATGGGCAGGCAGGTTCTTTACATGCTGCCGGAGATTGCTCTTACCACGCAGATCATTGAGCGTCTGCAGAAGCATTTCGGGGACGCAATAGGTGTTTATCATTCGCGTCTGACATCAGCCGCCCGCCAGGATGTCTGGAGGAGAGCAGCCAACGGCACCCTCGGCGCTGTGCTGGGGGTCCGGTCATCGCTTTTCCTTCCTTTCAGGGACCTCGGTCTGATAATTGTTGATGAAGAGCACGATTCGTCATACAAGCAGTATGATCCTGCACCCCGCTATCATGCACGTGATGCGGCAATGATGCTCTCACGGATTCATGGCGGGGTAACTCTGCTCGGGTCAGCAACTCCCTCGGTAGAGAGCTATCATAATGCCACCAGCGGAAGGTACGGGCTGGTCGAGCTTGACTGCACGCTATGGCGATGTGAAAATGCCGGAGATGATCGTTGCTGACACGCGCAGCCACGGGAAGAAAAAGAAAGCAGTATCGCACTTCTCTTCCCGGATGCTTGATGCTGTAGGAGAGGCGCTTGCCAGAAGTGAACAGGTTATACTCTTTCAGAACAGACGCGGATTCTCACCTTATCTCATGTGTTCTGACTGCGGATGGGTACCACGGTGCACAAACTGCTCGGTGAGCTATACTTATCATAAGAGCGCAGGCAAAATGAAATGCCACTACTGCGGCAAGAGTGAAGCCCTGCCGGGCGTGTGCCCTGAGTGTGGCTCGACAGCATTGATCCACAAGGGGATTCGGGACAGAGAAGATAGAGGAAGAGATAAGGCTGCTGTTCCCCTCAGCTACAGTGGCGAGAATGGATCAGGACACAACAAAACGACGCAATGCAGCATCACGGATACTGTCAGACTTCGCCGGAGGCGCAACTGATATTCTTATAGGTACACAGATGATCTCCAAGGGACTGGACTTTGAGAAGCTGACTGTGGTCGGAATACTTGATGCTGACAGCATGCTTTGGTTTCCTGATTTCAGGGCATTTGAGCGCAGCTTCCAGCTGATTGAACAGGTCAGCGGCAGGGCAGGCCGCCGGGAACGCAGAGGAACGGTGATCATCCAGACAGCCGATCCGTCTCATCTAATTATCAGACAGGTGCTGAAACATGATTATAAAGCCATGTGCAGCACTCAGCTTGAGGAACGCGAATTATTCGGTTATCCTCCCTTCACGAAAATTATCAGGATAGTTGATCAGGCACCGCGATCTCGATGAATTGAATTTATCATCCGCAAGGCTGGCAGAAAACCTTCGCAGACATCTCGGCAAATTTGTTCTGGGACCTGAATTCCCTGCAGTCATGCAGGTTCAGAAATGGTACATAAAAACCTTGCTGATCAAGCTGGGGAAAGAGCTTTCTGCATCAAGGGTAAAAGAGATGATCCGCAAAGCCATGGAAGCTGAGCTGAAGATGCCGCGGAAGGGGATGCTTCGGATACATGCTGATGTCGATCCTCAGTGACCGCCGGCCGCGCCTTTAATCTGGAAACAACAATAATCAGAGACCAGAATGATGAGAAGAGAACCTTGATTACAATAAGAGTCTGCAGCTTTGATGGCTCTTTTTGTTCTTGTTTTAGCCGGATGTAAATCATCGCCGGAGGAGAAAAATGAACCGGCTGATCTGGCAAATCCGCTGATGGGAACTGATTCAGAGTACCTCCTGTCGCATGGCAACACCTACCCGGCGGTAGCCCTGCCTTTCGGGATGAACTTCTGGACTCCGCAGACACGCAGGAACGGTGACGGATGGGGTTATACATATGATGATCATAAGATAGTGGGAATCAAACAGACGCATCAGCCAAGCCCCTGGATCAATGATTATGCCGCTTTCTCGCTCATGCCCGTCAGGGGCGGCAATAAGATAACTGAGGAACAGCGGGCTTCATGGTTCTCACACAAGGCAGAGACGGCAAGACCCTACTACTACAGCGTTTATCTTGCAGATCATGATATTACGGCAGAGGTCACCCCGACTGAAAGAGCTTCTTGTTTCAGGTTCACCTTCCCTGAAAATGATTCTTCCGCCGTGGTTATAGATGCCTTTGCCGGCGGATCAATGGTTCAGGTCATACCCTCTGAAAGGAAGATCATCGGTTTTTGCCGTAATAATCACGGGGGTGTGCCGGACAATTTCCATAACTACTTTGTCATCATCTTTGACCGTGACATCGATTTTTATTCAGTATGGATCGACGGTAGTACAGGCCCCTGAAAATTCAGGCCGGGAGGGTGACCATGCAGTGGCGGTGATTGGTTTCCGTACCCGTCGCGGAGAGGTTGTCACTGCCAGGGTGGCATCGTCATTCATTTCTCCTGAACAGGCTGTGCTGAACCTTGAACGTGAGATCGCCGGTCGTGGTTTTGATGAGGTCAGGGATGCCGCAAGAGACCGCTGGAATGATGAACTGGGGCGTTTCCGGGTGGAAGGCGGCACCGATGACCGGATGCGGACATTCTATTCGACACTGTACCGCACGCTGCTCTTCCCGAGGATGTTCTACGAATATGATGACAAGGGAAATATTATACACTACAGTCCCTACAACGGGGAGGTGCTTCCCGGAAGGCTTTTTACCGATAACGGCTTCTGGGACACCTTCAGGGCTGCGATGCCCTTCATAACATTGTTCTATCCTGAGGTCAGCTCCCACATTATGGAGGGTCTTGAGAATGCTTATCTCGAGAGTGGATGGCTGCCCGAATGGGCCAGCCCCGGCCACCGCGACTGCATGATCGGCAGCAACTCGGCCTCGCTGATCGCTGACGCATACCTCAAAGGCATAAGAGGTTACAACATTGACACTCTCTGGAACGCCCTGGTGAAGAACACAAAAGGTAACGGTCCGGTGCATTCAGTAGGGCGGTACGGTGCTGAGTACTATAATGATCTCGGGTATGTGCCTTATGATGCCGGGATAGATGAAAATGTTGCACGCACACTTGAATATGCCTATGCCGACTGGTGTCTGTGGCGTCTGGCTACAGAACTGGGCAGGCCGCAGGAGGAGATCGACCTCTTTGCAGTGAGGTCACAGAACTGGCGGAATGTATTCGACAGTGAGCGAAAGCTTATGAGAGGCAGGAACGGAGACGGTACCTTCCAGTCTCCTTTCAGTCCGTTCAAGTGGGGTGATGCCTTTACTGAGGGAAACAGCTGGCACTATACCTGGAGCGTGTTCCATGATGTGGCGGGACTGGCAGACATGATGGAGGGTACGCAGCAGATGGCTCAGATGCTTGACTCGGTCTTCAAAGTACCACCGGTCTTTGATGATTCTTACTACGGTTTTCCCATTCATGAGATACGCGAGATGCAGATAATGAACATGGGGAACTATGCTCACGGCAACCAGCCCGTGCAGCATATGATCTATCTCTATAACTACACACCCGAACCGTGGAAAGCACAGATGCGGGTCAGGGAGGTGATGGACAAACTCTACAACTATACTCCTGACGGCTACTGCGGTGACGAGGATAACGGACAGACATCGGCATGGTACGTTTTCAGCGTACTTGGTTTTTACCCCGTGACGCCAGGGACAGGAGAGTATGTTTTCGGCTCACCCCTGTTCAGAAAAGCCACGGTAACATTTGAAGACGGACAGCAGATGGTTATTGAGGCTCCGCGAAACAGCGATAAAAATATTTACGTGGAAGCTATCAGGCTTAACGGTAAAAGGCTGAATGTCAATTATGTTACTCATGCTCAACTGCAGACAGGAGGGAAGCTGGAGTTCACAATGCGTGCTTCACCAGATAAGGAACGAGGCACAAATCCTGTTTCTTACCCTTATTCGATGAGCACAGGGACAAAGGGAACATCAAGATAAATTTTCAACCGCAGCTTTTCTTATCTTTATATAATAAATGAGATCAGATACCTCTACATAACAAATAAAAAACCATGTCACTCACAGAAAAAATTGCCAGCGACCTGATGGCCGCCATGAAAGCACAGGACAAGGGCAAACTTGAAGCCCTGAGAGCTGCAAAAACAGCATTCATCCTGGCTAAAGCAGAGAGAGGTCCGGAAACAGTTCTGACCGCTGAAGAAGAGATAAAAATCATTCAGAAGCTCGTCAAACAGAGGAAAGAATCAGCAACTATATACAGGGAACAGCAACGGGCCCGACCTGTATGAGAAGGAAGAATCTGAGGCCGCGGTGCTCGAGGGATATCTCCCTGCAAGGATGAGTGAAGAGGAGCTGGTTAACGTCCTGAAAGGGATAATAGAACGGGTCGGCGCCAAGGCACCGTCGGATATGGGCAAGGTGATGGGTGTTGCTACAAAAGAGCTGGCTGGCAAGGCTGACGGGAAAGAGATTTCAGCTAAAGTAAAAGAGCTGCTTGGTTAAACCTTTCAGCAATTAAATCTTTCATATATGAAACTTAAGTATTCCTACAGGAACTGGATTACAATTATTGGCGCTCTGATTGCAATTATTAATCTGCTGCTGATAATTGTACTGTTTGTTATGTCGACATGTTCTGGGTAAGAACGATACTTATCTGGGATTGTTCATTTACATTATCTTACCCGGGTTTCTGTTGCTGGGGCTGATAATGATACCGGTAGGAATTGTGGTATCAAGGAAAAGAGCTGCGGCATTATCCGCGGATGAAAAAAAACGGCTTCCCGTCGGTTGACCTGAATAATCCAAAGCACAGAAGAGCATTTATCGGATTTACGGTAGCGACATTAGTTATTCTGTTCCTTTCCACTTATCGGGAGTTTCGAGGCATATCATCTGACAGAATCAGTGGAATTCTGCGGGACACTTTGTCATAAGGTCATGGAGCCCGAATATACGGCTTACCAGAACTCAAGTCATGCCAATGTAGCATGCGTCGAATGTCATGTCGGGTCAGGGACATCATGGTATGTCAAATCAAAGCTGTCAGGATTGCATCAGGTTTATGCCGTGGCAACAAAAACGTATCCTTCACCCATTGAAACCCCACTTCATGACCTGCGTCCGGCAAGGGAAACATGCGAAAAGATGCCATTGGCCTCAGAAAGTTTTATTCCAGGAAACTTCACTCAAATAAGTATTATCTGGCAGATTCACTCAACTCGGAGTGGGATATTATTCTTCAGATGAAAACCGGACCCGAATTCACTGATCTTGGATTTGTCGAAGGAATACACTGGCACATTAACCCCGACATCAATGTTGAATATATTTCTGAAAATGACAAGCGTGAGGTAATAACATATGTGAAGTACACCAATAAAGCTCACCGGAGCAGGTTGAAGTTTACAGAAATCCTGATAACGAAATATCTGACAGTACTATTGCTGCGACCTCTAGCCAGATCGATGGATTGTATAGATTGCCATAACAGGCCTTCTCATAATTACAACTCCCCGCCCGTTTATTTTGATAAGGCAATGCTCACGGGTGAAGTGTCCGGGGATATACCGTTTATAAAAAGAACCGCTATGGGAATTCTCAGAAATACTTTCACCGATAAGGACACTGCACTGATGCAGATCAGGGACGGGATCATCAATTATTACAAGTCTGACTTCGGTGACTATTTTGAAAAAAATGAATGCCAGTATTGATCAAGTCTGTTGCAGCACTGCAAAAAGCCTACAGTCAGAATACTTTTGCTGCCATGAAAGTATCTTATGATGTGTACCCCAATCATATCGGACATCTTGAGGTGGAGGGATGTTTCAGGTGCCACAATGATGATGTTCACATCAGAAAAAGGGAAGAACAATTACCAGGGACTGTAATCTTTGTCATACAATTATCGGTCAGGGCAAACCGGATATGATGGAGTACGCCAATATCAGGGATACTCTTGAATTTCAGCATCCCATTGATATCGGAACAAGCTGGAAAGAAGCCAACTGTTCAGAGTGCCACAGATATTTGTATTGAACGCGGTCAGCAGGCTGCCTTTAACTTATCGCCTTCCATAATTTTCAGTATTCTTCTTCTTCGTGCAACCAGGTCAGTGAGCTCGATTACCATATCGGGATTCACCAGTTTTGCCATTGGAATTACGTACTGTTCAGTCTGATCGAGGTAACCTGAAATACGCTCCGGGGTTTGAGTGTCGCGGTGAAGGTCGGTCAGATTGCTGATCCTGTCAGCACATTTAAGGAGCAATGCATTTTTTGAACCCCAGTCAAGTACCCGTTGCAGGTACTGTGTCTTTGATTTCTTCTTTTTGCTTTGTCACTTCAAGAACAAGGTTAACCACCTGGTTTCCTTCATTGTCTATCCACCTGATCTCATCCACCTGTGTCTCCGGCAGATCTTCAAGGAGGTCATGCAGCAGGGAGGCTTTAAGCAATACGCTGTCAGTAAAAAATTTGTAATCAAGCAGGATCCCAAGTGTTGAAAAACAGTGACGGAACTGATTGCCACCCACCTGGCGCTGCACACTGATCAGAGCAGTTGCTTTCAGGATATACGGTGCAAGAACCAGGTTCTTAAGGCTGTCGAGTTCGGTCATAAAAGGGGATGGTCAGGTAACAGACAAAATTAACAGGATTTGATCCGAAAGACAAACCGGGGGATAAAAAAGTGAGAAATTTCTTCTGCCTGCGATGAGACCGGCTGTGATTTTATTTCAAGTCAGAATTCGACTGTGATGGAATTTTTACCGACGCCCAGGTTTGCCAGCTGATTCTTCACAGCACTCATCATGGGCGGCGGACCGCATACATAAAATTTACCGGTGAGATTCCTGATATGTGATTTAAGGAATTCCTCATTTATCAGCCCGTGATAGTAGCCGTCAGCTTTTTCATCTGAGAGGATATTGATTAATTCCAGTCCCGCCAGGTTTTTAAATTCGTTTTCAAGGATAATGTCGGCTTTTGTCTTGTTCGCATAGATCAGCATGCTACCGTTAATCTCATTTTTTGTCCGGAGATCTCTGAAGATGGAAATGAAGGGAGTAATTCCGGCACCTCCGGCTATGAACACTCCCTCCCCCTTATAGGTAATTGCGCCCCATACGTCGCGGATGATAATTTCATCACCGGGATGCAGCTTGTCCAGTTCGCTTGTAACCCCTTTGTGTGAGGGATATATTTTAATAATAAACTCAAGGTATGGGTCTGCGTTTATGCCCGTGAAAGTGAACGGTCTCTTTTTGTTTCTGAGGTCAGGCGTGTTTACCGAAATGTTCGTAGCCTGCCCGGGGATAAACGAATATCCTTCCGGCCTGTCAACCTGAAATTTCTTGACGTCGTGTGTTAAATGTTCTATGCTGATAATCCTGACTACGTGTTCTTCCATGTTGTAAAGTACTGATTATGAAAAATTAAGAAGCTTTGTTGTCGTGTTCCAGTTCCGTATTGTAATCTCCCTGTAAAAGGGCATGGTGATGATCTTGCTCATCCTGCTTTGTGAAGACTTGCTTCCGAGGCGCGAAAAATATATTACTCCGGGTCCGTTCCAGACCTGGTCGACACCTTCCTTTAACGGGATTTGTTTTATAAGATCAGCCGTGGAAAGCCCTTCCCTGAGAAACATCACATCATATTTATATTCACCGGGAAATTTACCGAAACCGGACGGCGCTCCGGCAACAATTGCCTCAAGCTCCTGGTATGTGATCAGGACTATCCGTGAGCTGTAGTTGTAACTTTCAGACAGTGCCTTCTCTATTTTCACGGTAAGCTTTGCCTTGTCACGTTCACCTGCATAGAAAATGACGTTGCCGCTTTGAATATATGTCGAAACGCCGGTAAAGCCCATACTCTCAAAGCACGATTTTAAATCGGTCATTTTAATGATGTTGTTCCCACCGACGTTAATGCCTCTCAATAGAGTGATATACCGTTGTCCCGCCATACCTTATTTTTTTTCTGTTGAGTTACCAAAATTACTAAGATCTCCGGAGTAATAATTGTTGTATCCACTCCGGTTTAATTAATGAACATTTACAAAGGTGAATTGTTTAACTTAAATAAAACAGAATTTCCGCAATGACCTCTGAAAAAGTAATGTAGTTACAGACGATTGTCCGGTCAGAAAAGAGTTAATAACCTATAAAAAGAAATGCCATGGCAAACTTAAAAACAAGGTACATGGGGCTTGAGCTGAAGAATCCCATTATCATTGGAGCCAGTGAACTGGTCACAAATATTGACAATCTGAAAGAGATGGAGGAGAAAGGCGCTGCAGCTGTTGTTTACAAAACACTTTTCGAAGAGCAGATCAGTCTTGAAAACCTTGAGATGTATGAGCTCCGGACTGAGTATGAGGAGCGAAATGCTGAAATGATCACACTTTTTCCAAACTCAAAGGATATCTCCCAGGACCCCCATGGAACATCTGATGAATTTAAGGAAGGCAAAGGAAGCAGTTTCCATTCCCGTTCTGGCCAGCCTGAATGCCAGTCATGACAAGACATGGGTTGAATATGCTGCAATGATTGAACAGACAGGGGTGGATGGCATTGAGCTGAACTTTTATACTCTTCCCGAGAAAATGGATGAGGAGACGTTGATATTGAAAAGCAACCAGGTCAAGATACTCCGTGATGTGAAGGCAGCGGTTAAAATTCCGGTCTCGGTTAAGCTGAGCCCGTTCTACACAAACCCGCTGAAGATAATCTCAGACCTTGACAAGGCGAAGGCTGACGGCCTTGTACTCTTCAACCGCCTGTTCCAGCCTGATATCAACACCCAGACAGAACGACACGTGTTTCCTTACAACCTCAGCTCTTCCGATGACCACAGGCTGCCTCTGCGTTTTGCGGGATTGCTTTACGGGAATGTAAATGCATCAGTCTGTGCCAACTCAGGAATTCTGAATGGCCATGACGTGATAAAGATGTTGCTGGCCGGTGCTGACAGTGTTGAGGTCGTCAGCGCTCTCTATAAAAACGGTATCAGATGTCATCGCTGCAATGATAAAGGAACTGGAGGAGTGGATGGACTCGAAGGGATACGACACAATTGAAAGTTTCAGGGGTAAGCTCTCAAGGAAAAACACCGCAACGAACTTCCGTACCACCGTGCCCAGTATCTCGATTTTATGATGGGGACATCGGAGATCCTGAAAAAATACAAAGCCCTAAGGTAGCAGGTTATTCTGCCTTACATCATTTCTGTCATAGGGTAATTCTTCAGCCGGCGTTCCAACACGGTGAAGTTTGCCCTATATTTGCATCCTTGTGTAAGTAATCTGTAAAAATGTCAGACAGGAAAAACAGAAAGGCCGGTAGCGGTTTGCGGGAGCTGTCGAAGCTGTACATGTTCCTGAAGCCATACGGATGGCTCTTTGCCCTTGGTCTTGTTATGCCTTCTGGTATCGACGGGTGCAAGCCTTTTATTTCCCAAGCTCCTCGGCGACATGGTTGACATTGCCAACAAGGGGGAGATGCCGGAGGGAATTCGCCGTACAGGCATGTTGCTGATCATTATCCTTACAGCCCAGGCACTCTTTTCCTACACCCGTACCAGGCTCTTTGTAATGGTGACGGAGAAGACGCTGGCATCCATCCGTCAGCATCTGTACAATCACCTGATCAGGCTGCCCATGTCGTTCTTCTCCGAGCGCAGGGTGGGAGAGCTGAACAGCCGGATCTCATCGGATATCTCGCTGCTGCAGGACTCGCTCACCGGCACCCTGGCTGACCTCCTCTCGCAGATGCTGGTCATTATCGGCGGCATAACCTTCATGATGATCTCTTCCTACCAGCTGACGCTGTTCACTCTTGCCATCGTGCCTGCCATGGCCCTGTTCGCCTTTTACTCAGGAAGGGCCATACGCCGGTACTCAAAGAAGGCTCAGTCAGTTTCGTGGCTGAATCGAATACAATTGTGGAAGAAACATTGCAGGGTATTCAGAATGTGAAGGCGTTCACTAACGAAACTTTTGAAAGCAACAGGTACCGCGAAAAAACGGAACAGGTTGCCCGGACCGGCATAAAGGGAGGCAAGTACCAGGCGGCGGTATCATTCATCGTACTCGGGTTTTTTATTTCAATGGCAGCAGTGGTGTGGCGTGGGGCGGCAATGATAGCCGATGGAAAGATGGAAGCGGGGGAGCTGTTCTCGTTCGTCATTTATTCGGGCTTCATCGGAGGAAATATTGCAGGGATGGCAGGGTGTTTACACAAGGCTGCAGAAGACAATAGGCGCAGCTGAAAATCTTTTGTTACTGCTTGATGAACCTACCGAGAAAATAGATGATAATTACCTCCTGATCCTGCGCATGACCCTTCACGGGCAGATCACCTTTGAGAATGTCGGTTTCAGGTACCCGTCACGTGACGAGGTCACTGTTCTGAAGGATGTCAGTTTCAGCGTTGAACCGGGACAGGAGGTGGCTATTGTCGGGCCGAGCGGCGCGGGGAAATCCACCCTGGCATCCTTATTACTGAAATTTTATGAGCCGAACAGCGGGCGGATCCTTCTTGACGGTCGTGACAGCAACGTTTTTCCTGTCACTGCCCTGCGGGCACAGATGGCTGTTGTGATGCAGGATGTGTTTCTTTTCGGGGGCACCATCCGTGAGAACATCGGTTACGGCAAGCCGGGTGCCGGTGAGGAGGAGATAATTAATGCCGCGGTCAAGGCAAATGCATGGGACTTCATCAGATCGTTTCCTGAGAAGCTGGACACGGTTGTGGGTGAGCGCGGCGTACAGCTCTCGGGAGGACAGCGTCAGCGCATTGCCATTGCCCGCGCAGTGCTGAAAGATCCTAAGATACTGATCCTGGATGAAGCTACCTCCTCTCTTGATTCCGAAATCTGAAAGACTTGTACAGGAAGCGCTGGAGAAAGCTCATGCAGGGACGCACGTCGCTGGTCATAGCTCACCGCCTGGCCACCATAAGGAAAGCGGACAAGATCATTGTCCTGAATGAGGGAACAATCGTAGAGCAGGGTACCCATGCCGAACTGCTTTCAAATGGCAATGGCCTTTACAAGACTCTCACCGAGCTGCAGTTCACCACCTGAAAGTGACCTGTCATGAATAGTGTGATCATTTATATGAAAGTATTACATTTGCATTGTACAAAGCAAAACGTATGTCAAAAACTCGAACTCTACCGGTTCTCCTGTTAATTGTTGCACTCCTGGTTCCGGCAACATTATCCGGGCAGGTAAGCTATGAAGTATCAGATCAGAAAGTGGTACTGGATGGTCAGACCTATTATATGCATCTTGTGCTGAAAGATCAAACTCTCTATTCGATAGCAAAGACGTATAAGGTTTCGATCGATGCCATTACGAGCAATAATGTGATCCCGGCCAACGGGATACAGACGGATCAGCTGCTCAGGATCCCTGAATCGGCTGCCATGGCAAGCGACAATGCCTAAGCCTAAGCCACCGACAAAAGCAGCTGCGGTCAGAGAACCTCAGCCAAAGGCTCAACCGGAGAAGGAGACACCGCCACCGGCTCCGTTACGTCAGCCAAGGAAGATAAGCCCGCCGGACCAGCAGCAAAGGCTGAGTCTGAGGGCTATCGCATGCATAAAGTCAAGAAAGGGGAGACGCTTTATTCATTGTCAAGAGATTACAAGGTCACTGTTGAAGCAATCATCAGGGTCAATGATGTCCCGCGCAACGAGATCCAGATAGGCCAGATGCTTAAGATTCCTCCATCAGATTATGTGACTTTTGTGAAGGAGGAACCCACGGCCGGCGAAGCCGCAGAAGCTGCAGAAAAGGAGACTGTGACCACCACCGGCTTCGACAAAAGCTCAGCCTGAAACTCGGCTGCCAAGCCGGAGACAAAACCTCAGCCTGAGACCCAGGCTGCACAAACCAGAGCCTGCAAAACAGCGAAGCCAAAACCTGAACCCAAAGTACCTACCACAAGGTAAAAAAAGGCGAGTCGCTGTCAGACATAGCCGAAAAGTATAATGTCACCGTCCGTGAAATCAAGGATGCAAATGAGGGACTCATCTTCCCCATGACAGGTATGAAGCTGGTGATACCGGTGAAAAAGAGTGAAGGTGCAGGCACGGAAATAAAAGATTAAATCCTGCTTCGCAAGTTTCCTCCGCTCCGCCGGGAGGGGTTACACTGCATTTCCATGGACCCGGCCGATTAAGAAAAATGACCAGAACCTGACGGCGCTGGTATTTTTTTGCTTTCCGGTTAAAAGTTTTACAAATCTTATCTGACGTTAAGCAAAACCACCCTGTCAGTTGTTAAACAAAAGACAAATTCGTTTGTCATTTTATTGCCATTCAAGGCAGTTTTCGCACTGATAATTACAGCTTTCTGAGTATTGTTGTAAAAGAATTTACCATTCTTGTAGCATGGTTTCGGGAATTGCATTCATAATACTTTTTAGTTTAAAATTTCAAAAGTCTCTGGTTGAACATGAAACACGATGTAATAATTATCGGAGGAGGAGTGAGCGGTACCGCACTGTTGTACACCCTGAGCAAATACACAAACATCAAAAACATAGGCCTGATTGAAAAGTATTCTGATTTCGGGCTGGTAAATTCATCTCCCAGGATGAACAGCCAGACACTTCATTTCGGTGATATTGAAACCAACTATACTCTTGAAAAAGCAAGGAAGGTAAAACGTTACGCTGATATGGTGATGCATTACCTTGAGCATGAAAAAGCAGTAAAGGGAGATGAAGGGATTTTTATAAAGGTCCCGAAGATGGTTCTTGCTGTCGGAAAGGATCAGGTAAAAACCTTGCGTGACCGGTATCCTGTCTTTTGGCCAGTTGTTTCCCAAATTGAAGAATGATCGGAAGGGAAGAGATAGGCAAAATAGAACCAAGGGTACTGGAAGGACGTGATCCGGAACAGGAACTTCTTGCACTTGTAACTGAAGATGGTTATACAGTTGATTTCAGAAGGTTAAGCCACTCTTTTGCAGAGAATGCAAAAAGCTCTTAATCCTGGACATATCTGTGTACATGTCGACGAAGGTTGAAAAGATAATCCGCGAAGGTGATAATTTCATTATTAAAACTGATAAGGGCGATTTTGAAGCAGAAGCTGTTGTTGTGACCGCCGGCAGCCATAGCCTGAAATTTGCCAAATCACTCGGATACGGTAAAAGCTATTCAATTCTTTCGATGGCCGGAAGTTTCTATACCGGACCAAGAGTCCTTAACGGCAAGGTTTATACAATGCAGATCCCCAAGCTTCCTTTTGCTGCCGTTCATGGCGATCCGGAAGTGAACAACGAAAATATTACAAGGTTCGGTCCGACAGCAAAACCGATTTTCTTCCTTGAAAGATATAATTACAGCACATTCTGGGAATACTGGAAAACATTTGGTTTCGGCATAAGGCCTGTTTTAAGCATACTCAAAATATCTTCCGACAGGGTAATTTTCAACTACCTTCTCAAAAATGTGGTTTATGACTTCCCGTGGATAGGGAAAAGATCATTTCTCAAAGAGATCAGGAAAATTGTTCCGAAAGTAAAGCTTGATGAGATAAAATTTGCTAAAAAAGTTGGAGGAACAAGACCCCAGATCATTAACAATGACAACAAAAAAACTTGAACTTGGAGAAGCAAAGATACTGGGTGAAAAAATAATATTCAATATTACACCGTCTCCGGGTGCATCAACATGTCTGGGAAATGCCTTTGAAGACACGTCAAAACTGATGGAATTTCTTTCAGACAGGTTTACTTTCGAAAAGGTTCAGTTTGAAAAGGACCTTGTTGAAAAGGGAACTGTTATTTACTGCTGACAAATGAAAAGACTTGCATTAAATGATTTTCAATCTTGAATTTATAAAATCATACTATGATAAGCTTCCTCACCTCATGGAAGAGATAAGAAAAAATCTTGGAAAGCCGCTCACCTTCAGCGAGAAAGTACTTTATGCACATCTGTTCGACAAAACGAAGTTTCAGATCCTATGAGCGGGGTGTCGATTATGTCGATTTTGCACCCGACAGGGTGGCAATGCAGGATGCCACTGCTCAGATGGCTCTTCTGCAGTTCATAATGGCCGGCAGGGATGCATCGGCAGTTCCTGCTTCGGTGCACTGCGATCATCTCATTACTGGCTAAATCAGGGTCGGCAGATGATCTGAGAACTTCAAACGTAACCAACAGGGAGGTATATGATTTCCTGAGGTCAATCTGCGATAAATATGATATTGATTTCTGGAAACCGGGTGCAGGTATTATCCACCAGATAATACTTGAGAACTATGCCTTTCCGGGCGGTATGATGATTGGCACTGATTCGCACACAGTAAATGCCGGAGGCCTCGGAATGATCGCAATAGGTGTTGGCGGAGCCGATGCTGTTGATGTTATGTCAGGAATGGGATGGGAACTGAAATTCCCGAAAATGATAGGTGTTAAGCTTACCGGGAAACTTAACGGATGGACCTCGGCAAAAGATATTATCCTGAAAGTTTCGGGCATGCTTACCGTAAAGGGCGGAACAGGCTGCATAATTGAATACTTCGGTGAGGGAGCAGAGTCACTTTCCTGCACGGGAAAGGCAACAATCTGCAACATGGGAGCTGAGGTCGGTGCAACCTGTTCGGTATTCGGGTATGACCAGGCTATGTCGAGGTACCTTGATTCAACAGGCCGTGCTGAAATATCAAAGCTTGCAGAGGGGGTAAGGGAACATCTTACTGCCGATCGCTGAGGTTTATGCGAATCCTGAAAAATACTTCGACCAGCTTTTGGAGATAAATCTTTCAGAGCTTGAACCATATATAAACGGCCCTTTCACACCTGACCTTGCAACTCCCGTTTCGGAGATGAAGAAGGTAGCAGTTCAGAACGGCTGGCCACTGAAGGTTGAGGTGGGACTGATCGGATCATGTACAAACTCATCTTACGAGGATCTTTCAAGAGCAGCATCAGTTGCCGCAGATGCAATAAGGAAAAACCTTGTGGCAAAATCAATGTTCACAATTACTCCGGGCTCGGAGCAGATACGCGCTATAGCCGAGAGGGACGGATTCCTTGAAACGTTTGAGAAAATCGGAGGCACTGTCTTTGCAAATGCCTGCGGACCATGCATCGGGCAGTGGGACCGTGAGGGTGCCGACAAAAAAGAGGTAAATACCGTTGTCCATTCGTTCAACAGGAATTTTGCAAAAAGAACTGATGGCAATCCTAACACTCATGCTTTTGTCGCATCTCCTGAGATCGTTACTGCACTTGCCATTGCTGGTGACCTTACATTCAATCCTGTTACCGACTTCCTGACAAACAGGAACGGAGAAAAAGTAAAACTGGCGGAGCCGTCCGGATTTGATCTTCCACCCGGCTGGATTTACCGGTTTTGAGAGCGGATTGCAGGAACCCTCCGGTGATAAATCAAAAATATCAGTGATAATTAATCCTGATTCAGAAAGACTTCAGGCACTTGGATCCCTTCCCTGCATGGGACGGGAACGACTATGAAGGTCTGCCTTTGCTTATAAAGGTTAAGGGTAAATGCACCACCGACCATATTTCAATGGCAGGGTTCTGGCTCAGGTATCGCGGGCACCTCGACAGGATATCCGATAATTATATGATAGGTGCCATCAACAGCTTCAATGATCAGGCAAATAATATTCTTAACCAGCTGACAGGTAGTTATGAACCGGTCCCGAAGGTTGCAAGGTTTTATAAAGCGTCGCGGACTGGGTTCCATTGTTGTCGGGGAGGAGAATTTCGGAGAAGGTTCATCAAGGGAACATGCAGCAATGGAACCGCGCTTCCTTAATGTAAAAGCTGTACTGTCAAAGTCATTCGCAAGAATTCATGAAACGAATCTTAAAAAACAGGGCGTTCTTGCCCTGACATTTGCTGATAAAGATGACTATGCACAGAATAAGGGAAACTGATAAATTTGACATTACAGGACTAAATGAGTTTTCTCCGGGCAAGAAGATCAAAATAATTATTCATCATTCAGACGGTGAGGAAGATACCATATTTGCCAACCATTCCTACAATGAAGCACAGATAGAATGGTTCAAGGCCGGAAGCGCATTGAACCTGATAAGAAGCAGAAACAATGCAAAATGAATGAATAAATTAATACATGGAAAAAACTGATATGGCTGAGAAGATCCGAATTGAAAATGGCAAACTGACTGGTGCCTGATTTCCCGGTAATTCCATTCATCGAAGGTGACGGAACAGGAAGGGATATCTGGAAAGCGTCTGTAAGAGTGTTTGATGCTGCTGTTGAGAAAGCCTATAATGGCAGGAGAAAGGTGGCATGGAAAGAGGTGCTTGCCGGTGAAAAGGCATTTAACCTCACCGGAAACTGGCTTCCCGGGGAAACCCTTGACGCATTCAGGGATTATCTTGTCGGCATCAAAGGCCCGCTTACCACTCCTGTGGGTGAAGGGATGCGATCACTGAATGTTGCCCTGCGCCAGGTACTGGACCTTTATACATGTTACAGGCCGGTGAGATACTTCAGTGGCGTTCCGAGCCCGGTTAAGAAACCCGAGAATGTCAACATGCATATTTTCAGGGAAAACACTGAAGATATTTATGCCGGCATTGAATTCATGAATGGGACTCCAGAGGCCGACAGGATCAAAAAATTCCTCATAGAGGAGATGGGAGTAAAATCAATAAGGTTTCCTGAAACTTCCTCAATAGGCATCAAGCCTGTTTCAAGGGAAGGCTCGGAAAGGCTTATAAGGCAGGCGATCCTCTTCGCCATAAAGAGAAATTTGCCTTCGGTGACACTGGTTCACAAAGGAAACATTATGAAGTTTACCGAAGGGGCATTTATGAAATGGGGGTATGCCCTTGCTGAAAGGGAGTTTGGCAATAAGGTATTCACATGGAACCAGCATAAAAAGATCTCCGCTGAGAAGGGAGAAGCAGCAGCAGACGAAGCAATGAAGAGAGCAGAACAGGAAGGGAAACTCATGATTAAAGATGTAATTGCTGATGCATTTCTCCAGCAGATACTTTCCAGACCTGCAGAATACTCTGTAATTGCTACCCTGAATCTTAACGGTGATTATATTTCTGATGCCCTGGCAGCAATAGTCGGAGGTATTGGAATTGCCCCGGGAGCAAATATCAATTATGAGACAGGGCATGCAATATTTGAAGCCACTCATGGTACGGCCCCGAAGTATGCTGATCAGGATAAGGTCAATCCTGGCTCGGTAATACTTTCCGGCGGACTGATGTTTGAATATATGGGATGGGATGAGGCAGCAAACCGTATATACAACGGGATTGAAATGACCATTCAGAGCAAAATGGTGACATATGATTTTCACAGGCTGACTGAGAATGCGCAGCTACTTAAAACTTCAGAATTTGCTGATGCAATAATCTCAAATATTAAAAAACAGTAACTAATAATAATACTCATATGGAAGACAATAAGTTCTTTTCAAAGCTTGAGACATCAGTGCGGGAGTCATGCCAGATTGACAGTGAATTATTTGAGAAATATGATGTAAAACGCGGGTTGCGTAATGCCGACGGATCCGGTGTGCTTGTCGGACTGACAAAAATCGGGGAGGTTGTCGGCTATAAAAAGGAAGGCGACAAGTTTATTGCTGTGCCGGGGAGATTGTTGTACAGGGGAATTGATATTGAAGATATTGTTGAAGGATTTCAGAAGGACCAAAGGCATGGATTTGATGAAACGGTTTTTCTGCTGCTGTCAGGGCATCTGCCAAACAAGACAGAGCTCAAAGAGTTCTCGGAACATCTGGCTTCACTGCGAGCCCTGCCTGACGATTTTACAAAAGACATGATACTTTCAATGAAAGGCAAGGATGTGCTGAATATTCTTGCAAGATCGGTTCTTGGGTTATATACCCTTGATGAGAAACCGGATAGTATTGCTCTCGACAACATGATAAAGCAGTCTTTAAATCTCATTGCAAAATTTCCGACAATTGTTGCATATTCATACCAGGCATTAAGACATCTGTATAAGGGGAAGACTCTTTCGATCCGTCATCCGCAGCCTGAAATGACTACGGCCGAGAATTTCCTGTATCTGATAAAAGGTGATTGCAACGGTTTTTCAAAACTTGAGGCTGATCTGCTCGATCTGCTCCTGGTTCTTCATGCTGAACACGGTGGCGGTAATAATTCCACCTTCACAATGAGGGTGACCAGCTCATCCGAGACAGATATTTATTCTTCAATTACTTCAGCGATCGGATCATTAAAAGGGCCATTGCACGGAGGGGCAAATGTCAGGGTTCTTGAGATGATGGAGGATATGAAGGTTAATGTAAAGAACTGGAAGGATGAGGAGGAAGTAAAGGCACATCTTCTGAAGATACTCAATAAAAAAGCAAATGATTTCTCGGGAAAGATCTATGGGATCGGGCATGCTGTTTACACTATCTCTGATCCAAGGGCTGCAATTCTGAAATCAAAGGCGAGAGAGCTGGCAATTGAAAAGGGCCGGCTTGATGAATTTGAGCTCTATTCACTTGTGGAAAGACTTACACCTGAAGTATTCAGGGTGTTCAAGGGAGAAAAATCAACCAAGGTGGTTTGTATCAATGTTGATTTTTACTCTGGCTTTGTCTATTCCTGTCTTGATATTTCAAAGGAGCTTTATACTCCTCTGTTTGCGATCGGAAGGGTTTCGGGCTGGTGCACACACCGTATTGAAGAGCTTACATTCTCAGCAAAAAGGATTATCAGGCCTGCATTTAAGAATGTTTTCGGCAAACAGGAGTATATACCGATTACAAAACGTAGTTAGATTATTTAATTTAAAATACTTATACAATGGCTGAATTAGTTCACAAATGTATTGATGATGCCTTCATGAAACTTCTCGAAGGGAGATGTAAAGGAGGCTGCAGCATATTTTGAATGTGCTGAGAAGGAAAATCCCGAGAATATTGCACATACTGCTCGAGCTTTCCAATGTGTACTACATTCTTGGCGAAATGTCAAAGTCTATCAGTTACTATGAAAAGGTTCTGAAGATAAAGCCCGACAGTCCGTATGTTATGTACAAGCTGGGAGTTGCTCTCTACAGATCCACAAATTTTTCGGAAGCTGTTAAAACTTTCAACAAGATAATTGAATCGGGCAAGCATTTACCAATGACATATCTCTGGCTGGGGCTGGCTTATTATCATCTTGGCAAGGAAGATAAAAGTATAGCTTCGTACAGGAAGCTTCTTGAGTTACTGTCCTGAAACTCTTAATGGCTAACTATTACATGGGTGTTGCATTAAAAGCATCGGGTAAATATGATGAGGCAATTATCTTTTTTGAAAAGCTTCTGAACAAGACCGACAATCATGTTTCTGCGCTTTATCACCTTGGCAGGACATATATGAAAAATTTCAACTACGATAAAGCGAGGACGTATTTTAAGCAGGCTCTGGAACTTGATCCGGAGAATAAGAATGCATCCGAGATGCTCGAGTATCTGTCAGGTGACTGAAAGAATAGCCGGTGAGGAGGTTATTTATCCTTTCCCCAGGTAAGTACAATGACCAGACCCACAATAGCAAAAACGACCGTTGAGAGCAGGACATCGACAATCAAAACTCCGAATTTATTGAACATTATGGTCATTGACCATGATGACAGATCGACGATTGAGCCATAGAGTAATCCGAACAAGGCACCGTACCTGAGCCCGTCAATGAAGCCTTTGGCATTGGCCCATTTCAGTATCAGGGTCAGCAGCAGTGCTGAAGCAAGGGCTGAGGCGATCATTGCCCACCAAATCATCACATCTGTCCGCGCGGCACATTGATTCATATTGGCTGACATGAAATCCATTAACAGGATTCCCCATGCAAACCAGCCTAGGAAGAAGTAGGTTATCCCCCCGAAAACAGTTCCTCTTAGAATTTTCATGAGTCTTATGTGTTAAGTTTAAAAACTTGCATCAATTTAAGATTTTTAAATGAATTAACTCAATTATTTTGAAGACCTGGACCTATCCGTATCACTCAGACCCAGGCATTTGGCCACTGCAAAGAAATTTAAAGAATTATGAAGGATGAGAAAGAATAATTTTCACTTTTGGGTTATAATTAAAAACTGATAACAATGCAAAGTGCAGAAAGTTTGAAAAGGAGAATAGAAATGGCAGAAAGAAATGATTCGATAAGAGAATCGCCTTCCGTAACCACAACTATTAAAGCAGGTGACGATTCTAATTCAAGTGAGATCCTTGTCTTTACTTCCTTGTGTAATGTCTATAAAGTTCAGAAAAAGGAACTTATGGACAAGTTCCAGGCACTTCAGAAAATTGACCTTGAACCAGGTGAAAAACCGATCTATCTGACCGGAGAAAAGAGATATAAAGGTTTTCTGATTGTAGCATTTGAAAATGGTAAAACCGGGAAGATTTCTTTGGAAAGTTATCAAACCGAGTACGCAAGGAAGAAACTCAGGAATGCTTTCAACAGCGAATCGCGCCTGATCTTTATTGAACTCATTGAACATGATATTGATCTGGTTGCAATGAGCAGCATTAAAAAGATTGTTCTGTTCAACACATCTCAGATCAATGCGGTGGGAAGCCGGTCGACAAAAGGTGTTCAGGTTATGAAACCTAAGGATGGCAGTGTAATGATAAAAGTTATTAGGCTGGAGAATACAAAACTAACCGATCCTGAATACTACCGTAAGAGTGAATCTCTTAATGCAATCGGATTTTATTTGAAACCAGGTGATGAAATCTAGTTCTTGACGCGCGGCGGAGTTCCATGGAGCCGGCTGAAGCGGATGAGAGAAATGCCACAAATCGTTCCTTTGTGACGGAATTCCGGAGGGTGACCTGATTCCTGCTGAAAAAGGAGAGTGATCCCTGTGCTATGATTAATCCTTTTGCTAAGATCAGCAGAGTCCTTATCTTCACATTTCTAATCCAGAATCTATAACATCATGAAAAAACTAATTCTTCTGATCATTGCTACCATTCTGCCCTTAGCTCTTTATTCGCAGCAACAAGGGTTTACACTCAACGAACAGGAGTATTTTGAAAATGGCGGCGTCAATGTGATGGCCTTTCAGGACATATACCCTGAGGGTCACCAGGGAGGGGTAGCAGTAATAATGCACGGCATGAGAATAGCCACCAATGGCGACCTGCGGCTCGATGAGACACCGGGTCAATGGCAGCCCATACCGAAACAGAAGAAAAGAATTGCCGATAAGGAGGGCAATACGATCACTGCATATCTGACATATCCTGATTCTGCAATCAATGGCAAAGGATTCAATCCGGTCTTTTATCCCGATCTTTATTTTAATTATACGGTTACAACCCGTGCCAGCGGCGCCTCTGTTATTGTAACCGTTGATCTTGACCGCCCTATTCCAGAGGAATTTGCGGAAAAGGTGGGATTTAACATGGAACTCTTCCCGGGTGTACTATTCGGAAAGACCTGGATCCTCGGGAATAAATCGGGAATCTTTCCCCGCCAGGCCAATGGCCCGGGCATGTACGATAAGAATGGGATACTGGTCTCAGCCCAGCCAATGGCTGCAGGGAAACAACTCACTGTTGCTCCTGAAGATCAGATGATGAGGTTAACAATCAGTTCATCAGGGTCAGATCTTCAGCTTATCGATGGCCGCTATATCCATAATAACGGCTGGTTCGTAATAAGGTCGCTCGTACCACCCGGGGTCACGAAAAAAGCAATAGAATGGATTATTACGCCTAATTCGGTCAGCAACTGGACCAGCGATCCGGTAATTCATGTATCGCAGATAGGATACCGCACCTTGCAGCAGAAATATGCACTGATTGAACTTGATAAGAACGATAGTAAAAGGTCAGATCCTGAACTCGTAAGTATCAACCCCGACGGAAAGCCCGAAGTAGTCAAGTCCTCAAAACCCGATCAATGGGGCAGGTTTTTAAGATTCGATTACCTGAAATTTGACTTTACGTCTGTTGAAAAGGAGGGTCTGTACAAGATACGTTATGGAAATTTTGAATCACAACCCTTCAGAATCGCTGAGGATGTTTATAAGCGCGATGTCTGGCAGCCCACTCTGGAGTATTTTTTGCCAGTACAGATGTGTCATATGCGCATTAATGAAAAATACCGCGTTTGGCACGATCTGTGTCACATGGACGATGCGCTGATGGCCACGACAGATAAAAATCATTTCGATGGATATTTACAGGGCCCATCGACTTTGACAAAATTTAAATCCGGTGAACATGTCCCGGGTCTCAACACCGGGGGCTGGCACGATGCCGGCGATTATGATCTCAGGGTTGAATCACAGAGCGGGGAGGTTTATATTCTCACTCAGGTATACGAGACCTTTGGGATCAGGTATGATGAAACAACCATTGACCAGCATACACATATAGTTGAAATTCACCAGCCTGATGGGAAGCCTGACATATTACAGCAAATAGAACATGGAGCCCTATCCGTTGTAGGAGGTTACAGAAATATGGGCAGGTTATACAGAGGTATCATCGCCCCAACTTTGAGGCAATATGTACTGCTCGGCGATGGTGCTGCCATGACCGACGGACAGCCTTTACAACCTGCACAGCCAGATGACAGATGGGTCTTCACTGAGGATAATCCCTCAAGAGAACTTACAACCGCGGCTCACCTGGCGGCAGCCTCCAGGGTGCTTAAAGGATTCAACGACACACTCAGTGTCCAATGCCTTGAAGTAGCCGAAACTATCTACAACCTCGACCGCACAATCAGCGGACGATCACTATCATCAAAGATACATGCTGCCAAGGAACTGTACCTCACCACCGGGGAAACTGCCTACAAGGATTATATAGTTAATAATGAGTTGTATATAATAAAAGAGATAAGAAGTCTTGGATGGATCATTGGTCCTTCTCTTACACAGTTGGGCAATGAAGGATTTACACGTTCGGTAAGGGAGGCTGTAAAATCGCTCTCATCAGAAATAATTCAACAGGGGGCCGAGACGCCCTTCGGAGTACCTTACCGTCCGCATATTTGGGGAGCAGGATGGGATATCCAGAGCTTTGGGGTGCGACAGTATTATCTGCACCAGGCTTTTCCCGACATTTTCTCTGCTGATTATATGTATAATGCTCTAAATTTCATTCTTGGAGTTCATCCGGGGGTAAATACGGCCTCATTTGCCTCAGGAGTAGGTGTAAGGTCGACGACTGTCGCCTATGGCGTTAACAGGGCCGACGAGTCATATATTCCTGGCGGTGTTTCATCGGGAACAGCTCTCATCCGTCCCGATTTTCCCGAGTTGCTCGACTGGCCGTACTTGTGGCAGCAACAGGAATATGTGATGGGAGGAGGCGCGACTAATTTCATGTTTCTCGTACTTGCAGCAGATCAGCTGCTTGAAAAATAAGGAAGAGTTGCCCGTCCTCTGCATTGGCGTGGGCTCGCGGACTTCCAGGGAGCCGGCTTAAAAAGAAAAAGCCCGCCGCTTTCAGCGGACAGGCTTTTTCTTTTGTCGGGGTGATGTGACTCGAACACACGACCCCTACGTCCCGAACGTAGTACGCTACCAACTGCGCTACACCCCGATTACCTGACTTATTGCAGGCGTGCAAAAATAACTATTTTTTTGTAAGCTCGGCAATTTTCAACTGAAGATCATTACTGCTGACCGGCTTCGACAGGTAATCAGTACAGCCTGCCTCGAGAGCCCTGCGCTTGTCATCAGGGAATGCATATGCCGTCACCGCAACTATGGGAAGCGCCTTAAAAGCCTCTTCGGTCCGCAGACGACGCGTAAGAGAGAGACCATCCTCGTCCCCCTTGAGCGAGATATCCATAAGCACCATGTCAAATGATTCCTTATGGAGCAGATCCCACGCCTCCCTGGCGGAGGAGGCAACAGCAGTGTCATAAATACCCGACAACAGCTTCCTGAAATACAGCTGGCTGTGAGGGTCGTCCTCAACTATCAGTACTGCAATCCTTTTTGAGGATAATGGCTCTTTCATATCCTTGTCAGTTTATATGAAATTGTTCCGGCTTTGATCTTTTCCGCGTGAATAAGAGAGGTGTTCCAGTCAGTGTTTCTGTGGGCAAGCCTGAACTTGTCCGCCCCAGCAAGATCGCCTCCTTCGTTCTTACCCCTGAGATGCAGCGAGGCCGGCTCAGCGGTAACCATATCGGCACATGCCTTGTCAAGCGCAACAGGGTCCCTGGATGCAGCGATGCCAATGTCGGCCACCAGAGGCATGTCATTGTACCCCCAGCAGTCGCAGTCAGGCGACACATCCATGATGAAGTTAATATGAAGCGAAGGCTTGTCTTTTATTACCGCATAGGTGTACTCGGCAATTTTCCTGCTGAGAATATCGCCATCTGAACCCCAGACCACCTGTGCGGCATCATACTGACATACAGCCACGCACTGTCCGCACCCCGTGCATTTGTCATTGTCAATGTGCGCCTTCCTGTTCTCCTGCAGGTGAACGGCATCATGAGCGCAGTTAATGACACACAAGTTGCATGAAGTACAGTTTTTCTCAACTATTACAGGCGGATTGCCTGAATGAAGAAAGAGCTTTCCGCCTACCGAGGCACAACCCATGCCGAGATTCTTGAGGGCGCCGCCAAATCCTGTCTGCTCATGCCCTTTGAAATGGTTAAGCGATATGATAATATCTGCATCAGCAACAGCCGTGCCGATCATAGCTTTCTCCGTGTAATCCAGACCGACCTCTATCTCGCGGTAGTCAGTACCTTTAATACCATCACCTATAATCACTTGACAGCCTGCGCTCAAAGGATTATATCCGTTTGAGAAGGCTGCTTCGAGGTGATCAGGGCCGTTGGAGCGCATGCCATTATAGAGGGTGTTGCAGTCGGTCAGAAAAGGCTTGCCGCCTTTCGCCCTGACCATGTCTGCTATCAAGGAAGCGAAGTTGGGGCGCAGGTAGGCAAGGTTGCCGGGCTCGCCGAAGTGCACCTTCAGCGCCGTCATCTTACGGTCGAATTCTATCTCGTCAAAACCTGCTGCCCTGACCAATCTCTCCAGTTTCTTCAACAGGTTAACCGAAGGCGTACTGTGCATATCTGTGAAGAATACTTCAGACGGTCCCATGAGCATTTTATTTATCAGAGATCAGACGTTGAGCACGTCAATAATATCAATCAGGTGCTGGTTCAGGCCTTTATGCAGTTTCACGGCCTTACGGAAAGGAACGAGGACTATCTCGTCATTCTGCAGGCCTACCATCACGCTCTGCTGTCCGTCGAGGAGCGCCTCAACAGCGGCGTTACCGAGCCTGCAGGCGTTAACGCGGTCGAGTGCTGACGGTGAACCGCCTCTCTGCAGATGGCCCAGGATGGAAACCCTGATCTCATAGTCCTTGAGTTCAGGCTTGAGTCTCTCGGCCATAGCCATTGCTCCTCCTACCTCGTCACCTTCGGCCACGATAATGATATTGCTTGATTTCTTTCTCTTGTTGCCGGTCTCAAGCATCTTGCGTATATCGCGGGCATCACCCTTTATCTCAGGCATGATGATTGCCTCAGCTCCGCTGGCAATGCCGCTGTAAAGAGCTATATGACCTGCCTCTGCACCCATCACCTCAACGAAGAACATGCGGTTGAGGGCGCTCGCGGTATCACGTATCTTATCAACGCACTGCACGACAGTATTCAGTGCTGTGTCATAGCCGATTGTATAGTCAGTGCCATAAATATCATTGTCTATCGTTCCCGGAACGCCTACAAACGGTATGTTATACTCCTCGTTGAAGATACTTGCACCCTTGAAGGAGCCGTCTCCACCGATGACCACCACACCGCCAATCTCTGCGGCCCTGAGGTTCTCGTATGCTTTTTTCCTGCCTTCGGGCGTCCTGAATTCCTCACAGCGGGCAGTCTTAAGTATCGTTCCTCCGCGCTGGATGGTGTCAGAGACACTGTGGGCCTGGAGCTGCTTGAAATTGGCATTGACGAGGCCCAGATAGCCATGTCTGATGCCGATTACTTCCAGCCCGTTATATATTGCCGTACGCGTCACAGCCCTGATGGCTGCATTCATACCCGGAGCGTCACCGCCGGAAGTGAGTACGCCTATCTTATTAATTTTCCCCATGGAACTTAAGATTTTTCAGGCACAAAGGTACTACTATTTTTACATTAGCAAGGGAAAACTGCCACCCACCGTCACATCTTCTCAACAGCCTCTGCCACCTTATGGATGAGCCACCGCGGTGTGGATGTCGCACCGCAAATTCCGGCACTTAACGCATTGGTGAACCATTCAGGATTGATCTCTTCCTCTGAGGAGATGAAATAAGAATGCTTGTTTTCGTTCAGGCAAACATCAAACAGCATCCGTCCGTTGGAACTTTTCTTTCCGCTGACAAAGATGATCACGTCATGCTTCCCCGCAAAGGTCTTAAGCTTAGGTTCACGGCCTGAGACCTGCCCGCAAATAGTGTTAAAGACCTTCAGTGTATTGTCCTGGTTCCCGATTTGCATGCTCTCCTGCTTCTGCTGAATTGTATTGGATATCATGACATATTCAGCCTTGCTTTTAGTTGTCTGGGAAAAGAGCCAAACGGGTCTTGTATAGTCAATTTTATCAATATCATTCAACCCGGTTACCAGTAATCCTTTTTCAGCTGCTGCTCCGAGGAGGCCGATCACTTCTGCATGATCCTCCTTGCCGAAGATCACTATCTGACCGTTTTTTTCACGTGCGGTGGCCAGAACCTGCTTGATTTTTCCCTGAAGCGAGTGCACAATGGGGCAGGTAGCCTCGATCACCGTAATATTGTTCTGCCTGGCTGTTTCATATGTTGAAGGAGGCTCGCCATGTGCTCTAATGAGGACTTTCCGGTCTTTCAGTTTTGCAAACTCCTCGTGGCTGATGGTGATCAGTCCGAGATCCTTTAGGCGGGCGACTTCGGTATCATTGTGCACTATTTCACCGAGGCAAAAAACTTCTTCTCCTGCCATGAGCTCCTCCTCGGCAATCCTGATTGCATTCTCCACTCCAAAGCAGAAGCCGGAACCGGGTTCGATATCAACCTTCATTCATCACCTCCTTAAATAGTTTTCTGAACCATACCATCTGTTCATCGACAGTCATTTCGCTGTTATCGAGCACCACTGCATCATCTGCTTTCTTCAGGGGGCTGATTTCGCGGGTAGAATCAATCCTGTCGCGCTCGTTGATATTTCTTTCGACGGCAGCGATATCTGCCTGCATGCCTTTTTCCACAAGCTCAAGGTAACGGCGTTTGGCCCTTACTGACGGGGAGGCAGTCATGAAGATCTTCAGTTCGGCATCGGGGAAGACTACGGTTCCTATATCACGTCCGTCCATTACAATCCCTCCTCGGGCACCAATCGAGCGCTGCAGCTCCACCAGCTTTTTCCTGACCTCTGCTATTGTGCTGACGGAGCTGACATTGTCTGACACTGCCCTGTCACGGAGCTCCCTTTCAACCTTTTCACCGTTGAGGAGGGTCTCATTGAACCCTGTATCAGGATTGATCCTGAAAGTTATCCTGATCTCAGGTAGTATGCTTATGATTCCCGGTATGTCGGCAACACCTCCGGCAACGCAGCCCTTCCGGTGACAGAACAGGGTCACAGCCCTGTACATGGCGCCTGAGTCAATGTATAGATACCCCAGATCAGCAGCAATCGCTTTTGCGAATGTGCTTTTACCGCATGATGAGTAACCGTCAACGGTAATTATCAGTTTTCTTCTCTTTTTCATTCAAGATGTAAAGTTAAAACGAAACAGACGGTATAAGGTTCACGGCGTGGAATTTTTGAAAATCACCTCAGGTCTGATGGTGATCGTTACGTGATTTGATCCGCCGGCAAGATGGAAGGCATCACGTCCGTACGCTAGTTCAAAGGCTTTTGTTCTGATCCCAAATCCTGCCGTGAAACCAGTCATTCCTGTTCTTTGCTCGATACGCATCTCAGACCTGCGCTGGTAGTTCAGTCCTGCGCCTAACCAGAACACGTCTGCGGGTAAGATCTCCACACCGAAGATGAGATGCCTCATCAGGTTCTCACCGAAGCCGCCTGACGGAATATCGTCACCGGTGTCATAGTCAAAGGTGAGGTCAGGTTTTTCCAGGTGCCTGAATGTAAGAGAGAAACTGAACGGTGCATGTGCCAGTCTTTTGGTGGCGCCGGCAATGATCTCAAAAGGAAGCGACTCTCCGCCTTCTCCTGTGTATGTTTTTATCTGGAACCCGGCGTTTCTTATAACCAGTCCTGCATCAAGGAGCAGTCTGTTATTATGGTAGGTGGCGCCGATATCAGCACAGAGGCCTGCCGAGAAATACCGTTCAAGATGAGAAAAGACGGGTTTTAGGTTTACTCCCACGGTGAAGGATGAATCAATCCGCAGTGACCAGATCACATTGAAGGCATATTCCGAGGCAGTGAATGTGCCGGTTATGTTTCCTTCCGCATCGGCTTCGGTAAAGCTGCCGTAGCTGATGAAGCTCACTCCTGCCGCCATGGTGCCTTTTTTATCCATGTCCCTGGCCCACGCGGCATATCCGTAATTTATGCCGGCAAAGTATGTGGAAAAACTCAGTGAAATATCATTGTTCATTGCGCCAGTCAGCAGGGCAGGGTTAAAATAGGGCAGGCTGAGATCGTTCCTGGTTTGCGAGACCGTCATACCGCCTGTGGCTGATGCAAAGGCAGAGTGGCTGAGGTTCAGGAACTCATAGGTGTTATCACCGCCGGTCTGACCGCTTACCGGCAGAAGTGCAATAAGAAAGAAGTAGGCAAGGAGCGGTCGCTTCATATCCCGAAAACTTGAAAGCAAAGATAATACTTACAGTAAAACGGGAGGGCCGGAGAAGTTATTTCATCAGGCGTTACGCGCTTCTTCCCGCAAAATCGATATCCGTCGCTGCAGTCTCCTTTTTCCCGATCTGTGAAAGGAACAGCCCGGCGATGACCACCGCCATACCGGCTGCATTTCGAAAAGTAAGCCTGTCTCCTACAATGAAGAAGGCAAAGATCGCGGTAAAAACGGGTATCAGATTACTGAAAATATTTGCGCGGGAAATACCCAGGTGCCTGACAGAGTAGGCGAAAAGCACAAAAGCACCACTGGAGGCGAAGATTGCCAGAAGCACGATGGCGCTGAAGCTCTCCGCAACGATGCCTGTGGCAATCACTTTTTTCAGGTCAAAAATCAGGAAGAGTGGCAGGAAGAGAATGACCCCTATCGCATTCTGTATGTTCACAATACTGACGGGATTATAAGCGTTTGCCAGCTTGCCGAGCACCATGTTGTAACCGACAGCTGCGGCAACTGCCAGGAACAGCAGCGCCAGCCCTTTAAGGCTCATTGCCAGGGTCCCGGTACCGTTTGAGATGAAAATGATGACCCCGATAAAAGACACTACCACCCCGGCATAATTGATCAGCTTAAGCCTCTCCCTGTAGAATATCCAGGCAAAGATCACGGCAAATACGGGAATTGTTGAGATGATCACAGAACCTACCGTTGATGATACGTATGTCAGTCCGAAACTCTCTCCCAGGAAGTAGAGAAAAGGTTCAAAAACCGCCAGCAAAAGGAAGTATTTTCTGTCAGCTTTCCTGACGCCTTTGAAGCCGTGGGTTACCCATAGAAATGCCGAAAGCAAAACTGTCGCGATACATAAGCGGATAAAGACTATTGTTATCGGATCATAGCCCTTGTTTGCGATTTTGAACCATACAAAAGAGAATGACCAGAAGATCATTGAAAAAACGAGAGCTGTGTATTGCCTGCCTTTCATTTAAGCCGAAACGAGCTGATTTAACAGCGGGCGAAGTTAGTTTTTTATTCCGAATTGTGAGGCAACATTTCACTTCCCGGCAACGGATCATTTTTTTCAGAAAGGATTTCGAACGTGGTACGGCCAGAGCCAACATAAAAATTCTAAAACACGATGAATCAGTATTATAACTTAAGCCTGGCTTTCGACCAATCACCTGAGTTGGGTGGAGAACCCGTTGCCAGTAGAGAATTTTAATTATATTTGCCGCCGGAAAAGATTTGAATTCATATGAAAGAAATCAAGATCGTTGTTCTTGCCAAACAGGTACCCGACACGCGTAATGTAGGACCTGACGCCATGAAAGCCGATGGTACTGTCAACCGGGCGGCGCTACCGGCAATATTTAATCCTGAAGATCTCAATGCCCTTGAGCAGGCTTTGCGTCTCAAGGATCAGCTGCCGGGAAGCACCGTCACCTTGCTGACTATGGGTCCGGGCAGAGCGGCAGAAATAATTCGTGAGGGTCTTTACCGGGGTGCTGATGACGGGGTTCTTCTTACTGACAGGGCTTTTGCCGGATCAGACACTCTTGCAACCTCCTATGCACTTACCCTTGCCGTGCGGAAGTTAAATCCTGATCTTGTCATCGGAGGCCGTCAGGCTATTGATGGTGACACGGCACAGGTTGGTCCCCAGGTGGCTGAGAAGCTGGGGTGGCCGCAGGTGACATATGCAGAAGCAATGCATTTTGAAGAAGATAAACTCATTATTCGCCGCCGCCTTGAGCGCGGTGTGGAGACTGTTGCGGCTCCGCTGCCGCTTGTGGTGACTGTGAACAGTACGGCACCTGCATGCCGTTTCCGCAACGCACGGCTTTTAATGCGGTATAAATATGCCCGCACAAACTCGGAACTGCAGACAGAAAACAGTGATTATATTGCCCATGCCCGTCAAAACATGCGTATCACTGAATGGGGGATCGATGCAGTTGGTGCTGATATTGAACAGCTCGGTATCTCAGGTTCACCCACAAAGGTCAAGGAAATTGATAACGTTGTGCTGCAGGCCAGGGAGACAAAGCGTCTGAACGCCTCAGACAAGGATATCGAAGCCCTTGTAAAAGAGCTGCTTGAGAGTCATGCAATTGGTTGATAAACAGAAAAACTAACAGACCGTGAATAATCTTTTTGTTTTTTGCGAGCTTGATGAGGGTAAACCCGTTGATGTCAGCCTTGAACTTCTTACAAAAGGCAGAACCCTGGCCAATACTCTGGGGTGCAGGCTTGAGACCGTTGTGCTGGGCAGTGGAATAAGTGGTATTGAGAACGAATTATTTCCATATGGGGTTGACATGGTGCATGTTGGAGATGACCCAGTTCTTGAATATTACCGCACTCAACCGTATGCATCGGTAATTATCGGTCTTTTCCGTCAGGAGAAGCCTCAGATAGCTTTAATGGGTGCAACTTCCACCGGCCGCGATCTGGGACCAAGGGTCTCTTCTGCACTTCACAGCGGACTGACAGCTGACTGTACAAGCCTTGAAATAGGAGATCACTATGTAAAGAAAACAGATACAACTTATAAGAACCTTCTATACCAGATAAGACCTGCATTCGGCGGCAACATTATTGCAACAATCATCAATCCTGACCACAGACCCCAGATGGCTACCGTACGCGAAGGGGTCATGAAGAAGGAAATTATAAATAAAAGCTTCAGGGGAGAACTGAAGCAGATCAATGTACATGACTATATCAAGGCTGAAGATCTGGCCGTTGAGATCATTGAGAGACACATGGAGATGCGCAGGGTTGATATAAAGTCAGCCCAGATTGTTGTTGCCGGCGGCTATGGAATGGGATCAAAGGAGAACTTCAATATGCTTTACGAACTTGCTGATGTGCTTGGCGGCGAGGTAGCTGCCTCCAGGGCAGCTGTTGATGCAGGCTATGCAAGTCATGAGAGACAGGTAGGCCAGACCGGTGTGACGGTAAGGCCAAAACTGTACATCGCCTGCGGCATATCAGGCCAGATACAGCATACTGCCGGGATGAACCAGAGCGCTAAGATCATCGCAATAAACAATGACTCCATGGCGCCTATCAATACGATAGCCGATTATGTTATCAACGGGGACGTGACAGAGGTCATTCCCAGGCTCATCAAATATTACAAGGCCAACGCCAGGTAACAGGCACAACTATAAATCATAAGAAAATGGCAAATTTCTATACCGAAAACAAAGACCTGAGATTCCACCTTTTTCACCCTCTGATGGAAAAGATCGTGAGGCTCAAGGAGATGGATTACAGGGAAAAGGACAAGTATGATTTTGCTCCCGGTGATTTCGAGGATGCGATGGATAATTATGACAAGGTCCTTGAAATAATCGGCAACATATGTGGTGACGTCATAGCTCCCAATGCTGAAGATGTTGATCATGACGGACCAACGATCGTAGACGGGCGGGTTCAATATGCCCGTGGAACCCGGGAGAATCATGAAGCCCTGGCAAGGGCAGGTGTGATTGGGATGAATTTTCCAAGGAAATATGCAGGTCTGAATTTTCCGATGGTCCCTTATGTAATGGCTGCCGAACTCGTATCGAGGGCTGACGCGGGTTTTGCAAATATATGGGGATTGCAGGATTGTGGTGAGACTATACTTGAGTTTGCCACTGATGATATTAAGGATGAATTCCTGCCACGGTTTAACCAGGGCGCCACTGCTGCCATGGGTCTTACCGAGCCGGATGCAGGTTCTGACCTTCAGGCTGTGCAGCTTAAAGCTCATTATGATGAAAGCAGGGGAGCATGGCTGCTGAACGGGGTGAAGAGATTTATCACCAATGGCGATGCTGAGATATCACTTGTGCTTGCACGGTCGGAAGAGGGTACCACTGACGGCAGAGGGTTGTCGCTGTTTGTATACGACAAGTCTGCCGGTGCAGTTACTGTAAGACGAATTGAGAACAAAATGGGCATCAAGGGTTCACCTACCTGTGAGCTTGTTTTCCGTAATGCCCCGGCGAAGCTCATCGGCGAAAGACGCATGGGCCTTATAAAATACGTGATGTCTCTTATGAACGGAGCCCGGCTGGGTGTGGGAGCACAGTCCGTGGGCATAGCCCAGGCTGCTTATGAGGAAGCACGCAAATATGCATCTGAAAGAAAACAGTTTGGCAAAACCATTGACCAGTTCCCGGCTGTATATGAAATGCTTACCAATATGCGTGTGCGCCTTGAAGCGATGAGAACCCTGCTGTATGAGACAGCCAGGTATGTTGATGTGTATAAGGCATGGTCATTTATTTCCGAGGAACGAAAACTGGAAAAAGATGAACGTGATGAACAGAAGGCTTACACGCGACTTGCTGATATATATACACCTATGGTCAAACTTGTAGCAAGCGAATGGTGCAATCGAATTGCCTATGATGCCCTTCAGATCCACGGAGGAGCAGGGTTTATCAAAGACTTCCCGGTTGAGAGGCTGTATCGCGATGCACGCATCACCTCAATATACGAAGGAACATCTCAACTCCAGGTGGTTGCAGCCATACGGGGTGTAACAACAGGAGGATATCTGACCCAGATAAGAGAGTATGAAAAAATGAATGTCAGCCCTGAAATGGAACATGTCCGGAATGATCTTAAGACAATGACAGATGAATATGAGCGGATTGTGTCGAAGATAAATACTGCAGGAAATAATGAGCTCACTGACTTTCATGCGAGACGACTGGTTGAGATGGCTTCAAACATTATAATGGGCTACCTCCTGCTTGCAGATTCTCAGCGTGATGCCTCATTTGCTAACTCAGCAGAGATCTTTGTTGAACTGTCAGTTGCTGAAAATAATATGAAAGCAGACTATATTGACCATTTTGATGCCAAGGAACTCGGTCTTTTTAAAATGAACTGACCACCACATACCTGCAGTGTCAGAGCCGGATCATCCGGCTTTTTTTATACTTGATCTATTCAAAAATTGACATTTATCAATTTAAGGATTGATAAGAAGCATGTCATAATCTGCTAATTACAATCTAATGAAATTATTTCAGAGAGGAATTCTGATATCTTTGTGATCAAATTAACAACACAATCAAGATGGATCGAAAACAAAAGATACTGAGGATATCTGCTACCCTGATCATAGCAATGGGACTGACTGCTATTACCTCCTGCGAGCAGTACATCTGGACTCCGCCTGAACCACCGGTAATACCTGCAGAAATAATAATAAGCTTTGATCAGCACATTTACCCCAAGTGTTCCGGGTGTCATACTACCTGGTCTGAGTCAAAAATCTATAATGAACTTAGTTCAAATGTTGACACGGTTAATCCTGCCAACAGTGAAATACTTGACATTCACTCAACCGTAAACAACTTCAATACCCTGGTACAGGTCAATGATACATTGGAGCTGTATTTTGTTGATGTTATCAAGACATGGGCATCACAGGGCGCCAAGGACAATAAATAACCAGAACCATAATAATCCAGAAAACTATGAAAAAGATATTCGCAATCCTTATTCTCGCAGTGCTTTGTATTCCCGTTTTCAGCCAGGACAGCGAGGACTATCCGGTCAGATTATTTGAAACCAGCATTTTAATTGACAATCAAACGGTAACAACACCTTTTAAAGGCATGCTGGAATTTGAGATACATCACAGGTTCGGTACAGTCAATAATGGTTTTGATGACCTGTTCGGGCTCTGGGGACCCGGAAACATCCGGTTAGGACTCAATTACGCTATAACGGACAAGCTGGTTATAGGTGCGGGTACTTCAAAGAACTACATGGCACAGGATCTTTCAGTGAAATATGCTCTTCTCCGGCAGACTGAATCAGGTTCAATGCCTGTTTCTGTTACTCTTTACGGCGACATGGGCATTGACCTGCGCAGCAAGGAAAATTTCGGGTCAGCCGCTGACGACTGGAAAGAAATACACAGGCTCAATTATTTCACACAGGTGCTGGTTGCCAGACAATTCAGCAAACTGTCAGTTCAGTTGGCGCCTACTTTTATCTATTTCAATGCAGTTGAGGAAGGTTATAAAAATGCAAATTTCGGCTTCTCCGCAGGAGCCAAACTGAGCCTTTTCGGGTCACACAGCCTGATTCTGGAATACGACCAGCTGCTTACTAAACAGGAAAATCCTGAGTTTGACCCTAAACCGCAGTTTGCTGCAGGCTGGGAGATCGGCACTGCCACACACGCTTTCCAGATATTTTTCGCCAATTACCAGGATATCCTGGGGCAGTACAATTTCCTGTACAATCAGAACAGCATCGGCGATTTCAACTACCTGATCGGACTTAACATTACTGTAAGATTTTAACGGCAGTTGAGGTTCTGATGATCCCGGGGAAATTTAAACTACTATTTCTGCTCGCTTTGTTATGCCTGAGTCCTCTGCGTGCACTGGACACACAGGATGAGAAGCAGGATACAATGGCAGTAAAGGGCGTTGAATTAAGTCTCTATGCTGAACAGAATGAACAGAACTGTCTTGTCTGTCACGGCAAACTGGTCTATAATCTGATTGATACAGTTTCCGGTGCAAGCAGGAAACAGCTTATGGCGGAACATAATGTGGTATTCCCTGACCTTTTTTATAATTCAGTCCACTGGAGCTTCAGCTGCCTCGACTGCCATTCAGAAGGATTCAAGAGCTTTCCTCACCCCATTGAGGCACGTTTTGAGACATCATGGGGTTGTATAGACTGTCACGGATATGATCCCAACTATGCGCAGTACGGGTTTGAGAAGATTGATGCGGAGTACCAGAAAAGTGTTCATCACACAGCAACCGAAGGTCTCTTCTCATGCTGGAACTGTCATGATGCCCATTATTATAATCCGTTGGCACGTCAGACCACCGGCGGTCGTGAATATATATTAAGGTCAAATGAAATGTGCCTCCGCTGCCACGGACATTCAGATATAATGGGCATGATCTCGGAAGAAGGGCTTGAGAAAGTACTTCCGAAACATGAATGGTTGCCGGATGTTGACAGGCACCTGGAGGCTGTACGATGTATCGATTGTCATACGCGCATGAGCGACAGCATACTCATTGCACATGAAGTAATGCCAGCCGACAGCGCCGTAAAAAGCTGCACCGACTGCCATAACCAGAATTCCATCCTGATGGGTACCCTATATAAATATGCCTCAAAGGAGAGCCGGTATGAAAAAGGTTTTGTCAACGGAGTCATGCTTAAAAACGACTCCTATGTTATCGGGGCCAACCACAGCAAATTCATTTCCCTGGCAGGAATGCTCATAATTGGCATGACTCTTGCAATTGCCTTGGTGCATACGGTTTTCAGAATAATAATAAAACCTGTAAAAAAATTCTATGAGTAAGAATTTCTATCACTATCCGGTCTGGGTAAGGTTATGGCACGCAACGAATGCTGTTTTATGCCTTTTCCTGATTGTGACAGGTTTCAGTATGCTTTATTCCAATCCTGATAATGCCCTGGTTGTTAAATTTCAGCGGGCTGTATCAATACATAACGTTTGCGGTGTTCTGCTAACAATAAGTTACACGGTTTTTCTGGCCGGCAACCTTTTCACCCCTAACGGGAAACATTACCTGGCCCGGATAAAGGGAATGGGTACCAGGCTGTGGAAGCAGGCTTATTTTTACGGCTATGGCTATTTCAAAGGCGAGAAGGCTCCGTATCCTGTAAACAGCGAACGTAAGTTCAATCCGCTGCAGCAGGTATCATATGTTGCGGTCATGTATTTTGCTCTCCCGATGCTTTTCATCACCGGCTGGGCTCTGATGTTCCCGGAATTCATACTCAAAAAATTTCTGGGCCTCAGCGGCATTTTCCTTACCGACCAGTTTCATGTGATTCTTGGTTTCCTGATAGTAATATTTTTGTTTATTCATCTCTATGTCAGCACCATGGGCAAATCGCCACTGAGTAATTTCAGGAGCATTGTCACTGGCTGGCAGGAGAGCCATTAATATGAGTCTAATTAAAAACAATTTGTATGAAAAGAACATTTAAAACTATTTCAGTCATGATGCTGACAGCGGCCTTTGCTGTGATGTCTGTCACTGCTTATGGTCAGCAGCAGAAGAAGGGCGAACCGTGGACAATCCCGGCTGAGTATAAGACTATGAAAAATCCGGTGGCCAGCGATGCAGCTGCGCTTGCAGCAGGCAAAACGGCCTATGACAAGAACTGTGCAAGTTGTCATGGCAAACTTGGCAAGGGTGATGGCCCAAAGGGAAGAATGTGCAAGGTTTTCCCTGGTGATTTCTCAGGAGCCGATTTTCAGGCTTACAGCGAGGGCACTATATTCTACCAGACAAAATTCGGAAGAGGAGAGATGCCTGCCTACGACAAGAAAATTCCGGACAATGACATCTGGAAGATGGTTATTTACATGAAATCTCTCAAATAATAATCAACCATGAAATTCAGATCCGTATTTGTCTGTTCTGCTTTGCTGGCCTTTTCCTTTTCGCAGGGAATGAATGCCCAGAGTCAGAAGAAAGCTGAACCGTGGCCTGTTCCTGCTGCTGAGAAGAGCAAGGCTAATCCGGTTAAGGCCGATGATGCCACCCTGCAGCTGGGTAAGACATCATGGTCAAAGAACTGTGCATCATGTCATGGCAAGACCGGACTTGGCGACGGTGTAAAAGGCAGGATGGGGAAAACTTTTCCTGGTGACTTCTCATCTGCTGATTTCCAGGCTTCCACCGATGGTGAGCTATTCTTCAGGACTAAGACCGGGCGTAATGAAATGCCCGCATTTGATAAGAAAGTCCCTGATAATGAGATCTGGGCATTGGTTCATCAGATGAGAAGCCTTAAAAAATAGGAAAGCTTCCGGTAATTATTAATAAGAATGGCTGCCTCGAACGAAGCAGCCTTCTTTTTTTGCATAAAAAAAGCTGTCACATAGGAGACAGCCTTTTTTATTAAATCAGATAAATATCATTCTACCAGGCTGCCAGAGTGTTCTCAAGAAGTTTCTTTGCATACAGGTAGTTGTGCGACCCAAAGCTTCCATCCCTGAATACCAGCTGGTAATTAAGAATAGCGCCGAACTGAGCGTTTGTTATAGGTGGGAACGCTGGGTTGCCCAGGCTTGGATTCTTCCAGTAGCCGGTTGGATTTGAACCTGCATCATAGATATCAAAATACCCATGATACTGGCCGTCTTCAGGATCTTTCTGGAGAATATCATGCCCGTCGCCTATGGCATTTATTTTTGTTGCCAGATCCTCAAGCAGGCTGGTGATATTATCAACAGCGTTGGTATATGTCTCGTTGGTGGAGCTCAGTGATGAGTGGCATCCGCTAACGTTACATCCTGTAAATAGCCCTGCTGCGCTGAATGAATGTCCTCCTGACAGGGTTCTCGGTTCTGCCATGTGGCAGTTTCCGCATGAAAGATTCGCAGTATGCGCAGAGTTTGTGTAACCTGTACCGAATTGTACGCCTCCGACACCAGCTGCAACTGCAGCCTGTGTTCCGTAGTGGACACCAGTTCTGTAGCTTACGCTTGAAAGTGTATATTTTGTACCTGGATCTGAAACCAGTAATGAGTAATCTATTACATTTCCGCTTGAGGCTGTTACCGGTCTTGGCTGGTGACACTTGGCACAAAGGTTTCCTTTGGACTTTGGGAAATTGATGCTTTTTGATCCGCCCCACATCGTCATCGGCACTTCCGCAACCGTAGTAAGTGGTGAGAAGTCGTCTCCGCTGTATGTTGAATGGAGCGCGCTATGACAGGTTAAACAGCTTATTGGTCCTGGCAGCGATGCAGTAGGTGCGTCGACAATATAACTATTCAGAAACTTACCTTCATTTGCCGGGTCAGGAACGAAAGTGACCGGTGTATTGTTATCAACAACATACCTGAAGCCCTGATCGGAATGACAGGGAGCACAGTTGCTTCTGGTTCCTTCTTCAAAAGCTTCACCGCTGAAATGCAGCGAATGTTCATATTCAACTGCTTTTGCCTCAACACCATCAGGATTGTGACACTCTGTACAGGCTACTGTTATTCCCGGTTCTCCCTGCGGACCCTGTGCGCCCTGTGGACCTACCGGACCCATCGGACCCTCACAGGATATCATCACCATCCCGGTCATGACTAACAACGAAAAAAGCTTCAAACTTCCCTTCATATATTTTCAGGTTTTTGTGATTATTCAATTGTGAAAGGTAACAAGACCCGTGATGTGTACACCTGGTGAAACGTTGATATTTCAATAACAAAAGATTGATAAGTAAGAGCAAGCATGATTGACAAAGGTCAATAAAAAAAATGATAAATATCACTATTCGCCTAAATCGTGCAAATGTTATTGTAGGTTTGGTTCCAAAATTCAGACGATTTATGTTTAGTGAAAATGTAATATCAAGTTGCGAGGTCTGCACAAAATGCTGGGGCAACTTCAGAAACCTTTCCGGAGATGAGCTTGAGCTTGTCAACAGGAACCGTTATGAAGCCAGTTTTAACCAGGGAGAGATAATTTTGAAGCAGGGTTCACCGTCATCAAATGCTGTTTTCATTCTTTCGGGCCTGGTGAAAGTGTATATGGAAGGCTACTCGGGGAGGAACCTGATTATTGATCTGGCAGGACAATCAACGCTGCTTGCCGGCCCCGGAGCTCATGTAAACTCAAGATACTGCTATTCTGTAGCAGCCATTTCCAATGCACACGCATGCTTTATAAGCTTTGACGTTATTCGCCGTCTGATTGCAGGCAATCCGGATTTTGCCGTTGGTTTTATCGAGAACATTAGTGAGAATGCGTTCAGGATGCACCACAAGGTACTGAACCTGACACAGAAGAAGATGCATGGCAGGCTGGCCGAGGCACTGCTCTATTTTGCCGACACTCTGTTCCATTCAGACAGTTTTGAAATGATATTGTCACGTCAGGAGCTGGGGGAAATGACCAACATGGCAAAAGAGAGCGTCGTAAGAATTATGGGCGAGCTTGAGAATGAAAAGATCATTCAGGCAACACCGCGCTCAGTAAAGATCCTGAATCGTGAAAAACTGCGCGTAATTTCCGAAAAAGGATAGTTTTGCATTCAAATTAAAGTTATGAGAATATTCAGATTACTTCTTACTCCAGCAGTAATGGGCGTGCTGTTCATTTTGCTGGCTGTTGCCATGGCTGCAGCAACATTCATTGAGAATGATTTTGGCGCTGATACAGCCAGATCAATGGTCTACAATGCCCGCTGGTTTGAGCTGCTGTTTCTGCTTCTGGTAATTAATCTTACCGGGCAGATCATAATATACAAACTGTACCGTAAAGAGAAGATTACGGTAATGATATTCCATCTTGCCTTTATTGTGATGGTCATCGGTGCGGCAATAACCCGCTATACAGGTTTTGACGGCATGATGCATATAAGGGAGGGGGAGGCCACGTCAGTGACATATTCTTCGGTCAGCGACCTGGTTTTTGAAGTTAGTGATAAGGATAACAATGTCCTTGAGACCCATTCGAAGGTTCTGTCTGTCGCTGGCAGCGGTCGTGCAGGTTACCGGAAGACTCTCAAAGCCGGAGGTCAGGAGATAAGTCTGAAGTTTGACCGTTATATTCCTGACGCTGTAAAACAGGTAGAGGAATCACCTGACGGGGTACCTATGGTTGCTTTCCTGGCCACCCGCGATATGAGGACAAGTGAAATAATTGTGCTTGCCCTGGGTGAGACAGCGATGGCCGGAGAGATGACAATGGGATTTGGCACTGATGCGGATATAACCGTTTTACTTGATAACTCTTCTTTTCAAATCAGATCAGGTAAAGAGATGGTACTGACCAGAATGAATGATATGACGAAGTTAATATTCGCGCCAGACACGTTGATTAACATTGTTCCGGGCACCGTCTATACAATCGGAGGATACAAACTGGTTCCCCGGCAGATGACTCGCAGCGGAGTGGCAGTGCCGGCGCCGTCTTCAGATAATACGGGTCAGGCCGGTTATGGCGCCCTTGAGTTTACATTGTCAGGAACAGGCTTCAAAAAAAAGATTTACATCTGGAACAATCCTGAAACAGAGAGATCGGAATGGCGCGGTACTGCCGGAGACCTTAACGTGAATGTCAGCTATGGAAACAGGGCACTTGGCCTGCCATTTAATCTGATGCTTGACGATTTTATAATTGAACGGTACCCGGGTTCCAACAGTCCTTCAGGTTTCAAAAGCCGGGTTACGCTGACCGATCCGAATCATGATGCGGATATTAAGTATGATATATACATGAACCATATACTTAAGTACAGGGGCTTCCGCTTCTATCAGTCGTCTTATGACAAGGATGAACATGGCACTATCCTTTCAGTGAACCATGACCCTGCCGGTATGCTTACAACCTATGCAGGCTATGCCCTGCTTTTCATTTTTATAGTTCTCTCGATAATAAACAGGCGGTCGTTCTTCAGGACCGTGAAAACAGGTTACTGGAACTCACGGTACCGCCGCCCGGCAGCGATGGTTGTTATGCTTATGGCGCTGGCCTCCCTCTCACCCCTGGAAGCCCAGCACCTGGTGCTCGACAGGGATGAAGCCAACCGTTTCGGGGAAGTGCTTGCACAGGATCAAAAGGGACGCACCAAGCCGCTCTATACTATCAGCAGTGACATTCTGCGCAAGGTGGCCAGGGAAAAGGAGTTTGAAGGCCTGTCACCGATGCAGGTTTTCATGGGTTATTCGCTCGATCCTTATCACTGGCAGACGGTGCCTCTCATTAAGGTATCCAATGCCGAGCTGTCATCCCTGCTTAAGCTGAAGGGAGACAGAGCTGCTTTTTCGGACATAGTAACCTTTGGTGACGGAGGAGGGTATAAGCTTTCACCGTTCGTTGAAAAGGCATATGCCAAACCTGCGAGTGAACGCACCCGCTTCGACAAGGAGGTTATCAAGGTCGACGAGAGGGTAAATATCTGTTATATGATGTCAGAAGGGGGCTTCATGAACATCTTCCCGCTGAAAGACGGGACAGATCACTGGGGCATTGCTGGCGATGCTGCAAGACATGCTGCCGGGGCGGAGGATTCGCTTTTTGTGGTCAATGTCATTCCGATGTGGGCACAGGCTGTCACGGCTGTGGGAAGCGCTCCGGTAAAGCCTGAGGAGTATCTCCGGGCGATAAAGGCATATCAGAAGACTCACTCTGAGTATGATCTTCCGTCAGAAGTCGCGAATAAGGGCAGAGCTGTTATATTACAGGGCTAATATCTTTGAGAAGCTGTTTCCGTTTTATGCCACCCTGGGACTGCTGATGATCATGGTTCTTATCAGCTTTATCATTACCGGCAGGGGAGGCGGCTCTGTTTTTATGAAGATCCTCTTTAGCCTGGCTGTAGCCGGATTTATCTTTCATACGGCAGGTCTGGGCATAAGGTGGTACATCTCGGGTCATTCGCCCATGAGCAACGGATATGAATCCATGCTGTTCATCTCATGGGTCACCATGCTGGCCGGTTTTATCTTCAGCCGCAAGTCGCTTCTTGCGCTGGCTGCCACCGCCGTTCTTGCCGGAATGACGCTGATGGTAGCGCACCTGAGTTTCATGGACCCTGAGATCACGAACCTGGTGCCCGTGCTTAAGTCATACTGGCTAACACTGCACGTCTCTGTCATTACCGGCAGTTACGGATTTCTTGGCCTGGGAGCCTTGCTCGGCCTGATTGTGATGATAATGATGCTCTTTGTCAATAAAAAGAACCAGGAGAGGATCAGCGCAACGATAGACGAGCTTACGGTAATCAATTACCGGACGCTGACGCTGGGTCTCTACTTTCTGACGATAGGGACTTTCCTTGGCGCCGTGTGGGCAAATGAATCATGGGGTCGCTACTGGGGATGGGATCCGAAGGAGACATGGTCACTGATCACAATAGTTATCTATACTCTTGTGACCCATTCAAGGATGATTCCCGGGATGAAGGACGTTTACACGTTTAATCTTCTTTCGCTCTTTGCCTTTTCTTCGGTGCTGATGACATACTTCGGGGTCAATTATTACCTGTCGGGACTGCATTCATATGCCGGCGGAGACGCGGTGCCGGTGCCATCGTTTGTATATGTTGCGGTGGTTGTGCTGGTGACCCTGGGGGTGACGGCGTACATGAAGTATAAACGTATAAATACGAAATTCTCATAGACAAAAATCGTAACGACGCCCAATTTGGGCGTCGCCACATGGGAATAATCAATCATGTAATATAACAGCACCCGGGCTGGGTTGCGCCCCGGTACAAAATAAAAGAGCCCCGCTTTCCGGCGGGGCTCTTTCAATATTCAGAACGCAGTTTTACTATTTGTAGTTCTGCGGTCTCTGGAATTTGACCGAGCCTTTAAAAGGACCGGTTTCAGTTCCGTCTGATTCAATGATCGTGTATTTGCCACCAGATATGAGAAGCTCACAAACAACTCCGCCGAAGCCTATGCCGTTGTCATCGTATCCGGGGGTATCCACCGTCGGAACCTCTGAAGGATCCTGAACAAGTTCAAAATCAATCAGCTCGGTACCCTGACGGGTGAAGACCGCTGTGATAGGCATTGTCAGTTCTGTATCGACTATTTCATAGTAGCCAAGCAGTCCGTTTGCCCAAAGGTCCGTGATGATTAAATAGTCACCGTCAGGCAGTACGAGTTCCAGCTCTTCGGGATTGCTTCCCGTAGCAGCCATGTCAACAAGATCACCGTCACCATTGATAACAAAGATATCCCAGTCGACCTCATCAGCAACGTCAACAGTAATGTCGACGGTATCGATTAAAGTATAGGTATATTCAATGCCGTACTCTTCCGCAGTGAGCTCAACCTCAACAATATCCTTAACTGTCACTTCCTGGCTCCAGGAAAGAATCACATCCACGTTATCAGAAACGAGGTTGTTGACTGTGGCAGTCAATGTTGGAAATACTGTTTCAGTACTGACAAGGTACCTGTCAGCGATGCTGAAGACACCTATCTTGCCGTTGAGAGTTTCGGTTGCAGCGACATCATAATCCTCATTGAAGATGATATAAAGCTTTGCCGTCTTTGTATAGGGTGCGATCACTCCTGGTACGACTGTATAGTCATCACCGTCACAGGTTCCGCCAGTCTGTTCAAAACCGAAGGTAATAGACCTGTCAATAGTCTGGTCAATGGCGATGTTAAAGATGATTGTATCACCCTCGGTCACTGTTGTGCCTGTTGCATTGACGAAGGTAGCAACTGCATATCCCTCAGGAGGTACAATTGGTTCAGGTTCCTGGCTGGCTGTGTCGCAGGCAACCATGCCGATGACTAAGAACGCCAGTCCGAGTACTTTATATTTAATATTTTTTCTCATTTTCATATTATTTAAAATATTAATTCAGCAATGATGATCTATTTTTTACCGACTGGTGTATAGTCTGAGACACAGCTTCGGAACCCGGCAGCAGCCGTGGTTTCAACTGTATATTCAATATGTAACTTACCTGTGGCAGGATCAACCGAGCCCGGAGCATTCCCATATACCTGGTTGGAATAATAATCAGCCAGGTTTTGCTGAGGAACCGAAAGCACATTGCATACATCATAGAAAGTGAAACCGTCTACTCCGGGAGGAGCGATCGGGTTAACATAGCCGTCATAGGCCACCACTGTTGTACGGTATTCGCCAACGCCGGTCTGGTTGATGGGTTCGGTCCAGTTATAATTTGAGATTGCTCCGCTGATTGTACGGGTAATAACTGTATGAACATCATATTCACCGGCCAGGTCGGAGAAGCAACCGTAGTTAAGGGTTATGTTAATCGGCTTGCCATTACTGGTAACGGTCGGGTCACCGGTAGCAGTGACAGCTTTAAGCACCAGAACCGGATTCTTCGCAAGCGGGGCAATAATTCCCTCTGTCAGGATTGTAATCGGGAGATAACCGAGGTAATTATCCGCAGCTTTCAGAGTGACAGTCGGTTGATCAAGTCTCACGTGTGTACCTTTTAATGCTGTAGATGTAGCATCCACATCAAAAGTTACAACGATGTCGCTTGCCAGATCCATGGATGTCGGACCAATGATTTTCAACGGAATGTTGAAATCATATTCGCTCCCGTCGGAAACAAATGACAGTGAGGAGTTGGAATCCTTGAATCCGGCCAGGTTTAACCCTTTGTCATTTTGGTCGTATGTGGTTGTATCATCAACCAGACAGGAGTTGAAGGCACCCAGGAAGATAAAGATCAGAATATATTTTAATGTTTTCATAGTTTTTACTGTTTTAATATTAGTTTGCCCAGAATATCTTTAGCTGTAAAGGCATTTGGCTGGGTCGGCACGTTATCTCCGTTTGATGAATATTCACCTGCAGGATAGAATAATCCTTACTGGTCTGTCAGCTGAACCTGAGTAATTATAGGGATAGGAATTCCGGCTGGGATATCCGGTCCTGGTGTAATCAAACCATGACTGTTCGGCTGTAATTCCATTGACTGCGATCCATTTCTGGGTAATGATAGCCTCCAGCTTATTGGTTGAGTTATCAAAGTTGACATTATTCAGAACCTGCGAATAATATGTTACTGCATCAGCGGCATCAAGACCAAGATATTCGAAAGAAGCCGTGATCCCACTCTGGTAAAGCTCCTTGGCAGTAGGCCCGGTGGTTATTAAACCTTTCTGCCTTGCTTCAGCCTGGTTGAAAGTAACTTTCTGCAAGTGAGTAAAGATTATTGCATCCTGATCAGCTGCCTGAAGGATGCCGGGGCCGATATTGGAAACCTTGTCAGGCATATACTGCATCAACGAACAGGCGTGTCATAGTCAAGCAAACCCTGCGGAACACCCAGATGACCGTCGGCTGGTTTTTCATAGATGTAAGTCGATCCTTGGGTCATTTGTATCGAGTAAGATAATCAATGATGTAATCAGAAGCACAGGTTGCTTTGCTTGTCATTGTCTGTGTACCGGTATAATCCCATCCGAGAGCATTCCATATAAGATTCTGCTTATCCGCTTTCTTTGGCAATGATAACCAGGATTAATGCCTACATCAGTGGTTATATAACCTGATCCTTCAGTATTGATTACAGCCAATTTCGGTGTGTTATATAGGAACTCTTCCGTCCATATCCGACTGGCGGACAAGTATGCGAAGTTTAAGGGTATTGGCGAACTTTATCCATTCTTCCATGTCACCGCCGAACATTCCATCATCAGTCGCCAGGTTCTGAACATCTGGGCAGCCTGCAGCATTCTTAATAAGGGCAATGGCATCGGTCAGCTGAACGATCAGATCTTCATAGATCGTCTGTGCATCATCGTAAACCGGAGTGGCTTCAAGGCTTCTGCCAAGAGCTTCAGAATAAGGTATATCACCGTAGCAGTCAACAAGAAGCTGGAAATGATATGCCTTCATTATCTTGGCAATTGCCTGATAGTATTCATATTTGCCTCTCCAAGGTTATCTGAGAATTGCATACTGTTTAGCGGCATTGCTATAGGTATTGTTAAAAATGTTCTGATAGAACGATGAAGTAACATTATACTTGAATTCATCAGAATACCAGGAAAAACCATCACTCTGGCTCCAGTTGACCATAAACATGTTACCAAGAGTGTTCAGTCTTCTGTCTGCCTGTTCAATCTGAGCAGTGTAAAACTGAGCAACAGGAAGAACCAGATCCGGTGTCACTGACGTCGGGATTATTCGGATCAGTGTTCACATCCAGCCAATCTTCACATGATGTTGTTGACAGCCCGAGGACCATCAGCAAGATTGCGAATTTTATAATATTTTTCATATTCTAGTCTGTTTTAAAATTCTATGTTTAGGTTCACACCAAACGATTTTGTCGGAGGCGACTGGAAATAACCGCCAATACCAACGTTGTTGTTATTGGAGTTGTTAAATTCAGGGTCAGAGAAAGCGTTTTCTGCCGGTAAGAGTGTAAAGAGGTTTCTGGCAATCAAACCAACAGTAAGCTTTACTGCATAGGTGTCTTGTTGAGAAGATGATGCTGGAAGAGTGTAACTCAACGCCAGCTCCCTTACCTTGAATGCTGTTGCATCTCTTACATAGTTTTCCTTTACATCATTGTAAACGTATCTGTCCAGTAGCTCTGGCGTCCTCCTGAAACAGGAATGTTTGTATTTTCAACATAATACACCCGGGCTGGTTTCAATGACTGAATTCGGAATTACGAAATCCTGCCTGTTGGCTGAAACACATTCCAGTGATCTTCCTGTGAATTCCATTGCATCAGATCCCTGTGCATAGAATACATGGCCGGTTCTGTAGTCGATTGTTGCTGATAGAGAGAACTCCTGCGTACATTTAAAGCAGTATTCAGACCAACGAATGTAGTCAGGAAGTGTCTTTCCGAGGCTTGACAGTTCAGCATCTGTCTTCGGGAAATCCTGTTGCAGGATCTATAACGATTCTTCCCTGAGGATCTCTTACATACGTATTTGCTTTCATCTGCGGGAAAGCTTCCTCTACAACGGCATAATACACCTACCTGTCCTGTACTGGTCAAGTGGATCTCATCAAGGCCTTCTTTGATGAAACAACCTCGGTAGTTCGTGGTTGAATAGTTGACGCTCAGATCCCAGCTGAGTTTATTGCCCTGAATTACGGTACCTCCGAGTGATAACTCAAACCCTTTACCTTTTAATTCACCGATGTTGGTCAGGAATGCGGTTGCTCCTGAGGAAATTGAAGGAGTGGTATTGGTAATAAGGTCAGTGGTTTTGGTCATAAAGTAAGCAGCATCAAGTGAAATTCTTGACTTCAGGAAACCGAGGTTAACGCCTAACTCAGTTGTATTGAGCTTTTCCTTTTTGATATTGGCATCAACAGTGGTACCGCTAAGAACAAAACCGTTAATGCTTCCCATACGGGAAATGAGCTGTGCTTGTGAGTAAGTCTCATTAAGCTGGTAAGCTCCGAGGTCGTTATACACGGTTGAATTACTTGCGGTAACCTTGGCAAATGAAAGAATTGGATTGTTTTTCAGAGCTTCAACTGCATCGGTGAGCACAAATGATAACCCAAATGACGGGTAGAAATAGCTGTTGTTGCCCTGAGCAAGTGTTGATGTCCAGTCATTTCTTCCGGTTACGTTAAGGAAGATGAAGTTGTTATATCCGAAGGTAAGGTCACCGAAGAAACCGAAGTTCCTGTTCTCGCTGGCATCAGCAGTGATTTCCGGTGTTCCTGTACCGTTTGAGATATCATAAAAATCAGGAATACTCAGGTTGTTGGCCCTGATTTGACTGTACCTGTAATCATATGAATAACTTGTTCCACCGACGATAGCTTTCAGTGAGAAGTCGTTGAATTTGAAGTCTGATGCTAACAGTACGTCATTACACGTAATTCAACCTGCTGGAATTCCTCGTCTTCAACAAAAGAAGAGATGCTGCTTCCTGTCGGTTTGATCTCGGTATCGAAATCATAGGCGGCACGCCAGTTCTTACCGTTGCCCCAGACGTTGTTAACAGCTGTCCTGGCGGTTAGGTTAAGCCAGTCAAGTATATCCCATGATGCCTGGACGTTGGCAGTTCAGCCTGCTTGTCCAATCGAAATCTCTGTTGGTGTCAACGCAGAAATAGGGGTTCTCATAGTAACCGTTGTAGTAACCGCTCGGTTCTGCATATTTATCTGTCCTGCCAGTTACTGTAACGTGACAGTGGAATATTTGCTGATGTATTCAGCAGGAACCAGTATAATGGTCTGTCCTGATCTCCGATGGTACTTCCTACCTGTTCGGTGGCATCAGTAAAGTAGCTTGAGTTAACTGACAGTTCAACATCACCCAGTTTCTTGCTGGCGTTGACCCTGACAGTATTTCTTTTATAGGTGTCACTCGGAACAATACCTGTTGCTCTCTGGTCACCTACTGAAAGATAGAATTTACTTGTTTCGTTGCTTCCGCTCAGATAGACAGTGTTGTTAAAGTTATTACCTGTATTGAAGAATTCAAGCAGGTTATCTTTAACGGGAGCGTAAGGCACTTCCTGGTATGTTCCGTCAGGGAATGTCGGGCCTATCTGGCGCAGGGTTCCGTCAAAACGCGGACCCCAGTTTGTATTCTCGATTGCGTCATATGCACCTTCCCAGCCTGTTCCGTATTCGGTCTGGAACTTGGGCATATAGGCGACTTTCTCAGCGGTGTATGATGAATTCAGACCTACAATGAATTTCTGTCCAGCTTCACCTCTTTTTGTTGTAACGATCACTGCACCGTTACCTGCTTTTGATCCGTACAGTGCTGCAGCTGTTGCGCCTTTAAGGACGCTGATATCTGCGATGTCATTGGGGTTCAGGTCATCAAAGGCGGCAATTGAAGAAATAGCGCCGTCAATGACAATCAGTGCCTGGTTCCCTGCAGATATTGATCTGAAACCTCTTAAGATAATCTGGGTTGATGGGTTAACACTGTTATCCTGAACGTTGATCTGCAGACCTGCCACCTTGCCTGCCAGTGCACTGGTGGCTCTTGTGGGTTGAGCAACAGCAAGTTCGTCGTTGCCAACTTTTTGTGTCTGGTAGGTTACTTCCCTTCTTCTCCCTTTTAATACCGAGGGCGGTTACAATAACCTCATTCAATCCTACAACGTCAGATTCCATAACGCAGTCAACCACTGAACGGCCTGCAATCTCAACTTCCTGCTGTTTCATCCCGATAAAGGAGAAAACGAGGGTAGTTGCATTTTCAGGAACATTCAGTGAATACCTGCCATTGGCATCGGTTGATGTCGCTACGGTCGTGCCCTTGACGAACACGGATACGCTTGGAATCGTACCTTCACCCTCCGTGGCGGATGTTACCGTACCTGTAATGACTTTTGTCTGTGCCCACAGCGTGCTTGCACCCGCTAACACAAACAAAACAAAGAACAGAAATAGTTTCTTCATAAGACTTAGATTTAGGTTTTAAAATTCAAGTGGCGCAATATACAAAAATTATTTTTAAGAAAAACAAACTTTGCCGGTCACATTTTTCGAGTCTGCTATGGAGTTACTATATTATATATGGTACAGGTACTCAGTTTGAGCGTGCCTGAAGGGTGGGAGGAAAGGGGTGTCAGCATGCAATTCGTAGGGGGTGCGAATTGCGAACCATGAGAGAGACAGCCTAAAAATAGGGGCCGGGTTGCCACCCTCGCTCTGCTCGGGTGGCGAGCCTTGAGAGATATTTTGAAAAGGACCGGGTTGCCACCCTCGCTTTGCTCGGGTGGCGAGCCGGATTGGGAAAACCCATGTCAGAAAAAGCTGGCCCAGGGCAACGGCCCTGGGCTTAGCTTTATTTTTTAATTTCAGTCTGAAGCAAGCTTCAGCCTTCATAAAAAAATAAAGCTGATCCCGCATTCGCGGGTCAGCTTTTTCTGATCAGGGTGGAAGACCGGGTTCGAACCGGCGACCTCCAGATCCACAATCTGGCGCTCTAACCAACTGAGCTACAACCACCGTTTTACGAAGTGCAAAGAAACAGCAAAATTACTATTCCGCAAATTTTTATCCTCATTTTGTCATTCATACATCCCAAATCGTATCTTAGCCGCCGGGAAAGCAGATGGTACAATTATTGAAACTCTTCAGCGTTCCTGTTTCAATATCTGACAAAATTGGCCAGGCTTAAGTTCATAGACAATATCTCAGGATTGCAGTCGGTACAACTGCTCAGATTTGCCACCTTCCTGATCATCAGCATCGTCTTTACAAAGAGCCACCTGTCGAGACCACAGATAGGAACATGGGAGCTGTTCCTTTTCATCTCCAGCCTGCTCAGCTTCTTCTGGGTCTCCGGAATAATTCAGTCGCTGCTCACACTCTATAACCGGAACTGGACATTCCGTGCCGGCGGAGAGACCGAGGGAAGAAAATCGCCGGAGATATTCAACGCTTTCCTGCTGATATTATTCTTCAGTTTTCTTGTTTTCGCACTGGGTATCCCTATAAAGGTTGTACTCGGCACAATTGACCTGCCAAGGGAGATCCCTTATGCCAACCTTCTTCTGTTATACATCCTTTTCAGCAATCCGGTTGCTCTTATAGAATATATATATCTTCTTAACAACAGACCTCACCGTATCCTGCAATACGGAATATATACCTATTCGGCACAGCTTCTGTTCGTGCTCTCACCCGTCATTGCCGGCTTTGATGAGAAAAGCGCCATTTTCGGTCTGTTTGGAATCACACTGGTAAGGTGGATATGGCTCATCATCCTGCTCAGGACGATATACCTTAATGAAAGTATCCTGGGACTTTATCCGGGAACAGCTTCGGGTGGGCATGCCGCTCATACTTACATTCCTGATCAGCGGATCAGCACAGTATGTTGACGGTATAATCATATCAGCACGTTATGAAGATCCCGGTGTCTTTGCAATGTACCGCTACGGTGCGAAGGAGTTTCCCCTGGTGCTTCTGCTGGCCAACGGCCTCAGCAATGCCCTCCTGCCGCGGTTCGCTACAAGGGAGGGGATGAGGGAAGCCCTTGTCACCCTGAGGGCCAAATCGGAACAACTGATGCACTACCTTTTCCCGGTTTCAATGGTGACAATGCTTGTGTCACGATGGGTTTTTCCCCGCCTCTTTACCCCCGAGTTCAGACGCAGCGCCGACGTGTTCATGATATACCTCCTGCTCATCATACCCAGGCTGGTCTTTCCCCAGACAATCGTCATCGGCCGGAAGAAGACCAATATAACCCTGATCGCTGCTTCCATTGAGATAGCGATAAATATTCCGCTGAGCCTCCTTCTCATTAAACCATACGGGGTGGTGGGTGTTGCCCTGGCTACCTTCATTGTCTATTCCCTTGAGAAGGTCTTCCTTATCTGGTATGTGTGGAAAAAGATGAAGATCAAACCGGCAGATTATATCCCTGTGGTTAAATGGCTTATCTACTCCGCTGTGCTTGTAATTCTTTTTGTATTGATCGATCACAGGGTCATCGACTTCCATTAGCCGGACTGCCGTCACTGTCACGGAAGTCAAAAAGAATTATATTTGAGGCCTGTATCTTATGCCAGCTAACCTCAGGTATAAAATGAGCCGGTCAGAAAATTACTTCAAAGAAATTCGCAAAAATATTGTTGGTATAAACCAGGAGTATGAAACCCCCTATGGAAGGAAGAGGATCATTTACTGTGACTGGATTGCCAGCGGAAGGCTCTACGGACCAATTGAACACAAGCTATCAGAGATCTTCGGACCATTCGTTGCAAACACACATACCGAGACATCGGAAACGGGGTCGATGATGACCTACGCATACCATCATGCCCAGGAGATCATCAAGAAGCATGTGAACGCCGGCAGCGATGATGTACTCATTGCTGCAGGCTCAGGCATGACGGCAGTAATAAACAAGTTCCAGAGGATCCTGGGCCTGAAGGGATGCAGTTACCCAAGGACAGCCCGCTGCCTCAGCGATGCTGACCGTCCTGTCGTTTTCATCACCCATATTGAACATCATTCAAACCAGACATCATGGTATGAGACCATGGCCGATGTCGTGATGATCGAGCCGGGTCAGGATCTTACCGTTGACCCTGACAACCTCCGGAAAGCTCTTGACGGCTACAAGGACCGCAAATTCAAAATCGGATCATTCTCAGCCTGTTCCAACGTCACCGGCGTATATCACCCCCTATCACCAGCTGGCACGCATCATGCATGAGAACGGCGGACTTGTGCTTCATTGATTTTGCTGCATCAGCTCCATACGTTGACATCAATATGCACCCTGCCGACAGTATCGAAAAGCTTGACGCAATATTCTTTTCTCCCCATAAGTTCCTTGGCGGCCCGGGGTCATCAGGCATAATGCTCTTTGACAAGTCTCTTTACAAGGCAGGTGCACCTGATCAGCCCGGTGGTGGCACGGTTGACTGGACTAACCCCTGGGGGGAGTACAAGTATGTTGACAATATTGAGTCCAGGGAAGATGGCGGCACACCCGGACTTCCTTGCAGATGATCAGGGCAGCGCTGGCCATGGAGCTGAAACATCTCATGGGAACGGAGATGATCAGGGAACGTGAGGAAGAGCTGGTCAGAAAAAGCGTTGGAGGGACTCTCAGGCATACGCCGGCCTGCATATACTTGCACCTGATATTAAAGAGAGGCTGGGAGCAATATCTTTTTATGTCGACGGTATGCATTACAACCTGGTTGTCAAGCTCCTGAGCGACAGGTATGGCATCCAGGTGCGGGGCGGGTGCGCCTGTGCAGGCACTTACGGCCATTTCCTTCTTGACGTCACCTATGATCACAGTCACAGAATTACCGAGATGATCAATAAGGGTGACTTTTCAGAAAAACCCGGATGGGTAAGACTGTCCCTTCATCCGACGATGACCGACAGTGAGCTTGATTCCGTGATCATCGCACTGAGGGAGATACAGGCTAATGACATCGGCGTGGAGCAAAGATTATACCTATGACAGGCGGACAAATGAGTACAGGCACAAGGATGACACAGGTGCCGGCAGGGAGAAAGTAAAGACATGGTTTAACCTTCAGAGGCTGACAGATGAAAACAGTTGAAGTGACATCAAAAGCCCACAGGAAGGAGTTTACGGAATTCCCTAAGAGACTTTACAGGGGAGATCCCAACTGGGTTTGCCCTCTTGACAGTGAGGTTGAGGCTGTGTTTGACCCTGCAAGGAATATTGCTTTCAGGCGCGGAGAGGCCATACGATGGCTGCTTCTTGACGATAACAACAACACCATCGGAAGGGTGGCTGCCTTCATTGATGAGATACGTTCGAAAGCTAACAGGCAGCCGACCGGCGGCTTTGGTTTCTTTGAGGTCATTGATTCAGCGGAGGCTGCCTTCATGCTCTTCGATACAGCACGCAAATGGCTTTCCGACAAGGGTATGGAAGCCATGGACGGCCCGATCAACTTCGGTGAGAACGACAATTACTGGGGGTTGCTCGTTGAAGGCTTCACCCAGCCGGGATTCGGAATGCCATACAATAAGAAATATTACAGACGCTTTTTTGAGGACTACGGTTTCAAAACCTATTTCGAGCAATACAGTTATCACAAGGACATAGGCAGCGTCGAGGTTTTCCCGGAACGGTTCATGAAGATAGCAGAGTGGGTATCAAAAAGACCGGGGCACAGCTTCCGGCATTTCGAGTACAGGCAGCAGGACAAGTTCATTGCCGATATGGTTGACATTTACAATGCAACCTGGTCTGTCTTCAAGGAGGACTTCACCCCGCTTGATCCGGGGATGCTCCGTAGTACCCTTAAGCAGGCAAAGGCATTTATTGACGAAGATCTGATATGGTATGCCTACCACAACGACAAGCCGATAGCCTTCTTCGTCATCTTCCCTGACCTGAACCAGATCATAAAATACTTTAACGGGAAGGCTCACGCCATGGAATATGATACAGGTTTGTCTGGTTCAAACTACACTCACAGAATGACCCGCATGCGGGCCCTTGTGGCCGGAGTTCATCCCGCTTACCAGAACAGCGGCATTAAATCAGCCATCTTCCTTCAGCTCTTCAGGGTCTTCCGCAGGAAAGCGGTTCTACAAGGAGCTCGAGCTCTCATGGGTCGGCGATTTCAATCCTAAAATGATTGCCATTTATGAAGCACTGGGGGCATCGAAAGCCAAGACCCATATGACCTTCAGGTTTATGATAAATGATAAACTGCCGTTTAAAATGTACAGGTTTGAGATTGAGGAAAATCAAGGCTGAGCGGCAACTCCGGCATAAAACGTGAAAATTTTTGTCACTCCTTTTGTATTTTTCTTAATGTTCATTATCTTTGCAAGCCCTTAGAAAAGGGTTTTTTAATCAGAAACAAATTATATCAGGAATGAAAGAAGGTATACATCCGGGCAATTACAGGTTGGTTGTATTTCAGGATATGTCAAACGGCACGGCTTTTATTACACGTTCAACGGCCTCGTCGCGTGATACCATCAAGTGGGAAGACGGCAAGGAATATCCGCTTATCAAGCTTGAGATCTCAAATACTTCCCATCCGTTCTATACCGGCAAGATGAAACTCGTTGACACGGCTGGAAGGGTTGATAAGTACATGAACCGCTACAAGTCTCACCTTGACAAGAAGACGAAGTAAAAGACAATCTTACTTATAAAAGCTGCCGGGAAGGCAGCTTTTTTTTGAATAGGCAGTAAAGTTTATTTGACTAATTTTGCATGGTTTACAGTTTTTATGGAGAAAAGAGATTTTAAGAAGTGGGAGAGTGTCGGCTTTCATGAGCTGATCGATGAAGGGAGGGAGATCATACCCATTCTTTCCGATGGTGATGATCAGGAGCTTGACGAAGTGGAGATACCGGGAAGTGTGCCTTTGCTGCCGCTGCGAAACACCGTGCTGTTTCCCGGAGTGGTGATTCCTATTGCCGTGGGACGCAAGAAATCAGTGCAGCTGGTGCGTGAAGCCTATCGCGGTGACAAACTCGTTGCCGCAGTGGCCCAGCTTGACGCGGAGATTGATGACCCGCAGATACGTGACCTGAATGTCGTCGGCACACTTGGCCAGATAGTGAAGCTGCTGGAGATGCCTGACGGAACAACCACTGCCATCATCCAGGGTCGCAGACGCATCTCCGTTCTTAATATTGTGCAGACGGAGCCATACCTCACTGCCCAGGTGAAAGCCATTCCCGATAACAAGGGTGGCGAAGATGAAAAGGATTTTGAGGTGATCATCGGATCACTGAAAGACCTTTCGATGAAGATTGTAAAACTGAACCCGAATATCAGTCCCGAAGCTTCTTTTGCTGTCAAGAACATTGAGAACAGCACCTATCTTATAAACTACATCTGCGCCAACACCGAGATAAATGTCAACGACAAGCAGAAACTGCTTGAGGCATCAACTCTGAAAGAGCGCGGACTGCGGCTGCTTGAGCACCTTGTGCGCGAGATACAGCTTATGGAGCTGAAGAATGAGCTGCAGTCAAAGGTCAAGTATGAGATAGACCAGCAACAGCGTGAGTTCCTTCTGCATCAGCAGATGAAGACCATTCAGAACGAACTGGGCGGCAATCCTGTTGAGAAGGAGGTGGAGGAGTTCCGCGCCCAGGGGTACAAAAAAACTAGTGGAATGAGGATGTGGCCAAAGTGTTCGACCGCGAGCTCGACAAGCTCTCCAGGCTTAATCCTGCCGCAGCTGAGTACTCGGTCCAGGTAAATTATATACAGACCCTGCTTGAGCTGCCGTGGAATGAATATTCTCCTGATAATCTTGATCTTAACAACGCACAGCGTGTTCTTGATGAAGACCACTACGGGCTTGAGGAGGTCAAGGAAAGGATACTTGAGCATCTGGCAGTGCTGAAACTGAAGGGTGACATGAAGTCACCTATCCTGTGTCTTTACGGTCCTCCGGGGGTGGGCAAGACCTCGCTTGGCAAATCAGTTGCACGCGCACTGGGACGCAAGTATGCCCGGATGTCACTGGGCGGATTGCATGATGAGGCGGAGATCAGGGGACACCGGAAGACATATATCGGAGCCATGCCCGGCAGGGTGGTACAGAACATACGGCGCGCCGGATCTTCGAACCCCGTCTTCATACTTGATGAGGTTGACAAGGTAGGGCAGGATTTCAGGGGTGACCCGTCCTCAGCGCTGCTGGAGGTGCTCGACCCGGAGCAGAACACACACTTCTATGATAATTTCCTCGAGATGGAATATGACCTGTCAAAGGTTCTTTTCATTGCTACGGCCAACACTCTTTCAACAGTCAGTCCTGCCCTGCGCGACAGGATGGAGCTGATAGAGATATCGGGCTACCTCGTGGAGGAGAAGAGGGAAATAGCTGTCAAGCATCTTATTCCCAAGCAGCTCGAAGCCCACGGAGTAAACAGCACACAATTTTCCCTGTCGAAGCCGGTCATTGAAGAGGTCATTCAGAAATATACACGTGAGTCAGGGGTAAGGGAACTTGATAAACGTATTGCCAAGCTGGTCAGACACAGGGCCAGGGAGATCGCCTTTGACAAAACTCCGGAAGCGAATCTTACCATCGCCGATGTGATGGAGATTCTCGGACCGCCGAAGTATATCAAGGATATCTATGACGGCAATGACCAGGCGGGAGTGGTGACAGGGCTGGCATGGACAGCTACCGGAGGTGAGATACTGTTCGTGGAGACAAGCCTGAGCAGGGGCAAAGGCAATCTGACGCTGACAGGTAACCTGGGTGATGTGATGAAGGAATCAGCAGTGATTGCACTTGAATATCTGAAGGCTCATGCACCGATGCTTGATCTCCCTGACACGTTCTCTGAGAAATGGAATATCCATATTCATGTTCCCGAGGGCGCCATTCCCAAAGACGGCCCGTCTGCCGGAATTACCATGGCAGCCTCCATTGCTTCGGCCTTCACCCAGCGAAAGGTAAAGAAGTATGTCGCCATGACGGGTGAGATAACACTGAGGGGCAAGGTGCTGCCTGTGGGCGGCATCAAGGAGAAGATACTCGCTGCCAAGCGGGCAGGTATCAGGGAGATAGTGCTTTCTGAACTGAACCGCAAGGATGTTGAGGAGATCAATGAAAAGTATGTCCGCGGACTGAAGTTCAATTATGTTGACACTATCATGGATGTCATTAACCACGTGCTGCTAAGTCAGAAAGTGACCAACGCCAGGATCATAGATTTCAACTAACCGATAAACAGTTCATCATGAATAAGACAGCTGTTTTCCCCGGTTCATTCGATCCTTTTACAGTGGGTCACGAAGCCCTTGTAACAAGGGCACTGATACTCTTCGACAAGGTGATTATTGCTGTCGGTGAGAATTCGGAAAAAAAGAATCTCTTCAGCATCGAGAACAGGATGAAGATGATCTCAAAGGTCTTTGAAGGTGAAGAGCAGGGTGGTTGTCACCAGGTTCCGCGGCCTGACAGTCGAATTCTGCCGTAAGAACAAGGCGGGCTATATCCTGAGAGGATTGCGCACCGCCGCTGATTTTGAATATGAGAGGGCAATGGGTCACATGAACAGGAAGATGGCTCCGGAGATTGATACTGTCTTTCTGCTTACGAGCACTGAGCACACACCTATTAATTCAACAATTGTGCGTGATGTTATTGTTAACGGCGGCGATGCCTCGATGTTCGTTCCCGTCAGTGATAAATATTGCGGATTATCTCGGTAAATGATCACTTCACCCTCAGGGTGATGTTCATCAGGTCGAGCAGCGACTGGTAGGTGTTCGTTTTTATTTTGGCAATATCGGCTGGTGCGAGCCATTCAGCGTGGGTGATTCCCTCTTCAGCCTGCGGCTCCGTAATCATATCCCCATTCATAATTCATCGTGAACCAGTAAGTCTTTTTCAGGTGGGGTTTATTGTCATAGAGGTAGGTATGGTAGCTGGGCGGCAGCGAGCCCCTGATGACGTGTCCCCTGATGTTACACTCTTCCGTTACCTCCCTGAGAGCGCATTCCTCAGGGGTCTCACCTTTTTCGATATGGCCCTTGGGAACATCCCACCTGCCGTAACGCTTAATGAACAGGAACTTGCCGGAAGGATGGCTCACCAGTCCGCCGGCAGCCTCGATGACAACAAACCATTCACAGAAGGTATTCCACAGGTTGTTAATATCAGATGAATAAATATTCAGGGAAGGGATGTCATTATTGAGGGCAAACTGTGATATTTGGCTGTACATAGCCTCCCGCTCGCTGTAATTGTGAAAAAGAGCGTATTTTTGCAGCCGGTCAGGTTCGGGAGAGACTGTAATGACCCTGTTGTCAAAATATACCTTATACTTCAGCATATGGATGATATCGCAAAGAAAACTGCAGAATATCTTTTGCAAATAAAAGCAATTAAATTGCAACCGGCAAAACCTTTTACATGGGCATCAGGCTGGAAATCGCCCATCTATTGTGATAACCGGATGACACTTTCTTTTCCGGAGGTGCGTTCTTTTATAGGTGATTCGTTTGCCATAAAGGTAAAGGAGCTGTATCCTGATGCTGAGGTCATTGCCGGCGTGGCGACGGGTGCCATCGCCCACGGAGCACTTGTGGCTGACCGCCTAAGTCTCCCGTTCATCTATGTAAGGTCAGGCGCCAAGGATCACGGGCTGGGCAACCAGATAGAAGGTCATTACACAAAAGGGCAGAAAGTTGTTGTGATAGAAGATCTTATCTCTACCGGCGGCAGCAGCCTGGGAGCGGTGAAGGCGCTGCGTGAGGCCGGATGCGACGTGCTGGGCATGATAGCAATCTTCACGTACGGATTCAGCAAATCGGCAGATGCCTTCAGGGATGAAGGATGCAGGCTTGATACACTCAGCAACTATGGCGTCCTTGTTGACATGGCTGCAGCATCAGGTTATATATCGGCAGACAGATGTGGAGACACTCAGGGAATGGCGGAAAGATCCCTCCTCCTGGGGGACCGAGGTTAAGAAATGATCGGTGGATCATTTTAGCGAGGAGACAGACTGCAGGGACGGCAAGGTTAAAGGTTAAAGTGGATGGCCGCAGGCCATCAAATTATTGTAGAATGAGTCCATCAAAATCATACAGAAGCAGAACGGGGGAGGTGCCGTGTGGCGACAAGGACCTATACGCTTTCATGACAGACCTGCGCAATTTCAAGGAAATGCTGCCCCAGGGCATGCATATCCGACTGGGAAGCCGCAACAGATGAATGCAGCTTCACGATTGACAAGGCAGGAAGGGTGAAGATCAGGCTGAAGGAAACCCTTCCGCATTCAATGGTCAGCTATGCGGTAGAAAATCTTTTTGCTGGCAAACTGTCACTGCAGGTTGTTATTGAACCACTTGCCCGGTCAGCGTTCAAAGGTGTATGTCACGGTTGACATTAACATGAACCCGCTTGTCAGTATGCTCATCGGGGATGATGCCCCGCAGTATCTTGACAGAATGATTGATATGATTGAGAACTACAAGGGGTATGACAGGATCAGGGGATATAGTCAATCTCTTTAAAGGCATACCCTGTAACAGATCCTTTCTCTCTTCTGACCATTAGCAGCCCGCCGGGACCCGACACTTTCAATCATTCCCGTGAATTCTCCGTTCCGGTCAGCGTACCGGTGCCACTCACCGCAGCCTGTAGAGCGAATTGTGATATGCTTCTGCCAGTTCGTCTGTCTTTCCGCTGATGATCATGGCATATCTCATGTCAAGAAGGCGTATAAGCTCACCGGTTATCGTTGACAAATCATGTTTTTTGCCTGTGACCTGTGCCAGTGAGACAGGATTCGGGAGTGCGCTGCTGAACTCTGTCTGGTTGACATTGAGCCCGATACCGGCTACACTGCTGCTGATTGTATTGCCCATGATGCTGTGCTCGATCAGGATACCTGCTATTTTGTCATCTCTGACATAAATGTCATTGGGCCACTTGATTTTCACATCCGGAATTACTGCGCCTGACAAGGTCGTCCACTGCAAGAGAAACCATCTGCGAGATGACGAACTGGTTCTCCGGACTGACCATGGCTGGGTATAGTATTACGCTCATCAGCAGGTTCTTACCAGGCTCACTCTCCCAGCTGTTGCCTTTCTGGCCCCTGCCGCTCTCCTGCAAGGCAGCAGTAATTACCGTACCTTCCTCAGGCTTTTCATCGCGCAGCATGACAGATGCAATGCTGTTGGTAGATGACACTTTTTCACAGTGCCGGATGACAGATCCTATTATCATGACAGGCAGGTATTTAAAACATTATTATTCAATCATTCCGGAGCTTTGCGGCTTGCTGAACAAAATGGCATCCTAATTGTAAAAAGAGATGATGCCGGACGAAAATACAGATAATGTTCGTAATTTTGCGCCAGCATAAGGAACTGTTTATCACTGAAAATATTATTAATGAGAAAAACCAGTAAAGAGGCCTCCCGGGTAACCGAAAGTATAGTAAAAGGATTGTTTGAAAAGAAGGGAGAGAAGGTGGCCCTTATCGATCTGAGGAATATTGAAAACAGGATTTGTGACTATTTTGTGATCACTCACGCTGCATCAACCAAACAGGTTGATTCACTTGCATGGTCTGTCGAGGATATTGTCAGAAAAGAGACCGGCCACAAGCCTTTTCATATTGAAGGCAGGGAGAACTGCATATGGGTATTGCTTGACTACGGTGACATCCTCGTTCATATCTTCCAGCAGCCTTACAGGGACTTTTACAACCTCGAAGTCATTGTATGCTGACGGTCGCCTGACAATGCTTGAGGACATAGCGGAAAAGAAAGGTATTTAATATATGGCAGAAAACAAGGAACCATCCAAGGCAAATAAGAATGATAAAAATCTGAAGTCTAAGTTTAATACAAACTGGTTCTTTTTTATTCTTCTTCTGGCCTTTATAGTAATACAGGTGCTTTTCAGCGGCAAATATTCAAAGAAGGCCAGCCAGAGAGAAATCGAAGAAATGATCATCGGCCACGACATTGAAAAGGTAGTCGTGGTTAACAAGGAGCAGGCTGAGATCTATATCAAACCTGAAGCACTCAAGGAAGAGAAATATTCTGATTTTGCCAAACAGAAGGGTTTCGGGATACAGCCTCCGAGGCCGCAGTACTATCACAGTTTTGGTACTGTGGAGCTGTTTGAGGAGTTCTTTGCCTCGATGCAGGAGAAAGCCGGCTACACCCAGGAAGAATGGATCCATCCGGAATACCAGACCAGGAAAGATTACCTGTCGACGTTCCTTGGTGTCATCCTTCCGTTCCTGCTCATAGCCCTGGTGTGGATCTACTTCATGAGACGCATGTCAGGCGGAGCCGGCGGCGGCGGTGCAGGTAACATCTTCAGCGTCGGCAAATCGAAGGCGCAGATATTTGACAAGGACACACACATAAAGACTAACTTCAGTGATGTGGCCGGTCTCGAGGAGGCCAAGACAGAGGTGATGGAGATAGTTGACTTTCTCAAGAACCCCAAGAAATACACTTCACTCGGGAGGCAAGATACCCAAGGGTGCCTTGCTGGTCGGCCCTCCCGGAACAGGAAAGACGCTTCTGGCCAAGGCTGTCGCCGGTGAAGCCAATGTGCCTTTCTTTTCCATCTCAGGCTCTGACTTTGTTGAGATGTTTGTGGGCGTAGGCGCCTCGCGCGTCAGGGATCTCTTTAAGCAGGCAAAGGAAAAGGCCCCGTGCATCGTTTTTATTGATGAGATTGATGCCGTAGGACGTGCCCGTGGCCGTAACCCCAACTTCGGCGCCAATGATGAGCGTGAAAACACTCTCAACCAGCTTCTTACCGAAATGGACGGTTTCGGGACCAACAGCGGTGTGATCATACTTGCTGCCACCAACAGGGCTGATATCCTTGACAAGGCACTGCTCAGGGCCGGACGCTTTGACCGGCAGATAAATGTTGAACTTCCTGACATACGGGAGCGTGAGGCTATCTTCAAGGTGCACCTCCGTCCGATCAAACTTGAGGAAGGATTTGATATAACCTTCCTTGCAAAAAATACACCCGGCTTCTCAGGCGCTGACATAGCAAACGTCTGTAACGAGGCAGCACTGATAGCAGCCAGGGGAAATAAGACGGTGGTGGAGAAGCAGGACTTCCTTGATGCCATCGACAGGATCATAGGCGGACTGGAGAAGAAAAACAAGATCGTTTCCTTTGAAGAAAAGAGGACGATTGCGTATCACGAGGCAGGACATGCCACTGTAAGCTGGCTCCTTGAATATGCCAGTCCCCTGCTCAAGGTGACAATCATACCCAGGGGAAAAGCCCTCGGGGCAGCATGGTATCTGCCGGAGGAGAGATCGATATCCACCCGTGAGCATATCCTTGACGAGCTTGCTTACGCTCTCGGAGGAAGAGCCGCTGAAGAGCTGGTGATAGGAAAGATATCCACCGGAGCCCTCAGCGATCTGGAGAAGGTAACCAAACAGGCTTATGCCATGGTGGCCTATTTCGGCATGTCGGAAGAGGTTGGCAACGTGAGTTTCTACGATTCGTCAGGACAGTCAGAATATGGCTTTACGAAGCCGTACAGCGAAAAGACTGCCGAACTTATTGACCACGAGGCAAAAAAGATCGTGGAAGTATCATACACCAAGGCTAAGGAGGTTATCTCTGCAAATATTGTCGGACTTACAAAGCTTGCAGAGCAGCTGCTCGAAAAGGAAGTCATCTTCAGTGAGGACCTGGAGCGTATCTTCGGCAAGAGAAAAGGCGACATTTCAAAGAGCATGACTGAAGAGGCTGCAAAGGGTACTGAGCCTGCGAAGAGCTGAAGAACCTGCAAAGACTGAGGAGCAGAAAAGTCTGAAGAACCTGCACAGTGCCGAAGAGCCCTTAAAGAGCGAGTGATGGAAGATGAATGGGTGGTCATAGCAAGATACGGTGATGACGTAAAGTCCCAGATCGCTATCGACCAGCTCCACGATAACGATATTGAAGCTGTGGCTGTCGACAAGCGCGACTGGAATTACAGGTTCGGAGACATCGAACTGTATGTTCACCGTGACAATGTGATCGCAGCCATGGAAATAATCAAAGATCTGTGAGGTGACCAATTTTATCAGGCGTACCATTACCGGTGCCTTCATTGTGATATGCGTGCTGGGAGGGCTGTGGCTCCATCCTGTCTCTTTCTTCATTGTCGTTGCGGTGATTATAGCCGGGACACAGCATGAATATTACATGATGGTCAGGGGTACGGGGGTCAGGCCGCAGACCGTCACCGGCATAATAGCCGGATTAATCATTTACTTTATTTCAACCACGGTGGCAGCCGGATGGCTTCCGGGTAAAAGCTTCCTGTGGCTTATTCCGCTTGTCACTGCCGTGATGGTGACGGAGCTTTTCAGGAAGGTTGAGAGACCGTTTGATTCACTGGCACACACTTTCTTTTCAATATTATATACTGCAGTGCCTTTCTCACTGTTGCCCTTCACTGCTTTCGACCATACCGGCCTTGAGCCGCTTGATCCGGATGAACGGGGTTGCATTTTCACCGGGAATTCCTGTAGGTTTTTTTCTGCTTCTGTGGACAAATGATACCGGTGCTTACCTGGTAGGGTCAGCCATTGGAAAGCACCGTCTCTTTGAGCGCATATCACCGAAGAAGAGCTGGGAAGGCTTTATCGGTGGGTTGTTACTTACCCTGCTGGTGGCACGGCTGATCGGCGGATGGCTTGGCGTGGCTGACACACCGGATGGATGATCATTGCAGTGATTATTCCAATTGCCGGAACGGCAGGTGACCTGCTTGAATCAATGCTCAAGCGAAGCCTCGGACTGAAGGATTCGGGTACGATCCTGCCCGGTCACGGCGGGTTCCTCGACAGGTTTGACAGTGTTGTGGTTTCATTTCCGCTGGTATATCTTTATATTGCGATTTCAGGGTAAGATGGCAGGTCAAAAGACTTAAAATACACAGGGAAGGATACAAGATAATAATTGCTGTATTTATTATGCTTGTCAGTGATCAATGTGGCAGCACTGACCATCTGGCCGGAACTGCGCATTCTTCATTATCTGCTCCTGGCGGCATCCCTGATTTTTTTCTCCTTTATAGTGCTTGTTTTTCAGGACCCCGGCGCGGAAGCTTGATCCGGATCCGCTGCTGATCTACGCACCGGCTGACGGAAAGATCGTTGTGATAGAAGAGACATTTGAAAAGGAGTATTTCAAGGACAACAGGCTGCAGATTTCAATCTTCATGTCGCCTTTTAACATGCACAGCAACAGGTATCCGATCACCGGCACTGTCTCTTATACCAATTATCAGGCCGGCAAGAAATATCATGCCCGCAGTCCCAAATCGTCAGAATTGAACGAAAGGAGCAGTATCGTTGTTAAATCAGAAAACGGCACTGAGAATTCTTATAAGGCAGGTGGCAGGTGCGGTGGCCCGCCGCATCGTCACTTACTCGAAAAAGGGAGAGAGAGTGCGCCAGGGCGATGAGCTGGGTTTCATCAAGTTCGGTTCACGGGTTGACATCTTCCTTCCTGAAGGCACTGAGATCGATGTGCAGATGTTTGAACAGGTCAGGGCAAGCAGGACCATAATTGCAAAAGTTCTTTAATTGACATTTATGAAAGAAGATAATAAAATACTGGATCTTACTCCCGGATGTTAAATGGATAGGGATACTTGATCACGACATCACGGTGTTCGACATTGTGATGCATACTGAGCACGGCACCACCTATAACTCATATTTCATAAATGCTGCAAAGAAGACGGTGATTGAGACGGCCAAGGAGAAGTTCAGCCAGACATATCTCAGCAAGCTGAGAAGGGTTACTGACCCGGCAGAGATTTCATATATCGTTCTTGACCATACCGAGCCTGACCATTCAGGGTCGATGAGGCAGCTTCTTGACCTGGCACCGCAGGCAGTTGTGGTGGGCAGCGGCAATGCCATCAGGTACCTTTCTGACATCGTCAACCGGCCGTTCAAATCACTGGTGGTGAAGGACGGTGACACCCTTGATCTCGGCAACAAGACGCTGAAGTTCATTGCAGCCCCTAACCTTCACTGGCCTGACACCATCTACACCTACCTGGTTGAGGACAGGATACTCTTCACGTGCGACTCATTCGGGGCACATTATTGCAGTGAGGAGATGTTTGACGATCTGGCAGGCGATTTTGAAAAGGATTTCAGGTATTATTTTGATGTGATCCTGAAGCCTTACAGCAAATTCATGATCAAGGCGATTGATAAGATCAGGCCTTTGGACATCTCCATGATAGCTCCCGGTCACGGCCCGGTACTGAGAACACACTGGAAGAAAATTGTTGACACCACGGAACAGCTGGCCGGTGATTATCTAAAGCTCACCTCAGCTTCCAGACGGGAAAGAGGATGCTTATAACCTATGTGTCGGCATACGGTTACACCAGGGAGATGGCAGAGCTGATAGCCCGCGGAGCCGGTGCGGTGAAGAATGTTACTGTGGATCTGATGGATATTGAGACAGCAGATATAGGCGATATGGACTCAAAGCTGACAATTGCCGATGGGATCATCGTGGGCTCACCGACAATCAATCAGAATACCCTTTTACCGGTCTATAAACTTGCTGCGATGGTCAGTCCGTTGCGCGACAGGGGTAAGCTGGCCGGCTCATTCGGATCATACGGATGGAGCGGTGAGGCGCCCTCGACTGATAGCAGGGATGCTGAAAAACCTGAAGCTTCGTTTTTTTGAGGAGCCTGCAGCATTGAAATTTATGCCTGAGAGCGATAAGGAGAAGACATTGATCGAATACGGCGAACGGTTTGCCCGGGAACTTGTGGCCGTCAGGACAGACGCATAATTCGTCCGCACCGCAGCCAATCGAACATTAAAAAACCGTAAAGACAGGTCTCAGATCTGTCTCTACGGTGATAATTGAAGATCGATCTACGGAATAAGCAGGATGATTGCAATTCCTGCGGATATTACGCAGATCGAGATACCGAACGGATTTTTTCCTTTTTCTTCTCTTCCTCAAGCTTCGGTATCTCCACATTCAGGATGCCATCCTTGTATGAAGCGCCGATCTTTTCACCGTTTACATCCTCAGGCAGGTAAAAACTGCGGCAGAATGAGCTGTAGCTGAATTCCCTGCGCCTGTATCCGTCAAGATCCTGATCCCTCTCCTCCCTTGTGCTCGGACGAGATTGTAAGAACATCATCCTTTACCTCAATGCGAAGATCTTTCTTGTCCATGCCCGGAACGGCAAGCTCAAGATAAAATGCCTTTTCATCTTCCCTGATGTTGACTGACGGAAGACTGCTCGTATTCCTGTTCATCGTGGGAAAGAAATCTTCATTGAAGAAATCTGAAAGCGTAAGCGGTTTGTAACCTCTTCTTGTGATCATTGGTAACATAACGACCTCCTTTTTATTATTGTTTGACATTAATTGCATTTTCACAGGATATATTTCAATCTGTGTGCCATTGAAATTTATGTGCCAATATGGCAGATATTATAAAATTTGACATGACATAATGGCATTATAATATTCGGATTGTAATAACGGGAATTCTTTTTAAATTTGATGAGAAGAGTTTTAATTGCACCCTGTCAGGACAGGGGTTTTAGACCTGATCCAATTGCACAATGAATGCCACTCTGCGTAATTTTTTGATAGTCATCGGCATAGCGCTGGCGGCTTACCTTACCTGGTATTTCAGGAGTATCATTGCATACATAATTATTGCAGGGGTCATATCGCTTATCGGAAGGCCGATAGTTGACCTGCTGAACAGCATTCACTTTACGGAAGATGAGATTCCCGAGGGCATTGAGTTCGCTTTTGACACTGCTGCTTCTCTATGGTTTGCTGGCACTCTTTTTTGTGATCTTTATTCCGTTGGTATCTAAACAGATAGATGCATTATCAGGTTTTGATGCCGGTGAAATAGTACGCGGTCTGCAGGAGCAGCTTGAAAAGCTTGACACCCTTGTCAGGAAAATTTATAAGAACATGCCTGCCGACACTACATTGTATGATATTGCAGTCGAAAAAATCACTGAGATACTTAAACCGGCATCCATCACTAACCTGGCAGGTAATTTAGTAGGCGTGGTGGGCAAGGTGGTGGTTGCATTCGTTGCCGTCACATTCCTTGCTTTCTTCTTCCTGAAGGATGAAGGACTGTTCAAGGAGACGGTGATGGTGATGGTCCCTACACAGTATGAAGAGAGAATCAGAAGCGTACTGCATTCGATAAAACAGCTTCTGATCAGGTATTTTATCGGAATCATTATTCAGAGCTCAATAGTGCTGATAATGCATCACCATCGGTATGACTATCGTGGGCTTTCCCGTTCCATCAGGCTCTGGTGATGGGGTTACTGATCGGCATTTTCAATGTGATACCTTACCTTGGCCCGTGGCTGGGCGGAGCTATTGCGGTTCTGATGGGTGTTGCCACAGCTATCACAGTCGGGGGCTTCCCTGCCATCTGGCTGCTGATCATATATATGGCTCATCGTCATAGCCTGTACACAGATGATTGATAATAACATTGTTGCGCCGATGATTTATTCCCGCAGCGTCAATGCTCATCCAATTGAAATATTCATTATTATCATGGCGGTAGGCAGCTTTGCAGGCATTGCCGGAATGATTGTGGCAGTACCGGCTTATACTGCTCTGCGTGTTTTCGCCAGGGAGTTCTTCAATAATTTCGGGCCTGTCCGGAAAATTACATCCGGGCTTGGCAAAGACCTTGATGAAGCTAAGAAATGACCAGGATGGCCTCTGCCCTCAGAAGTGTCTTCCTTTTTTACTATGAAGGCTTCCGGACAATGTCATGGTGGGGTAAAAAGGTCTGGCTTATCATTATTATCAAGCTCTGCATTATCTTTCTCTTACTCAGGCTTTTTTTCTTTCCTGATTTCCTGAAGAGTAATTTCAGGTCAGACAGGGAGCGGAGTGATTATGTGATTGAACAATTAACCGGCAATAAGTGACCATATGATTGAAAACATTGATCTCTCCCTGGTAAACTGGTCAAGGGCGCAATTCGCCCTGACAGCCATTTACCACTGGCTGTTTGTGCCCCTTACCATTGGACTCTCATTTATACTTGCGTTCATGGAGACAATCTATGTGCGCACGGGAGATGAGATCTGGAAGAAAATAACGAAGTTCTGGATGACACTTTTTGGCATCAACTTCGCCATAGGAGTGGCCACCGGGATAATCCTCGAATTCGAATTCGGCACCAACTGGTCAAACTACTCATGGTTTGTGGGTGACATCTTCGGAGCACCTCTTGCAGTGGAGGGCATACTCGCGTTCTTTATGGAATCGACATTTGTGGCAGTGATGTTCTTCGGATGGAACAAGGTGGGAAAGAAATTTCATCTTGCCTCCACCTGGCTGGTCGCCGTGGGAGCAAGCCTCTCGGCGTTGTGGATCCTCGTTGCCAACTCATGGATGGAAAACCCGGTGGGAATGGTATTCAATCCGGATACCGCACGCAATGAGATGAACAGCTTCCGCGACGTCATCCTGAACCCTGTTGCCATCGATAAGTTCACCCATACAGTGACATCAGGCTTTGTGCTTGGTTCTGTCTTTGTCGTGGGCATAAGCTCATGGTTCCTCCTGCGGCACAGGGACGAGGTAATGGCAAGGAAAAGTATCCTTGTTGCAGGTATTTTCGGGCTGGTCTCTTCCCTGGCAGTGGCACTGACTGGAGACAGCTCCGCCCGCACTATTTCAAAGGTGCAGCCTGTCAAGTTTGCGTCCATGGAAGCTCTTTATGAAGGCAGGAGCGGGGCAGGCCTGACAGTGATAGGCGCCCTGACTGACAGCGGAGAAAGAATGGGAGAGAAGACTGTTCATGACATCAAAATGAAGATTGAGATTGCCCAAGCTTCTTTCGATAATGACGACAGGTGAGGAAGACGGGTATGTACCGGGCCTGAAAGACCTGGTCAACGGCAATCCCGGATAAAGGAATAATGCCGGTAAGCGAGATGATGGAACGAGGCAGGTATGCCCGGCAGGTGCTCATTGATTACAAGATGGCGAAGGAGATAGGAGATGAGGCTTCAACAGCTGCCCTTGGCGCCAGGTTCAGTGAGCAGGACTTTATTGACAACTATTTCAGGTATTTCGGCTACAGCTATTTCGATCATCCGTGGCAGGTCATCCCGTCGGTCCCTGTCATCTTCTACAGCTTCCGTATCATGGTCGGACTGGGATTTTTCTTCATCCTGCTTTTCATTCTGGCAATCAGCTTTCACCGGCGGGGGACGCTTGAGAATAACCGCTGGTTCCTGTGGCTCTCCCTTTTCTCCATACCGCTGGCTTACCTTGCAAGCGAGCTTGGATGGATAGTGACCGAGATGGGCCGGCAGCCATGGATCATACAGAACCTCATGCCGGTCAATGTGGCTGTCTCGAACATAAGCACCGGGGCGGTGCAGACCACCTTCAGCTCTCTTCGCCGTTCTCTTCACCGCCCTGCTCATTGCGGAGGTTTCAATAATGGTCAGGCAGATCAAAAACGGACCAAAACATTAGGAGGACACTATCATGGCATTAATGATCTCATACACATTCCTGCAAAATTACTGGTGGCTGATAATATCACTGCTTGCCGGTCTTCTCGTTTTCCTGATGTTTGTTCAGGGAGGACAGTCGTTTATCTTCTCCCTGCCGCGCAATGACATGCAGCGCAAGATGATTGTCAACGCGTTAGGCCGAAAGTGGGAGTTCACCTTCACCACTCTCGTCACTTTCGGAGGGGCATTTTTTGCCTCCTTCCCGCTCTTTTATGCAACCAGCTTCGGCGGTGCATACTGGGTCTGGATGGCGATCCTGTTCAGCTTCATCATACAGGCCGTGGCATACGAATACCGTTCAAAACCATCCAACGTCTTCGGTACCAGCGTGTATTCGACACATTTCTGTTTATCAACGGATGCCTTGGCCCTTTCCTGATAGGCGTGGCTGTCGCAACCTTCTTTACAGGCTCCGATTTTACACTTGATCTCTTTAACAGGGTCACATGGGGCTCAGGATGGCACGGTCTTGAGGCCCTGGTCAATCCCGTGAACCTGCTCCTCGGCTTCACGGTTATCTTTCCTGGCAAGAGTTCTGGGACTGATGTATCTCTCCAGCACCATCGATGACGGTGATCTGGTTGCTGCTATAAACAGGGCTCTGGTCAGAAATGCAATCCCGTTCCTTGTCTTTTTCCTGTCATTTACTGCCTGCCTGCTTGCCGGAAAAGGCTTCATGGCAGACAGCTCTAACAGGTGAGGTCACGATGGTGAAATATCTCTACCTGCATAACCTGCTGTCAAATGTATTTACGCTCATCTTTTTCGCCGGAGGGGTGGTGCTGGTGCTTGTCTCACTACTGGCTTGGAATAATGACGGCACTCGCGCAAAGCGATCTGGTTTGCAGGACCGGGTACTGTTGCCGTTGTGATGGCTCTCTTTTTCATGGCCGGTTACGGTAACACTGCATTCTATCCTTCTTCATCCGATCTGCAGAGTTCGCTGACGCTGGCCAAAGCCTCGTCGAGCATGTTTACGCTGAAAACAATGATGTATGTGTCATTCATTATTCCGTTCGTGGCAGCCTATATATGGTATGCCTGGAGATCGTTGAACCGCAGGATGATCACCAGGAAGAGATGGCAGGGGAGGATCATGCCTATTGAAAGATTCTCATGAATAGCAGATGGTGGCGCATGGTCAGGATCCGTTAAGAATTGATCCGGTGTCAGGGCAAGGTAATGCAGCAACTACGCAGCAGCGGAAGGTGTTCTCCTGCTCCTGATAACAGTGAAAACAAGTGATATCACAATATAGGCATGCCATGATCAGCGGCGGTGAGGCCAGCCGGAAAACCAGCAGAAGCAACAGGCTGATTCCTGCCAGGAGATATCTCTCTTCATTCCCGCCCCATCTGAGATGAGTGAATTTCAGTGAAAACATCCTGGTGTTTACAAGCATCATCACTGCCAGGAAGACAGAAAGAGCTCCGATAAACCATGATGAGGCACCAGGGTGTCACAGACGGCACAGTTGCTGTATTCGGAGGCAATCACAAAGGAGATCACGGTGAAGGCGCTTGCCGGCGTGGCCAAGACCTCTGAAGGAGGTGCTCTGAGTGGCGTCGTTGTTGAATTTTGCCAGGCGCAGGGCCGAAGCGGCAGGGATAAGAGCATGCCAGGATGAAAGCAGGCACAATGGCCATCCCGTTACCGGTAAGCAGGTTGAGGACAATGGCGCCCGGAGCTATGCCAAAGGTCACCACATCAGCAAGGCTGTCAAGCTCCTTTCCGATGTCTGAATAGGATTTCAGAAGACGTGCCGCAAAACCGTCACAAAAATCAAAGATACCTCCTGCAATGATTAACAGCGCAGCATACTCATTGTAACCCTTTGAGGCAAGGACAGTTGCTGCAAAACCGGAAAGAAGGTTGAGCAGAGTGATGAAGTTCGGTACGTGTTTTGTCATTTCTCTTTAAAAAGGCATAGTAAAATTACAATATTATAGACAACTATTATTTGTTTATTTTTGTGCTGGATTATGAGAGATCTTACGAACATCAAAATTGCGGTTGACTTTGACGGCACGATCGTTGAGCACGACTATCCTGAAATCGGGAAAGGAGAAGCTCTTTGCCTTTATTACGCTCAGGGAGCTGCAGAAGAGGGGCGCATTGCTCATCCTCTGGACGATCAGAACAGGGAGAGAGCTTGACGAGGCCGTTGAATACTGCCGTGCAAACGGCATTGAATTCTACGCCGTCAACCGTAATTACCCGGAAGAGAAGTGGACGGATGATACACCCCGGAAACTTAACGCGGATATTTTCATTGACGATAAGAATGCAGGGGGCTTTCCCGGATGGGGTGAGGTGCTCAATATGATAGACCCCTGGGCCGAGAGAGAGGAACAGGCGATGAGAGCTATAAAGACAAGACGCTTCAGTCTGTTTGGAAAAAAATAACATTGCCCGATGAAGAGAGATACAGTGTATTCAATTCTTTTTCTGCTCATACTTGCTTCCGTCATATCGTGCTCAGGGTCGTCAGGCAATAAGAGCGAGGCAGTTACAGGCAAGACTGTTGCAGAGACGGAGGCGCTGCCTGCAAAGAGGCTTATAGAAGTTCTCTCACCTGCCGACAATGCCAGTTTCATCTGTTCTGACAAAATAACCTTCTCTGTGGCTCAGGCTGCCGGATCGGTAAAGATCGACTCTGTTCAGCTGTGGGTTGGCGGTAGCAAGGAAAAGCACGCTTTATGGAGCTGCCGGCATCGGTGGAGCTTGACCCTGCAGGCAAGCCAGGCAGGCTACCACTAAGGGTAGTGGCTTTCTCTCCTGTTTCAAAACCTCAGACAGTGAGCCTCTTCGTGTCTCTGTCTGTCTGACATCACCCCGGTGACATACCGCTACAAAGTGGTGAAGAGTTATCCTCATGACAGGCATGCCTATACGCAGGGACTTGTATATGATGAGGGTTTCTTTTATGAGGGTACCGGACAGCAGGGCCAGTCAACCCTGAGAAAGGTGGAGGCTGAGACAGGTAAAGTGATCAGCCAGGTGAACCTTGACGGATCACTGTTCGGCGAGGGTGTGGCACTGCTCGGCGATCGTATCTACCAGCTTACATGGACCACAAAAGTGGGGTTCGTTTATGATAAGAATACCCTGAGCCAGATAAACAAAATCTATTACCAGACACAGGGGTGGGGGCTCACAACAATGGATAACAAGCTGGTGATGAGTGACGGTACCAATGTCATCTGGTTCCTTGATGCTGACTTCAACGTCCTTTCCTCGGTGGAGGTGTGGGATAACAAAGGTATCGTGGATAATCTCAATGAGCTGGAGATGATTGACGGGGAGCTGTGGGCAAACATATGGCAGACAGACCATATTGCACGCATTGATCCGGTTATCAGGCAAGGTGCTGGGATATGTCGAGCTGGCAAATATCCTGTCCGCGGGAAGACCGTTCGCAGGAGACAGACGTCCTGAACGGCATTGCCTGGGATGCTGTTAACAAGCGTCTGTTTGTGACCGGCAAGTACTGGCCCCGGCTGTTTGAGATCACTGTCACTGCCCATACCCGGAATTAATCGTTCTGTTTTCCGCGGCGGATGTTCAAAAAGTGTTAATAACCACAGGGGAAATGTTTACAATTACAAACTTGTCACGGCTTCCCGGGATAGGCATATATTGTAAATTTGGAGCTCATTAAATTAAGGTAAAAAGGGTTATATGGCAAGGATAATTGCACTGGCAAATCAGAAGGGAGGAGTAGGCAAGACGACTACAGCCATCAATCTGGCTGCAAGCCTGGCGGCGCTCGAAAAGAAGGTACTGATTGTTGATGCCGATCCGCAGGCAAATGCCACCTCAGGCGTGGGAATAGACTCCGAAGCAGGTGAAGGTGACTATCTACGACTGTCTCATTGACGGGGTGAATTCGCGTGAGGCTGTTGTCAAATGTAACATTGACAACCTTTCTGTCATACCTTCAAACATTGATCTGGTGGGGGCTGAGATTGAGATGCTTGAAAGGCCGGAGAGAGAGAAGACCCTTAAGAAGTCGCTTGCGGGTATATCATCTGACTATGACTTCATACTTATTGACTGTTCACCTTCACTCGGATTGTTGACTGTCAATGCGCTGACTGCAGCCGATTCTGTCATTATCCCCGTTCAGTGCGAGTATTTTGCACTTGAAGGGCTGGGTAAGCTGCTGAATACAATAAAGATTATCCAGACCAACCTGAATCCCGGCGCTTGAGATCGAAGGATTTCTTCTGACGATGTATGATTCGCGTCTGAGGCTTGCCAACCAGGTTGTTGAAGAGGTCACGAGGCATTTTCAGCAGATGGTCTTCAACACCATCATTCAGCGCAATGTAAAGCTGTCGGAGGCTCCGAGCTATGGCCAGCCTGCTATACTCTACGATGCAGAATCAAGGGGTACGGTCAACTATCTCAATCTGGCACGTGAGCTCCTTGAGAGGGTTGAGGCCAGACAGAAGAACTAAACAACTGTTATCCGTTATATGAACACAGTGAAAAAGAGCCCGCTGGGCAGGGGCCTCGGGGCCCTGATTGAAGGTGTTGAGAAAGAGGTGCTCGAAAAAAAGGTCGAGGTGAATCTGCAGATAGACATCAACTCCATAGACAGCAATCCCTTTCAGCCGCGTACGCGTTTTGATGCCCAGGCACTGGAAGAGCTTGCGGCATCAATACGTCAGCTGGGCATTGTCCAGCCGCTCACTGTCAGGGAGACAGGCGACGGACGGTTCCAGCTTATAGCCGGTGAGCGCAGGCTGCGTGCCGCACGCATAGCAGGACTGACACATGTGCCTGCCTATGTGCGTACGGCAGATGACACTGCGATGCTTGAGATGGCCCTCGTGGAGAATATCCAGAGAGAAGATCTTGATGCCATGGAGGTGGCAATCACCTACCAGCGTCTGATAGAAGAGTGCAACCTCACCCAGGAGCAACTGAGCGACAGGGTGGGCAAGCAGCGCTCAACGGTGGCGAATTATCTCCGGCTCCTGCGCCTGCCTGCCGAGATACAGCTTGGAATACGCAACAGAAGTCTTACCATGGGTCATGCCCGCACACTTGTGAATATTGAAGACCCTACCAAACAGATTAATATCTTCTACCACGTAATTCAGGAAGATCTGTCTGTCAGGGCTACGGAAGAACTGGTCCGGCACTTCCAGAGTCAGGCTGCAAAAGACCCTGCCAGGGAGGATAAGAGAAAGAAACTCAACAGCGAGTATGGGGAACTGGCCGGTCAGCTGAGCAAACTGTTCGCCTCAGAAGTGCAGTTCCGCATAAACGAAAAGGGTAGAGGAAAGATAGTGATACCGTTCTCGGATAACGATGAAATGGAACGCATTATCGCCCTGCTCGATAAACTTAATAGGTAATTAATTATATTTGCCGGCAAACGAAAACTGTTTGCTTTTGAAGCTGTTAACAAAAATAGCGGTATTCCTTTTTTTTATGTGTGCCATTAACCTGCGAAGCCTGGTCACAGGATTCCATTCCTGTCATGGCCGAAAAGGCAAAAAAATATACCCTTGAGCCTATCAGGGCCACAATGTTTGCAGCTGCTCTTCCGGGTATGGGACAGATATACAACCGTAAATACTGGAAGCTGCCGATCGTCTATGCTGGCTTCGGTGCACTGGGTTACGCTGCCTCCTTTAACGGCACCAATTACAATGCCTTATATCAATGCCTACCAGGATTTCACTGATCTTGTTCCGGAAACTGACAGCTACCTCGATATAGCAGGCATGAGCAATCTTAATCCTGAAGAATATGATCCTGTTCTCCATCCGGAAACTTACAACCCCTCCAACGAGGCATGGGTCACAACACAGTTGCTGAACGGGGTGGAATATTACCGCAGATACCGTGACCTGTCATACATCGGAATAGTAGCGTGGTACCTGGTGACCATCATCGATGCCCAGGTCGATGCAAGCCTTTTTGACTATGATATATCCGATGACCTGAAGGCACTGCTGGTCCCGGTAACTGTTTCTCCTTACGGCCTGGTACCGGGGTTAACCCTTACACTTACCCGAACATTTTAAAACGAATGAAAATGACTGTAAAAAAGATTGTCCTCACGCTTCTCGTTGTTCTGTCTTCCATTCATGCTTCATGCAGAAAATGATACCATTATAATCAGAAATGATGACTCGACGGAACTTATTGAGCGTGATCTCGACAGCCTGCTTAACAATTGGTTTATACGCATGTCTGTTGACAGGAACGGATCTGCAACAGCAGGATTCAATTATCAGTGAGTTTTCCGATTCAGTATATAAAGACCGCATCGGCAGGATCAATTCGGTCATAATCCTTCCCTACAATAATATCATAAGAAACCACATTCACGTCTACACTGACAGAAAGGTTGACAGGTTCAGGGTAATGCTGGGGTTGCAGGAGTATTATTTTCCAATGATCGAAGATATCTTTGCATTCATATGGCCTTCCTGTTGAGCTCAAGTACATGGCCGTTATCGAATCTGCCCTTAATCCCAATGCAGTCAGCAGGGTGGGGGCAACCGGACTGTGGCAGTTCATGTACAGTACAGGCCGTATGTGCGGACTGAACTATCAATTCAGTTGTGGATGAGCGCCGTGACCCTGTCAGAGCGACACATGCCGCGGCGAAATACCTGAAAGATCTTTACGGTATATATAATGACTGGATCCTTGTAATAGCAGCCTATAACTGCGGTCCGGGTAACGTAAACAAAGCCATACAGGCGATCAGGGAACCGCAAGGACTACTGGGAGATTTATTACCGGCTGCCCAGGGAGACACGCGGTTACATTCCTGCATATGTCGCTGCCACCTATGCGATGAATTATTACCGTGAACATAATATCACCCCGGTGCAGATAGATATTCCGCTGGCAGTTGATACCGTGATGGTCTCACATGACATACATCTTGAGCAGATCGCCGCCGTACTTGACCTTCCGTTGGAAGAACTTAAAGCACTTAATCCGCAGTACCGCACAGGACTTGTGCCCGGCAAGACCAGGCCCAGTTCAATAACCCTGCCCGTCGACAGGCTTGGGCGAGTTCATCGATATGGCTGACACAATAACCGGTTACAGGAAGGACCAGTATCTCACAAGGGTCAATCAGACATCAGCGCCCACACAGTCGACTTATACCACACCCGATGTAAACGGAAGAACAAAACTGACCTATGTGGTCAAGGACGGTGATAACCTGGGTTTCATTTCAGAATGGTACAATGTCGGACTTTCTGACCTGAGATACTGGAACAATATCTACCGCAATACTATCAGGGTAGGCCAGAAGCTTACCATATACGTTGATCCTGCCAAAGCTGAATATTACAGCAAGGTCAATACAATGAGTTTTGCGGATAAGCAGAAAAGGGCAGGTAACAACACTGTGAGCGTTTCAACGGCATCTGTGCCGGCGAAGCTGCCGGTAACAGCTTCGGCAGACACTGATTATGAGTTCTATACTGTCCGGACTGGTGACACCATATGGGACATAGCAAAAATGTTTGACGGTGTATCTGCAACAGATATTCTTAAGTTGAACAACATTTCCGATGCTTCCAGGATACAGGTTGGGACAGAAGCTGAGGATCAGAAGAAAAGCTTGATCTGATACAGGTTATGCGCCCCGGCAGGATATTCCTTTTTCTTGCTGGCAGTCGTTCTGACGCTGTTTATCCTGAGCCTTGCAACCGGTGACCGGAAGCTCTGGGGCGATAAGTCATTGTTTAAAGCACCCTCTGACACCTCGCTGCAACAGTCAGCTCCGGCTGATACGGTTCCGGTTCAGAAGGTTCTGTCTGATACAACTCTTCCTGAAGCTGCCCTGCCTGACACAACCCTGCCCGTCGCGATCACCAGTGACACCATGCCCGCCCGGCATTGAAAGACTCCGTGAGTCAGCCTACAGTTACTCCATTCTTCCCGGGTGATGCCATAAGAGATTCTCTTGCTGCCGGAAAGCAGGTAAGGATAATGTACTACGGTGATTCGCAGATTGAGGGTGACAGGATGACCTCTATCCTTCGGAAACAGGCTCAGAGAGAGCGGTGGCGGAACGGACCCGGGACTGATATCACCTGTCATGCCGGTGATGTATACCCGGTCATATCGTTGTTAAGTCATCGGCCAACTGGGTCAGATACACCCTCCTTGATTACAGGAGCGGAGTGCTGCCTCACAACAGGCTCGGACCGATGCTCGCTGTCTGCCGTTTCAAACCCCCGCAGGACACGCTGAAAGAACCAGTTTATGCCTCGGTCAAAATCACGCCTGTTCCCGGGGCCGACGAATCAGTTTCAAAATATGAGAATCTCCGGATATTTTACGGAAACAATCCTGATACGGTATTTGTAAGCGTAAGGTCAGGAAGTAAACTGCTCGACTTTGCGATGCTGGAGACAGGGGCCGGCCCCCTTGAATACTCCACTCCGCTGCCGTCACTTTCAGATATTACTATTGAATTCACCGGGCGAAGCTCTCCGGATATTTATGCTCTCAGCCTCGAAAGCACCAATGGTGTTATTGTCGATAATATCCCTGTCAGGGGCAGTGCGGGACTTGAGTTTGTGATGACTGAACCGGAAGGCTTTGAAGGATGTTTCTCGAAGATTCACCCTGACCTGATATTCCACCAGTTCGGCCTTAATGTTGTCAGGAATGTCAGAAGCGAATACCATTACTATGAGGAGGGCCTGGTCAAGCAGGTTGGTTATCTCAGGGAAATGTTCCGGCGGCGCTCCTGTGGTGCTGGTGAGCCTTACGGATATGGCTCTGAGACAGAGGACACAATCATACCCTACAAGAATATCCCGGCCATCAGGGATGCTCAGAGAAAAGCAGCATGCACGCAGCGGGGTGATATTCTGGGATGCATGGGAATCGATGGGCGGCAAGGGCTCAATAGTCAGGTGGTCCAAACATATTCCGCCCCTGGCCTCAAAAGACCTTACCCATCTCTCCAATGCAGGGGCAGACACGATTGCATTAAGGATCTATTCGGATCTTTTAATAGCCAAAAGCATGACGGTAAGCACGCCTCCTGATACATTACCTATCGCAGCAGCTGACACTACTTTGTTGCCGGAGACGAAAACAACAGAATCAATCACAGCGGATGAGGTGCTGACTGTTGAAGAACCCCAGGCTAAGAGCCGGATGGCCTTCTTGTCCTTCCTTAAATATAATCCGAATAAGACTTTTATTTTCACCACACCGGCGTTCTGGACTTTCCTGCTGGTGGTAATGGCCGGTTTTGCCCTTATCAGGAAAAAAAGGGCGATGTGCCATACATGGCTTTTACTGGTCAGTCTCTATTTTTATTACAAAGCAGGAGGACTCTTCTTTATGCTTCTTTTGTTCAGCTGCGTTACAACCTATCTGACAGCATTGTATACCGGCAGGGCCAGTGGCAGGCCGATGAAGAGATTCTGGCTCATCCTTAATATAATTGTTTCGCTTGGATTACTTTCATATTTCAAATACGCAGGATTCTTTACCGAAAGCGTTAATTCCCTTCTGGGCACATCATTCAGGAGTTATGATTTCTTCTCGGCCTGGTCAAACAATATGTTCGGCACACAATTCGACGTATCTCAGATCATACTTCCTATTGGCATATCATTTTTCACCTTCCAGGCTTTAAGCTACAACATTGATGTTTACAGGGGCAAGATAGAGCCGGTCAAAAGTTTCATCGACTACTCCTTCTATCATACCTTTTTCCCGCAGTTGGTTGCGGGCCCTATCGTAAGAGCCTCTGAGTTTATCCCCCAGATGAAGGGAGAATACACTATCAGCCGTAATGAGTTCGGGCACAGCGTGTTCTTGATCCTGCAGGGACTGATTAAGAAGGTGATCATTTCTGATTTCATCTCCGTTGGTTTCATTGACAGGGTTTTTGATACACCCGCACTCTATTCAGGCTTCGAGAACCTTATGTCGGTATATGGATACGGGCTTCAGATATACTGTGATTTTTCAGGCTATACTGATATAGCCATCGGTGTTGCCATGCTGATGGGATTCAGGCTGCCACTCAACTTCAACTCTCCGTACAAGGCATCGAACATCAGTGAATTCTGGAAACGGTGGCATATCACCCTGTCAAGGTGGCTGAAAGATTATCTCTATATACCTCTCGGTGGAAACCGACATGGAGCAGTTCGCACCGGAATAACTCTTATGGTAACGATGCTGATCGGAGGTCTTTGGCACGGCGCGGCAACAAGATTCGTGCTATGGGGCGGGATGCACGGCATTGCACTTGTGATAGACAAGATATGGCAATGGATCTTCCGGGGAGTAAAAAGGAAAACCAATATTGCTCACCTGGCCGGAATTATCATAACCTTTAACTTTGTGAGCTTTGCCTGGATCTTTTTCCGTGCAGGGTCAATGGAAGATGCAGGGGTGATGCTGTCACAGATATTCTCTTCCTTCAGCCCGGGAAACTACAGGGTGGTACTAATGGCATATCTGCCCGTCCTTATACTTATTGCATCAGGCTATATACTTCATTTCCTCCCTGTTACTGTCAAGGAATCATACAGGGGGCTTTTCATCAGAACACCGATGGTGATTAAGTTTCTCATCGTGATAGGTGTCGCCATTCTGCTCAATAAGGTTGGCACGGAGGTTCTACAGCCTTTTATCTACTTCAGGTTCTGACAAGCACCAGCCTTAAGAAACTGATATTTGCCAAGCGGACCTGTCATTTCTTCGTTTCCGTCATAATTTCAGCCTCTGACATCATGGCGGAGGACGCGTGCACCATCACTTTGCCGGGATTGATACCTGCCCTCAGAAGTATCGTTGCTATGCCGGCTTCTGCCCTGACAGGATTGTCTCCTATCAGAGTGGCATTGCCTCTTACCGAAAATTCGACGGTTGAATCGGCAGTCATTACCGGGTTTCCGAGTGAATCAACCATTGTGGCATAGACAAAAACAGCATCCGAACCGTCAGACCGCAGAGGTTTGTTGCTGAAGTCAACCGACAGCCGCAGCGCTGCAGGAGGACCCGGGGTGGTTACGGAATGTGTCGCGAACACAGATCCGTTTCTTAATCCCACAGCCCTGAGGGTGCCAGGGAAATACTTATCCAGGGTGAAAGTAAACGGCGGATGGCTCAGGTTTGAAGCCCTGTCATCAGTGTCTGGTCCCTGCACTGCAACCAGAGTGTCATTGCGGAAAAGCTGCACGGTGTCGGCATTGCTGTAAACCCTTACTGTTTTCCCCGATGAGGGAAGGTTATAATTTGCAATGAAGCATACCGGCCCATCGTCGTGCTGGCTGCGGTAGAACCAGTAAGCAAACTTGGGTATCCTGAAGATATCCATAACCCCGGATGCTTCAATGTCTGTGGCATACCCGCGTTTATAATCGAACATCAGCCAGTTGGCATCTCCGAAGCAGGGCCCGCTGAGGTTGTCATTATGGGCTTCCTGGAAGTTGTATGCCTGCTGCAGCAGGCCTCTCTCTCCGTCAGAACGCAACTGCCGCGAAGTGCGTGCAGCGGGTTCAAGATCGCTGAATTCTGTCTGGCTGAAGCCTGCATTCTGGGCATAATATTCCCAGTCGCCATATTCACAGATGAGCAGCGGCTTATTCTTATTGTAGTTTTTCCAGTAGTCAGGCGCTTTGGCGTGTTGTCTGGCAGGGATAAAGACATCACAGATGGTGTCCATCCAGCTGCATGTGTAGTTATTACCGAAAGGAAGCTCCTCCTTTACCGTCCGGTGCAAGCCGGCCAGGAAGCTATACGGCATCATTGTCTCATTCAGCGATGCTTCCCACATGATCACCGACGGATGGTTCCTGTCGCGGCGGCACATGAGACGCGTGTCACGCAGTGAGAGCTCGCAGAAGAGGGAGTCTCCTGATGAACTGCCAGCCAGGTATGGCATCGATGACCAGGAGGCCAAGCTCATCACAGGCATCGAGGAAGGCCGGAGCCGGAGGGTAATGTGAACAGCGCACGAGATTGAACCCTGCATCTTTGATCTTGTAAACATCACGGTAGGCTGCATTGTCGGAGAGAGCATAGCCGATGTAAGGATATTCCTGGTGCCGGTTAGTGCCGGTGACCCTTACAGGAATGCCGTTCAGCACCAGGCCTTTATCACCGGTAATCTCCACTGACCTGATACCTATGCGTATCTCATTGCAGTCAATGGCCTTCTTTTCAGACTGCAGTTCTGACCTGAGTGTATACAGGAACGGCTTTTCATTTGACCAGAGGGCCGGCTGCATCACCCTTATCTCTGACAACAGCTGTCTTCGCTGCCCGGACTCCAGCTCGATCTTTTCGGAGAGTGATGCGGATACCAGTTTTCCTGCAGCATCAAGAACTGTATTTTTCAGATAGAATGACCTGGGCGTTATGTCATCATTCTGGACCAGAACCGAAACGATTACCGTTGCAGCATCTTCACTGACATCGCGGAAGCCTGTAATGACACCACCGCCAAGCAGGGTATCAGCCTCAGGGGCAGTAGTAATATGCAGTTTATCAGAGACATATAACGAAACATTGCGATAGATGCCGCTGTACCAGAGAAAATCAAGCTCAGCAAGAGGTTTGCCAGGTGGAATAGATGGGTTCTCCCTGTTATCGACCCTGAGAAGGATCTCGTTCTCTTTTCCAAACCTGAGGTCGTTGGTGAGATCGACATAGAAAGGCACGTAACCTCCCGTGTGACGGGCTATCTCGGCACCGTTGAGATAGATGATGGCATCATTCATCACTCCGTCAAAGAGAAGGCCGGTGTGGTGGCGGTGATCCCCGCGGGGCGCCCTGTAAAGCTTCTTGTACCAGCTTATGCCTGTCCACTGCTGACTTGTCACGGTGAGCGGCTCGATGAATGCCGTATGTGGCAGTGTCACATCTTCCCATTTATGGTTGGGAATATTTCCCGGTAGAAATTTGTCACTGTTGGCTGAGTCCTGCCTGATGAACAACCAGTCGTCATTGAATGATACAGGTAACCCGGGGAACCGCTGCCTGTCGCATCTCGTTGTCAGGGCTGCCACGCTCACGAGGATGCACGCAAAGGCCAGGTATAAATTCTTCATTATATTTCGTTAAAACCCGAGACAGGATGCGCATATGTAATGACATCCCTGCCGGCTATTTCTTCAGGACAAAGTATAATAAGTCTCTCGAGTACATTCCTGAACTCTCTTATATTGCCTGTCCATTTGATCTTCTGCATTTCGGCTATGGCATCAGGCCTGATCTTTTTCTTCACCATACCGTAATCATTGCATATCAGGGTATTAAAGTGGTCAGCAAGGAGGGGTATGTCTTCACTTCTTTCGTTCAGTGTAGGGACATGAATCAGTATGACGCTCAGCCGGTGGTAAAGATCTTCCCTGAAGGTATTGCGGTCTATCTCACCGCGGATATTCTTATTGGTTGCGGCAATTACCCTTACATCGACGTTAATGTCCTTGTCTGATCCCACCCGGGTTATCTTGCTCTCCTGAAGGGCCCTGAGAACCTTGGCCTGTGCGGCAAGGCTCATGTCTCCCACTTCATCAAGGAAGATGGTGCCTCCGGTGGCCTGTTCAAACTTGCCTATGCGTTGCTTAATGGCTGATGTGAATGATCCTTTCTCATGACCGAAAAGCTCACTCTCAATCAGTTCTGAAGGTATTGCGGCACAGTTGACCTCGACGAAAGGTCCCCTGGCGCGGTTGCTTTTCTCATGTATCTGGTGGGCAACAAGCTCCTTGCCAGTGCCGTTGGCGCCCGTGATGAGCACACGTGCTTCGGTGGGAGCAACCCTGTCTATCATCTCCTTTACCAGCATGATGGCCGTCGAAGTTCCTACAATCTCGAATTTCTTGCTGACCTGTTTCTTCAGTACTTTTGTCTGTGAGATAAGAGATCCCCTTTCAAGTGCGTTACGTATTGTGATGAGAAGGCGGTTGAGGTCAAGCGGTTTTTCAAGGAAATCAAAGGCGCCCTTCTTGATGGAATCGACTGCCGTGTCGATATTACCGTGACCCGATATCATTATTACAGGCACATCGGAAGTTATCTCAAGGAGTTTCTGCAGAACCTCAATGCCGTCCATCTTGGCCATCTTGATGTCGCACAGTACGACATCAAATGCTCCCTGCGCGAACAGCTCTATTCCTGAAGCTCCGTCTTCAGCAAGAGATACTTCATATTTCTCATATTCAAGAACATCCTTAAGGGTGTTCCTTATTGATTTTTCGTCGTCTATTACTAATATCCCGGGCATCTCAGATCTTTATTATCCTTTGTATGTCAGCCACTTCCATATCTCCTTGTAGGATGTCTTCTTCCCGTACATGAGTATTCCGGTACGGTATATCCTGGCGGCCATCCAGATACAACCGACTATTGTCACCAGCATAATTACCATTGAGACTGCAATCTCCCATATGGGTACGTCAAAAGGAATTCGTGCCACCATCACAATGGGTGAGGTGAGAGGTATCATTGAAAACCAGAATGAGAGTGAGCTTTCGGGGTTCTGCATGGTTGCCATTGCGACAAACAGGGCCAGGATGATCGGGATGGTGACCGGCAGCATGAACTGCTGTGTCTCCGTCTCATTGTCGACTGCTGATCCGATCGCGGCGAAGAGGGAGGCGTAAAGCAGATAACCTGTAATGAAATAAAACACAAAGGTGAACATGATTAGTCCCCACGGCTGATTCATTGCGCTGGCGAAGATCGACTGAAACTCAGTCATCTGTATTTCAACCGCAGCTGCTGCATCAGCGCCGCCCGCAGCAGGGTCAGCCTGTGAGAAGCTCTGAGGGAGCTGCTGGATCTGCTCCATGGTACCTTCCGGCAGTATTTTCGACTGCACTACGGTAACTATTGCCAGGGTCAGCAGTATCCAGACTGCAAACTGGGTGAGACCTACAAGAGCGATACCGATGATCTTGCCAAGCATCAGCTGCACGGGCTTAACCGAGGAAATGATAACTTCCACTATACGGCTTGTTTTTTCTTCAATCACCCCGCGCATCACCTGTGCACCGAACATAAAGACAAGCATATACATCAGGAAACCGCTCAGATATGCCAGCGCCATCGCAAATCCTGTGCTTGTTTTCTTTGCTTCACCCTCCTCATCGATCTTTATGGTCTGCAAGTCGATTGTGACATTTATGCTCTTGAGTATCTCATCGAGGTTCTCTATATTGTAAGACAGCAGTTTCTTCTTCTCAAGTTCCTTCTTAAGGGAGCCGGAGATGTGATCAATAAGGCCTATCGGAGGTTGTTGTTTTGAGATCAGCTGTACGGCATTTGGAACGTCGATAAGCAGGTCTGAAACATATAATACTCCGTAATAACCCTTCTCACTGAAATTGTTTTTTATATCATTTACGCTGGTATTCGGAAGGAATTCAAAATCAGCTTCTTTGGTGTCAGGTATCACATTCATGTAAAGGTCGCTGTCACCCACAACGGCAATCTTTTTAAAGTCCTTGTCCTGATTTGACATCATGAGCGCCGGAACGACAAATACAAGGGCTAAGAGAAAGGGTGTAAGCAATGTCATGACAATAAATGACTTCTTGCGAACCCTGGTCAGATATTCTCTCTGGATAATTAATGATGTTTTGTTCATGGCTCAGTTTTTTGCAGCTTCACTGTTTTTTGCTTCGACAACCCTGATAAAAATATCATTCATCGATGGCAGAACGGGGTTGAATGATATCATAGTCCCTGCTGCTGTCATCGATCTGATGATACTGTTTGTGTCGTCTGCTCCGGCAGTTTTAATACGGATGGTGCTCCGGTTTTTTGCGAATGAGGAGCTTATAACCGAGAAATGTGCATTGCCCGAAGGGGTGACCTCACCGTCGAAAACGATGTCATATTCATTCGCTGACCAGTCGTGCCTGATCTTGTCCACGTTGCCTTCAAGGATGGTTTGGGCTTTGTTGATGAGCGTTATGTTGTCGCAAAGCTCTTCAACGGAACCCATGTTATGAGTAGAAAAGATAATGGTTGCCCCTCTCTCGCGCAGAAAGAGGATCTCGTCCTTGATCTGTTTGACATTTATCGGATCGAACCCGGTAAATGGTTCATCGAAAATCAGAAGCTGAGGTTCATGCAATACTGTTGTAGCGAACTGCACCTTCTGCTGCATTCCTTTTGAAAGCTCTTCCACCTTCTTGTCCCACCAGTCGGTTATTTCGAGTTTCCTGAACCAGTATCTGAGGCGCCGCATGGCCTCCGTCCTGGTCAGTCCTTTAAGCTGGGCAAGGTAAAGAGCCTGTTCGCCCACCTTCATTTTTTTATAAAGACCCCGCTCTTCCGGGAGATAGCCTATCTTATGAACGTCTTCAGGTTTGATAGGGCGTCCGTTAAGCAGGACTGACCCGCTGTCAGGTGCGGTGATCTGGTTGATAATTCGGATCAGGGTTGTCTTTCCGGCGCCGTTGGGGCCAAGGAGACCATAGATACTCTTTTCCGGAACGCTTATGCTGACTTCGTCAAGAGCCGTTGTGGTCGCAAAGCGTTTGGTCACATTATGTGCTTCAAACAATGGCATGGTTCTTTCCTTAATTAAAAGTTAGTCCGGGAAGTTCAAAGATATAAAAAAGGTTGATACGCACATTTTATCGCATATCAACCCTGTCTTTGGTTAACTGATGTTTCAGGAAAAGTAGTTCTTCACCCTGTCGAAAAAGCCTTTGTCATCTGCGTCTGGTTTTGGAACGAATGTCTGCGAGTTACGGTACTGTTCCATCATTTTCTGCTCTTCCCTTGACAGGTTCTTAGGTACCCAGACATTGACATTCACAAGCAGGTCGCCCTTGCCGTACCCGTTAACATCGGGCAGCCCCTTGCCTCTCAGGCGGAGAATTTTTCCGCCCTGGGTTCCGGGGTCTATCTTGATCCTTACCTTTCCCTCAAGGGTGGGAACCTCGACATTGGCACCCAGGATAGCATCAGGGATGCTGATAAAGAGATTATATATCAGATCATTGCCTTCACGGATCAGTTCATCGTGCGGCTCTTCATCGATGACCACGATCAGGTCACCGTTAATTCCTCCGCGGCGTGCGGCATTACCTTTTCCTGTCATTGAAAGCTGCATGCCAGGGGCAAGACCGGCGGGAATGGAAATTGGTATCACCTCTTCTGCCTGGGTTATCCCTTCGCCATAGCATTTATGACATTTCTTTGTTATGACCTTGCCTTCACCGCCGCAGACATTGCATGGTGCACTTGTCTGCATCTGGCCCAGGATTGTGTTCATCACCCTGGTGGTATGCCCTGTACCCTTACATGCCGAGCAGGTGGTGACATCGCTGTCTGTAGCAGCGCCGCTGCCATTGCAGGTATTGCATGTCACGTACTTGGTGACCCTTACCTTCTTCTCAGCCCCCCTGGCAAACTCTTCAAGAGTAAGCTTCACCTTCAGCCTGAGGTTCGTGCCCTTGTTTACGTTGCGTGAGCGTCCGCCCCTGCTTCGTGAACCGCCAAAAGCACCGCCAAAAGCGTCGCCGAAAATATCACCGAAGGAAGAAAATATATCTTCCATCGTCATGCCTCCGCTGAAGCCGCCACCCATGTTATTACCCATACCGGCATGCCCGAACTGGTCATAACGCGCCTTTTTTTCATCGTTACTGAGCACCTCGTATGCCTCGGCTGCTTCCTTGAACTTCTCCTCAGCCTCCTTGTCCCCGGGGTTTTTGTCAGGATGATATTTCAGCGCATGTTTACGGTAGGCCTTCTTGATCTCATCCTTTGTAGCCCCTTTACTGACTCCCAGTACTTCGTAATAGTCTCTTTTTGACATCTTTCAGCGTAAACGCATTGTATTTATTCCCCAACCACCACTTTTGGAAAACGGATAACCTTGCCGTTAAGAGTGTAACCTTTCCGTATGACCTCTACCACCTTGCCTTTCAATGATGCATCATCAACCGGTGTGCCGGTTACTGCCTCGTGCATGTCAGGATTGAACTGTTCGTTGATTACTTCAATCTCACTGACGCCATTCTGTGTCAGAAAGGCTGAAAGCTTAACACTTATCAGCTCCAAACCTTGTCTGATTGCGGTGCAGTTCTCAGTGTCACGCATTGAAAGGAGAGCCCTGTCAAAATCGTCAATGACAGGCAGTAAACTAACCATAACAGACTCTCCGCCCGTCTTGGAGAGCTCTATTTTCTCACGGAGCGTTCTTTTCCTGTAATTGTCAAACTCAGCCGAGAGACGGAGGTACTTATCCTGCATTTCTGTCAGTTTCCTGGTCAGGTCTTCTTCAGCAGTTGCACTTTCAGATGACTTTGTCTCCTCAGTGTCTCCTGCTCCCTCAGCGCCTTCCGGTTTTGTATTAACTTGATTTTCAAATGTTTCATTAGTTGACACGGGTTCATCGTGTCTCTCTTCGTGACTTTTCTTCTTTACCATAACAAAAAAGCTTTTCTACTGGCGTTTTTAGCAAAATGCCGGCCACTCTCACAAACATGACAAAGTGTCAATCTAGAGGGTATAGGCAACAGCCTCAATCTCCACCAGGGCGCCATTATGAAGACCTGCTACGGTGATGATGGATCTGGCAGGTTGTATCGTGCCGAAGAAGTCGGCATAGACCCTGTTTACCTCTTCCCAATGTCTTACTTCAGTTGTGTAAATAGTTGTTCTGGCAATGGTAGTGATATCTCCGCCGGCGGCTTTGACAATGCTCAGGACATTTCTCAGAGCCTGAAGTGTCTGTTCGCTGATATCACCTGAAATCTTGTCGCCTTCCAGGGGAACGACCGGCAGCTGTCCTGAAACGAAAATAACATTTCCCGCGACAACACCCTGGGAGTAGTGGCCTGCAGGTAATGGGGCATCATAGGTATTTATATTGGTGATCTTCATGATACTCTGTTTTATTATCAATAACCCGTTTTATGTTTCTTTTTGCCAGGCTTACCTGATCTGCCCTGGTATTTATCCTGCGGTCTTCCCTGGAAGCGCCCCTGTGTCTTGCTCTTTGGCGGTGCCAGAATCTCCCTGATGTCAGCCATTTTGAAGTTCTCAGGAGCCTTAAGCTTTCCCCCTGAAATGGCAGAGAGATCTCTTATTATCAGCTCATCGGCAACCTGTGCCTTGTTCCAGGTGATGTAATCCTTCTTCATCTGGTTAAGGATGAGAACTGTGAGATATTCTTTTTCCTCACCGTCATCCATCGCTGAAGCTGCTTCAATGAGTGCCGGAACAATACGGCCATAATGTGCGTAAGTGATCTCGCCGTTATGGTATGGAACCTTGTTGGGTTTGGCATCAAGCTTTGTTCTGTCAGGTGCTGGGTATGGCGAATCAACGTTCAGGTCAAAATCAGCAATTATCATCAGGTGATCCCACAGTTTGTGCTTGTAGTCGGTTACTTCACGGAGATTGGGGTTGAGGTTGCTCATAATCTGGATAATGCTCCTGGCAGCCCTGTTCCTTTCTTCGGGATCTTTAATGGTTTTAATATGCTCTATCATTTTGAGGACATTCCTTCCGTATTCCGGCAGGGACATCTTTTTTCTCTGTGTATTGTAATCGAAACCCATTCGTGGAAATTTTTGGCAAAGCTAATAAATATTTGTGTCTCAGAGGCCGAGAAACTGTATTGCAAGTCCTGAAACAAGTATTGTTCCACCCGCAATGACGTTCACGTACCGTTCCAGCGGTCTGAGATTTATATGACTCAACCCAAGTCTGAAAGCAAGAACTACCGACATCATGGTGGCAATTGTTACCAGAGAAAAGAGCAGGGAGACTATGACAACGCCATTGATATTATTCTCAGCAGCGGGATACATCACAATTGGTATAAGCGGTTCACATGGCCCCAGTACGAAAATGAGAAACAGGATCCACGGTGTCATGTTTTTTTTGTCTTTCAGGTGGATATGCGAGTGACCGGTGAAATGACCATGTTCGTGTTCATGATCAATGCCGTCGGTGTGGTGATGGACATGAACATGCCTCTTTTTGCGGTAGAGCGAGCGCAGGCTGATCAGCATGTAAACAAGCCCGAAGGCTATAAGTAGCCAGGCTGCGATGTTACCTCTGAACGATTCAAAAAACTCCAGTCTTGAGAGTGATATTCCGGCGCCGATACCAATGAAGCCGACAACAACGGAACTCAGCACGTGCCCCAGCCCGCACAGAAAAGTAATTAACATGGTCCTCCGGATGGTCCATTGCCGGGCTTCACCCATGACAATAAAGGGGATATAATGGTCGGGCCCCACAATGGTATGAATGAACCCTATGGTGACTGCAGTACCTGCCAGAAGCAAAGTTGATCCTTCCATTATACTCATTACGCTTATACAAATATATCAATTATGTTAGATCCTTTACTGTAATTGCATTATCCACATGTCTGACACGCTTATGACCTCACCGAAGCCTGAGTTCGATGCATTGAGCAGCCGGCGCGCATCTATGACAAAGTTCATCATGGCATTGTAGTCGGATGATGAACGGAAGAATTCGGGATTGTGCTCATAATCTGAACAGGGCAGGATGAAGAACTTGCGTTTTCCATCCTCTGCAGGGGTATAAACCCATGTAAGGATATAACCTGCTTCAGTAATAAAGACCTTGTCACCTCTTTTTGTCAGCTCAAGGCAGATCACAGCTCCTCCGTCTCTTCTCTTCTGGCGCTGGTTCGAAACGAAATTGCCCATTGACCATACCACAGGTTCGGTCAGCCCTGTGGAATCGACCGTTGCTGTCATAGGCTGTATCACATGAGGATGCGATCCGATGATGATATGAGCGCCGCTTCTGAACATGGCAGCTGCCAGCCGTTTTTGTTCAGCAGAAGGCAGTGTGTCATATTCCGTTCCCCAGTGAACGCTCACAATGACAAGGTCGGCTCCCTTTTCAGCAGATGCTTTTATATCCTTACCTATACGTATTGTGTCTATATAAGATACTACTGACGGAGGCGGCACCACTATTCCGTTGGTACCGTAAGTATAACTGAGCAGGGCCAGGCTGATGCCGTTCTCTGTTATCATCAGAGGTGAGAGGGTGTCTCTTGCCTGGCTGTTTATCCATGTGCCTGTATGCTTAATATTGAGACTGTCAAGCACCCTGATGGTACGGGCTATTCCCTTTGGTCCGCGGTCTGCAGCGTGATTGTTTGCTGTGGTCAGTATGTCAAATCCGGCATCCCTGCATGCCTGTGCCAGCGCATCGGGAGAGCTGAAGGCAGGATATCCCTTGTACGGTTTTCCACCCAGGGTTACTTCGAGGTTGCCGATGGTAATATCAGCTGCGCTTAAAAGCGGGGAGATGTATTTAAAAACACTGTCGTATGAATAAGTCCCGGTGGAATCATCATAGGCCGATGTAATCTGTCCGTCATGACCCATGATGTCTCCCGTAAACATGACCATGAGCACGCTGTCAGCCTCCTGTCCGGGAGAAAGAATAGCGGATATGCTGTCAGCCTCCTGCCCGGGAGATGGATTAGTGGGTATGCTGTCAGCCTCCTGCCCGGCAGACAGACGCGGCAGCAGAAGTGAAATTAAAAAGAAGCTAAACCTTAAAAATCTCATAAGCAGTTGTTACAGGAGTATCTGTCTCAAAAATAATCATAACTTGTGAACTGCGAAAATAGCTGACTTTATCATGGAATTCATTAATTCAGAATTGGTTACCTACCTTCTGCTGCCGCTTTTCATCTTTGTTGCGCGCATCATGGACGTCTCCCTCGGCACCCTGAGGATCATTTTTGTCACCAAGGGCATGAAAAGAGTTGCCCCGCTGGTTGGTTTTTTTGAAGTCCTTATCTGGCTTATGGCAATAAGCCGTATCATGCAGGACCTTGATAATTGGGTTTGCTATGTTGCATATGCGGCCGGGTTTGCATCGGGTAATTTTGTCGGGATGCTGCTTGAGGAGAGGCTCGCGATAGGCCATGAGATGATAAGGGTTATAACCCGCAAAGATGCGACCAACCTGATCGCAGAACTAAGCGACAGGGGCTATGGCTTCACATCCGTCAAGGCGCAGGGGATAGAGGGTGACGTCGCTGTCATTTATATCATTGCACGCAGAAGCATGATCAAAGAAGTGCTTGATCTTATCAATATCTACAATCCTCGTGCACTGTACACCGTGGAAGCAATAAAATATGTCAATAAAGAGATCTTTCACAGATCAGAAGAGGAGCGTCAGCGCTGGTGGCTGATGAGCCATATGAAGAAGTAAGGTCAGTCGGTGTTGTACAGAGCGAAGGTGCTGATATTAGGTCTTGCACGTGAGGACGTAATCGTAAGCCTTATCTCATCAGCTGTCACATCGGGGAAACGGAGCAGCCGCTTATATCCGATCGTGGAACCTGTGGCCACTGTTTTCCATTGGTTGTCTGTCCGTGCTTCAATCACAAACCTCTCGACTCTCTGACCCATGCTGATATCCTCCTGCAGCATTGCCACATTGAATGTGGCTGCTATGGCAGGAATGAATGTAGCGACCATCTTCCGGCGGGGGCTCCATGATGTGCTGTTGTCGCCGTCCATTGCCCTGGAGGCTCCTCTCCCGTAGGGACGGGCACCGTTGAGCAGGTCAGTGTCATAGAGATCATTCAGCCGTGCTTTGAGCCCCATGAGGCTCTTTATGTCATGGTCTGTAATAAGGCCCCGGGTGTCGGGCGGAACATTAAGAAGCAGCACAGCGTTACGGCCTACGGAACTGAAATAGATATTGAACAGCTCGTCAGGGTCTTTTACGAGGCTGTCCTCAGCAGCATGCCAGAACCAACCCGGACGTATTGAGACATCGACCTCGGCAGGGTACCAGTAGACCTTCCCTGTTTTCTGAAGCAGGGCGCTGGAGCCGAGGTCCATGGAGGTGGGACTCAGTCCAAGGGCTTCATTTATTGCATGGCTCTCCAGAGTGCCGCCCGGAGCCAGCGCTGTCACGCTCCACTCGGTCTCACGCCCGTAGCCACTCTCCGTGCCTACCCATCTCACATCTTCGCCCATGATGGCAATGACGGCATCAGGCTGGAGTTTCCTGATAAGATCGTAGTAAGCCTGCCAGTCATAATCCTGTCTCCTGCCTCCGGGACCCTCCCCGTTGGCACCGTCAAACCATACCTCATCAACCTTGCCGTACCAAGTAAGCAGTTCGGTTAGCTGTTCCATGTAAAATTTATTATATTCGGGTGAATCACCGTAACACTCTGCATTACGGTCCCACGGAGAGAGATAGACCCCGAACTTCATATCGTATTTTTCACATGCATCACGCAGCTCTCTGATCACATCGCCCCCGCCACCCTTCCATGGACTTGAGGCTACGGAGTGGCTGGTCGTTTTTGTTGGCCAGAGACAGAAACCGTCGTGATGTTTTGCCGTGATGATGACCATCTTCATCCCGGCATCACTGAGAACCCTGACCCACTGCTCCGCGTCAAGAGAGTCAGGATTGAACAGCTCCGGAGATTCATCACCGTGACCCCATTCCATATCCGTGAAGGTGTTTATATTAAAGTGGATGAATGCTGTCATCTCAAGCTGCTGCCAGTCAAGCTGACGCGGATGGGGTATGACGCGTGCGGCCATAGCCTCCTTGACGCCGTGGGGGGGATTGGCAGGAAATTCAACCTCCCCTGAATAGAGCTTGTCGTAATCATTTTTGGCACATGAGTGGAGTAAAAGAAGGAAGAATGATATTAATACCAGTCTTATCATCTCTTGCTTCCTTTTGCCGAATTCACATACCTGACGTTCCTGAAACGCAGTGCAGACCAGTCATCGTCGACAGACACCTGGGTGACTGCCCTGAAACCAGTCTCTATAATCGGATCCCATCCGTGGTCACGGTTAATGTCTGAAGAATATTTCCGGGATGTTCCCTTGGGATAAACCATCCAGAGCTTGCCGTCATCACTGAGATTATGGATGCAGGTCGGCCCAAGCCTTTTTACTTCATTCGAATCAGGCGTAAAGATTATCATGAAGTCATACAGGTAACGGGCATTGATCTCTGTATCTATCTGTACCCCGGGTAATGTCTTATCCAGCTTCTTAATGATATCCTTTGGCGCATTAAGTACCGCTATGCGATCTTGATCACCATACCTGAGTTTTTTTAAGATTTCATCCATGATCATAAATCTGCTTTCACCGCAAATATACGAATAAGTGATCAGGAAGATTGACTTGAACTTTTCGCTGATTTTAATGTATCTGTTGTATATTTGCACTGTCGAATTACGGGGTGCCTTAATACACAGGCTGAGATCATACCCTTACAACCTGATCCGGATAATGCCGGCGTAGGGAACAAGAGTAATCATTTCCGGCCTGTTGACGCACCCTTACTTCTGACAGTTAGTTATTTTAAGTGATATGGTGAGGAGGTTTTCATTATTATTATTTTTCATGTTGTTTTTCTGTTCCTCTGTTCCGGGGCAGAATAACCGTGGCATCATCACCGGCACGGTCACTGACAGCGCCGGACTGCCTCTCGCAGGTGCATCAGTCGTTATTGACAGCCTGAAAGCCGGTGTGGCAACCGGCAACGACGGTCGGTATTCCCTTCGGGGAATGAATCACGGCAGGTATGCCCTTCGCATCAGTTTCACAGGTTACGAGCCCCATGACACGGTAGTTGCTGTGAGCGGTCAAACCATCGTTGACGCTTCGTTGAAGGAAGCTCTTTTTGTGACCGACGATGTGATTGTAAGAGGCAGCCGTGCAGGCAGCCGTACACCGATGGCCTACAGCACCATTATGGCATCGGAAATGAGAGAAGGAGATATGACAAGGGATATGCCATACCTTCTCTCTCTTACCCCTTCAGTGGTGGAGACATCTGATGCAGGCAACGGCATCGGATATACATCAATGCGTATACGAGGTACTGATGCCAGCAGAATAAATATTACGCTCGATGGCATACCTCTCAACGATGCCGAAATCACAGCAGGTATTCTGGGTCGACCTGCCTGACCTGGCGTCATCGACAGGCAGCGTTCAGATTCAACGCGGAGCGGGTACATCAACTAACGGGGCAGGAGCCTTCGGAGCATCGGTGAATATCAGTTCCCTGACACCGCCGGAGAACCCGGGGGCAGAGACAGCATTGTCTTACGGCTCATTTAACACCGTCAGGGCTTCAGCCAAAGCATGGACTGGTCTCCTGGGCGAAAGGTTCAATATGATGGTCAGGGCATCTCTGATCGGCAGCGACGGATATGTTGATCACAGTGAATCAGATATCCGTTCCGCAATGGTAACAGGCATCTGGTCTGCTCCTTTGAACAGACTGAGGTTTAACATCCTGACCGGCAGTGAAAGGACAGGGATAAGCTGGTGGGGCGTGCCGGCAGAAATGCTTCCGGATAACAGACGCTATAATCCTGCAGGTGAATATACCGACAGCAACGGTGACCTGCGATATTATGAAGATGAGACTGACAATTATACCCAGAACCACTATAATCTTTTCTATACCCATCTCTTTGGCGGACAGGTGAGCCTGAATACCGGCATACACCTGACCGTGGGATCGGGCTACTATGAGGAACAGGAGAGTGATCGCGACCCGGAGGAATATGGGCTTTACGGATTAACAGATGACGGACTGGAGGTGGTTGAAACTGATCTCGTGCAACGCAAATGGCTTGAAAACTATTTCTACGGTGCCGTTTGGTCACTGGTTAAGGCGGGCAGAACAGCAGACTGGACCCTGGGCGGTGCACTGAACAGGTATGACGGCGATCATTTCGGAAGGTTAATATGGCTGGAACATCCGGGAAATATTACCCCTGATTATGAATGGTACCGGAATAACGGCCTGAAGGATGAGTTCAACATCTACGGGAAGGTCAGCGCCAATGTCACAGGCAGCCTCAGCGCTTTCCTTGACCTCCAGTACAGGTACATAAGCTATCATTTTGACGGACCTGACAGCGACATGAAAGATCTCACTGCTGATCATCTGTTCCGGTTCTTTAATCCCAAGACGGGCTTATTCTGGAGCAACGGCAGTGGAAGCGAGGCTTTTGTATCGGTATCAGTTGCCCATCGCGAGCCTTCACGGACTGACTTCAAGGAAGCTGCCGGCGACACGGATGCCACACCAGGGCAGGAGCGCCTGACTGATTTTGAGGGCGGTTACACATATCGGAACACATCCCTGGCGATGGGTCTCAATCTTTACTGTATGCTGTATCGTGATCAGCTCATCCCGACGGGCAGAATAAGCAGTACGGGGTACCCCATCATGACAAATGTGCCTGAAAGTTACCGGACAGGGATTGAATTTTCGGGCAGCTACAGGCCATCACCACTGGCAGCTCTGAAGATGAACCTGACACTCAGCCGGAGCATGATCACTGACTTCACCAATAATTACTTCAACTATAATACCTCCGACTGGAGCGAAGAATATACATCGAGCAGCCTTGGCACGGTTGATATAGCCTATTCACCTCGCATAACGGGATCGGCAGAGCTGGAAATCAATCCGGTGAAAAACCTTTCCCTGAACCTGACCGGAAAGTATGTGGGCAAACAGTACTTTGACAATACAATGAGTGAGAACAGGGTCATCGACCCCTATTTTGTCACCGGCTTGTCAGCAGGATATAAAATTCATTTAAAAGGATCGGGTGAGCTTATGGTTCGTTTTATTGTAAACAACCTGCTGAATGCGGAATATGAAAACAATGCCTACGGCGGGATGTGGACCGAAGACGGTGCAGAAAAGACCTGGGCATACTTCTTTCCGCAGGCAGGCATTCATTATTCTGCAGGTATTTCATTATCTTTCTGATGCTTATGATCACATGGCTGACAGAGAATATCGTTGAGGTCTTTGGTGCTGCCACGGGAATTGCGTATGTCATTCTCGAGATCAGACGCAACATTCTTTTATGGCCGCTGGGTATTCTTACCTCGGCAGTCTATATATACATTTTTGGAAGAAACGGCTTTTATGCAGGAATGGTTCTGCAGGGGTACTATGTGGTGATCAGTATTTACGGATGGTATAAATGGCAAGGAGAAAGGAGCATGTTGACGAACGAAGGTGAGGCAATCCCGCGAAGCGGGAGGGCATGGAGAAGAGGGTTCGGAGACAGCAGTACGAAACGGATGGCTGATATTAAAAAGATCGACAGGAAAACAGCTTTGATGTGTCTGGTAATCGCTCTGGGGTTATGGGTTTTCCTGTGGTTTTCGCTTGACCGGTGGACTGATTCTCCGGTGCCGCTGTGGGACGGACTGATCACTTCCCTTTCGGTGGTGGCCACATGGATGCTGACACGGAAATATCTGGAGCAGTGGTACGTCTGGATAGTGGCTAACACCATTGCCCTCATTGTCTATCTTGCAATGGGAATGTACCCCACGGCAGTGCTGTTTGGCGTTTATTCCGTGATGGCAGTTATTGGACTGAGAGCATGGGGCAGGGAGCAATTGAGAATTAAGAACTTAAGAATTAAGTAATTAAGAATTTGATAATCAGCAAAATCGCAAATCGCAAATTGTAAATCGCAAATTATTTTGACGCTGACTTTCAGACTTTAGACTTTCAGACATTAGACCAAAAATATGAAGACGGTAATCCTTGCCAACGGCACCTTCCCAACCCACCCGGTCCCCGTATCCCGGCTGCGTGAGGCCGGCCTGATTGTCTGCTGTGACGGCGCAGCAGAAAAACTGGTAGCCAACGGCCTCGAACCGGGCATCATCATCGGAGACCTCGACTCAGTCTCCCCGGAGCTCAGGGAAAGGTACAGGAGCATCCTTGTGCAGGACTCCGATCAGGAGACCAATGACCTGACCAAGGCGGTCAAGTGGTGCGTCACTCAGGGTATCAGGGAAGTTGCCATTCTTGGCGCCACAGGCATTCGCGAAGATCATACACTGGGTAATATTTCCCTTCTGGCTGATTACAAAAATGATATTGATGCGATCATGCTCACTGACACCGGCAGCTTCAGGGTATATGACGGCAGCGTGACCATCGCCTCACACCCCGGCCAGCAGGTGTCGCTCTTCAGCATTGATCCGTCGTTGAAGGTAACCTCCACCGGACTGAAGTACCCACTCCAAAACCTTAAGCTCACAAGCTGGTGGCGTGGCACACTGAATGAGGCAGAGGGGGAGTGTTTTACACTGAAATTTGACACAGGAAAGATCATCGTATTTATGAAGCACCCTAAGGGTGAACAAACGAACATTTGAACAAACGAAATTTGAAGTAAGAACCGGGGTTTTATTTAAATTGTAAATAGTTTTCAAATTAAAATCCTCGTGCAATGAAAGAAAAGAAGTTTGATCTTGAAGAGCGGCTTATTGACTATGCCGTGGTTATCCTAAAGCTTGTGAGTAAGCTGCCAAAAAATTATGTTGGCCAGCATCTTGGCGGACAGCTTTTAAGATCAGGAACATCCCCGGCACTAAATTACGGTGAAGCAAAATCTGCTAAATCGAAGAATGACTTCCTGCATAAGATGAAAATTTGTCTCAAAGAACTTCGTGAGTCTTTTATTTGTCTTAAGATAATAAAGAGATCCTTGATAATTAAAGATGAAGTTATTGTAGATGAGCTTATTATTGAAACCAATGAACTGATCTCTATTTTTGTGAAAAGTATTCTCACTGCCACAAAAGAAAAATAATTCTAACTTCGATTGTTCGTTTGTTCGAATGTTCGTTTGTTCAAATAATCTGACTGACTTATGAAAAACTCACTCCTCCTCAAGCTTTTAATTTTAATGTTCCTTATGACAGCCGTTTCCTGTAATAATGGAAAAAACAAACCCACCATCGGAGCAGCGCAATTCCGGTTTGCAGAGTACACCATAGCCCAGCTTCAGCAGGGTTATGACAATGGTGATTTCACTGTGACCCAGGTGGTGCAGGCTTATCTTGACCGCATAGCAGCAGTCGATGACAGCGGGCCGATGCTCAACGCTGTAATACAGGTCAATCCTGATGCCCTGACAATTGCCGCTGAGCTTGACAGGGAGTTGAAGGAGGGCAGGTCACGCGGTCCGATGCACGGTGTGCCTGTCCTGCTGAAAGACAATATTGACACCCATGACGGCATGGAGACGACAGCAGGATCAAGGGCGCTGCGCGGATCGCATCCGCCGAAAGACAGCTTCGTGGCACAGAAGCTGAGAGAGGCCGGAGCTGTCATTATTGGCAAGGCCAACCTCAGCGAGTGGGCTAACTTCCGCGGTAACCTGTCGTCAAGCGGATGGAGTGGCGTCGGCGGCCAGACAAAAAACCCCTATATCCTTGACCGTAACCCCTGCGGATCAAGCTCAGGCTCTGCCGTGGCCGTATCAGCCAACCTGTGCATGACAGCTCTGGGCACTGAGACCAATGGCTCCATAGTGTGCCCCGCAACAGCCAACGGCATTGTGGGGATAAAACCCACCGTGGGTCTCCTCAGCCGCAGTGGCATCGTGCCCATCTCATTCACCCAGGACACCCCCGGACCCATGGCGCGCACCGTGCGTGACGCAGCCATTATGCTTGGAACAATGACAGGTATTGATCCTGCCGACAGCAAAACGGCCGCCTCAGAGGGGCAGATGCTTGATGATTATACACCTTTCCTTAAGGAAGACGGACTGCAGGGGAAACGAATAGGATGGTATACCTCAGGCAGAGGCCAGCACTACAAGGTAGACACACTGATGAAGAAGGCTGTCGACTATATAAGGAGCCGCGGTGCCGAAGTTATTGAACTGGAAGAGATTTACAGCAGGGAGGTGGGCTCACTCTCTTTCGAGGTGATGCTCTATGAGTTCAAGGACGGACTGAACAAGTACTTTGCTACGCTGGGTGATGCTGCCCCGGTAAAAAATGTTGAGGAGCTGATAGAGTTCAACAAAAATGATACAGTTGAGCTCAGATACTATGACCAGGAACTGCTTCTCGAAGCACAGAAAAAGGGCAGCGTTGAATCGAAAGAATTCCTTGACATTCTCGCAAGGATGAACCGTCTTGTGAGAGAAGAGGGTATTGACAAGGTCATGGCCGAAAACAGGCTTGACGCCTTTATAGCACCCACCGGATCACCCGCATGGAAGACCGACCTTATCAACGGCGATTCATACACTGTCAGCAGCTCGTCACCGGCAGCCATTTCAGGTTATCCAAATATCACCGTGCCAATGGGGTATGTAGACGGATTACCGGTGGGCATCTCCTTCTTCGGGAAAGCATGGAGCGAACCGCTGCTGCTGGAGATAGCATATGCCTATGAGGCAGGCACGAAGTATCGCACGGCACCGACGTTCATGAAGGAGTAACCTCTTTGTGTTTTTCGTTGACTCCGGTAAGATAACTGTGAACCTCTGTCTGGGAACGAAGGGGCTTCTTTGACGATTTTACATGTTTATTTGACTGTGTTTCGTCGAAGATCCTCGCCTTGACGTTATCATTCCATTGAATCTCAAATACATCAGTGATCTCCTTCTTAATGACCGGATCGAAGACAGGGCATGTCACCTCTATCCTGCGGTCAAGGTTTCTCGGCATGATATCGGCTGAAGTGATATATACAAGTTCATCCCCGCCGTTGCAGAAGATCATGAACCTTGAATGCTCAAGGAACCTGTCCAAGATGCAGATGGCTTTAATATTCGCGCTGAAATCTTTCATTTCCGGGATGAGTGACAGCATTCCCCTCACAATAAGCCTGATCTTAACACCTGCCTTACCTGCTTTATAGAGCCTGCCGATAATCTCCTCATCAGTAAGATTATTTATCTTGACAGAGATATAAGCCTCTTTCCCCGCTTTTGCATTCTTTGTCTCGTTTTCGATGAGCATAAGCAGTTTATTGCGGAGACCAAACGGCGACACCAGCAGGTGGTAGAACTTGTCTTTACGGTAGTTGGCGATGAAGAAGTTAAAAGCCTTCAGAACCTCATTGGTGATTTTTTTATCAGAGGTAAGAAGCAGATGGTCTGTATATACCCTTGCAGTATCCTCGTTGAAGTTGCCGGTGCCCACCGCCGCAAATCTCTGTATAACATCGTTTTTGACGCGTGTAATAAGACACAGTTTTGAATGCACCTTCAGTCCCGGCACACCGTAGATAACCTTCACACCCTCATCCAGGAGCTTGTTGCCCCACAGGATATTGGCTTCTTCGTCAAAGCGGGCCTGCAGCTCAACAACCGTGGTGACATCCTTGCCGTTGCGGGCAGCGTTCATCAGTGCATTGATCACACTGGAGTTTCTTGCAAGCCTGTAAAGGGTTATATGAATTGATGTTACATTGGGGTCAATGGAGGCTTCCCTCAGCAGGTCTATGAAATGATCAAACGGGTTATACGGAAAATAAAACAGGATATCTTTCTTCTTAACGACTGAAAGGATGCTCCTGCCAGGGTGAATGTCACGATGATAGATCGGAGGCAGCTTTTTGTAATACAAATCTTCATCGAGACGGATGAAGTGCATAAAGTCCTTGAAATTGTGATACCTCTCTCCGGGTATCATGACATCAGCGGCACCGAGGTCAAGTTTCTTTGTAAGGATCTTCAGGAAACCCTCCGGAATATTCCTGTCATACACGAACCGCACAGGATTTCCCTTCTTACGCTGCTGGAGGCTTTTTGAGAGCTTGTCTATGTAGCTTTCGGAGATATCATCAGCGATATCAAGCTCGGCGTCTTTTGTCAGCTTAATTGTGTAGGCCTGCAGATCATCGAACTGGAAGATGAAAAAGAGCTCCTTCATACCGAACCTTATGACATCATCAAGGAAGATGATGTATTTCCCGCTGTCAGTTTCAGGAAGCATGATAAACCTTGGAAGGATACCCGTTGGTATCTCAAGGAGTGAATACCATTTTTTATCTGTTGCGGAGTTCTTTAGAAGGATGGCAAAATAAATTGCATCATCAGTGAGGTTCGGGAGTTTGGCATCCTTGATCAACATCAATGGCATCAGCCTGTGCCTGACCTCTTTGTGAAAGTAATTGCGTACAAATTCAGCCTGTCCCGGATCAAGCTGCTGCTCGTTGATGAAATGGATATTCAGTTTTTTCAGTTCTTTAAGCAGGTCCAGGTAGATCTTTTCAAACCTTTCATTCTGGGCAAGCACTATCTTCTGCACACTCTTGAGTGTCTCTTTGGGATTGTAGCCCAGAATATTCGTTGACTTATTGACAAATAATGATAATCTCTTGAGTGTGGCAACCCTTACCCTGAAATATTCATCGAGGTTATTGGAATATATACCGAGGAAGTTAAATCTCTCCATCAGCGGCACTTCCTTGTTTTCGGCTTCCTGCAGAACCCTCTCGTTGAAAGAGAGCCAGCTGACCTCTTTGGGGATATATGCCTTCTTCATCAAAGTGATTTTGGTGTAAGATAATATGCGGTCTCCCCGCTCGCCCGGGTGAGTGATGACCAGGTCTCTGCATTAAAGGTAAGGCATAGAACACCTGATTTTGGCAATACTTCAGTCTCATCCGCAGCGAAGAAGGCAGCCATTTCCGAAATCAGAAAATTATGACCGAAGAGAGTGATGGTATCCGTAGCTTCGCTCCGCGAGCTGAGGAACGGGAATATATGCACTGGGTTCAAGATCGAAGTACAGGTCGGAGGAGATCTTCATTGTATCAGGACTTAAACCAAATTCCTTGGCGAAGATCATGGCGGTCTCTATCGCCCTGAAAGCAGGACTGGTAATCACCTGCCCGAGGCTCTTTCTCATGTGACTTGAGCAGCTGTGCCATGAGCCTTGACTGGTTCTTGCCTCTTCAGCGTGAGCGATCTTTCAAAATCAGATATATCAGCCACCTGGTCTTCTGCTTTGCCATGCCTTATGAAGATCAGCTTCTTCATTTTTCCCGTTTTTGTCCCGGACTGTTTTCATCCTCTTATTGCTAATTTTAACATACTCCGAAGCATGTTCCCATTTCCCTTGCCTGTTTGACCATGGGGTCGTCAGTTTCAACCAGTTTGGTTCTGCCGGCAACATCAGATAGTTTAACAGAGGTTATCTGACCGTTTCTGTGGGCAACCATTTTCCCGAAGTTGTTACCTGCGATCAGGTTCGCTGCTGCAGCACCGAACCGTGATGCCAGTACTCTGTCCATGGGTGAGGGTGATCCGCCTCGCTGTACGTATCCAAGCACTGTTTCTCTCGTCTCAAGGTCTGTGACCTCTTTACTTCGTTTGGCAAGGTATCTCCCTGCCGAGACCTCACCTGCGGGAATGCTTACCCCTTCTGCTACAACAACGATTGAGTAGGGTTTGTTGTTATCAGCCCTCTTTTTCAGATACTTCATTATAACATCCTCATCATGAGGTATCTCAGGAATAAGAATGACATCGCCACCTCCTGCCATTCCGGAATAAAGAGCAAGCCAGCCTGCATTGTGTCCCATGACCTCGATCACCATTATTCTCTTGTGCGAGTTGGCGGTCGAATGAAGCCTGTCGACAGCCTCGGTTGCTATATTGACTGCGGAATCAAATCCGAATGTCATATCTGTTCCCCAGACATCATTGTCAATGGTCTTTGGTATGCCGACAACGTTCAGACCATTCTCCGAGAGCATGAAAGCATTCTTCATTGTTCCGTTGCCGCCGATGCATACAAGGCAGTCGAGACCCAGCTGTTCATAATGTTCCTTTATAAGCAGTGGCTTTGCATTTTCATTCTTCTTTTTACCATCAGCCTTGAAAGGTTTTTCGCGGGAGGTTCCCAGGATCGTCCCGCCAAGAGTCAGTATTCCTGACAGGTGACTCTCCGTCAGCTCGACGTAGTCTTTGGTTATCAGGCCCGTAAACCCGTCACTGATACCGATGACTTTCATGCCGTATTTGACAATGGCGGTCTTGCCTACACCCCTGATTGCGGCATTAATCCCGGGGCAGTCGCCTCCGGCAGTTAAAATACCAATTGTCTTGGGTCCTTTGTTCTTGCTCATGTTACTGTAAAATAATTGTCGCTGTTTAGTTATCATCAAAAGTATTAAAAATCGCAATAAAACATCAAACCATTGTTGCCGAATTACTTAAAGCAGGTAATTAATACAGTTTTCAGAATCAGCACGGGTGAATTGCCACAATTGTGTAACTTTATCAGCCGCTTATATTCTCTTTCAATGACGGAAAAAGAAACAAAACAGCTCAGGGAGATCAAGCCTGCCCTTGACAGGATACATCAGAGACTCGCTGGTGCTGCTCGCACAGCTGCCTGTCCCTGACGATGACGCCATCCATGATATCAGGGTGATGATGAAGAGACAGCGTGCTACAATAAAACTTGTGAGACCACTGCTGGAGGAGGAAGCATTCAACCGGAGAGAATATCTTGCCGGAAGGGAGGTTGGCCGTATACTGTGTTCATGGCGTGAAATGTCAGTACTTTACAAAACAGCAAAGGCGCTTAAAAAGGAAAATCCGAAGCTGTTCCTTAAACTGTGGGATAATGAAAAGATACAGAACCTGCTCCGGAAACCTTACTCTACCTGGACCGAATGCAGGGGAACAGAGTAAATCGGTTAAAGAGATCAGGACACAGCTGAATAAAGCTCAGTACAGGGTACGGTTTCTGACACTGAAGGAACCTGATATACACTTGCTTCTTGAAGAGCTTGAGCGAAACTACCTGATTGCGGCACAGGCCTATCTTGACTGCAGGAACGATCCCCGGCAACGTCTGCTGCATGAGTTCAGGAAGAAATCCAAAGACCTTCCTGTACCAGCTTTACTATTTTCGTCCCATTAAACCAGCCTGCAATAAAGTCGCTTGAGAAAAAGCTTGATTACCTGACGCAAAATCTCGGAAAGTACAATGACCTGGCACAGATTACGGATCTGATTGGCTACAAGTACGGACAATCCCGATAACAGTGCCGTGATGGATGAGCTGGCTGTGGTGATCAGGGACAAGCAGGACAGGTATCTTTTAAAGGTTTGGCCCGTCGGCATACCGTATCTTTGCTCCCGGAAAAAACCGCGGAGGATCTTCTGGGGTTTACTAATCCGGAAGAATTTAACCTGATAATCCGTTGCTGATGGTCTGTACGAGTGTCATCAGCTGCATCCTGTTCCTGACATTGGTCTTTGAATAGATGCGTGAGGTGTGATCTTTTACTGTCTGAAGGCTGATGAACAAGCTTATCGGCTATCTCCTGGTTACTCAGTCCGTTACATATCTCCCTGATGATGTCAGCCTCTCTCGGCGAGATTTCATGCTTGATGTAGAAATCCCCGATTCCCCGTGGGCAGCTTTCAGTTCCTCAGGAAGCGGATATGCCTGCAGGTCAGCCTTATATACAAGATATACAGGCAGTAGGGCGGTTGCAGCAAAAAGCAGGAACGCAAATATAAGCGCCATCCAGACCGAATGCGGCAGAAGCAGCAGGACAGCTGACTGCGAGAGAGCCCCTGCCGATGACTATAGCTGCAAGAATCCTGCGGTCTGCCAGACCCGGGGAGGAAGAGGTTCCCCTTCATCAGTAAAAAACCTGTTACAAGTGCAAAGAACAGAGCTGCACCACTGTAGTAATACTTGAACAGGGGCAATGCTTCGCTGAAGACAGTTTCGCCTGATGTATACCCGATGACTGTGATTATTACAAGATTGACAACGATGAAGAGGGCGGATAAATATCCTTTGAGACGCAGGCCTGCACACTCTGCCCCGAACCGCAGGAGCATCATCCAACCCGAGGATCAGGAATGGCAGACCAAGCAGGAGCGAAATGACTGATACCGTTGACAGCATGTCGGGAGTGAGCCGGCTGCCTGCAACGGTAACTATGATAAACTGTCCCCAGATACCGTAGAAGCCAAACGCGAACATGAAAATAATATGGTAAAAGAGGGGTCTGGCGTATGGAACAGGGTTCTCTTTCATCAGCCTTGACGTCAGAAGAATTGTCCCGGCGGCTATCCCGGCACAGAAAATAAATACGACCAGACTGATCAGTTCCATATTGGAAATGTTGTAATATTTTGATAAACAGTCACTACCAAAGTAGTAGATATACTACCAAAGTAGGATTTTATAAAATCACTACTAAGGTATGAAATCCATCTCACGATACAGATATAGATTTGCTTCAACAAACGATTTTTTCAATAACAGTAAAAAGCAAATAAAATGGAAACAAAAAGAACTTACCGCCTTATTCCTTCCTTCAACACCTCCTACAACACCGGATGGAAGGTCATGTCTGACAATTTCCTGAGATTATTGCTGGTTGTAATAATTCTCAGCTATCATCACAGGTCCGATGGGAGTATTCGGAAACAGTAACTTCAAGGTTGACAATTTCGATTTTGACAGCATCCCCTACAGCATGGACGATTTCTTTAAGTTCGGGGCACTCGGCCTTGCTGCCGCCTTCCTTGGAATGATCGGATTGCTTTATTATTTCCTGCTTGTGCCGGTATTCAAATACGGAGGCAAGATGATGTTCGTTCAGTCGGTCCGCCAGCTTTCGCCTGACTTTGACATGCTGATAAACGGGTTCCGCAAGAACTATTTGAATATAGTGCTTGCCAATCTTCTTGTCACTGCCCTCGTCGGCATTGGTATAGTCTGTCTCTTTATCCCTGGTATTATCATCGCGTGCCGACTTGCATTCACGCCTTACCTGGTCATGGACAAGGGTCTTGATCCGATAAAGGCAGCTGAAGAGAGCTGGAGGCTGACACGAGGTCACGGCTGGACTATCTTCTTCATGGGCTTCATCAGCTTCTTCATTTACATAGCCGGGTTCATCTGCTTCTTCATCGGAGTGCTTGTCGCGGATATGTGGGTCAAGAGTTCATACGCCACACTTTATCAGTCGGTGCTGATTGAAAAAGGATTGTATCAGGCTGAGGAAGCTCCGGTCACGGAAGCACCTGTCACAGAAGCATAGTTTTAAGCTTCACCCAAATACTTGAACATGGATACAGGGCACTTCGCCCTGTACTTTTTTTATACCCATATTCTCTCCCGCTGCACAAGACTTCCTCTCCGCCAACCAGCAGATCGCCATCTTGCTCTTTGCTTCTTGCTCCTTGCCCCTTGCTCCATGCTCTACAGCTTCGTAAGCCGTGCAAACCTCAGCAGCAGCTTCTTCGTTCCGGCGCCATCAAATTCTATTACGGCAGTTGTATTGGGAAACGCACCCTCAACCGATCTGACCTCGCCCTGTCCGAACCGTTCATGTGACACCCGGTCACCCGGTGACAGTGGTGTCATGGCAGGAGAGACTGCAGGTCCGGCATTATTTTCTGCACTCCTTAAATGTGTAAGCTTTTTTTCTGCGGGGGTGGAGGTGAATGTCTCCTTTTTCTCTCCCATGGTATGACCGATCAAAGCGTCCCGTATTTCTGAACTGCCTGCCGCCGCTCTGGGGATAGCAGAGGTATTCGTTTTCTATCTCACCAATGAAACGGCTGGGAGAGCTGCTCTCCAGTGATCCCCATTTGTACCTGTTGAGCGCATAGCTCAGGGTGACACGCCTGCACGCCCTGGTAAGCGCAACATAGAAGAGCCGACGTTCCTCCTCCAGCTCGCGCGGGTTATAAAGGTTCATATTTGAAGGGAACAGGTTCTCCTCCAGACCAACAATATATACATATTTGAACTCGAGGCCTTTGGCAGAATGGATTGTCATCATCGCCACCTTGTCCTTGTCTTCCGGCTTCTCCATATCCTGATCCGTCAGCAGTGACACTGTCTGCAGCCAGGTGGCAATGTCAGCCGGTTCACCGTTGTTTACCGCAGCATCAGTGAACTCCCTGATGCCGTTGAGGAGCTCCTGTATATTCTCAAGCCTGTCTATCTCCTCAGGCACCTGTCCCTGTCTTAGTTCAGTAATGATACCGCTGGCAGCAGCAATCCGGTCAGTCACCTCATATGCCGTGGCTGTCTCTGCCGTGGCCATGACAGGCAGCATGAGTGACGTGAAGACGGCAAGCTTCGACCGCAGGGCAGGAGTGAGCCAGGTTGTACTCAGCTCTGCGGACGAAATGATTGACCATATACTTACATCCAGGTTTCTGGCAAGCTCAGCCAGTCTCTGAATGGTTGTATCGCCAATGCCCCTCCTGGGATAGTTGATTACACGCTTAAGGGCTTCCTCATCATCAGGATTAACCACAAGCCTGAGGTATGCTATCAGGTCACGTATCTCCTTGCGTTCATAAAACGATTGTCCACCGAATACCTTGTAGGGTATGTTGCGCTTGCGCAGCATCTCTTCGAAGATGCGCGACTGGGCATTGGTACGGTACAGGATTGCAAAATCCTTCCACTCAAGACGTTCACGCATCCGGGTGTCAAGAATGTCAGATGCCGTCACGATGCCCTCCTCACTGTCAATGGTTGTCTGCACCACCCTGATTTTTTCACCCTCTTCGTTCTTTGAGTAAACAGTCTTCTTTATCTGACCAACATTCTTTTCAATGATGCTGTTGGCGGCATTGACTATCATACGGGTTGAGCGGTAGTTCTGCTCAAGCTTGAAGAGTTGATAGTCAGGGTAATCATTCCTGAAGTTGAGGATGTTCTCTATGCGTGCACCGCGGAATGAATAAATACTCTGAGCATCATCACCGACAACGCACAGGTTGCGGTGAAGCTCCGAGAGCTTATGAACGATCACGTACTGTGAATAGTTGGTATCCTGGTACTCATCCACAAGGACGTAGTCGAACCGGTTGCGGTATTGTTCAAGCACTGCGGGAAAGTCGCGGAAGAGAATATTGATGTTCATCAGCAGATCATCAAAATCCATTGCGTTGGCCTTGAAGCATCTTGCTGCATAATTCCTGTAAATGGTCCCAAGCTCAGGCACCCGTGATGCCTTATCGGACTCGGCGAATTGTCCGTTCTCACCGTATTGCTGAGCCGTTATCAGATTGTTCTTTGCATGTGATATCCTGGCAGCAATCGCTGCTGGCTTGTAGACTGAATCATCAAGGTTCATCTCCCTGATGATACTGCGTATCAGGCTGCGGGAATTATCCTGGTCATAGATGGTGAAATTGCTTTTATAGCCGAGGTAGTGCCCGTCGTATCTCAGAAAGCGTGCAAAGATGGAATGGAACGTACCCATCCACAGGTTTCGTGCTGTTTCAGGCCCTACGATTCTGTTAATGCGCTCTTTCATCTCGCCGGCCGCCTTGTTGGTGAATGTGAGAGCGAGGATGCGGTGAGCAGGGGCGCCCTTGCTTAGCAGGTGAGCCACACGGTAAGTCAGCACCCGTGGTCTTGCCCGAGCCTGCGCCGGCAATGACCATCGCCGGCCCTTCAGTATGTGTTACAGCGTCAAGCTGTGCTTCATTAAGCTCTTTCAGATAGTCGCGAAACATGTAAGAGAAAGCAGATTTTCCAGTCTCAAAGAACGGCATTTTTTTATTAGGTTTGCATATCATTTCCGGTAGTTAATCCGTTTAGTAAGTGTGTCAAGATACCTGGCCCTCATAATCATGCTTTTACCGCTTGCTTTGCAGGCGCAGATCACTGCCCCTGAAAGCCGCACCATGCGCATGACAGATTACCCTGTGACACCACGGCACGATCCTGTTTTTATTTTCTGCGCCACCGATGCCGCTGAAACAGGATCACTCACGGCAACCAGTCCGGGAGGAACAGCACCCTTCACGTTTGTATGGACCAGGTACGACCAGTCCGGCCGGGAGCTACTCAATTCCGGTAAAGACTGAGATCCGGAGCGACATCCACTGCCGGCGGTCTCACGGAGGGAGGGTACCGTGTCAGTATTTCGGACGGGGGAGGTTACAGCACTGAGCTGTATGCCTGGATTAACATAGATAAGCCCATAGCAAATGCTGCACTCCTGAACTTCACATGCGATTACGTCGCCCTTGACGGCACTGCGGCACCTGATAATTTTAATTATTATGACCCCTCCACAGGCGCTTCAAGAAGGCTGCCAAACGGGATTGTTTTCTTATGGTCTTCAACGCCTGAGTCGCTAATTCCGTTTCCTGATGTCAGGATCGACCCTCTGATAACTTCACCGCCGCTGGTTGATGTTCAGTACATGATACAGGTGACAGACAGCTTCGGATGCTCAAGCACCTCATCATTTCCCTACACATCCATTCATGTGAAGGCAGAATTCACGGCTGAACCCAGTGATGGTGAGGCGCCACTTGAAGTAACATTCACTGACAAATCGGTAAGAGGGTTCCGTTATACATGGAAATTCGGGGATGATTCGCTCTCTGTCCTTCCTGATCCGGGAACACATACTTATTATATACCAGGGACTTATTATGCAGTTCTTACAATTGAGAGCGAACTGACCTGCAGTGACGCAGACAGCGTACAAATAAGAGTTGAACCTTCATTACTGCAGCTGCCCAACGTTTTCACACCCAATGATGATGGCATCAACGATTTCTATGTCCCTGAAAAAAAATCTTTGAAATTCGTCAACCTGCAGATCTTCTCGAAGGCTGGACACAGGGTATATAATTATGAGGGTAACGGAGAGGATATTCAAACCTGGGAGGGGTGGGACGGTAAGATAAACAATTCAGAACGCTTTGCCGTACCCGGAGCCTATTTCTATATATTACGGGCTGAGGGCTATGACGAAAAATCATACCAGGGAAAGGAGTACCGCGGCACCCTTTACCTCTACCGCTGAAAAGGTATTGGGTTTCAGTTTCCGGGTCTGAAATCTCTGATCTGTTATCGGTTATCCGTTCTCAGTTATCGGTTCTGACTTCAAAAATCGTTTGTTCAAATGTTCGTTTGTTCTCCTTGCCTACTGCCTATTGCCTCATACTCGCTATTCACCGGCGTTTTCCGGCGCCCGGAAAGATTTTATAAATAATTAGCGAATAAAACTTGCAAAACTCCCAAAGTTTTCTGATTATTGTACCCGTTTTAACAGACACGGGTGAATCAGGCGCAGGAATACGATAACAGGATCATTGACGGTGCGGCAGAATTATTTCGCATCTACGGCATCAGGGCTGTCACTATGGATATGATAGCCAGCCATCTGGGTATTTCCAAACGGACTATCTACGAACGGTTCGGTGATAAGGACGAAATGCTTTTCGCGGTTTTAAATTCAATGCTGATAAAACAAAAAGAGAAGATCGACAGTATCATTGAATCATCTCCGGATATTATTTCAGCAATCTTCACCCTGATCAACCTGGGACGGGATCATGCGGCTTCAATGAACCCGGTGATTGGCTCTGACCTGCGGAAATATCACAGCAAGGTCCTTATCCGCATCAAAGAAAAGTGCGATAACCCTGACTACGAGGGAGCCCTTAAGATAATATTGAAAGGCAAGGAACAGGGGCTTTTCAGAAAAGACATTGATGACGGCATTGTGAGCAGGTTTTTTACCGAGCTCAAAACCGTGATCGGAGACAACAAGGTTTTTCCGGCAGATGAGTTTGTGCACCGTGACCTGATAAAAAACGTAGTAATAAACTATGTGCGCGGCATTGCAACCAGTGAGGGGATTAAGCTCATTGAAAAGGTGGAGTCCGGATTGGATAATAAAAGCTAAAAGTAAAATGAGATATATGAAAAGAAGATTTATTGCATTTGTAATTCCGTTCTTTCTTGCCTCTTGCCCGGGTGTTTTTGCCCAGGAGGTGCCTGCCTCCCTGTCTCTGTCGGTAGACCAGGCTGTGGAATATGCGCTTGACAAGAACAAGAGCGTTGCATCGGCAAAATATGACCTGCTCATTTCTGAGAAAGAAGAATGGGTGGCAATTGCTGCCGGATTGCCAACCATCGACGGAAGCGCCTCTCTCAATAATAACCTGGCCGTAATGACCAGGATAGTTGACTTTGGAGGAGTACCGACGCCGCTAAAGTTCGGTACCACTTATGATGACTCTTTTGGCGCATCGGCTTCTGCACTTGTTTTCAATGCCCCCTGGTTCGTGGGTATACAGACCGCCAAACTGGCAACCACACTTGCCAGCCAGGGACTTACACTTACCGAAATTGAAACGACAGAGAGCGTCATAAATGCATATCATGTGATCCTGACACTGCAGGAAACCATAAAGGTAATAGACCAGAACCTGGCGAATCTCAATGACATACTGGTATCGACCGAAGCCATGTACAGCGTTGGAATGGCTGAAGCAACTGATGTAGACCTGATGAGGTCAAACGTCTCCATGCTGAAGAATAACAGGTCGTCGATGGAGCGGTCTATGGAGCTGAATTATAATATGCTCAGGTTCTTGCTTGGCCTTGAAAGGGGAACGGTGATAACACTGACAGACAGCCTTGACGGCATTGTTGCCGGGATCAATGTAGAGGCTCTTGTCGCCGAGGAGTTCAGCCTGGATAACAATATTAACTACCAACTTATTGACAGCCAGCTTAAAATGTCAGAATTGTCAATTAAAGGAGCAAAAGCGACTACACTTCCATCCCTGATGGGTTCCATCTATTACAGTAAGACCGGAATGGGGGACGAACTGTTCAGCATGCAGTACTTCCCTTATTCAGCTGTGGGCTTGCAGCTTCAGGTCCCGATACTGGCATCAGGGTCACGGTACACGAAGATCAAGCAAGCTCAGATAGGCTATGAAAAAGCACAGAACACAAAGTCGATGGTATCTGATCAGCTGCTCCTTCAGGAAAGGCAGCTGAAATTTAACCTTCTGAATGCCTACGAGCAGTTCAAAACTCAGAAAGAAAGCGTGGAAATCTCCAGCAGGGTGCTTACAAGCCTTCAGAACAAATACAATCAGGGAATGGCATCGAGCCTTGACCTTACACAGGCCAACAATAACTACCTGGCGGCCCAGAGCAACTATCTCAATGCCATTGTGAATCTTCTTCAGACCAGGGTGGCATTTGACAAGCTCATGAACAAACTTTTAAACTGAAACATTAAACACTAATCCGCATACAATGAATCGCATCATTCTATCATTAATCATTGCCGGCAGCATTCTGCTGACAGCCTGCGGGCAGAAGGGAAAAACTGCCGGCAGCAAGGCATCAGACACAACTGCCGTTGCAGCCTCAGCCATCCCTGTAAGGGTTATGCCGGTGGCAAAGACAAAGATCTCCCGCACGGTTGATTATACAACAACTATCCAGGCTTATGAGGAGGTCAATATGGCTCCATCGACACCCGGACGTGTTGATAAAATATATGTTGAGGTAGGTGACAGGGTAAGCAAGGGCCAGAAGCTCTTCCTGATGGACCGTACCCAGTATTATGCCAACAAAATACAGCTGACCAACCTTGAAAAAGACCTCGCAAGGATGGACACGCTGCTTAAGGTTGGAAGTATTAAGGAACAGACCTACGACCAGACGAAGGCACAGGTTGATGTGACCAGAACCAATGTCGACTTCATGGAGCAGAATACCCTTCTCGAGGCACCTTTCGGAGGGATCATAACAGGCAGGTACCTTGAAGACGGAGAGCTTTACTCGGGCGCTCCGGGGATGTCAGGCAAGGCTGCCGTGGTCACACTCATGCAGATCAACCCGGTGAAGATCACCGTCAGCATCTCCGAGCAGTATTTTCCCCTTATAAAGAACGGCATGAAAGTAAGGGTGGCCGCAGACGTCTACCCGGACAAAAGTTTCGAGGGAACCATCTTCAGGGTTCATCCGACAATAGACCCCCTGTCGCGTTCATTCCGGGCCGAGGTGCGCATAAACAACAACAGTGAACTGCTTCGCCCGGGGATGTTTGCCAGGTCATACATTGATATGGGAGAGCAGGAGGCCTTCGTTGTACCTGCCAACGCTGTACTGATGCAGGAGGGTACCAACGAGAGGTACATCTTTGTTGTTGAGAATGGCATCGCGGTAAGAAAACCCGTCACACTCGGACAGAGATTTGACGACCGTTTCGAGATCGCCGGCGGGGACCTTAAGGAGGGCGACAGCCTTGTCACTGACGGTCAGGCACGACTCAATAACGGACAGAAGGTGGAAATAACAAATTGATGACTAACAAGAGACAATCTTAGAAGATGAGCATATATGCCAGTGCAGTAAAAAAGCCCGTAACAACCATACTGATCTTCGTCATTACGATGGTCATGGGGCTTTATTCCCTGACGCAGCTGCCAATAGATCTCTACCCTGAGATCGAGCTGCCCTTCCTCTCGGTTTACACAAGCTACCCGGGAGCCAGTGCGGCGGATATAGAAACGAACATAACCCGTCCCCTTGAGGACGCCCTGAACTCGGTCTCCGGACTGAAGGAGATGACATCCACATCAAGTGATAACGTGTCTGTCATCTTTATGGAGTTTGAATATGAGACGAACCTTGATGAGGCATCGAACGACGTGAGGAGCTCCCTGGCATTCATCGAGAGCTTCCTCCCCGAAGATGCGGAAGATCCGACAATCTTCAAGTTCAACTCCAGCATGATGCCTATAATCTTTTACGCCATCACCGCGGAAGAGAGCTACAAGGGACTGGAAAAAATTCTTGATGAGAAGATAGTCAACCCGCTGAACCGTATCGACGGTGTCGGTAACGTCGGACTCGCCGGGGTGCCGGGAAGGGAGATCTATGTGGAGGTTGACCCGAGGAGAATGGAAGCCTACAACCTGACAATAGAACAGATAGGCAACATGCTCAGGGCAGAGAACCTGAACATGCCGGCCGGATACCTTGAGATGGGGAAGATGGACTATCCGATCAGGATACAGGGTGAGTTTGCCGAAAGTGACCTCATTGCAAATGTTATCGTTGGCAACTATAACGGCAACAACATCTACCTGAGAGATATCGCCACGGTCAATGACACCATCAGGGAGACCAAGCTGGTGTCAAAGATCAACGGCACCCAGGGCATGACCCTCTTCGTACAGAAAATGTCAGGCGCCAACAGTGTGCAGATATGCCGCGAGGTGGACAGTGAGATTAAGAAGCTGCAGAAAGATCTGCCTTCCGATATCAGGATCGAAAAGATCATGGATACCTCGGAGTTCATTCAGGGTTCCATCAACAACCTTACGGAGACTCTGATGTATGCCGCGCTCTTCGTGGTACTGGTGGTGCTCTTCTTCCTTGGCAGATGGCGTGCGACACTCATCATCATTCTGACAATACCCATTTCGCTGCTTGTTGCCTTCGTTTACATCTTCCTTACGGGAAGCTCCATCAACATTATTTCGCTTTCATCGCTATCAATAGCCATCGGTATGGTGGTGGACGATGCCATCGTGGTACTTGAAAATATAACCAAGCATATCGAGCGGGGCAGCCGGCCGCGCGAGGCAGCCATTTATGCCACCAACGAGGTGTGGCTGGCAGTCATCGTCACCACACTGACAGTTGTGGCAGTCTTCCTTCCGCTGACTTTTGTACAGGGACTGACCGGGGTGCTCTTCGCTCAGCTGGGGTGGATCGTATCTATTACAATCATCATGTCAACCCTGGCCGCCATCACCCTCACACCGACACTCAGTGCAATGATTCTGAGGTTAAGACCTCTTAAAAAGGATGCACCGATCTGGACCTGGGACGGCTCAATCCATAAGTTCCTTGAGTGGATGGACGACTTCTATGTCAGGACCCTGGCATGGGTGCTTCATCACAAGAGATTCGTTATTGCGGCTGCCATCATAGTGTTTGCCGGTTCAATGTATCTGTTCAAATTCATCGGTACGGAATTCATGCCGGCAGGCTGACGAATCGAGAGTATCGGCCACCGTGGAGCTTCAGACCGGGACCAGGGTTGACCGAAACGGAGGCAGTGGCTGACAGGATAGATTCAATTGTCGAGGGAACAGTCCCGGAGGTAAAACTGATCTCAATGTCTACCGGAACTGATGACAGCGGCGGATTCACCTCCCTCTTCGGACAGGGCGGGACGCACGTGATGACATTCACCTTCGCCCTCGTTGATGTGGAAGACAGAGAAAGATCGTCGGAAGAGATCGCTGAAGTGATTCGCGAGATCATTGCCCCGATGCCCGAAGTGATCAACTTCTCTGTACTTGCCGAAAGCGGCGGAATGGGCGCCATGGGCGGAGGCAATACCGTCGATATGGAGATTTACGGTTATGACATCACCCAGACCAACCTGCTGGCAGAGGAGCTCGCCGCCAGGGTGAAAAAGATCCACGGAGCTACCAACGTTGATATCAGTCGCGACAAGTCGAAACCGGAACTTCAGATCATCCTTGACCAGGACAAGCTCCTGAGGTACGGCCTGACTACTGCACAGGTGTCGTCGATGATCAGAAACCGGGTTGACGGACTGACAGCTACGCGTCTCCGCCAGTTCGGCGATGAGTATGATGTCATTGTAAGGTATAAGGAGTCAGCACGCAACTCTATCACCGAACTGCAGAACATAGGCATAGCAACTCCTTCCGGACAGGTGATAAGACTGGGTGAGATAGCTGAGATGAAGGAGTACTGGTCACCGCCGAACATTGAGAGAAAGCGCAAGGAACGCATTGTCACCGTCTCTGTTACTCCCTACAAGAGGGCTCTGAACCTGATTGTGGCTGATATACAGAAGGAGCTTGACAGCATTGCAATACCCGCAGGTGTTAATGGTTGATATTTCAGGCGCATTTGAAGATATGACGGAATCATTCATGGATATCGGCCTGCTGATGGTAATCTCACTCATACTTGTCTACCTGGTGATGGCATCGCAGTTTGAGTCTTTCAAAATGCCTCTGATAATCATGCTCTCAATACCCTTTGCCTTCTCCGGAGTGGCTATCGCCCTGTTCATTACCGGAACAACCCTCAGCTGATCGCTGCCATTGGCGCAATAATGCTGATCGGTATTGTGGTCAAGAACGCCATTGTGCTTGTCGACTTTATCAACCTTACCCGTGACAGGGGCGTTGAGCTATACCAGGCTGTAATGATCTCAGGACGTTCCAGGCTCAGGCCTGTGCTTATGACCTCACTCACGACCATCCTGGCAATGCTCCCGCTGGCAATAAACCCGGGCGAAGGCTCCGAACTGTGGCAGCCGATGGGTATTGCCGTCATCGGAGGACTGGTATTCTCAACCATCGTGACGATGGTGCTAGTGCCGGTGGGCTATGTGCTGATGGCACGCCACGGTGAACGCGACAAAAAGCACAAGGTGGCTTTCAGGGATATGAAATTCCTTGATGACATACAGGAAAAATCAGTAAAAGAATAGAACTATGAAAGCAGTAATGATAATATACAACCTGGCTCTGACAGAAAAGGTCGAGTACACACTCGAACATTTTGGTATCAGGGGATATACACAGTGGGATAATGTTGAAGGGTCAGGGTCAGTGACCGGTGTTCCTCACCTTGGCACTCACACCTGGCCGGAGATAAACGGCGTGACGCTGACCTTTGTCGAACCCGATAAGGTTCCGCCGCTCCTCGAGGCAGTGAAGCATATCGATGCAATAAACAAGGAGGTCGGTATCAGGGCCTTCGTCTGGGAGGTAGAACAGGCGGTCTGACATATAATATTGTAAATATACCATGTAACGACGCCCTGCCAGGGCGTCGTTACTGTCTTGTCCATTGATCATAATCTGGAATTCATGGTCAAAATATGATATATTTGGATGACCAACAATAACCCCGGATATGAAAAAGCAAAACTGGTACAAGCTGATTTATCAATTTGCCATTATCGGTATCCTGGTATTCATGGTCTTCCGCCTACTGATTGACAAGGCATATGCCCCTGATTTTGAAGCATACTGTCCGTTTGGCGGCCTTCAGGCACTGGGCAGCTTTTTCACAATGGACTCCCTGTCATGCGCCATGACAAGCACACAGATCATGATGGGAGTGGTACTGTTCATCGGTATCGTCCTTTTCTCAAGACTGTTCTGCGGATATATCTGCCCTCTCGGAACCATCGGCGAATGGATCGGAAAGCTGGGGGACAGAATGAAAGTCAGGATCACTCCTAAAAGGCTTTGCTGATTATGCACTTCGGTTTCTGAAGTACGCACTTCTCTTTATTACATTCTATTTTACCCTTAAGTCAAGTGAACTCTTCTGCAAGAAGTTTGATCCGTACTATGCTGCCGTCTCCGGATTCGATTCAGACGTTGTACTGCTCTGGGCCCTGATAGCCATCGGTGCACTGGTGCTGGGTTCGCTCTTCTTCAGACTCTTCTGGTGCCGCTATCTCTGTCCGCTCGGAGCACTCTCTGCCATATTCAAATTCTCATAGTGGTTCCTTGGGGTGATGGCTCTTTACATAGTACTCCTTCTTGACAGGCCTTGAACATCCCTTATGTCTGTCCACTCGTCATTGTTACGGCCGGAGGCTATATCCTGGAGGTGGCACGGATGACAAAGGTTCGTCCTGACCCGGTCCATATCACCCGCAACACTGATACCTGTACATCATGCGGCCTTTGCTCCGTAAATTGTCCCCAGGGCATTGACGTGGCCTCCATGGAGAAGGTGACCCATACCGACTGTACTCTGTGCGGCGACTGTCTCCATGCATGCCCGGAGAAGGATACCCTGCAGATAAATAAGAGAAACATGAAGTGGCTGCCGGCAGTTGTCCTGGGAGCCCTGATTATACTTGGCATCACTGCCGGGACATTGTTTGAACTGCCGACAATAAACCAGAAGTGGGGAACACCTGAGCAGCTTGAAAGTGCAGGCGTCTTTGAGATGAGCGGACTGAAGAACATAAAATGCTTCGGAAGCTCAACCGCCTTTGCCAACCAGATGAGGCAGGTTGAGGGGGTTTACGGCGTCTCGACTTACGTGGCAAGCCACACGGTGCATATCCTTTATGATACTTTAATGTATGACGACGTGAAGCTGCAGGAGCTTCTTTTCGTTCCGGTGAAGAAAACAATTGAACCTGTGGCCGGAGAGGTTGATGAGGTGGCATACTATACCCTTACAATAGATAAGTTCTTTGATCCGCTGGACGCAATTTACCTGCAGCACCTTCTTGACCAGAAGACAGACGCGGTTGGTTATCAGAGCGATTTTGCCTGCCCGGTGATAGTACGGATATACTTCCCGGCAGGCAATGAACCCGACAGGGAGACGCTTACACGGCGTGATAGAATCGAAGAAGCTCAGCTTCACCTCGGCTGGTAATGAATTCAATGTCAGGTTGCCATACAGGGTCATTACCTTTGACGAACCGGCTGTGAAGATATCGAAGCAGGAGTATATCAGGCAGATGTTCACGCCCACCTCTTCCATGTTTAACGGTTTTTCCGGGTACACTCCTGACGTTCTGAGCGGTTATGTACTGCCTGTGGGAGCAAACGCGGAACAAAAGACCATGTACAGCTACCTCATCAGCCATCTATCGAATGACAAGGGTGTGGTCGGGTTTGAGACATCACTCGGTCAGGATGACGGGGAGCAGGCAACAGTTTGGTACGTTGATACACTGACTACTCCGGAGAATATTTTCGGATATGTGAATGCTGACACCCTCCTGTTCCATTATTCAGACGGGCGCACCGGCAAGGTGGCAAATCCCTTCCGGTTTCCGGAGCCGGGGGTGGTAAAAAAAGTAGAGACAGGTCTCAGACCTGCCTCTACGATTATTTATACGGGATTTTTGTGGTCCCTGCTATTCCTCTTCTTCTTCTCCGGCGTATGCCTTGATGACGGCATCCTGAACCTCACCCGGCACCTGCGTGTACTCGGCAAACTTCATCGAATACATTGCGCGGCCTCCGGTGAGGGAACTTAGGGCGGTGGAATACCTGTTCATCTCGGCAAGGGGAACCTTGGCCTTGATGATCTCAAAGCCCTTTTCACTTGCCATGCCAAGCACCAGTCCGCGACGGCCCTGGAGGTCGCTGATGACATCACCCATACGGTCACCGGGAACCATGATCTCAACATCATAAACCGGCTCAAGGATCTTCGGAGTGGCGTTCTTGAAGGCAGTGCTGAAGGCATTTCGTCCTGCCAGACGGAACGATATTTCATTGGAGTCAACAGGGTGCATCTTGCCGTCATAGACATAGACCCTGATGTCACGGGCATAGGAGCCGGTGAGCGGACCAACCTCCATTTTCTCCATGATGCCTTTCAGAATGGCCGGCATGAAACGGGCGTCAATGGATCCGCCAACGATGCAGTTCATGTAAATGAGCTTGCCTCCCCAGGGAAGGTCGATCTCCTGCTTGTCACGGTTCGCCAGCTTGATCTCCTTGCCGGCGATCTTCATCATCGACTTGGCTTCAGAACCTTCTTCATACGGCTCAATGATCATGTGAACCTCACCGAACTGTCCGGCACCGCCCGACTGCTTCTTGTGCCTGTAGTCAGCCACTGCAGACTTGGTGATGGTCTCACGGTAGGGTATCTTGGGTGCAATATACTGAGTCTCTATCTTGTATAAGTTGTCAAGATGCCATTTCAGAATATTGAGATGATATTCACCCTGACCGTGTATAATGATCTGTTTCAGTTCCTTGGAGTACTCCACAATAATTGTGGGATCTTCCTGGTGCATACGGTTGAGAGCCTCACCCATCTTCTCCTCATCGCTCTCACTTACAGGTTTGATGGCTGTACGGTACTTCGGTGCCGGAAAATTCATAGGCTCATAGGTCCAGTCGTTGCCCGGTGCATTCAGCGTGTGGTTGGTCTTAGTGTTCTTCAGCTTGACGAACCCGCCGATGTCACCTGCCTGTATCTCGGGGACACGTGTACGGTTCTTGCCAGCACAGATAAAGATCTGCGAGAGACGTTCCTTTGTTCCGTTGCTTGTATTGATGACATCAAGATTTCTCAGTGATCTTGCCTGACATTACCCTGAAATAGTTGACCTCGCCAATATGCTCCTCAACTGTTGTCTTGAAGACGAACACCGATGCCGGACCGGAGACAGAGCATTTGACCTCGGCGCCCTTAGAGTTTTTCGGGGCAGGCAGCTCATTAGGCGCCGGCGCTGCAAAGGCATATAAAGTCGAGCAGCCTGTCAACGCCGATGTTGCCTTTGGAAGAGACGCAGAAGACCGGGAAAATGCCTCTCTTCAGCAATCCTGCCCGCATACCCTTATTGATCTCTTCTTCTGTCAGTTTATCGTTTGCAAAAAAGAGTTCCATCAGTGATTCATCGCTCTCTGCAACCTTTTCTGTCAGCGATGCATGCAGCTCTTCAGCCCTCTCTTTATGGTCAGCAGGTATGTCAAGTATCTCGGCTTTGCCGCCCTCCTTGGCATAACGCAGCATCTTCATGCTTATGACATCAACTATTGTGTTGAAGCCGAGACCTTCATTGACCGGGAATTGTGCTATGGTGACATTGTTGCCGAAACGATCGTGAAGCATCTCAATTGATTTCTCAAAGTTGGCCTTCTCATGGTCAAGACCGTTCACTGCGAAGATGAGCGGTTTGTGGAACTTGTCGGCATGCCTGAAATGGATCTCAGTGCCTACCTCCACGCCATTCTGAACATTTATGGAAAGCAAGACAGTATCAGCGGCATACATCGAAGAGATAACACCACCTGAAAAATCATCCAGTCCCGGGGTATCAATAATATTTATTTTTTTATCCTTGACCTCGGTGTAGAGAACTGCGGAGAAGATCGAGTTGCGGTTTTCCTGTTCTATCGGCTTGTAATCGGATACTGTGTTTTTTGCTTCTACGGTACCCCGTCTCTCGATGACACCACCATTGAAAAGCATTGCTTCTGCGAGGGTTGTCTTACCTGAGCCTGAGTTCCCAAGCAGAGCAATGTTTCGGATGTGGTCTGTTGAGTATGTCTTCATCTGCGGCTTGTTATTATATTATATATGTATATTCGTCTCTGTGGGAGCGCAAAAATAACAATTTTCCAAAAGAGTACATAAAAGTTGCCTTTGTTTGAAAAATATTTATTTACTTTGCAGCGGTTTTTTGAAAAACAGGAGTACCGGTCTCTCTTTCCAAACGTAAGTTTACAAAAGAGATCCAGAAGAGAGGTCGGGAAGAAAATCCTGTAATTAACTTACAAACCATAAGTTACATCTTCAGAAAACTTTGCCCTGTGGCACTGTGGCGGCTTTTGGCCGCTGCAATGATTAGGGTTGTTTACGTGAAATTTAAGCAGTGAATAACTGCATTTAGAGATATAATTGAATTATTGCAGATCAGACTTTAAAAGGAAATTAATTAAAAAAGAACTATGCCAACAATTCAGCAGTTAGTTAGAAAAGGCCGCAAGAAGCTGGTTGACAAGAGCAAGGCACCTGCCCTTGATTCATGCCCGCAGCGCAGGGGAGTATGTGTCCGTGTTTATACTACCACGCCAAAAAAACCTAACTCAGCCATGAGAAAAGTTGCCAGGGTAAGGCTTACAAACCAGAAAGAGGTCAACGCCTATATTCCGGGCGAAGGACATAACCTGCAGGAACACTCTATAGTACTTATCAGAGGCGGCAGGGTAAAAGACCTCCCTGGTGTCCGTTATCACCTTGTCCGTGGCGCACTTGACACCTCAGGCGTCGATGGCCGTATGCAGAGAAGATCAAAATACGGAACAAAAAGACCAAAGAAGTAACAGTTAAAGGATTCACAATATGAGAAAGTCTAAACCAAAGAAGAGGATCCTATTACCGGACCCGAAATTCAACGATCCGTACGTTACCCGGTTCATCAATAACCTGATGTTCAGTGGTAAGAAGACCGTTGCCTTCAGGATTTTTTACGACTCACTCGATATAGTGGGTGACAAGATGAAGGCCGCTGAGAAGTCTCCCCTGGAGATTTGGAAGATGGCTCTTGACAATATCACTCCTCATGTCGAGGTTAAAAGCCGCAGGGTAGGCGGTGCCACATTCCAGGTACCTCTCGAGATACGCCCTGACCGCAAGGTGAGCATTAGCATGAAGAACCTTGTTCTCTTCGCACGCAAACGCACCGGTCACAGCATGGCCGAGAAACTTGCTGCCGAAGTAATGGCTGCCTATAACAACGAAGGCGGAGCCTATAAGAAGAAAGAGGATACCCACCGTATGGCCGAGGCCAACAAGGCCTTCGCTCACTTCAGATTCTGATCAGTCTGAAACGTGGGAAACAACCAGCAGTTAAAAATGAGTAGCGATCTCAGATATACCAGGAATATTGGCATTATGGCCCATATAGATGCCGGGAAGACAACTACTTCCGAGCGCATACTGTATTATACGGGTCGTGTCCATCGCATCGGCGAAGTCGATAGCGGTAATGCCACTATGGACTGGATGGTGCAGGAACAGGAGAGAGGGATCACAATCACATCTGCTGCTACTACTACTTTCTGGAAATACAGGGATGAGCTTTACAAGATCAATCTTATTGACACCCCGGGTCACGTCGATTTCACCGTTGAGGTTGAGAGGTCGCTGAGGGTCCTTGACGGTGCCGTTGCTGTATTCTGCGCCGTGGGAGGCGTTGAACCGCAGTCGGAGACCGTCTGGAGACAGGCAGACAAGTACAAGGTGCCGCGCCTGGCCTTCGTTAACAAGATGGACCGCTCGGGCGCCGACTTTCATGGCGTTGTTCAGCAGATGATCGATAAACTTGGAGCACACCCGGTACCCCTTCAGATACCAATCGGCTCAGAAGACAAGTTCATCGGTCTTATCGACCTGCTTGAGATGAAGGCAATCATGTTCGAGGACAGCGAAGACCCCCTGGTCAACTTCACCGTACAGGAAATTCCTGACGACATGATCGAGGAGGCTGAGGAGTGGAGAATGAAGCTGATGGAAGCATGTGCCGAAATGGATGACACCATCCTGGAACGTTTCCTCGAAAATCATGAGAGCATAACAGCTGAAGAGATGATACCTGTGTTGCGCCGTGAGACGGTTGAGGGTGTGATAGTCCCCGTATTCTGCGGTGCAGCATTCAAGAACAAAGGTGTGCAGCGTCTCCTTAACGGTGTGGTGGCATTCCTGCCATCGCCTGTTGATGTGGGTGCAGTCAAGGGCAAGGATCCGCGTGATGATAAGGAGATCACACGCCAGCCCGATGCTGAAGAACCCTTCGCAGCCCTCGCCTTTAAAATTGCTACTGACCCGTATGTCGGACGTCTCGTCTTCATGAGAGTTTATTCAGGTACAATCAATGCGGGTGACACCATACTGAATATCAGAACCGGCAAGCGGGAGAGGATGAATCGCCTCTTCCAGATGCATGCCAACAAACAGAACCCTGTCGACAGCGTCTCGGCAGGAGATATATGCGCAGGAGTGGGCTTCAAGGATATTAAGACAGGCGATACACTCTGTGCCATACACAAGCCGATAGTATTGGAATCAATGGTGTTCCCGGAACCGGTTATAGGGATAGCCATTGAACCCAGGACACAGTCTGATATAGACAAGCTGGGGATGGCGCTCGGCAAACTGGCTGAAGAGGATCCCACTTTCCAGGTCAAAACTGACCCCGACAGCGGGCAGACAGTAATAAGCGGAATGGGAGAGCTTCACCTTGAAATTCTCATTGACCGCCTTAAGAGAGAGTTTAGTGTTGAATGCAACCAGGGGAGACCACAGGTTGCATACAAGGAGGCAATCACTGCATCATACACTCACAGGGAGTTATTCAAGAAACAGACAGGCGGCAGGGGCAAGTTCGCGGATATAACCGTTGAGCTTATGCCGGCCGATGACAATGTTCCGGGACTGACCTTTGTGAATGAGATCAAGGGTGGCAGGGTGCCCCGGGAATTTATCCCGGCTGTGGAGAAAGGATTCCGCGAGGCTATGCAGAACGGCCCTATGGCCGGCTTCCCCCTTGAGAGCCTCAAGGTTATCCTCAAAGACGGTTCGTACCATCCGGTCGACTCCGATTTGCTGGCGTTTGAGATAGCAGCAAGACAGGCATTCCGCCACGCGGCGTCAAAATGCCAGCCTGTGCTTCTTGAACCGATAATGTCTGCCGAAGTGGTCACCCCGGAAGAATACGTGGGCGACGTGGTTGGCGACTTTAACAGGCGCAGGGGTAAGGTGGAAGGTATGGAATCGAAAGCAGGTGCAAGGGTCATAAAAGCAAAAGTACCTCTGGCAGAAAACTTCGGATATGTTACAGTACTTCGTACCCTTACCTCTGGAAGAGCAACATCAACAATGGAGTTCTCCCATTTTGAACAGGTGCCTGCAGAATTATCGAAGAAAATTATTGAAGTAACAACAGGAAAAATTCTTTAAAGATGAGTCAGAAAATCCGCATCAAACTCAAGTCCTATGATCATAATCTCGTCGATAAATCGGCCGAGAAGATCGTTAAGACTGTGAAATCGACGGGTGCAGTCGTCAGCGGCCCTATCCCGCTGCCCACCCATAAGAAAATCTATACGGTACTCCGTTCACCGTTCGTAAACAAAAAGGCAAGAGAGCAGTTCGAACTGTCTTCATACAAGCGCCTGCTTGATATTTACAGCTCGACACCCAAAACCATTGATGCTCTCATGAAGCTTGAACTGCCGAGCGGTGTAGAAGTTGAAATCAAAGTGTGAAACCGGTAAAATACTGAATTATGCAGGGATTAATAGGAAAAAAAGTTGGGATGACAACCGTTTTCGATGAAAATGGAAAGAGCCTCCCATGTACAGTCCTGGAAGTGGGCCCGTGTGTTGTATCACAGGTCAAGACTAAAGAGACTGACGGATATTCAGCATTGCAGCTAAGTTTCGGCGATAAGAAGGAAAAAGCAAGCAACAAGGCTGAGATAGGACATTACAAACAGGCCGGCACAGCACCCAAGAAGAAAGCAGCTGAGTTCTCCGGATTCGAAGATGGAAAATATAAGACAGGTGATGTCATCACCGTTGATCTCTTCAATGATGATACCTACCTTGATGTCAGAGGATGGACCAAGGGTAAGGGTTTTCAGGGTGTTATCAAACGTCATGGCTTCGGCGGTGTGGGCGGTACAACCCACGGCCAGCATGACAGACTCAGGGCTCCCGGTTCAGTGGGCGCCTCATCATGGCCTTCAAGGGTTATGCCAGGTATGCGCATGGCAGGCCGTACCGGAGGAAGACAACAGGAAACAGAACTGAGGGTCGTTAAAATCTTCCCCGAATCAAACCTTCTGCTTGTTAAAGGAGCCGTTCCCGGCCCAAAAGGTGGTTACGTAATAATAACAAAGTAATGGAAGTTGCAGTAATAAACATAGAGGGTAAAGAGACCGGAAGAAAGGTCAGTCTTAATGACACCATTTTCGGCATCGAACCAAACGATCATGCGATCTACCTTGATACCAAACAGTATCTTGCCAACAAGAGACAGGGTACTGCCAAGTCAAAGGAGCGCAATGAGATCATGGGCAGCACACGCAAGCTCAAGAGACAGAAAGGCACCGGAACAGCCCGTTTCGGCAGCATAAAAAACCCTGAATTCAGAGGCGGCGGCCGTATATTTGGCCCCAGACCAAGATTTTACGGGTTCAAACTCAATAAAAAGGTAAAACAGCTTGCAAGAAAATCAGCACTGTCTTACAAGGCAAAAGAGAATAAAATTATCATTCTTGAGGACTTTTCATTTGAAGCTCCGAAGACGTCAAAAATGGCGGGTATGAGCACAAACCTCAATATAATGAATAAAAAATCCCTATTTGTTTTACCGGAAGAAAATAAAAACATATATTTGTCATCTCGAAATTTGCAGGGAGTTGAAGTTGTAACCATCAGTGATTTAAATACTTACAACATTATGAAGGCTTCAACTCTTGTGTTGACAGAGAGCGCAGTTGATGTTTTGCAGTCAACTTTTTAAAACCAGGGAATTGAGATATGGAAATATTACTTAAACCCATAGTGACCGAGAAAATGACCAGTCAGGGCGAAAAGTTCAACCGGTATGGTTTTCTGGTATCACGGAAAGCTAACAAGCTGCAGATAAGAAAAGCAGTTGAAGAGCTTTATGGCGTGAATGTTGAAACAGTGAACACCATCAACTACGGTGGCAAGACCAAGTCACGTTACACCAAATCAGGTGTAATGTCCGGTCGGACAGCAGCTACGAAAAAGGCTATTGTCACGCTCGCCAAGGGAGAGACGATTGATTTTTACAGCAACATATAACAGAATATGGCAGTCAGAAAGATCAAGCCTGTAACACCAGGACAAAGACATAAGGTTGCGAGCTCCTTTGAGGAGATTACTCGTGACGTGCCGGAGAAATCCTTGCTCTCACCGCTGAGTAAGACAGGAGGAAGGAACGTTAACGGCAGGCGGACTATGAGGTACATTGGCGGCGGCCATAAAAAGATGTACCGTGTGATTGATTTTCAGAGGAGCAAGGATGGCGTAGCCGCTAATGTGACATCAGTAGAATATGATCCGAACCGTTCGGCAAGGATCGCTCTTCTCACCTACGCTGACGGCGAGAAGACATATATTATTGCACCCAACGGACTGAAGGTCGGGCAGACGCTCATGTCAGGAAAGACAGCAACCCCTGAAATAGGGAACACGCTGTTCCTTGCAGATATTCCGCTCGGAACGATAGTGCACAATATTGAGCTCAAGCCCGGAAAGGGTGCAGCCATGGCCCGCAGTGCCGGGACCTTTGCACAGCTGGCTGCACGTGAAGGCAAGTATGCCATCATGAAGCTTCCTTCAGGGGAGACAAGGATGGTGCTTATCACATGCCGTGCCACTATTGGTACTGTTTCAAATGCTGACCATTCGCAGGAGAGATCGGGCAAAGCCGGCCGTAAACGCTGGCTGGGTCGCAGACCTAGGACCAGGGGTGTAGCAATGAACCCCGTTGATCACCCCATGGGTGGTGGCGAGGGCAAGGCCTCCGGCGGTCACCCGCGCTCACGCAACGGCATGCCTGCCAAAGGCTTCAAGACAAGAAGCCGTACCAAGTATTCGAATAAGCACATTATTGAAAGAAGGAAAAAATAACTGATACGATGAGCAGATCTATTAAAAAGGGCCCCTTCATCGATTCCCACCTGGGCAAAAAGGTGGACACAATGAATGATAGCGGAAAGAAGACAGTGATCAAGACATGGTCAAGAAGATCAGTTATTTCTCCTGACTTTGTCGGTCATACACTGGCAGTGCATAACGGAAACAAGTTCATTCCTGTTTACATTACCGAGAACATGGTTGGTCATAAGCTGGGTGAGTTTGCCCCTACCCGCACCTTCCGCGGTCATGGAGGGAAACAGAAATAAGGTAATGTATCTTAATAACTGAAAAACTATCAGAAATGGGTGCAAGAAAAAGAATTAGCGCCGGCATCAGGAAGGAAGCCGCAAAAGAGAGGACCAGAGCCGTTCTGCGTAACGTCCCCACCTCCCCGCGCAAGATGAGACTGGTAACTGACATGATCAGGGGACAGGAGGTCAACAGGGCCCTTGATATCCTTAAGTTCAGTACCAAGGAAAGTTCACGCAGGGTGGAGAAACTCCTTCTCTCGGCCATAGCCAACTGGCAGGCAAAGAATGAAGGTGTACGCCTTGAAGAGAGCAACCTTTACGTCAAGGAAGTACAGGTTGACGGCGGCCGTATCCTGCGCAGGATACAGACTGCGCCCCAGGGAAGGGCATACCGTATCCGCAAGAGATCAAACCATATAACCCTTGAGCTGGGTAGCAGGAAACAGGAAGTTGAAAAAATTTCAGAGTAAAAAATGGGACAAAAAGTAAATCCGATAGGCAACAGAGTAGGAATCATCAGAGGATGGGATTCCAACTGGTACGGTGGCAGTGACTTCTCAAGCAAGCTTGTTGAAGACACGAGGATCAGGGAATATCTGAATGCCAGGCTCGCAAAAGCCAGTCTTTCAAAGATTATCATCGAACGCACCCTTAAGCTCATTACCGTTACTGTTAATACGGCACGCCCAGGTATCATTATAGGTAAGGGAGGCCAGGAGGTTGACAAACTGAAGGAAGAGCTCAAGAAGATCACCAAGAAAGAGGTTCAGATAAACATCTTCGAGGTGAAGCGTCCGGAGCTTGACGCCGCTATTGTTGCCGGCAATATTGCACGCCAGGTAGAGGGTAAGATCTCATACCGCCGCGCTATCAAGATGTCTATAGCTTCAACAATGCGCATGGGCGCTGAAGGTATCAAGGTAGTGATATCAGGCAGGCTCGGCGGTGCTGAAATGGCCCGCGATGAAACATATAAGGACGGAAGAATTCCGCTTCATACTTTCCGTGCCGACATTGACTATGCCCTCGGTGAAGCCCTTACAAAAGTAGGCCTGATCGGTATAAAGGTATGGATTTGCAACGGTGAAGTCTACGGCAAACGTGACCTCAGCCCCAACCTCGGCGCAAAGAACCCGAAGGGTGGTAAGGCTCCGGACAGAGGCTTCAGGAAAAAGAGCGGCAACAAGAAAGATAACCGCGACAGGTAATAAATATATAATATAATTAAGCGATGTTACAACCGAAGAAGACCAAATTCAGGAGGGCCCAGAAGGGCATGATGAAGGGGAATGCCCAGAGGGGAAACCAGCTGGCATTCGGATCATTCGGCATCAAAATCCTTGAGGAGGCATGGCTCACAGGCCGTCAGCTGGAGGCTGCACGTCAGGCTGTCACCCGTCACATGAAACGTGAAGGACAGATCTGGATCCGCGTCTTCCCTGACAAACCCATAACAAAGAAACCTGCTGAGGTGCGTATGGGTAAAGGTAAAGGTGCCCCTGAAGGATTCGTTGTCCCTGTTACACCGGGACGAATAGTCATTGAAGCCGAAGGTGTTCCCTTCGATGTGGCCAAGGAAGCACTCCGTCTCGGAGCACAGAAACTTCCCGTTGCCACAAGGTTCGTGGTGCGCCGTGATTACATCCATGAATAAAACATAAGAGTGATGAAGAGTTCAGAGATAAAAGAATTAAGCAACCAGGAGCTTCTCGAGCATATTGACAATGAGAAGAGCAGTCTTGTGCGCATGAAATTAAACCACGCGATCTCACCGCTTGAAAACCCCCAGAAGATCAAGGAGAGCAGGAAGACAATTGCGAGGCTCATGACAGAGAAGCGCAAGAGAGAGATGATTGATAAAACAAAATAGCCGTTATCAGCATGGAAGAAAGGAATCTTAGAAAAGAACGTACAGGTGTTGTCGTCAGCAACAAGATGGAAAAGTCTATTGTTGTTGCCATCAGGAGAAAGGTCAAACACCCCATTTATGGCAAGTTCGTCAACAAAACGACCAAGCTCATGGCTCATGATGAAGAAAACGCCTGTAACATAGGTGATACGGTTCGCATAGCAGAGACCAGGCCTCTCAGCAAGAACAAAGCCTGGAGATTGGTTGAAATAATCGAAAGAGCTAAGTAATTATGATACAGCAGGAAAGCAGGTTGACCGTTGCCGACAACACAGGTGCCAAAGAGGTACTTTGCATCAGGGTTCTCGGCGGAAGCAAGAGAAGGTACGCAAGCGTAGGTGACAAGATCGTTGTCTCCGTCAAGAGTGCTCTGCCGTCTGGTGAAGCAAAAAAAGGTACAGTGAGCAGGGCCGTTGTTGTAAGAACAACGAAAGAGATACGCCGTGCTGACGGTTCATATATACGCTTTGATGACAATGCAGTTGTTTTGCTCACCAACACCGATGAGGTTCGCGGCACACGCATCTTCGGCCCCGTCGCCAGGGAACTGCGCGACAAGTACATGAAGATCGTATCACTTGCACCTGAAGTGTTATAATTTTTAAACTGACACCCGATGCAGAAGAAATTACATATCAAAAAAGGAGACTCAGTGACTGTCATAGCCGGTGAGTCAAAAGGCCAAAAGGGTCGCGTCCTTGAAGTTAACAGGGATAAAAACAAGGCACTGGTTGAAGGAGTTAACATGGTATCAAAGCATACCAAACCCAACGCCAAGGCCCCGCAGGGCGGAATTCTCAAGAAAGAAGCCCCCATTCATATCTCCAACCTTATGGTTGTAGACCCCACAAGCGGCAAACCGACACGCATTGGCCGCAGACTGAATGATAAGAACAAACTAGTGCGCTATTCAAAAAAATCAGGAGAGGAGATCAAGTAATGTACACGCCTGCTTTAAAGACCAAGTATAAGAACGAGATCACACCTGCGCTGATGAAACAGTTTAATTATAAAACTGTGATGCAGGTGCCGAAGCTCGAAAAGATAGTTATCAGCCAGGGACTGGGACAGGCTATAGCCGATAAGAAGATCCTTGAGATGGGACTCAAAGAGGTGACTGATATAGCCGGACAGAAGGCTGTTCAGACAGTTTCGAAAAAGGATATCTCAAACTTCAAATTGAGAAAAGCAATGCCCATCGGTGTCATGGTGACACTGCGACAGGACAGGATGTATGAGTTCCTTGAGAGGCTCATCTCCGTTGCCCTGCCGCGCATCCGCGACTTTAAGGGTGTTGGTGCAAAGCTTGACGGCCGCGGGAACTATACCCTCGGAATCACTGAACAGATCATCTTCCCCGAGATAGATATTGACAAGATTGCCAAGATCATGGGACTGCAGATGACCTTTGTGACAAACGCCGGGAGCGACGAAGAGGCATTTGCCCTGCTTAAAGAATTTGGAATTCCTTTTAAAAACAAATAAACAGATCGGAATATGGCTAAGGAATCAATGAAAGCCCGTGAGGTCAAACGTGCAAAACTTGTACAGAGGTATGCAGCAAAAAGAGCTGCGCTGAAAGCCGATGGCAACTATATTGCCATGGCACAGCTGCCCCGCAACTCAAGCTCAATCAGACTGCGCAACAGGTGCAAGCTGACCGGAAGACCAAGAGGCTACATGAGACAGTTTGGCGTCAGCAGGATAACCTTCAGGGAGATGGCCTCAAAAGGCCTCATACCAGGCGTTAGAAAAGCAAGCTGGTAACCACCGACAGAGTAATAAACAATAAATCAGTATACAAAATGACAGATCCAATAGCAGATTTTCTTACCAGGGTAAGAAATGCCATGAAAGCCGGACATAAAGTTGTTGAGACACCGGCCTGCGGTCTGACGAAGGACATCACCAGGATCCTCTTCGAAAAAGGATATATCCTCAGCTATAAGTTCATTGATGATGAACTGCAGGGCAAGATAAAAATCGCCCTGAAGTACCATCCCAAGACCAAGCTGCCGGCTATCAAGTCGATACAGAGGGTGAGCCGTCCCGGCCTCAGAAGGTATGCAGGTGTTGATGAACTCCCAAGGGTTCTTAACGGACTGGGCATTTCAATCCTTTCGACCTCAAGGGGTCTTATGACCGAGAAAGAGGCCATAAAGGAAAATGTCGGGGGTGAAGTAATATGTTATGTTTACTAAACAGGAGGAGAGATTAAATGTCACGAATAGGAAAATTACCTGTAAACCTGCCATCAGGCGTCACCATATCAGTGGATGATGCTAACGTGGTCAGTGTTAAAGGCCCCCTGGGAACATTGTCACAGAAGGTTGATAGTGATATCAGGGTGGAAGTGGAGAATAACGAAATCATTCTTTCAAGACCCAATGATGAGAAGCGCCTTAAGTCGCTTCATGGCCTCTACAGAGCCCTTATTGACAACATGGTCGTGGGCGTTTCAAAAGGCTACAGGAAGGATCTTGAGCTCGTTGGAGTAGGCTACCGCGCCGAAGCAAAAGGTCAGCAACTTGAGATGAGCCTCGGCTATTCACATGATATTGTCATGGAACTGCCGCAGGAAGTAAAGGTTGAGACAAAAACTGAAAAGAGAAGTAATCCGGTCATTACCCTCTCAAGCATCGACAAACAGCTCATTGGCCATATCGCAGCAAAGATCAGATCTCTGCGTCCGCCTGAACCTTATAAAGGCAAGGGTATTAAATTCGTGGGTGAGCAGCTCAGAAGAAAAGCCGGTAAATCGGCAGGTGTTTAACATGATCAAATTATAAAGTCATGGCGTTATCAAATACAGGAAAAAGAGTAAAAATCAAGCTGAGGATCCGCAAGAAGATCAAGGGAACGGCCGAAAAACCAAGGCTTTCGGTGTTTCGCAGCAACACCCAGATATATGTTCAGGCGATTGACGACATCAACCGTGTGACACTGGCCTCGGCTTCATCAAAGGAGAAGGAGATCGCTTCCGTCACTGGCAAAAAGAAGAGTGAAGTGGCAGCACTTGTCGGAAAACGCCTCGCTGCCGTATGCAAGGACAAAGGCATCGAAAATGCCGTCTTTGACAGAAGCGGTTACCGGTATCATGGCAGAGTGAAATCATTGGCTGACGGAGCTCGCGAAGGCGGCTTAAAATTCTAATCAGATGGCATACGGAATAAAAAGAATAAAAAACAGCGATCTTGAACTTACCGACAGACTGGTAAGCATCAACAGGGTTACCAAAGTAACCAAGGGCGGACGTACATTCAGCTTCTCGGCTATCGTCGTGGTGGGCGATGAGAAAGGAATTGTCGGTCACGGCCTGGGTAAGGCAAGTGAAGTGACAACAGCTATTGCCAAAGGTATTGAAGACGCCAAGAAAAACCTTATAAAGGTCCCGGTACATAAAGGCACCATACCTCATGAACAGTATGGCAAGTTTGGCGGAGCATATGTCTTTATCAAGCCTGCAACAGAGGGTACGGGAGTCAAGGCCGGTGGTGCTATGCGCGCCGTGCTTGAGAGCGTGGGAGTGAAGAACGTGCTTGCCAAATCAAAAGGCTCGTCAAACCCCCATAACCTTGTCAAGGCTACTATAGCAGCATTGCTTGAACTGCGCGATGCAAGCGCAGTTGCAGACAACAGGGGCGTTGCATTGGAGAAAGTGTTTAACGGTTAGAAATAGTTCAGTTATGGCAAAAGTCAGAATAACCCAGATCAAAAGCGGGATAGGACAACCTGAAAGGCAGAAGAGGATACTCATTGCCCTGGGTATAAAGAAAATGCATCATACCGTTGAGCATGAAGCCACACCGCAGATAATGGGTATGGTCAATAAGTTGAAGCACCTGGTGAAGGTCGAGAATATTTAAGGTAATAACAGCATTATATATTTCGCTATGGATTTGAGTAATATAAAACCTGCCAAGGGATCGATCAAGAGAGAAAAGCGCATTGGTCGTGGCGAAGGTTCGGGCCACGGAGGCACATCAACACGCGGTCATAAGGGCGCCAAGTCACGCTCGGGCTACAGCAAGAAGATCGGCTTTGAAGGCGGCCAGATGCCCCTCCAGAGAAGAGTGCCTAAGTCCGGCTTTAAAAATATTAACCGCATTGAGTACAAAGGTATCAACCTGAGCACTCTCGAGGAACTGGCAGCAAGACTTAAAACTGACCGTATCGATTTTCAGACACTGATGACATCGGGCCTGATAAACAAAAACAGCCTCGTGAAGATACTGGGTAACGGCACCCTCACACACAAACTTGAGGTGCATGCCCATGCATTCAGCAAATCAGCCCAGGCAGCAATAGAAGCTAATCAGGGAACAGCAGTTAAACTGTAAGGCATGAAATTTATACAGACAATAAAAAATATCTTCAAGATAGAGGATCTGAGAGCAAGGATCTTTTACACCCTGATTATTGTGGCCCTTTATCGTCTGGGGAAATATATCACCCTGCCTGGTGTAGACCCTTCAATGCTTGAAGGATTACGCAGTCAGACCTCTTCCGGAATCATGGGACTGCTTGATATGTTCTCGGGCGGAGCCTTTTCGCAGGCATCCATCTTTGCCCTTGGTATCATGCCCTATATATCAGCCTCTATCGTCATCCAGCTGCTGGGAATCGTATTCCCTTATTTCCAGAAGATGCAGAAGGAGGGAGAAAGCGGCAGGCGGAAGCTTAACCAGTATACAAGGTACCTCACGGTGATCATTCTTGCCCTTCAGGCGCCCACATATCTAGCCAACCTGCACGCTGTACTGCCTGCAGAAGCATTTGTGCTCCAGGGTACATTCTTTACTCTTTCCTCGGTGATCATCCTGACAGCCGGTACGATATTCGTGATGTGGCTCGGTGAGAGAATAACTGACAAGGGTATTGGAAACGGTATCTCACTTATAATTATGGTGGGTATCATTGCCCGTTTCCCGGTGGCATTCATCTTCGAGGCAGGAACCCGTATCAACGGTTCCGGAGGACTTGTGGCCCTGCTGATGGAACTGGTCTTCCTTTTTGCAGTGATACTGGCCTCAATACTTCTTGTACAGGGTACCCGCCGCATACCTGTTCAGTATGCACGACGCATTGTCGGCAACAAGCAGTACGGCGGAGTTCGTCAGTATATACCTCTCAAAGTGAATGCAGCAGGTGTGATGCCTATCATCTTTGCACAGGCCATCATGATGCTGCCGGTCATCCTGGCAGGGTTCAGGGAGACAGGTTCAGGTTTTGTGGTTGCGTTTTCAAATATGTACGGTTTCTGGTATAATCTGGTGACCGCCATCCTTATAATTGTATTCACATACTTCTACACCGCGGTTACAATCAACCCGGTGCAGATGGCTGAGGATATGAAGAAAAACGGTGGTTTTATTCCCGGCATCAAACCCGGGCGCAAGACCGTCGAGTTTATTGACACAATCATGTCGCGGATTACCCTGCCGGGGTCGATATTCCTGGCAATAATAGCGATCATGCCAGCCTTTGCTGTTAACTTCAGTGTGAGCGGTGAATTTGCACAGTTCTTCGGAGGCACATCGCTGCTCATCCTTGTGGGCGTTGTGCTTGACACCCTGCAGCAGATTGAAAGCCATTTGCTTATGCGCCATTATGACGGTCTTATGAAGTCAGGCCGTGTTAAGGGCAGGACAGGTGCCGCAACGGCTATTTAAAAGGATTACGTTCTTTGATGATTTATATTAAGACGGATGCAGAGGTAGAGTTACTGAGAGCAAGCAACATGCTGGTCTCAAAGAACTCTTGCGGAAGTAGCCGGACATATCAGGGCGGGAGTTACCACCCTGCAGCTCGACAGCATCGCTGAGACATTCATACGCGATAACGGCGCGCTGCCCGGTTTTAAGGGTTATGCCGGTTTTCCGAACACTCTCTGCACATCTGTCAATGACGAAGTGGTTCATGGTATACCCTCAGCCTATACCCTTAAGGATGGAGACATCATTTCGGTTGACTGCGGGGTGATACTCGACGGTTATTACGGTGACAGCGCTTTCACATTCGCTGTAGGTGAGACCAATCCTGAAGTCCTGCGCCTCCTTGAGTACACCAGGGCTTCTCTTGAGGCCGGTGTGAAAGAAGCCGTTACAGGAAACCGCCTGGGCGACATCTCACACGCAGTGCAGTCAAAGGCGGAAAGCGGAGGATACTCAGTAGTGCGCACACTGGTGGGACATGGCATCGGAAAGCACCTTCATGAAGGACCTGAAGTGCCTAACTTCGGGAAGAGGGGAACAGGAGCAAGACTGGAGAGGAACCTGGTCATCTGCATCGAGCCGATGATCAATATGGGAACGAAACACACAACCGTCCAGAGTGACGGTTGGACAGTCAGGACAGGTGACGGCAAACCGTCAGCACACTTTGAATACGCTGTTGCGGTCAGGGATGGGAAAGCCGACCTGCTCACAACATTTGAGTTTATAGAAGAAGTATTACAAAAGAGGTAAGCATATGGCCAAACAACCATCAATAGAGATTGACGGAACGATCATCGAGGCGCTCTCAAACGCGATGTTCAGAGTCAAGCTCGAAAACGGGCATATTATCACCGCTCATATCTCAGGCAAGATGAGAATGCATTACATTAAAATCCTGCCCGGAGATAAAGTGAAGGTTGAAATGTCACCCTATGACCTGTCAAAAGGAAGAATAACATTCAGATTTAAATAGAAAATACTATTGAGATGAAAGTAAGAGCATCAATAAAAAAGCGTTCAGCCGACTGCAAGATTGTGAGGAGGAATGGGCGTCTGTATGTGATAAATAAGAAAAATCCCAAGTTCAAGCAGAGGCAGGGATAAATTTAATTAACTTTGCACTTCAAATTAAAAGAGGTATATGGCACGTATTAATGGCGTAGATCTGCCAAGGAATAAGCAGGGCGAAGTAGCTCTGACTTATATCTATGGTATCGGACGTAGCACAGCACAGAGAGTGCTCGACAAAGCTGGCGTTGACCGCCACATGAAAGTCGAAGAATGGAATGACGATAACATTAACACTATCCGTCAGATCCTCTCTGAAAACTACAAACTTGAGGGTGAGCTTCGTTCGGAGACACAGCTTAATATTAAACGACTGATGGATATTGGATGCTATCGCGGTATCCGTCACAGGATAGGACTACCGGTGAGAGGACAGAGCACAAAGAACAATGCCCGCACCCGTAAAGGTCGTAAGAAGACTGTTGCTAACAAGAAAAAAGCTACTAAATAATTAATCTATGGCAAAGAAGACTGGGACGTTAAAGAAGAAGGTCGTTAAGGTGGATCCCGTGGGGCAGGCTCACGTTCATTCATCATTCAATAATATAATTATCAGCCTTACAAACAGCACGGGGCAGGTCATCTCATGGGCATCAGCCGGGAAGATGGGCTTCAAGGGTTCAAAGAAGAACACCCCCTATGCAGCACAAATGGCTTCTGAGGAGTGCACAAAGCAGGCTTTTGAGCTTGGCCTCCGCAAGGTGAAGGTTTATGTTAAGGGCCCGGGATCAGGCCGTGAATCAGCTATTCGCGCTATCTCTAACAGCGGGGTCGAAGTGACCGAGATAGTTGATGTCACTCCTATGCCGCACAACGGATGCCGTCCGCCATCACGCAGGAGGGTTTAACAGGTCTCATTAACATTAATTTATAACGAAAAATATTCAATTCAATGGCAAGATATACAGGACCCAGATCAAGAATAGCCAGGAAATTCGGAGAGCCCATTTACGGCCCTGACAAATACCTCGACCGTAAAAACTTCCCGCCCGGACAACATGGTCTGACCAAAAAGAGGAAGAAAACTTCTGAATACGGGGTTCAGCTGCGCGAGAAGCAGAAGGTGAAATACCTCTACGGTCTCCTCGAACGCCAGTTCCGCAATTTCTTTGAGAAAGCCTCTTCTGCAAAAGGCATCACCGGACTTTTACTGTTGCAGATGCTCGAATCACGCATTGATAACGTTGTCTACCGTCTTGGCGTGGCTCCTACAAGGGCAGCTGCACGCCAGCTCGTGTCACACCGCCATATCACCGTCAACGGTAATGTGGTAAACGTGCCTTCCTATATCCTGCACCCCGGTGATATTATCGGCGTCCGCGAAAAATCCAAATCACTTGAAATCATCGTTGAATGCCTTGGTGCAAACCGGCGTTCAAAACTGGCATGGCTCGAGTGGGATGATACACAGATGGCAGGTAAGTACATGAGTGTTCCTGAGCGTTCTGAAATACCGGAAGATATAAAGGAACAGCTTATTGTTGAATTATATTCCAAGTAATAAAGTAATACTGTCCATATGGCCATATTAGCATTCCAGAAACCTGACAAAGTAATATTACTTGAAGCGGACGATCAGTACGGAAAATTTGAATTCCGCCCGCTTGAACCCGGCTACGGCATAACCGTTGGTAATGCTCTCAGACGAATTCTCCTCTCATCACTGGAAGGGTTTGCAATTACAACCGTGAAAGTTGAAGGTGTAGACCATGAATTCTCTACCATCACAGGTGTCATGGAGGACGTCACTGAAATAATCCTGAACCTGAAACAGATCCGTTTCAAGAGGATGGTTGAGGATGTTGACAGTGAAAAGATTGTGGTAAAAATATCCGGACAGGAAGTATTCAAGGCCGGTGACCTCAATAATGCCCTGAGCAGCTTTGAGGTTCTTAACCCTGAACTCATTATCTGCCGCCTTGAACAGGATGTCAAGCTGCAGATGGAGATAAACATAAACAAGGGCCGGGGTTATGTTCCTGCAGAGGAAAACCAGCCTGCTGAAGCTGAGTTTGGAGTGATAGCAATTGATTCTATTTTCACACCCATACGGAACGTGAAGTACTCAATTGAGAACTACAGGGTTGAACAGAAGACTGACTACGAAAAACTAATTGTCGAGATAAGCACTGACGGATCAATTCATCCCAAGGATGCCCTCAAAGAGGCTGCCAAGATACTGATCTACCACTTCATGCTCTTCTCAGAAGACAAGATCACCATCGATTATGAAGACAAGATGGCAAATGAAGAGTTTGACGAGGAGATCCTTCACATGCGTCAGCTCCTTAAGACAAAACTTGTAGACCTTGACCTTTCCGTCAGAGCCCTCAACTGCCTCAAGGCAGCAGAGGTCGAGTCTCTCGGTGACCTGGTAAAATTCAATAAGAATGACCTCCTCAAGTTCCGCAACTTCGGCAAGAAGTCGCTTACAGAGCTTGATGAGCTGCTTGAAACCATGAGTCTCTCATTTGGCATGGATGTGGCAAAGTACAAACTGGACAAAGATTAATAACTGGTAAGGATAAACAGAAATGCGACATTTAAGAACTATAAATCATCTTGGAAGAAAGAGTGCTGACAGGAAGGCAATGATGTCGAACATGGCATCATCACTCATTCTGCACAAGCGTATCACCACCTCTGTAGCCAAGGCGCGTGCGCTGCGGTCTTATGTTGAGCCCCTCCTGACCAAATCGAAAGAGGATTCAACCAACTCGCGAAGGGTGGTGTTCAGTTATCTTGAGAACAAGAGTGCCGTTTCGGAACTGTTCAGGGAAATTGCTCCGAAGATAGCAACCCGCGCCGGCGGTTATACACGAATACTGAAGCTGGGGAACCGTCTGGGAGACGCAGCTGAGATGTGCCTCATTGAGCTCGTTGATTTCAATGAAACAATGCAGGCCGGTGAAGCTGCAAAAGCCAAGACAACACGCCGCCGCCGTGCTCCTAAAAAGAAAGCCGCTGAAGAGGTTGCCGCACCCGCAGCAACTGAGAAGGCCCCCAGGGGAAAGGCCGCAGAAGCTGATGATCAGACGAAAGAATAGCTTTATATGCTGAAACGTAAAGGGGATAAAGTCATACTGACACTATCCCTTTTTTTTATATATTGCAATAGGTTTAAACAAAACATAAAAAACAATGAGTCAGATAGTTAGTGTTCACGCCAGGGAGATCCTTGATTCAAGGGGTAATCCTACCATTGAAGTTGAAGTGGTAACAGCCAGCGGTGCATCAGGCAGGGCAGCAGTGCCTTCAGGAGCATCAACAGGCGAGAATGAGGCCCTCGAACTGAGAGACGGTGACAAAAACCGCTACCTCGGCAAGGGAGTCCTCAAGGCTGTGTATAATGTAAACAGTGTTATCTCGGAAGAGGTAATGGGTATGGATGTAACCGACCAGATAGGCATTGATCAGAAGATGCTTGATCTCGATGGCACACCCACCAAGAGCACGCTGGGGGCCAACGCCATCCTGGGCGTCTCACTGGCTTGTGCCAAGGCTGCCGCAGCATTTCACGGACTACCTCTCTACAGGTATATCGGTGGCACCAATGCACGCGTACTGCCCATACCGATGATGAATATCATCAACGGCGGGGCACATTCCGACGCTCCCATAGCATTCCAGGAATTCATGATACGCCCGAAAGGTGCAACATCATTCGCAGAAGGTCTCAGGATGGGCGCCGAGGTGTTCCATTCACTGAAGAAAGTCCTGAAAGGACGCGGTCTCAGCACCGCTGTTGGTGATGAGGGAGGCTTTGCTCCTGCACTGAAAGGAACTGAAGATGCACTCGAAAGCATCATCCAGGCCATCACCGCAGCCGGATATAAACCGGGCGTTGATGTCACAATAGCACTCGACTGCGCTGCAAGCTCATTCTTTGAAGATGGCCACTATGACTATACAAAGTTCGAAGGTAAGAATGCCAAGAAACTTACTCCGGCTCAACAGGTTGATTACCTTGCTTCACTGGTCGAAAAATATCCTATAATCAATTCAATTGAAGACGGTATGGCTGAGAACGACTGGGATGGATGGAAACTTCATACCGATAAGCTTGGATCAAAGATACAGATCGTTGGTGATGACCTCTTTGTGACAAATGTTCAGTATCTCGAAAAAGGTATTTCAATGGGATGTGCAAACTCTATACTTATCAAGCTGAACCAGATAGGTACTCTCACTGAAACTCTCAACTGCATTGAGATGGCTCACAGGGCAGGTTATACTACTGTCACGTCACACCGCTCAGGTGAGACTGAAGATACTACCCTGGCTGATGTTGCTGTTGCAACCAATTCAGGCCAGATCAAGACCGGCTCGCTGAGCCGTACTGACCGTATTGCAAAATATAATCAGCTCCTCCGTATTGAAGAAGAGCTGGGCAACAACGGTGTTTACGGTTGCGAATAACCGCAGAAATCCAATAAGCTGCGTCCCTGCATACAAACTCCGCTTTTCGCGGAGTTTTTATTTTTTATCTTTGCATAAATCTGAAACTCAATGTCGTTTAACGGCCTGGCTCAGTATGTAAGCTATCTTAAATCACATGGCGACCTTGACCGTGTGAAGTGTCGTGTTGATCCCGTTCTCGAGATCGCAGAGATCGCTGACCGTATGGTCAAGAACCGCGGCAGGGCTTTGCTCTTTGAGGACACTGGCACAGGCTTCCCCGTGCTGATAAATGCTCTTGCATCTGTCGACCGGATGGCTGCTGCCATTGGCAGGAAGTCACTTGAGGATGCCGGTGATGAAATACTTGCTCTGTCAGAATCAATGAGTGGCGCCCGCAAGCTCTCTGCCAAGCTCGCTCGCCTGCCTCATCTGCTGAGTTACCTTAAGCTTGCTCCGCGCCGGCGGCTAGGCAGGGGTGAATGCCAGGAGGTGACGGTCCCTGTCCCTGATCTGAATATTCTGCCTGTACTGAAATGCTGGCCGCATGACGGCGGCAGGTACATAACCCTTCCCCTGGTGCATACCCGGCACCCTCTGACAGGCAAGGTCAATCTCGGAATGTACCGCATGCAGGTCCTTGACAGCACTACAACAGGTATGCACTGGCACCGTCACAAGACCGGGGCACGTCATTTTGAGGCCTGGAAGAAAGAAGGCAAGCGCATGCCTGTTACAGTGACCCTCGGGGGTGACCCTGTCTATACGTACGCTGCCACTGCCCCCATGCCTGAGGAAATCAATGAGTACCTGCTGGCTGCGTTCCTGCGCCGTACCAGGGTGACAATGGTCAAATGCCTCACCAACGATCTCTGGGTACCTGCTGACTCTGATTTTGTCATTGAAGGGTATGTCGACCCGGCGGAAGAACTCATAAAGGAAGGACCTTTCGGAGACCATACAGGTTTTTATTCGCTGGCTGACCTCTATCCCCGCTTCCATGTCACCTGTATCACGCACCGTAAAAATGCCGTTTACCCGGCTACAATAGTAGGCGTACCGCCTATGGAGGACGCCTGGATAAGCAAAGCAACAGAGAAGATATTCCTTGCACCGGTCAGGCTTGCCATAGCACCGGAGATAAGAGACATGCATATGCCTGCTGAAGGCGTGGCACATAACCTTGTAATAATCAGCATAGAGAAGACATACCCCGGACAGGGAATGAAGGTGCTTAATGCCCTGTTCGGTGCAGGCCAGATGATGTTCAGCAAGTACATCATTGTGGTAAGCAGCCCTGTAGCGGCAAATGATTACCTGGGGGTGGCTGAAGCCGTGTTCGGCAATGTCAGGAATAATATTGACCTCCTGCTCACTCACGGTCCGCTTGATATACTTGATCATTCTTCCGACAGGGTCAGCATGGGAGGCAAGCTGGGCATTGATGCTACTGTGAAGCTCCCGGAAGAGCGTTCAGTGGCACGAGGGCCAGCGCCCCTTCTTCTGCTGATTGATACCGAGCTCACAGGCGAGGTCATCACCGGCGTGAGGACGATGGCTGAGTGGTCACTCCCGGTGGTGGTACTGACAATAAAAAAGCCTCCCGAAGGCCTTGACATGAGGAAACTGGTAAATTCTCTCAGGGCACCCCTGACCAACCCGGGAACGGTGACAGTAGCAATAGATCACCTGGCGGATGCAGACGATATATCGATGATTATGTGGCTTGTCACAGGCAACAGCGACCCGTCACGTGACTTCTACCGCCTTGATGGGGGTGCAATATTCATCGATGCCACCTCCAAGCCAGGTTCATTACCGGCATTCCCGAGGGAATGGCCCAATGTAGTTTGCTCTGACAGAAACACAATTGACCTTGTTGACCGGCGGTGGAAAGATTACAATATCGGAGAATTCCGCAAATCTCCTTCTTTGAAAGTGCTGCCACTGCTGCGGCCGGGACTGGCTTCCGTTGAACCTGAAAACACTGCCAGGGGGTGATCACTGTCATTACACCGGCAGTTGCTCTTTCCATAGCTCAGTCTCTGAGGGATAATCCGCTTATAAATTATGCAATCGCCGTATTCATCGTTGCGGCCCTGATCTACCTTGCCGTCCTGCAGTACTGGGTGCTGCTGAGAACACGGAAGCACCTGAGGGAGATGAAGGCTGCCTATGACGAGATCGATTTCCAGAGGGAGGAGCTGCAGCTGAGGAACAAGGACCTGACAGACAGCCTGACTTATGCACGAAGAATACAGGCTGCCTTGCTGCCAGCCGAACACCATATCAAAAAGGTCATCCCGGACTACTTCATCTATTACCGTCCGAAGCATATCGTCAGCGGTGATTTCTATTGGATCAGTGAAAGAAGCGGCAAATACTTCATCGCCGCCGCTGACTGCACCGGCCACGGTGTGCCTGGTGCCCTGATGTCAATGATAGGACTGGAGTTGCTTCAGAAGATCATTAATGAGATGAAGGTCGAAGAGAGTGACAGTATTCTGCTTACGCTGAACAGGGAGCTCGAATCAGCTTTTTTCAAGGAAGAGGACGGCAAAGCCCTGATCAAGGACGGTGTTGAGATGAGTATATGTGTCATTGACCGCAAATCGATGCAGATGGAGTTTTCGGGTGCGTTCCTCCCGGTCTATATTGTGCGCGATGACAAGCTTATTGAGATAAAGGGCGACAAACAGAATGTCATTCAGTCGAACCCCGGGGTCACATTTAACCGCAGCAGCTTCAAGCTTCAGAAGGGTGATATCCTTTACCTCTTCTCAGACGGTTATGCCGACCAGTTCGGAGGCCCAGACAACAAGAAGTTCATGTACCGGAGGCTCAGGCATATTTTGCTGACCATCAGTAAATATCCTCTTGCCGACCAGCAGAGTATACTGGAGGAGACCATCGCGACATGGATGCGCGACTTCGAACAGATAGATGACATGATGATACTGGGAGTCAGACCCTTCTGAGATCAGATGAGAGCTGTGATTTTTTCTATGAGGATCTCGGGATCTATGGGCTTACTGATGTAGTCATCCATACCAACTGCAAGACACTGTTCCATATCGCCCAGCATCGCGTTGGCCGTAATTGCTATTATTGGAACATGAAGTTGTGTGCTCGTCTCGAGGCCTCTGATCTTCTCGGCAGCAATAAGCCCGCTCATCACCGGCATCTGCACATCCATCAGGATAAGATCGTAGCGTGAAGTGCCGAACATATCAAGAGCCTCCTTGCCGTTGCGTGCCACCTCGACACTCTTTACGATGGGTTCAAGCATGAGCTGGGTGATGCGCTGATTGATCGGGTTGTCTTCAACGAGGAGAATACTGAGCTCTTTCAGCTCTTTCTTCTTCTTCTCTTTTTGCAGTCCTTTGATCAGAGCGCTGGCAGCTGCCGGTTGCTCAATTTTTTCACCCGGACGAAGGTTGATAAAGAAGACAAAATATGATCCTGAGCCAGCAGATGTCTCCTGCCAGCTGCCGCCGCTGCTGCGTATAAGCCTGCCTGCGAGAGGATATGGGCTGACGCCCTTCACCGATGAACACCACAGGGTTGTTTGATGACAGGGTGAACTCGACCTTCTGCAAGCCGTTGTGAATACCGGCCTCCCTGACCTGGATTTTAATTGTGATCTTACCGGTAGTGTCCGAGATGGCAGCGCTCAGCAGATCGATGAGTATCTGCTTGATTATGATCGGGTCACCATGATATTCCTTCGCTCCTTCACCCTTGTCGTCATATACGATCAGGCTCTGCAGATGCCTCTTATTGAGCTTCATCAGCTCTATGGTGTCCTGGATGGTCGGTCCGATCTTAAAACGGATCTCGCCTCTCGGTTCGGAGGTCATGTTACCTGCCGTCTCCATGGTAAGTTCATTGACCACCTCAACCATTGTACCTGTTGAGGCCAGTACTGTTTCTATCAGCTCCTGCTGCTTGGGTGTTGTGCCCGTCTCGCCAAGCATCGATCCCAGAAGCACCAGGTTGTTAAGCGGTTCCCTGATCTTATGAGAGAAAGAGTTGATGACATCCTCATTCTTTTCAGCAATAGATGAGAGCTCTTTCATGATCGTCCTGTTCTCGCTGATGAGGTTCCTTATACCAATAATCGCAATGATCAGGGGAACAACAGACAACACGCCTGCTGCCAGGGGAATATATGCCAGACTTGCTACTGCCGTCGTGACGGCAATAATGACCAGTAGCAGCGCAACTGACACCGGGAGAAGAATGTGATCCCTTGTCCGTCGGGTCATCAGATCTGATTGCGGAATGGCAACAGGTTTTGATCTCTTTGACATAATGTATATTGCAGTAGAAAAATGATGTTCAAAGATACATGAATTTCAATAAAGATAAAGTCAGGGGTGATTTCCATGGTTATAAAAGATTAAATTTGCCTTACGGTATAATTTTTGAGGTGTATTCTTAAAAGCGCATTATGAAAAAGGCCGTCGTCACACTGATCGCAGTTCTAATTGTCTCAGGCATAGCCCGGGCACAGGGAGGTGATACGCTTGTTCAGTATACGCCTGACTTTAAGTTCAGGGACGGCATATACTTAAACTTTGACATGGTAAAGAACAATAGCCCAATTCCAAAGGCGAAACTATTTACCTCAGTTGATTATAACGACAAGGATTTCTTTGACCAGGTGCTCTCAGCCGATAAGATCTATTTTTATGACGGTATGGGTATCAGGCAGGAGATTGACAAGTCAACGATATGGGGTTTTGCACGGAATGGCGTTCTCTATATTAAAATACAGGATAACTTCAACAGGATCACCTTCTTCGGATCGATAATCCACTTCGTGGCTGACGTTACAACAACCTCGTCGAACTATAATCCTTACGGGTATAATCCCTATTCCCCGTATGGGTCATACTACTCGCCTTACTCAAGGTACAGTCCGTATTCAAACTACTATAACCCTTACTCTTACGGGGGCTATCCCTACGAAAACACATCAACCAGGACCAACCTTGAGATGTTTATGATCGATTTTGAGACCGGCAAGGAATATTCGTATGACCTTGAAAACCTGGAGTCACTGCTGATGAAGGACCCCGAGTTGTACGAGGAATTTGTCTCAATGCGCAATAAGAACCAGAAGCAGATGATGTTCGTTTATCTGCGTAAGTATAACGAAAAGCACCCCGTTTTTATACCGTCAGGAGAATAATGTCATAATTGAAAAAAGTCCTTCCCGCCGCCCTGTTTTACTTTATTGCCATGACACCGGGCGCCGGACAGTGAGCGGCTCAATTAACGATGCAGCATTTTGATCAGGAAACCGTCTTTTAGAAAAAAGCTATGGAAGAGATAAAAACATACACACAGTCGGAACGTGACTGGGCCATGTTCTGCCACCTTTCCGCGTTTGCCGGGTACTTCTTCCCCTTCGGTGGAATCCTGGGTCCGCTTATCTGCTGGATATCGAGGAAGGACGGTTCGGCATGGGTTGACAAAAACGGGAAATCAGCTCTCAATTTCCAGATTTCACTGCTCCTTTATACAATCCTGGCGATACCACTCATTTTTATTATCATCGGGATACCAATCATTCTTATACTGATTGTTCTGAAGGTTGTCTGCATTATCGTTGCCAGCATCAGGGCGTCAAAAGGTGAGGATTTCAAATACCCGCTCTCGATACCGTTCGTACAATAAGAGTCTAAGCCCCTTCTGCAGTCTGGCTCCTCGCTATCCCGACATAACATGTCGGGACTTAACGCTCGCCCCCCTGCAGTCTGGCTCTTTCGCTAAAATTGCCCACAGAGCCTGCCCCGATTAATCGGGGGCAATTTTTTAACGCTCAGCCCCCCTTTTTTTTTACTTTTGTTGGGAAATAAAATCGCCATGTCTCAGAAACCTTCCATACCGAGGGGTACACGTGACTTCTCTCCTGCAGAGATGCTGCGCCGTAATTATATCTTCGATACCGTCCGCAGGAACTTCTCCCTTTTCGGTTACCTGCCGCTCGAAACGCCAGCCATGGAAAACCTCTCAACCCTGCTGGGTAAATACGGAGAGGAGGGAGACAGGCTTATTTACAGAATACTCAACTCCGGAGATTTCCTTGCGGATATTAATTCCTCAGATCTGTCATCAGCAGGCAGCACGGCAATATCACAACTGATATGCGAAAAAGGACTCAGGTACGATCTAACGGTTCCGTTTGCACGGTTCGTGGTTCAGCATCGTAATGAGATCACCTTTCCTTTCAGAAGATACCAGATACAGCCCGTCTGGAGGGCTGATAAGCCACAGAAGGGGAGATACAGGGAGTTCTTTCAGTGCGATGTTGATGTCATCGGCAGCGACTCTCTTCTTAATGAGCTTGAGCTTATTCAGATCATTGACCGCATTTTCGGTGAGCTCAGAATAAAGGTGACTATCAGGGTCAATAACCGCAAGATACTTGCAGGTATAGCAGAGATGGCGGGAGAAAAAGACAGGATAACCGATATAACCGTTGCTGTTGACAAGCTTGACAAGATTGGAAAGGAAGGCGTCAGACAGGAGCTTCTTCAGCGCGGTATTACCCCTGAGGCGGTGGCAAAGCTGGAACCGGTGATCAGTCTCAGTGGATCAACATCATCAAAGCTCAATGAGCTGAGGAGAGTACTCACCTCATCAGAGGAGGGGCTGAAGGGCATTGCAGAGATGGAAGAGCTCTTCGGATACCTGGATATGGAGCCGGTGGCATCGGCCGTGGAGCTGGATCTCTCATTAGCCCGCGGACTGAATTACTACACCGGGGCAATCATTGAGGTCAGCGCTGTTGATGTGGCCATCGGAAGTGTCTGCGGCGGAGGGAGGTATGACGACCTGACCGGTATCTTCGGCTTGCCTGGCGTCTCCGGCGTGGGTGTCTCTTTTGGCGCTGACAGGATATATGATGTGATGCTCATGCTGAACATCTTCCCGGAACAGACGGGTGCAGCTACACAGGCGCTGGTGATCAACTTCGGCGGTGCCGAACTGCCGGAGCTTCTGAAGATAATCCGTTCACTGCGCAACGCTGACATTCCGTCGGAGATTTACCCTGACGCTGTCAAACTGAAGAAACAGTTCGCCTATGCTGATGCTCAGAAAATTCCCTGGGTGATCATCGCAGGCAGCGATGAGCTGACAAACCAGAAAGCTACGGTTAAAGATATGAGATCGGGCACACAGACTACCGTATCACTGTCTGCACTCCCGGAATATATTAAGTCAGGATTAATCTCCTGAAGCCTTTACCTTTTCTGCTGTTCCTGCCTGCGCTGGTTCAGCTCCCTCAACAGTTGCTGCTTGTACTGGTTCTCAATATGATAAAGCCTGATAATCTTAGCCGGAGGGAGTGCCGCTTTTAAATCATTGTTGAAAGTGGCAATCAGGCTGGCTTCGTCGACAAATGTCCGGGCAAGCTTGTCAGCAGTTGAAGAAAGCTCGGCTTCACTCATGTTGGCTTCGTTCTGTGTCGCGTAGCGTATCATTGAAACACGATCTATCTGCAACTTGGTCTTCCGCGCTGAGTAATCATTGTAAACCGGCCAGAATTTTTCAGCCTCTGCAGGGGTGAGATCAAGGCGCTGAGTGAAGAATGCGATTTTGTAAGCTGTAAGTTTCTCGTTGTCAGTCTGTTCCTGTCCTTGAGCCGCATTTAGATTGAACAGTGTCAGGCAGATCACTATGTAAGATAATTTTTTCATGATGTTATTATAATAGTTCATTAATATCATTAAGGTCAATATTCTCGGTCATCAGGTATTCAATGATCGCATCTGTGGAAATTGCCTTTTCCACTTCAGTGATGTCTGGTATTTCTGTGTCGTCCCACTCGCTCTCAATCATGTACGTATCTATTTCCTCAACTACCAGGTCCGCAAATAACCCGTTACCTTCATCCTGCTGCCGGTGGTCCATGCCTCCGGTGATGATCCTGACGGTTACCGTAGCTAATACAGCAAAGGCCGCAACGGCAGCTGCCATGGCAAGAAGAGACCTGATGTTCAGCCTGCGCACAGGTTTATTCTCATGCGATCCCTTCACCTCGTGAGCTTTGATGGCTGACATCGTTCGTTCGGTAAGAGATTCAAAGTAACCATCCGGGACTTTGAAAGGATTGCTTTTCTTTATTTCTTCATCGGATTTCATGACAATTCTTAGATGTCTGCACTGTGCAGAGGTTTAATCTATCTGTATATATTGTTCAATTTTTTTTACCGCATGATGGTATGATGCCTTAAGTGCTCCTACGGAAGTGCCAAGCGCTTCGCTCATCTCCTCATAGCTCAAATCGCTGAAGTATTTCATATTAAATACTATACGCTGCTTCTCGGGAAGCCTGAGGATGGCATTCTGTAGTTTAACGGACGCCTCTTCTCCGTCAAAATATGAGCTCCCTTCAATCGAAGATGAGAAGATGCTGCCAAGGTCGTCAAGGGATACACCCCGGTTCTTCTCTCTCTTTCTGATCAGTGTTAGTGATTCGTTTGTAGCTATTGACCAGAGCCATGTCAACAGTGAGCTCTCGTTCCTGAAGGCTCCGAGGTTCTTCCAGGCATTGATAAAGGTGTTCTGAAGGGCATCGTCCGCGTCATCGTGAATGATGACCAGACGTCGTATGTGCCAGTACAGCTTTGAACCGTATCTGTCAACCATCATCCGGAAAGCTTTTTCGGCATCCGTATGCAACAATCCTTTTATATCGTCCTCAGCGATCTGTGACATCAGCTTCACCGGCGTCAGTATTACTGAGACGCCTTCTCCCGGGAAAGGTTTAATGCCCAGATCAAAAATAGCAAAAAGTGATGGCCGTCACCACTATTGCCTATTGCCAATTGCCTATTGCCCGATTTTGGTAACTTTGCACCAAAACAGCGCTGAACCATGCCATTAAAATGCGGAATAATAGGGATCACCAGTGTAGGCAAGACAACCATTTTCAACTGTATCTCCAACACCCGTGGTGAAACAAACACTTACGGTACCGGCGTGAAGGCAAACCTGGGCGTGATACAGGTGCCTGATCAGCGTCTGAATGAGCTCGAGAAGCATCAGGCCACACAGCGTCTTGTGCACACCACTGTTGACATAGTCGACATCCCCGGACTGGTGAAAGGGCAGGGCGACAGCTCCGGAGGCCGGCTCCTGGGTGAGATCAGGAACACGGATGCGATAATACATGTCCTTCGTTGCTTTGACGACGACAAGCTTCCTCATATTGACGGTTCTGTTGACCCGGTCAGGGATCTTGAGAATGTGGAGTTTGAGCTTCAGGTAAAAGATATTAAATCGATAGACAAGAAACTCCAGCGGCTGGCGCGTGCTGCCAAAACAGGCGACAAGGAGGCAAAGCACGGTATTGAAATACTTAACCGGTACAAAGAGCACCTCGAGGGTTTTCAGAATGCCGTCAGCCTTCATATGAAGCCTGAAGAGAAGAGGCATGTCGATGACATCTTCCTGCTCACGATGAAGCCGGTGCTGTACGTCTGCAATGTCGATGAAAAATCAGCTTCAGCCGGCAACAGGTATGTTGAAGCTGTCTCAGCCTTTCTTGCGGGAAGAGGTGCAGTCCCCCTGGTAATCGCCGGCGCACTGGAGGCGGAGATAGCTACTCTTTCTGACCCTGCTGACAGGATGGAGTTCCTGCTGGCTGCGGGACTGAGCGAACCGGGCGTTAACAAGCTGGTACGAGCCGCCTACAGCATGCTCAATCTCATGACTTTCTTTACTGTGGGGCCCAAGGAGATAAGAGCCTGGACCATTACTGCCGGCATGACTGCTCCACAGGCCGCCGGAGTGATCCATTCAGATCTCGAAAGAGGATTTATCAGGGCTGAGGTAATGAAATATGACGATTTTGTCAGTCTCGGTTCAGAGCACGCCTGCAGGGATGCAGGCAAACTTTTTATCGAGGGTAAATCATACGTGGTCGGCGATGGAGATATCCTTAATATAAGATTTAACGTCTGACGTTTTACCAAGCCATTGAAACGCCTGGTTGTCATATATGCAGCATTAATGCTTCTCACGCCCGCCGCTGTTTTCGGACAGGGTCAGGCGCGGGGCGATGACATCAGGGAAGCAATTGGCAGGTTTGGCCAGGCGGAAGTAATCATCGACTATCCGGGCTACAATGCCATGTCGCAGCTGGCAGAAAGATTCTCAGTCTCCTCATGCAACGGCAGTGAGGCGGTACTGACACTCTCGCCCCTTACAGCCGCAGATTTTATCAGCACAGGTATTGCTTATAAGATAATTGTGCCGCAGGAGACAAAAGGTTTTTTCACCGCTTCATCTGTCGCTGAAGCTATGCAGTGGCACACATACCCCACCTGGAAACACTATGATACAATCATGCATAAGATTGCTCAGACCTGGCCTGAGGTATGCCTGCTTGATACTATCGGATTCAGTGTCATGGGAAGAGCCGTTCTGGCGCTGAAGATTTCTGATAACCCGGCCACTGACGAACAGGAGCCTGCGGTAATGCTGAGTGGCGCCATTCACGGTGACGAACTGGCAGGATTTGTTATGCTCATTCGACTGGCTGAATACCTTGCTTCAGAAAGCAGCAGCGGCGGTCTTGCTGAGACACTCACCTCCGGACTGGAGATATGGATCAATCCCCTGGCAAACCCGGATGGCATGTACAGGGACAATGACACAATAATATACCCTGTCAGAAGCAACAGCAACGGTTATGACCTGAACCGTAACTTCCCTGACCCTGAGGTTGCATCACCACCGCCACTTCAGACTGAGACAATTGACATGATGTCATTTATGGAAAAACACCGTTTTGCGCTGTCCGTAAACATCCATTCCGGAGTTGAGGTGGTCAACTATCCGTGGGACAAATGGACGAGGCTTCATCCCGATAACACCTGGTTCAAAGAAATCAGCAGGCGTTATGCAGATACGGTGCATGTGTATGCCGGATCAGGTTATATGAACTTTCTTGACGACGGGATTACCAGGGGCTCGGTGTGGTACGTCATCAGGGGAGGAAGGCAGGATTATATTACATATGGTCTTGGAGGACGGGAGGTGACAATTGAGCTTGACGATACAAAACAAACACCGGGCACTAACCTCGAAGAAATGTGGAACTGGAACAGCCGGTCACTGCTGCACTACATCGAAGAAGCCCTTTATGGCATAAGGGGAACTGTCACTGATACCACCTCAGAAAACCCTCTTAGCGCAAAAATATTCATTACCGGGCATGACACTGACTCATCACATGTCTACTCCGACACCCTCACCGGTGAATTCCGGAGGTACCTGGCTCCCGGGACATACAATATTACATTCACCTGCCCGGGTTATAAACCATACAATGCCGAATTTGAAATTGAGAACTGGAATTCCCTTGTTTCAGCAAATATACATCTTGAACCGGACGAACCTGTAATTTACCCGGACCCTCCCGTATCCGGACTGCTTATCTATCCCATCCCTTCATCCGGAAAGTTTATGGTCCTGCCTCCCGAATCGATCGAAGGGGATATAATCATCACCCTCCTGAATGTAACAGGAGCTGTAATTGATACCTACCAAACTACTGTTCAATCAGGCATCCCTGTCAGCTGTGACTACAGCAACCTGCCCGGGGGTCTCTACATTATCACTGTCAGAAAACTGCCTGACGGACCGCTCATGCGGGGTAAAGTGATAATCAACCGGTTAATATCCCGATGATCTTGGTTGATATCTTTGCTGCAGCCTCTTGCAGATAAATCCAAAACAGGTATTTTTGGGGCTTCTTAATTATCTGATACATGTCACTATGAAAAGGACACTCACAATTATATATTTTTTTGCCGTTTCTGCTTTGATAAGTGCACAGTCAGCATACATTCCTCCAGACAAGCCAAAGCTTGTCATCGGAATCATTGTTGAGCAGCTGAGGTATGATCAGCTGGAGCGCATCAGGGACGTCCTGCCTGACAACGGACTGAAGAAGATGATCAATGAAGGCACTTACTACCGGAATGTGTCTCTCGATTACCTCTCAACACAGGCGGCGCCGGGTTTTGCAACAATCTCCTCCGGCACTGCCCCCGCAGTGCATGGCATCACCTCTGACACATGGTTCCACCCCTTTAATGATCAGATGATTTTCTGTGTCCATGACCCGAACACAAGCGCTGTAGGAGGAAGTTTTGAGACCGGGCTCTTCTCCCCGGTCAACCTGCTCTCCTCAACCTTTGCTGACGAGTTGCAGCTGGCTTCGTGCGGCGCTTCAAAGATATACGGCATAGGAATAAAAGAGATGGGCGCCATTCTCACTGCAGGTCATTCCGCCGATGGAGCCTTTTGGTATGATGACCGCACAGGCACATGGATGAGCAGCACCTACTATGCTGAAAAGCTTCCGGAATGGCTTATGGATCTCAATGCCATGCTTTTGCCAGGCCAGTACCTGAACCAGGAATGGAACACTCTGATAGACCCCATGCTTTATCCGGGATGCCAGGCTGATTCCAACGGGCTGGAGCTGGGCCTCAATAAACAACACTGGTTTCCGTATGACCTGAAAGCCTTTTCCACCACAGGCAAGCTGATGAATGTGACCAGGGACTATTCCGTTCTGCGTCAGACACCCTTCGCCGATGACTTTACCACTGAGCTTGCTCTCCGTCTCATAGACAACGAACAGTTAGGCCAGGATGATATCACTGATTATCTTGCAATTACCTACTCATCAACAGATTATATCGGGCATCGTTTCGGACCTTCCTCTGTGGAAGCATCTGATGCGCTGGCACGGCTTGACAGGAACATCAGCCAGCTGCTTGACAAAATAGACAAGACCCTGGGCAAGAAAAACGTTCTTGTTTACTTTGTCTCAACACACGGTGTATCAGAGATACCGGCGGTGCTTGAAAAGAACCGCATCCCTTCAGGTTACTTCCGGCTTAACCAGTCGTTGCAGCTCCTTCGCAGCTACCTCAATGCCATATATGGACAGGGCGACTGGGTAAAGGGTTTCTTCGATAACCAGATCTTCCTCAACAGAGGACTGATTGAAGATGCAAATGTCGATCTTGAAGATATTCAGAAAAAGGTGGCAAGGTTCATGGTTCAGTTTTCAGGTATTGCCACAGCAGTGCCGACATCAGCCTTTGAGATGAGTGATTTTGCCGGGGGGCTGCTGGTGAAGATGAATAACAATTTCAGCCCGCAGCGTTCCGGTGACGTGATGATAGCTCTGAATCCGGGATGGGTGGAAAAGACCGACTTCGTCACCGGTCATAATTCTCCATATGAATATGACGGTCATGTGCCGCTGATATGGTATGGGTGGACGGCCAACAAGACGTCGGTGACACGCAGTGTCAGCACAAGGGACATCGCCGGAACACTCTCCGTTCTCTGCAAGATCCCGCTGCCCAACGCCTCCAGCGGAGACCCGTTGCACGAGCTCTTCAGGTAATCAAAGGAAAACTAATAGATCAGACGCTCAGTTTACGGCTGTTGTAAGTGTCCCTTATCAGGCATGCATCAATGACAAGCCGTGAATTCTCCTCGCATCCGTTTCCTATCACGATCATGTCAGCCCCGGCTGAGAACGCTTCATCGATCTTTGCAGCGGAGTTGAGTCCCCCGCCGGTGATCAGTGGGATCTTTATCTCAGATCTGACTGCCTGTATCATGGCAGGATCAACCGGAGAGACAGCCCCGCTTCCGGCCTCGAGGTAAATTGCCTTCATACCCAGCATCTCGCCGGCAAGAGCCGTAGCCACTGCAATATCGTTCTTGTCGCGCGGCACAGGCGAGGTCTGACTCATGTACTCAACAGAGGTACGGCCGCCGCAATCGACCAGAATATACCCAACCGGTATGACGCTCTCCTTTATATGCCTCAGAAAGGGCGCAGCGATCACATGATTGCCAATGAGCAGCTCCGGGTTACGGCCGCTGATGAGCGAAAGAAGAAAGACCGCATCTGCCGTATCCGTTAACTGTATGAGATTGCCGGGGAAAAGGACAACAGGTATGTTCGAGAGCTGCTTTAACCTGAAGATAAGATGACTGACAGGCGAGCCTGTAAGGCTCCCCCCGGCAAGAAAGAAATCAACCTTTACCTCAGCTGCCCGGCTAGCCAGGGCAATCAGCGAGTCATCACCGTATTTGTCCGGATCAATAAGCTGGGCTACTGCTTTCCTCTTCCTGTAAGGTAAGTCAATCTTCATGCTTCTTCCTGGTCCAGACTATGGTGTAATTGTCATATTTCGAATAGTAAAGGGTGAACTGATCATTGATCCTCTCATTCTTCACCGATCCTTTTATCTCCCCGTTTGGCTGAACATTAAAAGGCTCTATCGTAATATCTTTTACAATGTTTATCCCTTCCTTGTCGCATATCTTATAAATAGAACTCCTTGGCACACCAGTGAATGTAGAGGTGATATGTGCGGTCAGACCATTTGCGGGTTATTTTTTCATTCTTATTGAGGAATTTCGACGAGAAGGCATTTATATTGACACGCATATATTCCAGGTCAATGCCTACTCTCTCATCCCGGCTGATCAGTATTGCTGTAAGCTTGTTGGAGTGAGTGATGCTGATGAAATGTGAACCGTCTTTGATGAACGGCTTGTTATTCTTATTGTATACTATCCTGGCTTCCTTCCCCAATACCTCGGCGAGCAGGGCCCTGACACTGAGAAACTCCAGCTTACGCGAGGTGCTCCTGAACACCGCATATCTTTTTCTGTCTTCCGGGCTCATCTCAACCATGGAGAGGAGGGTAGGCAGATCTTCCTCTATCTTCCATACTCCGATAATAGTATGCTTATTCAGAAAGTGTTTGGTGATACAGCCCATACTTATCTCCAGGTAAGTGTCTCCATCAGGTGGATGATGTCATCTCTCAGGAAAGTGATGACTGGTAAAAGTGAGTCTTCATTGGGTTGAGCCATGAAATAAAGCGACCCGCGCAGGTAGTGCTGCGTGCTGTCAGTGGCATAGAACTGCACCGCAGAAGCAGTGTTACCCTTAAGATCATACATAATTCCGTATACGCGTGTTGTATTATCTGACCACAGTTTCTCTTCAATGGCATCTGCCCGTATTGTATGCTTGTAAGCCAGTTCTCTTGACGATTCTGTCAGACGGGCCAGGTCACCGTGCAGGCTAAAGTATGTCAGGTGTACTTTTGCCTTCAGAGAGGGAAACTCAATGTCCATCCAGCATGTGTCACTGGCTACTGCCGGCCGGAGGTTGATCTTACCGTATGCAGGGTATTCTATTGAGTAAGAGCAGGGGGAGTCATAACGGATATATTGCTTTTCCGGAAGATCAATCCTGAAATAGCCTGCCGGTTTTGGCACGGACGGTTGTCCGCAGGCTGTCAACATGAGCGCTGCAGCTGTTATTACGATATGGATTGTGTGCTTCATAAACCGGACTCTTTTTTTTCTGCGCGGATCTCCCTTATACGCCTTTTTTCGACCGTTTCAATAGTGAATTTAAATCCTGCAGCTGAAATTACACGTCCTTTCAGAGGAATCTCCTCAAGGAGCTCCAGAAGCAATCCCGCAAGTGTCTCCGAATCTCCCCTGACATCGGCAAACAGGTCACTGTCGGTGCCGGTGATGCGGTAAAAATCGTTCATCAGTATCTTTCCGTCGAATATCCAGCTCCCCTGGCCTGTCTCCCTGTAGAGAGGGGCTTCGTCGTCTGTTTCATCGGTGATTTCCCCGACTATCTCTTCCAGGACATCTTCAAGGGTCACAATACCGCTTGTGCCTCCGTATTCATCAACCACGATGGCCATGTGTATCTTCTTTTCCTGGAACTCCTTCATCAGCTCACTGATCTTCTTCGTCTCGGGGACAACGTACGGCGGTCTGACGAGAGACTGCCATTTAAAGGTGTCAGGCTTGCCCAGATGCGGCAGCAGGTCCTTTATGAACAGTATACCTTTTACATTGTCAAATGAGCCTGAGTAAACGGGTATCCTTGAGAATCCGGATTCGATCACCTCCGGCATGATTGAGTTAAAACCCCGGCGAATGTCAAGCGCTGTCACATCCATCCGCGGGCACATGACCGCACTGACGTTTATGTTTCCAAAACGGACAATTCCCTTAAGTATTTCCTTGTCATCCTTTATCTCTGAAGAGGTGAGCTCGAGAGCGTCTGAAAGATCATTTATGCTGATATTGCTTTCTCTCTGCTTTGGGCCGTGCCTGACAAGGAGTGACGAGACTGACAGGAGGGATGCAAGAGGTTTGAACACCCTTGTAGCCACAGCAAGTGCAGGTGCCATTACCAGGGCAAACTTCAGCTGTTTTTTGGAAGCATAAATCTTTGGCATCACCTCGCAAAAGAGGAGAAGGATGAAAGTGATTACTACAACTTCAATTATAAACGACAGGACCGGGTTATTGCTCAGATCGAAAACCCTGGAGCTGATAAAAGCTGCAAGGATAATGATGGCGATATTAAGCATGTTGTTCGTCACCAGGATGGTGCTCAGAAGCCTGTCAGGCTTTGAGAGCAGATGCAGGGCAGTTGCCGGCCGCCTGCCCTTGCTGTGCCGGAGATCCTCAAGATCATTTGGCGAAAGTGAGAAATAAGCAACTTCTGATCCGGAAATAAAAGCTGATGCAATTATAAGCAGTATAAGAAATATTATTTCGGTTATCAGTGCGAAGTCAACTCCGGTGACAACCGTCAGTGAAATAAAACCCGCAAGTGAGCATGACACTAGTGTCTCCAAAATCAAGTTGTTTTATTAGCTAAAACGGCAGATCATCTGCTGTATCACGCGCAGTGAGATCTTCGCTGACATTGTTGTCAGACGGTCCTGAAGGCTGTGAGGGTGCTGAATAACTTCCTGAATTGTTTTGCATCGTCTGACCTGAAGAGAGTCTGCTGGCCCTGACCATCCGGCTTGCGCCCGAGAAGCTGAATGGTGTCTGCCTCAACCTCAACGATATATTTCTTGTTGCCATCGCGGTCATCGTATGAACGGTAGCGAAGCTTGCCCTCCACAAGTATCTGAGAGCCCTTGCGGATATAATTCTCAGCAAGTTCTGCCAGCCGTCTCCACGCTACAACATTGTGCCATTCAGTCTGTGTGACCTTATCACCTCCCTTGGGGGTATAGGTCTCGCTTGTGGCAAGTGAAAACGATGCTTTGATATTATTTTCGAAACGTCTGATCTCCGGGTCTTTACCGACGTTGCCTACCAGGATTACTTTATTGAATGACATAGCTTTAATGATATTATTTGTTCAATGAAGATTGTAAAGTTACAAAAAAATCCGTTTGAGAGTATTAAAGCCGTCCGGCCTGGCGGCTGTTCCCGGCTCAGGCCCGGGACCAAAAACGAGCTGTTTACCGGCAGATTTTTTATAGTTGTCAAAAAATCAGAGTATTCGGAGTGAAAAAAAAGATTAATCAATTATAATTGAGAAATAATATTTTATATTTGCACAACTGAAAAAACAGAACATAAAATAATTTGTTGAATTTAAAATTCTTTCAAAATGACAAAAGCAGACATTGTTAACGAAATTGCCAAGAACACTGGAATTGAGAAAGTGACTGTTCAGAAAACTGTTGAGGCTTTTATGGAATCAGTTAAAGACTCTATGGTTTCCGGCAATAATGTTTATCTAAGAGGTTTTGGCAGCTTTATTGTGAAGAAACGCGCAAAAAAGACCGCCAGGAATATCTCCAAGAATACAACCATTATTATTCCTGCACACAACATCCCGGCCTTCAAACCAGCCAAGACTTTCATAACAAAGGTTAAATCTCACGTTAAGAAGTAATAGTATGCCAAGCGGAAAAAAGAGAAAACGGCATAAGATGGCTACCCACAAACGCAAGAAGCGTTTGCGGAAAGACAGGCATAAGAAGAAGAAATAGCAATTAATGCATAGTCCATACTTTTGAAATCTAACCTAAAGACCTGACGTCTTTAGGTTAGTTGCATTTTTAAAGGGCTATACTCAAATTAACAAATTTCAGAATGTGAGTAAGGATCTAATAATCAGCGTAAGTGATTCTGAGATATCCATTGCACTTCTTGAGGATAAGCAGCTTGTCGAGTTAAATAAGGAAAAACGCAATATTCAGTTCTCTGTCGGCGACATTTACCTGGGGAAGGTAAAGAAGATTATGCCGGGGCTGAACGCAGCGTTTATCAATGTAGGTTTCGAAAAGGATGCTTTCCTGCACTATCTTGACCTGGGTGCTCAGTTCAGGACTCTTCACAAGTATTATGTCTCAGGCTACACAGAACAGGGGCAAGATGCCGCCTGTGTCAAAGTACAAGCCTGAGCCTGACATCGACAAGGAGGGTAAGATATCTGATGTCCTGACATCAGGACAGACAGTGATAGTGCAGATAACCAAGGAGCCCATTTCAACCAAGGGCCCAAGGCTGGCGTCAGAAGTAAGCATAGCAGGCCGTAACCTGGTGCTGATGCCGTTTGCAGATAAGGTCTCCGTCTCCTCAAAGATAGAGAACAACGATGAACGAAACCGTCTCAAGCTGCTCATACAGAGCATTAAACCCAAGAATTACGGTGTGATAGTGCGCACCGTCGCCGAAGGAAAGAAGGTTGCAGCCCTTGACACAGAGCTCAAAGAACTTGTCAGCAGATGGGAGACAGCGCTCTATTCAATTCACAAGGATGTGAAATCGCCGCGGCTGCTCCTGGGGGAGATGAACCGTACAACGACCATCCTCAGGGATATTCTCAGTGCCGACTTCAACAGCGTCATCGTGGATGATGAAGTCATAGCCGGCGAAGTAAAAAGCTACATCAGGGAGATAGCCCCTGAAAAAGAAAAGATAGTTAAGGTATATAAGGAGCAGTTCCCGATCTTTGACCACTTTCAGATCAGCAGGCAGGTCAAGGGGCTCTTCGGCCGCACCATCTCATTCAAGGGCGGTTCATACCTTATAATCGAGCATACTGAAGCCCTGCACGTGGTAGACGTGAACAGCGGCAACAGGTCAAAAACAGGCAGCGACCAGGAATCCAATGCTCTTTCCGTAAATCTTGAGGCAGCAAGGGAGATCGCACGGCAACTGCGCCTGAGAGATATGGGCGGAATAATTGTGATCGATTTTATCGATTTGCAGTCGAATGAAAACCGGCAGGCTACTCTTTGACAAGATGAAGGATCTGATGAGCGAGGACAGGGCCAAGCATAATATTTTGCCGCTGAGTAAGTTCGGACTGATGCAGATAACCCGGCAGACGGGTAAGGCCCGAGATGACAATCGTCACTGATGAGAAATGCCCCGTATGCAGGGGAGGGGGTAAAACGGCATCGACCATTCTCCTCACTGATGAGATGGAACGTACTCTTGTGTCTATCCTTGAAAAAGTGAAGACCCGCAAGCTGATGCTCCGTACACATCCGTTCGTTGCAGCTTACCTCAGGGAAGGGCTCTTTACCCTGATAGGGAAGATCAACAAGAAGCACGATGTCAGCATAAAAGTACAGGCTGTGCCCTCGTACCACTTCCTGCAGTATGAGTTTTTTGACCGCGATGGAAATGAGATAGATCTGACATAAAAAAGAGGCGCCCGGAAGCGCCTCTCTTTTTTCAGAACTTGCCGAATTTGAATGACATTCCGAAAACGAAACCCTTCACTGCCTGCGGACTAAGCTCCGGCACTTCAGGGGTGGTATTGATATAATCTCAATCGGTATTCTGTACGAAGCGCCAAGACCCATCCTGAAGAAATGTGTTACATTCAACTCAATCTCTGCTCCGGGCTGTATAAGCATATAGAATTGTGTCGGCGGCATATAATCCTCATACTCATCCCAGTTATCCCAGTCATCCCAGTCAGTTTTTATCACTGGATATCGCTCCTCCGCCAATCAGGATAGGAAATGCAACATGAACCGGCTCCAGCGGAATAACTATCGGCTCAATAATAAAACCGCCATATCCTCCTGTGAGAAAATTATCAGTGTCGTCACCTGGATCGTAAACAGGCTGGTTCATAAAGCCTGAGCCTCCAATGCCCATAGCAATTGTGTGATTCATAATCCACATGCCACGGAATCCGAATTCAAATGCGCTTCTGTCGTCAATGACAGAGTAACCCATTGTGAAAGCGCCATAACCGCCAGAAGAGGTTCCAGGCCCTGCAAGTGTTTTCATCTTACCGGGTTCTTCCTGTGCTGACCCCGCGTAAACAGAAACTACAAGGGTCACAATCATTGTAATTAATAGTCTTTTCATTGCTGATAGTAGTGTTTGATTATCAAGATATTATTTATTCTATAAATTATTGCATGCAGGTATTTACTTCTGCAGGATTCTGATTTCGCCCCTGGTGGCATCTATCCTGATCTTCGATGATCCGGGAGCGCTGCCGTAATTACCGGAGGTGATGTAAATCCGGTCTTCCTCATTGACGGTCGTACGCTCAGGCTCAGGCGTTATTCCAGAAAGAGATACAAATGCGTTGGTGTGATGAATATCAAAGGTATAGCTGGCTTCAACGGGCATAAGAAGATCAACATCCGTGTATGTGACTTGATATCTATCAGAGAAAAGTCTTTATCAATATTTTCGCAGGAGAGGTTACCGTATTTCATAGCCAGGCTCAGTTCATCACCTAGTTTGCCGGTTGTAATATCACTGAAATAGTGCTTCTCCGGTGATGACGTGACACATCGCCAAAGTGACAGGTCATCGCTCCTGGAATCTATATCCATTGTTCCGCACCTGTCGATCCATACCTTTGATGATGCTGAGGTGAGCTTGATGTCCTCTGTCTCTTTGGTCCTCAATTCACTGAATGACAGGATTATTTCTCCTTCAATTATACTTCTTACATTGGCCTTGCAGAAGGTGAGCTCCATCAGCTCAGCATTTTTGATCACTCCTGCATCGAGCGAACCGTTTGACAGTTTCAGCGTCAATTCAGGGGTCTCGTCACCGATATAAACGTCCCCGTAGCTGTTGGTCAGCCGCAGAACGGCTGAGGGCGGGCACTCTATGAAATAATCGATCTTCAGCCTTGAGCCATAGTTAATGATGTTCTTTGTGAGACCCTTGAGACTTTCAAGGAGCGGGGTGACACCTTTGTTAAAGATTGTTTGTGCCCTCACTGTCTCATTTGTCATCGTAATGCTTACATCAACATCAGACATCATCGAACTCAGCTTGCTTTCCTTATCTGACGAGGCTGTCACTTCAACCCTTACAGAGACCGAATCGACTGTTGCCGTGACTGATATGAATATTGCCGTATTTATTTGTCACATCGATGACAGCATTTTCACCGGCTCTGAATGTTTTCATGAAGGTCTTGCTGTCAGTCATCTGCTGACCCTGCAGTGTCAGCGTGCCGAGCGACAGCATAAACGCAATCAGATGGTTCTTATAATTCATGATCTGCATAATTTTTATTTTCTGCCTCTTTCTCTCTCATCAGCATGAGCATATCTTCCAGCAGTTCAATCCTGAGCCTGTAATTCCTGATGAGGGCTCCAACCACCTCTTCGTTGGCGATGTTGTCACTGAGATCCTTCCTTATCTCCACCGACAGGCTGTCAAGCTCACCCATACTCCTGTCAAGCTCCGTTCTGATATCTGGATTGGCTGTCAGGAGAGGGCCGGCCTCATTGTACAATAAATTGATCTGGCTGCTGTAATACAAAGAGGTCTCACTGATAGCGGTTTTCTGCCGGTCGTCATTTCTCCCGGGAGTGATTATTGTTCTGAGGATGACGGTGAGGCCGGCCCCTGCAACAATTAGGATAACTGCTGCTTTCCAGAGAAAGCTTCCTATGCGCCTCTCGCTGCGGGGAAGCCCCGTTTCAATCCTGCTCCAGAGGCCGGGATCGGGGTCATGAATATCCATCCCTTGCCTCTCCTGCTTTATATGTTTCTCGAGCTCATCCATCTGTCTGCATATTTTTAAGGATTTTCTTTAATTTTTCTTTTGCCCTTAAGTATTGGGTTTTTGACGTGGATTCAGAAATATTCATGATCTGTGATATTTCCGTATGATCATATCCTTCAAGAAGGTAGAGACTGAATACTACCCTGTATCCGTCAGGTAGTTTTTCTACGGCTTTCGCAATTACTGAAGTGTCAGGCCAGATCAATTCCGCTTCGGTTTCCTCAGGTCTCTCAACGGGCCGGTAGTCATCCACATATACAAGCTGTGCCTCTCTCTTCCTCAGTCTGTTGATGCATTTGTTGATCACTATCGTCTTCAGCCACGCGCCGAAGGTCGATTCAGATCTGTATGATCCTATGTTCCTGAAGCAGTCGGTAAAGGCTTCCTGCAGCATATCCTCTGCTTCTTCCCTGTTGTTGACAATGCGGTACGCAGCGTTGAACATAGCCCTTGAATAGAGTTCATAAAGCCTGAACTGGGCTTTACGGCTGCCTCTGCGGCACTCCTCAATGAGGGAGTCGTGAATATGCACATCAGGTATGGCCAAGCTCAGATCATTATTATTCAATGACACACCAAAGTTACGCAAGTTGCATCATCACACAGTTTTTTTATCTCAATCCCTGTTTTATTCCGGCCGGGCACCTGTGAAAATTATCTTTTGTGTTGACAAAAAGAACAATTTTTATTATCTTTGATATTGCTTTTTACTGTCCAAAAGCAATTTTTCCATTCTTTTCATGGCTGCCCCGCTTTTTCGGCGGGGCTTTTTTTGTTTCGCGGGCTTGCAGTCATGCAGTCCTCAGTCTCCAGCCACCACTCTTTGCCGGTTGCCGACAGCTGACTGAAGGTTAATCTGTAACCCTTCGGTGAATTATCGCTTCTTAAATCCTAAATCGATGTTTCTTGTTCGACATTCACCCTGCTCCATGCACCTTGCACCGTACCATTTAACCTTTTTTATATTTTCCCCTCTCTAACGGAATGATAACCAGCTCGTGATATACTTATATTAGCACCTTCAAGAAACCTGGCGTTAATGAAATCTATATACTTAGTCCAGCTCGTCCTCTTCCTGCTCAGCGGTTGTACCTCAGAGGAAGAAAAGGTAAGCCGTAAGGCTGACAAGATGCACCAGAACATGCTGACTGTTGACACCCATTGCGACACCCCAATGCGTCTCGTTATGTCAGGATTTAATCCTGGGATAAGGAATGAAAAGGGCTGTGTCGACTTCCCCAGGATGAAGGAGGGCGGTCTTGATGCTGAGTTCTTTGCCATCTTCCTCGGTCAGGGCCCCAGGGATCCTGAGAAATTTGACCATCAATACCGTAACACACTCGCTATCTTTGACTCTATCCACCGCAATGTGTCTCGTTATCCTGAGATGGCAGGACTGGCACTCACACCTGACGATGCGTACAGCCTTAAAGCTGAGGGCAGGGTAGCTGTCTTCATCGGAATAGAGAACGGGTATGCAATAGGAAAAGACCTGGCAAAAGTGAAAGAATATTATGACCTGGGCGCTCGTTATATAACGCTCTGTCATTCAGCTAATAACGATATATGTGATTCTTCAACTGACCCGCAGGGACCTGAACACGGCGGTCTGTCTGCATTCGGTGAGGAGGTGGTGAAGGAGATGAACAGTCTGGGGATGATAATTGATGTGTCGCACCTGTCTGACGAATCTTTTTACGATGTTCTCCGGACAACAAAATCTCCGGTTATTGCCTCGCATTCATCGTGCAGGGCATTATGCGAGAATCCCAGAAATCTCAATGACGATATGCTCCTGGCATTAAAGAAAAATGGCGGGGTGATACAGATCTGTATTCTCAGCGAATACCTGAAACAGCCGGAGCCTAACCCGGAATTTGATGCTCTTAAGAAGGAACTTCGTCAGAGAATGAAAGCGCTCGGTCCTGACGCTGCTGAAGACCAGAAGGAGAAGATATGGGATGAGTATCAGGCCCTGAAAGACAAATACGAGAAACTCGCCACCGTCACCGATGCGGTGAACCATATACAGCATGTCGTTGATATCATCGGGATTGATCACGTGGGGATAGGATCCGATTTTGACGGAGGTGGCGAGCTGGACGATTGCAGGGATGTCTCACAGATGAAGAACATCACAAAGGAGCTTATCAGGCGCGGGTACAGCAGTGAAGACATAGCAAAGATCTGGGGAAAGAACTCCATGCGCGTCCTCAGCGAGGTGCAGGCCTTGGCAGACTAATTGTCAGTTTGCCGATCTGCGATCTGCGATTTGCGATTACCCCCTTTCGCCTTTCGCCTTTCGCCTTTATCCTTTCTCCTTTCGCCTTTTAACCCTTGAGAACCTCAGTGTCACTGATCATCCACGAGGGCAGAGGCTTGCCGGGATCCCTCTTCCTCATGTCAAGATACCATCCCAGGGCTTTAATTACAGGCACTTTGTGCGTCTCAACGAACTCGATGAGGGTTCCGTCAGGATCTTCGATATATGCGAAGTGACCTGCCGCTTCACCCATGTCAAAGCTCTTGCCGTCATGGCTCTGCATGCTGTCAACACTGAACGGAAATCCTGCATTTTCACAGTACTTCCGAAGGTTGTCCATGCCGTTGATGTCATAGCAGATGTGTATGAATCCCGGGATCACCCCAGAATCTGCCCTCATAGATCTTCGTGCCTTTTCTGTCAGTAGCCTGCACCAGCTCGATGGTGCTCTGTCCGAACATCGGATTGAAAGCCTCCGTGGAAAGGTTGTGAGGGAGACAGAAGAACACGCCGAAAGGTGCCGCTGCCCTCCGGGAAGAGGAGTGAGGTCATCGAATTTACCGGTGACGTCATATACTACCTTGTCATATCCCAGGATGTCAGAATAAAGTTTTAGCAGCCCGGTCAATATCAGACACACCTATAATGGCTCCGTATGATCCGCCTGATACTTTCTTCAGGTTCATGAACCAGTCGGTGGCTTCAACAATATGAAAGATGTTTCCGAACGGATCCCTGACATAAAAGCTCTTCCTTCCTGAGGGATCGACAGCTGGCATTCCCAATACATCAACTCCCGTATCCAGGAAGTGCTTCCATGCTTTCTCAGCATTCCTGACCTTCATCTTACATGCAAAAATGCCTATGTCTCCCAGCTTTGTCTCGCGGTCACGGTACTCAGGCTTCTCTTCCCTTGTACTGCCACACCTCGAAGCCTCCGCCGCTCTGCAGGTTAATGGCAAGCACTGCGTGCCTGCTGCGTGGCTGGCCTCCGGTATAAGGAAGCATCAGCCTTGCTTCGGCTTCTTCCTCAAATATGCGGCAGTCCATTCCGAATACCCTTATATACCATTCCCACGCTTCTTTCAGGTCATGCACACCTATACCGACCTGTTGTATCCCGCTTACTATATATCCTTTCATAATTGATTAGTTGTCACATTGGTTTAATCCTGCCGGCTATCCTGAAGAACAGCCACGGCATGTATTTTCTTATTCTGAGCATCAGCAATTCTCTGCTGCCAACGAGTATCTCTCTTTTGTTTCTTCTGATGCCCCATATGATCTGCTGAGCAGCTTTTTCGGGGGTGATGCCTCCGGCCAGCCCTTCATCCAGCTTGCCGTGCTCCTTGCCTGATGATGTGAGTGCATGAAGCGATATGTTGGTTCTTACCCTTCCGGGTATAAGCACTGACACTCTGATATTATCACCTTTGTGTTCAAGGAGCAGTGTTTCAAAGAAACCGTGCAGCGCCTGTTTTGATGCTGAATATGCCGATCTGAGAGGGAATCCGAAGCGTCCGGAGATTGAACTGGTCGCCACGATATGGCCACCGCCGTTACTGATCATATAAGGCAGTACTGCCTTCGTCAGTGCGATAGTCCCGAAATAGTTTATCTCCATGATCCTGCGGTCGAGCCACAGCGGGAGTTTCTTTTATCAGCGCCCTCTGGCTGATCCCGCCAATATTAAGCAGCAGATCTATCCTGCCTTCCTGTTTTATTATGTCAGCCACCGTCTCTTCAATGCCGGTCGTCTCCGACAGATCGAACGGAACGGTGGTGATACTTCCCTTCATCGCAGAGCAGTTCTCAGCAACTCTCTTCAGCCCGGCTTCATCATTTGATGAGGCAATTACCCTGCTTCCTCCTTCCAGTGAATGCATTGACCAGCGCCTCGCCGATACCTGATGAAGCTCCCGTTATCCAGACTGTCTTATCTGCGAAGAAATCATTCATGATCAAAGCCCGGAAACGGTCTTAATGAGATTGCTATAGGTGTTTCGTAACCTGATAAAGACAGAGTTATTTGTCCTGATGAGTCTTCTGATCCTGAATCCTCCCACCGTTCTTTTGAAAAGAAGAGACCAGTTCCAGGCAAGAATGCCCAGCACCGGGACGAGAAGAAACGCGATTATGGCCAGCCACCATGGTTTGATGAGTAATAAGTGCAATAATAAGATACACAGGTGCAAGTATCAGGCCCAGTCCGATGAAGAAAGCCATATCTTGTCGTGCTGATAAACCCCGGGTCTTTCGTTTTTAACGACTGAATTTCAGAAACTTTAAAGATGAGAAATGTTAAGAAGTACTCCTACCAGGAATACCGGCAGGGTAGCGATTAGCAGGAAGAGTGATGATGCAAGGAGCCACCCGAGAGGATGCTTTTTCTTTCTCAGGTGGCGGTAAGTAAGCTTGAGTTCTTTGGCCAGATCCCTGACGGCAAGACTGTCATGCATACGTCCATATACTTCACGGGTCTTTCAGATGCAGTTCGTTAACCTTGCTGATCAGCCTGTTGTCACGGAACAGTTTGGGATACTTTATGCGGTCACTGTATTTCTCGTTGATGATGCTTCTCAGCTCGTTGATAGCTTCATAGTCCTGCTCTTCTTCTATATGCACCATCACCTTCTTCATCTCGGATGAAAGCCTGTCGCGCAGTTCAACTATTGCCCTGTTCGGGTTCTGCCTGTAGGAGTTATAAGTATTCAGAGACATGAATGGGATGGCCGTAGACAACGGTCAGTACCTGTCTGAAACGCCAGTAGTGTGAATACTCAATCCCAACCGGCACAATATTGATCTCTTTTTTATAGTCAGAGGCCTCTGCCGTCTGGAAAGCAATCCGGCAGATGCCTTTTTTCAGCTGACGCAGCTTTCTGTGAACGTCATGACTTCCTTCAGGAAGAATGACTACCCCGTTACGGTGCTCCATGACCCTGAGAGTGTCATGGAAGGTGTCATCATTCTGTTTCAGGTTTTCAAAACCGTCCCTGATCCGGTACACTGGCAGAATTTTAAGCCGGTACAGTGATGACGTGCAACAAATTTCTTTCTGAAGATGTCGGCCCTTGCAAGAAAAACCAGCTGCCTGTGAAGGGTGCAGATGATCGCCATGGCATCCATGAGCGCATTCTGATGATTGGGAGCAAAGATAGTCGGGACTGAAAAGTCAAGATCGGTCCTTGCCGTAAACAATCACCTTGCGGTAGAATATGTTGTTATGCCAGAAATCGGCATATTTTTTCAGAAGCAGATAAAACAAATCATACTTCTCAATATTTTCCTTTCCCATAGACTGAAAAGCCTGTAATCTACAATCTTAAAATCCGGAAAGCTAAGTTTCTACGTTGCCCGAAGTTAAATAAAGATTTTCCCCATTGAATTCAATATCAGGGATTCTTGACAGAAACCGGGTGCTTTTAGGTATTTATACCACCCTCATCAGGGGAGGGCAAGAAATTCATTCCAGGAAGTTTTCAATATCACGTCTTTCTCTTTTAGTAGGCCGGCCGGTACCGTGCGGCCTGTAGCCGAAGAATTTTCCGCTCTCAGGCTTGATCCTGTTCTTTTCCTCTTCGGGAGTGAGGTCGGTGATGTACTCGCTGACAAGTTTGGCACCTACCCTGGCGGAAGGCAGGGCGGTGACAAGATAAGTATATGTCACAGGTGGTTTTCTGACGAGGATGGTTGTTCCTTCACTTACAATGTGAGACGGTTTGACCGGCTGGCCTGCCACCGTGACCCTCCCTTTCCGGCATTCCTCTGTGGCAGTGCTGCGTGATTTATACAGCCTGACTGACCAGAGGAACTTATCGATCCTTTCACCCTTTGGTGCTGTCATCAGCCGAAAATTTGCCCTGCTTTGTTAAAAGCTGTCATTGTGAGCTCGCATCCGGCAGTGACGAATGACCGGATAATCTCAACTGACAGGGGCAGCCTTTTATTAATAACTTTCAGCTCCTCCTCCGTCCATGTCGCCGAGGACATAGTCTATTTGTCCGCCTCTGCCGAAGTTGTTTCCGATACCGACGCGCAATCTGGCATAGTCATTTGTCCCGAGGATCTCGCTTATGCTTGCCAGTCCGTTGTGTCCTCCGTCACCTCCCTTTGCCCGGAGGCGCATGCTGCCGGCGGGGATGGCTATATCATCGGCAATGACAAGCAGGTTCTCCGGTGTTATCTTCTCCTTCTGCATCCAGTAACGCACCGCATTGCCGCTCCTGTTCATCAGGGTGGATGGTTTGAGCAGGATCACCGAGGCATTTTTGTACCTCATTTCAGAAACAAAGCCGTAACGGCGGTCCGTAAAAAAGATATTGGATGCAGCTGCGGCCGCATCCAATACCATAAAACCGACATTATGCCGTGTATTTTTATACTCTTCGCCTATGTTGCCAAGTCCGGCGATAAGATATTTCAAGACTTTAACTATTTGTGACTGGCATCTTTATGCCCGGCATCCTTATGTCCGGCATCCTTCTTGCCTGCCTCTTCCTTTTCGGCACCGGCACCTTCAGCAGCCGGAACTTCAGCACCTTCAGCCGGAGCAGCTTCCTCTTCCTTGAGCACCATACGTGATACTGCAACGCCAACTATCATTGCACTTTTGTTGTCAATGATCTCCAGCTTATCGTATGAAAGATCACCGACCTTGATCGACTGTCCGATCTCAATGTTTGTAATGTCAATTGTAATATGTTCAGGCAGGTCATTTGGTCATTCCCTTGATCTTGAGGGTCCTGCGTTTGAGGTTGAGTCTGCCGCCAGCTTTTACACCGACTGATTCGCCGGTGATCCTGATAGGCATGTCAACAATAACAGGCTTGTCTTCAGTTACCTGTATGAAATCGATATGCAGCAGCTTATCGGTTACCGGATGGAACTGCAGGTCTTTCATTATTGCCTTATATTCATTCCCGTCAATGTTGAGGTTGACAAGAAAAACATCAGGAGTATAAACCAGTCCGCGGAATACGTTTTCATGTGCGGAGAAATGCAGGTTTTCTTTTCCGCCGTACATCACGCATGGTACATTATTTTCAGCGCGCAGTGCGTTTGAACTCTTTTTTCCGAAATGATCGCGCGAGACGGCTTTAATCTCAATGGTCTTCATCAGTCTTTAATTTGTTGTGCTACTCAAGGTTGCTTGCCGGGCAATCTCCCATTGCACGTTCGACGTTTTTTAAAATTTTGGCCTGCAAATATAGCGAAAAAGGTTAGAAAACAAAACCTGTGCTTATTGAACTGTTGGTATAGACGGCTTTTATTGCCTCACCGAATATTTCGCCAACTGACAGTATCTTGATTTTTGGTGAATACCTGGTCAGGGGTATGCTGTCGGTGATCACCAGCTCCTCGAGGGGTGAGCTGTCTATCTTTTCAATGGCATCTCCTGACAGTACAGGGTGAGTGGCAACAGCCCTGACGCTGAGAGCTCCCCGGTCTTTCATCATCGTGGCAGCAAAGGTCAGGGTGCCGGCCGTGTCAACCATGTCATCAATAATGACGACATGACGCCCTTCAACCTCACCCAGGATGGATATCTCCTCCACTACGTTGGGTTTCTTTCTCAGCTTGTAACAGAGAACCATCTCACACTGGAGATAACGCGCATAGGCGTTGGCACGTTTTGACCCGCCCATGTCAGGCGCTGAGACGGTCAGGTTAGGCAGCCTGAGGTTCTTTATGAAGGGTGCGAAGAGCGCCGAGCCGAACAGGTGGTCAACAGGAACATCGAAGAACCCCTGGATCTGGTCGGCGTGAAGGTCCATTGTTATGATACGGTCAACACCGGCCTTTGTAAGCAGGTCGGCGGTGAGCTTGGCACCAAGAGAGACACGCGGCCTGTCCTTGCGGTCCTGCCTGGCATAACCGTAGTAGGGGATCACTGCATTGACCTTGTACGCTGAGGCTCTCTTGGCAGCATCGATCATCAGGAGAAGCTCCATCAGGTTCTCTGCAGGCGGGTTGGTCGACTGTATGATGAACACATGGCATCCTCTGACAGATTCATCAAAACATGTCTGAAACTCTCCGTCACTGAAGCTCAGCAGCGAGCTCTTGCCGAGCTCTATGCCAAGATGATCCGCGATTTTTTCTGCTATGCTTAATGATGATGTACACGAAAAGATTTTAAAAGGAGCTCTGCCGATCATATGGGAGTTGTTAGATGGTTTTCACTGAACACTGATGCAAAAATAATATTAATGGTTCAATCATTTTTTCCTTTCATAAAATATCATGGTCTCTTTGATGTAATCAAGCAGTCTCGTCCCTGCCGGTACCGTTTACTGGCTGAGGTGACGAATGTCGGAGGAAGGCTCTCCCAGCTTTCAAGCATCGTTCTGTCATGGATGAGCTTGATTCTCTCCGCCACGCGGGGCCCGACCTTATCTGTCTTTGTGAATACCCTGGCAAACGGCACACCGTTAAGAGCCAGCCTTTCCATCAGGGCCATGTCAGAAGCCATGGGTTCATGCCGGGCATCTATCAGGACAAACAGGGAGATCAGGTTCTCGCGAAGGGTGATGTATGACTTGAAAAGCCTGTCCCACTGTTCCCTCATTTTCTGCGAGCGGCGGGCATAGCCGTAACCCGGGAGATCAACAAGGTACCAGCTCTCATTGATCAGAAAGTGATTGATGGTCTGCGTCTTACCCGGATTGACGGAAATTTTGGCAAGGCCCTTCTGTGTGACGAGCATGTTAATGAGTGACGACTTGCCTACATTTGACCTGCCGATGAAAGCATACTCCGGCAGGTCAGGCGGGGGCAACTGGCTGATCTTTGCACTGCTGGTGACATAAGAAGCAGATCTGATGATCATTACTTCTTTATTTTGGCCATGAACTTTTCGTTCTCGATAATGAATCTTTCATGCAGACCTTCTCCTATCTTTCCGTCGTCGTCGCTGGCTTCGACATGAAACAGCAGTCTTTTGCCATTCACCTCCTGCAGAGTGGCAGTGCATGTCACACCTTTACCCACCTTGGTGGCTTTAAGGTGTTTTACATTGATCTCGGTCCCAACGGTGCCTTCACCGTCGTTGAGACACGCTTCCACGGCTTTCATTGCTGTCTGCTCCATCAGAGCGATCATTGCCGGTGTCGAAAGCACGTCGAGGAGACCTGAACCGTAAACGGATGCGGTGTCACCTTCACTGACCGTTTTGGTTATTGTGAGCTTGATGCCCGGAACAAGTATCTGTGACATAGCGTGGTTAATTTAAATCTTTATACGGTAAAGGTATTGACATCCGGTAATACAGTCTGTTGCCATAACCGGTCAGATAGCCAGCTACCACGGTGACAGAGTCTGCACTGTGTCCAGGCGTCTTTTTCAAATCGAGGTAACCCGTAGTGGCAGTCTGCAGCAGCGGGGTAAGCACTGTTAGATCGACCATCCCGTCTGTAAAATCACCTCTGTAATATTTGACATTCTCAGCCAGATCAGACATCTCTATGAATAACTTGCAGACACCCCTTTTCCTTGTATTGATCTTCTATTCTGTACTGCACTGACGGATAACCGGTAATCTTTTGTCCGTTCATATCGAACTCTTCCAGCCCGGGTAAGCGCCTGCCGTCGACATAGTCGAGTTTGGCTTTTACCCGGCCGCTCTTGTAATATTGTATCTGTGATCCGCTGATTGTGTCATTGACATATGGTGTAACCCTGAAAAGCTTGCCATCAGTGTAGTACCATTTTGCCTCTCCGTTTTTCTGGCCGTTGACGTACATGATCTCCTGTTCGAGAACACCTCCCTTGTAGAATGACTTCGACAGTCCTTGCTCTGATACCGTTCCGGAAATGCAACTTCCTTTACCTTCAGGTCGTCCTTGAAATAACTCTTGACACCTGTATAGCCGGTGTCAGCCTCATGTTTTCCTTTTTTCTTTTCCCCTGCGGTATCACCGGTACCGCTGCCGCATGAGACAGCAATAAGGAATGTCAGTGTCAGTAAGAAAGATGCAAATTGTTTCATGTCAGTTGTGTATTTGTGGTATATATACTTCAAGTAATCTGGCCGCTCCCCGGGGAATGAGGGTCACACTGTCTGCAGCGGCAGGTATGAGAATTGTCTCCCCGGCTCTCAGCTCTTCACTGTGATCGAAACAGTCAACGACAACCATGCTCTCTGTACAAATGTATATTATAAAAGAAGTCAATCATGCTGCAGTCCTTGATCACAGGCTTGTCAAGCTGAAGCAGGCTTGTATGGAAATATTCACATGTGGCAAGCATTACCGGACGGTTCGTTTCAGGGACTTTTCTTATCAGGTTAGGCTGGTCAAGGTCGAAGTTGATGGCATCAACGGCAAGCTCCCTGTGCATCTCACGCGGCTTACCCTTGCTGTCAACCCTGTCCCAGTCATAGATCCGGTATGTGATATCGGATGTCTGCTGTATTTCTGTCAGGAGAACGCCTGCGCCTATGGAGTGAACCATGCCTGCCGGTATGAAGAATGTATCACCGGGTGATACCGGCGTTGCATTGATAAGACTGACAAGTTCTTTCCTGTCAACATATTCGAGATACTCTTCCCTGGTGGTCTTTTTTGTGAACCCGGTGTAGATCAATGCACCGGGTGCTGCATCGATGACATACCACATCTCAGTCTTTCCCCAGGCATGGTGCCTCTCTGAAGCAAGCTTGTCACCGGGATGTACCTGTATTGACAGGGTGTCCCTGGCATCGATGAACTTGATCAGCAGGGGGAACTCACTGCCGAACTTTTCAAAGACCGCATCGCCCACGAGATCGCCCATATATATTTCGGTCACCTCCTCCAGGGTGTTACCCTTGAGAAAACCGTTGGCGATCCTTGAGCTTGCCCCGGTCATGCCGTTAATCTCCCAGCTCTCTCCAATGTTTGTCCCGCCTTTGCCATCCTTGCCGAAACGCTCCCTGAGAGCAGTCCCTCCCCAGAGCGTCTCCCTGAGTACAGGCCTGAACTTTATCGGATAGAGTGAATTCATGCTCAGATCACGTAATCAATGACAATCTTGGCTTTCTTTATTACTGAGGCAGCGGTAACAGCCTCCCTGTGATGGGTCGCTGGACTGGTATCGCCGAAGATCTTCAGTGGAGGCAAAGATCGAATCAATGACGAAGTCACCGGCATGATCTGCCTCAAGTATGTTAATGCCGGTCCTGTATTCAATTATATAGTCAAATTTATTCCCCAGAGGCCCGTAGATCTCTTTCATCTTCCTGATCGATTTCTCTTTCTCCTCCTGTGTGTACGGCGCAGAAAGCTTGAAAATGACGATATGCTTTATCATGGAGTTTTTTGCTACATTTGATACAAAAATAAACATTTTATGCTTACCGTCGGGATTGCCGGGGGAACAGGTTCAGGAAAGACAACTGTTGTCCGTAAACTGATTGAGATGCTTCCCCGTGATGAGGTCGTGATACTTCCTCAGGACAGCTACTATAAAGACAACAGCCATATTCCGATGGAAGAAAGGCAGAAGATAAACTTTGACCATCCCGATTCTGTCGAATGGCCGCTTCTAATGGCTCATCTGGCCGAGCTGAAGGCCGGACGACCAATAAAAATGCCGATATATTCATACCTTACCTGCGTCAGGGCGGAAGAGACCATCCCTGTAAAACCTGCTGATGTGGTGGTCGTTGAAGGGATCATGGTGCTGGTTGACCCCGGGTTGAGGTCGATGCTTGACATCAAGGTCTTTGTCGATGCTGATGCTGACGACAGGCTGGGAAGGGTTATTCAGCGTGATATAGTCGAACGCGGACGTTCGGTGCTCAAGGTGCTGGAACGGTATAACGAGACGGTGAAACCATCGCACCTCCAGTTCATTGAGCCATCAAAAAGATATGCGGATATTAATTGTTCCCGGCGGAGGGGAGAACCTCGTGGCAATAGAGGTGCTCAGGACAATCATTGAAAAACACCTGAAATAGTTTTCAGCTTCGCCTGAGCTCACGAAGGTACATCTGTATTGTGTTCTCGAGCCCGAAATAGAGCGCATCAGCAATAAGCGCGTGTCCTATTGATACTTCAAGCAGCCATGGTATTCTGCTGTGCAGCCATGCAAGGTTATTGAGATCCAGATCATGCCCGGCATTCAGTCCCAGCCCCAGTTCACGTGCTGTCTCTGCTGCCCTGACAAACGGTGCAACAGCGGCCTCCCGGTCCGCCGGGAACATTGAAGCATAGGGTTCGGTGTAAAGTTCAACACGGTCAGTACCGCACCTGGCAGCGTATTCCAGCATCACCGGATCAGTGCCGGTAAAGATTGAGGTGCGTATTCCTTTTTCCCTGAATCCAGCTATCACATCAGTAAGAAACGAGAGGTTGGCTTTTGTGTCCCACCCGGCATTGGAGGTCACTGCATCATGAGTATCAGGCACAAGAGTAACCTGTTCAGGTACAGATCTCATGCACAAGCCGGACGAATTCTTTTCCCGGATTACCTTCGATATTGAATTCCGTTGTGACTACCTCCTTTAAAACATAAACATCACTGTACCTGATGTGTCTTTCGTCAGGTCTCGGGTGCACGGTGATACCCTCGGCACCGAAACTCTGGCATTTGATAGCTGCAAGTCTTACATCGGGAACATTACCGCCGCGGGCATTCCGCAACGTTGCAATTTTGTTGATATTTACGCTTAATCTCGTCATGGTTTACTCGACTGTTGTACGGTGCAAAGTTACAACGATCCATAGTTTTTTGTACTTTTATCATTAAATGAGTGACTGAATGCTGGCAAAAGAGATGATATCCGATGTGGTACCGGCGGTGAAAACATCCGACACAGGGCAGACAGCCCTGAACTGGATGGAGATTTTCCGCGTATCGCACCTTCCTATCGTGAATGAGAGCGACTACCTGGGTCTTATCTCTGACAGTGATATCTTTGATCTGAACCAGCCTGAAGAAGCAATCGGCAATCACTCACTTTCGCTGCCAAGACCTTATGTGACAAGCAACAAGCACATCTATGAAGTGATCGCCCTGGCCGCCAGGCACAAGCTTACCGTCGTTCCCGTACTCGATGAGGAGAATCACTTCAGGGGCGTAATTACATATAACGAGATTATCAGGGGCATAGCCTCCTTTTCATCTGTGGACCAGCCCGGAGGACTGATCGTTCTGAAGGTCCTGTCGCATGATTACTCAATGAGCCGTATCTCACAGATAGTGGAAAGCAACGACGCCAGGATACTAAGCATGCATATCACATCAAACCCCGATTCCACAAGCCTTGAGATAACACTGAAGGTAAATACAACGGATCTGACCTCCATCATCAAGACCTTTGAAAGGTATTCATACGAGGTCGCCACATGGGTAACCGACAATGATGAGCTGGACCGGTTCTATACTGACAGGTATAATCTGTTGATGAAATACCTCAACATTTAACAGTTTAAAGCATGTCGAAAAAAATTGCCTTATTTAGTAAGGGACTGACAGAGAAGACTATGGCAGGACTGTTGCGCCTTATTGATGCACTTTCTTCAAGCGGTGCTGCCGTTTACCTTCAAATCATGGAATCAGGAAGTGCACAATTTGCTTCCGACAACAGGGTTATTCTGTTTGAGAAGGTTTCTGATCTTCCTGCAGATACAGACCTTATATTGAGCGTGGGCGGTGACGGCACCTTTCTTGAAACGGCCATGCGGGTTCGTGAAACAGGCATTCCTGTTGCGGGGATAAATACCGGCCGGCTGGGCTTCCTGGCAAATATACCTGATGACGATATCGGAAAAGCCATGGAAATGCTCTTCTCAGGAGACTATGATGTTATCAGCAGATCAATGCTTGAGGTTGTTACTCCTGAAGGACTCTTCGGTGAGCGGAATTCATTGGCTCTCAATGAGGTAACGCTTCAGAAGATTGACCAGGGCATGATCACAATCACTGTCCGGGTCAATGATATCTTCCTGAACACCTACAGGGCCGACGGCCTTATAATCTCATCAGCCACAGGCTCAACGGCATATAACCTCAGCGTAGGCGGGCCCATCCTCTCTCCGGCAGATGAAAGCATTATCATTGCACCCATTTCACCGCATAACCTGACCATCAGGCCGATAATCGTCACCGGTGGCAGCACGATCACGATGGAGACAGGGGGCAGGAGCACTGAGTGCATGATCACATGCGATTCAAGAGCTGTAAGGATACCCCTGGGGATAAAGATTGAAATAAGACAGGCAAAGCGTAAACTGCCAACCGTAACCACCCTCGGAAACGATTTTTTCAGCACCCTGAGGAATAAGCTCATGTGGGGCGCAGACCTCCGTAACTGACAATAATTAAGGAATATTTAAGTTTTTAATATTATACAATACCTTATATTTGTACGCAAAACTACCGGGTAACAATTCATGAGACGGTTAATACTCTTCAGTTTGGTGCTGTTTCTGTGTGCACCATATTCCGGAGCCCAACTCTGGAAGATGAAGAGGTATGAGGTCACCGGAGGCATAGGCACTTCTCAGTTCTATGGTGATATAGGTGGCTATTCCATCGGAGAGAACGCCTGGGGCCTGAAGGACATTACTCTCAAACAGACACGGTTTAACGTCAACGGCTCATTCAGGTATTTCTTCACTGATAATCTTGCCGCACGGCTAAACCTCTCCTATGTCATGCTTCACGCCACTGACGAGAAGGGCTCGAACGAAGACAGGGCATATGAAGCAGTCACCTCACTCTTTGAACCGGCACTTATAGGCGAGTTCTATTTTATAAGGAACCGTGAACGGAACAGCTTCCTGTTCCAGACGTACAGGGGAAGATCGAGGAACAGGCTGAGAGACTTCTTCAGAAGCGTTGATGTTTATGCACTCACAGGGTTCGGCGGCGCCGCATTCACGGTTAACGGAAATGAAAAACTTGAAGAAAGGTGGAGTATAAATCCCGAACAGCAAAACAGTGGATTCACTGCCATAATACCATTGGGATTGGGTGCAAAGCTCGCTATTGACCCCAACATTCTCATCGGTGTGGAACTCACGGGCCGCTACAGTTTTTCTGATTTTCTCGACGGCTATGATCCTGATGTGCCTCCTTCTTCTGATCCGGATTACGATGAGTTGTCACAAAGAAACGATGTTTATCATACCTTCAGCGTAACCTTCAATTACAGGATCAAAACAGCCCGTAACGGCTTACCGTCATTCAGATGACGTTCAAATGACCTACAAAATGAAAAGGATAATTATACTGATACTTTTAGTTTTTCTGGCGATACCTGCAATGGCACAGAGACGTGCCGACTATGGCTTCTCCCTTGGTGCCACCAATTACCTCGGCGAGATTAACCCTCTTAATGTCATCAGCGGCCCCGGTCCGGCAGCACAGTTCTTCTACAGGTATAATTTCAATCCCAGACAGGCTGTCAGGGCAAATTTACTTGGCGGCTCCCTTCGTTTCAGCAATTCGAGCGAAATGCTGAGCGCCTTTGTGAGTGAACTGGGAGCTACTTATGAATATAATTTCTTTCCGTATTCCACGATGAGAAGCAGACGCATTGACTACACGCCTTACCTTGCACTGGGCGCTGCCTTCTCCACAGTTTATAACCCGGAAGCCGCTAACAGCTTCAACCCTTTTTTATCCATACCATTCTCTGCCGGGTTCAAGGTAAATATTGCAAATAATATCGGCCTTGAACTCGAATATGGATTTCGTAAGACTTTTAATGATAAATTTGACGGCCAAACTGATGAGGAAACAATAGGCAGTCAGACATGGACACACAACAACGACTGGTACAGTTTCATGGGTGTTTCAGTAACCTGGAAAATGTACAACAAACTTGCTGGATGTCCGACGTTTGCAGAAATGGATAAGGAGAAAAAAAGAAAGAAGTAAAATTGGCTTATAAGGATCAAATAGATACAAACAGATTGCCTGAACATGTTGCTGTTATTATGGACGGCAACGGACGCTGGGCGCACAGAAGGGGACAGGAGCGGATTTTTGGTCATCATCAGGGTGTCAAAGCTGTGCGCAAAATCATTGAAGCAGCAGCAGAACTGGGCATAAAATACCTGACCCTCTACGCTTTCTCCACCGAAAACTGGAACAGACCTGATTACGAAGTATCGGCCCTGATGGATATTATGGTCGAGTCACTGAACAATGAGACAGAGACCCTTATTAAAAACGAAATATCTCTCCAGGTAATAGGTGATATGAGCCGCCTGTCAGAGGAAGTAAGGACAAGGCTCCGCGACACCATCAGGATAACTGAAAGCGGCAAAAGACTGAAGCTTGTGGTTGCCCTGAGCTATTCATCAAGGTGGGAGATATCAGAGGCATGCCGCAAGATCGCCAGTTCGGTGAAACAGGGTCTGCGCAATCCTGAAGATATCACTGAAAATACTGTTATTGAAAACCTGGAGACCTCAGCCATTCCTGATCCTGAACTGATGATACGAACCAGCGGAGAAAAGCGCATCAGCAACTTTCTGCTCTGGCAACTTGCTTATACTGAACTCTATTTTACTGAAAAACTTTGGCCCGATTTTGGTAAGGAGGATTTCTACAAAGCTATAGCAGATTTCCAGAAAAGGGAAAGAAGATATGGGAAGACCAGTGAGCAGATTGCTGAAAACAACTGACGTGATGAAGAAACAATTCAGACAGATACTTTTCCTTTTCATTCTTTTGGTGCCGGGTGCTGTTGCCACATCACAAACAGAAGATAAATATGCCAGCTACCTCTACCCTGAAGAATATACAATTGCAGGCATAACCGTTTCCGGTGTCAAATTTCTTCAGCCCAATGCACTTATCGGCATCTCGGGATTACGAATAGGGCAAAAAGTAACAATACCAGGTGAGCAGATAACCGCTTCTGTCAAGAAGCTGTGGGACCAGGGTCTTTTCTCAGATGTGAAAATCACAATAGTAAACAAGGACGAGGAAAATGTCTGGCTTGATATCTATCTGCAGGAGAGACCAAGACTCTCATCTGTTAAATTCGAAGGCATCAAAAAATCGGAAGAGACAGATCTCATCGAGAAACTCAGCCTGCCTGCCGGATCACAGGTAACCGCTCACCTGCTCAACAGGGCAGAAAGAACCATAGCCGACCATTATGTTGAGAAGGGTTTCCTCAACACAAGGGTGAAAATTGTTCAGAAAGATGATCCTGATATGCCTAACAATGTGATACTGGTGTTCAATGTCGACAAGAGTGAAAAAGTCAAGATTGACCAGATAGAGTTCGAGGGCAATGAGTTCTTTACCGATAAGCAGCTGCGCAGACAGCTCAAGGATACCAAGCAGAAGGACTTAAATCCGTTCAAGGGGTCAAAATTCATTGAAGACAAATACAAGGAAGACCGAGAGAACCTTATCGCCTTCTACAATGAAAACGGCTTCCGCGATTTCAGGATCGTCAAGGATTCATCATATACAGTTACTGACGATGAAGGCAAACTGAAGCTGGTGGTCAGGGTGAATGAAGGCAACCAGTATTACCTCCGGAAAGTTGACTGGGTTGGTAACAGCATATATACGAAGGATCAGCTCAACAGGGTTTTTAACTTCCCCAGCGGTGATGTCTACAATGCGACCATGATAAGCAAGCGACTCGTCGAGGATGAAGATGCCGTCAACTCATTGTACCTTAATTACGGATATCTTTTCTCCAGGCTCACCCCAGTGGAAAAGAACGTTGAAGGTGATTCGATTGACCTTGAAGTCCGTATTTTCGAGGGTGACCCTGCCAACCTGAACAATGTCATGATCACCGGCAATACCCGTACCAATGAGCATGTGGCACGTCGTGAGCTTTATACTCTCCCGGGTGACATGTTCAGCAAGGAGAATATTATCCGTTCCGTAAGACAGGTGGCTGTGCTGGGTCATTTCGACCCTGAAAAGATCAACCCTCTGCCTCTTCCTGACCAGGTGAACGGTACGGTTGACCTGCTCTATGAGCTTGAGGAAAAAGCCAATGACCAGTTTGAGATTTCAGGAGGATGGGGTGCCGGCATGCTCGTCGGAACAGTCGGGGTGCGGTTCAACAACTTCGCCATGCGAAACTTCTTCAAATGGAATGAGTGGAGACCGTACCCTTCAGGTGACGGTCAGTCGGTGCAGATAAGGTTTCAGACCAACGGCCGTGTCTACCAGTCATACAACATCTCATTCATCGAGCCATGGCTTGGAGGCAAGAAACCAAATACACTGTCACTCTCCTATTACCGTTCGCTGATGACCAACGGCATGACCATGAATGCAGACGGAAGACAGCACATGATCATTGACGGAGCCTCGGTAGGCTTCGGAAAGAGACTTGAATGGCCTGATAATTATTTCTCAATCTATTATGAAGGCAGTTACCAGAGGTACAACATGCACAATTACACACAGTACCGGTTCCTGTTTGATAACGGTATTGCCAACCTTGGTTCACTCATGGCCAGGCTGACGAGATTTCTCTGCCGGACCTAATACAATTTATCCTCGCGGCGGCTCAACATTCTCCCTCTCACTGCAGGCAACACCGCCCTATTCTTTGCTCACTGGCAAGGATTTTTCAAAGGTGACCGTCGACCAGGTGAAATATAAATGGATCGAGTTCTATAAAGTCGTCTTTAAGGCCGACTACTATGTTCCGCTTTCGTCAAATGACAAGCTTATCTTAAACGCCAAAGCGGCGTTCGGCTATCTCGGTTACTACAATCCTGATATCGGACCTTCACCGTTTGAGAACTTTTATGTCGGAGGAGACGGTATGACAGGATACAGCTTCTACGGCCGCGAGGTGATTGCCCTGAGGGGCTATACCAACGGGTCACTGACGCCTACTGTTGTAAAGAACGGAATGCTGGTAGAGGCGGGTAACGTCTATACCAAGCTGACCATGGAACTGCGGTATCCGTTATCGCTTAATCCTCAGGCAACTATTTACGGGCTGGCATTCCTTGAAGCCGGAAGAGCATGGTACAGCCTTGAAGAATATAACCCGTTTAAAATGAACCGCTCTGCAGGCTTTGGCCTGAGAGCCAACCTGCCTATGTTTGGCCTTCTAGGGATTGACTGGGGCTACGGATTTGACCCTGTCCCCGGAAACCCCGATGCTAACGGAAGCCAGTTCCATTTTGTAATAGGTCAACAATTTTAAAGGAAAACAAACAAACGAAGAAGCTATGAAGAAGATTATTGTTCTGACAGTGTTGATGATCGCAGCTACATTAAGCGGCACAGCCCAGAAATTCGCTTTTGTCGACAGCGAGTATATAAGAAATAATATACCTGCTTTTACTGCCGCCCAGCAGCAGCTCGACAAATTGTCTGAAGGGTGGGAGAAGGAGGTTGCTGACGGCTATGCTGCCGTTGAGCAGATGTATAAGGATTACCAGGCTGAAGTTGTGCTTCTGTCACAGGACCAGAAGAAGAAAAGAGAAGAAGCAATCATTGCCCGGGAAAAGGAAATAAAAGACTTGCAAAACAAGTATTTCGGAATGGAAGGCGAACTCTTTAAGAAACGTGAGGAGTTGGTCAAACCAATTCAGGATGAGATCATTAAGGCAATTAAAGAAATCTCTGTCGAAGGCAGTTACGCCGTCATTTTTGACACCTCGGCAGGTTCAGATATCCTCTTTGCCAACCCCAGGTATGATCTCTCAGACCAGGTGTTACAAAAGCTCGGTTATAAAAATTAAATAATTACATTTGCACGATTAATTTGAAAATGAAAACAATGAAAAAGGTATTTGGATTACTCCTGTCGGCTGCACTTCTTTTTACAGCACAGGATGGTATTGCACAATCATTCAAGAGCGGTCATATTAACAGGGATGATATCATCATGGCTATGCCTGAATATGACACGGCTATGAAAGCCTATAATGCATACGGACAGGAGCTGACTAATGCTTTGGAACTGATGCAGGTTGAGTACAACAATAAGCTTGACCAGTACGTAAAGGACAGCAAGAACCTTACCGACCTGGTGAAAACCAACAAGGAGCAGGAGCTTGCAGACATGCAGACCCGTATCGCCAACTTCCAGCAGCAGGCCCAGGTGCAGCTTCAGGATAAGCAGGTGGAACTGCTCAATCCCATAATAGAAAAGGTAACCGCGGCAATCAATGATGTTGCCAAAGCCCAGGGCTTCGTATATGTTTATGATGTCCGTACCCTCGTCTATTTTGATGCGACAAAAAGCACTGACGTCGCTCCGCTGGTCAAAACCAAGCTTGGACTTAAATAGGTATACTTAAATATTGTAAGGCTGTCCGCCAATCGGCAGACAGCCTTTCTTTTAAAAACATTATGGAAACAGGAAAACGTCCGATAGGTGTCTTTGATTCAGGTGTCGGCGGTCTGACAGTGGCACATGCCATCAGACAGACCCTCCCCGGAGAAAGAATCATTTACTTTGGCGACACGGCCCATCTCCCTTACGGAGATAAATCAGAAGAGGCAATACGCAACTACTCGAGACGCATAACTGAATTCCTTCTTGGCTATGATGCCAAACTGGTTCTCATTGCCTGTAACTCGGCCTCTGCTTCTGCTTATGAGAATCTGCTCGACGAATACGGTGACCGGGCTCTTATCCTCGATGTCATCAATCCGGTCGTTGAACATGTGGCCAACGGAAATTACAGAAAACTGGGTGTCATCGGCACCAAAAGAACAGTCAGCTCAGGCACTTACGAAAAGAAGATTCATGAAACATCACCTTCAACAAGCGTCTTCTCTCTCGCAACACCCCTGCTTGTCCCGATGATTGAAGAGGGCTTCATCTTTGATGACATAAGCAATGCCATCATACGTACATATCTCTCTGACAAAGGACTGAGTGATATTGATGCCCTGATACTCGGGTGCACACACTACCCGATCATTCGCAACCAGATCACCAAGTTCTTCAATTTCAATGTTGAGGTGGTCAATTCAGCTCGGATAGTTGCAGCCAGGCTGAGAGATGTACTTGAAAAACATAACCTGCTCAACAGCGGCAGGGCAGAGGAAGACCTCTTCTTCGTTTCTGACTTTACCGATTATTTTGAAAAAATCGCCCGGATGTTTTTCGAAAGTAATATCAACCTGCAGAAGGCCGACATATGGTCCTGAAGCAGCTCTGATGCCCTTTTCCGTTATCAATTCCGTTGCATTTATCTGCCTGCCTTTAAATTAGGTACGGAGACCAGTCAAACATGATCAAAATCATACTCATATAAGGGTGTAATAGTGAACTTAGCTTCGTTAAATTGGTTACTTTTATTGTTGTTATAATGATACACAAAACCAGATAATTATCATGTCAAAAAGATTAAAGGTCATTGAAAAGGACGCTGTTGTGATCAAGTTTTCCGGAGACTCGGGAGACGGGATGCAGCTGACTGGCACCCTCTTCTCAAACACCTCGGCCCTGTTCGGGAATGATATTTCCACTTTCCCCGATTACCCTGCTGAGATCAGGGCTCCCCAGGGAACCGTTGGAGGTGTCTCTGGCTTCCAGGTTCACATAGGGCGCAAACACATAAATACACCGGGTGATTTTGCCGATGTGCTTGTGGCAATGAATCCGGCAGCCGTGCGTGCCAATGCCCGGAGCCTGACAACTGACTCGACAATCATATATGATATTGATAATTTCACTGAGAAATCAATACAGCGTGCAGGCTATCAATCTGATCCTTTTGCCGAGGACAAGCTTGACACCCTGAACCTTATAGGCGCTCCCATTACTTCAATGGTCAAGGAAGCCCTGAAGGATATGGATATAGATCCCAAGACTGTGCTGAGGACAAAGAACATGTTTGCTCTTGGAATAGTCTACTGGCTGTTCGACAGTAAGCTCAAGTATACGGAAGAATTCATTGAAGAAAAATTTGGCAAGAAGCCTCTCATTGCAGAAGCAAACAGCAAGGTTCTCCGGGCCGGATACTATTATGCCGAGACAATCGAGGCTCTTACCCCGTCTTACCATGTAAGCCCGGCATCGATAGAGAAAGGCGTTTACAGAAACATCAACGGCAACCAGGCAACAGCATGGGGGCTCCTCGCTGCCGCCGAGAAGGCAGGCCTTAAACTGTTTATAGGCTCATATCCAATCACTCCTGCGACTGGAGTCCTTGAAGAGCTTGCGCTGCGTAAGGACCTTGGAGCCAAGAGTCTGCAGGCGGAGGATGAAATAGCCGGTATATGCACCGCAATAGGCGCCAGCTACACCGGCCGCCTGGCAGTGACAAGCACCTCAGGCCCGGGACTGGCGCTGAAGTCTGAGGCTATCAACCTGGCAATAATGGCTGAGCTGCCTCTGGTGGTTGTAGACGTCCAGCGGGCGGGGCCTTCCACAGGCCTGCCGACAAAGACTGAACAGGCTGACCTGTGGCAGGCACTATATGGCCGCAACGGTGAGAGCCCCATAGTTGTCATTGCCGCCGGAACACCTTCCGACTGCTTTAAGTATGCCTTCGAGGCTGCGAAAATTGCAGTTGAACGAATGACACCGGTCATACTGCTCACCGACAGCTACCTGGCAAACGGGTCAGAACCATGGAAGATACCGGCCATGAAGGATCTGCCTTCAATAACAGTGCCGTGGGCCGTAAAAACAGACGCAGGTTACCTTCCTTACGAGAGAGATCCAAAGACGCTGGCACGTCGCTGGGCCGTACCGGGCACACCGGGAATGGAACACCGTATCGGCGGACTGGAAAAGACGGTGAAGGGAAGCGTGTCATATACACCCGAAAACCATGAGTTCATGGTGAAGATGAGAGATGAGAAGGTTGAACGCATCGTTTCAGAGGTGCCCGACCTGGAGATAACAGGAAATAAGAGCGGCGAACTGCTTCTGATAGGTTGGGGCAGTACTTACGGTCATCTGCTCAGCGCTGTCGACGAGCTGCGCGAAGAAGGTTATAAGGTCTCATCAGTCAATTTCAACTATATCAGGCCCCTGCCCGGGAACACCGCAAAGGTGTTTGCAGGTTTCAGGAAACTGGTTGTATGTGAACTGAATAGCGGACAGTTTGCAAATTACCTCAGGATGAAGCACCAGAAGTTCACGTACCATCAGTATAACAAGGTACAGGGACTGCCGTTCACCGTAAAAGAAATAAAGGACTATTGTAAAAAAATACTGGAGGGTAAATAACATGGCCGACATAAACACACTGCAATACACTGCGAAAGATTTCAAAAGTGACCAGGAAGTAAGATGGTGCCCGGGATGCGGGGATCATGGGATCCTTGCATCGCTGCAGAAGACCCTTGCCGAAATGAATGTTCCAAAAGAAAACTATGTGTTCGTCTCAGGAATAGGTTGCTCTTCACGGCTGCCATATTATATGAATACTTACGGTTTTCACAGCATCCATGGAAGGGCCGCAGCCATTGCTACCGGAATCAAGATCGCCAACCCTGACCTGATGGTCTGGGAGATGACCGGCGACGGTGACGCTCTTGCCATCGGGGGAAACCATTATATACACGCCATAAGGCGTAATATCGACATCAAGATCATCCTTTTCAACAACGAGATCTACGGGCTCACCAAGGGACAGTACTCACCGACATCAGCAAAAGGACTGGTGACAAAGACATCACCCTATGGAACTATTGAAGAACCTTTTAAGATCGGAGAACTCACAATTGGCGCTAATGGCCGCTTTTTTGCCCGCACAGTAGATTATAACCTGCAGCTTTCAAATGAGGTTTATAAGGAAACCGCACTCTTCCACGGCACTGCCGTTGTTGAGGTCATACAGAACTGCGTTATCTTTAATGACGGCGCTCACGATGCCATCACCAACAAGGAAACCAGGGATGACAACTCAATTATACTCCACCATGGTCAGCCAATGATCTTCGGGAAGAACCGTGATAAGGGTATCATTCTTGAGAACCTGAAACTGAAAGTGGTAAAACTGGGTGAGAACGGCATAACGGAGAAGGATCTCCTTGTCCATGATGCCCATGAGCCAAATCCCGGAATACATTACAGGCTGGCAGGAATGTCACATCCTCAATATCCGGTTGCACTCGGAGTAATCAGGTCGATAAGTACTCAGACATATGACGGAGCCATGCTTGAACAGCATGTCAGGGTGCAGGCCGCATCAAAAATAAAGTCTGTGGATGACCTCCTGAACAGCGGTTCAACATGGAAGGTGAAGTAGCCATTCACTTCTGAAAATATTCATCTCTGGCATAATCTATTTTACTAATTTTGGCATCTGATTTCAATGATGCCTTTATGGAGGAACAGTCAAAAGACGATGCCGGGTACAGCCGCATCATACATGAACAGCAGGAACGCCTGAAAGAACTGTCATGCATTAACCGTGCAACACAGATCCTTAAGGAAAGAAAGCCTGTTGACGAAACACTCATGCAACTGGTGCTGATCCTCCCTACCGCCTGGCAGTACCCTGATTTTACAGCCGCCCGCATAAGATACCGCGGCAAATCGTTTGAGACCCCGGGCCTGCAGGAGACTGCCTGGAAAATGATACAGGATTTTACTACCCTTGATGGCGACGGATTAATCGAGATTTACTATACCCGCCAGTTCCTTGAAGAATATGAGGGCCCGTTCCTGAAAGAGGAGCGCGACCTGATAAGAAATATCTCCGGACTGATAACAGGTTATGTCAACAGCCTTAAAGCCCGCGACCTGACAGCTTCAGGGCACGATGACGACAGTGAAGATGAAAATACTGCCGGACTCTCGAGCAGAAAACTGCTGCAGAAGTTCCTCGACCGTCATAATGCCGAAAGAGATGTCTTTCATGACCTGATGCCTTTCATGGTCAGGGAGATACTGCTTGTCGCAAGCCTCTATGACGCCTATTCCATCGAAGGCGAAGGACGCTTCTCAGACCACATGCTGGGCGAATATTATCAGATGAGCCTTACATCTATTCCCAGGGTCACAGGTGTATCAGGTGAGGAGGAGGCTTTTACCCGCCTCGAGGCCCGGCACTATGACATGATCATCATCATGGTTGGCGTTGACAAGAGAAACCCCATGACGCTCTGCCAGAAGATCAAGGAAAAATATCCCTATATCCCTACCTTGTTGCTTCTGAATAATCCAAGCGATATACCTTTTGTACAGAACCAGAAAGAACTTGGTGTGCCGTTTGACAACTATTTTATCTGGACGGGTGAATCAAGGGTTTTCTTTGCAATGGCTAAACTTCTTGAGGATAAGGTTAATGTTGATAACGACACAAAAAAAGGACTTACCAGGGTCATACTTTTAATTGAGGATGCAGCAGATTACTACTCCGAATATGTGCCGATGCTGTACACCCTGATCCTTGAACAGACCCGTAATCTGATAGAGGATGTCTCTTCTGATGAACTCTATAAAGTGCTTAAGCTGAGGGCAAGGCCTAAGATCCTCCTGGCAACTACCTGGGAAGAGGCAATGTCAGTTTACACTATGTATAAGGACAGCCTCCTGGGGATTATTTCCGATATGCGCTTTCCGAAGGATGGCGTACTCGATGAGATGGCAGGCTATGAGCTGATACAGCATATCAGGCGCGAGCAGCCCAATCTGCCCACAGTGCTTCAGTCATCTGACCCGGGCAATGCCAAATATGCAACTGAACTCAGGGCCAGCTTCATCAACAAAACCTCCGAGACCCTGCTGCAGGACCTTAAGTCGTTCATCACCTACTACCTGGGGTTTGGCCATTTTGTCTACCGCGACACGAGCGGCAAACAGATAGCTGTTGCCAGGTCAATGAAGGAGTTTGAGGCATACCTTCAGACTGTCCCTGAAGATTCCCTGGTCTACCACGGAATGAAGAATCATTTCTCACTCTGGCTGATGGCAAGGGGTGAGGTGAAGATTGCCAAAATGATCAACCCCGTCAAGCTGTCTGACTTCGACAGCCTGAAAGACCTGAGGGAGTTTCTCATCGATATCATCAGAAAGAGAAGGATTGAGATGAACAAGGGCAAGGTGGTCAATTTTGATGAGTCACTTGTCATCGATGAATCAAACGTCGTCAGCCTTGCCAGCGGCTCGCTTGGAGGTAAGGGCCGCGGCCTGGCCTTCATCAACACACTGATATACAGCTTCGAGCTCGGACGCCTCCTGCCTGACATAAACATCAAGACCCCCGTCACTGCTATTATCGGCACGGATGAGTTTGACCGTTTCATGGAGAGCAACCACCTGTGGAAAGAGGTGAACAGCGATAAGCACTTTTCTGAACTGCAGAAGTTGTTCGTGGCAGGAAGCCTCACCAGCAGCCTCGAAAAAAAGCTCCGGGTTTACATAAACCGCATCACCGGACCCCTGGCTGTTAGGTCATCAAGCCTTTTTGAAGATTCTCTCAGTCAGCCTTTCTCAGGAATCTTCGGGACTTATATCCTGCCGAATAATCACCCTGATCCGGAGGTCAGACTCAGGCAGCTGCTCAATGCTGTCAAGCTGGTCTTTTCTTCAATATACTCGGATAACTCCAGGATTTATTTTGAAGCCATTAACTTCAAGGTGGAACAGGAGAAAATGGCCGTGGTGATCCAGTCAGTGGTAGGTAACAGGTATGGTGAGATATTTTACCCTCATATAAGCGGTACCGCCCAGTCGTTCAACTTCTACCCTGTAGCAAATATGACACCCCATGACGGGTTCGCGGTTGTGGCAGTAGGACTTGGTCAATACGTTCTTGACGGTGAACGGGCCTTCAGATTCTCGCCATCCTACCCTTCTCTTGATATAGTCTCGATTGATGATCTCTCGAGCCATTCACAGCTTGATTTTTATGCCCTTAATATGGCGGAGAGCAATGTCGATCTGCTCCGTGGCGAGAACGCAAGCCTTGTTAAGCTTGATATCAGCCGGGCAGAGGCAGACGGCACTCTGCAGCATACGGCTTCAGTGCTCAGCGCAGACAATGATACACTTACGCCGGGTCTTTATAATCCCGGACCCAGGGTGGTCAATTTTGCAGATATCCTTAAATATGATTACATACCTCTGGCGCCAACACTCAGAAAAGTACTGGAAGTGACCAGGGAAGCCTTTGGCGCACCTGTAGAGATTGAGTTTGCCGTTGACCTTACAAAGGATGATGAGGAGAAGGCATCATTCTACCTGCTTCAGGTCAAGCCCCTTGTTGGCAGCGGCGCCGGGTACTCCATCGACCCGGAAAGTGTCTCTGCCGATGATTTGATCCTGATATCAAAAAAGAGCATGGGCAACGGACTTGTTGAGGATATAACCGATCTCATTTATATTGAACCGGATAAATTTGACAATCTGAAGACTGCCGAGATGGCTGAGGAGATCGATGCCATTAACCGGAAGATGATGCTCGGGAGCAGGAGGTATGTGCTCATCGGCCCCGGCCGCTGGGGTACAAAAGACAGATTCCTCGGCATTCCCGTGGCCTGGCCGCAGATTTCCAACGCAAGGGTCATCGTAGAGGTTGGACTGCCTAATTACCGTCTTGACGCATCACAGGGCTCACACTTCTTCCATAACGTAACGTCAATGAATATCGGTTATCTCTCGGTCAACGAAGATGCCGGCGAAGGAGTTATTATGTGGAAGAGACTGAGAGATCAGAAAGTGATCAGCAGAGGCCGGTTCTTCACACATATACGGTTTGAGAAACCGCTTGTTATCCGTATGGACGGAAAACTGGGGATGGCAGTTATCTCTTTCAGCAGCTGACTGCAGCAGCTGAAGTGACTGCGTCCTTATTAATCTTTTTTATCAGACCCTGAAGGACATTTCCCGGGCCCACCTCAACAAATGATGTGGCTCCGTCAGCGATCATCCTCGTTACTGTCTGGGTCCACCTGACAGGTGAGGTCAGCTGTGAGATAAGATTCTTCATTATCCGGTCAGGGTCTGTTTCCGGCATTGCGGTAACGTTCTGATAGACCGGACAGGCGGGTCTGCTGAATTGTGTTGCCATAATGGCTTCTTCCAGCTCTTTGCGGGCCGGCTCCATGCACGGTGAATGAAACGCACCGCTGACAGTGAGAGGCACGATCCTCTTGCCCCCTCTCTTCTTCAGCTCTTCTGTCGCTTTGCTGATACCTTCGGCAGTGCCGGAGATGACAATCTGACCCGGACAGTTGTAGTTGGCCGGCACCACGATTTCAGCTATCGAACTGCAGACTTCTTCCACCACTGCATCGTCCATGCCCAGCACGGCAGCCATTGTTGAAGGGGTGAGGGTACATGCCTTCTGCATGGCCTCAGCCCTGCGGGCGACAAGCAGAAGACCCTTATCAAACGGAAGCGCACCCGCCACAACCAGCGCTGAAAACTCCCCGAGAGAATGACCTGCTGTCATGTCAGGCTTAAACGTGGTGTCCATCACCAGGGGAAGTAAGACTGAATGCAGAAAAATAGCCGGCTGGGTAACCCGGGTCTGACGAAGCTCCTCCTCCGTACCTTCAAACATTATATCGGTGATCCGGAAGCCGAGCAGCACATTGGCGCTCTCGAACATAGCCGCTTGCCAGGGGAACCTTATCATACAGATCTTTACCCATGCCCGGGTACTGTGCTCCCTGTCCGGGAAATACGAATGCTTTCATAGACTTGAGATAAAATCGTAATAAGTGTGTTAATCTCAGTGCAGCCTGCTGCCGATGAGGTGAATAAACTCCTCCCTGGTGTTGAGGTTAGAGAGAAAACAGCCGGTGAATGCTGAAGTAGTGGTGACGGAGTTTTGCTTCTGTACACCCCTGATCTGCATGCACATGTGCTGCGCCTCGATGACGACGGCCACCCCCAGGGGCTTGAGGTTATCCTGGATGCAGTTGCGTATCTGCGTCGTCAGCCTTTCCTGTACCTGCAGCCTCGCTGCATAACTCTCCACCACGCGCGCGATCTTGCTCAGTCCGGTGATGGTTCCGTCAGGGATGTAAGCTACGTGAGCCTTACCGAAGAAGGGCAGCATATGATGCTCGCACATCGAATAGATGTCGATGTCTTTCACTATCACCATCTGCCGGTAGTCTTCCTTGAAGATGGCACTGCGCAGGAGCTCCTCCGGATCCTGTTCATATCCCCGTGTAAGGAAGCTAAGGGCCTTGGCAACCCTCTCAGGCGTCTTGAGCAGCCCTTCCCTTTCCGGATCTTCGCCCAGTAACTTCAGTATCTTGTAATAGTATTCCGAAATTTCCCTGATGACTTCAGGATTCCATCTCTCGATCTTGTTGTAGCTTTCTGACAGCTTTCCGCTGCCGTCGTTGAGTTTTTCCATATTATCCGTAGTATTCGATAAAATTATTTTCCGTCTCTTCCACCATGACACAGTGCAGCAATGCACCCTCGGCTGCAAGCGGAGCACTGAGTTCATCCCAGATGGCTATCGCCAGGTTCTCCGTAGTGGCCACCTTGCCTGCCATGAAGTCAGTCTCGACATTCATGTTTTTGTGATCAAGCTTTGCTATCACCCTCTCATTGATGATATCTTTCAGCCGCGTGGCATTCATGAAGTAACCCACCAACGGGTCATGCTCACCCTTGACCGTCACCTTCAGAACATAGTTATGGCCGTGCCACTGAGGGTTAGAACACTTGCCGTAGACCTTCATATTCTCATCATCACTGAGACCCTGCCGGAACATCCTGTGGGCAGAGCTGAACCGCTCTCTTCTTGTCAGGTAGATCATATACGATGAGTTAAATGATTAGCTTAAATGAGGGGTTTATGGTTCAAAAATAATATATTTATCAGATTAAAAGCTATTATGATGGATGACAGGCGAGGAGATATACTGATTGTTGTAGCTCACCCCTCTGAGGCTGAAGCGGTACAGAAAGCCGTCAGCAGAATCAGGGTGCGTATGTGAGATACTCGTCGCAGGCGTCGGTGGAGCATCAATGTCGTGGTCTTTGCAGAAGAAGTTTACTTCAGGCGCCCTTCCTTCCCTGGTGATCAATCCGGGCATCGCAGGCAGTTACACCCCCTCCCTTGCACCCGGTGATGTGGTCATACCTCGTTCCGACTGTTTTGCCGATATGGGAGTGGATGATAATGGTACTTTCCTTTCACTCTTCAGCGCCAACATGGCTGACCCTGACAGGTGGCCATTCAGCGACGGCAGGATACACTGCACGGGCAGATCCTTTGAGCTCCTGGCAAAAGATTACCCGGTGGTGACTGCCGCAACAGTGAACATGGCATCGGGATCACAGCAGGTCATTGACCGTATCATCGATGCATGGAACCCTGATATCGAAACAATGGAAGGAGCATGGCTGGCATATGCCTGTGCAGTCATGCATATCAAATGGCTATCCGTAAGGGCAGTGTCTAACATGGTCGAACCGCGCAACCTGAAGCACTGGAACATACCGCTTGCACTCAGCAGGCTTGAGAAAGAAATGACAGGGATACTGAGAATAATAAGAACTGCATGAAACTAACACTGGGTTTTTCACCTTGCCCAAACGACACGTTCATCTTCGAGGCCCTGGTACACGGCAGGGTCGATACGGAAGGTGTCACCTTCGACTGGTTCCTTGCTGATGTGGAGGAACTGAACCGCCGGGCATTGGAGGGAAGCGTCGATGTCACCAAGATGAGTTTTCATGCCTATGCAATTGCTGCATCAAAATACCTGATACTTGATTTCAGGCAGCGCCCTCGGACACAATAACGGGCCACTGGTGGTTAGCCGCCGCAAGATATACCCTGATGAACTTGAGAATGCCCTGATTGCCATTCCCGGCAAGTACACCACCGCCAATCTCCTCTTCAGTATCTTCTGGCCCGGCGCCTCGCGAAAGAAGGAGTATATCTTCTCCGACATACCCGAAGCGGTAATGTCTGGGGAGGTTGACGCGGGTCTTATCATACATGAGACCAGGTTCACTTACCTGTCGCTCGGATTAAAGAAGGTTGCTGATACCGGCGAATACTGGGAGAAGCTGACCTCCATGCCCGTCCCGCTCGGCGGTATCGTCGTGAATCGTGGCGTGGATGAGGTTATCGCAGCGAAAGTCAGCAGGGCTATAAGACGCAGTATCGGGTATGCCTGGGATGACCCTTCAGCATCAGTCGATTTCATCAGAAGACATGCCCGTGAAGTTGACCACTTGGTGACAAAGGAACACATCAGCCTTTATGTAAACAACTTCAGTCTCTCACTTGGTCAGGATGGGAGAGCGGCAATAGAACGCCTCTTCTCGGTTGCACGTGAGCGGAAAGTAATAGATGCCTTGCCTGAAAGGATATTTCTGATGTGAGAATTTTTCCCCTGCCGTCAATTTATTATATTTACATATTAATCAAACTAACTGATCAGGTCATGAAATTTGAACTTCCGCCACTGAATTACAGCCCTGATGCCCTTGCGCCTCAGATTAGTCCGGAGACTATTGAGTATCATCATGGCAAGCATCACCTCGCCTATGTAAATAACCTTAACAACCTCATACCGGGGACACCGTATGAGGAGGCTTCACTTGAGACGATGATCAAGAAAGCTGATGGGGGCATTTTCAACAACGCAGCCCAGATATGGAATCATACCTTTTATTTTGCCACCTTCTCACCCTCCGGGAAGAAGGAGCCGCATGGAACACTTGCGAGGGCTATCGAAGCTGAGTTCGGGTCTTTCGCCGGTTTCACGGAAGCGTTTACTAAAGCCGCCACTTCACTCTTTGGCTCAGGCTGGGCCTGGCTCTGCATGAAGCCTGACGGCCGGCTCACAATTACCCAGGAACAGAATGCCGGTAACCCCATGCGCTCTGGCCTGGTGCCGCTGATGACATGCGATGTATGGGAACATGCCTATTATATTGACTACAGGAACAAGCGTCCCGACTACATAAAGAATTTCTGGGAGCTGCTTGACTGGAACGTCATAGGAGACAGGTACGACGAGGCCCTGAAGAGGTAGTCCCTGCATAGAATACTGTAAATCAAATACTTTTAAACAATATATTTCCCCTCCTTAATAAGCAGGGGTGTCCCGACTTGTCGGGACGGGGTGGTAATTTATTCTTTATATACCGCCCTCGTTTTTTTATGTATCTTTGGCCAAAATTTCGGGCATGAATATCAGACAACTAATAGAGAAAACACGAACATACCGCAGGTTTGACGAAAAACATGTAATTGACACTGACACACTGGTTTCATTGGTTGATCTGGCTCGTTTATCCGCTTCGGGTGCAAACCGTCAGCCACTGAAGTACATTCTCGTAAATGAGACAAAGCAACGTGCGGCTGTATATCCCTGTCTCTCATGGGCCGGCTACCTAACAACATGGGAAGGCCCTGATCCCGGCGAGAGACCTTCAGCTTACATAATCATTCTTGGAGATAAGGAGATATCTGATTCTTACGGCATAGATCACGGCATCGCCGCACAAAGCATCATGCTCGGAGCTACTGAAAAGGGTCTGGGCGGTTGCATAATTGCTTCTGTAAAAAAGGAAAAGCTGAAGGCTGCCCTGGATATTTCCAGGGAATATGACGTGCTCCTTGTCCTTGCCCTCGGCAAGCCTGTTGAGAAGGTGGTCCTTGAGACCATTCAAAATAACGATGTTAAATATTGGAGAGATGACGCTCACGTTCATCACGTGCCAAAAAGAACACTCGACGAGATCATTCTTCGCAAATAGTATTGGCAGGTTCTGCCTAACCTTTCTCTTTGTCCTTTTCTCTTCGTCGCTGCTGATTTTATCAGCCCAGCAGCTGCCACCCATACTGTTTAACGGACTGATCGTTGACGCTGATACGCGTGTGCCCCTGAGCGGCGCACATTACATGATAAGAGACCGGACGGCAGGCGCTGCGGATGAAAAGGGACAGGTATCATTTTATGCGCGTCACCATGATACCGTAAGGTTCTCATGTGTCGGATACAAGGATTTTCACATGGTTATCGGCGATACCCTGCTGGCACAGGAATATGTTCTCGGTATTTACCTCACCAGCGATACCCTTATGATACCTGCCGTTGTGGTCATGCCCAGGCTGGTAAATGTGAGGGCAGAGATCATGGCTGATAAGCCCGGCTCAAACCAGGACCTTGTGAACGCAACGAATAACCTCAGAATATCGACTTATCAGGGACTTACGGCTGCCACCAGGCTTGACGATCCTGCATCCAACTATGAGGTCATCAGACATGCACAGGCTATTGCAGCAGGTGAGAAAGGCGGCATCCCATCATCACAGATGGTCGTTTTCAGTCCCTTTACCCTCATACCTATTATTTATCTGCTTGCGACAGGACTCCCTGAAGATCCGCCTGCTCCGTCACCGCGTATCTCTGCTAAAGAGCTGAACCGCCTGCAGGCACTGCATGACTCACTCTTCTACAAAACGCCACAGCGTTAGGATTAAAAGTCTGAAAGTCGAAAGTCTGAAAGTCAAGGGCCTGTAATAAGACCTGTTATCGGTTCTGATTTCGATTGTTCGATTGTTCAAATGTTCGTTTGTTCTATTTGCTCCATGCCCTCCCGCTGCGCGCGACTGTGTCGCTTCGCTCCTTGCATGCCCCATGCTCCATGCCAATACTTTAACCTTTAACCTTTATCCTTTACCCTTTATTAAATATCGCCTTGATAATATGGCTTGCCATCTTCGGATTCTCCTTCAGCCTGCGCGTTGAATAACCGAACCATTTCTTCCCGAAAGGCACGTATACCCTAACCGCATGCCCGGCATCGACAATGCTCTGTCTCAGCTTCGGTGTCACGCCGTACAGCATCTGGAACTCATACATGTTCTTCGGAACATTGTACTTCTTTATGAGCTCATAAGCACCTTCAATAAGCGGCTTGTCATGCGTTGCTATCCCGACAAATATCTTGTTTTTGAACATGAACTCCAGGTCTTCAAGATAATGCTGATTGATCTCCTCATATTTCTTGTACGAGATGGCTGCCGGTTCGACGTAGATGCCTTTGCAGAGCCTGTAGCTCGTGGGAATAGCCGGTGTGTTCATGTCAAGCATCTTCTCAAGATCACTGTAGGTCCTGCGGAGATAAGCCTGCACCACCAGCCCCACATTCTTTGGGAATTCTGCATGAAGACGTCTGTATAACGCGATCTCCATGTCAGTGCATGGTGAGTCTTCCATATCTATTCTGCAGAAACTGTTGTACCCTGCAGCTTTCGCAACTATCTCCCGCATCAGCCTGTAACACGCCTCCTGATCGATGAGGAGGCCGAAGCTCGTTGGCTTGAGTGAGAAATTGCCGTTTATGCCACTTCGCTGTATCTCCTCAATCAGTTCAAGGTATTCCCTTTTGTTCTCCTCGGCCTCATCAAGTGTCTTGATGAATTCACCGAGCACATCAAGGGTAACCTTGATCCCCTTTGAGTTCAGGTCCTTCGATTCCCGGATGGCATCAGCCATCGTCTCGCCGGCTATATATGAACGTGAAAAGATCCAAATGAACTTCTTTGGGAAATATGGCAGTATGGAAGCAATGAATTTGTTGAACATCTTACAGTAGTTTTTAATGATCCCAAAGATAACCCTCAATAATCCCTCTATAAATGACGTTTATCATTTGTAATACCTGATTTAACACATTTTTAAGCCATTTTGACAAAATCCCAACAGATGGTGCAACCATTTAAAAACAGTACATGTCTTGATAGTGTGTCCGACTGATGATGACCGACCAAAATATCATTGAGGGCTGCATCAGGCATAACAGAAAGGCACAGCAGATGCTCTGGAAACAGTATTCTGGTTATCTGTTGGGTGTTTGTATGAGATACGCAACTGACAGGCCTGAAGCTGAAGATATGTTGCAGGAAGCATTCCTCAGGATTTATTTTAACCTGGGTGAATATTCCGGAACGGGTTCTTTTAAAGGATGGTTGAGAAAAGTGACGGTAAATACGGCAATAACATACTATCATAAGAATTTGCGTCATAAACATCATACTGACATCGATGATTATGTGAATGCCGAGACAGGCAGCAAAGGGTTTGAGGAGGATTTCTATTCGGCAGAGGATCTCTGCAGAGTGCTTAATGAACTCTCACCCGGTTACAGAATGGTTTTTAACCTGTATACAATAGATGGTTATAAACACCAGGAAATAGCAGAAATGCTTGGTATTGATGTAAACACTTCAAAATCACAATATAGCAGGGCCAGGGCGATACTCAGGAAGAAACTTGAGGAGCTGGCAAAACTTAAAGGATTATATACCTGAAAAGGGAATGACAGAAGAGGAAAAGGATATTGACCTTGAGAATCTTTTCCGCAATAAGCTGGAAGAGAATGAAATGGTGGCAGAAAGCGACCTGACGGGCCGTTTTATGCGCCGTCTCGAACGGAGAGAGTTCCTCAGGTTCAATCCCACCCGCTTCAATCTCTTTTACCTTGCTGCAGCTGCTGCGGGATTAACAGTCGCAGGACTTCTGGTCTTTGATGCCCCCCGTAACAGGGACGGGATACCTGAAGATCAGCCTCCGCAGCAGGAGATGACTGTAATTGTTGACAAAACAGGTGACACGTATACAAAGCAGAATGAGGGCACTGCTCCCGGGGTGACTTATTCAACAACCGCATCAGTTACGGTAAAGGCTGAGACCGTACCTGGCGGTGTCACCGCCAGACCCGGAGTAATCAACACCCCCGGCGGCGCGACAGAAAATCAAATTACGGTTAAGGATCTCGGACAGAATAATGCATCAGTGGCTCTGGCATCCGCACCGATGGCCTTCATCAAGGCCTCAGTAAATGCCGGCTGCGTGCCTCTCAATGTAAGATTTACAGGTCCTGAAAATGAAGACCTCACAATATTGTGGAGCTTTGGCGACGGTGGTGCATCAACAGTGAACAACCCTGATTATATTTATGACCTTCCCGGGACATATGAAGTCACACTCACTGTCACTGATACCAGGGGGCGCCAGAGCACGGCAGCTGCCACAATAGAAGCATGGGCAGGACCGGAAGCATCATTCGAGATCAATCAGAACGACCAGTACTCCGATGGCGATAAGGTACTCTTCACTAACCTTTCTGCCGGCGCAGTGCAGTTCCTGTGGAACTTCGGTGACGGAACATTTTCAACCTTGTCTGACCCCTCTTATAAGTACAAACAGCCCGGTCGTTATGACGTAACACTGGTGGCATATTCCGATAAGGGTTGTGCAGACTCACTAACAATCAATGACGTCTTCACAGACAAGGGCTCATTCATCAGGTTCCCCAATGCCTTCATGCCTAACCCTGGCGGTCCCACAGGCGGTTATTACAATCAGCAGACTGATATGGATAATCAGGTTTTCCACCCTGTTGCATCAGGCATAGCTGCATACAATCTAAAAATTTACAGCAAGACCGGCCTGCTGGTGTTCGAAAGCAGTGATCAGGAGATCGGATGGGATGGCTATTACAAAGGACAGATATGCAGCCCCGGCGTTTATGTCTGGAAGGTGAGAGGCACATATCGCAATGGCCAGCAGATTGTCATGGCTGGTGATGTTATACTTTTAAATTATTGATATCTAGTTACTTGTGTGGGTATTGTTGATATCTTGTCCACCAACTGGACTGTTTGTTAATATTATTATATGTAACCTTCCTTGAGTTTAGCCGTATAATTAGCAACTTTCGTATATAATTTAAATGAAACCGAATTGCTGGCACGGACTAAATATCTAATCGGTTTAATGTTATTCATTTCTGTTTTTGCAAACGGTCAGGACCCGCAGTTCTCACAGTTTTATGCAAATCAGCTCTATCTTGCCCCATCATTCGCCGGCGCTACTGAAGATTACCGCGTTGCCATGAACTGGCGCGACCAGTGGCCTTCAATTCCTCACGTCTATCAGACCTACAGCTTCTCATTTGATAAGGCAGTCCCTAATTTTAATTCAGGAATTGGTATACTTGCAACTTACGATGTCGCAGGATCAGGCGATCTCAGTACTACAAACATAGGGCTGCTCTATTCATACGATTTTCAGATCACCGACGACTGGCATATCAGACCGGGCATAAGCTTTAAATTTTATTACCTGGGACTGGACCTAAACAAGCTGCTGTGGAACAGTCAGCTTACCACCGGCGGAACACTTCCTCCCATCACTCCGCCACCGTTTGACAATGTGGCGGATATCGACTTCTCCACCTCCGGCCTTATATATAATGAGAAGATATGGGCGGGCATTACAATCGACCACCTCCTCAGACCGAAGACATCATTCTGGGGTGATGACACCTACACACCTGTCAAGCTTGATTTCTATGGAGGCTTCCAGATAATCAGCCGCGGACGTATGAAAAAGAAACTGACCGAGGTGATGTCTGTTGCAGCAAACTTTGTATACCAGGGCAAGTACTATCAGTCGGATATAGGACTATACTATTACAAGCACCCGCTGGTATTCGGAGTGTGGTACAGGGGTATACCCTTCATCACCTCACAGCCAGGCGATGCTATCATAGGAATGATAGGGATTAAGACCGACCAGCTCAACATCGGATTTAGTTATGACTTTACCGTCTCAAACCTGATAACATCATCAGGCGGGGCTTACGAACTGTCACTTATCTATACGTTCACCTCAGCACAGGTCAAACGCGGAGCGAAGATACACGCAATACCCTGCCCCGAGTTCTGATTGCTTGTCGCCTCCCTTTCCTTATTCTGACGACGGACTCCCCATTTGTCATATTTAAAATTTGTGTATGTTTGTGCAACATTTTGTTAAACCTAAATCCTAATTCCTGACATGAACAAATCATCAGTTGTAAAAAACACTCTTATAGCAGTTGTTATTGCTGTCGCCGGTATCGTGGCATTCACAGGCTGCGGAAAAAATACAGGATCCGGCCCGGAGGCAGTTAAGACTGCTGATAAAGGTATTGCCTTTATCGAGCTTGACTCCGTCATTGCCCACTTTGACATGGCAACAGACAAGACCGCCGAACTCGAGGAGAAAACAAAAAACTCAGAAGCAGAACTGACTGCCAAGTCACAGTCATTTGACCGTGATGTGAGGGATTATCAGAACAAGGCACAGAAAGGCCTTATCACCAGGGCTACCGCTGCCGAGATGGAGCAGACACTTGCCCAGCAACAGCAGCAGCTGCTTGCCCTGCGCGACGAGATGGCCATGAACCTCAATGAGGAAGGCAACGTAGCCCAGAGACAGGTGCTTGAATATATCAACCAGTACCTGGCTGAATTCAACTCTGACAACAGATTTCAGTATATCCTGGCAAAACAGTTCCCCGGTCCGATCCTCTACAGTGATTCAACACTCGACATCACAGCTGCTGTTATTGAAGGACTAAATGCAAAATACAAAGAAGAAAAGGAGAAAAAATAAGTTCAGCGTTCAGAACTTGCCGGAGCCTGCTTTTTAGCGGGCTTCGCTGTTTTTGATACCTTCCGTTCACGCCTTATCTTGCGCTCTTCGCCCGGTGTGACAATTATGAACAGATCCTCATCCGCCCTTTTCATTTTATACTGTTCGCGGGCATACTTCTCGAGATTCTCGTTGCTGGTCCGCAGCTCGTTGAGCTTTCTCCGGTCCTCTTCAATGCGCCCCATATAATACTCCTTTTCCCTTATCAGCCTGTTACGGGTGCGTGCATCCCGCACACGCGAGATCATGTTGTTGGGGTCAAGAAGTATGATCCATATAATAAATACAAGCACGGTGAGCACATACCTGTTCTTCATCCATGCCGGCATTTTTTCAAGCAGGCTTTTATAACTGAACCGTTGCCAGAAATCGGGTTTCAACGCTTTGTCAATTAATTTTCATTCCAGATCAGCCACCGCTCATAAGATAGATAACCTGCACATTGTCTCCGTTGCTGACCACCTCGTTCTCATAGCTGTCGCGACTGATCAGCCGGTCGTTTATCTTTACAATCCTGAGCCTGAATGTGTACTTCTTCAGCTCCAGCAGTCTCGCAACAGTCATGCTATCACCCTCTAACGTCAGCGGCTTGTTGTTAAGCGTTATCTCCATCCTTCAATGCTGATATCCTGATATTCGGAAGGCAAATATACAGACAATGTAGCTGAATTTGCGATTTACGATTTACGATTTACGATTTTTATGGAACTGCCCTTTGCTCCATGCTATCAATTCTGAGATACTTCTGACTTCAAAATTCGTTTGTTCTATTGTTCGTTTGTTTCTTGCCTGCCCTGCAGTCTGTCTCCTCGCTAAAAAAGCCCACCGGGCTTTTTATTAACGCTCGGTCCTCTATTGCCTTTTAGTTTGCACCACAGTCCGACATGTAATAACATACATATTGATTATTATCATTTGATTATGGATCTTTATACTCTTATTTTGTAATAAGCACAAGCAGGTAATTAATTAAGGAAAATATGAATATCAGCGAGATCAGGTCGAAGCACAAACTTCTGAAAAGATGGGATTACACATGGATCCCGCTTTCAAAAGGTTATACTGACAAAACACTCTACGTCAACGTAGGCACACTTGAAATTAAAGAAAAGGATGTGCCCCTCGTGATGAAGGAGAAATTCATTGGCGGTAAGGGTTACGGGCTCCGTTATCTCTGGGATGCTACCACCCCTCAGACAAAATGGAATGATCCGGAGAATGAGATCGTCATCTCCTCAGGCCCCATAGGCGGTATAACTCAGTATTCAGGCACCGGCAAGTCGCTGGTGGTAACCATCTCGCCCCAAACCGACTCGATCATGGACAGCAACGTCGGAGGTTTCTTCGGTCCCTTCCTGAAGTTCTCGGGTTTTGATGCCCTTGAACTCCAGGGAAAATCAAAGGAAGACGTCATTGTCTTCATCAACGGCGTTGATCATTATATCGAGATCTTTGAGGCTCCGGCAGAGGCCATGGACAGTCATGTCATGGCTGAACAGCTCACTGAGATGTTCGCAAACGACGCTGCCGACAAGAAGAATATCGGGGTGGTCTCCTCGGGCTCTGCTGCCGAACATTCGCTCATTGGCATGCTCAACTTCAGCTTCTATGACCCCAAGCGCAAGAAGGTAAGGATGAAGCAGGCCGGCCGCGGAGGCATAGGCACCGTCTTCCGCGATAAAAAGATCAAGGCCCTGGTATGCAAGATACCCGGCGTGAAAGGCAATCTCAACAACGTCGTTGACCTCGAATCGATCATGGAGAGAGGACGGCGCTTCAACAAGGAGATGCGCGAGCTCGATGACAAGCAGTGCAAGATGCGCCAGATAGGCACAGCTCACCTTATGGAAATCATGGACGACCATGACCTGCTTCCGACACATAACTATAAGTTCGGATCGCATAAAGACTTCCCGAAGATCGACTCCGGCGTATGGAAATCGTTCTTTACGCAGGGAATACCTGACGGCTGCTGGATAGGCTGCAACATGGCATGCTCGAAGGCTGTTGACGACTTTGTGCTCAGCACAGGTCCATACAAGGGACAGTCAGTCATGGTCGACGGTCCGGAGTATGAGAACGCTGCCGGCCTCGGCTCCAACGGCGGTTTCTTTGACCCGCGTTATATCATCGAGGCTAACTTCTATTGCGATACATACGGCATCTGCACAATCACCTGGGGTACCAGCGTCGCCTTCATCATGGAGTGCTGGGAAAAGGGCATACTCAATAAGGAGCGCACCGGCGGACTTGAGATGACATGGGGCAACATCCCTGATGCCCTCGAGCTGCTGCACCGCGTGGCCCGCGGCGAGGGTTTTGGACTCATAGCCGGACAGGGCATACGCCGCATGAAGCAGATATTCGCTGAAAAAGGATGGGGAGACCCTGCTTTGATGAACGATATAGGCATGGAGAACAAAGGGCTCGAATATTCCCAGTACATGTCAAAGGAGTCGCTGGCACAGCAGGGCGGATACGCACTCACCAACAAAGGCCCCCAGCATGATGAGGCATGGCTCATCTTCATGGATATGGTAAACAACCATATACCGACATTCGAGAACAAGGCTGAAGCACTGCATTACTTCCCGATGTTCCGCACATGGTTCGGCCTCGTGGGCTTCTGCAAGCTGCCATGGAACGATGTGGAGCCGGAGAACAATGCAACTACTGACGAACCCGCAAAAGTGCCTGAGCACGTCGATAACTACGTGACAATCTATAAGGCTGTCACCGGCAGGCCATTCGACAAACACCGGCTGATAGAAGATTCGGAGCGTGTCTATAATTTCCAGCGGGTGTTTAATATTCGCCGCGGCTTACGGACGGCGCAAGGATGACGATCAGCCATACCGTGCCTGCGGTCCGGTCACTGCTGAGGAATATGAATCAAGGGCTGAGAGGTACGACAAGCAGCTGAAGGAAAAGATAGGCTTCGATCCTGAAGGAAAGAGCACCGTCGAGAAGATGAAGGCTCTCCGCACTTACAGGGAGAATCAGTATGACCATTTGCGTGATGCCGTCTATAAGCGCCGCGGATGGAACAACAACGGCATACCCACCATCGAGCACCTTCACAAAATCGGCATGGATTTCCCGGAGGTGATTGAGGTGGTTCGTGACCTGCAATAAATACGAATCGTTATTGAAATGTATTGTAGAGGCCGGTCTCAGACCGGCCTCTACTGTAATTACCTGTTGAATTTCGATCTGTTGAATGCCTCCTCAATCTGATCATAAGCATCAGCGGGATTGGTAAGAGGCATGTCATGTGAAAAGAGCTCATACCCCAGCAGCGTGCTCTTCCTGGACCTCTCAAATGTCGGAAGCTTTGTACGGTTGGTGGTCTCAAGATGATTTCCCTTTTTGTCGACAATTATAATCCTCGGCAGGAAAGAGCCTTTTCTCCCGATAAAGTCATCCATGACCTTCACTGCCCTGTCGAATTCTTCCCTGGTGGCTCTTCCCAGCGCTTCGTATCTTACGATCTTCTTGTGATCCCATGTGAAGACATTGGCATAAGCTCTCTGAGATCTTGTCGTCGATGCTGCTATCCTCGTTAAGGGTGTCATGTCCTGAAGGCATGAGAAGCACCTTTCCGCCCCCGCCCTCGATGTTGGCAGCGTAACGCGGCATGGTTATGCCGCTGATCCATCCCTGCAGGTGCTTCATGTATATCTTGCCCACCTGTATCGGAGTGATGAAATGCACTATGCCTTTCTCCTTATGACACTGCAGGAGGTAATAAGGATGTACACCAACCCAGAACATCCTCCTGAAGGTCTCTGCCAGAATGCGGTACGTGTCATTGACATGATTGAGCAGCACAGTCTGGTTCCGGATAGTAAAACCGTGCGAGGTGATCCTCTTCACCGCCAGCGCCAGATCCTCCGTCAGCTCCTGGAAGTGATTTATATGTGTCATAAAATAGACATACTTGTCTCGCCCTTTGTTATACCTGTTGGCTGAAACATTTATCAGCTCCAGCAGCTCATCGGTGATAAGCATCGGCAGCACCACCGGCACTCTCGTGGCTATCCTTATCGCCCTGAGATGAGGTATACGGCTGAGCTCCTCAAGGATGTACTTCAGCCTCTTCTGACTTATCATCAGCGCATCACCGCCAGTGACAAGCACTTCGTTAATGTTTTTGTTGTAACCGATGTAAAATAGTCCCTTGTCTACCTCCCTGATGCTTACGTCAGCAGTGGTGTCAAGCGACTTTGCGCGCTGGCAGTGTACACAGTAGGAGGCACAGCTGGTGTTCTCGGCAACGAACAGCGCCACCCTGTTAGGATAGCGCTGATATGCAGCTCCGTAGCTGCGTGATCCTTCGCTCATGGCTCCCTCGACACCTGCATCAGGGAACATCAGGTTGGCAGGGGTGGGAACACTCTGCCAGAATATCGGGTCAAGCTTTTTCTTTGAGACCTCTCCGAAGAAGGTCGGATTAAATGGATCCTCCTGCATCAGCGAAGCATAATACGGCGTGATCCTGAGCGGCTCCTTGCCCTCTTTTCTCAGCGTGTCCAAAGTCCTTCTTATCTCAGCCTCCTGGTGTTCGTTGAGTTTTATCACCTCCTTCAGCTGATCAACGGTGCGGACAGAGTTCTTCCTCTGCCACGCCGGGTCATTCCATTGCCCTGCCGTAACATCTTTCCATAACGGAATTGTGTTGTATTTCCGGGGATGGTATAAAAAATCCTCGTTATATTTCATCAGTTCCTTCTTTTTGGATGTGCTTTCCGTGAGTGTTTTACATGGCATCTAACAAATATAGCATTTTTTCCTGATCTCATGACCCTGCCGGCGCCCAATCTGGGCGTCGCTTCGGATATCACCGCAATCTAATCTTCGCCCGATCAGGGCATTGCGCGGAGCTGGCAGGGCACCGCTTATGGACAGCCCAATCATCAGATGGAAAAGCACGGAACACTTTCAATTTGTGCATTTAATTTGATTTTTAGTAACTTGTCTTCATTATTTAAGCAACAGAATACTATATAAGTATGAAAAGGAATATCATTTTTATTCAGATAATTTTACTGGCAGGCTGCCTGCCTCTCTTCTCCCAGCAGCCGGACAAAGCCACCCTCTCAGGAGGGGTTAATTTAATTCGACACAAAAACCTACACGGCTGAGGAGGATGAACAGATACTCAAACTGTATAAAGACCTCCGCGTGGCTGATGTGTCTGACGGCATGGATATGGCAGGTTTGCCGGGCACAGGACTGGTTGACCCGGCCATACATTCCGACTGGGTTGACCTGAAGGATTTTACTCATGTTTTCAGGGGCATTGCAGTGACTGTACGCTATGTGCCTACTCAGAGACCTGCTCTCCCTGCACCCGGTGAGGACTTCGCAGAGTGGGAGGGTAACTTCTACAACAGCTACTCAACCGAAGCTTTTACACCTCTCATAAAGCCCGGTACTGCCGTCGTCATCGATGATGTCGAGGACCGCGATATCGGCTCCATAGGTTCAAACAACATCCTTAACTGGTACAGGCTGGGCGCCGTCGGAGTGGTGACTGACGCCGGCGCACGTGACACTGACGAGGTGGGCCTCGAGAAGGTGCCTCTCTACCTCAGACAGAAAGGCCGGGGCATCCGCCCCGGACGGAACGAGATTGAATCGGTCAATCGTCCGGTCTCAATCGGAGGGGTGCTGGTATGCCCGGGCGATGTTGTTGTTGCTGACGGCGACGGCGTGGTTGTCGTGCCGCGGGCCGTGGCAGAGCAGGTGGCAAAATATGCTGCAGAGATACTCACCAAAGACAAAGCCGGTCGTCGCGGACTTTACGAGAGCCTTGGCCGGCCGCTGGATAAGACAGTTAAGTAAGCAATAAGAAGAATTAAGCATTGAACTAGAATTAAGAATTTCGAACATAGGTAATTCGCAGATGTCCGGACATTGGACCAAAGACTGCAGACTGCATGAATGCGAGATGGCAAGATCTGCATGACTCTCAGACCGCAAGACAAAACATATTAAAAGTCTGACATGAACAAAAATCGTCTTTCATTACTGATCATTTCTGTCATTACTATCTGCTCCCGCTCCTCTGGTCGCAGGAAAGCCACCCTGAACCTCAAACCCTCGACCCCGGGTTCGCAGGCCCCCGACTTCACTCTTCGGGGCGTCGACGGGAAAACATATACCCTGCAGCAGCTTTGAAAAGGCGAAGGTGCTGGTCATCATCTTCAGCTGCAACCACTGTCCCACCGCCCAGGCTTATGAGGACCGAATCATTGCACTTGCAAACGACTACAGGTCCAAAGGCGCGGAGGTTGTGATGATCTCTCCCAAACTCTGTCGATGGTCTTGAATTATTCCGAGCTGGGCTATTCTGACATGGGCGACAGCTTTGATGACATGAAACAGAGAGCAAAGGACAAGTCCTTTCCGTTTCCCTATCTGTATGACGGTGACGATCAGAAGACAGCCCTCGCTTACGGTCCTGTGGCAACACCGCACTGCTTCGTTCTTGACAGTGACCGCATAGTGCGCTATGCAGGCCGTATTGACGGGTCAGAGAAACCCGGCACCGGCAGGGGAGAGGATATCAGGAATGCCGTTGATGCTGTCCTCGCAGGACGGCCTGTCGCAACCCCGTCACCAAAGTGTTCGGGTGTTCTGTCAAATGGTCGTGGAAGAATGAATACACGAAAAAACTCTATAAGGAATGGGCAGAACTACCGGTAACTCTTGAGGAGATAGATGCTGAAGGCGTCAGGGAACTGATAAGGAACAACACCGGGAAAGTGAGACTGATAAATATCTGGGCGTCATGGTGCGGGCCGTGCATTTCCGAGATGCCTGACCTGGTGATCATAGACCGCATGTACAGGGGACGGCCGTTTGAATTTGTCACCGTCAGTGCAGACAAAATGGAAAGAAAGGCGGAAGCACTGCGCATCCTGAAAGGGAATCAGGCCTCAAACAGGAACTACATCTTCAACAAAGACGATGTCTATGAGCTTATCGAAGCGGTCGATCCCGAATGGCAGGGAGCACTTCCTTATACGATGCTCATTGAACCAGGAGGCAAAATACTCTACAGGAAGCAGGATACAATCGATCCCCTCCAGATGAAAAAACTAATCGTTGGAAGTAAATATCTCGGCAGGTACTACTAGCCCTGTTTACGAAATCCTCAGTCTTCAGTCTTCAGTCTTCAGCATTGAAGAATGTGGACTGCCGATTGCCGACTGGGGATTACTTTTACCATGCACTAGGCTATATTTCAATTCTGCCCTGCAACTCCTTCAGCTCATCCCATCTTCCCTCATGGAGCAGCAATGCCTGCTGCGGCCAGGTCTCAGCCTTATGAATGCGGTAACGTTCGCCACCGTCCTGTAACAGTATCTCCGTTATTGCTGCAGGTGAGGTCTCAGACAATGCCTTCCAGGTGGTGATGCCTCTGTTCATAAGTAACCTTGCTATCTTCGGCCCGATGCCGATGACGACTGTCCAGGTCATCTGCCACGACTTTGGCATGAGGTACCTCAGCTGCCTTAAGAGGCTGTCTGCTCAGCCAGCAGCCTGGCTTCTTTCTCCAGTTTTTCAATAGTGAGCTTCAGCGATGCTATCTCGTCGTCCATCCTGCGGACATTTGATTGCAGCGTCTGTTTTTCTTCGTCCATCCTGCGGACATCTGATTGAAGAGTCTAGTTTCTCTTCTTCAAGCTTGCGGATCTTTGCCTTCAAGTGATGCTATCTCTTCTTCGAGTATATCGCATTTTTTCTTGCACCGGCCCTTTTCCAGGTAGTATCCAATCAGGAAGCCTAACAATGCTGCAACAAGCAGCACGATGATAATAAACAGCAGATCTGCTGTAAAACGTTCTGCCATAACTTTTAAATTATTACTTTGATTTCTGTTCTTCTGTTCGCGGCTCTCCCTTCGCTTGTGCTGTTCGATGCTGCAGGCTCACGGGAGCCCCTGGAAGATGTCACTATCTGATCCGCATTTATACCCGCTTTTACGAGGTATGCTTTGACAAACTCAGCCCTCTGGAGCCCGAGGGGATCGTTGAACCAATCTGTACCTGTACTGTCAGTATGCCCCGTCACCTCAATTTTTGCCGACGGGTTGTTTTCCAGAACCAGCTTCAGGTTTTTGATGTATTCATCAGAAACAGCGCTCATATCACCCACGGCTGAGGAAGTTGGAAAAAAGCCTTTCTGGATGCCGGCTCCGGTGAGGAATGCTTTTGCCTCACCCACGGCTGCCAGAAGAATCTGTTCTGCTGTTTGTACTTCAGCAACACTGGTATCCGGGACTGCCGTTTCAGCCTGCACTGTTGCCTTGCAGTCACACCTGATCCTGCAAACATACCAGTAAGACGACCCTGCAATCCAGAATACCAGCAGAACAGACATGAAAAATACTATCTGTCTCATGTTGATCTTGCTTAACCGCGACGGGTCAATCCTCCGAGGATCGATCCGAGAAGACCCTTGCCTCTTTTCTGGGTGGTACCTGTACCGCCCTTCATAAGGTATCCTGCAACATCATCAAGAATGCTGCCGTCACCGTCAGCGTCAAGAAGTGAGCCGATGCCCTTGATTCCGGCGCCGCCTGTGTCACGCTTCTTCGACAGGTAACCAAGCAGAAGCGGTGCAAGTGCCGGGATCATCTTCATGATTGTTGAAGCATCGATGTTGAGACTTTTACCCAGCGCCTGTGCTGCCTGGATACCTCCGTTGGCGCCGAGCAGGCCGCCAAGGTTTGGATCAACCGTTGTGGCTTGCGCTTTTGCCGAGATAAGGTCCTTTATGTTGTTAAGGACAGAAGCGTCACCATACTTGTTCAGTATGTGATCTACTCTCTCGTCACCTCCCCTGGTGTCTTTCTGCACCTTCAATCCTGAAAGTATCAGTGGCGCCAGTTTAGGAATGAGTTTTTGTACCGTGCCCTGGTCAACATTAAGGTTGGATGACAATTGTTTTGTCACCTCCGGGCCGTAACTTTGGAGGAATTCGTCAATAAAACCTGCCATTTTTAATTTATTTTAAGTTAACTATAAAAGTGAAAAAGAATTTTCCATCTTCATCGTGAACTTATAAAGTTACACTTCATGAAGTAAAAAACAAAATATTTAATTGTAAATATTTAGGGTCGCTCAGTCCAAAGTCAAAAGCCTAAAGTCTCTAAAGTCTAAAGTCCCTCAGACCTCAGACCTTCAGACCCTCAGACCTCACCTCAGCAGCGCGGTCGCACACCACAGCACCGGCGCCTGGCCGTGAGGATCACCCGTGTTGCGCTTCCTGTTCATGTAATGGTCACGATTGTTGCTGGTGCCTGTCCCTTCGCACACCTCCGTGACATTATCCTCATCATTGATATATGTTATTAATGACAGCCATGCCTTGCGTGCCGCAGTGCCGTAGGTCTTGCTGTCAAGCCAGCCCTCCTTCACTCCGGTGATCATGGCATATGTGAACATCGCCGTCGACGATGTCTCCTTCCAGAAACCTTCGTCATCAATCACCTGCCGCCACATGCCGTCATCAGCCTGGTATTTCAGCAACGCTGACATCATCTTTTTATATCCTTCCATGATGCGTGGCCTGTCACTGTTATCGGCGGGCAGGGCACGCAGTATCTCAGCCATGCCTGCTGCCATCCACCCGTTGCCGCGGCCCCATGAAAAATGTGCATCCGGCGAGTGATAAAAGAGTCCGTTATCAAGCTGCAGCCTGTCAAGGTATAGAACCATCTCATGTGCTGCCCGGTCAACATACTTCCGGTCGCCTGTTGCCCGGTATGCCTGCGCCTGCACCGCTGATATCATGAACATGTCATCTATCCACAACCTCGTCTGCCATGTGTAACCCTGATCATGCCATGCCTTCTCATTGTCACTGGCACCGGGTGGCAGTATCCATTGTGTGTCCGCATAGTTTGTCCCCGGCGTCGAGGTACTTCTCTTCTTTTGTCTGCATGAAGAGCTCAAGGGGAACCGCACCGAAAACATTGTTGTCAACATGGTTGGGAGGTGGCAGAAGCTTTGCGTCAGAATCAAACAAAGGGTCAAACCGTTGCTTCAGACCGTCAAGCAGGCCGGAATCATCTGTCACCCCTGCAAACCACAGTCCCCCAAGCCAGGTGCATACTTCGGAATATGTGATCTGAGTAGGTGTGACTGAATACTGTAAATAGCTGAACTGTGAATGAGGAGTACTGAGAAATTTTTTTGCTATGCGCACACCTATCTCCTGCGGTGACGATCCCACAGGCCAGTGCACCAGATCGTCACTCGCTGTCACTGTGAATGAAAGCCTTGTCACCACACCGTCCATTGAACTGCATACCAGCGAGTTACTGCCCAGCGGCAGGATTTGGTTGATAAGACATGAGGATATCCTGTGAACCCACAACAGCCTGCCATCTTCCCTGGCCACACCGTAAATCAACCCCTTGTCTGTCGGAACAAACACCACTCCGTCCTTCTCTGTTATCACAGAAGGTGCAAGTATCATAACCCGTGTTGACATTGGCAGTCCATACAATGGCTGCTTCCGGACTGCCGGTATTTACTCCGATGACCTGACCGTCCATCGTCTTTGCATAGACAAGAGCGCTGTCGGCTGAAATGCCCATGGACTCCCTTACTTTGTAGCCTCCGAGGTCTGAATGCCATATCGTCTCTCCCGTTAATGCATTGATGCAGGCCATCTTCCTGTCAGGAGCGACCACAAACACCCTGTCATTGACGGCGACCGGAACACAGGCAGCAGGTGACAGCATACGGTTGATGTACCCGTTGTTCCAGTCCCATTTTATCTTACCCGTTTCAGTATCTATTGCATACAGATGGTTGTTCCATGTACCGAAGATCAGCATACCCTTGTAAACAAGCGGAATGGTCTCCACAAAACCGTCGATCTGATCATTGCTCCAGATCACCGATCCCTTGCTCAGACTGACTGCATAGCATCTGCCTGATGATCCCGTGATATATACCCTGTCACCGTGAATAACGGGCGATGCCACCATTGGCTGCTTCGAGTCAAAGGTCCATATCTTTTTTCCTGACCTGAGATTCAGGGCATATACCTTGCCGTCAGTGGCAGCAACTATTACACTCTTGCTGCCGGCTGAGGGTGTGCTGTATATCTTTGCTCCGGTGGCAAACCGCCACCTCTCCTGACCGGATTCAATATCCAGGGCCCTGATGTACCCGTCTGTGCCCGTTGTTACGATAAGCTTTCCGGCCCTTACAGGCCCGGCACCTATGTCACTCGTCTCCTGCACCCGCCATAACTCCTTCACGTCAGGGTATTTTACGTTCACGGAGAAATCCGGACGGGGGTAGGAGGTTGTATCATTGCTGAAGTCAGGCCTGGCAATTTTCATCGATGTCCATTGAGGCAGCGTTCTTACCCCGGGCATTCTGACGGCTGCTGTGAGCAGTGTGTCTCCCTGGAAGCGTATGATGTTATATCCTCCGACACTGTCTTTGGCGTGCAGGTTCGAGCGCGCCATCAGAGCCGGTATCCCTTCAAAGTCCAGCACCTTGTTGGAGTGACCATGACCGCATAATGCCAGGCGCACATCTTTCTTTTTCAGCCTGTCAATAAGCTCGTACCAGTTGTTGAGGCTGTTGTCAAGAGGATAGTGGTTGACAGAAATGATCTTCATCTCCCTGTTCTCCTGCACATTGAGTACAGAATCAAACCACACGATATTCTCACGGGGCAGCTGTCCGGGCCCCATCCGCATATTAGGGCCGGAGTTGGTTCCTATGAAGAGGTACCCGCTATGACGGAAGGCAAAAGCCTCTGCTCCGAAGATTTTGCGGAAACTGTTGCCGCCGCTCTCTGACCATTTTGTGTCGTGGTTGCCCGGAACAATATACCAGGGCTTGTTCAGGGCGTCAAGTATCTTTTTTGCCAGTAGCAGTTCCGTGTCTGAGCCAAACTCAGTCACATCACCCGATATTATTACAAAGGCCAGCGAATCATTGGCATTGATGTCGTTCACGGTCCGTTGCAAGTCCGCCTCAGCGCCCTCCCCGCCGATGTGAGTGTCGGACACCAGCGCAAACTGAAAGTTGCCGTCCGGTTGCTGAGCTACAGCAGGGATCATGCATATGATAAGTGCCAGGAGGAGAAGCTGCTTTTTCATGTTGTTTAGTCAATATGCAAGCAAGATAACAAGGAATAGTGTAAATGGCAAGGGGCAAGGAGCATGGGGTAAGAAATTGGTATACAATGTTATAGTTTCCCATCCTAAGTTAGGAGGGTGTCCCGTCCGCCAGCTGGCGGATCGGGACGGGGTGGTCTGTCATGCCCTGCTGTGGCTGAATGAATTTATAGCTTTAACAAACCCAATGAACTCAAAATAAAATCCTGTGAAATCCCGAAATAGGTCTACCTTACGGGAGAATCTAACGAGGAGGTAACATGTGTTTTTCAGCCGGAGCAAGCTTTGCCGGGGGTGCCATTATCACTGCAATAGGTGTGATGACTGTTCGTACGAACAGTGTTCCTTCGGGCAGGCTTTTTGCAGCCATACCCCTTATTTTTGGAGTGCAGCAGATCTCTGAAGGATTTGTCTGGGTAGCGCTGCAGTCGCCGGGAAATGATCTGATGCTCAGCATATCGATGTATATTTTTCTGGTAGCGGCATTAGTCATTTGGCCAACCATGATAGTACTATCGGTGCTGGCTATGGAAAAAGTGAAGGGCAGAAGGGTGGCGCTCTATCTCCTGCTTGTTGTGGGCTTGCTGACTTCCATTTACTATGGACTGAGCCTGCTGGTCAACGATGTCGACCCCAGGATAATCAACCATCACATTAAGTATGCACCTGAGTATCCACGGCCACTGGCGCTGCCGGTCTTCATTGCCTATCTCATTGCCACCCTGACACCGCTTTTCATTTCAAGCGTCAGGAAGATGTGGATCTTTGGCCTTTTGGTAACTGCCTCATGTCTAATTACGGGGATCTTCTTCAAGGAGTATCTCGCTTCAGTTTGGTGCTTCTTCGCAGCGCTGATCAGTGCTGTAATCTGGTTGATTGTCCGCAGGGAGAGGTTAGAGGTCAAAGGTTAAAGGAGAAAGGTTAAAGGTTAAAGTGAAGGCTTTTGCAGATCTGGTTCCAGGGACTCAAATTTCAGATCATGTTTCCTAGCCGTATTGTCTCTTAGACACCCACTCGCACAATCGCTCCCTCGTTTCAAGTTCAATAGACTTGGCGAAGGCTATAAATTTCTTTCCCTGAATGAAAAATGAGGTATTAACCACAGATAAACACTGAGTAAAAACAGAGTGACACTGTTGAAGAACTCTGTGTCACTCTGCCTTAATTCAGTGTAACCCTGTGTTAAAAAATATTAGTTGCTTATTTTGGCAGGAAGTTTTCCAGTACCCAATATTCATATCGCGGGGCGCCGGAGTTGCCAGTACTTTTACCCGTTGCCAGTACCCTGCTTCCGTCAGGTGACCATCGCAGCTCACTCAACCGGTAACCTGCCGGGGCCTCTCCCAGTGTGCTTACAGATCCATCACCCGTATTAATAACGATAATTTTCTGTAGAGAAGGTGCTGATACAGAGGTATCTTTTTCCGTAAACACAAAACAATTTCCATTTGGCGACCATGAATTGGCATACATTTCCATACCGCCAATCGTTTTCCCTCCCGGAGCCTGGTATAAAGTGCGGGTGCTATTTTCTTTCAGAGAGAAGATTCTTAGTCCGGATCCTTCCCTGAACATCAGATTCTCACCATTTGGTGACCATGTTGCTTCGAGATTTTGCGTGGAAGTGCCAACGTACTTTGTTGACCCATCTGATATTGAGATAACCATCAGGCTATCCCCCAGAGGATAGCATATATTCTCCCCGCTGGGAGATGGTAAACCCCACATGGGCATTTTTACTACTGGAAGAACTACCTCCGGTTCCTGTGCGCCAGGCTTCAGGGTGATACCCTCAACATTATCGTTTCCCTGGAATTTGAAGAACATCATTTCACCGGCACCCCTCAGCAAATTAATGTTGACCAACATCCCTTTATTCATTTTATAATCAAAATTATCACTAATATATACAGGTTTCATTTCGCCGGTCTCGAGCAAGACCTCGTATATTCCTGGTACGAGGGTTTTATCCCATCCTGCAAAGAACAGAGATTTATTATCCGGATGCCAGGCAATGTTCACCACGTAATGGCCTTGCAGGGGAAGTTCTCTTTCGTCTCCCTTTTCGTCCATCACAAACAGTTTTGGATATCCGACCTGACCTCTTCGTGACAGGAAGGCGATCATTTTTCCATCAGGAGAATAGCGGGGGAAGGAATGATCGGTGGGGTATACAGAAATTGGTGCTATTGGACCTTTAAGGCTGCCGCTCACCTGATCGACAGGGATTGTAAACATGTTACCCGGTTCATTCCCTCCCATCACGAAGAGAAAGAGTTTCCCATTTGCAGTTAAATCCTGTACCATAGTTTGCCAGCCAATGTCTCGCTTGATAATAAATGGTGCACCGACGGCTTTGCCATGGTCAATCTGGATGCCCCAAAGGTCAGCACTGCGGTTCCGGTCGCTCAGGAACACCAGGTACCTGCCGTCAGGTGACCAGACAGGATATTCATCCCGTCCCGGATGTGACGCTAATATCTCTTGCCGACTGCCATCTGAGGTCAGTAGATAAATGTCCGAGTTTCCTTTTTCATCTTTTCTTGAAAACGCTACATAGTTACCGTCGGGAGAAAACTTCGGTTCGCTGACGAATTCAGCTTGATTACCCGATGCCAGAACCTTTACCTGACCATCAGTGGCAATCGTGCCTATCCGCATTGTCCTGTCCTCTGCCTCTAAAAAGCACAATATCTTCTTTCCGTCCTTTGACCAGTCGGTCGGAAACAATTTGTATTCCGGACTTTTATAAAACAATTGTGTTTTTGCTCCGTCGATATCACTGATATGGAGTTCTTTGTCATTTAACCTGTATGCTATTTTGTCACTCCGGGGAGACCATACCTTGCTGGCCTGACCACCTGCACCACTTTCAATAAGTACTTGAGATGTACCTGATACAAGATCAAGTACACCAATACCCTTGTTTGTTTGTCCTGCTATATAATATGCTATCTTCTTTCCATCGGGAGAGATCTCGGCATACGGGTAGCTAAGCTGTGCATAATCGAGTTTTCTCATTGTCAGCTGACTGTCTGCTTCAGCCTTCTCCGGCGAAAAGAGATTATCTGCGGTCCCTTCGGAACTGCCGAGCGCCTTCAGCCTCGCTTTTGCCAGGGTTACCATCTCGGTCTGGTCAGGATAAGTATTGACAACGCGTGTGAAATAATCCCGGGCTTTTTTCATTCCCATCTTTTCATTGACCAGCCCCATGTGATACAAGGCTTTGGCAGCCACGGGACGGTCATCAGGATACTTCTTCAGAATATCCTGGTAGAGTGCGGCAGCTTTGTCGAGGTCGCCTGTCACTTCCTCCTCATAAATTGCAGCTGTCAGTGATGCCGACGCCTTCTTGTCCTGCGCGGTGAGGAAACCGGTCATCATTAAGAAGGCAATAATCAGGAGTAGACGTGTTTTCATGATGTGGATAATTTTTTTATAAATGTACCACCTGCCTGTGTTAAGCCTATGAACGTCCGGATAAGTTTGGTTAAGATTGGGTTAAGGTGCATCCGGATTGAATTTATATCCTGCACCACGTATGCCAGTGATCCAGTGCAACCGCTCCGGATCATCTTCAATTTTCCTGCGCAGGTTTGCGATATGGGTATCGACCGTTCTGGGGGTGACATAAACCTCTTCACCCCATATTCTTCGAAGAATATCATCTCGCTTTAGCACGTGCCCTGCATGCTGCATAAGAAGTTTCATCAGGTCAAATTCTATTGTGGTGAGCTGCACCGGCTGGTCGTTTTTTGTAAACAGGTATTTTGAAGGATCCAGTTTAAAGGGGCCAAAACTTAATGTTGCCGTGGAGGTCTGCTGGCTGCGTATCTCTGACCGGCGCAACAGGGCTTTAACACGTGCCTGAAGCTCAAACGGGCTGAAAGGCTTGGTCACATAATCATCCGCCCCGAGCTCCAGCCCCAGCACCTTGTCAAACTCCTGGCTTTTTGCCGTAAGCATGATAATGGGGGTTCCTATATCACGCCGCCGTAACTCCTTGCATATATCCATCCCGTTCAGCTCCGGCAGCATCAGATCCAGAATTATGATATCGAGGTTAAGGTCTAACGCTTTTTCGAGACCTTCCGGACCTGTGGCGGCAGTTTCGACCTGATAACCTTCAAACCTGAAATCATCCTCGAGAGCCATCCGTATAGCCGGAGCATCTTCAATAATCAAAATTCTTCTCATTGTTCCATGTTTTTGTTTATAGGCAGATGCACACAGAAAGTGCTTCCAGCACCGGGCTTGCTTTGCAGGGTCAGGTGCCCGTAATGTGCCTCAATAATTTTCCTGACAATAGTGAGCCCGATCCCGCTTCCCCTGATGCCCCGTTTTTGGGTTTCATCACTGCGATAGAACCGGTCGAATATTCTTTCCTGGTCTTTAACCGAAATGCCTATCCCGTAATCCTTAACACAGAACAGAAGTTCTTCATCTCCGGAAGAGAGGCTGACGTCAATCTGCCGCGATGTCCCGGAAAATTTTATCGCATTATCAATCAGGTTATATAAAACCTGCAACATGGCATCCCTGTCGGCCTGAATTAAGGGCACACGGTCAGGACAGCTGTACCTGATGTCAAAGCCTAACGCCGGAAGCCTCTCACGGGTAGATTCAAGAAATTTCACAAGGAGTTCATCCATATCCAGGTCTTTGAAATCATATTTCTTGCGTTCGTCGTCCATCCTCGAGAAATCCAGGATATTATCTATCAGGTGGCTGAGATGTTCGCTTTCTTCAAGCATCGCCGAATAATATGCCGATTTGCGCTCTTCAGTTTCCACCCGGTTGTGGTGCAGCATCTCAGTCATCATGCGGATGGAAGTGAGAGGGCTCTTCAGTTCATGCGACACATTGGAAATGAATTCCGACTTCAGCTTGTTAAGCCTGAGTTCGACATTGAGGGTGTAAAGAGTGAAAACAAATCCCAGTACCATAAGAAGCACAATGAGTATAAAAATAGAAAGATATAAGCCGCTTCCCGCTTTCAGCAGTGTGGTCAGGAATCCCGGTTTGTTTTCACTTAACAATAACCTGAACCTTGGCATGTCTTCAGGAAAAGTGAATGAAAGCCACGAGGTTTCAGCATTATCAACACCTTTTGAAAGAACAATTATGCCGTTAGTATCCTCAATCTTCACAATGAGAGATGAGTCAGGATCCAACTTCCTGATAAGCTTATCTGAGTTTGAATGCAGAAAAGCCGGAAAGTCGATGACCATGCCTGTTTGTGTGCCATCGTTATTATTCCATGATAATGAGACTGCTGCAAGCTCAGCTGTATTTACAGGTTTGACGACCATCCCATTTCTGCTGCCAGGCCTGTCTGTTAAGTCCTGATCCGGTTCAGTAATCATACGGGTAAGGTACTCAGTGCGCGCTCTTTGAATATCAATTTCCCGGAAAAGTGAATCATTGACCGGATCTGATATATCGATGATCTCACTGAATGATTCGTAAAACAGATTAAACTGATCAACATCGTATTCACAAGGAGGGTGGAGTAATAATTCAAGACTGCGCCGGGCATTATTCTTCATTTCATCGTTTTCTCCTGGCGCCATGTTGATCTTCAATATCTCCAGGCCGGCAGTCAGTCCCAATGGTATCTGTCCATTCAGCAGGCTTCCCGGGTACTCTTCAATCATCTCACCATAGAGTGCTTGAGCTCTCTCAGGCTGGTTCATCCTGTTATACAGACGGGCAGAAGCTACCAGCGCCTGTATTATTACTGTGGTATCAGTTGTCCGGAGTGCCTTATCCTGGTAAAACCTGAGAGCTTCCTGAAAGTTGCGCTCAGCGAACTCCAAACGCATACCCTCATTGAGGGGGGACAACGAAACTGGCTGCTCAGGCTGGCGTGGGATCATTTCAGTTGGAAGATACAGCAACTGATGAGATTTGAGTTTCTTTGAACCGTTAGCATCTGTGACATATAATGCAATCAAAGAAGGATCACCCTGCAAGGAGTATGAGAGCGTATTATCAGTGGCACACCCGGTCATGAGCCCCACGAAGCTGGAATCAATTTCAGCAAAAAAAACCCGGCTGTTGGCCTCAAGCTTCTTCAGGCTTTCTTTCTCTCGTAAGGCCTGGTCGTTGCGGATGCCGCGGTAGGCCATGTAGCCAAGAATAATGCCCGGCAGTACCACGGCCAGAGTGTAATACATTATGATTTTCTGTCTGCGTGATCCAGGATTAACAGCCTTCATTAGCGCAGCATCTCTATTTGTTATCAAATTTCTGAAAAATCAGGCAGTTACGCGTTAAGAAATGAAGAAATTATGTTAAGGATTGAACAAGATCACCCTGTCCGGATACTTTCTCTTGTGCCTGTTCCATGCCCCCTGCCCCATACGCCTTGCATTTTCCATAAAATTTGTACCTTGCATCAAAACCATACTGCCATGATACTCTCTGCCTGCGGACTTAAATGCGACGAGTGCGAATACTTTAACAAATCATGCACCGGGTGCCATATGGTTAAGGGCTCCACTACCTGGGCCATTGAGATGATGCCTTCAAAGGTCTGTCCTCTCTACGATTGCTCGGTCAACCAGAGAGGGTACAAGGATTGCGGTCAGTGTGCCGAGCTGCCATGCGCCAACTTCCTGCAGATGAAAGATCCGAATATCAGCGACGAAGAGCATCAGCGAATGATTGGCGTCAGGGTTGCACTGCTGAGGTCTAACTAGTCCTGCGGTCCAGCAGTCTTGCGGTCCTACGTTTTGAGGTCTGATGTCTGAAGGTCTGACGTCTAAGGGTCAGGAGAATTTGCGATTTTCGAATTAATTGATTTTCAAATTCTTAATTCATAATTCTTAACTCTTAATTCCCCTATTGCCTACTGCCTGCTGCCTCTGCCTTTCCATGCCCCTTGCTCCATGCTATACAGAATTCTCGACATATTATTTGTGGTCTTCCACACCTCCCTGACCCTCTTCAACCTCTTCGGGTGGATATGGAAGAAAACCAGGCTGGCTAACCTGATCACCCTGGCGCTGACAGGCGCTTCATGGTTGTTCCTGGGACTGATTGTAGGGATGCTGGGCTATTGCCCGCTGACCGACTGGCACTTCAATGTCCTTAATAAGCTTGGCAAAACCGACCTCCCAACTTCTTATATCAAGTACCTTGTCGACCGCCTCACAGGACTTGATGTCAACCAGACACTTGTCGACAAAGCCACCTTATATTGTTTTATCGCCACCCTCGCGGTTTCGATCTTCCTTAACATCCGCGATTTCAGAAAAAAACGTCAGAAATAGTCCTCCTTTAACTAAAATTTCTTAACTTTTAGGAAGTTATTCAAAGGTGATAATGAAAATTCCTGAAAGACTCCTATTCTCAGGACTTTTATTATTGACAACGGTCCTGACCTCCGGCTTCGATTCACCGCCTGACAAAACCGGCAAATCATACCCCCAGTATGAGGGAATAATTGTCATTCCCGGCCTCACCGACAGCGTCACAGTTTACACAGACGAGAGAGGCATGCCCCATGTCTATGCAACCTGTGAACACGATCTGTACCTCGCTACTGGCTATATCACTGCCCGGGAGAGGCTCTGGCAGATGGACCTGGTCAGGCGCAGCGCTACCGGTCGCATGGCTGAGATATTCGGCAAAAGCTATATACAGGCCGATATAATTACAAGGTGTCTCCGGATAGAGGAGAAATCAAAGCAGATACTGAGCGCTGAGGATCCCGTTATCCTTGCCTGTTTGCAGGCTTATACCGATGGCGTAAATGCGTTTATCAATGCTCCCGGCAGAAAACTGCCTCTCGAATACAGAGTGCTCTCCTATGAACCTGATCCCTGGACCCCTGAGGATATTGTCAGCATTTTAGGATTGCTGGGCTGGAGCCTGAGTTCCAAAAACCTTGAAGATGAGCTTTTTAATTATAGCCTTGTTCTTCAGACAGGAGCTGAAAAGGCTTCCGAACTGATACCCGACTGGGATGTGGCAAATGATTTCGCATATCCGGATTTTCATCTCAGCGACAGCCTGATCGCAGAAGTCAGGTCGCTTGTTGCCTCGGGTGACATGGTCAGAGATCTCGGGGTTAGCGCTTCGTCTGCAAGTAATAACTGGGCTGTATCAGGTGATAAAAGCACGACCGGCCTGCCCATCCTGTCCAACGATATGCACCTGACGCTTACAAACCCGGGTATCTGGATGCAGATGCACCAGGTGATCCCGGGACTACTCAATGTCACAGGCGTCATGATACCCGGTGAGCCGTTCATCGTGGCAGGACATAACGCGAGAATTGCCTGGGGCATGACTAACCTCCTGTCTGATGATATTGATATCTATGCAGAGAAAATTAATCCTGATAACCCGGGCCAGTATTTTTGTAACGGCGAGTGGAAGGATATGACAGAAAAATCCGAGATAATTGACATCAAAGGCGGGAAACAGGATACGGTTGTTATCTGGTCTACACACCGTGGGCCGGTACTTTCAGGCCTGATCAGACAGCCTGATCCTTCACTTAAAGTTGACTGGGCAGGTTACGACTTTCTTGATTGTCTTCACCATATTGACAGTATTGCTTTAAGCATGAAATGGGTAGGATATGACACGAGCGACGAGGTAATGGCTGTCTATAAGCTCAACAGGGCAGGGGGATGGAACGACTTCAGGTCGGCGCTGAGCACCTTCCGGATGGTGAGCCAGAATATTGTGTATGCTGATACCGATGGAAACATCGGACTGCATGTTGCAGGTGGTATTCCCGTAAGAAAAGGCGACGGCATAATGATCCGCAGCGGAGTGACAGACGAGTATGACTGGCAGGGATATGTACCATTTGAAAAGCTTCCTTTCAGTTTTAATCCTGCTAACGGACATGTCTCATCGGCAAACAATAAAACCGTTGACAGCGATTATCCCTATTTTATCAGCCAGCACTATTTCGTACCCTACAGGATCCACAGGATAAGACAGATGCTTGATGAAAAGGCAGTCTTAAGTATAGATGATTTTAAGCGGATGGTGAATGATCAGCATTCTTACCTGGCAGCATTGCTCACTCCCATAATCCTGAGGCTGAGAGACCGGACTGATGAGCTGACACAGGAAGAGATCACAGCCCTGGAAGCACTTGCTGACTGGGATTACAACATGGATCCTTCGCTTATAGCTCCGGCAGTCCTTGAGTTCTTCAGGATCAGTTTCAAGAGGAATCTCCTGGCTGATGAACTGGGCCACATGTATGAGCACCTGAACTACCTGTCGGGGGAATACTACATCTACAGGATCATCTCAGACAGGCCCGGTTTATGGATCGATAACGTAAACACCGGGTCGGTGGAGACCCTTGATGACATCGTGATGCAGAGCTTCAGGGACGGCATAGGATCATTGATAAAGGAGCATGGCAAAAATCCGGAAAACTGGAGATGGGGTAAAATCAATACCCTGACTTTTGTGCACCCGCTGGGTACGGTCAAAATTTTTGACTTCCTCTTTAACCTGAATTCTGATGAATATGCAATAGGAGGGGGTGACCATACTGTAAGTCCATATTTTTCATTTAAGCCTGGCTTTAAGGTGAATATCGGAGCATCAGTCAGAAATATCTTCAACACAGCCGACTGGGACGAGTCCTATTCTGTCATACCAGGTGGTGCCTCAGGTGTTCCCCACAGCGAATTCTACCTCTCACAGGCAGATACCTATGTCGGAGGGAGGTTTTATAAGGATCATTTTTCTGACGAAGCCGTAAGGACTAATGCAAAGTACACCCTGGTTCTCAGTCCGGATAAATAATATGTTGTATATCAAGTCATTCAGGCATTAACTGACCTTTCTTGCAGCGTAAATAAATATTTGATGTAAATTTGCAGCTTCAAAATACATTCTAAGATTATTAAATTTTGAAAAAATGAAAAAAGCAGAAACAAAGACAAGCGGTAAGGCAAAGACGACGACGAAGGCTGTCAAAACAGTAAAGAGCAGCAAAGAGACAAAAGGAACAGCAGTGAAAAGCAGGAAAGTAAAAGCCGTGAAACCGGAACTCACTATTGAAGAGATTAGCACGAAGGCTTACGAGATATACAACGCGCGTATCAGTCGCGGCGAACCCGGTACGCAGGCAGACGACTGGTTTAAGGCAGTGGAGCTCCTGAAGAAAGGCTGATAGCTCTTTGATCCATGATCTGAATGCAGCGCCCCGATAATCACCGGGGCGCTGTTGTCTTAATACCGATTGCCATCATATAGGGTGCAGACGGGAGGTTGCAGCGCCACCCCTTTGCCTTCAACTCTTCAACCCTTCATCCCCTCAGTCAATCAGCCTCCCTAATTCGCTTTTATTATCCTGAGTACGCTAAACTGAACCTCATTCACTCTTACCTGACACACATACAGTCCGTCTCTTAACCCTGATACATCAATTGGTAACTGCTGCTCCCCTGGTTCTGCCATCATGTCCGCCAGTGTCCTGACAGGCTTTCCGGTGACATCAAATAAACGTACCTCACATTTACCGGGCCTGTCAAGTGTAAACTCAAGAACACCCCGGTCACTGACAGGGTTGGGATAACAAACTATCTTCGCCCGAAGCTCAGGGCCTGATACGGCTGTCAGTCCCGTCTCAAAGCACCCAAGGTCAGGGGCTGCACCCATGATATGTCATGTCCCAGATCAACTCCTGCATCAATAAGATCACTGCCTGCGGCGAGGTGCATATATTCAATATGTGGCAGACTGCCGTCTGCCTTACGCGGACCGTCGGCACCTGTAGGATCAGTGCTTCTGAAAGTCCCCGTAGGTGACCACAAATGGCGACAGCCAGCTGTTGTTCGCCTGCTCCGCAAAAGCAGCCTATCTCAACACTGTTACCCAGCTCGGCGCAGTTCTTAATTATCAGGACTTTTCCTGATTGCAATCGCTGTTTTAATGCTGTAGTTTGCCATGAGGTTGTCATGGCCTGTACAGTTGTAAAGGATCATTGATCCCATGTTACTGTTCTGGTCGAAGCCTTTTGCTTTATTCCTGAAGGCAAGACAGTTTTTCAGGGTAAAATTATGCTTCAGCGTCTTGGTCATCGCTGCCTCCCATCTTGAAGCCGTTGCCGTTGGCCTGTGTACCGGGATCACTTCCGTCTTCAAGGTAACCGTTTCCGAATGCCCAGCAGTTTTCGAGCGTGGTGCTCGGATCATCGGCACCCCTCATGTATCCGTCCCATCCGTCGTCACAGTTCCTCCAGGCCCTGCAGCCGTAGAAATAGTTGCCGCTGCCCACTGTCAGCTTCGGCGCGAAGCCGTCAGCATCTGCGTAGTCTGTAGGGTCGGCATTGAAATATGAATCACAGTTACGCACGGTATTGTTGGCAGCGCCGTTGTCAAGCTGCAGCCCGCTGTCCCTGTTCCTGTAAAAATTACATAGCTCAATGATGTTGTTGCTTCCGCCTTCAATCTTCATACCGTTATCACCGGCGCCGGTAATATCTATACCGTGGACATGCCAGTAGCTCCCCGTCAGCCTGACACCTGCGCTGCCGAAAGCCTGCCCGGAGAAATTGAGCACAGGCAGCTCACCCTGGTATGCTGACAGCGATATGAGTGAATTGGCGGCCCCGTTTTTAGCTATCGCGATGGTTGCTGTCAGATTATAGGTTCCGCCCCTGACATATATGGTTTGCCCGGGCTGAACCAAGGTCACGGCTTTTTCTATTGTACGAAAGGGACTGCCAAGCGTACCGGCGTTTGAGTCAGAGCCGTTCAGGGCTACATAATATGGCTGGGGAAAAAGGTTGTCCGGAACGCTAAAGCAAGCTAAGAGGAGGAGGATAATGTGAGGCAGTATCCTTCTCATCTTTAATATACCACATTACATGTTATGCCTGATTTTTTGCATGCATCTGCAATTGTTGCGCTCACCTTCGTGAAGTATTCATCTGACAGGGCATTGTCCATCCTGTTTTTCGTGTAGATCCAGTCGGCATAGTGATAATTCATCCGGTCGATGATGATATGATCCACCTTGCCTGCGAGGGCTTCTGCCAAACCCTCAGCGCCGGGAAGCACGGGTGCAATCATTGCGTATGTCCTGATGCCGCTCTGATGCAACTCTTCCAGTGTGTCAAGACGGTCTTCCACCGAGGTTGCATACGGCTCGAATAATTTTCTGATCTTATCGTCGGCAGTGGTGATGGAGAGCCCGGCTTCCAGGTCCTTTGCGCCTTTAAGGATATCGAGATCACGAAGCACCAGCGGTGAACGGGTCTGAATCGTCACCGGCCATTCATTGGCTGCAAGTATCTCGAGACACTTTCTTGTAACCTCGTATTTCAGTTCAAGGGGCTGGTACGGATCACACAGACCGCTAATCCATACCCTTCCGCGCTTCTTCTTTGTAATCTCCTTGCGGAGCAGGTCAGGGGCATTGATCTTGACATCGGTAAACAGTCCCCACGGCTCCAGATGCCCGGTGAATCTTTTAATATAGCGCGCATAACAGTAAGAACAGCCGTGCTGGCAACCCACATACGGATTTATCACATAGTCATAAATCTTTGATGCAGAAAGTATTGTCTTCGATTTGATTTCGTTAACGTTCATAGCTTCTTCAACTGGCTAAAGTTATAAATAAATTGAATTGTCCGGCATTAAGGGCAGGCTTACTTGATGTTATCAGTTATCGGTTTTCAGTTATCTGTTACAAGGATTTTTTGACTTTGGACTTTAGACTTTAAGACTTTAAGACTTTTTTTGCACGTCTCCCATGATAATCCTAACTTAGATTCAAAATAGCACTTCAGGCACTTAAATCTCAATCCGATGATATCACATGAATTAGATTACAAGATTATCGGCGATGACATACAGTTTGTCGAGGTCGAGCTCGATCCCAACGAGACAGTCATAGCCGAGGCAGGTACTATGGTTTACATGGAGCAGGGAATTACTTTCGAAGCCAGGATGGGCGACGGCACCTCGGCGGAGCAGGGAGTGATGGGAAAGCTTTTCCAGGCGGGGTCACGGGTACTTACCGGCGAATTCTCTGTTCCTGACACACTTTACCAACAAGGGAAGCGGTAAAAGCAAAGTAGCTTTCGCGGCACCATACCCAGGGACCATCATCCCGGTCGATCTCCGGGAAGTCAGGAACTCCCTTCTCGTGCAAAAAGACGGCTTCCTGTGCGCGGCCTATGGCACAAAACTGTCAGTCACACTTAATAAGAAGATAGGGTCGGGGATACTCGGGGGAGAAGGGTTCATTCTCCAGAAGCTGGAGGGAGACGGGAAAGCCTTTATCCATGCCGGAGGCACTGTGATAGAGAAGCAGCTGAACAACGAAACCCTCCGCATTGACACGGGATGTGTTGTCGCCTTTGAACCGTCGCTCGATTTCGATATCGAAACAACCGGCAGCCTTAAATCGATGGTCTTTGGAGGCGAAGGATTGTTCCTCGCCACCATGAGAGGCACAGGCAGGGTATGGCTCCAGTCGATGCCGATCCGCAAGCTGATCAGGGCCCTTTCCCCGTTAAGCCGTAACAGGGGCAAAGAGGCAGGCTCAGTCCTGGGCAACCTGTTCCAGTAAAACCTTTTCCCTGTCCTACCTGACGAACCAGGGTGCTCCTCATCGGGTCAACCGCTCCCATGGCTTGACTTTGATTGTTTAATAGCATAAATTTGATTGATATTCAGACTGGAGAGATTGTTCTTTAAATAATTACACACTATGGCAAGCATTATTCCTGGTTACGAGTATGACATCTTCATCAGCTACCGTCAGAAAGACAATAAGTATGACGGCTGGGTCACAGAGTTTGTCGATAATCTGAAAAGAGAGCTTGACGCAACTTTCAAGGAGGATGTCTCCATCTATTTCGACGAAAATCCCAGTGACGGATTGCTCGAGATCCATAATGTCGATAAGAGCCTTGAAGGCAAGCTCAGGTCTCTTGTTTTTGTTCCGGTAATATCGCAGACCTACTGTGACCCTGGAAGCTTTGCCTGGCAGAATGAGTTTGTCGCTTTCAACAGGATGGCCGGTGAAGACAGGCTGGGAAGACATGTAAAGCTCCCTGGCGGAAACGTCTGCAGCAGGATCATCCCTGTCAGGATCCATGATCTCGATGCCTCCGATACGGATCTCATTGAGAAAGAGATGGGGGAGAGGCTGCGATCAATCGATTTTATCTACAGCGCATCCGGAGTGAACCGTCCACTCACGCCTTCCGACAACCCGGACAAGAACCTCAACAGGACTTTTTATCGCGACCAGATCAACAAGGTGGCTAACACAATAAAGGAAATAATCTACAGCGTCCACCCTGATGAGAAAAAGAGAGCCACCAGATCGTATCAGACCAGGGAGCAGGCCGATCACACTGCCGTCCGCAAGCCATTGGTTCAGCGCGGTCCCGCCGGTGGCAGAGCAGTTACATCCAGGACAGGTATCATATCTTTGCTGGCTCTGGCCGCTGCAGTGATCCTTCTGCTGATCTGGCCCGGATGGCTGAGAAAAACAAAGGGCGGAAGCCAGGAAGGCAATGCCGTCAGGCAGGCGATAGCCATAATGCCCGTTGCTAACCTCACCGGCAATCCCGACCTTGGATGGATCCCCCGGTCAATCCAGGATGATATAATTGGCCCGCTGAATTCTATCAGCGGACTGATAGTAAGGCCTAAACAGTCGACCATGCAATTCAGTGAAAGTGAAGAATCCATTCAGCAGATTGCCAGAAAACTCAGCGTCAACCATATCGTTGAATCATCGGTGAAGGGTTCTGAAGACAACCTACGTGTAGAAGTGAGGCTCGTTGAGGCATTTCCTGAGGAAAGGTACATATGGAGTTCTTCCTTCAGCATGCCTTGGATGGAACTGGCAGAAATGTATCCCGAAATACTGGAACGGATACTCGATGGCCTGAAGGTCAAACTCACTCCACGGGAAGAGAGCATGATCACAGGGAAAAAGTTCGTCGATCCCGAACTCCTGAAAGCCTGCGCCCGCGGTGAGTATTACATGAGCCAGATGACACCTGAAGGATTTCAGACCGGTGTTAAGTATCTTAATGATGCCATAGCCATTGATCCGGCAAATGCATTGCCTTATCTCAAGCTTGCCCTCGGATACACCGAGGGCGGTCATGCAGCAGGTATTGGGGAGGAGGGTGCCAAAAGGGCCAAGGCATATGCCATGAAGGCCCTTGAACTCGATTCAACACTGGCTGATGCGCATGTCGTTCTTGCCACAAGGTATCTCTACACTGAATGGGATTTTGAAAAAGCTGAGTATCACTTAAAACGGGCCATGGAACTAAATCCTAACAGCGCCACAGCCTTTGCACATTATGGATGGTTCCTTACGCTTCCGGGCAATCTTGAAGCAGCTATAAAAGCTATGAAGACCGCTGTTGAGATTGACCCCACCGATCCGCTGATGCAGGGTTACCTGGGCTGGCTTTATCTGTGGATGGGTCATAACGAGCAAGCAATCACCGAAGCTGATAAGACCCTGCAGATAGATCCGAACTACGTCATGGCTTATTATGTTAAAGGGTCAGCATATGCTGAGATGGGAAGGTATCCCGAAGCAATCGAAATTCACAAACAGGGACTTGCAATTTATGAGGCCTATAATGTAGGACTTGGGGTTGCTTATGCCAAAGCAGGGCAGAAAGAGAATGCGCTGGAGGTCGCCTCAAAAATGGAACAAAACCTTGATTCCTGGAATGCATGGGGACTGGCTGAGATCTATGCTGCCCTGGGAGATAAGGATAAATCAATCTATTTCCTCGAGGAAGCTTACAGGATGCATCAGGATTTTATTCCATGGATAAGATTTGACAATGGTCTGAAAATTCTGAGGGACGACCCCCGGTTTAAGGAAATTGTCAGCAGACTGAATCTGCCCGACTGACAGCTAAAAAACCAGCGTGATATGTTCTCCGAACCGGACCATGGTTCAGGGCTGCCATAAGGGTCTAAGGGTCTAAAGGTCTCAGGATCTGAGGGTCTAAGGGTCTTGCAGTTCCCAATACGCTTCGCAATCGGGATTTGGCTTCGCCGAACTCCGCTTCGCTCCGGTTCGTCTCCGCCAGAAGGCGGATCCTAAACTTGCGGTCCTGCAGTAAGCTGTCAGTTCTGATTTCTATTGTTCAAATGTTCTAATGTTCGTTTGTTCTATTGTTCTATTGTTCATTTATTCATCCCCTATATTTAAAGAATGTACCTGACCCTGATCCTGATACTTTTCCTCTGACATTTCTCCAGGTCGAATTTGAAGTCATCAAACTTTGGCAATTTAAGTCCCGAATGGTAGTAATCTGAGAACCCAAATCCTTCCAACGGTATCCCGAGGAAATTGTATTCCATCAGGCAGTCACTGTTCTCATCGTCAACCATTGCGATACCGTAGGTGCCGGGAGGAAGGTCGAACCCTATTTTCATTTCACCGCCGCTGATCTCTTTTTTTACGAACTGCAGTTCGAGGTATGCCAGTTCTTTTTTAAAGCTTTCATTGTCCCTGAAAACCCCGATTGCCATCTGTCCCTCCGTATTCCTGATCCCCGTGATTGTTATCTCCACACTCTGAGCATTAATGTTCACGGCAGGCAGAAACAGCAGCAGCATCAGCGGAAGCAGCTTGCTGACATCCCGGGTTATGCGTATGATTAATATTATTTTACCGCGCTGCGACATCGATCACATTTGCGCATAAAATTAGGATTAATTCTATCACTTCACAGGGGCCTTGTGATCCGGTGTTCATTCTTCTGGTGGAAAAAGTTTAAAAATGCCCGCTGTAAATTCTATTTTATATTACATTAGTAAAAGAATTTTTCTGCAAAAATTAAAGAAAGGAGTTTTATAGATGCATGCATATGGCTTACTCATGATTGAGCATCGTCTTATTGAGCGGATGCTCAGTGTTATTAAAGCCGAGTTAAACAAGATCGAATTCAGACATGAGATAGATCCTGTGTTTGTAGATATCGCTGTTGATTTCATAAGGGTATACGCCGACCGGACACATCACGGTAAGGAGGAAGACATCCTTATGCGGGAATTGAAGCTTAAGCCTTTATCTGCCGATGATCAGCGGGTAATGACTGAACTGGTAAGGGAGCATGTGCTGGTGCGCCAGACGACAGCACTGATAACTAACGCCAACGACCGCTACCGCGATGGCGATCAGATTGCCCTGATAGTTATTGCCAACAACCTCAAAACCCTTATTGAGTTTTTCCCCAAACACATTGAGAAGGAAGATAAGCAATTCTACCCCGCATCCAGAGCCTATTTCACCGATGCAGAAGACCAGGAAATGCTTGAAGAATTCGGAGAACTGGACCGGAAAATGGTTTACGAGAAATATAAAGCAGTCGTCGAGAAACTGGAAAGTAAGCAATGACCTCAGCAACTCATCATCAGCCCCGGAAATCAGCTCCGGGGTTTTCTTATTCCAATCATACAACATGCCATGAAAAAGATCATTCACCTGTCTGACCTGCATATCGGACACGAAGACTGTGGCGACAAATTCCGTGCTCTGATTGACAACATCACATTCCTGAAACAACCGGCAGATAACTATGTGATTGTGGTTACCGGCGACATTGTTGACAATGCCATGAAAAGTGAACAGACCGATGAGGCTGTTGCCGGCCTCAGGCAGCTGGAGGAAAACGGATACAGGGTGCTGGTCGTTCCCGGCAACCACGACTATGGCACCGGCACCAGGGGATATGCGAAATCTGTCACTTTGTTCAAGGAGAGGTATTTCGGATCGAAAAGGATCACTTATCCAAAGCTCGATATCATCGGTAAAATTGCTTTCATCGGGCTCGACTCGACAGCCGACGAGTTGCACTGGCGCGACAGGTTCCTCTCCGAGGGGGAGATAGGAGTGGTGCAGTTAAAGCGTTTGAAGAGAATGCTGAACAGGCCGGAGATCATCAGCCGTAAGAAGGTTGTCTACCTGCACCATCACCCGTTCGATTTTAAACTCGGAATGCAACTGAAGGACAGCAGCGATTTAAAGGAAATTATCGTAAATAAGGTCGATATGCTCCTGTTCGGTCATTATCATGTCAATCCTGTAACTGCCGGTAAGATTTATAATGGCGTCTGGGGCATACCGCGTTGTTACAACGGCGGGTCATCGACCCATAAGAATGGCAACATTGGCTTCCACCGCGTCATCGACCTCTCCAATGACGATCCCCGAATGGACTACGACGGTAATTTCATTTAGTATTTGTGCCAAGTTAATATACAGTCCGATCAATGAAGGCAGTCACAGTCAGAGAGCTGAACCAGGAGTTAACCTATCGCACGCCAAAGGAACTGCGCGATCTCTGCCTCCGCCTGTCAAGGTTCAAGAAGGAGAACAAGGAGCTGCTGACTTACCTGTTGTTCGAGTCTTCAGACGAACAGCGATACATTGAGGGTGTAAAGAAGGAGATCGATGAGGAGTTTGAACAGGTCAACAAGACAAGCTATTACTATATTAAAAAGAGCGTCAGGAAGATACTGAAGAACACAAGGAAATACATCAGGTATTCGCAGAAGAAACAGACGGAGGTCGAGCTGCTTCTTTATTACTGCACAAAGCTGAAAAACCTTTCGCCGTCAATACAAAGGAACACTACACTCATGAACCTTTACAACAGGCTGATCGATACCATCATAAAGAAATTGCCGGGTCTGCATGAAGACCTGCAGTACGACTACGGAACAGAACTGAGTAAATTAAACAAGTAAAGGCCCTGAAATAAACTGTTGCTTATAATTTGAATACTTCTTTTCTCACCGTCACTTTATCCAGCATTTTCATGTCTACCTCAACGCCAATGCCTGGTTTTGACGGAACATCCATTGTTCCGTCCCCGTTCACAACGAATTCAGGGATTACGATATCTTCCTTATAGTATCGCTTGCTTGCAGAAATATCACCGGGAAGTGTAAAATTGGGCAGGGAAGCCAGGGCAACATTTCCGGCCCGTCCGATCCCCGACTCCAGCATGCCTCCGTGCCATACAGGTATATTCATCGAAGCACAGTAATCGTGGATCAGTTTTGATTCAGTAAATCCGCCTACCCGCCCGGGTTTGATGTTTATTATCCTGCAGCTTTCCAGTTCAATTGCTGCGCGGGTGTCATCGAGTGAATGAATGCTTTCATCGAGGCAGATGGGCGTTTTTATTTCACGCTGAAGCTTTGAATGGTCAAAAATATCCTCGTAGCCAAGAGGCTGCTCGATCAGCGAAAGATTAAACTCATCCAGTTTTTTAAACAGGTCGATGTCATTGAGCGTATAAGCTGAGTTTGCATCCACCTGGAGGAGCAGCCGGGGAAACTCTTTGCGGAGCGCCCTTACATACTGAATGTCATTTCCCGGCGCAATTTTGATCTTGATCCTCTTATACCCTTCTGCAAGATACCCTTCAACCTTGTGGATCAGCTCTTTCTCCGTCGGCTGTATGCCTATGCTCACACCTACATCCACCTTGTCTCTCACCCCGCCAAGCATCTGGACAGCGACATGTTTTTCGATCTGGCAAATGCATCCCACAGGGCAGCCTCCAGTCCGGCCTTTGCCATCATATGACCTCTCACAATTGCATAGGAGGCGATAGCTTCATCAATGCCCTTCAGATCCTTTCCCAGAACGGAAGGGATCAGGAAATCGCGAAGAATATGCCATGCGGTCTGCACTGTTTCATATGAATAGAAAGGAGTTCCTTCAGCAACGCTTTCACCCCAGCCGGTAATACCTTCTCCATCAACACGGACAATTATGTGCTCCTCATCATATTCTGTTCCCATGGATGTGACAAACGGACTGACCAGTACCATCTTAATGTGCCTGAGTTCTACCTGTGTGATACGCATTTTGAGTTTATTTAGATTTAAGTAATAACGATGATACTGTCCGGACTACTTTCTGTTTACCCGGAGCACCGGAAATTTTTCTCCTGCCCTGAGCAGATGAGCAAATCCCGGATAGGTCACCAAACCCAGCATCGACTTGGGCTCAAGGGCAATGACAATCATATTCCCTTTTAACTGCGAAGTGGGAACATAAACATAATCACTGAAATTAATATTTCCATCATGGTCATGGGAGGTCACCTCAGGATTAACAACTATATCTCCCTCGAAGTCGGTTGAATCAATTGCGGAAACCTCATACTGTTCTATTCTGTAACGGTTTCCGCCGGTAAAGTTTTCTGTCACAAGAGCATGCCTTTCTACCCAGCCGGTGACATCCTTAAGCTCTTTTGGGATCAGATATCCGCATGGTTTTTCAACATCATAAAGTGATCTGACCACAGGCCTGTAATCAATTACATTCACCACGGTATCGGTGCCTGTGGAATATGAATAGAGAGGCAGCGGAAGCGTCCGGCCGTTGCTCACATGTTCATTCTGTATCGAAACGGTTTTTCCCGCTGAGCCGCTGATCAGTTTTTTCCTCTCGCCGGCGACTGTTTTTTTAATCGTCCGGCTGTTAAGAAAAGCATATTCCAGTAATCCCCTCATCCCTGTCATCTGTCCTTCAGCCCGGCGCCTGATATTATCGGCAAAAAGATCCTTACCGTTCATCCCTTCCTGGATAAATGAGAAAGTATTCAGGATGGCAAAGCTCTGCCTGCCGTCATTGATATCAAATGTGCTGTGCCTGATATAATCTGTCTCCGGTGGACCTCCGGGACTGTAAATGAAATTGGAAACATTCCCGGTTATCAAAGAATTCTTTCATAAAGGGAAGAAAACTCTCATTGGACAATCTTCTCAGTTTTTCTGAAACGTTTATGTTGGTGGCCGTCCCGAGCAATTCATCCGAGTTATGGCGATAACCGTATTTTTTCCATGTTTCGCCGTAAGGGAAGTATTCATGTACATCCATTGTAACATCGAAAAGATACTTATCGAAGAGACGGTGCAGAGTGATGGTTTCCGGCTCAGTGAGAATTAAATGATTGCGGTTAAGATCAGCATCATTTCCGTTTCGCCGTTTGTTTTCCTCGGAACCGTCAGGATTCACCTGGGGCACCAGCAGAAGGTCAATACGGTCGAACAGGTACCGGTTTTCCGGTTTCAGCAGTTCCAGCGCAAGCAGTAAGGCTCCCTCTTTCCCTGACTGTTCATTGCCGTGCTGCTGTGCAAAAATAAGCACTCTGATCCTGGACTTATCTTCTCCGAAGACAGAGGAGGAGAACTTCATTGCATAAATGTTCCTTCCTTGCACTGATTTCCCGGCTGTTTCAACCGTGAGCAAGTCGGAGCCGGCGTCCATATTTTTCACGAAATCGCTCAGCTCTTCATAGGAAGATGGCCTGGTATAGCCGTTTTTCTGCAGAGGTGTTTGAAAATCCTGTGCTGATCCGGAGACGCAACCAAGCATAAAGCAGAAAAAGATAAGCCTGTTCATTTTAAAATTACAGAAGCCGATAAAATACTATTCATAAGTCCCTTTTTTCAATCTCTGATAATTATGGGTCATCAGCTCTCCCCGGGCAATGAGGTCAGAGATTGCATAATCCTTGTCGATGATCACCATATCAGCATCTTTCCCGGGCTCAATCCTGCCCTTGTCTTTGAGTTTAAGGATAGAAGCCACATTTGAGGTCACCACTGTCAATGCTTTTTCGAGGGGAAGCTTCTCCTGTATGACAGCATCAACCATTACTGAAAAGATCGATTTCGGCAATCCCATATCCATGCTTATCAGCCTGCCGTCCTTGTCGAAGTTAGGCAGTGATCCGTTTCCGTCGGATGTCAGGGTGATATGTTCAAGCGGTACTCCGGCGGACATCAGTTCAACAATGGCCCTGGAGGGTTTGATCTCATTTTCAGGGTCATATGGGTATGAGCTGGCTGTCAGGTCAACATATCCCTTCATCCCGTACAGCTTTGCGTCTTCAAAAATATAAGGGTTTCTGTTACAGTGGGTCGGATAAAACTGTGTCAGTTTCAGTTCGCTGTTTTCAACGGCATCATATATTGGCCGGAACGGGTCCCTGGCATCGCCCATATGCATATTGGCAATACCTGCTTTTCCTCCAAGCATGCCGCCTACCCGTGCATGTTCAACAAGACGGATAAGCTCCACTGTGGTAGGGCAGGAGCTTCTGTGATCGGAGATGGCTATTTCACCGACACCGATCACCTCTTCAACAAGGGCAACATCCCTTCCCACATCACCCAGCAGGGTAGGGGTAGGAACCTGGTATGATCCGGTGTACATATAAGCTGATACCCCCTGGGCTTTTAATGACTTGACCTTCATTAAGACCGCCTCCAGTGATCTTGTAAATCCGTCTGTACCAAGGCAGCCGACAACAGTGGTAATACCCCCGTCAAGCATTTGTGACAGCTGCATCTCCGGCGTCCGGGATGCCGGTCCCCCTTCGCCGCCGGCTCCGGCAATGTGCACGTGGGCATCGATGAGCCCCGGTATCACTCTCTTGCCCTTGCCGTCAATGACGCTGATCCCGATGCCCTTCAAAGAGCTTGCATCGATCTCATTTTCAACGGCGATTATTTTCTCCCCTGCAATCAGGATATCTTTTTTCCCCTGAAATCCGGGGCTGTACACTTCAATATTTTTAATAAGCAGCATATTCATAATCAACATTTTGTCATAAAAACAGGTTAGAATCCGTTAAGATCCATTATTGCTGTCGGGAGGAGCAGAAGAAGGCCAAGGACCATTAAAAACAGTATCAGGGGCCATGCCCACTTGAACCATTTTTCGTAAGGGATTTTCGCAACGCCCAGCACCCCGACCAGCACAGCAGAGGTGGGCGTGATCATGTTTGTAATACCGTCGCCCAGCTGGTATGCCACTACGGTTGCCTGTCGTGATACATCTATCAGGTCTGAAAAGGGTGCCATGATTGGCATTGTCAGTGCAGCCTTTGCAGATCCGGATGTCATTACCAGGTTGATCACGGTCTGGATCCCGTACATGATGCTGAGGGACCCGAATTTGCCGACATCGCTCATTGACCCTGCAATGCCATGAAGCATTGCATCGATGACCTTGCCGTTCTGCAGGACAACAATTATTCCTCCTGCCAGACCTACCACAAGGGCGGCAGAGAGAATATCCTTTACTCCGGCAATAAACAGCTCCGTGATTTTGTTCGGAGAATAGCCCATTGCCGCTCCGCTTGAAAGCCCCATTACAAAAAACAGGGTCGCTATTTCCATCACATACCAGTGATAGCCCATAACCCCCACCAGTAGAAACAGGATGGTGAAAATGAAGATATCAAGGATAAAGAAATGTACTGATTTACGGAGAGCGACAAAGCCTGATACAAGGAACAGCCCGGCAATAACCGGGATGGCCGGTATTGTCATTTCTGCCTGTCCGAAACTTATAGTCGACACAGGATACAAGAATGAATAGACAACCATTACGGTAAAGAGGACAGCGTAAACAACCCAGGCAGAGACAGGGGTCCTGTATTCCGTCTTTGTTTCTCTTTGAAGGACCATTTTACGCCATACATCATCAAGCTCATACATTACCGATTTTTTCGGATCCCGTTTGATCTTCCGCGCATACCACAATACATAGGCAATGCCGATAACTGTGAGTACAAGCCAGACAAATATGCGGTACTCCAGGCCGGAAAACAGGGGCAGGTCAGATAATCCCTGGGCGATGCCAATAGTGAATGGATTCAGGGTTGCTCCTGCAAACCCGAGCCCGGCAGCAAAAAAGCACATGCATATTCCCACGATGGAATCATATCCCATGCTTATCGCAAGCGGTACGAAGATGATTATAAATGCGATGGTCTCTTCCGACATCCCGAACACTGAACCGAAAATGCTGAAGATGATCATGAAGAGGGTAATGATGATATTGTCAATGCCTATCCATTTTATGAGCCTGAACCTCTCCAGCCGCCGGGCAACACCCAGAAAAGAAATAATTGACACGTCTATTGCCTTGCTTTCATTCATGATCCAGAATGCACCCCCGATAAGCAGTATGAATACTATAATATCAGATTTGGATACAAACCCTTCGAACAGGGCAGAAAAGATCTGCCAGGTCTGAGGGTTGTTTTCAACGTTTTGAAATGAGCCGGGGTCAATTACATTCCTGGTAGTACCGTCAGGCATTACCTTAATGGTCCTGGAATATTCACCCCCATCGACAAACCAGCTGGCAGCGGCAGCTAAAACAATAATAGAGAAGACAAGGACAAAAGTATGGGGTATCTGTCGCTTTTTCGCCATTTACCGATCCCTCATTTTTTTATCCGGAAACTCTCTCCCGGCAGGTAAACATCAAGTTGTATTTTCCGGGCCCCCAGCAATCCGTTTTCGGATTTTGGGTCTGACGGATTTTGAAGCACCACCACCTGGGCATCAAGAACGGTAGCTATGTCGCCTTCCACTAAAATACCTGCAGGCTCATCTATGCCCACGACCATTTGGTCAGGGTGCTCGATGCACGCGCAGACCGACCTGTTCAGGCGTTTTCTGATAATGAAATGCTGGTCTATGATCACCTGTTCCAGCATCCCGAGTCCTTCAATTGTCTCCACATTCTCTGCTTCCATGGTTGTGAACACAACTTCAGCGTCGGGATGTTTCAGCTCATTGCCGGTGATCATTGTCCTGCTCATCAGGGCTGCCCCTGCGCTGGTGCCGCATACTACATTTCCCCTGTCAAAAACCTCGTGTATGGCAGCTTTGATGGGAGTGCCTTCAATTGCATCCATGAAGCGGCTCTGATCGCCTCCTGATATGAATACCATGGTTGCATTACGGATAGAATCAATCCGGGCCTGTGAATAGGGCTTCCCCTTGACAAAATGGAGGCCATGGACATTACTGAGCCCCTGTCTGGTGAAATAGGCCGTTGTATAAAAAACAGCAGTATCGGGCTCTTCACTTGACATCGGGAGGATCACTCCGTATCCCCCTTTGTCAAGCCCTGATTCTTCAATTATTTTTTCAATGATGGAGGAGGAAAGGTTTCCTCCTCCGAGTATGAAAAGTTTTCCTTCTTTTGCGGTGTTTCTCTGGCACGAAAGACAGACAGCGCACAATGCCATCACAAGCATCATGCGTACGGCTATTGATTTTAACATATAGCTTCCTGTTTATTTCTTCTTGCCAAACTCTATTCCGCGCGGGCTTGACCCGGATTTTTCGTACCAGGTCTCAATGCCTGATCCGTCAGTGTTGCCTCTCATGATCTTGCCGGGAGTGCGGTCACCCCAATAGATCTTATTGTATTCCGATTCGTATCCAAGTCCAAAGACCACACGGCTGATCCCTGTGGTAATGGTGCTGACACCGGTTCCGTCAAGATTTGCTGATTTAAGATGGATATCTCCCGAAGCAATCCACTGGTCAAAATAAACCCTGTCGCCAATGACAAGGGTACTCCCTCCCTCAACCAGGGGAATAATTTCAGTTTCACCCGTACCGTCGAGATTCTTTGACCAGAGGCCACCGTTATAACTGACCCAGTAAAGCTTGCCGTGCACCGGGTCGATCGACACCCCTTCCGGGTCGCCGGCGCCCTGTCCGGTAACGAAATCCTCTATCTGGTTTACATCAGTATTTGACATATCTGCCCTCTGTATACCATCATCCGTATCCCAGTAAAGCCGGTTGCCGGCATAATCGATAACCATACCGTCAGGTCCTGGCAGGTTGGTCCTGAATTCAGCCAGGTTGCTTCCGTCAAGATCGCAGCGATAAATTGCGCTTGCGTCGTAATCACTGATGTACAGTTTTGAGTTTACTGTATCGACAGCCAGGTCATATGAATCCTGGAAAGGCCCGATGGGCAGAACAGAAAATACCGGTTTATCTTCATTCAGAAATCCTGAATAAACCTGGCTTCCGTCAGTGAAGAAAACAGGTACCCCGGTTGCTTCTGAATTAAGTATGACAATGTCTTTTACAAGCTCCTTTATCTCCATCGAAACATCAGTCTTGATTACCAGGGAGGCCGCAAAGACGCCTGATGCAGAGTACAGATGTTCCGGGCTCACCTCCGTTGACTCCGTCCCGTCACCGAAATCCCAGAAATAATATGGGTTCCCCGCTTCCTCCGGGACGATAGACTTATTGGTAAATGTTACTGTGGCCGGGGCAAATCCGTTGTTGTCAACCGTGTAGGAAAAGCGGGGGACTGTACTCGCTGGGGGTACGGGAAATCCTTCGTCCTTGCAGCTGGTGAACATTAATGGAAGTGACAGCACGATAACAATCCGACTTACAAACTTCATTTTCATATTTTCTGTTTTTATTCGATCAGACGGCCTGCTGCAGTCTGACCGGTCGACACCTTCGTCAGTAATACAGTCAGGCAAGCCTTGCGGACCGGCAGTGCCGGTCCGCCAAAGGCTGTCTTTCTTTTTATTTGACCAGGGTTATTCCCCTCGGGCTTGCGAGCCCCGTAGCAATGGCAACCTTGCCTGTTCCGTTAAGGTTGGCTTCGTAAATCTCTCCCAAACCCCTGTCAGACCAATACAGTTTATTTTTGTCAGTATCAACTGCGATACCGTAGACGCGGTCATCAATGCCAGCAATATCCACAACACCGGTACCGTCAAGATTGGCCATTTTCAGTGTCATATCATTCTGATCGTCAAAGTATATCTTGCTGTTCTCTGTGTCTACGCATATCCCGTATCCGTATACACCTGAGACGATGATCGTGGGATTTGAACCGTCAAGGTTGGCCCTGTACAAATTCTCATACCAGTCCTCATAAAAATACAGTTTGTCGTTCTTCTCATCAACGGCAACTGCCCTCATGTATGCCTCAGCAATAGTTATAAACTCGGTCTCAAGGCTTGAGCCGTCGAGGTTTGCTCTCGAAATATGTTCGGCATCATCAGCCCAGTAGATCTTATTATTGTCATGATCAATAGCAACACCGTAGGGATCAAGAATACCGCTGACGATAGCTTCAGCGCCGGTACCGTCTGGTTTCATTCTCCATATCTTGCCGTCTGGCGTGTCTGCATCATACCAGTCACTGAAATAAATCTTGTCTGTCTCTTTGTCATATGCAATGCCGGGTCCTGACATCTCTACCAGGTCTTTGACAGTTGTTAAGGTATAGGTCCCGTCGAGGACTATTTTCCCCATATACTCATCGCTTGCATCCATAAAGTAAAGCGATGGAATTACCTCAGGTTCTTCGTCATCCTTGCACGAAACCATAAAGGTCAGTGCAACGGCGGCAATCAGTAAAAGAAGTTTTGTAGCTTTCATTGTTTAGTGGTTTAGTTTAACATTATAAATTCTAATATCCAGTATTTTGTATCATTTCAGGACTTTTGTTTGTCAGTATCTCATCAGCAGGGATGGGGAACAGAGTCTGGGTGGATTTGGTTACATTAGGCAGAACGTCTATAGCCCTTCCTGTTCTTACCAGGTCGAACCACCGATGTCCTTCAAATGCAAACTCCACCCTTCTTTCCTGCTCGATGGCCAGGAGCAGCTCACCTGGCGTATCAGCGGATGTGGGACCAAGATCTGCCCTGTTCCTGATTGTGTTGATATCTGCCCTGATTGAGGTGATATTCCCTCCGGTCAGGTTGGCTTCAGCCTCTGCCCTTATCAGGTACATCTCTGCAAGGCGGAGGATAATCACATTATCTGCTCCCTTGCTCAGGTCATTGTATTTGTTGGCATATGCCAGCGCACCGTCATAAGCAATTGAAACTGCCTTGCGTTCGTCCTCTGCCTCAAAAGCGCTGATAATGGTCGCATCAGGTTCGACTTCCCTTCTTCCGTTCAGAGTTTTCGGGAAATTATACTCGGCAATCCTGTTACGGTCCAGCTCGTTGAAATCAATTTCGAATATCGTTTCTGCCGATCCGTCAGATGCAAAAACATCCGCGTAATTAACAGGCATTGTATAACCCCCGAATCTTATTACACTGTCAGCTTTCTGCCAGGCCATTTCATAATCGCCGGAATAGAGACATACCCTTGCAAGTAAGGCAATGGCGGCATATTTCGATGCCCTGGTCTTTGTCGATGCTGAGGCATCGAGGTACTTGGAAGCAAGAGTAAGATCAGATTTGATCTGAGCATACACATCGCTCACCGGGTCACGGCCTGCATCAAGATTGCTGACCCCGACCGTGGGTTCGATTTTGATCGGGATAGCGCCAAAATAGTTCAGGAGATTAAAATGGCCCAGGCCGCGGAGAAAATAAAGCTCACCGAGTGCATTATTTTTTTCATTTTCAGTCATGTCAGTCATTCCGGGCACCTTGACGATCACGTTGTTCGCAACGTTAATTCCGTCATAAGCAGAAGCCCAGAGCCCGCTTACGGCAGAGTTTTCTGCAAGCATGGCGTTGTTGTCTACTTCAGCACAGTCGGAGTTGGTGGCGTCAGTGGGGTGCGACAGGCCGTCAGCGGCAAGGTCAGAATAAATAAGGTAGTTCCTGCCGTAATAGCTGAGGTACTGAAGCGACGAATAACTGCCCAGAATACCTTTTTCAATGCCGGCCTTGTCCTTGAATGCCTCATCTGCAGGAATGGAGTCTTCCGGTTCAAGATTCAGAACCTCACATCCGGTCAGGATGGCAAGTATGCCGATTATATATAATGCTTTCTTCATGGCCTAGAATTTTAAATTAATTCCGAAATTGAAACTGCGTGCCTCCGGATATGTAAAGAAATCCGTCCCGATGACCGTATTGTCATCACCCAGGTAATTCACCTCAGGATCAAGGCCAGAATAGTTGGTAAAGGTGAACAGGTTCTGGCAGGTGATATAGATCCTCATGTTTGACAGGTGCACCTTGCGGATCAGGTTATCAGTAAAAGTGTAACCAAGAGTCAGGTTTTTGATCCTGAGGTATGACCCGTCCTCGATGAACCTCGATGAAACGCGCTTGTTTGACGCTGCAGCAACGGCATCAGATGTTGCCCTGGGGATATCTGTTATGTCGCCGGGCTCCTGCCATCTGCGTTCAACATCAGCAACCTGGTTGTCACCGCCCTGAAGCGACTCGAGGAACAGGCGTGATCCGTTGAAAATATCATTCCCGTATGAAAACTGCAGGAAAACACTCATGTCAAAACCGATGTAACTGAGGTTATTGGTTATACCGCCTGTGAAAAGAGCATGAGGATTTCCGACTATGGTGCGGTCCTCGGTTGTTATCTGATCATCTTTCTTTAAATCTGAATAGACGCAGTCTCCTGTTGAGGGGTCGATACCCAGCCATTCATAACTGTAGAATATGCCGATCGGCTGACCCTCCATCACACGGTTACCTCCGCGCCCGATGTCATCGATGGGTTGTCCGTTGTATAGCTTAAGCACCTTATTCCGGTTGAAGGAGATGTTTGCTGTCGTATTCCATTTGAATTTGCCAACCAGGTTGTTGGTTGTCAAATTCAGCTCCAGCCCCTTGTTTTCAACCTGCCCGATATTTTCTGTTATGGAAGAGAACCCTGAACTTCCCGGCAAGGGCCTTGCAAGAAGCAGATCCTTTGTCTGCTTATCATAGTAATCTGCGGTGAGGAATATCCGGTTCTCCAGAAATCCTAAATCCAGACCGATATCCAGATGGGCCGTGGTTTCCCATTTCAGATCAGGGTTAGGTATGCTGCTCGGATAGATCGCCGATGCACTGTTGTATGATGTGACACCGTACAGTTCGGCATAAAGGAAGGGGGGGATGTCATCATTACCGGTGAGGCCGTAACTGGCTCTCAGTTTTACCTCTGATATCGAGGGAAGATTATCCATGAAATCTTCCTCACCCAGCCTCCATGCCACTGAAGCAGCCGGGAAAAAACCCGTCCTGTTGTTTTCTCCGAATTTTGAGGATGAATTGAACCGGCCCGACAGAGAGACAATGTATTTTGTGTCATAATCATAATTTATCCTTCCGAAGAATGAACTTAACCCTGAGTTGTTTGCATCTGAACTGGCCGACGCAATTGTTGTGGCAGAATTGATGTATTCAAGGCTTTCGTCGGCATAGTCCTGAGCCCTGATGAACGAAGACCTGTCCTGGTATTTTTCAAAGCTGTACCCCAGTAAAAATCCGAAATTATTCTTATCGGCTGAGAAATCATAGGTGAGCAGGTTGTTCGAGACTATATTGAGCACATTGGTGTATGTCTCAAATCCCAGTCCGTTGTATTTTTGTCCCTGGACGGTATTGTACTCGAAAGCATGCTCGCGGAAATTTAAAAAGTCTGCTCCCCATTTGGTTGTAAAGCTCAGGCGGGGTATGATCTGATATGTGAGGTAAGTGTTGGCCAGCGCCCTGAATGAGAAGTTTTCATTGATTGCCTCATTGGCGATGGAAACGGCATTTGAATAAGGACCGTCCTGGTTGTAAGAGCCGTCTTCATTGTAAACGGGATAAATGGCCGGAGTGGAGATACCGTTTGGCAGCGGGCCATGGAGCGTCTGGTCTCCTTCCACACGGTTGGTTTTGGCATAGGTCAGTCCGACGCTTGCTCCGACAGTGATTTTATCAGAAATATTATGGTCCAGATTTAGTCTTCCGTTCAGCCTTTTATAATCTGTTCCTATCAGAATACCATCCTGTGTGAAGTAGTCGCCGCTCATAAAGAACTTTGTCTTCTCGTTCCCGCCATTTGCTGTCAGCTCATAATTTGCATTGGGTGCGGTACGGAAAATCTCTTCCTGCCAGTCAGTGTCGATTGTAATATTGTCCATTTCGTCCTGCGAAAAAACAGGCGTGCCTGCAAGGTCATTCCTGTATTCCATCCATCCGAGAGCATCAAGCATATCAAGTGTTCTCCACACCTGCTGCACTCCGTAGTATGCATTCAGGCTGACCTGTGTTTTCTGGTCGGCGCCTCTTTTTGTGGTTATGACGATAACACCGTTTGATGCACGCGCTCCGTAGATTGATGCGGCTGCCGCATCCTTCAGTATGCTTATCGATTCGATATCATTGGGGTTGAGGTCTGACAAGGCGTTGATGCCCTGCCCTTCATATCCGACCTGTCCGTAATCACCGGTAACAACAGGTATTCCATCGATAACATAAAGAGGCTGGTTGGAACCGCTGATCGAGTTCACTCCTCGTATCCTTACTGAGGTGGATCCTCCCGGTGTTCCTGAGTTCTGAGTAACCTGCACCCCGCTTGCCTGCCCCTGCATGAGGTTGTCTATATTCATGACAGGAATATCCCTGATCACCTCAGAGTTGACCACATCAATTGAACCTGTCAGAAGTGCCTTCTGCTCAGTTGCATAGCCTACCACAACTACTGCTGCAATACTGTTGTACTGCATTTCAAGCGTTACATTGATAACCGTGCTTGTACCGACCCTGACCTGTTGTTTTACATAACCTACATACGAAAACTCGAGGGTACTCGAAGTGGAGGGAACAGTAATGACATACGATCCGTCAGCATCTGACATGACACCTTTTACTGAACCTGCAAGCAAAATGCTTGCACCTGGCAGGGGTTTCCCTTCTTCGTCCAGAACCTTACCCGTTATGCGTATTTCTTTCTGATCCTGATCTGATACCGCTTCATTCTCCACCTGACCTTTCAGGGTCAGTTGCAGACCATCTGCAAATGAAACTTCATTAACCAGAATAAGCAGGAGACAGATGACTATCCTGAAACCTGCAGTACTCAGAGATTTTGGTTGTGGGATGATTTTTTTCATCATATAAAATGTTTCTTGAATACAAAATGGGGTTAACATTATAAAATTAGAAATTTTTGAGATTGATTTATGTTGGCTCTTGAAAATTTTCTGATGTCTGTAAAAAATCTGCCCTCACTATTCAACCTGCAGCCCTTAATAAATCGCAAATCGCAAATCGCAAATCCTGTAGTGTCCTGAAAGAACCGGTCATTTTACCGATAAATCTGATAACCCGGGAATGCCTGTATCACTGTTCTGTCGTACTTGTTTTCTCGTAATGTATACCTCTATCCCTGAGATAATCCATTATATAATTGAAACATGTCCCGTTCTTTCCGAGGAGTTCAGCCGGGAACACCCCTTTCATGCTGAACAGGCCCTCCAGGAACAGGTTGGCGATCGCTGTGGCTGTATAGCCCGTGGTCCGCGCCATGGATGAAGTTTGTGTTTCGTCACAGTATTCATCATATAAGTTGTAAACCACTTTCTCAATTCTTCCTTTTGAATTTTCACCTTTAAGTGTGATACGCATAACCGTCATCTCTTTTTCGGTGTCTCCTAATTTCCATTCATCGAAGAGAATTTGACTGGTAACCTCCAGGGGCGATACTGCCACTCCGTTTACAGTAATCTTCTCCTTATTGAAGAAGCCGCTTTCCTTAAGCACCCTGACATATTCGACATGTCCCGGGTACCTGAGGGTTTTCTCCTTCATATTCCTGATGTGGGGCATGGTGAAAAGGATTGTCCTTAAACCGTCACTGTTGAACGATTCCAGTGTGCCCACCCTGTCAAATTCATGCATTTCGCAGTCTGTCAAAGGCTCGCGCACTACGATAGTGCTGTTTTCAACATACCGGGCAGGCCTTGTATATTCCTCTATCACATCGCTGGGAGAAAAGGGGGCTTTATAACAGAAGGGCCACTTTTTTATCATGGGCAGTCCGCCAACGAGACATTCGAAGTCGGTCAGTTTCAGTATCTGGTCATAATGCCCCAGTATGAGATTATCCATTCCGGGAGCAACGCCACTGTCAACAAAAACAGTGACTCCGTTCTCCTTTGCCGGCTTATCAAGGTCAAGGGCGTTCTCCGGAAAAAAAGAGATATCCACCGCGTTCTTTCCGCATTCAATAATATGCCTGACAGTTTGAAAACCCAGCGATCCGGGTACTGCGCATACGATAAGATCAAAAGGCCTGACCGCTGATCGAAGGCTGTTGCTGTCACTTGCATCCAGCCTGATTGTATTAAGCTTCCTGCATTTTTCCTTAGCCACGGTTAAGGGTTTATTATGCAGGTCTGTAAGGGTGACCTCATGCTTTTTGGCCAGGTCGATGGCCATAGCCCGGCCAACCATCCCGGCGCCCAATACCAGAATTTCACTCATGTCTTAACGTTTAATAATTATGTCTATTCAACTCTGATAAAGATAGCGAAATACCTTACTCTCCATCCAATATTACTTGATTGTTCTCTTTTTGAATCGATTTGAAATTGATAAATTTATCCCCGGTTACTAAAAATATTAACGATGATACGTTACATAAACATTCTCTTCTTTGCTGTCATGATAGTCATGAACTATCTCGCCAATGCCCTTCCCCTTAACGGCAAGACTACCGGAGCAGTCTCTGACGCATTCCCCAATCTGTTTGCCCCGGCAGGGATCACCTTCTCAATCTGGGGCGTGATCTACCTCCTGCTGCTGGTTTTCTGCGTCACTCAGTTCACCTCATCAAACCAGGCAGTCATTTCACGTATAGGCTGGCTCTTTGCTGTGACCTGTTTCTTCAATGCAGTGTGGATTTTCGCATGGCATTACGACAGGCTTCCGATCTCGGTGGTCATTATGCTGGGGTTGCTTGTATCACTGATCTGGATAAACATTATTATAAAAGACCTGCCGTTCGGTCTGATCAAGGCAGCGTTCGGCATTTACCTGGGATGGATATGCATTGCCACAATAGCTAATGTGACGGCTCTTCTTGTTACTAAAAACTGGGGCGGATTTGGACTGTCAGATGAGACGTGGACAATCATTATGATAGCCATCGGTGCCCTGATAACTGCCCTGGCACTCTGGAAGCTTGATAATCCGTTCATCGGCTTGGCGGTTGTATGGGCTTTTGCAGGAATAATGATAAAGCGTCAGGCTGATTACCGTTCTATTTTCATTGTTGCAGCCGTTGCCATGGTTGTTGTGGCCCTGCTGCTCCTGCTGGCATTCTTTAAGAAACGCATGCCGGGACTGGCTTGATAGGGTTATGGGTATAATACCGGATAGGTGTGTCTGTTTGACCTCTTAAAGCGGTACATAAAAGTCAGCATTTTACTTTTCTTCGCTAAACCACCTTCTGTTGTATGGCTCTGGACCTCGCCCTAATTCTTAATTCATAATTCTTAACTCTTAATTCTCCATTCTCCCGCTTCTGTTCTCCGGCTCTGGTCCTCGCCCTAATTCTTAATTCATAATTCTTAACTCTTAATTCTCTATTATCCCGTCCAGCCAGTGTATGATATTGAGCAGCAGCTGATAATTCTCTTTTGCTTCCGGTGAGTTCATTCCTGCCCTGTAACTCTGAGGACCGGCAAGCTGTGCGGTAAACATGGCCGCTTCCCCGCCGGCAACCACTCTGCCCTTGCCATATGTCTTGAATGCAGCCTGCGAATAACCCCCGATATTGATCACAGCAGTGTTCTTATTAAAAACCCAGGCAGTGTCAGGCAGAAGCATCACGTAACTGTCATCAAAACGAAGTATGGAAGAGGCATCATCAGGTATCGTGAAAGCCTGACCGGTGAAGGTGACTGCGGTATCAATACGCTCCGAAGGATCACGGCCGTTGGTGACAATATTATCACACAGCGCCCCTGTACTGCGGGAAAAAGCTATTGGTCCCGGACGGGCGGTGTCAGCTGCAAAACCGTTACTGAAACCAAATCCGAAGGCTGATGCCAGCTCTGCTGCCGCACCACCCATGGGCATGTGGTCCGCGATGAGGAACAGCGAGCCGCCGGATCTGACCCAGTCCCTGACACTGTTGATCTCATCGGGCGTGAAGGCGGAAGGAGTGGGGAGGTACCAGTTCTCTGTATTGAGCACATTAAGCGCATTGGATATGACAAGTATCCTGCATCCCTTCAGCCTGTCAGTCTCAAAAGTACCACTGTAACCCTCCACAGTGTATCCGTCTCTTTCAAGGAGCCTGGCGAACGGCATGTATCTGCCGTCTTTCGTGTGGAAGTTGTGATGACCCTCATCAATGTATATCACCGGTCCCTTGCCGGCGGAGTATGCCGGGTTAATTATTGCAGGATTATAGCTTGTGTCAGGCACCTGCTGCCCGTTCAGGTTAGCTGTCAGAGCAATTGTCAAGTATGCAAACAGACTGACCGATCTTTTCATAGCGCTGTTATACTTTAGAATTATAAATATATGCATTATTAAGATTGGAAGCGGCTGGAATAATATATCCCGGCAGAATTGCCACAACTTGACATGATCGCAAGATTCAAATTTGTGTATGTTTAGAGGGGTCCGGCCTAAGCCTTGACTTTCTTTGTTTCTTTATTCGGCACTGCTGATTGCAGTGCCTCATGAACTCGGCCAAAGGTTGATAATAAAACATTGCCAGTACCTGCCTCGGTTCTTGTGTCAAGACAGGAAAATAAGAACATTAAGCTACTATTCAGTTACGGGGCAAAATAATTCTTCAGGATATAAGGAGTTCGGTAGCTTTGATAAATAACTCTGTCTTTGGAATCAATGATTTGACATACTTATCTTCAAACTCAATAAAATCGGCATAATCACCTTTTTGTCGGAGATCAAATAGATCGCTGAAAAGCATGGCATGTTCCTTTTCAAGCATTCCTTTCTTCACAAAGTGCATTGAAAGCTGGGTTCTTACACCTGAATGAGTGTGACTAATGATATCATATTTCGCAAATAATGCCAAAACCGCATAAAAGCATGCATAATATAGCCGGTTGACAACAGAGTTCCATCGCTCAGTTTCGGCCAGATATTTTGCATCCTCCAGTGTTTGGGTAGCCTTTTCGAACCGGTATCAGATATAATCTTCCTTTGATCGCTTCATGATTAGATTCTCAGCCCTTCTCTGGCAATATTTTGATAAAGAGGTGTCATCCAATGCATTGATTTCCACTCCTCCTTATTGTGTACGAAAACTGAAAGGACCGCACCAGTCTCAAGCTCAATATCAAATAATCTGTGTCGAAATTGACTTTCATAATACAGATCTGCTTTTTTGTCAACAAGAATGAGGATATCCCAGTCGGAATCCGGTTTCTCATCACCACGTGCTCTGGAACCGTATAAAATTACTTCCGCCGCAGGATCAAGTTCTTTAACCATCTCCTTGATCATTTTCAACACCAGTGACTTATCATATTTCATAAGACAAAGATAGAAAATATCACCAGATCAGGTAAATCTGGTTCAATGCCTGCTAAATTATTGAATCACTTGCCGTAAGATTTATCAACATATTGATATGAGAACCTTAAGGACCAGCCTGAGAGAAATTCTGGTAATGTCGATTTATACTTGTTTGCTACGGCGTAAAGAATTTTTACGACAGGCCTGAGATTTTTTGGGGAAGTGAGACAGTTACGGAGGTCAGCAGATGGGAAGGCTTTCAAAGGCATAAGGAATGAGGCTTGGGGTATGAATATTTAAAGCAAATGCAATCGATAAAGTTTAAGGTATGGCCTAAGAGAATTTCCGGATAGAGTGAGTTTTTTATTGTTTGCTGCGGGGGACTGTGGTAGCAATACTGTTTGAGGAGGACGAAGGACGACGAGTTGTATTGCGTGGGCAAACAATAAAAGATGAGCCCGGAAATTATCTTAAGCCTTGATTTTTCTTTGGTTACTTTCTTTGCATCAAGGCAAAGAAAGTAATAATTAAAACTCTTGTATCGTATTCAGCACAAGCCTTTTATAAAAATAAATCTGATGTATGAGGTACCTAATCACCAAATTCTTGTAAATTAGACTCTTAAACATTGGTAATCAAACCCTCATCCCATGAAAAAAAGAAATGAAATTATCGCAGCCCTGGCGCCATTGTTAATAATACTGAGCATGTACCTGGTTTTCTCTTCAACGATTGATTGTAAACCAAATCATGCCGGCTTCTGGCTTATCCTCGCTCTTGGCGCTTCCCTGGGTGTTGCTGTAACCAGGCTCTTAACACGACGTAAGTAATTGACTTCCCCCCGATGACAGAGCGGATCGTTGAACTCTCCCTTGAAAAACCTGCCGCGACCGGTTGTCAACAGTCCGGCAAAATAAATTCCCGATAAATTGAAAAAATGAAAGAAATTCTCAGGATTTTACTGCGCATAGTATTGCTGCTTGTAATACTTTTCCTCGTAACCAGAATGTTTAGAAAAGCTGACGAGCAGAATATCTTATCTCCTCCAACAGCTGCTTTTTCAAGAGGAAATGCCCCCGACAGCACCAGGAAGGAGATAATCGGTCAGCTGAGAAAATTCCAGGAAGGATACTCTCAAAGGGATACCAGCCAGGTCGACGATTTTATGCAATCACTGTATTCCCGCGAAAGCATACTGATACTGGGAACAAGCCCCGGCGAGGTCTTCAGCGGCTATGACCAGGCGGCCCGCCTGGTACAGTCCGACTGGGAATCCTGGGGCGATTGCAGGTTCATGATCGACAGTGCGAACATTTCATCCATGGGAGACGTGGCATGGTTCTCGACAAAAGGATACGTTCAGTTTGACCTTACAAAGCTTCTGGTCTTACCGTTACGTCTGACAGGCACTATGATCAAAGAGGACCAGGTCTGGAAATTCCGGCAGCAACAGTTTCAGTTTGATATCGATTTCAGCTTTGCTCTTCTGGCAATACTGATATTATCTGCCTGGATCCTTGTCAGCATAATAACTCTTGTCTGGGTAGCTGTCAGAACCATAAAGGCCCGGAAATCATCATAAAGAACCAGGTAGCCCGCCGTAGCTCTTCAACTGAAATCATTAGCTTTATGCCTCCGGATTTCCGGGTGAAACAGAGAAATGAATTGTACAAACATTAATAACCTGCCATTGAAAACACTGAACACCATCATGGCCACTCTGGCTGCCGCCGCGACAATAATGACTGTTGCCTGCTCACACCGACCTCCAGCCACCCCCACTGACCTCTTCAAAAGCGAACATTATCCCGAAACCGGTGTCCATAACACCTTCGGGAGGATCATTCACTCTGACAAACCGCTCCGACATATACGTTAAGGGAGAATCGCCCGAAATACTTAAGATCGGACAGTACCTGGCCGACAGGCTCAATCCATCTACCGGCTTCGGCCTCGAAGTAAAAACAACTGACCAAAGACCTCGTCCGGGGAAAAATCCTGCTGGCGCTGTCAGAGAACGACCCGGAGCTCGGCGATGAAGGCTACGAACTGGTTATCGATGAGAAATCGGTCAGGCTGACTGCCAATAAGCCGGCAGGACTGTTCTACGGGGTTCAGACCCTGAGGCAGCTGTTACCTGCTAAGGTTGAGCTGGCCACAGCACAGGAAGGCCCATGGGAGCTGGCAACAGGAACGATCCGCGATTATCCGGCATACGGCTACCGCGGAGCCATGCGCGACGTGGCACGCCATTTCTTCGGAGTGGATGACATAAAAATATTCATCGATCAGATGGCTGCATACAAGATGAATATGCTGCACCTGCACCTGTCCGACGACCAGGGCTGGAGGATCGAGATAAAATCGTGGCCCAACCTGACTGCCCATGGAGGCAAGACTGAGGTGGGAGGGGGCGAAGGCGGATTCTATACCCAGGAACAGTATTCCGAAATAGTAAGATATGCGCAGGAGAGGTTCATTACCGTCATCCCCGAGATCGACATGCCCAGCCATACAAATGCGGCCCTGTCATCATATGCGGAACTGAATGCCGACGGCAAGGCAACGGAGCCGTACACAGGCACCAATGTTGGTTTCAGCACATTGGCTACAAGGAAGGAAATTACATATAAATTCGTTGGTGATGTCGTCCGTGAGCTATCCGCCCTGACACCCGGCCCATGGTTTCATATCGGAGGCGACAAGTCACACTCGACTAAGCTTGAAGATTATATACCTTTTGTTAACAGGGTTCAGGATACGGTAGCTGCTTATGGCAAGAAGGTGCTGGGATGGGATGAGATTGCCCTCTCAACGCTGAGACCAAATACCGCGGTTCAGTACTGGGCTAAGGCAGCAAATGCCGTCAAAGCCATATCGCAGGGAGCTAAGGTACTGATGTCTCCTTCAAAATATGCCTATATAGACATGCAGTATGATTCCACCAGCACCTACGGACTGCACTGGGCTGCTTATATCGAAGTCGATGAAGCTTATAACTGGGATCCGGCCAGCCTCGTTCCTGAAATAAAAAAGGAAAATATTATCGGGATAGAAGCGCCTCTATGGGCTGAGACAATCGCTGCCCGCGCCGAGGCCGAGTACCTTCTCTTCCCGCGCCTGCCCGGTTATGCCGAGATAGGATGGACCCCGAAGGAACTGCGCAGCTGGGACGAATATAAAGTCCGCCTGGCATACCACGGCGAACGGATGAAAGCAATGGATATCAGTTTCTACCCTCAGCACGGGTAGAGTGGGTTAAATAAGACTAAAAAGCGTCTGACGGGCAACCGGACTTATTTCAGAAACTCCCTGAACCACAGACCGGAATCTTTGATATACCGTTCCAGGGTCTGGAAGTCAACGTAGACCAGTCCGAAACGCGGCCTGAATCCTTTGTCCCACTCGAAGTTATCGGTCGGAGACCATACAAAATAACCGTTTACATTCACACCTTCCTTCTTAGCCTTTAAGACGGCCGCCAGGTGATTCTTAAAATAGTCTGTTCTCTCCTTATCATGAACCTGTCCGTCTTCAAGCTTATCAGGAACGCAGGTACCGTTCTCGGTTACGATCAGGTTCCTGATACCCTTGTACTGGCTGAACTTTTTGAGGATTTGATACAATCCTTCAGGATAAACCTCGCCTCCCATTTCATTTACTGGAACGCCCCTTTCCGATGCCATAATCTCCTTGGCTCTCATTCCGGGCATCATCGATTTTTTGGCTATAGTCCTGTAGTAATACTGGATGCCGATAAAATCGAAATCGAAGATCATCTTTTCCGCATCGCCCTCTTCGTAGTGTGATTTCAATTTTTTTAACATCGGTACTGTGTCCTCGGGGTATCCCAGTCCGAGTGCCGGTTCAATGAACAGGCGGTTCATTATTGCATCCATCCGGGCTGCAGCTTCGATGTTCTTTTCATCCTGGTCAACAGGTTCCACCCAGGTGTTTGCCAGCGTGGTTCCGATATTTGCTCCGGGAACATTTTTCCGGATGATCCGTCCTCCTTCCGCGTTTGCGATCACTGCATTATGAACCGCTTTCATGAAGCCACCAATGCTTTTTTTACCTGGAGCGAACACCCCGTTCATGTATCCGTTCCCGGTGAAGGCAAGCTGCTCATTCATGACCATCCAGTTCCTGACCTTGCTGCCGTATTCCTTTGATAAAACATCGACATATTCTGAAAACCAGCCGATCATTTTACGGTTGGTCCAGCCGCCCTCTGCTTCCAGTACCTGTGGCATGTCCCAGTGATAGACAGTGAGCCACGGTTCCACGCCGGCAGACAGGCACTTGTCGATCACCCTGTGATAAAAATCTATGCCCTTTGGGTTTACCGCGCCGGTTCCTGCCGGAAGGATGCGCGACCATGAGACAGAGAACCTGAATATATCGAAGTTCATGGCTTTGATAAGGTCTATGTCCTCAGCAAACCTGTGATAAAAATCGGCTGCGACATCTGCATTCTCGCCGTTGGCTATCTTACCGGGGATACGTGAAAAGTAGTCCCAGTTGGATTCGCTTTTCCCGTCGAGGTTCCAGGCGCCTTCTGTCTGGTATGCAGCAGCAGCCACCCCCCATTTGAAGTCCGGGACCGAAATCTGCTTTGGTGAACTCACCGGCAGGCATGTACCTGAAAAGATCAGACGCTTTCAGATACCTGCTTAGCATCAGCCCGGTGCCAGCCATCCCTGTTTTTATTAACCAGTCTCTTCTGTCCATATTATCCCTTTTGATGGTAATTCAATGTAATTCTTAACTCTTAATTCTTAATTCTTAATTCTTTTCACCGCTTTCTTATACCGATCACATTGGGTATCGCCCATGCTGCAGCGTCGCTGCCTGTAAGATCGAGCTCAGTCCCGCCGGCATTAAGATAAAACTGGGCATATGGTCCCCCTTCGAGGTGCTGGGCAGCGACGATCCCTATGCCTGCATCAAGCAGTTCATTGTTCAGATCGTGCATTGTGTAGGGCGACTGGCAGAAGATGAACAGGATGCGGCCTTCGTTATCCTCGCCGATGGCTGCCTCGCTCCATGCATCACCTTCCGGGTTCCATACATTTATGCCGGGCTTTTTTATCAGCCTGAGGTTCTGGATGACCGAACGGTAGTCGTTCAGCACTGTCTCAATGGTTGTACCTGGCTCGTCGAGGTCGAAGATGCGGAACGGTGCGACATGTCTCACCGCCTTGGGTTCAAAGGCCAGCAACGACTTATAACTGTTCGTGTGGTTGCTGACTACCTTATCATGGAATCTGGCGTAACCGGTATGGGTGATGTAATCCTCGTTGAACATGCCCGCGTTGATTGCGGCGGTGAGTTTGAGGCTGTCGCACCACTCACGTGCTGTCTTTGGCATCACGGAGCCGGATTTGCCGACGCCGGCGTACACCAGCTCCCACTGGCCGGGATCGATGCGCACCACCGTGATCCTGCCGTCGCCCCAGGTGAACTCCTTTTCAGTGGTCACGATACAAAGGTCAATCCCCGGAGCCAGCGGCTGCCATTCTGCTGTGCCAATGCCAATCAGCATTGCCCAGATCAATCCTATATGGAGAACCATTGCAGATGTTTTGTTTCCCTAAGATATAAAATTGTGGGGATTATTCTTTAAGCCTTGACTTCCGATCAATCCTGTAGTAACTTTATGTTATGAAAACGAAGGAAATTTTATCGGTACTGATTTTAATCCTGTTTTTTCAGACCCAGTCCTGTGGACAGGATTATCCATATCTCAGTAACCAGGAAGCGTTGAGCAGCCTGACATCATCTGACGGCATTAAAAAACCAGTGACTGTCAGAGTTATTTATGACAATTATGCCCGGATTGACAGTCTGACGGCAGACTGGGGTTATTCCATCGTTATTGAAGGACTCGAAAAAACGATACTCTTTGACACCGGAACCAAACCTGATATTTTTGCATCAAACTTCAGGAGGATGGGTCTCGATGCTTCATCGATTGACTTCCTTGTTCTGTCACATGAGCATGGCGATCATACCGGCGGGATATCTTCTTTTGTTAAGATGAAAACGGATATTCCCGTGATTATTCCTCACTCTTTCACCAGGACATTTAAGCAGGCGATGGACAGCCTGGGACTAAAGCCCCTCCTTGTTAAAGAACCCGCTATGATCTGTGAGGACCTCTACACCTCGGGTGAGTTTGATTTTCCCCTGGCAGAACAGGCCCTTGTGCTGGACACAAAACAAGGACTGGTTGTAATGACCGGTTGTTCACATCCGGGGATAGTTGAGATGCTGAAAGAGATAAAAGCATCTTTTAGCAAGAATATTTACATGGTCTTTGGAGGTTTTCACTTAATGGATAAATCTGAAGAAGAAATGGATGTGATCATTTCCGGGATGAAAGCCCTGGGAGTTGTTAAGTGTGGTGCAACCCACTGTACTGGCGACAAGCAGATAAAAATGTTCCGCGATGCTTTTGGTGAGAATTACTTTGAGCTTGGTGTTGGCAATACCATTGTGATCAACTGATACAGCGTTCTCCTTAGTCTGTGTCAGGATTGGCCTGAGATTTTTTGGGGAAATGAGACAGTGACGGAGGTCAGCAGAAGGGAAGGCTTGAGGAGCATTACTGTTTGAGCCCCGACACAGCCACACTCATTCATGTTTTATTTGACTTATACTCTGTCGTCGGGGAGAGTTGTAATGCGCAGAGCAGACCGGAGGAACTGTCGGCCCCAAAAAATCTTAAGCCTTGACTTTCTTTGTTTCTTTCTTGTGTCAAGCCAAGAACCTGATTTTTCTTTGCTTCCTTTCTTTGTATCAAGACAAAGAAAGGAAGAATGCAGAAACATTTATTCCCGTTAGGTGTTTCTTATTTACCTTTGAATGACAGTTAATACAACACTATCATGAAAATAAATCTCAACTCGGAAATCCCTTCACCCCTGGTGCAGGTGGAAGGCGCTCATAACGTCAGGATGAAGATCCTCATCGGCCCTGAAGACGGCTCGGGAAACATAATCATGCGTCATTTCTTTATCGCCCCCGGTGGCAACACACCATACCACCAGCATAACTATGAACATGTCATAAAGATTGAACACGGCCGCGGCGTGGCCGTCGATTACCAGGGTAAAGAACATGTCGTGCAGGAAGGGCAGAGCCTCTTCGTGAAGCCGGGTGACCTCCACCAGTTCAGGAACCCGTACGACAGCGACTTCGAATTCCTCTGCATAATCCCCAATCCCGGCAAAACTGTAATCATCTGACAGCGAACAGATTAGTCTGCTGACCTCTGCCGGTCCGGCGCTTCAGGGAGTCATCCGAAAAAATATTTGACTTGCCCTCACAGATGTCATAACTTTATCATAACTAAATCCTTAAATGAAAAGTTATGAAAAAGACTCTATTACTGATTTGCGGTGTTATGCTTATTATGACATCCTGCCAGCAAAAACCCGTGACTGTAGCTATTGATCCCGAAGCCATAAAAGCTGAATTGGCAACTTTTATGGATGAGTATAATGCGGCCTATATGGCGCTGGATATCAACAAAATGACTGCATTGATGCACTGACAATGCAATGTTCCTTGGAACTGATCCGTCAGAGTTCTGGAACAAGCAGCAAATAACTGATCTTTTCCTGGCACAGGCTGGTGACAGTACCATGAAAATTGAGTTTAAGGTTGACAGACGTGAAATAATGGTTGCAGCCGATGGGAAATCTGCGATTATTGTGGAACAGTATTTTGTGCCCCTGATAAGTACAAAAATGCAGGTAAGGTGCATTGATAAAGTGGTAAAGGTTAATGATAAGTGGATGTTCGATTTCATCAGCTGGAATGTTATTCCGAGAAATGAGGATATCCCTAAACTCAACGCGGCGCTTGAGTAAGTATTTATGCGATTTTAACTGCCGCCACTACTGCCGCACTTCATGGTCGGGATTGAGCATCTCCTGTGTCGCTAACTTCAGCGTGACGGGACTGAGCCTATCGCCGCTATTGCCTACTGCCTACTGCCTACTCCCTGACAGGCCTGCATGTCCTGTTATAGCACACACTCTCCGGATCGCCTCTCTTCTGAAGCGAGTTGACCGGGATGGCGCTCCACGGCAGAGGCTCCTTCGTGGTGTACAGGTGGAACAGATCTTCGGTCAGCAGGACATTTATGTTGTAGAAATCGGACTGGTATGGCCTGCGCCAGACAGCTGCGGCCACATCTCCGCCGGTGAGCAGAGCCACACGCGTCAGAGCCATCTCTGCCAGGCTTACAGCTGAAGGAACAGGATGATCAAACCATGAGGCATATATCTTCATGAAGTCATCAGCATCCGACTCAACCCACTTGTCATCTCTGCGGAACGACCTGACATATTCCGCCAGAGAAGTCATTGTCTCTCCCCACGACTCATCAGACTCGTAAAGCATGGTGACTGCCAGCAGCAGGGCTGCTGCATCGGACAGGAAGGCCTGTTGCTGAAGCACCCCGTCAAAGTATGAGTGGGCCAGCGACGATCCGTCCCAGAAGGTTTCGAGGAGGCGCCACACCAGTGTCACCGCCTCTGCCTCCAGCTCAGGGCGACTGAGATGCCTGGCCGCCTGTGTCAGCGCCACGGCGGTCAGAGCATTGAGGCCGCACAGGATCTTGTCGTCGCGTGAGGGCTGGCTTCGCTTCAGCCTGGCCGCCAGCAGCTTCTCCTCGATATCGTCAATACGGTCATGGTTCTTCCTGATGAGATGGTTGAGCCCCTCGAAGTTACCCTCGCTGCTTATCACGTAGACCTCCCTTAACCTGGTGAACTCCTCCGGCGTCAGCAGCGCCGCAAGCTCATCCTCGCTCCAGAGATAGGTGGCTCCCTCTTTATGGTCAGTGTCGGCATTGAAGGCCGAAACGTACATCCCGTCATGCAGGAAAGTCTCCTCAAGACAGCGTCACGATCTTGTCCGCCATTGTTTTGTAATGCTCTCTGCCCGTAACCCTGTATGCCAGCGAGTAGCTCCACAGCGCCATAGCCTGGTCGTAGAGCATCTTCTCGAAATGGGGTATGGTCCATTCGCGGTCGACGCAGTAGCGGTAAATGCCTCCCTGCAGGTGGTCGTTCAGTCCGCGCATCATCATCGCGTCAAGCGTTGTGGTGACCATCCCGCCGAGTGCCTCATCAGGCGCAATGGCATAGCTTATACAGCATGAAGAGGAGGGTGGAGTGCGGAGGGAACTTCTGACCTGCAGCCGAAACCCCCGGATTCACGGTCATAGTATTCTGACAGGCTCTCTGTCAGCTCTTCTGCATCAGCCTGTGGAGCCTCCTCCTCCGACGCGGAGAAGGGCCTGATGCTGTTGCCGTTCGATTGGAGATAATCAATCACAGCCTGTGCTATGCCAAGAAAGGAGGTCCTGCCACCGGCACCCTGAGCCGGTGCGTAGGTCAGTGCATGGACCGGCCTGAGGTCAGCTGTAAGGAATACATTCAGCGGCCAGCCCCCGCTCCCGGTCTGTGTCTGGATGAACTGCATCATGTACTGGTCTATATCGGGACGCTGTTCACGGTCGACCTTAATGCTGATGAAGTTGGCATTCAGGTAGCTGGCGGTCTCAGGATCCGAGAAGGCCTCGGCGGCCATGACATGACACCAGTGGCATGTGGCATATCCAACCGAGACCAGCAGTGGCTTGTTCTCAGTAACGGCATGGTCAAGGGTCTCCCTTTTCCATTCCTGCCACCATATCGGGTTCCCGGCATGCTGCCTCAGGTAAGGAGACGACGACCTGTCAAGATTATTCCTTTGCCAAATACTCATAACATCCAACATTTACTTATTAAAAAACCTCAATTGATCAAATCGTAAATCGCAAATCTCCAATCCAGTAATTGGATCATTATCCGATTTTAACAGAAGTCATGGTCAATGACCCCCGACATGCCTGTCATTGAACAACTCGATCTCATCATCGCTCTCCCTTAGTGCAAGAACATAAAGCAGCGGCAGGAAATGTTCTGCTGTGGGGATAGCCAGGCTGAAAGCCTTTCCCTGTGAGCTGTAGTTAATCAAAGACTGATGGTCATTGTCAATGATCATCCGTTTCATCCTGTCGCTGGCTTCCAGGGCCCAGTCGAATCCAAACCCGGGTCTGTTGAGATTATCCCACGAGACCAGTCTGAGGTTATGCACCATATTACCGCTTCCTATGATCAGTACTCCTTTTCTGCGCAGTGCGGCAAGCTCTTTGGCCAGGTCATAATGACCCTGCGGTTTCATGTAATGATCAAGGCTCAGCTGTACCACCGGGACGTCTGCCTCAGGATACAGTCTCCTGATGACACTCCATGCGCCATGGTCAAGTCCCCATTTCTCATCCAGCTCAATTATCTTGCTCCTGACTGTTTCTTTTGTCTGCCTGGCAAGGCCGGGGTCACCGGGTGCAGGATACTGTACCTCGTAAAGCTCCTTTGGAAATCCGCCGAAATCGTGGATGGTCGGAGGATGTTCCATGGCGGTGACCATTGTTCCTCCCGTCTCCCAGTGTGCTGATATGCATAATATGGCAGCAGGTCTGGGAAGTCTCTTGCCCATCTCCTTCCAACCAAGGGAGAACTCATTCTCTTCAATGGCATTCATGGGACTACCGTGACCAATGAAAAGAACGGGCATCCTGACAGCGGAGATCATTCCACTTCCTTCTCCTGCCTCTTCCCTGGCAATATCCTTTAATAGCCTCATTTCCCTGATCCTCCTGACTTTCAAACAAAGATCAGAATAAAAGGTTTACCCGATACAGCTCCTTCCTGTCTCTGTATAAGGATTGGCCTAAGAGAATTTCCGGATAAGGCGAGAGGACATTATCCAAGGCTGTGACTGATGCAACTTTATTCACCTACAATTGGCGATCTGGTATCAGTTACCCGGATCTTACCATTAAGCAACTTACTAATTAGTAAGCTGGGTAGGTATATTATAGAGAATGTGGATTTCAAACCCCTCGAATTCGAGGGATTAAAAACAATCAGAGCTATACCTATTTTGACTGTCTCCTGCATTACCGGCAGAAATGATAAGCAGATCCGGTCACAATTTGTTACCGGTTGATGAATATGTATCCTCGATTAAAAGGATTGGCCTTATAGAATTTCCGGATTAGCGAGGTTTTTATTGCTTGCTGCGGGGTTCAGAAATCTTAAAGATTGGCCTAAGATTTTTTGGGGATAAGAGACAGTGACGGAGGTCAGCGGCAGGGAAGGGTCGAGGAGCATTACTGTTTGATCCCGACACAAGCACAATTAATCATATTTACTGTAATCATATTATGTCGTCGGGAGAGTTGTAATGCGCAGGGCTGACCGCAGTCACTGTCGACCCCAAAAAATCTTAAGCCTTGATTTTCTTTGTTACTTTCTTGCATCAAGGCAAGAAAGTAAGAAGAAACCCTTGACTTTTCTTTGTTTACTTCTTGTATCAAGACAAGAAAGTAACAAATAATCGTAGTTTTACTCAGGCGAACTACCAAAACACAGATATGAAAACAGCAGTCGTAACCGGCGGAACAAGAGGCATCGGCGCCGCACTGGTCAGATCTTTCCTGCAGTCGGGGTGGAATGTTGCCTATTCCGGAACATCGGAGAACACGATAGAAAGATCATTACAGTTGCTTGAGGGGCAGTTTGACAGCAGCAGGTATGCGGCCTTCAGATGCGATGTCACCTGTGAAGCAGACATTGTAAGCCTGTGGGAGAATGCCGTTAAATCTTTCGGCACCATTGACATTTGGGTGAACAATGCCGGCACAACCAGTAACCAGACACCGTTCTATAAGCTCGAAACAGATGTTTTTACAAGGATACTTGACACCAATGTCAAGGGATTGATGCTGGCCACTCATGTTGCATACAACCGAATGCTGGCACAGGGTTCCGGAGCCATCTACAATATGGAGGGTCTGGGAAGCGACGGGCGGTCCATCCCCGGACTGACACCCTACGGCGTATCAAAGAGAGCTGTCAGGTACTTTTCAGATGCCTTTGCTGCTGAGGTGAAGGAAGGACCTGTCATTGTAGGCACCATCAGTCCCGGCATGGTTCTGACCGACCTGACTATGACGCAGGTAAGGCAGGATCCTGAGAACAGCCGGCAGCTGATAAAGATTTACAATATCCTTGCCAATGAGGCTGACACTGTCTCTCCTTTCCTGGTAAGGAAGATGATTGCCAACCGGAAAAATGGCGCCAGGATCTCCTGGCTTACAACGGGAAAGGTCATCAGCAGGTTTTTATTCGCCCCCTTCTCCCGCCGCGATATCGTCAGCAAGTACCTTTAATCCTGACCTGAGTTTTTCGGAGAAGGCAGAGGCTGGCGGTCATCGTTCACTTCTTCTCCTTGTTCCATTCGACATTAACGATTATCTCGTTTCTTCGGCCGAATGGCTGGAAGGGCGGGTCATATCCGAGGTACCTGAAATTGCCGTACCAGTTGATCCCTTTCGCCTCCAGGAGCGACTTCAGCCTCTCCGTGTATTTTCTTATGTCTTTGTCTGAAGCATATCCTCCAAATCGTATTGCTGCAACGTATGTATCATCCGTCCGTTCGATCTTTACACCGGGATCATCGGGTTTCGGCAGGTTCTCTTCACTGAACGACGATGGCATCACGAAACTCATGGAGGCGGTGTTCATATCCATGTGCACCGGCGATGTCATTGAGATCTTCGTTTCCGACTCGTTGCCGCCGAAGATATATCCGGCAAGCTTCCTGAATCCCGGGTATGCCAGCTCCTTGTATGTGCTGGCATCTGAATATACTGTTGCAAGGAGAGCGGAAGGGTAGAACCTTATCTCAAACTCCTTTTCGGATGCACAACATCATATTTTTGTTTTTCTGTTTTAGCCATTGTGGTGGATGTTACTGATTCAATGCTTATTATGGTAAGTATTGCAACAAATGATTTACTAAATACCGTCATAACCGATTGTCATTATGTTCTTCAATGGATAAACAAGCCTGCCTTATTATTGTTTATCTTAATGTACTCATGTAACTTAATCTCATAATACCATGAAGTCGCAAGCTGAAAAGAAGGTCATCACAGTCACTGTAACCGTCAGTGCGCCTAAGGAGCAGGTATGGGACCTGTTCACCGCACCCATCCACATAATTCACTGGTACAACGCGTCCGACGACTGGCAGACAAGCTATGCAGAGAACGATCTTAAGACCGGTGGTGCATTCCTCTACAGGATGGAAGCCAGGGACGGCTCTGAGGGATTTGACTTCACAGGAAGGTATACCGAAGTTATCCCGGGGAAATCATTAGCCTGCACTCTTGATGACGGAAGGGATGTCAGCATAACCTTCAGTGAGACGGCAGGAGGGACGCTGGTCACCGAGTTGTTTGAGACAGAGGATCAGAACAGTGCCGAGCTGCAGAGGGCCGGCTGGCAGGCCATCCTGGATAATTTTAAAAAGTATGTTGAAGGTTACGGCGCGAAGGAGATGCTCCATTTCGAGATCACAATTAACAATACCCCTGATAACATCTTCAGGATAATGCTCGAGGAAGAGGCATACAGGAAGTGGACCTCCCGTTTAATCCCACATCCCGGTTCTCCGGTTCATGGGAAAAAGGAGAGATGATCAGGTTCCTCGGCACGGACTCAAATGGCTCGACCGGCGGGATGGTCTGCAGGATCAGGGAGAACATCCCCGGGAAGTTTATCAGCATCGAGAGCCTCAGGGAGATAATCGACGGCAGGGAGGTCCCCGGTGATGAAAGTATCACCCCCTGGAGCGGTTCACTTGAGAACTACAGCCTGAAACCGATGGGCAGCAAAACACTGTTGTGTGTCGACACGGATATACCTGCAGATTTCAAGCCGTTTGTCCTGGAGGCATGGCCGAAGGCGCTTGAACTGTTGAAGTCACTCTGTGAATAGCTTTTCCTGGTGCCCTGTTCCCGATAATGATCTCATCCGGGCAACGATGTCCGCCAGCCCTTGCCTGAGGTCCCTACTTCAATACCACATCAAGGTAAACCGAGTGACGCCCGTAGGTGTCATAAAAAGGCTTGAACACCACGCCGTCGATCATGAACTCCAGCTTCGAGGGATCACCGGTAACAGATTTACTGATGTCTGAGGCATCCAGCGTCACCTTACGCCATTCGGTGCGCGGCCCGGGCTCCTGCGCTGCCAGCAGCACCGGCCCATAGAAGAGACTCGCAATGTTCTGCTGATCCATCACCGGCTCGAGGTAAAAACTGAACGACATCCGCAGCTCGACCGTGTCACCCTTCTTCCACTTACGACTTAACGTAAGATAGCTTCCCGGCACCGCCGAAACATTCACATCCTTGCCGTTGATCTTCACGAAGAAGCCCTTCGTTGCCCAGTGCGGCACCCGTACATTCAGGTCAAACCTGCCCTTGCCATTGATTGTCAGCATCGTCCGGTCTTCCTTGGGGTAAGCCGTCTCCTGCGTCACCGTTACCTTCCTCTCGGTCCATGTCAGCGTCGAGGGCACATAAAGGTTCACATACAGCGCCTGGTTGTCAGCACTCCTGAAGTAGATCGAGTTCTGAAACTTCGTGCTGCTCTCGAGAGCCGTACCGTTACAACAGGCAAACCCTTTCATGTCAGGATTACCAAAATCCTTTTCAGAACCCGGCCTCAGCGGCACGTGATAGGTGTTGGCAGGGGTGTGCTCGGCCACAGAAGCGAGGATGTGATTGTACAGTCCGCGCTCATAGTAATCCATCAGCTCCGCATCCTGGTTGAAGAGGAAGAGGCTGCCGGTCAGCTTGAGCATGTTATAGGTGGCACAGGTCTCATTCTGTCCGCCTTCGGCGAATCCGTTCTCATAAAGTGTTGCCGGCTGGGCGGTGAAGCACTCTGGATTATTTGGATTGCGCGCGCCTGCAACACCACCGATGCTGTACATGTAATCACCCGTGGTCATATGCCAGAAGTTATCTGCGATGTGATAATACTCCGGGGCTTCGGTATCACGATATAGCTCTATCGCCCCGATGATCTGGGGTATATGCTGGTTGGCATGCAGCCCGCGGAACATATCCACATTCTTTGCCAGGCCGTGCGAGTGATTGGCATCACCGTAGAACAGCCTTATGTTGTCAAACAGCTGCGCAGCTTCCATGTAACGCGACTCGCCGGTTATACGCGACAGCCTGGCTAGCGCCTCGTTCATCCCGCCAAACTCACCGGCGATGTACCTGTTCCACATGCTTATGAGCGTCTCCTGCGGCACCTGGCTCAGACGGGCATATACCCAGTCGCTCATGCCTGTCACCGTCTCCAGCGCCTTCGCGTTACCGCTGATTTCATAGATGTCCATCAGTCCGGCCATGATCTTGTGCAGCGTGTAGTACGGCGCCCATATCTGGGCATCCGATCCACCGTAAGTGGCTCCCTTCTCCAGCATGATGAACTGATCGGGTGGATATGCGCTGATAAAGCCTTTGCCCCAGTTCCAGTAATCGGTGCGGATACCCTCCACGCTCAGGTCCGAGTCGTAGCCTGCTTTTCCCGCTGCGGGCGGAACGGCTGTCGGATCCGGCACATGCTCCCCTCCGTTGGTTTTCGGCTGTCCCGATAACTGCGACAGCTCATACAGCGTATTTACCATGTACTCCATTTTGGATGCGAACCTGGCCCGCAGTTCTGCATCATAACCGGTGCTTGCATATGCCTGTGCTATGGCGCTGAGGTAATGCCCTGTGGCATGACCCCGCAGTTTGGTCTCCTGGCTGTCCCATACCCCCATCTCTTCTGCTCCCTCAGGTTGTTCCTGCCCGAAGGCATTGCGGAACATGTAAAGGAAATTGTCAGGATTGGTGGCATCGAGGCTTGTTATGAATTTATCGCGGTTCTCGATGAACTTCGTCTTATGATTGTGGATGTCAGTGTTTAAAGTTACCTGGTCGAGGTCAAATACTTCCAGTGTGCGGTGTGGTGCAGCAGGCGCTGCGGCAGCCTTTACCGTCACCACCGCCTTTGGCTGGAGGCTTGTCCCGGTAACCTTTCCGGTTACCGTGTATGTTCCGGGGGCAAGCACCTGGCTGTTATCCTCCGGAGCAGGCCAGATCACCCTCACATCGGGACCCTCCACACCACTGCTGTAAACTCCTTTCACGAAACGGGGCAGTCTCGGTAGGTTTCCCACCGTGGTCTCCATCTGGCTATTCTGAACACTGGTCAGGTATGCATTATACAACCCACTCTGTGGACTGCTTATTATATTGCCTGTTTTGCCTGTTGTCTGTGACAGGGCGTTGACGCTGGCCAGGACGATAAGTAGAAGCAGGAGTGATGCAGGTTTGGTTTTCATTACTGTGGAGCTTAAATGGGTTTTTCTTTGAATCGCAAGGCTGGATATAGTTGGAATTATCCTGCGGGGCGACGACTGTATCCCTTCTTTGAATCTGGAATTAAACAGGAAAAAGCAGGAGGAATAAAAAAAAGTATAAAAATATTTGGTTAATAGAATTAACTAGTTTATATTTGTACTAATTTAACTTCATTAACTATAACGATATGGAAAAAAATGATTTAACACCGGAAGAAAGCTTTGATGTAATTAACAAAGCCATTGCATACTTTAAGATTAATTATAAGGAAAGTTCAAAAGTCTTTCTGCTTTGGGGTTGGATTTTAACTCTTACCAGTATTTCTAATTTCATCATCTTAAAGTTTGTACATAGCACGGAACCGTGGATACTTAAGGGATATCTTATTCTCGGGAATTGGATTGTGTTTATTTTAATCGGATTCATAATCATGTATTTTATGGTCCGGAAAATGAACAAGGATAAGAAGGTACATAGCCATATAGATAAGTTTATAGATAATCTATGGTGGGTAACTGCGCCTTCATTTATTATTGCAGCATTTATTTGCATCAGATTAGGAATAACTCCACCGCCTATAATGTTATTGATTGCAGGCTTAGCAACTACAACCACCGGCCTGGTTATTAAGTTCAGACCCTTAATTATTGGAGGTATGTCATTTTTTATATTCAGTATTGCTACAACCTTTGTGACAAATGAGTACCTGGCATTAGTTGTTGGTGCAGCTATAATTTGCGGTTATCTGATACCAGGATATTTATTGAAAGCTGCAAAAGAATAAGGCCATGTATAACGATTTAGATCCTCTGTTGCACTCGCAACTGCGGCTTGGCAATTATTTCGATGCTGGTGGCTTCCGAAAAGGTGGAGTTTACGCATATACAGAGTGAAACTAAAGCTGCTGCAGGCAATATTAGTATCCAGATAAAAAAACTGGAGGATGCCGGGTATATTAAAGTTGAAAGGACATTTAAGAATAATTACCGGCTTACGATGCTATCAATCACTGACAAAGGAGTAAAGGCATTTGAATCCTATGTAAATGACCTTAAAAAATACCTTAGCCCGAAAAAGTGATTTTTTTTCAATTTCTATAGATCTCTGTTTCGCACTCCACACATTTCCATACCGGGTCATCACCAGTGATGCAGCATCCGCCCAGGACTACACAGGGGGGGCAATTATCCGGAATGAGGGGTCAGTTTGTCCGGAGCAAACATACAGCTCTTGTCAGTTTGTAGAATCGTAGTCGTCAAACAATGTTTTTTGATAAATATCACCGTTGAACTTATTTGATTAATTCTCGAATAAATTCATAATGCTTAACATATTGATTTGGAATAAAAAGCAATCTAATGTTTTTAGCTTTTAATAATTCCATTTTAATTTCATCAGATTTGATTCGATTTTTCTTTGTATAATGTTCTCTTCCATTTAATTCAAATACAATCTTAGGAATATTCCCTTGATAAAGTACTCCATCAAATTCTTTTTTATTTACATTGAGTATTATTCTTTTCTTCTGGAAACACATCAATGATTTTTACATTTCTCTTAAATCTACTACCTCTTATTGAGCAATAATGACTCATTGTTGTATAAAATTCATCTTCAAATTTTGAATTATTAGAGAAACCAATTGTGAATTTATTAACGACACTTTGAGAAATTTGTGTTGTTCCATTTTTTTCAACATAATCAATCAAAGCATATAAATCATCATTCTTTTTTGATAAAATATCTATTGCTTTTTTGTCTGTTACAACAATTAAATTTTCTTTTGCTCTTGTAACTCCAACATTTATCAATTGGCTATTATTTTTAATCCAATCGTATGTTTTTGAAGTCGTTTGTCTTGAAATTGCAGTAGATATTATTATAGTCTTATTTTCTTGCCCCTGAACTTTATGAATTGTTCCGCAACTTACAGAATGAGTCTATTTCCTTTTTTTCTTTTGCTTCATTTAAATAATGATTTATAACTTCTTCTTGATTTCTAAAGGGTGTAATAATAAAAACATCTGATAATTTATTCTCTTTTATGTAATTTACAATTTCTTTAGCTTCTTCTATTTGTGAGTTTTTATTTTTATGATTTACGTTATTTACCTCTAATAATTTTACTTCACCAATGTTTTTAATCGCTGTAAGATTTAATCTGCTTTCATAAAATCTCATGTTGGAATAATTGATAATCTTTTTCCCGCAGCGATAATGATAACTTAATAAAATATCTCTTGAAATATTATCTATTCTTTTATAGACAGAAAGTATTGAATTGTTGAAGTAGTCATAAAGCTCATTAATTTCAAATTGTTTCATTAATTGTTTATTTCTGATTTCTTCAAAAACTACAATAGGCTTTAGTTGATTTGTGTCACCAATTAAAACCATATTTGAGCATTTTGAAATTGGGATTAAACTTGTAGCAATGTCGCATTGACCTGCTTCATCAATTGTCAATAAATCAAATTTGAATTTCTTCCCCAATTTACGACTTGAAATGTTGGTTGTAAGAATAATTGGAAATACTTTGGTGAATTTTTCTAAATTCTCGTCAACTGCAATCCATTTATTAAATTCTTTTACCTGCTCATCTTCATCTTGTATATTTAGTATTTCAACCAGTTCACTATAATCTTTGCTTTTTAAGCGTTTTATGTATCTTAAAGACTCAAAGTAAAAATATTGGAGCAGCTGATAATTATCTTTAATAACCTCAAATATTCCTTTAACATTATCGTCAGTTGTTTTAGGAATTTGATTTAATCGTTCTTCAAGTTTCTTTTTTTCTTGTTCAAGTAACCAATAACTACCTTTTGATAATAATCCGATAATGAATTCCAAATTTTGCTCTAAATCAATTCTGTCCTCGTAATTTTTTAATTTTTCAAGTAGTATTTTGTTGTTTTCTTTTGACTTTTCTTTCAAATTGAATAGGAGTTCTTCTCTTAGGGACATCTTTTGTTTCAAACTCATAAAGTTCTTTTATCTTTTTTAATGCTTCTGCAATAAATTTGTTGTTTCCAAGTCTGATAATCGGAAATAGAATCTCTTTATTTTTATATTTTCCTAAATACAATTTGTCCTTTATTCCATCAATTGGAATATTATTATTTGAAGAAATCAGCAACGTTTTGTTGTTTATCAAACAATTAACCACAATATTTAAGATTGTTTGCGTTTTCCCGGTACCCGGAGGTCCCTGTACATAAGTAATAGGATATTTTAATGAATTATAAATAGTTCGAAGTTGGTCTATATTGACATTATTGTCATAAAGAACGATATGTGGTTCTTTTCTGTTCTTTCTGTCAAGCAAGGATAAATTCTGAAAGAATGCTTTTAAAGGAATTTGCAATTCATTTTTTGAGTGTTCTGAATTTATTTCATCGTAAATATCAGATATATCTATTTGGGCATACCCCAAAACAACAATTTCTGGTCTTGTGTTAGGTAATTCTCCTGATTTGAAATTATCTGTTAATAGCTTTATAGTACCAATTGGTGTCTTTCACGGTATAACGTTTCAAAGTCAATGGGACTTAAATCTGTATAATAAGACAATGAGTATTTAATGTCTTTGATATAAAAATTTGAATTAAAATGTGTTTTGTTTCCTATTCGAAGTGTTTTCCCAACTGGATCATAAGTTAACTTTCTAAATGCAACAACAAATTTCCCTCTTGATTCTAAGTCTATTGAAAATTCACATATAGCAAGTTCGTAATCATAGAAATGTATTGTATTCATTATTATAGATTTCTTTTATTATGTGGTTTTGTTGCTTATCTGTGAGATGATATGGATTTTGATTTCTCTAATTCACTTAATATCCAAATCTGGAATTAAATGCGTCTTGTGTAGGAATGGGTCATTATTTGCTTTGTAACATTCTAAATAATAATTTAATACATTGTTGTCATATCTGTCAAAGTCATATTTCTGTAAACTCTCATCCTCATCAATCTTCTTTATCAATTTGTCAGAAACATCATAATGTGAAAATCTTAAGATCTCAGCTGTCTGAATACTTGAAATAAAAATTTTTGCATCTAAGAATCGGTTCATCTTTTGTAACATTGAACATGTTAACATAAAGTTCATCGTTTGCGTTAATATCCAAAATACATATCCAAAATGGAGTGATTTCTCCATTTTGATTTTTGTAAGTTATGTTAAGGTATTTACCTTCCCGAATGGCTTTTCCTAATAGTGCTGTTATGTTTTTGTCAGTCATATAATAAGAGAGTTATTATGATATAGTATTACGATATTTTGCTGCTGTATTCCTGGTATTGTATAACCCTTTACTACTACCACCGGGTTGCCCACCGTCCTGAGACGGGGCGCTGACGCAGCCCAGGACGAGAAGTACAACTATAAACGAAAATCTCCTTGTTTTCATATTCGGGATGGTTTAAAAGTAAGGTTTCGTGGCTACTACGATTAGGGTAATCACCATGCTCCTCAGGCAACAACCCAAGTTATTTTGATGTTGATTAAGTGGTACCATTAGCCCGCCTTTAAAAAAGTATCAAATCTTTTTTCAAGCCGCTCTCTGTCAGGCCAGTCATTTCGATGGGAGGGGAGGATGAGTTTGCTCTTGTTAAGTGACTGCAAACCATATTTAAGCATTGGGCCATCTATTTCTTCAAGTATATCTTGGCGAACTATAACCTGATAATCAGGATTTATTCCGATAATGTTGTGATCAAATGCTGCATGGTGAATTTTACAGAGTGACAATCCATTCTGAATAACAGGATCCCCAAGATCATCTTTATCACCAATAATATGTGCGGCATCAAGTAATTCAATATGTCTCAGCTTACAAAGTGCACATTGATTCTGGTAAGCTAATAGAACACGTTCTCTAAAAGACCTCTGATGTAACCTGATCTGGATGTTCGAGGTCAAATAAGATCGCCTATAATATTCCGCATCCTCATTTACCTGATTTACTGGATTTTCAATAGATTTAATCTCATCAACTGCAACTGTAAATTCCAGACTTTCTTTGTTATCATTGGTTAGGTACACCGGCCATGATGCCAGATACTTGCCTTTAATTACCGAGTGAAAATAGATCAACGGTTGCCTCAGGAGCATTAGTTCTCTCAGTCCCCTATTGTCAGGATGGTTAGGATCAGTCCCTCTGTATTTGTACTTTAAGAAACCTTCCTTGGTAAAAGAGTTCTGAATAAGGCCCGTTCGAAATAGTTGTAATCGATAGGGGTAAAGTCATGGATTTGGGTTTCCAGATTCCCTTTGCACCAATCAGGGTCATGCGCTCATTATTAAATACGAAACCTCGCACAAGCAAATCGCGCGGAAGGACATCGCCAAAAATGGCAATCTGCTTTTCAAGCCAATCAAATGCTGCCAGCCTGATTCTCTCGTCCATCTTGTTTTTAAGGTATGTTAGATAAAATCCATTATAACAGTTCAATACTCTATTTATTCATAATATCAAAAAGCTCCTTGGTGTCCACAATAAACTCAGTGAAGATCTTAACTATTTCATTGGGTTCATTAAGTAATTGTCTGTTTAATTTGCGTACCTGCAATGTGTCCCTGTTATCTATCTTAGAAAAGTCATAAAACTGAATGGAGTAACCTAACTCAAATTGTTTGTAAATCTTCATTTCACTAAACTCCGCCAAAATCTGGCAGATTTTGGTTATATTTTTTCCAATTTCCGAGAAGAAAGTATAGAAGCTAAACGGATGCTGAAATTCACCATGCAGTTGTCCTTGTTTCCAGTCCACGAGTTTATATTGTTCTTGACAAATGTAGTATCTGAATAAAGGAATGACAGGATTGTACTGTTTAGTCTGATAATAAGTCTGCAATTTTGGAATGACTTCCTTTACTTGTCTCATGTTCCTTGTAGTCAGATAAATGGACATTTCTTTATCTGAAAAGTGTACTGTGTAATGAGGGTCCTCTTTGTTGCTCCCAATCAATGTATAAGGCTCCCACAATCCTGATTTTTTCCTCTTCTTTCTTTCAAACGGCAGTTTTTTATTCTTTATCTCATTATCCAGCTTGCAAAGCAATAATTCGAATTGATCTTTATGGATATTCTTATCTATCTCATTGTCAATTATGTAATTAAAATCTAATACTTGTGCAGTCATATTGATATACTCTAGTAATTCATTTAGCAAGAAGTGTTCCTTGTTATCGAGGCCGTTTTTTTGCAGTTGCTTTATAAATGATGCAACCTCTTCCCATGTTAGACACACCAGATTTACATCTGATATCTCACTGGCAAAATCTTTATGAAAAATATTAAATCCGTTCTTTCCTGTAATATGCCTTATGATCTGAAACGGTGATGCAATACTCTTACCAATCTTTGTTTCGATCAGGATGGCTTCCTGTTCGCCTATAATCCAGGCATCCGGAATGTTTTGAAGGATCAGGTCTAGAATACTGGTTAATTCATTATTCTTTATTGTTATGTCATTCCTGGTGAAATCAGACCCTTCTTTAAGGTGGTGATTTATATCTCGTTGGAGTTCATTTCTGTTGTCTTGAATCGTAAGAAAAGCTAGAAGGGGTTCATTTATCTTTTTTAGGTCTTTTAGTGTGATTTCGGATTTTGTTCGCTGAAGTATAATAATATATTTCGATGCGTCTTTGTTAACATTGTGCTCAGTATTTTGTAAATCAAAAAGGAACTCCTTTGATTCTAAATTAATTCCGGTCTTTTGGGCAATTAATAGTTCGATGAATTGACGTTGAGTTTTTAAATTCAGATTTTTTATAGTAGTGATCAACGCCCTTGTCATGTTATTTTCAAGTTGTTTCTGTGTTTCAGGACTGGAAAGATCACCCTGATTATAAGAAAAATATATGTTTAGGTGTTTATCCATTGTAAAAGTCAATAATGAGCAAGCCCGCCCAAGGCGTATGCTTTCCTAATTTTTGGGTTAATCAAAATTAGATGTTTTTCAATAATAAAGTTAATTAATAATAATTTTGGAGACTTTAATCAGGTGCTTTGTGTGGGTTATTTTCATTAAAATCCATTCATTACCAACGAATCCGTCAACAATTATGCAAATTAGGATTATGGATGATTGATTATTAATGACTTGCATTGAAAGATTTTGGTATTAAAGGGACCAAAATAAAAATTTGATTTGTCCGAATAATTTCTGAAATTTGATTTTGCAGCATTTTCTCTTTCATTCTACTTGGGGGTTTCTCCCAAATGCAGCTAGACATTTGAAGGAAATGGTGTATTTGCTTAACCACTATTCAGAACCATAGCTTTTTAGAGCTATATGATTACCTTTCATTCACATATTAGGATTTGTAAAACATACTAAAATGATACAACAATGACTGATAGATACAAAATCAATGCGGTCCTCGATGAGGACCTTGAGATAATTCTTGAATTAAAAGGTATTCTTGAGGACCTGAAAAATGGAATGATAGACTGTTTTGTATGCGGTGAAAAACTCAGCCTGCAAAATATTGGAGCCATCCATATAATTAATGGGGAAACAAAGTTATGTTGTGACGATGAAGAATGTATAAATACTTAAAGAACTAAACAATGATAATAGCTTTAATTACCTTCTTAGGCATTCCTCTTGGTGTAACAGTATATCTATTAGTACAAATTATTAAAGACCCAAATAAAGTTGATAAATATATTGCACTTGTCACTAGACCCGTATTCCTTATAACCAATTGGTGGTCAAAAAAATATATCGGTGCTGAAGTATCTTATCAAGTTACAGAATTCTTTAATAGACACATAATTAGAAATATCGCCAATCATCCAAATGTCAAAATAGAAATTAACTGGGTACTTGATGATAAAGATCCAATATTAAAGGAAGATAACACTCTCATAGTTTGTTTAAAAAGAGATAAGGATCAAACCCGTAATATTCTTAAAGCAGCTGAAACAACAATTCCAATAATTACATATAGTAATTTAAGACTAAATATTAAAAAATATGTAGCTAAATCAATCGACCTAGTTTCATTAAGAAATTTAGCTAAAAAGCTTGGAAATCACGGAAGATATGCCTATAAGAAATATTTTCTTGATCCTAACCTAGTCGAAGATGAAAGAATACCAGAATTATATCAGAAGTTAGTAGAAATAGATAACAGAGGCTATTTTGTTCCAATCTTTCTAAATGAGTTAGAATATATTGGTGACGGATTATTTGCCGAAGGGGATACAAACGACTATTCTGATGAAATAGTAGGCTTTATGGAATATCTTATCCAGATTGCTAGGATAGAAGTTGGTGATGAAGTTAAGCAGTGGAGTTATTTTTCAAAGCTATTTAATGCTGGAATTATACTTTTAGCAAATAATGAGCGTATGATAAAAAAGGGTGTTAAGCCTTATCTCGATAGAATTACCAAAGGGCTTAAACAGGGTCATGAAAGTATATATATACTATCCGAAGAGAATTCATGGGATTTTCTCAATCGATATGAAAAAGTATTGAGTGAAAATGATAGAGTTCTTATTAAAGGACATTATCAAATAGACGGCATAGTATTTAATAATCCGCAACGTAAATCAAAAGTTAAAATTGTACTTCTTAGGAAGATTGATATATATGTTGATGATTTGTTTAAGGAAAAAATTCAAACTTCTGAAATAGAAATAGGGAAAAAAGTAAAAGGTGAGGTATTAGATGTATACGAAGAAAATGCAATTATTTCAGTAATGGGTATTGATTCATTTATAAAAAAGAATGAGTGTTCATGGTATAAGATTAAATCCTGTTCAGAGGTCTTGAAGAATGGTGAGATCATAGATTTTGAAGTAAAAGATATTGATGAAATAAAATTATCCATAGAATTAACATTAAGAACTTCAGATAATAATCCTTGGGATAAATTACCTAAATTGAGTATTGGCGATAACATTAATTTAAAGATTTTATATAAAAATGGAATAAGTTACATAGCAAGAGATTCCGCTGGACACGAAATTCTAATACCGATTAAAGAACTTTCATGGTTTGGAACAACAGAAGAAGAACGAGAAGCCATTATTGATAAAGAAATGAAAATTGAAATAATGGAAATTAATGAGGATCATGAAGAGTATAAAGGAAGCATAAGACGCCTTGAAAAAGATCCATGGCCTGAAATTAATAAAAGAATTAGACCAGGTACCGAATTTATTGGAAAAGTTACTGAGGTAAATCCAAACTTTATTAGGGTTGATATCAATAATGGCTTAAATGGAATTATACCAAAAGAGCGACTTATCGAAGCTGGGGGAATATACTCGGATTTTATTAACAATGTAATTGTAGGCCAAGGAATTGAAGTTGTTGTAACCAGAGTTTTTATACCTAAAAGAAAAATTCATTTAAATTTAAAATCATACTAAGCACCATTTACAACACCGTTTATAGCCAATGGATGGGAAAATTCGAGATTGAAGCGCTCTACCCCACAGTAAGGTTTGCCTCGGTTGATAAAGACGTGCTCCGAACTTCGTCATTGTCCTTATACGAAAACGTTACTGGTATGGCTAAATCAATTTCAAAACGATAATGAACGATCCCGACTATTTGCTACAGTTTCTGTCGATTATTAACAGTTGCACCTTACTGTAAACAGCAACTGCACTAACCTGGTAGTCTGCAGTAATGAAATCCTTAATGGAATAATTGTACTTAGACAAATCACAATCAAGATTTCCACCATAAATTGAATTATAGTCTGTTGGATTTTTTTCACCAAAATTAAATATGAAAAATGGCCTTCCTGTCGAATTGACTATTCTTTAAGTAGTATCTGAAAATGGATATGTTAGAAATATATCCTTATTTTCATTAATAAGATAACTCCGTCCAGCATCTGGCAGAACAAGTTGATCATAATAAAGTGGAGCGAATGATTTAATTGAATTAAAAAGTGGGTCCTTGACTATGATCTGAGGCCATTTTGAACTGTTAATATTGTAGATAAGATAATTTAATCTCAACCACATAATATTCTGAATAAACTCCCTTGTTTAGGGATAATTATCTTGCTTCGATGGTGTAGGTTTAATGAATTCTTCATCAATCCCGTCACCACTCAAAATGCAAAATCCCGCAGATCATTTATCATGCGGGATTTGCAGGTTCGGTAAACTTACATTTTCCTCAAGAGTGGATCTGGCGCTAATGGATTAATGCCTTCTGCTTTTCAGATAAATAATGCTTTGTTAATAATTAAATATTAACTTATGGTTAATATTCATTAAAATTTATTATATTTGCAGCATAACAAATTAATAACGTGAATGACTTATTAATATACAAGAACACAGCTTTGAATTTTCGAAAGCTCCCAATTAAAAGCTTTTATAATATAAATTCTCGGTTTTCATTCGATACAGAATGCATTTACAATAAATTTCAATCAGGGACTATAACACAAATAAATAAATATCAGTCTTTAAAGAATAAATCAAGATCAAATTACTCTTTAAGCGCTTATGATCTATTCAAGTCTTCATCAGACATTTTTGATCAAGCAAAAAGCCTTTCAAACCATAAATCCTTTGTTATACCTAATGAGCTTAGTGCCGTAATACAAAACCTCTTTAATTTAGAGTTAAAAATTGATAGGCAATGGGCACATTTAACTAAAATAGAGAACGAATTAAATGACTTTGTCTTCTTTATTGATGACTATAAAGTTGAACTTGATGTAACTGATGAAGAATTATGGGCAGAATATGGAGCTGAGCTTTATGCTGTTTACGGTAAAATTACAGAAGTAGCTCGATCAAAACACTATGTTGTTCGTTCAAAGAAGAATTTGCACAGAGCACTTATCTTAATCTTGTCAACTGATAAGAAGTACGGGGCTATTCCGATTAAGCCTCTTACGACAAGGATAGCTTTCTCGACAAAAAATCTTGATGATGAACACATCTTTGACCTTTCTAGATTTAAAGATAGATTGGTAGCTAATACAAAGATTGTGTTTTATGAAAAAACGAAAAATTATATATCACTTGAATCGCATCCTTTATGATAATAGCAACGGCATATCATCTAAGGATAGAATGGCAATATCATATGCCATAGAACAAATAAAAGAAAAAGGAGTTATTGATCCAGCTTGGATCACAGTCTTATTACAAACACTAGGCTTAGGAATAGAAATACTATACAAAGGACCATGAATCTTGGAAAAACAATTAAGGAACTTAGGAAACAAAAAGGCATGAAACAAATGGACCTTGCAAAAAGCATTCAAATTAGTCAGACAAGTTTATCGTTAATTGAAACTAGCGTTAAACAACCTAGCCATGAGACTTTAAAAAAAATATGTGAATTCTTTCAAATTCCACAACCATTTATCTACTTTCTGTCACTTGAAGAATTCTGATATCCCTGAATTTAGAAAGGAATTATATAAAGCATTTGAGCCTGGTTTAAAAATGAATATCAAAGCCCTGTTCATTTAAATAGTGCATATTCTGCTGGTGATGCAGAATAACTATATCTCTCAAATAAAGAATCACCAATTCCGTCAACCTCCAAAACACAAAATCCCGCAGATCATTGATCTTGCGGGATTTGCGATTTAAAGTCGTGGTACCACCAGGAATAGTATAGACCAATCTGTCCACGTTATTACTCAAATATTAGCAAATAAACCTCAAATCATCATATTATTCCTAAGGGTCATTCAGTCCTCTTTCAGCGCAGATTTAATAATCACTGCCAGCTTTCTACTAATCCATATTTGTAGAGTTAGGGTCGATCAACTCTCTGAACATCTACAGGTGAAGAGTTTTTATCAGAGGGAGTATGTTTTGAGGCAAAATAGGAAATCAAAAAAATAAACAAAGCAAAAGTCAAACTGCAAATTGTGGGCTCTACCGACAACAGATAACAGAAAACAGTGCTTAAATAACGAACAGGTACATGTAGTTCTACTTCACTTCGCTGGTATAATGAACAACACTGCGTTGCGGTTTTTTTCGGCGTAGTTTATCTCGTTGTTGGTGGAGGACCCTACGTACCCTCCCGGATTGATCACAAAGATTTCGTCGACCAGGTCGATCTTGCGCAGGTGCATGTCGTCAAGGATGGCTTGATATTATCTGCCCAGACCTCTTCATCTCCAGAATGGCCAAAAACCAACACTGATCACTATATTACCTTCCAGGGTGAGGCGCTTCTGCGCATCCCGGAAACTTATCATAAAGCAAATTTGCTCCAAATCACCTTTGGGAAGGTAATTGAGTGCAGATTAGTTTAGTAGGTGCAATTAACTTCAGGCCCTTAGGACCCCCGGACGAGTCTTTCAAGCTCGTCGATGTCCACGGAGTTTGGAAAGAACTCGCCGAACCACCGTATGCAACGGTTGGCATTCAACGGTATGCCCACTACCGGGATGCCTTTTGAACGACAACTGCGCATTCCAAAGGTCAGCTCGGGAACACAGGCGATACCCAGAACGCCGAACGTCCTCTTCTCTCCCGGAGTGTGCCCGGCAAGCTTTTTCATGTTACTTCCCGACCATATAAATGGCTCGATATTATTCGCTTTGAGAATCGTACTTGCGTGATTCTGAAAACACTTCGCCGAACAGTGCCTGCACTGGTAATCGAATCCTGCCTTTTCTGATTTGCAGTTAACCGAGAAATCCTGCAGGCAATAAGGCAGCAATGCGATCTTCCCGGGTGCCTTTCTGAACTCTTCCCGTAACAAACGATTAGTCAGCTCGATCTCGAGCATATACAGATGATACTGCTCCCGTGAGGTTGCGAGCCTCCGATCCCACATCTTTGTCAGTGGCAGTTCTTTGAGATGTTGTTCTGTGTTTTCGGTGTACTTCCTCAGCGGAGGATCAATGAGATTCAGTATCTCATGCATCCGGTCGCCGTCATTCTTATGCTTCAATGCATCCTTCAGCCTCTTCTTCCGTTTTGAAAAACCCTCCAGCTCATCCAGCAGCTCCAGGGTGTCCGGATGCATAGCGACAACCCTGTCGGCCAGCTCGCGTATCGTTTTGTAATACTCTGTTGTAGAATCCGACTGTCCGAACAGCGAATAGGTCTTTCCGGCAACCTGAGGGTACTCTGGACGGGCAGGATTCATGAAGTGAAGTTAAACAATCCGTTGAGAAGACGGCACACCAGGCATCAGGGCAGGCGGGTGCAAGGGGACGACTTTGTGAGAGGGCGAGGGAGCGATTGAACAATAGAACAATCGCCACCTTCGCTAAAGCTACGGTGCCCGAAGGAAGTCAGAACGGAGCAGGTCTTATGACCTGGCAAATTCAATCAATGGCTTAATATTGCCATTGTCCGCCTCATGTATTGCGGAGATATATTTTTTTCGGGTTTCGCTGTGTTCAGTAAGATTGGATTGTCCCCAGGTGAAAAGCGACTTATTAAAAATATGAGTAATAATCACATCAGCCATTAATCGTGAATGCCGTCCGTTGCCATTAGCAAAACAATGAATGCTGACAATCTGATGACTTGCTCTTATAGCGATTTCATCAGACGAATAAATTGAATGTTCAATCCAATACCTGACATTTTTAAGAAGCTGATTCAATGATACTGCTATCTGGGTTTTATCGACTCCTATATTTTTATTGCTTTTTCTGAATGTGCCGGCCCACCCCCAGACGTCACTGAACATTCGTCTATGGAGTTCCCTTACAAACCTCTCTGAGAGTATATAATCAGTGTCAAATTTTCGTGAAAGATAGTCCATTCAACAGCCTTAGATATATTAAACTGTTCGAACTCATCCAGTTCACTACGCGTCGTTATTGAAGATATTAACAATTCCTCTTTTTCCTCGTCTTCGAGAGGCGTCTGACCAGGTATATATTCAAAATTTAATCCCATAGACTTTTTGGCATTGAAGTTATGATCTTGTCAGCCTGCATCTTAATTGCTTTTTTAACCTGAGCCTTTGTTGTTCCCTGATCCTCCAGTTTCATATTATGCGAAGTACGCAGAACAATCTGAGATGCAACTTCTTTTGCACGCTTATCTATCGATTTTCTGATACTACGGTCCATCGGTACAAAACCGTATACCAGCCTCATATTTAGTGCCCTGCCGGCTTCTCTCAGGGTGTTGAGAGTGATCGTTCCATTAGCTTCACGTTCTTCTATCTCCCTGACACTGGGTGCAGTGATACCAAGTCTTTTACCCATCTGGCGGAGAGACATCTTCATAGCATTCCGGATAGTATTTATCCAGCCTCTGGGAGGGATTATGACTTTTCCTGCCGCATTAAATGGTCTTAGTTTTCTGTCTGTCTGATCAATGATCAGCGATTGTTTTATTGTATCCATAAGTGTATAGCCTTAAATAGTTAATGCAAATATAAGGATATAACCTTAATAAAACAAATAAATTATAAACCTTTAACCTTATTTCTACAATCGTCTGTATGACCCTTCATTTGCGGAATCTCTGTGGAATTTGCACGCACGGTGGGATACCTTCTGGTTTTATTTCAGGACCTACATGTCCTCGTAAATAAGCGTGAATTTGAGAGTGTTTGAATTTAATGCTTCAATGTCCAGCTTGTAATTGATTGTGCCGCCCCAGTATCCCACGGATATTTGTATCAGTGTATCATCCAGTATCGTCCATGTACCTGGATAATCCGCGTACGAAATTGGAGGAGTACCGCACCACCCTGCATTCTTCCTTTCGGTCAGGGTACCGTCACCGTTAAACTTATAACAGGGAGCATCAATAAAATCATTACTCCTGCTGTAAACAGCGGAATTGTCACTGTAGTCAGAATAATTCCACACACCAATCAGCAGGTTGTCAGGATCAATCTGAATACTGTCTTTTGAACATGCAACAATGATGATCAGGAGAGAGACTGCTACTATCGCTTTCTTCATCAGGGGGTTTTCGTTGATGCCACAAAATTTATACCAAATTTACATGACTGATCAATTAGTTCCCGATGCAAAAACCAGGATGAGGAGGCTGGTCATTTACAGCATGCTGTCGGGCAACACCGAATTCATTAGTCATTTAAGGCCTGGTATACAAGGACTTTAAATTTGCCCTGAATTTCAGAATGGCTTAACGGGAAATCCTGTGTGAACAAAAGGCAAACAAGGCGCTCCCGGGGATCAGCCCAGTAGGTAGTACCAAAAAATCCGCCCCATGCAAATGATCCTTCAGAAACACCCAGCACAGGCCTGTCCATTCTTTTGATAGTGATCTGAAATCCAAGGCCAAACTTGTCCCTGCCCAAACTCAGATCGCCGATCTGGTTGGATGTCATTAATTCAACGGTCCTTCTTGAGAGAAGCCTTTTACCGTTATATTCCCCTTTGTTCAATAACATCTGCAAAAAAGTTGCATAATCTTTTATTGTTGAACTTAATCCAGCACCTCCTGAAAAATAGGTGCCTTCAACCATCGGATAATTCACTTCGAATCACCAACCAGCGTCTGATCTGTCCATTTTACGAGATGATGCCTGTCATCTTCGGTATAAGCAGTGACCAGCCTTTCAAATTTTGACGAAGGCAAATAAAAATAGGTATCGGTCATACCCAGCGGTTCGAAGATATGTGTTTGAAAATAATGATCGAGACTCTCGCCGGATAATACCTCAACAAGATAGCCGAGGACATCCACATTCAATCCGTAAGTGAATTTTTCACCTGGCTGGTGCGCAAGCGGTAATTTGCCCAGCGCCTTGATTTTGTCACCCAGTATTACTTTGTCACTTCCAAATCCGGCGGGAATACCTGATTTTGCATAGATAGCTCTCATATTCTCTGACCCAATACCTGCATAATCAATCCCGGAAGTATGGGTTAAAAGATCTCTTATTGTTATTTCACGGTTTGCGGGGATAGAAGTATAAGTAGTATCCTTTTCATTAAACTGGTCAAGAACGCGGGGATCAGCAAATTCCGGGATATATTTTGATACCGGATCATCGAGGAGAAATTTCCCTTCCTCAAACAGCATCATCACTGCAACGCTGGTTATAGCTTTTGTCTGTGAAGCGATACGGAAAATATTATCGGTACGCATGGGTGATTTTGTCTCAATATCGTTTACACCAAATGCTTTGTTATAAACGATTTTCCCGTCACGAGCAATGAAGCCAACAGCGCCGGTGATCCATCCGCTGTCGATGCTCTCCTGCAGCATTTTATCGATACGGATCAATCGTTCTTCAGAAACCTTTGCTGAAAGCGGGGATGCCTCCTTCAGTTCAGAAGTTTGTGAGCAGGATGATGTAATTCCTAAAACAAGAATAGCAACTTGTAAAAATCTCATTTTTTGCATGTCAATATCAATTTTTGGTGGCTGGTATTAGTCTGGTATCAGAAAGGTAATGAACAAAATTAATAGTTTATTTTCATTTGTCCGCCTTCTCTGCGACAGTGCGACCGGGCGAATAAAGATAAAAGACAAAAGGCGAAAGAAAGGCGAAAGTAAAAATTGTCTTGCGGTCCTGGCCGGAGTAATTTGACCAGACCGGCATTTGTACTATACTGTTAAAACCACACTCCCTTTTTTATTTCCGGCCTCAACATACCTGTGGGCTTCGGCTGCCTTTTCAAGGGGGAAACATTGATCAATTAAAGGCTTTAGGTTCCGGTCTATAAAGAATTCCCTGATAAATACCAGGTCCTCCTGTTTGGGTACTGCAAGCGCACAGATAACCTTTTTCCCTCCGCATATTGAAGTCCGGAGCATCTGCAGCAGTTTCCCGGTTTTAAAACTTGCCAGCAGATAAATTCCGTTTTGTTTCAGCGATGCCTTGTATTTTGAAATAGATCCCTTGCCCAGGATATCAAAAATGAGGTCATATGATTCTCCGCTTTTTGTAAAGTCCTCTTTTTTATAATCTATGACCTTACCTGCTCCCAGGCGTTTCACATATTCCATTCCCTGCGTGCTGCATACACCCGTGACCTCTGCACCGAAGTAATGGCTGGCAAGTTGTACTGCAGCTGAACCAATCGCGCCGGAAGCGCCGATAACAATCACACGCTGGCCTTTCTGAATATTCACCTTCCTCAACAGGCAGAGTGCCATTGTCGCTCCGTAAGGAACTGCAGAAGCCTCCTCATCTGTCATATGTGAAGGTTTTGGGGCAATGATGCTATCCTCCGGGATACAGAGGTATTCGGCATATGCGCCCATGGTCTCGCCTGTATAGCCAAAAACCTGTTCGCCACTTTTAAATCGTTTCACATCATTGCCAACCATCTCAACCTCTCCGGCAAATGTGTTTCCCAGGATCTTTCTTTTGGGCTTGCTGAAGCCAAAGCTAAACCGTGCCAGTATCCGGAACAAGGCCAGCATATTGAATTCACTTGCCGGAAGATTTTTGAAATTCCGGGCAATAATATCCCCGTAGTTCACCGAGACAGCATGAACCCTGACAAGAACCTCGTTGCTTTTGGGAGAGGGTGTTTCTGTTTCCTGCAGACGGAGTACATCAGGTCCTCCGTACTCTGTATAGATTATTGCTTTCATTTTACGGTTTTTTCTTTTTTGGCCTGTTTGGCATTGATTTTTTTATGCACCGGGTCATTCTCCTGGTAGTATGTAAATACATCGGACAATGGAACATTGAATGTGTGAGCGATCCGAAATGCCAGCTCCAGCGACGGGAAGTACTTCCCGTTCTCGATTGCCACAATTGTCTGGCGGGTAACCCCGGTTCTGTCAGCCAGCTCCTGTTGGGTCATCTCACCGGCAAAAAAGCGGAGTCTGCGGATATTGTTGCTGATTAATACCTTTTCATTATCCATATCACGCTCCCTTTCTGTAATAGATGATTTTTGCAACCTCCGATGCCAGGCTGGCCAAAAAACCTGATGAGATAAGGGTAAGAAACATTACATATGGTTTCATGCCCATGGCCAGTGAACCCATCGCCAGCATAAATCCGATAATGAAGATCCAGTGAGAGATCCGGATGGATTTAAGTTCAATGAGCTTATCGCGCTCGTCTGTAATGTCGGGCATATCCTCCTGCGTGATAATGCGGTTTGCGATGGCAAACACGATGTGGATCACGATTTGCACAACAATTGTTACCGGTATCAGATAAAGAAACGATTTTCCCCAGAACTGGAAATCGTTCAGCAGCTCCATATCTGCCTGAATGTAGTTCCTGTAAACATAGAGCGAGTAGAATCCAATCACCAGCACTGAGCCGATAATGGATACGATTGATTGTTTCTCCTGGTGTCCCATAATAATACCTCCTTATGTCTGTTAATATATACTATATGTAAAATTATAACGACACAAAGATAATAATAATTTACATAATGTCAAATAAATTATACATTATTTTAAAAAATTATTCAGGATTTGCCAGAACAGGCGCAGCACTCAGGGCACACAAGGAGCGAAGCGACGCAGTCCAACCAAAGCGGGAGGGCAAGGGGAGCTATTGACGACGGTTGCGTCCATGACGCAGATAAATCGAAAACCTTGACCCGTAGGCCGGTTTGTCATTTACCCCCGGTATAAACAAGCCTGGTGCGCCAAATATGACCCTGATATCCGGCAGTTATAACATACAGTCCGGATGCAAGGCCGGTCTCTGACAGATTTATTTCCGAATTATTTTCAGCATCCCTGGCCAGAACCGTGTTACCTGAAAGATCAGTAAACTTCAATGCTATTTTTCCTGATATCTCATCAGCGCATTGAATTATGAATTTTCCCGAAGTCGGATTAGGGTAGATATTCACCGATTTTACATCAACTGGATCCGTCTGATTCTCTTCAATTCCGGTCCCTGTTCCGGCAAGTATTACAGCTGTCGTTGACAATGATGGTAGAGTAACAGTGAACGAGTTGCCTGAAACAGAGACAGTCTTGCTTTTCAAGGCATTGGATGTATGCGAAATGAAAGTCTCGGTTGAAGGAAGCGAGGATAATTCCAGGATCTTATAACTTCCGTCGGAGACATTAAAACCGGTAAGGTTAACGGTGGCCGTCCGTGATCCACTGAGATCACGGTTAACCAGGATAACGGTCATGGAATCATTGCTGCTGCTTACTGTGCTATAACCTGAGACAGTTGCTTCACTGGCCGAAGTGGTTCTGACTCTTATGCTTTTTGTATACCGGCTGAAAAGATGCAGTGTTTCCCACATCCCGGTCTTCCATGACCAGGGTGTAAATATCTCGACACCGTTATCGGCAAACGTGCCGAGCATAGAGGCGTAAACCACAGAAACAATATTGGGATTCGATGAACTTATGTCGTTTTCCGTCAGGGCAATGGTTATGCCGTGATTTTCACCGAAATGCTTCAGTAACCAATCATTAATCCTCTTGAAGACGTACTCTTTGTTCTGAGACACGTCCCATCCGCCGTTAACCGTTTTGACTCCGTTAGCGCCCGGATAGACATAGGTTTCGTCATAGAAGACACGGTGAAGCTGAACCAGGTCGGAATTTGAAGATTCTGACGGATACCAGTGGATGTCGAGCACGTCGAGGAGCCGCATTCCTGACGACTTTTGCTCGTCGGCAACCCGTTTGATGAAGTATTCCAGCCAGCAATAATATTTCCCGTCGATGGTCAATGATTCATTTCCCCATTTATACCACTGCCATTCATTGGCAGGCACCGGGCCCGTGAGTTTGATCTCCGGGAACCTCTCACGGGCCTTTTTGGCCACTGCAAAATATGCATCCATAAATGCGGAGGCGGACAACAGTGAAGGCATTACGTCATCATGAGTACCGTTCCAGATCTCAGGCTCATTATCCATGCTCCAGTAAGTTAACTGGTTTTTGTCAAGACCCAGTCCTCCCTGCCCGAACCAGTGCTTTAGGACACCGGTTGTAGAATCGGCAGTCCAGTTCACCAGGTAGAGATCGGGGTTTCCGTTCACAAGTGCCTGGGAGCCGCCGGCGGGATTGACCTGTCCGCCCCCGGCGAGGTTCTGCCCGACACCGCTCCACCAATTCGATCCGTTGTATGAATAATCGCTAAAGTTGTTGCTCTTGTTGCCCGCAGCTTTTCCGATCAGCTGGAAGGCCCACATGACCTGCAAGGCGGGCATTTTACCCTGTATGTCCTGTGATGAAAAGTCCCAGTTGTGGTCATAGACATTGTTGTACCAGTCGGGATGGCTTCCCAACTTTCTGCGCCAGTTGTATTTGGTGGCGTTGTTCCCTCCATTCTCGCGCGCAAAGCGAAGTCCGGCCTCCTTGTACAGATCAATATTTTCAGGAGAAGTGGGACGCTCGGGATTATCAGACAGGTTATTGTTCCGGCCAAAAATATATGGCGAAACAGGCAGGCGTCCTTCGTTTGCATTTACCTGGACGGTGATGTTCTGTGCTATTCCTGCCTGGAAAACCAACAGAAGCAATGAAGCAAAAAGATAAAATGTTTTCATACGCTGAAGCTATGCTGTGCGGAAGGGAATGCCGTCTTCCCTGCAGATCGCCTTCACAAGCCGGCGGCCTGACATGATGGATGTGGGGAGGCCGCCACCCGGCTCGACCCATTGTCCGCACATGTAGAAATTCCTCAGTTGTGGCAGGGTCTGCCGCATGGGTTTAATAAGCACACCTGCGTTGTCAGGAGTGATCAGCCAGCCCTCGAATGATCCCTTCCAGTTGCCGGTGTACCGCTCAAGGGTCAGCGGTGTAGCCACATCGATCACCTCAACCTGCGGCGTGATCCCCGGGAAGCGCTGCTCAAGAAGGCTGACGACAGTTTCACCTATCTCCGCCTTCTTCCTCTTGTAGGCAGCCTGATCATCTTTGAGCTTCTTCCAGTATTCATAGTCAGTGTCGAGCATGACGTTAAGCATTGTTTTTCCTTCAGGCGCCATGGTGGGATCCTGATTATAAACATGCACGGGAAGCCTGCTGCGCAGCTTCTCTGCGATCATAACCGGCTCTTTAAGAGCAAAGGAGAATCCGGAGACCGTAACCGGGATATCATCGAACTTACGGTTCACTCCCAGTGAGACAATTAATATCGGATGAAAGACCGGCCATTTCTCATATGGTTCGCGTGTCTGTGCATCAATATATTTTTCATCAAGCATCGAGAAGAGGGTGGAGTATCCGTCAGCTGCGGATATGATCCTTCCCGCCGTGTGCTCGGTGCCGTCCTCAAGCCTGATGCCTGTTGCCCTGCCGTCAGAGGTCAGTATCGTGCTTACCCTGCTGTTATAATACAATTCCCCGCCGAGCTCCCTGTAACGGTTACCGAGGGCGTCAGACATAGGCTTCGATCCGCCGATGGGATAGCCGGCGTTCTTTTGATGGAGGTAGGCAAAGGTAAAGAGCATGAAGATTATTGAGAACTCGGGTATCCATATCTCCATGAATGCATCCCTGAGCAAAGGATCGGTGAAGCTGTCGGCGAAAGCCTTGCCTGTCATCTTTCCCCACCTGTCAAACTTCCGTTTGTTTTTTATAAAGGTAAGCGCAAAGGAGAGCTGTTTTTTCATCTTTACAAAAAACGGGTCTGCCGGTGACGGGAAATCAAAGCTGAGGCACATGCGGATGCCGTCTGCAAAGTCCCTGATCGTTTTTTCGTCGCGGGGAGAGAGTTCAATCAGGTGTTTTTCAAGTGTATCGACATTGGCGTGTATTATGACAGTGCGTCCGTCAGCCCCCTCAAAGCGGATGTATTCTTCAGGGTAAACGAACTCTCTTCCCTGTGCTATGCCTGTTTCGTTCCATAAATGATTAAGATTGCTCTGAGGATTGGATCCAACGAGCCAGTGGATGCATCCGTCGAAGGTATAGCCCTTTCTTTTCCATGAGGCGCACAGTCCGCCAGGCTGGTTATGCATTTCAAAGATACGGGTGTTGTAGCCGTTCATGCGCCCGTATATGCCGGCTGCCAGTCCGGCGAACCCGGCACCGATAATGATGATCGAATTATCGTGTTGTTTCATGACTGATGATTTATGTAAAGAATAAAGTTAGAGTAATTCCGGGAAATTGGTGTGCGGATCGTTATCCTGAGGTCAAAAAGTTTGCAGCTAAGGCGTTTATATATCAACTACCGGCACAATATATCTCACATCTTTTCCGGTACTGTGAGCGTATTCAATCTCCCTGCGGGTGGAGGAACCGATGTATCCTCCCGGATTGACCACGAAAATCTCGTCAGCGAGGTCGATCTTGCAGAAATGCATGTCGTCAAGCATGGGCTTGATATTCTCTGCCCAGACCTCTTCATCTCCCGAATGACCAAAGAGACCTACACTGATTACTATGTTGCCTTCCAGCGTAAGACGTTTCTGCTGCTCAATGAATTCATCCTTGAAACGTGTACTGCCACAGAGGGTAATTATTTTGTACTTGCCAATCATAGGATGGGAATTTATGAGATAAATCTACAATGGACCAATAATCGAGGCTGCAGGCCCTACTCAATCTTCCTGATAAACATTCCGTTCATACTGAAACCGGTGACTTTGCTTTCAGCATCAGTGACAAACTTCATTTCGCCATTAAACTCCCTGACAAAAAAGTCAGTATCGGATGTGAAATAAACATTTACCCAGAAATCGGGGTAAGCAGGAAGGCGAAGAAGTTGTGTTTCATGGAGATGTTATTTAAATACTTCTGGTTTCATTCTGCTTGCTTTCTCAAGCATCTCATCCATATAGTCCTGTGTAAAGACATAGTAAATTACAGGAGCAGTTGTCGAATCGGGCAACGCAGAAACATCTGATTTAGTGATTGAATTATCTGATCCGGGCAAGCTTTTTGGGTACCCGAAATCAAAATATACCCTGTAGTTTCCCCTCTCCCAGAAATAAATCTTATCCATTGCCCATCTTCCTTTCGGACCCGTGGAATAAACACCCGATATTCTTTTTGACAACAGGTCATATTGTTCGCCCTGGCCAAGTAAGGTGGGGGCTCCGTATTTTTCTTTGTATGATTCAAACAGTCTGTTAAGCTGATTCAGGTCACATATTAGGGAAAATCTTTGTTCTCCGGTATCTGACCTGTTGCACAGAGTTAACTGAATACTGGTTAACCTTGAGTCAACCATAAGAGCTCCTTTGAAATTAACTTTTGCATAAAGGGCAGGACTTATTCCTGAAAATTCATGGTATAAGTCTTTTTGTTTATTCCCAAGTACATCTGTAGTCTCAAAATATTGTAATTCACCACTGTCAAGCAAAGAATCTGTTACACTTTTTACTTTTGAATATTCCATGTCAAGATTAAAACCCAGGAATCCGGTTTCCCCGAATTGTTTGTTTGAATCGTTTGAACTTGTATTACAGGAAGTTAAGAAACATAGCTGCATGACAATCAGGGCACAGATAAGTAGGCTGTATTTGTTACGGATCAGTTTCATATGCAAGGAGTTATCTGATTAATTTAACGGGAAAATTAATCAATAAATACCGCAAATACAAAAATGTAAGGGCTTGAATATCAGGAGAGCTTAAGATCGTTTGTTTATCCGTACCATGGTACCTGGTTCAGAGCGCGCGGTAAGAGGTGAGGCGTGATCTGACCACACCTCCTTTAAGGTGTTAACAGCTCGATACCAGTCATATCTGCTTTCCCGTTTTTCAGGAATGCGTAAGTCATCCGGTCTGCCTGACAGTCAATAAACCGGATCCGTTTCAGACTTTTATTTTTAAAGAAAGTGTTAATAAGCGTTGCATTCCGGAATGTCACCCTGGTAAATGAGCAGTTTTCAAAATGAGCAGTCCTCCATTGTGCCATCGAAGACTATATCGGCAATCTGTGTAGCAATAAAAGATGTGCGGTTCCACACTGCATTAGCATTTGTATTTTTCACAAAGGCACTAAATTTAATCGCCACCCCGGTAAAATCGGCGCCGGAGAAATCGCAGCCGTTGATATGGCTTACTGAAAATTCAGTTTCTTTCAGTGAACAGTCCTTAAACAGATTGTTAGCCAGGTTGGAATTCTGAATGTGGCTGCTGCTCAGGTCGGAACTTGAGAAGTCACAGCTATCAACATGATTGCTTTTTAGAAGAAGTCCCGAAAGATCTGAACCGATAAAAAGGCAGCGCTGCATGTTGGAGGAACTGAATTTTTCATGCAGATTTTTCAACCCGGAAAAGTCAGCGTCCACCCAGTTCCCGCGTGACATATCCCAGCTTAGCTTTTTCTTCCGATAGCTATCGGGATGCTCCCCGACTGCAATTCAGCCGATTGCTTAACCAGAGACTCGACGGGTGCAATTTCAGTGGCCACAGATTGGATGCTTTCTGAAAAATAGTTAAGGTCAACACCCAGAATTTCCGCGAGACGGTTAAATGTAATGATGTCAGGCATTGATTCTCCGCGTTCCCATTTTCCAACTGCCTGTGCGCTGATGAACAAACGTTGAGCGAGCTGAGCCTGAGAAATATTTATTTTCTTTCGTGCTTCGGCAATTTTATTGCCAATCATCTTAGTGTTTAACATAGGACTATCTCTTTATTTTATTTTTTCGACAGTACAAAGATATTCGGCTTCATTTGCAGAATCAAAAAAATACAAACACTTATGGTTGTAATTACGCTACTTATCGTTGTTATTTAACAACTAATAGTAGTCTGCATCGAAATTTAAGGTTAATGCTTTTTTGGAAACAAAAAAGAAACTGCTGCAAGCATGCAATCATTATCAAATGATATTATGGAGCAGAGCTTTGGTAAAAAAGCAAAGGTCTGACAGCCAGCATATTTTAACGAGTGGTCAGGTTCATTGACTTACCTGGAAATTCATCCAATCCGCAATAAATATTTGAATGAACATAAGTCCTGAGAAGTTTGTTTTATATAATGATCAGCATTCAATTGTATTATAATAAATAGTAATCATTGGAAAGGAGCTGAAAAAATGGAAAAGTATCTGATTGAAGTTCCTCATGCAGCAACAAAATCTGCGTGTGTTAATGCAGTACGGATCTTTTTACAGACCGGTTCACACTTTCTGAGGCAAGCTGATTGGGGCTGCCTTGATGGTGAACATAAAGCCTGGTTAATAGTGGAGGTAGAAAACAAGGACCAGGCCCGGCAGATTATACCTTCATTATTCAGACCTGAAGCCAGGATCATAAAACTCCACACATTCACAAGAGAAGAGATGGAGCATATTGAAGAAGTTCACCCGGTATAAGATTATTTCTGGTGTTACCCTGCAATAATATAGTTGACTTTCGTCTCTGTATGGCTTAATTTTGATATTTACCGGAATAATTGATTTACTTAATTCAATAGGGTTAATATCATCTCCAGCGGTCATAATTATTGAGGTATTACTTATTAAAATTATGTTGTCTTTATCCTAGAACAATCAAGATTTAAATAAATATCCACTAAAGCCCAAAATGAGAAAGATTAAGAATCTGAGAATTTTTTATCTCCTGGTCATATCGGGTATGATTACAGTATTATTATCGAATTGCAGAGAAACCAGTAGCAACTCTGATACTGAAAACGAAAAGCTTCTTATTGAAAAGGCAATAAACAACTGTATTGGCTGGGCAAAAACCAAGGACCTCGGTCTGCTGTACAGCGTAGTTGCCAATGACACAAATTTCCTGGAAGTTCATCCGGATGGGAATGTTGTCAGAGGCTTTAACGATTTTAAGAAAGCTGAAGCATTCTGGATGAGTCCTGATTTTACCGCAGTCAGGTATCAAATACAAGATCTTCGCATAAATATCTCAGAATCAGGCAGTGTTGCATGGTGGTTCTGTATCCTGGATGATATAAATGAATGGAAGGGACAGCCTGCCAGCTGGGAAAATACCCGCTGGACTGGAGTCCTGGAGAAAAGAAACGGGAAATGGCAGATTGTACAGCAACACTTCTCGTTTGCATGCGAATAACTATGAAATTAGCATTAATGGTTGTATTTCTCCTTTTGAGTGCAGCCATCGCACTGGCTCAGGAATTACCTGCCTCCGGCTGTACAGTAATAACAGTATCAAAAGGGGATAGTGTCTTCTTTGGAGGCAATGATGACTTTGTCAATGCGGATTCTTACTACTGGGTGGAGCCTGGCGACTCCTCCAGATATGGAGTTATCTGGATTGGCACACCGGATAATCCTCAACAGGGGGTAAACGAAAAGGGTCTGGCTTATGACGCTAACGGTCTGCCGCGGGTGGATGTCAATCCGCACAGTGAGCGGATACCGTATGCGGGTGAATACTACCATCAGTATGTCATGCAGATATTGCATGAGTGCTCAACCGTTGCTGAGGTCATCGGGTGGATCGGGTTGCATCAACGGCCTCCGTATATGCATGACCAGATGCACTTTGCCGATGCAACCGGCGATGCTGTCATCATCAGCGCCGGGAAAGACGGTGAAATAGTGTTCACACGCAAGGCACCCGGTGACGGGTTTCTGGTTTCCACCAATTTCAATGTTGCGAATCCTGACAACGGTTTTGGTTACCCCTGCTGGCGCTACGACCTGGCAGGAGAGAGGCTGGGACAACTGCTTGCCGGTGAGGCCCAGGTGACCTGCCGGGATATAACAGGGGTTATGGATGCGGTTCATGTCAGCAGCGGCTCAGGCTGGACTATCGAGACAATGGTGGCCGACATGGTCAACGGGATTGTTTATATCTATTTCTTCTACCAGTATGACCGTCCCCTTGTGCTGAATGTCAGACAGGAGCTGGCAAATCCACGGGAGCCTGGACCCCTCAGTATGCTCTTCCCACAGGATGTGCGCGATGAGGCTGCCCGCAGGTATAAAAAAGCCCGGCTGAGTACGGTCGTCGGCAAAGTGGCCGGCATTTCATGGCCCGCACTTGTGGTTTTAAGCCTGATCCTGCTCTTTGCGGCCTGTACTGATCCCGGGAAGGGCCTCAGGTTCTGGTTGCCGGCAGTGATTGTAACTGGCCCGGTTGCCCTGGTAATCCGGTGCCTTGTCAAAAGAAGGTGCAGGAGCGAAATCGTCAGGGATGCCCTGACGGAAACTCTAGGTAACATCGTGCCTGTTGTGATATCGTATACAATCGGGTTGTCAATCCTGATCACAAGGTCATTCTCAGGGTTCGCTTCACAGGGGCTACAGTTTTTCTTAATGCTGATACTGCCGTTAATTTTGGGGTGGCTGTATCGCCTTATTTTTCTTGCTCCAAACAGCAGCAATAAGGGCCTGTTCATCATTCAGTGTCTTCCGCAGGTTTTGATAACCACCTTCCTCGGCCTGGGAGGGACAATACCGGTTGCGATGCCCCTGGTAAACAAAACCATAAATATGTCTCTTCTTAATCCTCTGTCTCCCCTGGCGGTGACAGGCTGGTGGGCCATGGTTGCCCTCAGCGCCTTTCTGGGCGGATTACTGATTTTCCTGTACGGGGTGTGGGAAGCAAGAAGAGGGTTCCGATCCTGGCCGGTTGTAGCGCAAGGCGAAGGCCAGTTGACCATTCCGCCATTCCGTAAACTCTGGTGGTTGATCCTGATTAGTGTTGTAATCCTTCTTGCCGGGCTAATTACTGGCGTGCTGTTATTAAAATAATCCGTAACCGAAAGCTGCAGCACAGGCACATACTCTACCGGGCGAGGGAGCGACTTTGCGAATGGGCGATATAAATTCATTTCTGTGCTATTCGTAACTTTGTGTTAGCATCTGTTTCAATCGGCATTAAATCCATCTCAAAATGAAATTAAAGCATCTTTTCACTGTCAACATTTTCTTCGCCATTTTCTTTGGCGGGACCTGCGCATTTTTGCCTCGTTTTGTTTCTTCATTATACGGTATTGTACCTGATGACGCTGCCATATGGGTAACGCGTCTGGCCGGAGGATCAATCCTGGGCTTCGCCACACTGATGTGGTTCGGCATAAAAACCTCATCAGCCGATGCCAGAAGGGCAATAGCCCTTGCCCTGATTGTCCAGGATACCATTGGCTTTGTTGCCTCAGTCATTTTTCAGCTGACAGGTATACCAAATGCTTTTGGATGGTCCAGCCTTGCCATTTACGGTGGTCTGGCCCTGGCGTATACGTATTTTCTTTTTGCCAGGACAGAGAAGTGAGACATAATCCAAAGCCAACAGAATTCAAAATATTAAAAATGTACTCAAAAGCCATTGTCCGGAGACCAGGCAGGAATTTCGCCGAAGGGATTACAACATCAAGCCTGGGGAAACCTGATTATAAAAAAGCACTTGAACAGCATACAGCATACTGCAATGCGCTGGTTAAATGTGGAGTGGAGCTGATTGTCCTGGAAGCAGATGAAAGATACCCGGATGGCTGCTTTGTAGAGGATACTGCTATTGTAAACAGCAAGGTGGCGATCATTACAAACCCGGGAGCTGTCGCCAGGAGGGGAGAAGAGGTTGAGATATCACAGGCCCTGTCCGGCTTCAGGTCATTGGAGAAAATTGAATTTCCGGGCACACTGGAAGGCGGTGATATTCTAAAGGCGGAGAACCATTACTATATAGGGCTCTCCGGAAGAACAAACAGCGAAGGCGCCAGGCAGCTGGCTGCAATCCTTTTAAAATACGGTTTTACTTCATCAGAATTTACGGTGGAAGCAGGACTCCACCTGAAATCGGACATTGCATACCTCGGCAAGGGGAATTTTATTTCGACACCGGTGTTTGCAAAAATGGTTCACCCGGCAAATACAATAATCTTAGACCAGGATGAGTTCTATTCAGCCAATTGTCTTCTGGTCAATGATATGCTGCTGATCCCCAGAGGATTTCCAAAGTCAAAAACGAAGCTAACAGACCTCGGATACAACATTATTGAGCTTGAGATGTCGGAATTCAGGAAGATGGACGGAGGGCTTACCTGTTTATCGCTGTTATTCTGACTGTGGTTTCTGTGCCTTTCATGCAACTGTACCGGGAAGACGGTAAAGGACAGGAAAGATCGGGTTGAATTACAAGCCGGCTTTTTTGTTTTTATATTTCAATGACAGGAGAATGCTTCCTGTGATTATCAGCGGCGATAAATACAAGTGACCATTCGATGGGTATTTTGTAAAAATCGACCAGGATCATTTTGATACCAACAAAAATCAGGACAATAGCCAGGCCATAGCTCAACAGCCAGAAGCGGTGCACCACGCCGGCCAGGGCAAAGTATAATGAACGAAGCCCGAGAATCGCAAAAACGTTTGACGTGTAGACAATGAACTGGTCCTGAGTGATTGCAAGGATCGCCGGTATGCTGTCAACGGCAAAGATCAGGTCGGAGGTCTCGATGAGAATCAAAACTAAAAACAAGGGTGTTGCGTATCGCCTGCCATCCAGTTTTGTGAAGAATCTGTCTTCGTGCAGGTCAGGTGTGACAGGCACAAACTTTTTAAAGAATCTGATAACCGGATTTTTGTCAGGATCGATTTTCGACATTGTTATGAAAGAACATCCTGTACCCGGTATAAATCAGCAATGCGCCAAACACGTAAATTGTGAAATGAAACTTTTCAATCAGGGCAACACCGGCAAAAATAAAGATGACACGCATGATCAGTGCCCCGATTATGCCCCAGAACAGGACTTTGTGATGGTACTGTGAAGGAATCTGGAAATAAGTAAAGATCATTATAAAGACAAATATATTATCAATACTTAAGGCCTTCTCGACCAGATACCCGGTAAAGAATTCCAATGCCTGTTCCTTACCTCTCCAGTAGTAAATTATAGTGTTAAAGACCAGTGCAAGAAAGATCCAGATAAAAGTCCAGGTCAGGGCCTCTTTTACTTTTACTTCATGAATTTTACGGTGGAATACGCCTAAGTCGAGTGCCAGCATGATGAGAACAAAGGCATTAAAGATTATCCAGAATATAATTGGTGTATCCATAGGTCAGTTTAGAAGCTTAAAACAATAATTATCGTGAAAATGTTATCGGAGGTGATAAAATATCCGGCAGCAAAGTTAATGTTTTTGCTGCATGTATTTTCAGGGCCCGAGGTCTGAAGGGCTAATGGTCTGAGGGTCCGGGGAATTTGCGATTTGCGGACCTGGTCCGTAAAGGCCAGGAGATAATATGCTGATTACTCTTTTCTGAACCTGACTTTTGTTACTTCACTTATCCAGCTTCCGACATTGTATACAATACCTTGATCTGTAATGTTCCTGTAATAACATTCCTCTCTTGTGGGGAAAAGCCTGGACCAGGCCTTTATCTTTGCATCAGCTGTTTCTTTAAGGGAAGGATCGACAGCTTTGGCGAACATGAGATAGTCAACTGCCACCCAGTATACCGAGTGATTGTCAAAAGCATCTCCAATCTTGCTGCCCGCATATGCCTCAGCGATGATCATAAGGGCCTTTCCGTTCTTTTTGTTCAGCTCCCAGGCGTGCTCACCGCGATCCCTTGCTTCCTGCCTCTTTCCTGATGACAGCTCCCAGGCGGCAACCCTGGTCAGAACCTCAGACTGGACCACCTTGCTTGTGTCAGCCTTGAAGGCTTCGGTGAAATACCCCACAGCCTTATCCGTGTTATTACGCGCAATGTTCAGTTCTGCCAGCCTGACCGCATTCTCAGCAGAGCGATTATTTGCATACAATTTGACAGCTATCCTGTAAAAGAAATCCGAACGGGTACAATCCGTTTCCGTGAGCCGGTTGAAGACCTTGTTAATCAACACAGTATCATGGATATTCTGATCAATCTTCCGGGAGTATATTGCTTCGATTGTGCTGCAACTCTTCGGGCCTCCTGACAGGAATAATGAGTCGATTTTATTTGCAGCTGCGAGATAACGGGAATCACCCGGAAGAATTTCAAGTTGTGTTTCAACTGTGCCGGCAGCATTTTTATAAGCAGCCAATACCTCCGTTGTATCAATTATATTCAGTGAGTATGATCTGACGGCGGCAGCCATCAGGAGCACCGAATAGCTATGGTCAATATAATCAGGAAAGCTGTCAGCCACTTCCTTTACCAGATTGTAGCATTGTTCCGTGTACAGTGTATCGTTTCCGCCAAGCTCATAAAGAACAAGCGATTTATGAAGATCATTTGACGGTTTATTATCGAAAAATAATGTGCGTTGTGACAGGATCATAATCACAGAATCAATATATGCTTTTTCGCCTGTGGTCCTGAAAAGCTCTTTATACATTAACTCTCCCCTTATATAGAGATCCTCTGATGAAGCAGGGCATTCAGCAAGCACCTGCCGCCAAAAGTTCAACGCCGTATTGAAATCCTTGTTTTCGTAACTGGTTGAGTAACGAGCGGTGTTGTACAGGCATCTTACGCTGTCTTCCCCGCTGCCAAAGGGAGTTCCTGTCTCAATCCCTTCCTGGGCTGAAAGGCTGAGTGTACAGGTCGTTAAGAAGGCTGCTGTAATGATCCCGGAAGCTCTCTTTTGCATTTTAACAGTCATAATCATATTTAAACTGAGGATGTGAATATTTTCATCTGAATTGAGCTGCCTGTTACTCTTCACAATATTCGACAATAATTTTCTAACTACCAATCAGATTCATCGATTTCTGAGGTCTGAACCGATAACTGAAAACCGACAGTATCAGCAATCTCACTAATTGTATCTTGCCCCGACTTAGCAGGCATCACCAGTGTTGCCTTATATGGTTAACAGGCCTATTCCAGCTGCTCAAATAGCTGCAATGGGCGGTACTTTCCCGCAGAAAACCGGGTAGTAATCAGTTTTAATTTGTAGATTTGATTTGAAAGCAGTGTTCAACAAGTATTTACTGAACACTACTTTTAAATTTGTTTTTTTATTAAAAACCTGTCTGTTTTGATGACTCTCAAGATTGAATTATTGGAACTGAGAATTAAGTACATAGGCAAGAATAAAAGAATAATTAATATAAGCTTAAAATAAAATGAGACGATTTCAAATTAAAGCATTGTCAATGGCATTAATACTTGTGTCAACAAAACTATTATCGGGACAGGAAGCACAAATTACCAACATCGGAAACAGGACAACATTGACGTTGAACGGAGTTTGGAAATATGTCGTTGATCCTTACCAAACTGGTTATTACGATTACCGCAGGGATGCACGTGATGAGCAGCTCAATCCGAGCAATTCCGAATCTTTATTCCTGGGGTATAAACCTCAGGATCCGTCGGAAAGGGTTGAATACGACTTTGAAAAATCCGATAATATTTTGGTTCCCCGTGACTGGAACTCTCAAAAAGAAAAACTATTCTACTACGAGGGTTCTGTGTGGTATTACAAGGCTTTCGATTATGCAGTAGCCTCAAGCGGAAATCGGCAATTTATCTGCTTTGGAGCAGCCAACTATGAAGCAGATGTGTACCTTAATGGCAAAAAACTGGGTAAGCATATTGGAGGATTTACACCATTCAATTACGAAATCACAGGAAAACTTAATCCCAAAGGAAATTTTGTAATAGTAAAGGTTGACAACACCAGGGGACTTGAAAAAGTTCCAACCATCAATACAGACTGGTGGAACTATGGCGGACTTACCCGCGATGTTAAAATTGTGGAGGTTGCAGGTACATTTATTGAGGATTATTACATCCAGTTGGCCCCAAATGATTCAAATAGAATTGAAGCTTCAGTTACACTCAATGGAGTTAATAAAGCTAATCAAACCGTCACAATTGAAATTCCTGGAGCAAACATCAATGTCAGATGTACTTCTGATAGCGATGGAAAAGCAAAAGCCACGATTGCGGCTAAAGATCTGAAACTTTGGTCACCCGATAATCCGTATTTATATGAAGTAATACTTACGCATGACAAAAATATTTTAACCGATAAAATTGGTTTCCGCACCCTGCAAACAAAAGGCATAGAGATTCTGGTAAATGGGAAACCTGTGTTTTTACGCGGCATATGTATTCACGAAGAAAATGGAATACGCGGCGGTCGTGCATATTCAAGAGAAGATGCGGTCATGTTGCTTGGCTGGGCCAAAGAACTTGGCTGTAATTTTGTCCGGCTAGCCCACTATCCTCACAATGAAAACATGGCGCTTGTAGCCGACGAACTTGGTATCATGGTATGGTCTGAAGTTCCTGTTTACTGGACTATTCAATGGAAAAACCCGGACACATATAACAATGCTCATAACCAGCTGACTGACATGATTAAGCGTGATAAAAACAGGGCTTCAGTAATTATCTGGTCGATGGCAAATGAAACTCCCGTTTCCCCCGAACGTAATGATTTCCTGAAAAAAATGATTAAATCAACCCGACAGCTCGATCCGGTTCGCCTGGTAAGTGCAGCACTTGAAAGGCATACTAAAACCGGGTCTGTCAATACTCAGGTTATTGACGATCCTTTGCAGGAATATGTAGACATAATCGCTTTTAACCAGTATATTGGATGGTACGATGGGTTACCCGAAAAATGCCAAAACGCCGAGTTTGAAATTAAATATGACAAGCCGGTGATTGTATCTGAATTCGGAGGAGATGCCTTACAGGGGAATCATGGCTCCAAATATGCCAGATGGACGGAAGAATTTCAGGAATATTTATATGTTGAAACATTAAAAATGCTTGATAAAATACCTCAGTTACGAGGAATAACACCATGGATTCTGGCAGATTTTCGCTCACCACGTCGTGTTCTTCCTTATATTCAGGACGGATGGAACCGTAAAGGCTTAATTTCTGAAACCGGAGATAAGAAAAAGGCTTTTTTTGTGCTTCAGGAATATTATATAATGAAGAAAGTGGAATATGAAAAAAAATAGATCTCTGATTTATATTTATTAAAAAGCAACAATTAGACGCTTTAATTAAAATAAACCAAAAAAGTCAGAGGAAATTTAGCTTTTTTCCCTGTAGGCCTGGCAGGTGGCTTTAACTCCTTCTTCGTAGGTTGTGGCTGTGATGCCAAACCTGCGGTTGAACTTAGAGGAGTCGAAAAAGTAGTCGCGGTCATACTGGTAGATCATCTCACGCATCTCCTTCATGACGGGTATAATTATCCCCAGCGGCAGGAGCATAAACTTCGGAAGGAGTGAGATCTTAGGGTCAGCACCAAACTCGGCGGCAATCATGGTTATCATCTCTTTGCCGGTAATGTTCCGGCTTTCGGTTGGCAGATGCCATACCTGCCCGTACGCATCCGGGGTGTTACCCAGAAGTGCCGTAGCCTTGGCAGCGTCAGGTGTAAAGGTGAACGAGTGCCTGATATCTGAATTGATGAACCACATCGGTTTCTTACCTGTACTTATGTTCTTTATCACCATCTGTGTGATGAAGTTATTGTTATTGTCGGGCCCATAAAAATCGGCTGATCGTGCGATGAGTGCCTGTATCAATCCATCCGCGGCAGCCTTAAGCAGCATCTCCGAGATTCGTTTTCTCACCGCTCCCTTGCGGCTCGAAGGATTGACGGCTGTGTCCTCTGTCATGTGCGAGATTTGATCCTTGTCGTACATATAAACGTTGTCGAAGAAGACAAGCTTCGCACCGTACCTGGCGCAGGCATTGATCGTGTCCTTCATCAGGGCAGGCCATTTCTCCTCCCACACCTGCGCCTTGTATTCAAATCCGATCACGAGGTATACAACCTCAGAGCCCATGACCGCCTTGTCAACAGCTCCGGACTGTGACAGATCAGCAGGAAGGAGTTCATCGGTATCGTTGATTCTTATTGGGTTGCGGCTTACGAGCCGTACCTTGTCGGTATATGACATCAGCTCCTTTGCAAGAAGCTTTCCTATGGTTCCGTTGGCACCCAGAATTGTTTGCATGTTTTCAGTTATTGGCACTTACATAATTCAATGTAAACAAGTCTCAGGTGAAAATGTTTCCGGTGAACGGAAGTCGGCATTCCACAGTCAGGAATCGGTATTTGCGATTTGCAATTTTTCAAACTCCCTCAGTTTTTGCCTTCCACAACCCTTTTTTATGCTTACGGGCTTTGCCGGCCAGTTCGACAAAGGTGTCGGCATATTTTACATTGGGCGGGGTGGTCATGACAGTCGCGTAGCCGTTCTTTACCAGGTCGGCATTGACGAAGGTGCCATCCTCAAGATAAACATAAGCCAGTGTGCGGCCGTACTGGTCAAACCGGCCGGCATCATACTCAAGTCTTACTTTTTTGTCTCCTATCAGCCGGGCCAGGTACTCTGAAGATTCGGTACCAAAATAGCCCTTTAGCTTCCTGCCGCTGTTTCGCGGTTCTGGAGCATCAACGCCGATAAGCCTGATCTTCAGTCCTTTTTCACTGCCGTCGTCAATCCAGAAGGTGTCGCCGTCGACAACGCGGGTCACCGTGTAGTAAACATACGACTCTTCACTGTCGCGGAAGACTGAGCCCAGGGCACAGGAAGAAGGGCACAGAGCAGAAAGGTTGCAAGAAGGAAAGGCCTCATACCGGGAATATCAGCTTTTAAATATTAACTCACGGAAGTGAGGAAAATTGTTGCTACGGATACGTTCATTTTTCTTTCGTAAATTGCATTGGAATGAACCTTAAAAACTGACCAATGAAAACCAGTAAAAGAACTCCGGCAGCAAGCCATCAGGGGTTCACAAGACGTAATTTTATCTCATCATCAGCTGCCTGCGCTGCCTGCCTGGCGCTGGCTCCTTCAGCTTTGCTCAGCAATTCCTGCTCGTCAGGGGCTGGCCGGAAAAAACTGAGGATACGTATCCTGTATTCACTTCATGCACCGGTCCAGGAGCGTCCTGACTGGCCCAATCTGGGATTTGATTTCAGGCCGCCGATGGAAAAGATAAACAACGCCCTGGCAAATCATTTTAAAGGCTGGGAGTTCATACCTTCTCTTGCTACAGGTCCTGAGGAGGCACAGAAAATTATTGAACAGGATAAGACAGATACAATTGACGGGTACATCGTTTACCAGATGAACTGCTGGAACCAGGTAGTTCAGACTGTTGCACAGACAGGCAGGCCGGTGCTTTATGCCGATTTCCAGTTCGGGGGCAGCGGGGGCTTCCTTGTATATAATTCCACATTCCTGGAAGCACCCGGTCGCAATGTCGGATTTGTTGCCTCGTCAAGGATGGAAGATCTTCTGGCAGCAGTAACCTGCTTTACCGTAACAGCAAAGGGCGGGACAGTTGATGAATTCGTGGCTGCAACTGACAAGGTGCGTCTTCTATTGACGCCCGCAGAAAAAAAATACCAGTTGCAGCAGAATGATATCGATTTTCTTTCGCCGGATGAATGCATGAAACGATTCAGCAGCTCAAAGATCCTCGCTGTAAGAGATCAGAGCGCCATGACCGCTGCGCCGGTGATGGGCATACCGCTTGAATATATCCCATTTTCAGAGGTGAATGAAGCCTGGAGCTCTGCCGACAAGGATGAGGCAAGAAATGTTGCAGAGAGCTGGCAGGGCAATGCCCTCGAGGTAGTAGACGTCTCTTTTGAAACACTTCTGACATCTGCAGCAATGTACCTGGGAATGAAATCTGTTCTAAAGAAACATGACGCTAATGCAATCACAATAAACTGTTTAGGCGGATTTTACGGTGGCCATATCCATGCTTATCCCTGCCTTGGGTTTCATGAGTTATGCAATGAAGGCCTGGTAGGCGGCTGTGAATGTGATACGAATTCGACTGCAACCATGCTTGCATTTGCCACAATGACAAACGGCAGGCCTGGTTTCATCTCCGATCCGGTCATCGACACCTCAAAACGTCAGATAATTTATGCCCATTGCGTGGCATCAAACAAGGTCTTCGGGCCATCCAGAGAGACGAATCCTTTCAGGATCATGACTCATTCGGAGGACCGTGCCGGAGCGTCTGTACAGTCGATATTGCCCTTGAATTATCTGACTACCACTCTTGAGATCAACGATGAGAGGAAAGAAATACTGTTTCACCAGGCAGTCGCAGTCGATAACGATCCTGACGACAGGGCTTGCAGGACGAAGCTGTGTGCCGATCCTGCCGGGGATATTGAAAAGCTGTTCACCCAATGGAGCAAGTGGGGATGGCACAGGGTGACCTTTTACGGAGATCTGAAGGAACCGGTATTTGCTCTTGCTGATGCAATGGGCTGGAAGGTTATTGAAGAAGCTTGATTTTGAGGATTTGCGAATTGCGACTGTGTCCGACGAAGCCTTGGCGAAGTCGGATTTGCGACTTGCGATTAGCGACATGCGACTGAGGACCGAAGACATCATGCCGTCAGGTCTTTAGTATTTATTAACTATTATAATCATTCGAGTATTCTTGTTCCGAAAAGATACCTATCGCTCCACCATGGATCATCCAGTGGGGTGATTGTTACGCCGTCACTGGAAGAGGTGTGGATAAACTCGTTATTACCCAGATAAATGCCCGAATGGGTGATGAAATAACTGGTTTTATATGACCTGATAAAAAAGACCAGGTCGCCTTTCCTCAGGTTCTCTGTTCCAGTAATTATCTTGCCATACCTGGCCTGCTCTTCAGAGTTATGCGGAAGCTGAATGCCATGACCGGCAAAAACCGCAACCAGCAGTCCGGAACAGTCCATGCATTTCGCTGTCGTTCCGCCCATGCAATGAGGCACGCCAAGGTACTGCCGGGCAGTTTTGATGATCTCCTCGGGAGTGACATTGTGAGTATCGATTGCCTTTCCGGTGCCTGCACTCAGGAAATCTTCCATCTTTTGCTTATCAGCCTGATTGTTGATGTTACTATACGCCGGTTCAGGATAAATATGCCTGGAGCAATATGTTGTAAACAGCTGACATGCTGTAATTAACAAAATCAGGAATGTCTTTTCGGATTTAGCAGATAGTTTAATCATCAATCTGATAACGGCGGGAGGAGGGGTATTATTTCTTTTCAGGCAACTGGCTCGAGGCATCAGGCAATTGTGGGGGAACGGTTCATAAAACTGACAATGTAATGTATAACTTTGAAACATTGGAAACTCTTGAAATATTCAGTTATGTACCTCTCTCTTAATACCCTCTTCTACCAGATGGTCATCGATCCGCTTCTGTCAGGACTTCGGAAGAGTGTGACAGAGCATTCGAAGGCCTCAGACAGGGTGCTTGACATAGCCTGCGGCACGGGAGCCCTGGCTCTGGCACTGGCAAAAAAAGCTGCACACGTCACCGGCATAGATCTCTCTGCGGACAACATCGCCGCTGCAAGGCGCACATCCCGGCGCAAAGGAATCGCCAACACTCTCTTCGAGGTGCATGATGCGTCAGACCTGTCGTGCTATCGGGACAATGAATTTGATGTTGCCGTCACATCCATGGCGATACACCAGTTTAATGCTGCCCTTGCGGTAAAGATACTGTCAGAGATGCATCGTATTGCCCGTGAAGGTTATTATTGCCGATTATACCTGCCCGATGCAGATAGGATTGCCTAAGGCAATAGCATATGGCATGGAACATGTGGCAGGGGGCGACCATCTGCGCAATTTCAGGATTTACATGCAAAAGGGTGGTATCCGGTACTTTGCCGCGGCGGCAGGCCTGAAGGTGATGGCTGAAAAGATCAGCGGAGGTGGGGTATTTGTGGTGGCGGCGTGCTGGTGAGCGACTGAGCGATGGAGCGACTTTGCGATTGTGCGATTGAACAAACGAACAATAGAACAGGCGAATTAAGAAATCAGATTCAATTGCACGACTTCACGATTGCAGGATTGCAAGATTGCACGATTGCAGTACTAAAGGCCTGCAAATCCAAATATCTGCTGTTGGCGGAGCTACTTTGTGTAATTGACAATCTCCTCCTGCGGCTTCCGTGTCGAGGCACCGGAGACGGCGTCGACGCTCTTACCGATATTGCCGACACGCAGGATGATAACAGGCTTATAACCGGCAGGGATCTGCAGCATGTCACGCTTGCTGACAGCACTGGCGATGGGACCACCGTAGATCCTTGCACCCAGTCCAAGAGATGAGGCAGCAATGAACATGTTCTGTGTGGCAAGTCCGCAGTCGAAATCAGGTGTTTTCCCTCCTTCGGATTCCAGTCCTGATACAATGATCAGAACGTTGCCTGCATCAACATTACCGATAACCTCCTTCATGGCGGCTTCATCCCTGACCACAGTGAACCGCCAGGGCTGGTTATTCCTTCCGCTGGGCGCCTTGATGCCGCATTTGAGTATAAGGTCGATCTGCTGATCAGTAACAGGTTCAGTGGTGAAATTCCTTGGTGACCAGGCAGACAGAAGCTGGTCAGTGACAGGGTTACCCGGTGACTGTGCGCCAATGAATTGAGCAGAAGCTGTTAAAAGCACAAAAAGAAGAAGAATGGTTTTGGTTTTCATAATCCTGATTTTTAGTAGTTAAAGATCATTTTGCTCAGGCTATGAAGATAAATAAAATCCCGCTGATCAGCGATCAAGCGGGATTTGTATTTTGCCTTTTTTAAGGGTTATCTGGGGGTGCGTCTGCCTGTATCAGATTCTGAAGAGGTGCTTTTTGCCTGAGCGGCTTCGGTTCTTTTTGCTTCAGCAGCCCTGCTCTGAGCTTCCCGTGCTTCGGCAGCTCTTGCTTCAGCGGCTCTGCTCTGAGCTTCTCTTGCTTCAGCAGCTCTTGCCTCAGCGGCCCTGCTCTGAGCTTCCCTTGCTTCTGCAGCTCTTGCCTCAGCAGCCCTGCTCTGAGCTTCCCTTGCTTCGGCAGCTCTTGCTTCAGCAGCTCTGCTCTGAGCTTCTCTTGCTTCAGCAGCTCTTGCCTCAGCGGCCCTGCTCTGAGCTTCCCTTGCTTCGGCAGCTCTTGCTTCAGCGGCCCTGCTCTGAGATTCCCTGTCCTCATCAGCTCTTGCTTCAGCAGCTTTTACTTCAGTATTCCTTGTCTCTGTGGTTCTGCTCTCTGCAGTCCTTCTTTCGATATCCCTGCCGGAAGCTTCCCTGTTCTCATTCGTTCCGCTTTCAACCCTGGAGTTTTCGGCAGAAGCAGACTGTGGGGCCTCCCTTCTTTCTGTCGCTGTGGCGGCAGATTTTCCGGTAGCAGCGGATGCGGAACCTCTCCTTCCTTCAGTATTCGCTGTAGCTGCTGCAGTTCTGCCGGGAGCTGTGGCGTCAGCGGCTGCTGTCCTGTTAGGCGCTGTGGCGACAGCCCTGCGGTTTTCGCTGTTCCTGGTCTCAACAGTGCTGGTGTAGAGAGCCGCACCTTCTCTCCGCTGTTCGGGACGCGAGTAGGTCTCAGTGTAGTTGCCTGCGGCGATCCGGTGATGCACCTGATCCGACTGCTGGCGTATGCCGTGGTAGTAGAAATCGTTGTAACCTTTGTACCTCGGGTAGTCACAGTGGTGGTAGTACTCGTAGTAGTGATTGTGCCATCCCGAATGGTATCCGTAGTAGTAGTCCCAGTAATAGGGCCTCCAGGGATCCCAGTAGGCGGGGTAGTAGCCCCAGTACCATGAAGAGTGCCATCCGCCGTAATGAGGGTCATAGATGTACACTACAACCGGCCAGTCGAAGATGTCATAATAATAATTGTTGATCACGGTCACATTGCCGTAGTATACCGGATCACCGTAGTATCCGGGTTTAAGTTTATTAGTATAAACAGGTTCAATTATATAGTTTCTTCCGTAAAGTGTTTCATCACCTATGAGTTGTATCATGATCTTATTCCTGCGGAGTTTTTCGACGGTTATCACCGCCACATCCTGGAACTCTTTGCGGCCGAGAACGGCCCGCAGCACTATGGTGTGGATCCTGCCGTCCTTATAATCGGAGACAGTGATGTAGTCAACCAGATTATCACGGTTGAGGTCAAGGTTGTTGATCCTTGACTTCGGGTCGTTGAGACTTCTCTCAAAGCCTTCAAGCGTTTCGGAGTTACGGAACAGGTCCATGACCGCGTAGAGGTTAAGGTTGTCACCCGGCAGACCCAGGTATTCCTCAGGATAGTCCTGTGCCCTGACTGTCGTCGCTGAAGCTATCAGGACTGCGAGGATCGATGTGATAATTAAGTTTTTCATCTCTTTAAGTATTATGAAGATTTGCTCTTCACAGGTATAAGTGCAAAGGGTGTGCCAAACCGTCTCAGAGCCTCATTAATTGTGGCTGAGCGGATGTTTGTTGTAAGATGTATGATATGTTATTGAAGTGCGGTAAAGACCGGTTGAATCAGCTATACGGTGACCACGATCTTACCCCGCGGCTTGCCTTTCTCCGCGAGCTCAAAAGCATCAGCAGCCTTTTCAAGAGGAAATACGTTCTCTAACAGTGGCTTAAGCTTGCCTTCGGCGAAAAGAAGCTCTATCTCCTTCCAGTCTTCGGGATGTCTCCTCATGTTTGCTGTTTTCAGTTTTTTGCCAAAGACCAGCCGGACAAGTATCATCGATAAATACGGGGGCGGTATGAATAATGTTGAAGCATAAGTCCCTTTGGGTTTCAGCAGATGACAGGCATGTCTGAACGCCATCTTGCCGTATGCATCAAAGACTGCATCAAACTTTTTATCTGTTGCAGCAAGCTCCTCCGGACTGTAGCCCATAACATCATCTGCACCCAGCTGCCTGGCAAGCTCTCTGTTTCCGGCACTGCATGTTGCAGTGACAACTGCACCCCTGGCTCTGGCTATCTGTACGGCAAAATGGCCCACTCCGCCTGTTGCGCCGTTGATGAGCACCTGCGAACCTGCCCTGACTCCGCATTTTCTCAGTCCGTTCAGCGCCGTGAGGGCAGCAACAGGCAGGGAGGCAGCCTCTTCAAACGACATCCCTGCAGGGATTGGCCTGACATCTTCCTGATCCACTGCCCTCAGTTCTGCCAGCGCACCGTGCCTGTTGAAGACTGCAGACCTTGATCCGTAAACCCTGTCGCCCGTCTTGAATCCAGTGACTTTTTCACACGCTTCCCTGACGATACCGGCAAAGTCGGCACCGAAGATGCGAGGGAACCTGAAGCCGGTCACCAGCTTTGCGTCACCCTGCTTTATTTTCCAGTCGACCGGGTTAATTGAGACTGCTTTTACTTCGACGAGTACCTGCCCTGGACCCGTAGTAGGGTCAGGCAGATCTCCGTATGTTGATGATTTCAGATCCTCCGTAGGCGGTTGAGTAGTATGCTTTCATGGCTATTCTTTGGCGTGCAAGATACTATAATTGAGGCAGTAGGCAATTAGTAGCAGGCAGGAGTTTCAGTTTGAGGTGAGAAGCATTCCGGAGCTAAAAGATCATTTGAATTTCAGACCATTTTTTCCTAATTTTGCGGTCTGATTTCCAGTGTCTTGTCGCTAAAGGCTCGCATTTGTGATTTCGGAGGGATTAATGGAGACGGTGAAGAAAAAGGGAGGAAGACCCGAATGGATGGAGATTATATCAAGGTACAACAAACCTGATAATCTCAGGAGCTGGTGGCAGATAATAAATTCGGTGGGAGCATACCTGCTGATGTGGGGATTGATGATCTGGTCGCTGAAGATTTCATACTGGCTTACACTGGTACTGTCAGTGCCCGCTGCAGGATTCCTGGTCAGGACCTTCATAATCTTCCACGACTGCGGTCACGGATCATTTTTAAGGTCGAAACGGATGAGCTCAATCGTTGGTGTGATTACCGGACTGCTTGTATTCACTCCATACCATCGCTGGCACCGTGATCATCACATTCACCACCAGACAGTGGGCAACCTGGAGAAGAGGGGGACCGGGGACGTGATGACCCTGACGGTTGAAGAGTATCAAAAAAAGAACAGCTGGCAGCGTTTTGTCTACCGTCTCTACCGTCATCCTGTATTTCTCATTGGCATTGCACCGATGCTTCTTTTTGTTGTGCTCTACCGCCTGCCAAAGAAGTACATGTCAGTAAAGGAGCATATGTATGTTCAGCTGACCAACCTGGCCCTGGCCGTTCTTGTGGCTTCAATGATAATGGCCATTGGATGGAAGGCATACCTGATGATACAGCTTCCGGTATTATATCTTGCAACAGTGCACGGGGTATGGCTCTTCTACGTGCAGCACCAGTACAGGCATGTCAAATGGAGTAATTCATCGTCATGGGATTACAAGACAATGGCCCTCGACGGAAGCTCGTTCTTCAAGCTGCCGGCGGTACTCAATTGGTTTACGGGTAACATAGGATATCATCATATCCACCACCTCAGTCCTCTCATTCCCAATTATAAACTGAAGAGGTGCAATAATGAGAACCCGGCGCTCAGCCAGGTCAAGCCTGTCACTTTCTGGTCGGCTTTCGAGTCGCTGATGCTCAGGCTGTATGATGAGAAGAGGGGGATGCTCATCACTTTCAGGGAGCGTCGGATGGCAGGAAGCATATAGGTTGCCTGGTGTAGCTCTGGCTTGAGATAATCATGCTGCGGTACTGTTAAACGATCATGTGAATTATGTAACTTAACCTGGCAATTGTGTAATAGATCTTTAAATTAAGATTTGCATATTTGCAGGTAACCAGGCTTTGTCATGCAACAAGGTATAACAAACAGTGGTATAATTTTATTCATGCAACTATGAAAAAGAGCTTAATTTTTACATTGGTAATTTTTTGTCTGAGCTATGCAGTTAATGCTCAGGTAAATCCACATGCCATAGGTATACGCGTTGGCGGCAATGGTGATATCAACGGAGTAGAACTGTCTTATCAGAAAGGTTTTAACGACGTTAACAGGCTGGAACTTGATCTGGGTTTTGGTGGCAATTCTCATCACAGCAGATTTTTTCTGGCCGGTATTTATCATTGGGACTGGAACATAACCGAAGGTCTAAACTGGTATATCGGTCCGGGGGCAGGTATTGGATATTATTCCTACGATGACTTCTGATGACTACTTTAACGTTGCCATAGGTGGTCAGGTTGGCCTGGAGTACGATTTTAACACTCTCGGTGCTCCTATCCTGTTAAGTCTGGATGTTCGTCCAATGTGGGATTTTATCGGTGATCATTCCGGATTTGGATGGGGAGTGGCATTAGGTGTACGTTATACCTGGTAGCACCCGGACAGACTTTATACTTTAAGGACTTTCAGTCCTCAGAACCTGGCTATAAACTCCAGGGTTAGCTTATCTGTATGGATCGGGAGGACGCTGGCAAAATAATTTTCGTAATTGAACCTGATTTCGGAATAGAACTGTTTTGTATCAAAACCGACATTAATTCCTAGTGTAAGCCTGCTTACATCAATCCTGTTTTCAAATACAGAGCTGCCAATGAAATCATACCTTGCAGTGGGAGATATCATGTATATTATTTTACTCTTCGGGGTGAAATTATAATATGAATGGATGTAAAATCCATCTTCCTTCTGCCTGACAGACAGAGTGTCCGTGTAATTTCTGCTGATATATTCACATTCTATGAACCATGATCCGATTGTATGTCTCAGTTCTCCCCCTACCATTACAAGATCTTCCCGGTAAAGGTTTTCGCCGACATAAATGTTTCCTGTTGCCCTGAAGCCGTTGTCAGGACCTACGGTTAACCGGCTGACCAGGTTTGGCTTTTCAATCCATTCCGGATTATTGTTTCCGGTGCCGTTCACGGCTCCGACCACCAGGTTTACGGGGAGGCTTACAGGTATTTTATATTCAGCATAGAACCCGATGTCACGCAAACCGTCATTGATATATTTTGCTAGGAATGAACGGTTTGCAAAGATATTCTCAGCAGGGTTACGCATGTAATCCGTGCTGAAGGGTATCTTTCTCTGTCCCATATAAAAACTCAGATCCTTTACCGGAGTGAATTTTACATATGCATCCAGCATTCTTATCTGGCCCTCGTCGGAGAGATCGATCTCAATCTTGTATCCCATATAATTATTGATCTTCCCTACTGCGCCGAACCTGGCATTCCTTACTTCGAAACGCATCAGTGAATTGTCGAGGTCATGCTCGACTTTTGTTTTCAGGATGCCAAATATCCTGGGCAGATATTCAGACCTGACCCTTGTTGTATCCTGAGATAAGACGCTGACCGGAGTAAACAGCATCAACAACGGGAAGAGCAGGAAGTATTTTTTTATCGCCGGGAACAAACCGTCTTTTTTCAATGCATATTCTTATCAGTCAAAAGCAAAATTAACTTATTACCGGGATGTGATATACAGATTGGATAACTTGTTGAAAGATTCCCCTGGGACTTGTAATCTGCCTTCGCCAAAAAAAAAGTTGAAAAAAATGAAATATCGCTTGCGATATAAATATTTGTTGTATATTTGTATCGCGAAAGATTAAATCATAAACGATACATTAATACAGAAATACTATGAAGGCATCATTCTACGATTTTAAAGCGAAATCCCTCGGGGGAAAAGAGATCAGTATGGAGGCATATAAGGGGAAGACAGTACTGGTGGTAAATACAGCAAGCAAATGCGGATTGACCCCGCAGTTCGAAGGGCTTGAAGACCTGTACAGGAAATACAGCGACAAGGGGCTGGTGATCCTTGGTTTTCCCTGTAACCAGTTTGCGAACCAGGAGCCTGGTGATGAAAAGGAGATCGCGGAAGGTTGTCTTGTGAACTATGGTGTGACCTTTCCAATGTTCTCAAAAATAGACGTCAACGGTAGTGATGCTCACCCGCTTTACAAGTATCTTAAGAGCGAATTGCCGGGCTTTCTCAGCAGCAGGATCAAGTGGAATTTCACCAAGTTCCTCATCGATTCCGAAGGTAAGCCGGTAAAACGCTTTTCACCGTCAACCGAACCGGGCAAAATAGATGCCTATCTGCAAGAAAAAATGTTTAATTAAACAGCGGAATCATGATCAGGGAACAGTTAAAACTGGAAAACCAGCTATGCTTCCCGGTATATGCAGCCTCAAGGCTCATTACCAGGATATATCAGCCTTACCTCGACGAGATCGGGATCACATACCCGCAGTACCTGGTTTTACTCGTGTTATGGGAGAATGATGAGTTGACTGTCAATGAAATATCCCGGAAACTTTTCCTCAACACCAACACCACAACGCCGCTGCTGAAAAGGCTTGAGGCACAGGGTCTCGTTACCCGGCGGCGCTCGGATGAGGATGAGAGGAAAGTGATCATTGCCCTCACCGCAAACGGAAAGAAGCTGCAGTCGAGGGCAGCTGATATACCCGGGAAACTGAGTAAGGGTCTGGCTGCAGCATCAATGAGTGTAAATGATCTTATCGGCCTGAAAGGTCAACTATATAAGATCATAGACTACTTGTCGAAACAAACAGACTGAGAGGTCCGGCCTCAGGAAAGTAAACAGGAAAAAGTATGGCAGCGACTGCTAATCGAGGGCTCCGGCGACGATGGCGGTATCAAAATTAAGGTGTACAGTAAAAGCCATGGGTCCGCTGGCACTTCCGGTAGCTGTAACTGTTATTTCCTTGTTAGCCAAAAGAGCTGCTTCAGCTTTGCTGTACACGGTGGCATTCACCACAGGAGTAAAGGAATTACTGGTGGAGGTAATGTTCGTTTGTGTTCCAAGTTCACCGCTTCCTGTTACGGCCACTGTAATTGAGTTTATGGTCTGACCGGCACTTAATCCGTTAACAGTAATCACAACGGATTTCAGGTCTACTTCCCTGATCTTTTCCAGGTAATCCTCAACATCAGAATTATCTGCGAGTGATAGCGTAGCAGTTCCGGAAAAGTTTACTGCTGTTGCTTCAGAGATAAGGTCAGCAGACTTTTCTATGCCTACAACCACAGGGATATCTGCTGTTAAGTCAGTTGTGATAGTTATTTCTGCTGCATCCTTGAAAAGATCGCATCCGGTAAGCAGAATAACTGCTGCAAGGAACAATGTAATTTTCGTTTTCATAGGGCTTAATTTTAGTTTGTTCATATAATAGAACACATATTCCCGTATTATGTTTATCAATCAGGGACTTAAGAACAAATATATTAAAAAATTGAGATATTGGGCAAAAATTTTATTGCTATGGAGCAGAGGGCATGCCAAACTATCGCAAATCCCCATAAAATGAGTGAGAGAGACTTAAAGTTATAAGATGAATGATGTGGTATGGATTGTCTGAAGGTCGAATGTCTGAAGGTCGAAAGTCTGAAAGGAAGCGGGGTGGAAAGAGGTAGCAGGCAGCAGGGTGAAAGATCATGAGGCCCGGGTTGATATATTCAGCATCCAGGGAGATAGTTGCACTTTTTTTTCGTATTTTGTAAGATCGGTCACTGAAAACGAGAATCATCATGACAGAAAACGAAAAGCTTGACAGAATTGCCATCAGTGTACGCTCACACCGCCTCCTCAGGGTACTGCTGAGGGAAAACCCCATGCTCGAGACCATCATGAGGGAGTCAAAGAACGAAGTAGAAGCCCAGCTGGGAGTGAAAAACTGGATCCATTCGGATTACAGCAGTCGGAAAGATGCATTCAGGTTTCAGTCGGATCAGGTCACCAAACTGGAAAATTTTGAAAAACTCTCATGGAATGATTATGCGATCATAAGGATACTTGACTACATTGATCATGCAGGGATCGAGTATCCTGATCCCAACCTGCGGGGTGAAATCGCGGTCAGCAATCCCGTCAGGCTGATATGGCTTGCCGTGATCAAGGGAACGGGAGGGGCCAAGCCGGAGTTCTTCATTGATATGATACAGCTATTCAGGCAGTTGAGGGGCGACAGTAACCAGGTCATACCTGACAGGGATACCGTTGAAAAATGGATGGACATGTACTCATCGGGACTGGATCCGCGGATTGTGGAGCTGAGGAAGGAGAACAGGGAAAGGATCATTAAACTTTTGATAGAGAAGATCGATTCGGGTGAGATAAGAGATCAGAAATATACCTTCCAGGAGGGGATGACACAAGATGAGAAGCTGAAGGCGGTAAACGAGTGGTGGGACAGTTATAAATTCCACCTGCACTTTGCCATCCGTTCTCCGGATCTGCTGAATGAGATGCTTGGTCACTCGCTTGATCCGGACACCATGAAGATCCTTTATGATGCGGAGAAGGCGGGCATCCCGTTCTTCGTGAATCCCTATTATCTGTCGCTGCTGCATGTACGTGTTCCCTATTTTGCCATTGGAGCGGATCTTGCCATCAGGCATTATATCGTTTACAGCCGGCAGCTGGTGGAGGAGTTCGGGCACATCGTCGCCTGGGAGAAAGAAGACAAGGTCGTCCCGGGGAAGCCCAATGCGGCAGGATGGCTTCTTCCGTCTTACCACAACATCCATCGGAGGTATCCGGAGGTGGCAATTCTCATCCCTGACACTATGGGCAGGGCATGCGGGGGGCTCTGTTCCCCCTGTCAGCGCATGTATGATTTTCAGAGCGGGCACCTGAACTTCGATCTTGAGAAGCTCAAGCCGGAAGAAACGTGGCCGGAGAAACAGAAGAAGCTGCTGGAGTATTTCGAGAATGACACGCAGCTGAGGGATATCCTGATCACCGGCGGCGATGCCCTGATGACCTCTGACAGGAGCCTGAAGGATATGCTGGATGCCGTGTATGAGATGGCGCGGAACAAGCGCGAGAAGAATAAGAAGAAGGCTGACGGCGAGAAGATGGCGGAGATACAGAGGGTCAGGCTCGGAACGAGGATGGTTACCTACCTGCCGCAGAGGGTGACGCCTGAGCTGGCTCAAATACTCGGTGATTTCAAAAAGAAAGCGCAGGAGATTGGCATCACACAGTTTTTAATACAGACGCATGTGGAGTCGCCCATGGAGGTCACCCCTGAGTCAGCGCTGGCGGCACAGAAGCTCATCGGCGCCGGATGGCTTATTACGAACCAGCTTGTCTTCACCACGGCAGCATCGCGCAGGGGGCACACTGCCAAACTGCGGCAGGTGCTCAATGATGCAGGGATCCTGCCGTACTATACCTTCACGGTAAAGGGTTACATGGAAAACAATTTTAATTTTGCACCCAATGCGAGGGTGGTGCAGGAGCAGCTCGAGGAGAAGATCATCGGAAGGATCGATCCCGCGCATTACCAGGCAATACGCCAGTTCCCGGAGAACGCTGAAAACATTGTTGACAGTATCAGCGCGCTGCGCCGTTTTGCAGGGTTGCCCTTCCTGGCCACCGACAGGAATGTTCTGAACCTGCCGGGGGTGGGCAAGAGCCTTACGTTCCGCGTGGTGGGCATCACCAGGTACGGCAGGCGCATACTGCAGTTCGATCATGATATCACCAGGTCACACAGCCCCATCATCAACAAGATGGGAAAGATGATAATCATCGAATCGAAGTCAATCCATGAGTACCTCCGTCAGCTCGAGGAACTGGGCGAGGAAACAGGGAACTATGACGGGCTGTTCGGTTACAGCATCGGTCAGACAGAACCGCGCGTGCCCATCTATGAATATCCGGAGTACAGTTTTAAGGTCACCAAAGAACTGAGTAACATCGAGATATAAGGTCCTTTTAACAGCTGCTCAGCCAGACGATCTGCCGATCCGCTCCGACATGATTAGATATCGTTTTTTGTTATCAGGAGTAGTAATCAGCTCTTTCTGCTCCTGAAGCCGCTCCTGCCAGATCTGCCGGAGGAGGGACGGCGCGTGGGAGCTTTGTCATGTGCCTCGGCGATGAACCCCGGCAGCGGCGCCTTAAAAACCTCGTATCCGATTAATTTTTCTATCCGCTGCATCTTGGGTATATCCATCCTGTTGACGAGTGTTATTGCCACTCCGGTGGCTTCGGCGCGGGCAGTGCGGCCGATACGGTGCACATAATCCTCCGCGTCTGACGGGGTATCAAAATTGATTACCAGGTTGATATCCTTGATATCGATCCCTCGGCTCAGCACGTCGGTAGCCACCAGCACTCTGGTCTTGCGCGACCGGAACCGCAAAAGCGTATTCTCTCTCTCTTTCTGCTCGAGATCAGAGGAGATGCCTTCAACATTATAATTCTTCGACCGCAGTCCTCGTACTATCTCACTCACCTTCTTCTTGGTGGAGCTGAATATCAGGATGCTGTTATATTCAGGATTGTCGGCGAGGAGGCTGTTTATCAGCGGTATTTTCTGGCTGTCGCCACACATGTAGACAGCCTGTATGACTCCCTCGACGGGCTTCGACATCTCAAGGGCAATCTCCACCGGGCTGTTCATTATGTGCTTCGACAGCGACCTTATCTCAGGGGGCATGGTGGCACTGAACATAAGTGTCTGGCGCTTTTTCGGGACGTATGAAATAATGTGTACGATATCGTCGTAGAACCCTATATCAAGCATACGGTCGGCCTCGTCGAGCACAAGGACCTCTATCTTGTCGAATTTCACGTATCCGAGGTTAAGATGGGAGATGAGCCTGCCAGGGGTGGCCACGATAATATCGGCTCCCTTCGACAGGGCTTGCCTCTCCTGGTCCCAGCTGCTGCCGTCGCCGCCGCCGTAGACAGCCAGGGATGTTATGTTCAGTGTATAAGCCAGTCCCTGTATCTGCTGGTCGATCTGTATGGCCAACTCGCGTGTGGGGACGAGGACGAGCGTATGTGTATGGCTGGGGCGATAATCAATAATACTGTTCATTATAGGCAGCAGGTAGGCGGCAGTCTTGCCTGTGCCTGTCTGTGCACAGCCTATGAGGTCGTGACCCTCAAGGATGACCGGGATTGCCTTTTCCTGAATGGGAGTGGTCTCGCGGAAACCCATATAGTTGATTGATTCCAGCAGCTCCGGATCCAGATCCAAATCGTCAAATATCATTTATGTACGGTGAAATTTAATAGTCATTAAGAAGACGCAAAAGTAATACAAATTAGGCAATAGAGAAGCGACAGTCTGATAATCAGCTCAGAAACATCGCCGCGGGAATTGCAAGGGTATTGTCCGTTATCATCCTTACCCCCGGATCATTGCTGAGAAGGAATGATGTCAGCAATGGCTTATCAAGTATTGAAGCCAGTCCGGACAGATGGCGGGCATCAGCGCGATCCACCCTGCCGGCTTGTTTTATCTCAAATGCATAGTATCCCTTTTCAGTTTCTATCAGGAGGTCGGTCTCCCTGCCATCGACAGTACGCAAATGATAAAAAGACCCCCTGAACTGAATATTCATAGCCTGTTTATAGATCTCAGCGATGACAGCGCTCTCAAACTCATTACCGGCTGGGTCCCCAGTCTTCCGGATGACAGCTTTTTGCACTCCCGGATCGAGATAGTGCAGCTTCGGACTCTTCACCAGCCTCTTAAGTTCGTTTCGGCTCCAGGGCTGAAGCAGGATAGCCTGGTAGCTTATCTCGAGATAATTAATAAATCTTCTTGCAGTGTGAGTGGTAACACCAGCCTCCCTGGCGAGCTCAGAGAAATTCAGCAATGACCCGGTCAACAGTGCAGTCATCCTCTGTACTTTTACAAATGGCTCAAGCGATCGGAAATCAGCCAGGTCTCTCACATCACGCTCAAGATATGTCCGGACATAATTAATGAGCCAGTCATTTCTGTCTTCGTCTGTCATATCATTCCTGACAAGAGCAGGATATCCCCCGTTTGTCAGATAATAACGAAACGCAGCTTCTCTTGAGGCATGATCAGGTTCAAGCAGGAATGATGGTGAAAATGACTGCATGGTTCCCGTTCTTAAGAAATCCTGAAACCATGAGGATCTGACATCATCCCATTTGTCAGTCATTATCTCGGGTATCGTTAAAGGGAACAGTTCAAATATAATACATCTGCCTGCAAGGCTTTCCTTCACCTTGTTGAGCAATAGCAGCTGACTTGATCCGGTAAGGAGGTACCGGCTATCAGGATATTCATCATAGACTGCCTTGACTGTTTCAATCAGCGACGGTGCTTTCTGCACTTCATCCAGTATTGCATCAGGATACTGTTTATACCATTGTGAAGCTGTTAATGAGGTGTAGGCGGTTCGAAGAACCGGGTCATCAACGGCTATATATTTCCTGTCAGAAAAGCTCTTCTTTACCAGTGTGGTCTTACCGGTCTGACGTGCCCCTGTGATAATAATCAGCCTTCCGTCAGGTGTGCTCTGCCTGGCTATTAATACCGATTTTATGGAACGCGATTTCATATAATGGCGTAATATATGTAATAATATATACAAATATACGTAATTTGTTTCTATTATGGAAATAATTAGCTACCTGTCAGGCAATAGGCAGCAGGGAAATTAAGAATTAAGAATTAAGAATTAAGAATTTGATAGTCAGCTAATTCGAAAATCATAAATCGCAAATTCTCCTGACCCTGCATGCGCAGACTGCGGATCGCAAGACTGCGTAGACTCGCCAAGACCTCAGACCTCAGACTTCAGACCAGATCAAAGCACCCCCATCTCCTTCAGGAGAAAACCGGCATTACCGAATTTTTCAGTGACAAATAGTACATACCTGAAATCGACCGCTATGCACCTCTGCATGGCATAGTCATACTGCCAGTCGCTGGTCATGGCTTCCCAGTTGCCGTCGAATGCAATGCCTATGATCTCACCCTTTGCATTCATCACAGGACTGCCGCTATTGCCTCCGGTGATATCACACTGGTTCAGGAAAGGCTACAGGTACATCTGTCAGCTCGGGATCAGTCCACCGGCCATAATCTTTACCTTCCTCGAGCTTTACCAGACCTGCCGGAGCATCAAAGGGCTCCGCGCCGGTGTTCTTGTCGACAACACCCTTCAGCGAAGTGAAAGGCTCGTACCAGACTGCATCAGCAGGCTTGTAACCCTTTATTGGTCCCCAGGTAAACCTGATGGTGCCGCTTGCATCCGGATAGAGGGCTGATCCCTTCCATTCATACAGGGCTTCAATATACTCTTTTCTAAGCGCAGTGACATTGGCGCCAAAGGCCCGGGATATCTTCGCAGACTCTTCCGAAGCATCATAAATTCCGGCTGCGATACCGATAAAAGGATCTTCAAGTTTGACAAGCTCTGATGATGGCTTACCGATAAGGTTCTTTGCAAACTCAATATCTTTCAGCTTTGAAGTGCTGTAAGCCTTCTCAACCCACTGTTCCGGCGTCGTTCCTGAACCGGTAAAAATATACTCCAGCCCGGCTATACGCTGGTCCGCAGGAAGCGCCTCTGCCATCTTAAGCACTCTCAGCAGCATCGCCTTGTCAACAGGCTCATAGTAGTCGTTAAATGCAAAAGTCAATCCCTCGGCAAATTCATCAAGAGCATCCTGCGTCAGTCCGGGCTGTCTCTCTTCTTCAGGTTTCTCCAGTTCCCTCGCCAGGCCATAAACCTGAGCTGCCACACCATACATGGTGCCGGAAAGGCCCTGCAGAATACCGAGGACATTATCTCTGTCTTTTGTCTTTTCGAGGATGTCATACTGTGCTTTTTCCTTTGCAAGGATATCAGCATATTTTGCTTTTCTATCAGGAGTACTGTTTGCCCAGGTCAGGAACTCTTTTTCAAAGTCGAGCTTTTTCTGCAGGAAACCGGTTTTTGTCATGCCTTCGATGTTACCCTGGTAGTTCTTCATTGCATTTGCCAGGCCCTTCTCAAGACTTGCGACCTTAAGCTTGCCGGCAGGATCATCTTTGGTGAGCCCTTCGCAGAGATCAATTATCTCTTTGAAATTGCTGACAGAGAAAGGATAGTTCTTTTGCAGGTTCCAGCCGACAGAGTTAGATGAACGGTATCGTGTAGTCTGACCCGGGTAGCCAATAATAAAATTGAAGTCTCCCTCGTCAAGGTCTCCCTTCGAGACCTTCAGCCATACCTCCGGTTTGTAAGGAACGTTCGAGGCGTTGTATTCCGTACCTTCGCCTTCAGGACTGACATACACTCTCATGAATGAGAAGTCGCCCGTATGCCTCGGCCACATCCAGTTATCGGTCTCGCCCCCATAGTTTCCAATGGAAAGGGGAGGTGCATAAACAATACGTATGTCTTTGAAAACCTTATATGTATGCATTATATATTGTCTGCCTTCAAAAAGTGAGACTACGTCAGCCTCCTGATCACTTTCCTTTTCTTTCACTGCTTCGGTCATGGCAGCAATCTTCTCATTTATCATTTTGCTTTTTTCGACAGGGTCAGTGATGCCTTTTGCTGCCGCGAGGACCTCTTCAGTCACATCATTCATCTTAAGCATGATCAAGGCCTGGTATCCCGGGGCGCTTATTTCAGCAGAGCGATCCTTAGCCAGAAAGCCATTGACAAGGTAATCGCTGCTGACGCTTGATGCGCGCTGAAGCGCTCTATAGGCCACATGGTGATTGGTGACGACCAATCCTTCCGGCGATACAAATGAAGCAGAGCCTCCTCCGAGCTGGAGGATGGCATTGGCAAGGCAGGGCTTGTCAGGACTGTAGATTTTTTCCACAGGGATCTGCAGTCCTTTCTCAGCAAGATCAAGCTGTCCCAGCTGAGACAGTAACCACATACCCTCCTGAGCAACAGCAGAGAGGGCTGTCATAGTACAAAAAACGGAAATAATGAAAATCTTTTTCATAGCATTAGGTTTTTTTGTAAGGACTACAATTTAGACATTATTGATGCACAGGACAATGATTTTGTTCAGGCATTAGGCAATAGGCATTGACTATTGACCAACAGATAACCGATACCGAAAACAGACAACCGTCAAAAGACCTCAGACCCTCAGACCCTCAGACTTAATATAATCCTGCCTTCAGCAGCTTCAGATTAGTCTCAAGTCCGTCAAGGTAAATGAGAGACCAAACCTGGGGAGTAATTACAAACTTCTCCTTAGTCCATCCGAGGGGATCATCAGGTGTCTCCTTATAGTCAAAGATTGCAGGGGCAGTTTCCGACAGCCTTCTGTTCTCATCATTGTTTCCAAGTTGATTGCTAAGATCTGCAAGGGAGGACTGTAACCTGACATCAAAGGTCGGATCCTTTCCTTCGGTGATCACTGCCCGGGAAGAGACATCGTGTGCCTGCGGGATCCGCAAGGTCCACGGGTCATTGTTCCATTGTTCCTCTGTCATCCTATCGGCAGCCAGGATCCTCGACTGATATTCATCAACAATATTAAGTATCTCATCAATTTTCAGGGCCAGCGGCGTCTGAGGATCAGGATCAGGGAGCTCATTCAGCACTGCTTCCAGCCTGTTGTAGTTGCGCGACAGTGTCATGCTGTCGTCAATCTTCTCCTTCGAGACATTCAGGGCCAGCAGGGCTGAGAAGACCGAAATACCGGCCAGCAGGAACAATACATAAACCGTATTATAAATACTGAAGCTTTTATCCTTTGCTGTAACAGCAAGGAAGACCGGCAGGAAAACAACATACGGGAACGGCAGTGCAATCATAAGCGCTTTGGCTGCTCCGGGCCAGTGCATTATCTTGAAAAGCATCCCGCCGAACACCACGAAGCAAGTCAGCCATGTCACAATATAAAGCGCAGGATTCTTACTGTTTCCTTCAGTTCTGTAATGATTTCTGAGGGCAAGGGGAATAAAAACAAGGACAAGCACAGCTATTCCGAGAATTAGCAGCTGACCTCCGCCCGGCCAGTGATTTATCTTGAGAAGTGCACCAACTACAATTATCGCTGTCGTTATCAGACCTAGAATATATATCTTCTGTTTCATGATCTTCTTTTTTATTGATTGTTATTGTTCTGCAACGACTGAAAGAGCATAAGACTCGGCTGTAAGGATACCGTTTTTCATAAGCTGCAGCATGTGCAGTCCGGTCATAAGCGATACCCTGTCAGTTTCCGGATTAAACTCCGGCAGGTAAGCAGAAGGATCAAGGAGCTTTGCGTACTTTACAAAATCGCTTCCCGGGGTCAGTCCGGACAGGTAATCAGAGTACTCTATAAGGGCTGTGTTCAGTTCCGTGCGGGAGCCCGATCCGTCAGCGAGAAATTCCCTGAAAGGCACATTGTGAAACGGAGCGCGCAGGAGGTTAAACTGTATCTCCGGAACGCTTTCGGTTCCTTTAATCTGGTAGGTAAGGTCAGCGGGAATCCCCGGTTTTCCTTCAGCCAGGGCGATCATCTTTGCCTCCGTGTCATTTATGAGCTTCAACAGGTCATTCGTTTTGCCGTTGATCCCGGCAAGAACTGGGTATGCTGTCGAATCTTTGCAGTTATTTATAAATGACTGATTTTGCACGAATTTATATTCAAACATAGCCTGCTGTTCCTTCTGTTGGATGTAGTAGCCTGCATCGTAGTTTCTCTGGAGGCTGAGGTTGAGAAGGACGCCCGGAAGCACAATAGCCAGGGAGCCGGCAACCATCACGATAAATTTAGCGCTGACATTTTTCTCTTCTTTCCATGTGAGCCATGTGTACCATGGAAAAACCACCAGGAAGATAATTATCACCCCGCACATCATCATCAGGTTTGCTCCGGGCCAGTGCTGTATCTTGCAGAGGAGCGCCAGTGTATAAAAGACCAGTCCTGCCGCCCCAAGGATATACACTGGTTTTTTGGACCTGTTTTCCTGGTCCTTCAACCTGGCTGCCAGCAAAGCCGGGATAAATGCAAAGATCCCTGAGAGGCATGCAACCATCAGGATCAGGGCAGCCAGTGGCCAGTGCTGTACCTTGGCCGCCACTCCGATAATGAACAGCATGGCTGTGACGAAAGCCGAGATGTAAAGAAAGAGCTTTTTGCCGCTGTGGGTCTCTTTCCAGAGAACGGTCAGCGCCGAGGGCATGAAAACAAAAGCCAGGGTAAAGGCGCCGAGTGTCAGCAGGATTCCCGCTCCCGGCCAGTGCATTATTTTAAATAATGCAGCAAAGCCAAGCATGACTGTGCCTGCTATGGCTGAGATTTTCATAGTTCTTTTCATATTCCTGTATTTAGTGTCAACTGCAAAGAGTGTTTCTTCCTGGATCTCCTTCAGCCTCCTGTGACCCATCTTTTCTCTTACCGAGCGATAGGCATCACGGAAACCCAATCCGTTCTTCATCTCGTATTCAACATCGCAGCATATATGATCAATAAGCTCATCGGCAAGATGCGAGAATGTGATCTCCTGTCTCCTGACGTCATTGCTTATCTGATCAATATCCTGAAAACTCAGCTCAGGCATGGCTTAGTCCGGGTTGCGGGTTAACGATATTCTGAAGAGATTCAATAAATGCTTTCAACTCCTGTATCTTTTCAGCAACGACGGAGTGGCCCTTCTCAGTGAGGCTGTAATAGATGCGGATACGGTTGTTGAAGTTCTCCGTCTCGGTAATCAGCACCCCCTCGTTCTCAAGCTTATGGAGAACGGGGTAGAGGGCGCCGTAGGTAAGTCTTATTTTTCCTTCTGTGAGGATTTCGACTTTACGTGTAATCTCGTAGCCGTACATGCGGCCGTTCTCCTCGAGCAGCTTCAGGACTATTGTCTTCAGTGAGCCTTTGATGAGATCTGATTGTATCATTTCGTATATGTAAGTAACTTATATATTACAAATATATTATATTATTAATTACAAATACGAATTATTTTGAAAATTTTTTAAGATATTGTTATGAGAAGGTTGCACGTCGTTCTGTGCAATCATTAAAGGTTTACAAATTCCTTCAGGAGGTTACCGTTTTCAACTTTCAGCTTCATGTAATTGGGATCTTCGTCATTGTCGCTTATTGCACCGACAATGACATAATCAGTTATTCCGAATAATTCTTCACTGGGTATATGGTCGTGACCTGCAATCAGCATATCCACATGGTTTCTGGTAAACAGATCAATAAGCAAACTCAGTTCCTCGACCAGGGGGTTGCTGATCTCAGAATGTCTGACCCGGAGGAAATCGTTGTGAGTAAAGATGATGCAACGACGGCACAGAGACCGCTGGTTCTGCAGGATGTCTTCGAGCCATGCAAGCTGCTTGCTGCCTAAAGTGCCGGTTCCTGAATCGAGCGAGATAAACATGTCAGTGGCCTCAGGTGTTCTTACCGTGAAGTAATAACTGGAAGCGCCAAACAGGTCGAAGTATTTGTTCCAACCGTCATCAGACCACAGGTCATGATTGCCCGGTGTCAGGTAGGTCGGAATTTCACTCTTATCCGGTAAGGACTGTGCAAATACCTGATAATCATCTATATTACCTGAGGTCAGGTCGCCGGCAATACAGACGGCTGAAACACCTGTTGCCATAGCGATGCTGAATACACTGTCAAGATTATTGGTTGTCCCTGCATGGCTGTCAGCCATAAACAGGATGGAGTAATCATCAGACTGAACAGTTATTTCACGGGAGGATTTTTCTGCAAGCAAGTTCCCTGGACTGTTCAAACCGCAGATCTGCCGGTTCGGGAAGAGAGAAGTCTATAGGCTCGCATGAAGCCATGGTTACCAATGCTACTGTTAAAAGCATCCACCTGTGTTTCATCAGAAGTTCCATGATATTCCAGTTTTAAAGAGAAATCCAAAATAATTCATTGACATATTAAGGAAACCGGCAGTTAAGTACCAGGCTTCTGTATAGAGACATACCTGCGAACTCGGTTTATATAAACCACGCAGGCGTAAGGCAGGATTTACTCCCTGTTCTATTATGAAAGAGTCGTAGTTTGTTATTGCCAATCCGGCATTCCACAGGTCATCAGCGGGTTTGATGTAATATCCGATTGAATACATCATGTTAAAGTTCTCGTGAAACTTCCCGGCATCTTTTTTTATTCCGTATTCATCAATTGCACCGGGTTTAAAAGCATAGGTTCTGAAATTCGTTCCGATTGCCATTTCAAACCGTTTGTGTCTCATGTCAATCAAAGCTCCCCAGTTGGTTTCACATAATATCTCAGAGCAGTCTTTCCAGGTATAAAATCCCTGCAGATGGAAAAGGCAGCCCCTGTAATGAAAGCTCTCTTGATGCATTAATATTAAATCCTGAGAAATGGAATTACAGGCATTCTTTATGCCGAACTGAAAACCTGTTTCGATCATGTTCTTTCCGAACTCGTAGTTGCCATGGCTGCTGATCTGATAAAGAGGCCGTCCTGATGCATTGTTTTTACCTGCATCAGCGTACATTGTTAGTCCTGGCTGTGCCGTCAGATCAGCGCTGACGATCAGGAAAAGAAAACCGGCGGTAATTCTGAAATTCCTGCCTGAACAGACGAAGCGGTTGTTTTCAGGCTCGTTTTTGGTTTTTTTGTCAGGAGTACTTTCCATTGTCTTGATTTTTTCAGACAATGGAATTCAATCTTTAGGCCAGATCTTGTAATAACAAGCAAATCAGTCATTTATAAAAAATACTAAATTGTGGTTGAATTAAATATTGTAGCGTTTCGCTACAATGCATTGACCTGTAACGATACACTTCATATCTTTACTGATATATAGGTAGTTGTCAGTCGCGGATCATTAATTTAAGTTTAATGAAATCAGACAGTTCAGGTAAAATTCTGGTCGTTGACGATGACAGGGATGTCCTATTTACAGCTAGGCTTGTGATGAAGGGACTTTTTGAGCAAGGTCGACACCCTGGAACGTCCCGGATTGATACCTGAATTTCTGAAGCTCTGTAAATACGATGTGATCATACTTGACATGAACTTTTCAAGAGGTGATACATCCGGGAAGGAAGGCCTGGCATGGCTTGAAAGAATACTCCACATTGATCCTGATGCCCGTGTACTGGCAACCACTGCTTACGGTGAAATCAATCTTGCCGTGCAGGCGATGAAGATGGGAGCTTCGGATTTCATTGTAAAACCGTGGAACAAAGAGCATCTCATTGCCTCAGTTGAGAACGTGATTCACCTTAAAGCTCTGAAGAACTCCGGTAAAACAAAAAGTCCCGGTATTGTACCTGATGATACCAGGAAAGGCAAGTATCCTGAGATGATCAGTCGGTCGCCGGTGATGGCACAGATCCTTGAGACAATAAAAACCGTTGCTCCCACGGATGCCAATATCCTGATCATGGGTGAGAACGGAACGGGCAAGGAGCTGGCAGCACTGGCTCTGCACAGGGAATATCTCAGGAGTAACAAACCTTTCGTACATGTAGATCTGGGTTCTATTCCTGAGACACTTTTTGAAGCTGAGTTATTCGGACATACCCGCGGTGCCTTTACTGATGCAAAGGAAGAGAGAGCCGGAAGATTTGAAACTGCCACAGGTGGAACGCTCTTCCTTGATGAGATAGGAAACCTTAGCCTTCCTCTGCAGGCCAAGCTCCTTACCGCAATTCAGAACCGGGAGGTGACCAGGATCGGAAGCAATCATCCTGTTGCCACAGATGTCAGGTTGATCTCAGCCACCAACATGCCGCTGTACAAGATGGCTGACGCATTCGAGTTCAGGCAGGATCTTCTGTACCGGATCAATACGGTAGAGATAATGCTTCCGCCGTTAAGAGAAAGAAGAGAGGATATCAGTCTTCTTGCTGAGTATTATCTGAAGCATTTTTCGGAACAGTACGGAAAGGAGGGGATAAAGATCAGGGAAGGAACGATAGCAAAGCTGGAAGAATATCACTGGCCGGGTAATATCAGGGAGCTGGCACATAATATCGAACGGGCGGTAATTCTGTGCAAAAGCGGGGTCATTACTCCTGATGACTTTGTATTCAGGGTCATGCCATCTGCAAGAGTTGCTGATGAGGCGACATTCCGTCTTGAGGATTATGACAGGAAAGCTGTCTCCGGTGCGCTGAGCAGGCACAATGGCAACCTTTCGAAAGCAGCCGAAGAACTGGGAATTGCAAGGAGCACTCTGTACAGGAAGATCTCACGTTTCGGGATCTGAAGCTGGGTTCCGCAATAATGCGAAGGGGAGGGAAAATAATGCTGGGGATCAGTCAGACTGAAAACAATATAAAACAAAAGGTATCATGCAAAATATCTGGAAATACATTTCCAACCTGGGAATAAAAGAAAAACCCGGAGAGCTGCGTCAGAAAAGCATTGTTATGACCAATCAGCTCAACTTCGTGATCCTCATCATAATGGGTTTGTTGTTCCTGACGACCTTCATTACCCTTCAGTTTATGCATGAGGACATGTCGTACGGAACGCTGCGGATACCGGTTCTTCTGATGGTGAGCTTCCTGAATCTGGTGGCGGCGCGTTTCGGGCTGACACAGCTTAGCAGGCTTATCTCTTATTTTTCTTCCACCCGTCGTCTTCCTGCTTGGCCCTACTTTGATAGGTTATGTGGAAGAGGAAAGCTATACTTATTATCCTTATTTTGTGATAGCTGCATCAATAATTCCACAGGTGTTACTGAGTCCCCGCGATGAAAAATACCTTTACTGGAGTTCAGTTGCGTTGTATTTCCTCCTTACGGTATTTATTGATAAGATCATGGTCTGGTTCGGGACGACTCATTTCCCTATTGTTGACAGGATAAATACCTTCTACACTTTTTACAAAATCGCCCAGATTGCACTTTTCCTTTTTATCAATGCCAGCATATATTATCTGCGGACGCTTAATTTCCGTTTTGAGGAGGAACTGAACAGCAAGAACAGGGAACTTGACCGCCAGAACAAGGAGCTGAAAGAACAGAAAGAAAAGATTGAGCAGCAGAAAGATGAGCTGGTAAGCAAAGAAATAAGCACATGGCAGAAATTGGTTAATATAATATCTCATGAGATAGTAAATTCAGCTATTCCTATAACCAATCTTGCAGGTATGACGGGCCAAATGCTGGAGGATGAATCGGGTGCAGTACTGAAGCCTGACAAGATAGGAGAGGAGACGACCGCAGACATTCATCACAGCCTGAAGATTATTGAATCACGGACGCAGGCGCTGATCAATTTTGTCAAGGCCACCAAAAGCCTTACCCGGATCCCGAAGCCAAATATCAGAAGGATCTCTGTCAGGGAGCTTTTTGACCGGGTAACTGTTCTTTACCAGGCGAAGTTTAAAGAGGCAGGTGTACATTTTGAAAAAGAAATTACCCCGGCCGGATCTTGCTGTTGATGCTGACCTTGAACTGGTTGAACAAGTGATTATTAACCTTATCCAGAATGCCCTGGAAGCCATTCAGGATATTCCCGGACCAAAGCTGTCTCTCAGCGCCAGTAAAAGCGATGCCGGCCAGGTTCAGATATACGTCACTGATAACGGTGCAGGAATAAGTGATGAGGTAATTGAAAAGATTTTCCTTCCGTATTATTCGACCAAAACCGATAAGTCGGGCATAGGTCTGAGCCTGTCGCAGCAGATCATGATGCTCCATCACGGACGCCTTGAAGTGAGTACCGGAAAGAAGGACGGGGCCACGTTTGTGCTGGTATTCTGAATAGTAAGCGGATGATCCGGGTAAAAAAAAGGCCCGCGTCTGACCGCGGACCCCTTTACTAACCCTAAACTAACCTAACCTATGAAAAAAACTCTTCTAAGACAGTACAAAGTTATGTCAAAAGTCAACTGCCGTCAATAGTTATAAATGGGTATTTTTTAAAGCAGTTATTGTTCCTCTACCTCGAAATAAATGTATTTTGCATGAG